>OY970212.1:0-1318721 GCA_963713925.1 uncultured bacterium
CTTCTTTAAATACTTTTTACCGATATTTAAGTACTTTTTATAAAAACGACATCTATGTTCCATAAATTCTTATTTGATGCCGCACTCTTCTACATCACCTATTTAGAAAATGATGTAATTACTGGTTTAGAGAAAAACTTTCCGTCTCGCATATGCGATATTCGTCTTACTAATAATGTTGAAACCAATCCTGAACTTTTCAGCCTTCAAACAAAAATACTGAATCAATTTAAAGATTTATCTCTTTGGAAAAATGATGTTGACTGTGAACATTGTCTCATACACTTTAAAGAGAGCGTATCTGAAATTGAGCTTGATATAAAAAACATTTTGAACGATGTGTTTTTATATCTCGATATGATTTCCTTAGATCAAATTTTAAAAGATGCACGCAATCCTATCGGATTTTACGAAGACTATAACGATACGCTCAATAAACTTCGACAAGGCATTTTTAACTTGGAACAAGCAGAGAATTCTATGACGTCATGGAAGGAAGCATTATCTGAAAGAACTTTGGAAAATGCCATACTTCACTTGCGATATTCATACATTAAACAATTTATGAATATAAATTATGAATAATAAAATACGAGGAACAATGGTAAAATTCTCATGTAAAAAGCTTGGTCGAGATAAAGGATTAGAAGGTTTTAAATCACAAAATATTAAACCAATCTATAAAATGTTGACGGGCGACGAACTATGCGAAGCCTTAAAAAACAAACTCATTGAAGAATCTCATGAAGTTTGTGAAGCAAACGATAGACAAGAAATAATTGACGAATTAGCCGATGTACTTGAAGTAGTGAGCGGCTTGTGCAAAGCATACAGAGTATCTATTCAAGAAATTGAATTGGCAAAAGAAAAAAAATACAACGATCGCGGAGGTTTTGAAACAGGCCTCTATATCGAAACATTAGAGATGGATGAAACTAATCCAAGAATTGAGCATTTTAGAAAAAGTCCTCATAAATATCCTGAGATCTAAAACTGCTATATTTTTGATAAAAATATAGCAGTAAATATTTAATCACTTTATGATCTCAAGCATCGATCCAAATTCCACACCATAGGAAGGCGCTAATCACTTAATGGCTTCTAAGGAGTAAAAAAATGAGTAGTTTTCTATTATTAGTAGGTGGATTATTTCTTGGATTATTGGGGGTTTACACTTTTCATAATAAAATATTTCACAACAACCGATCTCCTTATGGTACCGTAATTATCCTCAACGGACCTTCAGGATCGGGAAAATCTTCGATCCAAAAAGAATTTCAAAAGTTAATGATGCCAAATTTATGGATTAAAGTCGGCATTGATAATCTTTTTGATGCTCCTATGCCTGATATAACGCCTGAAAATTTGCAGTATTGGCAATCCCCAAATCCAATTCGTTGGGTGGAAGAAACGAAAGACAATTCAGACAATAAAATAATCACCCTTTTTGTCGGCCTGCAAGGGGAAAAGGTTGCTTACGGAATGAATAACGCTATTGCTGATTACGCAAAAAACGGCTGCAATGTTATCGTTGACTATATTGCTTATAAGGAAGAATGGTTTAATGACTTGCGCAAGAAACTGGCAGGCATTAAGACCTATTATGTTGCCGTTGAGATCCCTCTCGATGTTCTGGAAAAACGTGAAGAAGCTCGAGGAACCTCTCCAAAGGGACATGCTCGCAGCCATTATTTTAGCGTATATGGCAATCAGAAATATGATCTTACCGTAAATTCAGCAAATCAAAACCCACAACAAATTGCTCAACAATTAAAAGAGTTGATTCAATAAAGAACCATAATAATGACTGTATAAGATCATTAATGGTTGGAAAGCATCTTATCAACTTGAACAATTAATTGCTCATCGTTTCTTGTGTAATAATTAAATTTCAAAACTCCGACGCAATTACGTATTGCCATTGCTTTATAATGTCTATCTATTCTTTCCGCTGTTCCAGTAGGCTCAGAGGAGAAATCTAGATAACCAGGTTTTATAGTTAAATTTTCACAAACAGCATCAAGTTGATTCAATTTTTCAATATCATACGTTCCATTTTTTTGAAATATTCTTTCTACACATTTACAAAGTGGATGGTTCAAAACAGCTAGAATTTGTTGAGGTGTAGCATTACCGGGGTAAGTTCTGGGATGATAGATATCTCCATAATCAATGGTCCTTTTCCAAATATAAGGAAATGCATTGACATCAATGCCATTGAAAGAGAATGCTTGTTCAGGCTCACTCGCATTGATGTGAGCAGCTGTCATAAGCATACCTATAACTAAAACAAGATGTTTCATAAAAAGCTCCTTCAATGATATTACATTGATTCAAAAGTAAAAGAATATTATGGTTACTTAAAATGACATGATATCTCTTAAAAACGAATTGTAAATTCCATGAATGCAACTCTCTTTTGGAACGGTAGTACATTTGCTCTCACTCTGTTTACCATTATTCTAATTCCCATTTATTGGTACTTTTATGGCGCACGGAATTTTTTATGGTTCTCCGATATTGGTTTATTTTTAATCGTAATCGGGTTGAATATCCATTCTCGATTATTATTAAGCATGGCAGCAGTTGGTGTTTTAGGGGTGGAGCTTGCATGGAACATTGATTTTTTAATGACCCTCTTGTTCAAGAAACCACTGTTTCATCTTTCCGATTATATGTTTAATGAGGCATATCCTTCTTGGTTGCGAGGGTTATCATTATTTCATATCTTTTTGCCCATTATTTTGATTGCATATGTAATGCAATATGGCTATGACAAGCGTGCATTATTGTTTTTTACTTTCATGTATTGGTGCATTGTGCCGATAACCTATTTTTTTTCCGATCCAAAGGAAAATATTAATTGGGTGTTTGCGCCTCAAGTTTTTTCATTGAACATATCGCCAATAACATGGCTGGTCATCTTGTGCTTCGTGTTCCCGCTCTTCATTTTTTTACCAACACACTATTTTTTACAAATAATCGCCAAAAACTAGTTGTGTAAAATATCGGGGTAGTCCGTAATGATCCCGTCAATGTTCAAGGCTACCGTCTTTTTTGCATCATTTTTACTATTAACGGTATAGGCAAAGACGGTCAGCCCATTTTTATGCGCCCGTTGCACCAGCTCGGGCGTGATTGTCGTGAAATCAACAATAATATAGTGCGCAGCTACATTTTTAGTCGTTTTAATATAATCTGCAACATTCCTTTTATCGTCATCAAAAATGACCCCTGTTTTTACCTGGGGATAATAGCTATGAAAATCTTGTAATGCTTTTGTATCAAATGATGTCACTATAACATCGTTATACGATGCCTTTTTATTTTTTATAAAGCGCCCAATAAGTTCCGCCACCGGCCGAGCGGCAGCAGGGTCTTTCAGCTCAATATTGATGGGTATGCGTGAATGAACCAAATCAAAAACTTCTGAGAGTAATGGAATATGCTCGCCTTTTCCCGCATCTAACGTTCGTAACGTATCCAAGGTGAGTTCTTTCACCCTTCCTTTCCCATTGGTGGTGCGGTCAACCGTATCGTCATGAATGACAACCACTTCTCCTGAAGCACACACAAACACGTCAAGCTCGATCATCGAAGCACCCATTGCAATAGCGCGCTCAAATGAACGCAGCGTATTTTCAGGCTCATAGGCACTTGCGCCACGATGCCCTATGATGATTGGTTTGCCAATAATGGATGAGGCAAATAATGATAAGATTATTTTTTTCATGCAAGCCCCCTTACTTTGAGATATTGAGCAGATTTGTATCTACCGTAGAATGGCATTTTATAAAAAATTATTTCAATAGAATGCATATCAGAGAAAAAGCCTCGCAAGGCTCTAGACGAGCACAGAAAGAGTGATATCATTAAAAGGGGAATCTCAGAAAATTAATATTCATTTAGGGGCACTTATGTTCACCAAAATTACTCACATCACACTCTTTGTCCATGATCAAGACGCAGCTCTTGATTTCTACAAAAAACTCGGTTTTTCAGTTCATACCGATGCCACTTTTGGGTCGATGCGCTGGTTAACACTCAATCTGCCGGGCCACAAAGATATGGAATTGGTTTTGATGAAAGCCGAAACTGATACTGAAAAAGCCTTAGTGGGCAAACAAGCCGCCGACAAGCCATTTATCAGCTTTGAAAGCAACGATGCGCATAAAGATTATGAGCGCCTCAAAGCACTCAACATTCAAGGCCTTGAAAAACCTGAAGCCCAACCATGGGGAATTTCCTTCGGATTTAAAGATTTGTATGGCAATGCAATATATGTCTGCCAACCAAATCAATAAACATCGACGCAGTTATGAATAATTGCAGCGCATATACCAAGAATCCATTTAAGTATAGCGCTGCTTTTTATGCTTACCAAAGGTCGTTTTAGGAAAAATTACTCTTCAAATTCAGCGCTATCTCAACAATTTTTTCATTGGTCATTTCTTTTCTATAAACTCTCTTGAAAGCTTCAATTTTATAATCCTTAGTGTTGCGCAAAAAGTATAAGCTTTTTGTCTTCACATTCATGCAAAAGCATGGTAGAGTCTGCCGAAAATGAACACCACACAAAGAGAGTGCGCACATGAACAAAATATTCAGTCAAAATATCTTCTTTTTCATCTTACTTTCTCTGTATTCGTATAATATATTCGCTGGATTTCCCGCAGGAACACCGGTTAAAACAACAAGTGGATATCAGCCAATTGAAACAATCAAATCAGGCCACCATCTTACCTCGTATGATCTAAATGCGGGCTTTATTGAAAATCGAGTAAATTTTTCTTGGGCACAAGCTACCGACATATGCATTGTTATCCATTATCTTGAAACCGAACTGATTTCAAACGCAAAACAACAGTTTTATCTTCCTGAATCGGCTTCATGGGTTGCGGCACGTGAGTTAAAGCCAGGCGACAAATTGCTTTCGGCAAAACATGGACATATCGTCATTGATGCAGTTGAACAACTTCCTTTTGCAGGGTTTACTCATTGTGTACGCTTTGATAATATTCACAATTTTTGTGTATCGCACGATGACATCGTCACGCATAATAGCGCCGGCCTTACATGGAAAATGAGACTCTGGCCCCCTCCAACTCCTCTTGAAATCGGGCTAGGAGTTCTTTTTACTGTTGGTGCATTTGTTGTGAGAAAAATCATGACCAATTTTGGGGCTCACGAAGATTTACATGGACACGATGGTGTTTATCGCGGCAATCAACTTCGTCCAAATAATCCGCCATATCAATACAATCCCCAGACTGATTTTGATAATCCATATGCATATTATCGCCACAAGCAAGAGACTGAAGGCTATTATAATCCAAATTACGAACATTCTTCATCTTTCCTCAACAACGATGATATTTCTGCTCATAATGAAACGTACACAGGGCATCTTCATAATGAAGCTATCGCTCAAAACATGTATCATCAAAATGTGTCTTCAACCCAAAATCTTCCACCCGCGATTAGCATAGAGCCTTCAGTCAACAACAATGCGTTACAATCGGCTCAAGCTCCCACCCAAACTTCGATTACCACAATATCAGGTCTTAATACTGAAACTACATACTGTCCGACAACAACTCCTGATCCGGAGATTCGAAAACAGCCACATGGCTGCCCGACCCCGCTTCAATTTGAGCCAATATCGCACACCGGCGGCGATCAATTACCAAAGAAGGATCCTATCGTTGCCCTTCCAACACCAATTCCTGAAATTGAGAAGACACCTCAAGATTGCTTCCCTCCGATAGTCCAAGACATATCAGATATCGTTATGACAAAAGACCGGTCCGGCAAAAAGCCGAAAAAACCTAGGATCGAAGACAGCGGCAAAAAACCGTCAGACCCTGATATTTTTAATCCGGAAGATCATCCACATGGTCAATATATTCCATCGCCGAAACATCATAAACACAGCAAAGGTAATATAAGCAAAGCTCCAAAAGATGGTCAAAAGGCGTTGGATAATTCGATTGAAGTAGAAGAAGGCTCAACTGAAAGAATAGCTGTAGTCGATGGTGAATTTGTTGTGTTAAAGGAGACGCTAGCAGGGATATACCATGGCTATGCCGTAGATAAGCCAACTGAGGAGCAAAAAACTGCTCTGCAAAAAGCGGGGAAACTCACACCTACAGGAAAAATTCCAAAACAATGATTAATTTAAAACGAACCCTTAATTTTCTTATTAATAAAAAAAATACATTTAAAATTCGTTTATTTGGCGTAAGCGTTGGAAATGTCTGTCCTTTTGATGATGGCATTGCATTTATAGTTTATAACAAAGTATCTATGCAATTAACGACTTGCCATATATATGGGACTATGCGAACGTTGCACTATAGGCTCGATAAAATTTTGAATCAAAATTTCAAATTACACCCTTCTATTAACAAAGATATCGGTTTATTGTGGAGCGATGAATTATTGGATAAGCCAGGGCTTGAATACAATATGATTGAAGGAAGACCATACTGGGTAGGACTTAGTCATTCCCTTCTTTCATCCAGTGAAAACGACCCTCAGTTGACCCATACCTGGCTCTATTTAGACTGGAACGACAATATCATTTTCGAAGTTACTCCCTCATATCCTTGGACTTTCGGAAGAAAACCAAAAACAAAAAAAGAAAAAGCTGAATATATTACTTATGAAGAATTTGTGAAATCATATAAGCCATTGGTAAAAATTGAGCTATCCAAAGAAATAGCTCAACAATGGTTGAAGCAGGCTAATGAGATGATCACTATCATTGAAACAAACTATCAAAAAATGAAAGATCGCGGGGAAGTATAAAAGGACATTATGAAATTCAGAACAGCTATATCAAATCAAACAACTAATTTGGCCGGTGGCATAGCATATGCACAATCCCTTGAACTGGAAATGGCATCGATCCTGTTGACCTCATTTGTTGAAGATCAATTCTATCGATCAAGTAAAGACCAACTCTATCGGCTCAAGCAACTCATAAAAGAGATTCCCGATAAAGATTTTATTGCGAAAGCCGTTATCTACGCGCGCCGAGAGTTCGGATTGCGTTCAATTACTCATGCCGCAATAATAGAGCTATTGCCACACCTAAAAAACAAACCTTCTGCATACAAACTAGTAACAAATGCCATTATCAGACCCGATGATATTTTAGAGATGGTAGCCTATTGGAAGAAAGACCATAAAGGCGGATTACCCAATATGTTGCGTAAAGGTATTAACAAAGCTTTAGAAAACTTTGATGAATATCGCTTGGCAAAATATAGAGGCCAAAACTCATCGGTTAAAATGGTCGATGTCTTTAACCTCACACACCCGAAGCCAAAAAGCCCTGAACAAGAAAAACTGTATAAAAAACTTATGACCGGAGCATTGAAAAACGTTGATACATGGGAAGCGAAACTTACAAAGGCCGGTCAAGATGGGGAAAGTGAAGAAGAAGTAAATGAATTAAAGAGCGCGGCATGGAAAGAGCTACTTTCAAAAAACAAACTCGGCTATTTCGCACTCCTAAGAAATCTGAGAAATATCATCGATCAAGCTCCTGATTGTATTGATTTGGCATGTGCTGCGTTGGTTAATGAAGCCGAAATAAAAAAATCGCTCGTGTTTCCATTCAGATTTATGAAAGCACTCGATGCTCTTGAAGAATTGAACAATACAAATATTACGGTAACAACCAAAGTAAAAGCTTCGATTGATACCGCGATTGAACTATCATTGAATAACGTCCCGCAATTTACTGGAAATACGTTGGTAGTGCTTGACAAATCGGGGTCGATGGAGGGTCAGCCGAATCGCATAGGTTCCCTGTTTATGGCTGTTATCGCAAGAGCAAATCCAAGCGCCCACCTCATGTTTTTTGCAGACAAAGCAATGTACTACTCTTTTGACCCGAGAACGCCCGTTGCGACATTAGCTCAACTGATAAGAAAAAATCATACAGTGCAGGGCGGCACAGATTTTCATTGCATCTTTCCGCTCGCCCAAGCAAAATATGATCGGGTTGTCATATTTTCTGATATGCAAGGTTGGCTGGGCGATTCTAATACTCCGACCAAAGAGCTCGATGACTATAAACGTAAATACTCCGCAGATCCGTTTATCTATTCGTTTGATCTGCGGGGCTACGGCTCGATGCAATTTAAATCGGACAAGGTATTTTGCCTTGCCGGATTCTCGGACAAACTGTTTAATCTGATGAAAATGATGGAAGAAGATAGAAATATCTTGCTGAATACGATTAGGAATTATTCGGTTCCTTTGGTACAATAAGTCTATGCGCGTGAGAGTAGAGTTACTTCTTTGATGAAAATACACTCTGTTCACTTTTCCGCATATATTAAGGACCGTCAAATAAGAGTTACTTCGGTTGATGCTATATGCATAGGGTTCAAGTCCCTTACGCTCTTGTTAATTTTCGTCCTTAAGCTTTTTAATGGAGGTTTCGCTTGAGAAGGACAAAACTCAAAAGATATATTCCCTTCGGAAATGACCCATTGCTTTGTTCAATTGACATAGCACTCGATGACCGAGTAAACAAGGCCCAATATCCTTTTTCACTGCCGATTATTCAAAACACCAAGAATATTTCTTTTACTAAACCGGTTACATTCTTTGTAGGTGAAAATGGTGCTGGTAAATCTACTATTCTTGAAGCCATTGCTCAGAATATTGGGTTTGGCTCCGAGGGGGGAAGCAAGAATATCAATTTCCAAACTTCTAGCGCGGAACATTATACTCCCGCTATGAAATTAGCCGAATGCATGAAACTTTCATGGGGCTATAAGCCCCATGACGGTTATTTTTTCAGAGCCGAAAGTTTTTATAACGTTGCCAACTATCTTGATTCAATTCCGGATGGTAGCAAATCCTATGGCAACAATTCTCTGCACAATCAATCTCATGGCGAAAGCTTTTTCTCATTTTTCAGTAACCGCTTAGGCGACAGCGGTATTTACATTCTTGATGAACCGGAAGCAGCGCTCTCACCCCAACGTCAAATTGCTTTGTTGAGAATAATCTATGATTTAACTAGGCAAAATACGGCTCAATTTATTATAGCTACCCATTCCCCAATCTTGCTTGCCTATCCAAATGCTACCATTTATTCATGTGTGAGCGACCGGTTGCAGGAAATTACCTACACTCAAACGGAGCATTATCAAATAACAAAAAGGTTTCTCGACAATCATGATCTGTACTTGAAAAATTTATTTTCTGATGAGCTCTAAGATTATTCAGTAATTCCTCCATTTCATATAAATCTTCATCGATTTTTGGTGTAAGTATTGCGCCACTTTTGATGCATCACGTATTCTCAACGTTAAGAAAAATTCTTTTGAGGAGAATGCTAATGCAACTGATATCCGCATGGAAAAATTCATTACGATCTTTGAACTTTGAAAATGTAAAGCAACTTTTCAGAAACGTATTAACAGCACTCCCTCGCATCTATGGTAACTGGTTGGTATACAGCTTGCCTATTATTGCCTTAATTGCTCTTATTACGTTTATACATTTGAAATTTGTCCGAGACATATTGTATTCAGAACAATTGCTTCTATTATCAATATCGCTTTTGAGCTGCTTTGCGGCGATAACATTGTGCGCAATAACAATAGATGCTCTTTACCATCGAAAGTTTCATTTTGCATCATATAAAAAACATTTGATAATCGGAACTGTGTTGCTTGCGATTCCGGTCTTTTTGGTATGGTGGTATATCTCACCTATTTCATTATTTGAGAAACTTTTTAAAAGCCATATTGTTTTTTATCAAAAAATGGCGCCAAAATTAGTCGCCGGTAAACATATTTCCCCCGAGTTCTTTAAATCTTTTGAACAAGATGTCCCTCGTCAAATCTTTTTACTCACACTATCTATACTGTGCATGGGGTTGACAATTCTCATGCAATTCGGTTCATACATACTCTTTTTCTTTTTGGATACGACAGGTTCATTGCAAGACTTCCTCAAAACTATCCTCAAAACTATCCGATTTATTTTTGTGAATTTACCATTCCTCGCTGTTTTTTACGTAACAATTCTCGGTTCAATATTTTTATTTAACCGTGTCTTAAATCTCGATGCACTGCTTGGTGATAACTTTTACTGGGCGATATTCTTGTACATCATAGAACCGATTCTTTTAATGCCAATTTTTGTCGCACTTGCCGGTGCGATTTATAAGCAGTATAAAGATCGGACAATGTAAACAATCGGGCGCCTCTCAATTCATCGTGCCATCTCAAAAATTTTTTCCCGCAAAGCATGAGCAATCGGAGTATTTGTGTTCACATTCGTGCAAAAGCATGGTAGATTTCTGCCGAAAACGACGTTACGTATTGTGAAGTTCCCATCCAAATAATTTTTCGGGCGGTAAAACCGAAGATTTTATCGCCCGATTAGGTAGTGCGCACATGAACAAAATATTCAGTCAAAATATCTTCTTTTTCACCCTATTTTCTTTGTATTCACACAACATATTGCCGGGCTTTCCCGCAGGAACGCCGGTAAAAACAGCAACCGGATGTTTTTAATCCTGAAGACCATCCGCGCGGTAAATATGTTCCATCACCAAAGCATCACAAACACAGCAAAGGCGATGTAAGCAAAGCACCCAAAGATGGTCAAAAAGCATTAGACAATTCGGTTGAAATAAAAGATTCAACTGAACGGGTCGCTGTTGTTGATGGTGAAATTGTTGTGTTAAAACTCACACAAACTGGGGTATATCATGGATACGTTACTGATAAACTGGATAAATACCAAGAAGATGCACTTAAAGATGCTGGACAATTAACAAAAACGGGTAAAATACCAAAAACATGAAAAATCTCAAACGCACCGTAATATTTCCTTTTAATATGCATGGACAATTTAAGATTCGTTTACTCGAAGTTTCCTTTGGAAACTTAACCCCGTTCGATTGGGGCATTGCGTATGTATATTTAGGCAATTTATCTCTAGAATTAACGACGTGTCATATTCGTGAAACCATGGATATGATACGAAATAAAATGGACAGAATTCTAAATCAAGGATTTAAACTACCTCCGACCGATAAAGATATTGGTTTATACTCTAATGATTATTTTCAAGAGAAATCTGATCTCGATCCAAAAATTATTGAAAAACTGCCGTATTGTTGGATTCTTTCATCTACTTCAAATGACCCACAATTAACCAGCACATGGCTTTACATGGATGCTAACGATAATATCATTTTTGAAGTAACACCCACATATCCTTGGTATTATTGGCACAAGCCAAAAACTAAAAAAGAAAAAGCCGAATATATCACTTACGAAGAATTCGTAAATTCATACAAGCCTTTAGTAAAAGTTGAACTATCCAAAGAAACCGCTCAACAATGGCTCAAGCAAGCCAATGAAATTATCACGCTCTTGGAAGCAAATTATCAAAAAATGAAAGATCGCGGAGAGATTTCGGAATAACAAACCATCGCTCTTACCTTTCTCACACTTTTTCTATTTTTCATAGTCTTTCGGTAGCTGACCATAGGTCGCATTCCAAGCAAGTGTCGCAGCAAAATAACCTGCAACCGCATTAATAATACCTGTGCTAAAAACTGATGCGACTGTGTTGGCGAAATTGACGATTGACAAAGTTGGGATGCTTGGAGCGATACGAGTCGCAATGAACAATAGTATATAAGCAATTGCTCCTACCACACTAAGCAACAAAAACATGCTCACAAACTGAAACAATGCAAACACTATAACAGCCAAGATTATTTTAGGTGCAGAAGTAATCCACTGACGCAATATCGAGACAAACGATTCTTTTTTCAGAGCGCTCAAGGCAAGTAGATAAGAAAAAAATATATGAACAAATCCTATGATCATTAAGAATAAAAATGCTTGGAGTCCTTTCTCCGGTGTTATTGTGGTATTTGCCGCCATTGTACCTGACTCCGAGCTGATACAATTAAGAATGGCAATGAGTATAATCGGCACAATGATATAGGGAGAGCAACTTACAAAATAAGATACTGCCGCTTTCACGTTTGGCTTGTGGTTACCAAATCGAACAAAAGCATAGCAAAGCGCAAGTACGGTAAAGAGGGCTTGTGCGCAATCATAAACGATTGAATGAGGAAAATTTGCAAACCATACGTGCGCCAGCTCAAAACCAATGCCAGCCAGCATTGCAATAATCAAAAATATGCCCGACATATCTTTGAGGGTTAAGGCAAAACTTTTGAAAAATATATGCGCGCTTTTGGATACTGAAATCAGTTGCATATAGGAATCCTTTAATAATTATTTTTAACTAACATCGACACATTGCTTGTTTTGAGAAACAAATTTCAAAAAAATAAAGTGATCGTGCTAAAACCGACACTATCTTCTATCAAATAGATGAATTTTGCAACTACAACTAATTAAATGAAAAACAATCGTCTCTGACTTTGACTCACAAAACAAACCTATTGCTTTTGAATCTTTTATTTTTATACGATGTGATAAAAATGAAAACAGGAGAAAGCCATGAATATAGTATTAATTCACAAAGCAATCAACATAGCTGCAAGAAGTTTTGATTGGGTACTCAAAAATAAACAAATCTTGCTCATTATTCTCGTGGGATCGGCCCTTTTCTCCGCATTGGAAATGGGAATACTATTTTTTTATCCTGATCTTGGCAATGGCTTTTTTTCAATTTCTTCAAAGATAGCGATCCTTCTTCTGCAGCTCTTTGTTCTGTTTTATGCAAAAAATATTTTTGAAGGAAAACATGAATCAATGCATGCCATTGTTGGGCAGATGCTGAAACGCTTTTTACACATTGTTCCTGCACTCATTGCTGTCATACTTTTGGGCAACATATCATCTTCATATTTCATCACACAAGGAGGAATTGCATCATCGATAGTAGATGGAGCCTTGTTTATTTTTTACACGCTCGCATTGTATCTTTTGAGTGTTACTGTTATGCATCATGGCTCATTTACCGGAGCGATGCATCATTGGTTGAACAGAATTCCAACGATTGCCCCCGCAGCCCTCATTGGTCGATTTATGTTTTTTGTCTTTGTAACTATTATAGGCCTTATCTCCGTCATGTTGGGAGTATCGCTTTTCTCGTTGACAGGATTCTTGGGATCTAACGGTTCTTTGATAGTGAAATCTTCTCTTTTTGCCTTTATCACTCTTATCGCAACGAGCATTTTTGCCAGTATTATTTTTGCCGCAGAAGCCTATTTCCTGGCACAACTCGGTTGGTTCAGCATTCATAACCGGTTCGCAGAATCAGAAAACGCACACCGCTGACATTTTGGCAGTTTATATGTCTGTTCAAGAAATTCTGCAGTCGGTTGGGTGAGCGCGAAATATTTCTCTCCTTGCGCGGCTAATGCGCTATTGTATGGCACACCATATTTTTTATAAAATGCATGCACCGCTGATTCATATATTTTTTTATCATCTGTATTGACCATGTACCCTGGATGAAATGCATGTTTGAGTACAAGCAGATGCACCTTTTTGTGCCCACGTTCGCGCAAGCGGTTGTACAAATAAAAAGTGCATTGTGGCCAAATGAGCCCATCTTTCAGCGAAATGACAATCAAAAGCGGCACATCATCAGAAATAATTTCAGCGCTCATGCGCGGACAGATTCCATCTTCTTTGTAGCTTCCGAGGGTAAACTTTGCTGTATCATATAATCGTTTTTCTTCATTAGCTGTTTTGTCAGTATACAAAAAGTGTTTTATTGCATGTTGGAGTTCATCGAATACTCCATCCAAAACAGCTGCTTTAACATTCGCCGGCTTGTGATGAGCGATAAAACTGAAAATGGTTGCTGCTCCGCGAGAATCGCCATATAAAACAATATCATGTTCCGGATAGAATGTGCGGTGTTGATTGTAGGTATCTTGTAATGCTTTGATGTCTAATGCTTGACCAAGATTTGCTTTTGAAAAATTAAAGCTGTAGTTGATGACTGAAAGCAGTGAGTTTGGATTATCTTCAACAGTGAAATCAAAAGTATCTTGCATGAAACGTTGCGCAAGCGGCGCTAAATCGGAGCGTATGCCATTGATATAGGCTGTTATCGGATTAAACGTAAAATATCCCGGCTTTCTCATATCAATTTCAGGAAACACAACAGCGCTGTGTGGATGATCTATCACATGCCCGCCCGATCGCCAGATCACTTTTTCTCCCGTCGCAGCAGTAAATGCAGGACAGTAGCGACCCATCATGAGCTCCGACCCTTGAAAGCCCGGTGCATATATGTAAGAGATCGGCGTTGATGCTGGTCGAACATCAAAAAAATCTGAAAGTTGAACCGGCTGCGCTTTTGTCTGAATGAGACCGGTTTGTTTGCCGCATCCGGACAACAGTATCATCATCGTTAAGAGCGCAGAGAGCTGAATGTTTGTTTTCGCAAAATGGCTTTGTGTCATTATGTCTCCTTTTACGATAGCTCTGTATGAGCGTCTGACCACAAACAGTTTTTTTGTATTGTAAGTGGATTACAAAAGTTCGTATACTCTTTTCTAAGCTTTTAACGAAAGGAATATTGAGCATGAGCAAAACTCAAACAGCACATGGTTTTTTTGATCGCCTCAAAGAGTATGCGGCAGATCTCTATGCCAAAGCGCAAGAATCGCAACAATCCTTGATTACATTCTTGTTGTCATTTGGCGTAGGATTTATTTCTGGTTTTTTACTCAAACGATACGCTCAATATATTTTTATCTCTGCCCTGTTTATTATTGGCTTGTTCGTTTTGCAACAGACTGATTTTATTACCATTTCATGGAACACTGCCAAATTAGAACAATTATTTGGTATTAAGTCAGTGACTGTGACATCAGATTTGTTTTCCGTGATATGGGCATGGGTACGAGCAAATGTCGGAGTGACGATCTGTTTTATTATTGGTGTTATGATTGGGATTAAATTAGCATAAAGGAGTTGTAATGGCAGAGAAAAATCCGGGATTTGCAGTCAAATTTGCAGATCAATTGGCAGAACTCAAAATAGTAACTGCTCAAGAGGCTGAAGATTTAAAAGAAGGATTTGCAAAATCAGGCCGTGATAATTTTATCGATTTCTTACTTGAAGAAGAGATCATCGACAAAGAGGATATTCTTGAAGCACTTAGCGAATATTATGAGGTGCCTTCTTTTGATACTGATGGATATTTCTTTGATCATCTGCTTTTGCGCGATTTCCCCAAAGATTTTCTCATGCGACATGAGATCGTTCCCCTTGAAATTGATCAAACTATTCTGGTGGTCGTTGCTGCAAATCCGGCTGATTCCAATTTGTTGCCTGCAATTGGAAAAATAGCTCCCTATGAAATTGAATTTTATGTTGGCATAGCACAAGACATTCAAGATGCGATTCGTGATTTTTATGATAAATCGCTCACGGAAGATGACCCTGATTTAGAAAATGATCCGGCATACGAAGAGGAAGAAAAAGCGGATCTTGACGAGCTTGAGCGCGAAGACCTTGAGGAGTAACACATGCAAGTGGAATCAGCTTATGCCCCGGGCGCGTTGGAAGCCCCGGTTGTTCGGTTTGTCGACACGATGATTAATCAAGCAATCCTGCAAAGCGCGTCTGATATCCATGTCGAGCCGATGCGAACCCATGTTACTATTCGCTTTCGTATCGATGGCATCTTGCATGATCAACAACTGGTGGAATTATCATATAAACAACGCATTGTATCTCGCATTAAAATTTTGGCTTCTATTGACATATCTCAGAGCAGATTGCCGCAAGATGGGCGATTTGGTATGAAAATAGGAGCGCGTGACATCGATTTTCGAGTTTCCACCTTTCCCGTCGAATGGGGAGAGAAAGTTGTTATACGAATCTTAGACCGCTCAGCGCAAATGATTGCGCTCGATCAACTCGGCTTTAGCCAACAAATGCATCAACAATTAATGACTCTTTTACAAAAGTCACAAGGCTTTTTCCTGATTTCTGGGCCGACTGGCTCAGGAAAAACAACAACATTATACGCTGCTCTTTCACTGTTGAACAAAAAAGAATCTCATATCATCACGCTCGAAGATCCGGTTGAATATCGCCTTGATGGCGTTATGCAAAGCCATATCAACCCTGAAATTGGATTCACCTTTGTTTCCGGGTTGCGCTCACTGTTGCGTCAAGATCCCGATGTTGTCATGGTTGGCGAAATTCGTGACCCAGAAACAGCCCGCATCGCCGTGCAAGCATCACTCACCGGACATTTTGTGTTGAGCACGATCCACACCAATGATGCTCCAAGCGCCATTATACGATTGCGCGATATGGGTATAGAGCCCTATTTGCTCAGTGCGTCCCTCTCGGGAATCGTCGCCCAAAGGCTTGTGCGAAAATTGTGCCAAGCATGCAAAGCGGAGCGATCAGCGCATGATTTTGAGAAAGAATTTTTTACATCCCAAAGTATGATGCTTGAGTCTGTATACGATGCTCCCGGCTGTTCCGCATGCAAAGGCAGAGGATATTCAGGGAGAATAGCAGTAGCAGAATATATGATGCTAACCCCAGCAGTACGTTCAATGATTGGAAATGGGGCTCAATATGATCAGATTGTCGCACAAGCAATCAGAGATGGCATGGCGCCCCTCCTGCATGATGGAATAGCAAAAGCGAAGACCGGGTTGGTAAGCGTCAAAGAACTCATGCGCGCCGCGTGAGAAATCGTCAGAGATATGGCTCTTTCGAGTCAGGTTCTCATCGCTCCCAGCACATCACAAATCTGCCAGCCACCGAGCTATTTCTTCTTGAGTTGCCCCGGATTCTCTCAATAATTGCCCGAGATATCCCTTGGTGATTTTCTTAGCTTTTCTTCTAACTGCGAAGCTCGCTTTTCTGACGACCAAACAGTATCCGGGTCAGTATCTTCTTGAAGCTGTTTTAACGTCTTTGGAGAATCATAAGCGGATACTTCCACTATTCTTTCTGCAAGTCGCTTGATTCCCGTATGCCCTAATGAACTAGGCATCCCCGGAGCGTCAGCCCGTTTATAATTTGCGAATGCATCCTTGAGTAGAGTTTTAAGTTCCGGATAGTTCATCCCAATAGCGTGATGAGGGTCCTTCTCCTTTTTCACATAAAAATTGTGAACGAGCTCTTCTATTCTGCTTTTTTCAAGGGGATAGACCAGTGTGCGCTTGTCAGAATCGTCCAATGTTGGGAAGCGCCCGGTATTATTTTTTCCCAAAATAATTTCCCCCAAGTTAGTTTTTCCCGGAAAGTCAAATCGTTTCCAGTCACCCAAGGCTGGTAAAGTCGCAATTTCATCTTGCGGTTTCCATTCAAACGAGAAAAAGTCAGCAGCATTTATGTTATAAAAAAATAACATCGGAGCGAACAACATGAAACTGATCAATGTTGAGTTTTTCATAATAAAATTCCTCACAAAATTCCCCATTGAGTTATAACTATCTTATTTCTTCAATAAACTACCCTCTTGTTCTTTTAAGATCATCCCTTCCGCGTTCTTTTGCCGGGTTTGAAAGAGCTGAAATGGGGTCGTTCTTCAAATGTTTAAGTGCTTCAAGATTTTCTTTAAGTTGATTGCGCGTTAATAAGTTGGTGAAAAACTGCGTGAATAGATCAGCATCAAAAGCCGAATCTGCTCGATAAACTTCAAATGTTTTGTTAACGAGTCTTCTGAACTGTATATATGAAAATGATGTTGATGATTTGAAATCCAATTTTTCTTTTGCTTGATTAAACGCAGTTTTAAGAGATTCAATTTTTGACTTTTTTTCCCCCGTATCATGCCGGCTATTATACATCTTTTCAGCAATTGTATCAATTGCACTCTGAGTAGGAATGATGATATTTTCCTCAGAGACTACGGTCTTCTTTTCATTAAAATCGACAGCTTTGAATTCGAAAGCAGAAAACAAAAAACATAAAAACATAGTATTCAATACATTACGAATCATACTATCCCTTTCATGAACTCCTCATACAACATAAAAATGTCATATTTCAATCTGAATTTTCAATAAAAGTTTTTAAAGGTATTTTTATCCCGGAAAAAGTACCTTTTTTCCTCTTTGCATTTCACACCAAGCTTTTGCGCCTATGGTAACTCCAACAACCCCTGCGCCTGCTGTCAATACAACCTCGTCTATTTTTCGATTCCGCTCAATGGCCTGGATCCGTTTCTGCTGGCGTATGATACGAGCAGCTTTTAGAGGATTTACCCGGGCTTCGGGTATGGTTGCCAGCATATCACACGAAATATTCTTTTTCTCATGGTCGGCAAGCGCTTTGTTTGTTAATTGAGAAAGGCCGAAACCAATTCCAACCGTCGCAAACCGGTACATTGGATTTTTTTGGTATGTCGCAATACCAACAGATACCAACAATGGAGCATATGAAACAGCACGCAATAAAGCATAATCCTGCTGCGAAATTCGACGTTTTTCAAACCGTCGTTTCTTGGGTTTACACGTATCAGTTGCACAAGCAGTTGAAACAACGGTAAGCGCCATAAAGAATAGTGTTTTCATGCTCCAATCTCCGTTTTAAATGCTATATAAAAACCTTGGAGATGGTAGTAAGAGTTCACATGAATGTCAATAGAGATTGCCACAGCCTATTTGGTAAAAAAGCGCTTCAATTAGCCTTTTTCTTGAATACGAGTATACTAAAAAAGATTTATTACAATTGTTTATTACTCCAAATATTCGCTCATAAAGGCGCATCCATGAAATGCATACTGATCAATCTTTGTTTATTTTTCTCGGCGGGAATATCTGCAGCTGACCAGAAGGGCCAATTTACCTTGTCAGGATTTCCAAATGGAAATCGCATATGCGGTGCGGAATTTTTGGAGAAATTTATAGAAAAAGATAAAGATTCCTCATATTTTTCATTTGTTTTTAAAAAAGATAAAGATTTCGAGTATATTTTTAAAAAATGTAATATGCAAGATACTTATACTGGAGCATTCAATGAGGTGCTGGACGCGGCTGATTACAAAAAAATGCCCGGTTCTGTCCGTCGACCTTTATTTGATTTGGGCGTTGATTACGGCATAAAAAAACAGAAAAAAAATTGGGAATGGAAAATGATAGCTATGTGTACCACTGCCGCCTTCGTTTTTACAGTCGGATTTTCTTGGAGTGGTTATCATGTAGGTAGATGGTATGGTCAGGAAAAAGCGGCAAAAGTTTCTAATCCAAAGAAAAAATGAAACAATGTATTATAGAAAATGTGACGATTTTTATTGATGATGTTCCTGTCGTCAATAATGTCACTTTTTCACTACCATCAGGATCCCTTACTATCTTGATGGGGCAAAATGGTTCCGGCAAGAGTTCATTAGCATATGCACTCATGGGCCATCCTCGATATAGAATTACTTCAGGCGACATTACGCTGGATGGCAATTCATTGAACAATATGAGCGTCGACAAACGGGCGCATGCAGGCCTTTTTCTGGCTGTGCAACACCCATACGAAATTCCGGGAGTTTCCGTTTTTTCTTTTCTAATTCATGCCTATCAAGCATGCAAAGGAAATATCACGACGTCGGAAATGAAAGAAAAGCTAAGCAACGCTTTGGAAATGGTCGGACTCGATCAGTCATTTATGGATAGATCACTCAATGATGGATTTTCCGGCGGAGAAAAAAAGCGGCTTGAACTTGCCCAAATGCTCGTGTTGGAGCCGCGCTTTGTGATTCTCGACGAAATTGATTCCGGGCTTGATATCGACGCACTTTCACACGTTCATGATGCAATCAATCGGTTAAAAAAGAAAAATCCGGATATTATATTTCTCATTATTACCCATTCGCCGACATTAGCCCGTATGCTTACGGCTGATTATGTCCATGTTATGTCAGCCGGTTCCATTGTGGCAACCGCCGATTCCGCACTTCTTGATGAAATTGAGAAACATGGATACAAAAAAATTTCATAATGAGAGACGTAATTTGGATGAACGACGCGGCCTTTCTCGCGATATTGTAAAAAACATTTCCGCTCAAAAAGGTGAACCCGATTGGATGCTGCAATTTCGTCTGCAGGCGCTTGATCTCTTTGAATCAATGCCCATGCCATCCTGGGGAGCTGATCTCTCTGAGCTTAATCATCATGATATTCATTACTATGTAAAGCCGACTGAACACCTCACATCATCGTGGGACGATGTCCCACAGGACATAAAAAATACCTTTCAATCGCTTGGCATCCCGCAGGCAGAGCAACACTTTCTAGCCGGTGTTGGAGCGCAATATGAATCTGAAATGGTCTATAAAAAACTGAAAACTGAGTGGGTTGAACAAGGTGTTTTATTTCTTGATATGAATGACGCGCTCAGCAACCACTCGGAGCTCTTTCGAAACTATTTTGCAACCATAATTCCGGCACGTGATAATAAGTTTGCAGCATTAAATTCTGCCGTTTGGTCAGGTGGATCATTTATTTATGTACCCAAAGGGGTGCAGGTGACTATGCCTTTGCAAGCCTATTTTCGCATTAATCGATCACATATGGGCCAATTTGAACGCACACTTATCATTGCCGATGAGGGCAGCTCAGTTCATTATGTAGAAGGATGCTCTGCGCCACTATACCGCGCAAGCTCGCTCCATTCTGCAGTAGTTGAAGTGATAGCTCTTCCCGGAGCACATGTGCGCTATACTACCATTCAGAACTGGTCCAACAATGTGTATAATTTGGTCACTAAACGTGCCGTTGCGCATGAACGGGCTCGTGTTGAATGGATCGATGGTAATTTCGGCAGCAAAGTGACTATGAAATATCCGTGTATCGTCTTACGCGGGCGCAAAGCGCAGGGTCATATTATATCCATCGCAGTTGCTGGAAAAAATCAGCATCAAGATGCGGGAGGTAAGGTAATTCATCTTGCGCCCGATACAACATCACACATAGTTTCCAAATCGATCAGCAGTGCGGGAGGACGCAACAGCTATCGTGGACTACTGAAAGTTGCTGCTCACGCACACAATATTCGCTCGCGAGTGCAGTGTGATGCATTATTGCTTGATGATATTTCACAATCAGACGCCTATCCAACGGTGGAGATCCAAAATAATAGCGCTGATGTCGGACATGAAGCAAGTGTGAGTAAGATTAATGATGAACAAATTTTCTATGCAATGAGCCGTGGATTGACCCTTGCACAGGCACGTGCATTGATTGTAAATGGGTTTATTGATGCATTCGTCAAAGAACTTCCTATGGAATATGCAGTTGAGATCAACCGCCTGATCAAACATGAAATGGAAGGTTCAATCGGATGAAGCACATCATACATGTTGAGCCGAATGCACATACAACAATGTTATTGACCGTTGACGCGGCGGAACTGACGATATATGCGGTGGCCGCGCGTAATTCCCGTTTAGATCTTTATATCGAACTTGTTAACAATGCCTGCTCAAGCATACGCGTCGTAACGCATTTAGTTGAACCGGACAGTCAAATTCACGTCAAAGGCTTTTATTGTGGTTCAAATGATTCTGAATTTTCATGCGCAACTCAGCAATTGCATGCCGCTGATCGGACTGAGAGTTCGGTTCTTTTCAAATCATTACTTGCGGATCGTTCACGCTTTGTATATAAAGGCCTGATCAACGTAGACAAGGGGTGCAATGCTGTCAAAGCTGTGCAAGTGAATAAAAATTCTCTATTTTCCCGCGAGGCGCGATGCATTTCGATTCCCTCATTACAAGTGCAATCCAAGAATGTCTCGTGTACGCATGCGAGCGCAACCGGTCCATTTGATAAAGAACTTATATGGTTTGCTGAATCGCGCGGGATATCGAAAGAATCGGCATATAGACTTATGATGAATGCATTTGTTGCTGACGTTGTGCTCCCTGATAGAGTAGAGAATGTAGTGCAGGCATATGCGGCAAATATCAAATTGGATGCAATATGAACAGTGTAAAGATTCGAAAAGAATTCCCTTTTTTGCGTCGCGATCTCATATATTTTGATAACGCATCATCCGCTCAAAAACCTCAAGTGGTGCTTGATGCGATGATGCAGTTTTATACGGATGATTACGCAAATGTGCATCGAGGAGTATATGCGCGAGCAGAGCGATCCACTGAATTATATGAATCCGCCCGTGCATCGGTAGCATCTTTTATTGGATCGCGCACCGATGAAATTGTATTCACACGTGGAACCACTGACGCCATTAACGCGGTTGCAGGCTCTTGGGGGCATGCACACATTGGGCAAGGAGATGAAATTATTATCACTGAGCTTGAACACCATTCAAATTTTGTCCCCTGGCAACAGTTGGCTCTTCAGGTTGGCGCTACATTGAAAATTATGCAGGTGAATCAAGATGGCACTCTTGATATGCAATCGCTTGATCGTCTTATTTCGAAGCACACAAAGCTCATTGCTGTCACGCATACTTCTAACGCGCTTGGAACTCATGTTGATGTCGCTCCTTTTGTGAAGGCTGCTCGGTCTGTAGGAGCGCGCGTATTGCTTGATGCGGCACAATCAGTTGCCCATGAACTCATTGATATGAAAACTTTGGGCGTTGATTTTTTAGCTTTTTCCGGCCACAAACTGTATGGCCCAACCGGCATTGGCGTGTTATATATCAAAAAAGAATTGCATGATCAGATGCCACCCTATCAATATGGCGGCGGAATGGTCTTCCGCGTTTCCCCTGCTCACACCGATTTTGCTCGTATGCCACAACGTCTTGAGGCAGGCACTCCACCCATCGCGCAAGCAATCGGACTTGAAGCTGCGATTACATATTTTAAAAAGACAGTCTCATATGAACAGTTACAAGCTCATGAAACCGCTTTGTGCGCACGGGTAATAGAAGGATTGAGCCCGAGCAAGAAAATTTCGTTGCTCGGGCCCGTAGATCAGTTACAACATTCCGGACATATGATCAGTTTCATAGTTGATGGTCTTCATGCCCATGATGTCGCCGCATTTTTATCGGATAAAAATATTGCTGTGCGCGCTGGACACCATTGCGCTCAACCACTTGCGCTCAAGCTTGGTGTGCAATCCATGGTGCGCGTGAGCTTTGGGATGTACAACACGATGCAGGAAGTTGATCGATTTATTTTGGCAATGGGTAATCTATAAATTTCACAGATACTTTTTATTTTTTAACCTGTCCGGCAACAGACAGTCTTTTGTATATTTTTCATACCCCACACCATATCCCAGGTCTTTCATGAGCCCCGTTGGGGCATTGCGAATCTGAAGCGGAACGGGGAGATTGCCATATTCTCTAACATCATCAATCGCTTTGAGATATGCATAATAGGATGCCTTGCTTTTTGGCGCTTGAGACAAATAACAGACCCCATGCGCCAGATTTATTCCACATTCAGGATATCCGATGGTCTCAACCGCTCGAAATACATTATTTGCCACCGTCAAAGCCTGCGGATCTTCAAGCCCAATGTCTTCCGAGGCAAAAATCACCATACGGCGCGCAATAAAGATCGGATCTTCACCAGCCTCAACCATTCGCGCTAAATAGTATAATGCGGCATCCGGTTGTGAAGCTCGCATTGACTTGATAAAGGCAGAGATAGTGTTGTAATGCTCTTCTGCTTTTTTATCGTAGCGCAGATGGCTGCTTTGCAACGCATTCTTGAGACTATCAACGGTAATAGCCTGATACATCTTGTAAGTATTTTCAATCAATGAAATAGCCTGTCGCGCATCGCCATGAGCCATACGGGCAAGCCACTCTGCTGCATCATCGGGAATTGAAAACCCGGTATTTTTAACGATGGTGATTATTTCCTGCTCACTTAACTCTTTCAGCACAAATACTTTGCAACGAGAAAGTAATGCCGAAATAACTTCAAAGCTTGGGTTTTCAGTCGTCGCGCCGATTAAAGTAAGGACGCCTGATTCGACATACGGCAAAAGAAAATCTTGTTGTGCTTTATTAAATCGATGGATTTCATCCAAAAATAATATTTTAGGCCGTTGATTATCGACTTTTTTCTGTTCAACGATTTTTCTTATTTCATCTTTGCCCGTGGAAACAGCAGAAAGTTCATAATAATCGGCATCCATATGTGTTGCATAGATTCGGGCAAGCGTTGTCTTTCCAACTCCCGGTGGCCCCCATAAGATGAAACTAAACAGATGTTTTCGCTCCATGGCGGCACGTAATGGCTTGCCCGAGCCAACAAGGTGTGTTTGGCCAATAAAAAGATCAAGCGTTTTTGGTCTGATTTGAGACGCTAATGGTTCCATAAAGATATCCCTCCCTGATTCAGGATATCATACACTCAAAAAAATTCAATTATGCAATGACAATATTATCGAGAATTTCCAAGAGTTCTTTCTCGTTGCATCATTTCTAGCTCTTCACGCTCTTGTTGCCATGCCTGTTGTATTCTCAAAGCCATGGGAATTTGCGGCATTTGTGTCCCATTAGTCCGTCGTTGAATTGGTAACATGGCAAACCGTTGAGGACTTATGTTGCTTTTTCTAAATCCAAACTCATCTTCTATCCCCATGGAAGATATCGTGTTGCAAAAACCGACAAAAAGAATCAGTAATAATTGAGTTTTCATAAACATTCCTTGAAATAGTGTTGTAGCGAGTGTAATGGAAATTTATGAATGATCAAATTTTTAGAAAGACGGGGACTCGCGCAAAGGAACTACTTCTCGATTTACTCGTCTTGGTCGATCACTGAGATGCTTTCTTTTAAATGCATTTTCGCTGTATCCTCGACCATTTTTTAAATATTCGAGCGCTGCTTCAGTCGCAAGTTTAATTTTTTCAACTTTTCCCTCGTGCAGTTTTTCTGATTTTTTTAGTTTAATGAACCCGCGATAGGAAGCTCTAAATTGTTTTGCGGTGCTCATTAAAATAGCATGCTCTGTATTTGCAACATCTTCATGTGGAAAATCTCTGAAAAAATCTGAAAACATTTTATCTTCGTTAGATCGCGTATCTGTAGCAATGGTGTCATCAAAACCGAGCAGCTCTCGATATTTTTGTCCAAACAAAGGGGACAAACATATAACAGTTGCGCTTGTCTTATGCTTTTCATCAATAGTCGTTTGAAGATAATAAAAGCCATTATCCTGAGAAGCTAATTGTTCCTGTTTTATCAACTGTCTACAGTGGCGCAATGACTTTCGCGCCTTTTTGATATGATCCAAAAGCGCATGTTGTTTATCTGTTACAAATTGTCTCAAGGAATGCTCAAATTTTTTGTCAGCAGATATTTTTTCCGCCGCGTGTAATTCTATAAAGGGCAAAAGCGCATAGAAAAATAAAAACCGCTTCATGCAACAAGCTCCTTTTTGAAAGCATACGACTTTCTCCATTTTGAGAAAATCATACCAATTTTTAGAGTAAAGATAGTTTCTCAAAAAGGAAATATATTATATTTAAAAATGAAAACGTGGTAAAATAATAAGTGCGCGTCATTTGGGGGTTCTCCCCTCCTAACAAAGGTAGTTTTCTACGTCTTTTGAATCTGTTTGAAGCTTGGCGACGTAAACAAGGAGTCGATATGGCAGTCCAACAAAAACCTACGCAGCAAGGATATGGAGCGATAATAAAACTCATTTTTGAGAACCTATGGTCATGTGGAGCAGGATTGCGCATCCGTCTTTTACTTGCTCTCATCCTGATTATTGCCACCATGGCTTTGAATCTCGGTATTCCTATTTTGTTCCAAAAAGTTATTAACGCGCTCTCGATTTGTACCAGAGAAACTGGCTGGATTCCGCTCGCACTTTTGATTGCATATGGATTATCGTGGACTCTTTCAAAAATAACGCTCCAAATGAGAGAAATTGTGCTTGCGCCTCTTTTATCTCGCGGCATTCGAAATATTATGACCCAACTATTTAACCATCTTCATCAATTGTCCGCTCGGTTTCATGCCGACCGAAAAACAGGGGCCATTGCTTCAATTATTTCGCGCGTACAACGCGCTCTGCCCGACATTATCATGGAACTATTTGTATTCCTCATTCCACCAATTATCGAAATTTTTATCGCGGTTGGAATACTTTGGTATTACTATTCAATCACGTATGGCTTTATGTTACTGTGCATATTATTGCTGTATGTTGTGTTAAGCGTGATCGGAGTTAGTTGGTTGAGCAAATCTCAAGTCATCGCCAACCAAAAAGAAGAACGTCTTGCTACTCGTCTTGTTGATAGTTTGCTCAACTTTGAAACTATAAAATATTTCAATAGCCAAGAGTTTGAGCGCCAAGAATTTGATAAGTCCGCAACTGAACTTGAAAAAGCATTAACAGCCAAAGAAGTCCGTTCAGAAACGGTTCATGTTTTACAAGGTGCGATGATTGGCTTGGGGCTTACCGTTTTAACGTGGGTGTCGGGAAATGAAGTATTGAACGGCACAATGACGGTCGGTGACTTTGTGCTTATCAACGGATATTTAATACAATTTTTCCAACCACTTAGTTATTTTGGGATTATTCTGCGTCACATCAGACGAGGGTTTACTGATATGCAGCATGCGCTGGCCCTACTTGATATAAAACCGGAAGTTCTTGATATCCCGGAAGCGCAAGAAATTCATCCGGATCATGTGACTATTGAATTTAAAGATGTCTGGTTTGGTTATCAAGCTGCGCGCCCGATTTTAAAAGGAGTTTCATTTTCAATTCCTGCGGGTAAAACGGTCGCCGTTGTAGGCCCCACCGGTTCAGGAAAATCCACAATAGCAAAACTGCTTTTCCGCCTATACGATGTGACCGGAGGCGAAATTGACGTGAATAAAAAAAATATAAAAAATGTCACACAAGAAAGTCTTCATGCATTGCTCGGTATTGTACCGCAAGACACCGTCCTTTTTAACAACACACTTAAATACAATATTGCCTATGGCAAACCAGGGGCATCAGACCAAGAAATCGCGCATGCCGTTCAAATGGCTCACCTTGAAAAATTAATTGATTCGATGCCTCAAGGGTTAAGCACCATGGTCGGCGAACGTGGATTGAAGCTATCGGGAGGAGAAAAACAACGAGTTGCTATCGCCCGCGCATTGGTAAAAAACCCACGCGTGTATATTTTTGATGAAGCAACATCAGCGCTTGACACCAAAACCGAACGAGATATTCAAAAAAACATTGATGAAATCTCACACGACGAGAATACGACATCTCTCATAATCGCGCACCGTTTATCAACCATTGTTAACGCGGATACCATCATTGTGCTTGATCATGGTAATGTCGTTGAATCTGGATCGCATGATGAGCTTCTTAAAACGGGTGGCGTCTACAAACGCTTGTGGGACCAACAACAAGGATCGCAAGAGTAAATAACCCCAAATTTGATATCTTTTTTTTCGTTCGAATGGTTCGATTTCGCTAAAGCTTCACTCACCACGAACGGAAAGGAATGTCATATTTTTACCGCGAATGCTGTCCCATATTTATAAAAACATATACACCCGTTCGTGGTGAGCGTAGTGAAAATTTGGGGTCCCCGGTGGAGCATGAGCGAAATTGGGGGATAAAACGAAGTCGAATCCATACGAACACCCCATGCGATATGATAAGAACAATCTTTTTGATCAAGTAAATTTTCCGTTCGAATGGTTCGATTCGACTAGTTATTTTCCGACACAAAATTCTTTAAATATCGCGTCCATTGATTTTTCACTGATTGATTTTCCGGTCAACTCAGAGAGTTGTGCTAGCGTATCATTTAAATGGTACGAAACAAGCTCATATGCAATCTGTTGATCTTGAAGCATTGTAATCACATGCCCTACCTGTTGTTCAAGCGAGTTCAGGAGATGGATCTGACGCTTGGTGAGCAAATACGGGCTGCTTTGTGTTGCAAAAAGATCGATTGTCATATTTTCTATTTTGTTTTTGACCGCTTCAATAGTATGCGGCAACTCTCGCGCAACTGAAATAGATTCTTTGTCTTCAAGAAGCTCATTGTAAGCTTGTGGTAAATCTTGTTTTGTTTTGACACAGATTGTTTTTTGTTCATGAACAAGCAACATGTGTTGATACACTGCATTTTCTTGTTCAGAAAGTGCGCGTGATCCATCAAATATGAGCAAAACGATATCCGCACTTGCAGCTGCTTGGTATGATCGCTCAATGCCAATCATTTCAATCTGATCATCAGTATTTCGAATACCGGCAGTATCAATAAAGGTCCACACCGTACCATTATGATCAATGGAACACTCGATACTATCACGCGTCGTTCCTGCAATGGGAGTGACAATTGCACGATCTTTTTTGATTAATGCATTAAACAATGAGGATTTACCAGCATTCACAGAGCCTATGAGTGCTATCGTAAATCCGTTACGAAGTTGCTGCTGATGGGTATAGCTTGCAGTCAATCGATGTATGCATTCCAAAACTGAGTTGAGGAGGTTCAAAATTCTTGAAGCGAATTCCGCTTCTTCATCAAGAAACTCAAAACTTGCTTCAGAAAGAGCATGAGCATGAAGAATCATTTTTTCTATTTTCTCAATCTCGGCAGATAATGATCCATCAAGTTGCGTGAGCGATTGCTTCAACGCTTGTTGTGTGTTGGCGTGAATCAGCTCATTGATCGCTTCTGCTTGCAACAAATCTATTTTACCGTGCAAAAAAGCGCGTTGAGAAAATTCACCCTGTTGCGCACAGCGAGCTCCTGCGCGAATCGTCGCTTGCATAATGCTTTCAATAATTGCGCCGTTATTATGACAGGTAATTTCTATCGTATCTTGGCCGGTAAAGGTGCGTGGGGCACGCATGAGCAAAAACAATACATAGTCGATAGTCTGATTGTTATGATCAACAACTTCACCATAATGAATCGTGTGGGTTGGCTGATCAGCAAGCTTTTTATTACCAGGCAATTTTGCTATGCGATCTGCGATAAGAACGGCATCTTGTCCGGAAATTCTCAATAATGCAATTGCGCCAGGCCCTGACGGGCTGGCGCATGCAATAATCGTTTCTTGTTCTCGAGTAGCAATCATGTAACCTCCACGGGTACAACAGAAAGTTCGATTTGTTGAAAAAAAGATCTCGAAAATTTCGAGGTCTTTTTTTAAGAAGCTGCCGTTTTAATGTGAACGCGAAGACCGCGTGTTTCATTTTTAAATTGATTACGCATCGCTTGCATCAGCAAATGTGCCAACGAGCTGCACAACAATCGTTCATTACCATTCAATGCCAATGAGCAGTTAACAGCTACTTGAAGCTCATTATTATGCGTTTCACACTCAAGGCGAGCATCAGATCGAAGAGCGGTAACCGCTTTGTTCAACCAGCGTTCAGCCTCAACTCTCACATGGGTTGGCCATGCTGCCGTTGATTGCTCTTGGAAATTTTCAGTTCGTGCTTCCTGCACATCAGATTTTTGAATCATCTCTTTTTTAAATGGCTTTTGTTCTGGCTGTGGTCGCTGCTGTCTGTGCTGCTGTTGTTGATTTATTTGTTTTCTTTGCTGATCAGGGGATGTTCTGGTTTGCGTATGAGCCGGAACAGTGCGATCATGCACACGTTCGGCAGGACGCTCCGGTCGTCTGCTTTGCTGTTGTTGTTGACCTCGAGGACTCCTGGATGGCTGTGCCAGCACTTCTTCAAAATAAAACGCTATTTTTGCAGGTTTTGAAGTGAGCCCAAAAAAATTCTTTACTTCATGTTCAAGCACTTTGACAGAAAATGATGCTGGTTTGTCAGCGCGAGCCCATGCTTTTTCAATAGCCTTTGAAACCGATGAAGCTTCTTCCATTATAGATTTCATGTAATAACCTCAAAATCCTTTTGAGTAAAAATAAGTAGTTAGTTGTAAAAATTAAGATCCAGGCTACGTTCTTACTTCGAAGCAAAACCTCCCAGCCGTCGCTCTACGAGCTATGGCGGGCACGGCAGGATGTTTTAAACTTCGCCGGACAGGCGTAGCTTTTATTGTACCCATGTTTACACACGGGAGCCATTTTTATTAATAAAGATAGCAAAAGTTGGGGATCTCTACAAACATCCGAGACTCTATAAAATATCAATTCATTATCTGGCGAAGTCTGGCAGCACCAGGCGTAGTTTGTACGCCGTCGCTCTTCGAGCTATGGCGCACGCAGCCGAGCCAAATTCGGGCCCCAAGTGAAGCAAATGCGTAACTTGGGTAATAAGGCCCGGATAAACGAAGCATGGAGCGGGAAACGGGATTCGAACCCGCGACCTTTGCCTTGGCAAGGCAACGCTCTACCAACTGAGCTATTCCCGCATTCTTGATACGATACATAGCAATGTACCATCTCAGAAATGATTGTCAATACGAAAAAGGCTTTTTTACACTTGAGTAACAGTCTTTTACCCCTTTCTTTCGCTGCGCTACAGATGGGGACCCCGAGTTGGGGATTTTATTTACGTAAAATTTTGCGTATGCTGTGTTGAAATCATTGCTTATACTTGAATAACCTCGGGGAGATTTTTATGTTGTATGCGCTCGCCGGAATAGTAACCGAATATACTTCGGACGCAATCGTCCTTGAATCTGGTTCCCTTTCTTTTGAAGTCGGCGTTCCTGATTTGGCTCAATTCCCTATCAATAAAGAGACTAAAATATACACATACCTTCATTGGAACCAAGAGTCGGGGCCACAGTTATATGGTTTTGCTTCAAGCTTTGAAAAGATGGTTTTTACCCTCATCTTAAGCTGTTCAGGATGCGGACCCAAAATAGCACTTGCTCTCTTGGGAGAATTGGGCGCTCAACGATTTTTACATGCCATTCACGCTGCAGATGAGGCAGCGCTGACAAAAGTAAGCGGCATAGGTTCAAAAAAGGCTGAACAGATGATCGTGCATCTAAAGCACAAAGTTGCAAAGCTGGCTCTATCAGGCGCATTGACTGCGAATACAGGTAATCTATCGGCACTTTCAACGGTCAATGATGCACTGCAATCGCTCAACTATTCAAAACCTGAAATTGCCCTAGCGATTAAATATGTACAGGAACAGGGAACATTTGCTCAAATGCCCTTTGATCAGCTCATGCGGCACGCGCTATCCTTTTTGGCAAAAAAGGCCTAGAATGAATCAAATACCCTGTGCCTAAACTGCACGAGGATCCCCGGCATGTTAATAATGAAATATCTTTGTAAATAAAAAGGCCTTTTTGTGCTCACCTATATTGGCGAATGTCTTGACGGTTTCTGCCGCTCATTTAACTCATTTTTTGCAATACCTTCGACAATTCTTTTCTTTGTCGTAGCAGTATTTTTAACAATTAAAACGGGATTTGTGCAGTTTCGAGGGTTTCCACGCTTCATACGCATATTGCTTGGCAAAACCGATGAGCATCCTGAGAGATCTCAATCTAAAAAAAGTACCATCAGTTCATATCATGCACTTTTTGCTGCAATGGCAAGCACGATTGGAATGGGTAATGTCGTTGGTCCATCTGTGGCGATTATGATCGGCGGGCCCGGGGCTTTGTTTTGGCTTTTAATTTATATATTCTTCGGTTCGGCAACTAAGTTTGCCGAAGTGACCTTCGCCGTTGCCACTCGCCGAGAAACTCCGCGAGGCCTCATTGGTGGTCCGATGGAATATTTAAGCGCTCTCAGCCCTTATTTGGCCCTGTGGTATTCAACAATCATGATTTTTTTATTCATGTCATGGTCGTCCCTGCAGTCAAATACATTGGCGGCAGTATTGCAGCTTGAATCAATATCGCCCGTGTATGTAGGCGTGGTATTGGCAGCAATAGCGCTTTTTGTTGTAACCGGCGGAGCACAACGAGTCGGTGATGTTGCAAGCAAATTAGTGCCTTTAATGTTCGTTTTGTATGTCAGTTTTGCGCTTTTTATTATTCTCTCCAATCCAACAACGCTCGTCATAGCCCTCAAACAAGTGTTTCATTATGCATTCGCCAAATCTGCGCCATTCGGTGCATTTTTAGGGGCCGGTGTTATGCAGGCGATGCAGCAGGGGATTTATCGCAGCATTTTCATCACAGAAGCTGGGCTTGGCACTTCCTCCATTCCGCACTCAATGGCTGATGTAAAGCATCCGGTTGATCAAGGCCTGCTCGCTCTTTTCTCTATGGCCTCCGACGCACTGCTTGCAACCCTTTCAGGGCTCATTGTGTTGGTGACCGGTGTCTGGCAGACTGGGATTTTCAGAAGCACCTTAATTTACGAAGCATTTGCGATTAACGCTCCCTGGTATGGCAAATATGTCTTGCTCGTGAGCATTGGATTATTTGTGGTCACCACCGTCATCGGAAACACCTTTAATGGCATGCAAAGCCTATCCTCATTTGCATCGCTTCGCGTTGTGAGAATCTATATTCGCATTACTGGGCTTGTCATCTTTGCCGGAGCGCTCCTGCCCGTGCAATCAATGTGGAATATTATGGATGTCCTGCTCACGCTAGCAGCTATCCCCAACGTGATTGGCCTGGTTATTTTGGCGCTAAAATATCCCAAGACGCTGAGCCTCTCAAAGAAGTAATTCCTTCTCGTAATAAGCTTTTTGCCAGCCTGTCAAAGATTTGCTAATATAAAATAGATGCTAATTTAATAAATGGGATTCCAGGTAGGCTTGGATATTATGGGGGTAACCTATGAAAAAATTATTCTACTCTTTTTCGCTTGCCACATCGATAATCTTTGGCGCTGGAAAACGACAAAGTGCTCAATTTTCGATGAATGCAAAAGATTTTATGAACATGGGCTTTGATGCGGTTGGCTGGGCAGGATTCTGCGCCGGAGTAAAGATAGGCGTACTAGAATATGAAGCTTTCAAAGCGGTCTATTCTTCGCTCACTAACCAGCAGATAACATTGGCCGATTTTCGAAACCCTGAAAATCTCAATCAGGAAGTCATTGGGGCTTTGATCTCGGGTCGATTTGATAGATTTGAATCAATGAACATAGGCGATTGGAGAAAATACCTTACTTGCGTCGGCCCGTCTCGTAATGAATTCGCTCTCAATGCGCTTGCAGGTGCAAGTTCTTGGCTTGTCAAAAATAAAATGCGGCCTATCATGCATGATGTCGTGCAGCGAGCCCCAGCCTCTATGGAAAAATATTCTCCCGCTTTAACAAAAAAAGATATTGTAGATTTAGCGACTGAAGCAGTAGAAGCGTCGACACAATCAATAATCGCATATCGAGGTATAAAACCGCGCGCGCTGTGCTCGAGCATGACCAAGCGTATCGTTAGTCGATATATATGTAACAAAATAGAGCAGGGAGCAAGCAGCTTCAATGAAAAATTGCATATAATGGATCCAAATAGTCGAAAATATAAAATAGTGCGGTCACTTGGCAAAAACGGATTAGAGCTTGCGACATGGTATCTCGTTTCGGGTGTCGTGAATAAATTCATGCCGAACCAACCTCAACAAGGTGATAATGACGAGGCCAGAATAGACGATCTCAGGGTTGCTTATGATCAAGGTCAAGTGGCTTAGGATAATAACATTCATGAAAAAGCTATTATATCTTTCGCTATCCTTCTTTCCAGCTCTTTTTGCATCTGAAAGTGATCAATTCACGTCGAAATTGCCAAACATTCGATCATATTATGCGGTGAATCGTTATTTAAACAACAATCAAAAGAACATTCCATTTTATGTGAATGCGCTCAGAAACATATTGACAATTGAAGATGTTTTTGACGGCATAATCTATGCGGCAGTGAATAAAGGCATGAGTAAAATGGTTGATCGCACAATGCCTTCTTCAAATAAATCAACTGTCACCATGAAAAGCTTATTTATTGAAGGATTGTTACTAAACAAATCATCTCAATTAATAAATTACGTATTTGAAAAGCGAATATCGGCGAATGTTTCTAAAAAAATAGAGTTTTTAAGCCCTATTATTAGTAAAAAAGATCTACAAGACTGCCTAAATGCCGGTTCGTATGCTGCAATAGAACAAATTATGAAAGATCGTAAATTTGTCGCACCACATATTAAACGCGAAGTTCTTAAATCTATTGCAAAAAAATTCATCCGTAACAAAATCGGATCGGGAGTTAAAGCAATTAATACAAAATTCAATATTATTGATCAGAACAATGCTTTTTATGCGCCTACAGCCACACTCGGATATGCAACTTTATTTTTGACACTTGAGACCATTGATTTTGTGTTATCAGATGATTTTGCAAAGACATTTATAACCACAAGTGGGGCCAATTTGGTCAAAAATGAAATGATATTACGAATATTGATAGAAAATTATTATATGAATAAAAAAAAATCAAACTAAAAAGACCGCATATCTATGAAAAAGCTATTATATTTTTCCACTTTCATCTTTTCAACTGCCTTTTCATCTGAAATCAATCAACTCACAGCCGAAGTTTTGGGTATGAGTCTTCTTTATCAAAAAATGACCCCGGCAAAAATAGTCAAATATCAAGCTCTCGCGGGAACAATGCATAAGCCAAGAATTGCTATCATGTGTGAGGATGAAAGATTATACAGAGATCGAATACATCTCTATGAAAAAGTTCGAGGCATACATGATAAAATACGATACGAGTTACCAGCCTACTTGTGGATGGGGGTATTCATCCGACGTATCATTTCTATGACGGGAAAAGCACGCTACGAAGATGTCGTTATGAATGATGGATTTAGAGAAACAATGTTCGTTCTAGCAGATACGCCCATATGGATGGTTCCTCATCCCGAATTTGGAAAACCATCATTCAAAATGAATGATCATGTGCAAGTAACTGACAAAGATATTAAATATGCTCTGATAGCCGGAGCAATTGCGGGTGGAAACGCAAATTGCATTTGACAAAGCAATTATTCCCTCACATGTTGCAAAAGAAATGGCCCACACAACTATCTCTCATCTCATTTGCAATAAGATTAGCGCAGCCATCTACGATTTAAATGGTACATACGGAATCGTTAAACCATGGACATCGACTTATTCTATTGCTGCTGCAACAGGAAATGTCGTACTCCCAATTATTATAAGACAATTAGTCGGCACCATAATTGGAAGAGCCCCCGTTACAGTTGATGGAGAACTGCTCTATCGGAGCTGGGCTCATGATGATCCAGCAAAAAAGATTAATGTAAAATTTACAATGCCGCGATAACTCACAAGGGTTTATGAAAAAGCTATTATATTTCTTTATTCCGACTTTCTCAATACTCATCGGATCTGAATCGGATCAATTCGAAGCAATATTGCCACAAATTCGAACGCTATATGCCACAAATCGCTTCAGAGAACAACTGGAGAGAGGATACGAGTACCGCGAAGCATTAAAACAAGAATTACCAAAAAATGCTTCTGTAAAAACAAGCCTTAAAAAGGCATTGCAAAATATAGTAACGCTGCAAGATATCAAAACGGCGATTATGCCGACAATAGGCGGATATCTCTATGACAATCAAAGCGAGCTCATCGCAAACACAAGGCATCTCATTTTTGGCAATGCTCCGCTCATGTCTCGATTGTTTATATGTCATTATAATGGCAAAGATGCCTTTCCTTGGATAACAAACACTTTTTTTACAACATTGGCACAAAATAAAATTCTCCAATTACGCGGTGAAATTGATACGATTATTCCAAAAAAAGTCACCCAAAAAATAAATTATTTAAGCCCGTTACTTACCCAAAAAGATATTCTTGATTTGGCGGCGGCCGGAGCTCAGGTGACAGCAAAACAAGCGATCAAACAGCGCACTATTGCTCCAAAGTTTGATGATCGTATGAAAAAAAAGCTTGCGCTTGCCCTAACTGCTCAATATGCCCACAATAAAACAAAGGATGGACTTAAATATCTCAACAAAAAATTTGAAATATATTCTCCGGAGGCGCTGGAAAGTATACTTAACAATGAGATTGTTGATCTCGTACTCTATGCGGGTGTAAACATGTGTGTTAGAAAGACAGTTACAACATGCTTAAGGATTTCCGATAACGTCAAGATGCAAAGAGAGCGCGCGCGGCAAAGAAGTGCTCGGATAGATCTCTTATGGCTTCAATCGGAGATTTAAAAATGAATATCAAACCAATTTTTTATGCCGCCTTATGCGCTCCATTTTTTGCAAACGCACAATTTTCATATATTGATATTGTTAATGCAGCATGTATGAGCGCGGCACAACAAAGTGCAGCGTCCTCTCTCCCTCTTGTTGCTGAGAAATTGAAACACCCAAATGATCAATTTGGGCTTCCTCCCGCTCTGCAAAAGATTGGGCCATATGCGGTAACCCTCACATATGCTTTTTTTATCAGCGCTATTGCAAAAGCTGATGCAAGACAGAATGCAAGCGCCATCTCATTTAGTCGCTATAAAAAAAATATCGCACAAACAGTTGTGGGTGCTGGCATTGGTTGCATCGGCACAGAGCTGATTGATCGAGCGCTCAATAAATTGGGCTATGGACAAGATAGTATGTATGTTCGTCCGGCAGTTCTTTTTGCAGGATCAGTAGGGGCTCAATTGGTAGGCCAAATGATTGCATCAAAAATAATGGAAAAACAGGCAGAACAGACAGAATTGTTAGAGGGTCTCAATTTATTGTCGACCCAACGAGCTTATTTACAACAACGTCTTAATAATGCTTTTGCGCTAAACCGTGCCATTTCAGCCTTATGTAGCAATCCTGTACGTCATCCAAATTTCTCGAGATATAATCTCCGCAGAAACCTTTGGTAAAATTTGTTATCTGAAGATCATTTCGTTATAATAATCTTTATTCAATTCTGAAAAATCCACAATTTTTGTGCCCGTAGCTCAGCTGGATAGAGCGACGGACTTCTAATCCGTAGGTCGTTGGTTCGACTCCAACCGGGCACAATAGGCTTTTTCCCAAGTTATGTTCCACTGAGGGCTCAATTACGCTAAATTCACAACACTCTTATTTATTCAATCGTTTCACATATACATCTAAAACAAAGCTGTCATTTTCATCATCTTCATCAAACTCATCAACTTCTTCTATAACATCGCCCTCTAGAATGAATTGATTGTTCATATCCAAGAAAGCTTGAAGTATTCCAGAATAGTTCTTTACAATATTGACTTTGCATGCAAAAGGCAAGGCTGTAGCAGGTGTTTGAGAAAGTACATTGAATCGCAGCTGTAGTACTTGTGGATCAAGCCATAAATAAAAAAGGGCTGGCGTGAGTGGATATTTTTTTATGACAATTTCCGAATAATGTTTTAAAAGTTTTTCAATGAAATGCGACAAATTATCCAGATTTATTACGTAAAAGGCATCTTTTTCGAATGAAAGTGCCCACATATTATGTTCTATTTCATCCTTTTGATTGCGATTAAGGAGAATCTGATCTTCAAATACCGTGTTCAAATCAGATAATTTGTGAATGGCTAAGTAATTCATTTAAAGATAACCTCCTTAAATGGAATAGATAAGCCAATAGGACCCTTATGCTTCGCTAAAATTGGCAATCCTCGCAAATCAGCGTCATATTGCCATTCAAAACTAGTAGAACCTTTTTTGAAGACTTTAGAATGAGGACCTCCATGACCAGCCGTATCTCTTGACCACCACAACCCAGTTGCCGGATCACGATACAAATTACCAAATCGTTTTGAGCGAACTTTTTTGTCAGATCGTTTCTTCAATTTTTTAAAGAAATCATCTTCATCATCGTCATCCTCAGGATCTTCAGGAGGAATAAAGCTTCCTTTTTTTACTTTAGCCTCAGTAAGTTCTTTTGCAATTTTTGATTCACGATTTTTATTCAAACGATTATTAGTCTCATTCTTTAGATAATTAACATTGTAGTTTCTTCGAATAAGAGCCTCTTCATTAACTCCTTGCCTTTCGATATTTGTCTTTCTCTCTTGGCAAATGAATTCTTCAGTAGATTTAATGTTTGATTCTTGCTGGCTGATGATTTTATCTATATTGGTTGTTTGTTTTAAAATCGAAGCATTTGCCCTATCTCTATAGTACGCAACAGCAAGTCTTAACTCATAGTTCCTATTTTCAATATTTTTAAGTATCTCTTCTAGCTTGAGATGAATTTCTTGATACTGATAAACAATCATATGATTGGACAGATTTGTTCGATTATTGTTCCAATCACGAACTGCTTGTTCAACCGCGGGGCTAATGTCTGTAAATTCTTTAATCGCGTTATCTCTTGCCACAATCAATTCATTAAAATGAAACGATAGCGTGATTTGAAGGTCTATGATTTCTTGCTCTAATCGTGTTAATTCATACTCTCGTGTTATCCTCAAGTTAATTCTTTGATCATCGGTAAGTATATTTTCTTGATCAAATGATGGCTGTATAAATGCCAAGTCTTTTGCAATGCTATTCTGGGCAAGAAATGAGTATGAAAAACTCAAAGGATTGTTTCTTCTATAAATATTAGTAAAATTTTCTAGTCCACTTATTATGTCAGCAAACTGTTTCTTCAGCGTAATCAGCTCAGCTCGCCTCATATCAAAATATTGACGCTCGCTCAAGTCAGCCTTTATATTCAATTTACTCAAATCACTATCAATGCAATTTTTTTCCTTAATCATTTGCCATGTATTAACGGCTATAACAGTCAATGCTAATGTTGTTCCTACTGTCAATAAGATAGGATTGTAAAGAACAATTGAACCAATAATTATCATTGATGATGGGTTTGAAACAACATCCATATTATGAACACAAATGTCCTTTTCTGAGACAAAAAACACATGGTCATCAACTGTGAGAGCATAACATTCAACATGATCATCTACTATCTCTATTGAATCGACCCGTCCGTTCAATGCCGATTTGCCTAAGCAAACATCAAGCTGACTCAGCTCCTTTGCTTTCATCCAAGAATTTTGACCTGGGAGATAAAATTTTTGATCTAAAGCAGCCCTGATAATTTCGTTTTTTAAGATAACATTTAGATATTTTGAAATGTTTCTTTTTGTAATGCAAACAACTTGTTTGTCTGAATCGTTTCCAATTACAAACTCGCCGATCTTTATATCCTCTATGGATTTATAACCACCTGGAACTTTGATTTGTGTTCCAGCTAAGAATCCCTCTTGAGAACCAAAATCTTGAGCGATTGAACAATCAATTGTTTTTGATTCTTTTTTAATCAGATCTCCGAAATCTTGAGATGATACTGCTGATGATAAAAAACTCAATATTAAGACTAAAAACTTGGATGACATAACTATCTTCGTTGTAATGTGTAATAAAAATAACTGACGAGAATACTAGTAAAAAATCTCTCATTCGTAAAGTTTGATTGCACCTTGCTTAACAATAGTTCCTAGTAAATAACACTTGCTCAATAATTGTTTTGTTAATATCTTCAAATGAAAAAGTTCTAAAATACTCCGACAGGGCACACCATACTTCGCTCACAAGTGAGCTACGTATGGCTGGCTAGTTTCTTCAGAGGAAGAACCAACAATGTTGACAGAGCAATCGTAGGATATCTGCGATAGTTTGCCCAGCCAAATTTGATCACAAGTGAAGCAATTGCGTAACCTAAGAAGAACTGAATCAATTACTCCTTCTTAGATACTTATTTATTTTTTCTTTACCGGGAAATTTGGTAAATACTCTGCAAACCATTCTTCTACGGTCATGCCGTCAATCAAGTCATTTTTTTCTGGCTCTTCTATTTTACCCTTGTAGTGCTTTTCGAGAAACGAGTCTAATTTATCAAGCGTTCTCCAGGAAACTTTCTCGCTTTTTAATAATTTCCATAAAGTAGCAATCGACATGGATGTTTTTCTTGCAATTGAATTTCTCGTTTCATATTGATTATCTAGTAAAAAAACTATGTTTTTTCTAATTAAATTGTCTCGTTCGTTCTTCATATACAGGAAATTTCACATTAAATTTTTCTAGTGACGCACAGCCATACGAATGATGCGGATAGACTGCTCAGTTGCGACAGTAAAGTTATTATCTAGTTCCAAGCTATGCTCAACCAGCACTTTGCTTAGAACAGCTATCGTGCGATCAATTTCCCAACTCAACACACGAAGCAAAATAATTCCCGCATGAGCTCGATTACTTCTAAAAACAATGTCGCGGAATCTTTATCCATCGTAACCAATATTCTATTCTCCGAGAAGGCTTTATGAAGCACTTGCTCATCGGGGATCCCTGAAGATGTCTCAACTATAGCAACCACATCGTGATCATGGAGCCTCAACCAGTCAACAACCCTATGGTCAACACATTCATCCACGAGAAACTTCATCTGCTACTACCTCGCAATTGATGGCGCATATACAGAATTATTGATTGCTTGTTGCGCAAAAAGGAGGCATGCATAAATATCTTCTCTGGTAATATGCGGGTACCCCTTGAGGATATCCTCATATGTTGCGCCTTGTCCAAGCAAACCCAAAATCAGCTCGACTGTTATTCGCGTTCCTTTTATAACGGGCTTACCCACCATAATTTTGGGGTCGATAATAATTCTTCCTAAATTATCTTTCATAAGTTAACACTTTCTTTAGAAAAACATGTCATCATACTATTATAAATTTATGCCGATCGATAATAATGATCAATCAAAAAAGCAGTAAACGACTTCATCTCTTCTTGATATTCTTTTAATTTTTTCAACTTTTCACTTTCATCTCTTGTAATCTGAAATTCTCCACCAAAACTATAAAGTCTCTTAAGCGGACCAAGGATGAGAATTGTATCCCGATCAATTGTATGATCTTTATAAAACTCCGTGACTAAATTGTTCAATGGCACCGGTTTTAACTTTGAGAGCTTTTCGTCAAGTAGCATAGTAACAGGTCAGGCCGGCTTTTCCTAAAAAAACATTCACCGAAATATACCAATTAACAGCAACAAGAGCTTTCTCTCACTATGCAAACTGGCAATAATAATTAATTAAAACTTATAACGAAGGCCGAAGGTAACAGGAAACAGGATCTCTGCACCAATTTTTGCTGTATTAATGCTAAGTGAAGACAATTCTGTTACCGGAATAACGACGTTGTGACATGATGGTCCCCATCCTGCAACAATTTCTGCAGCAATCATCAATGACCAGTCACAATTCAAGCAAATATCTACGCCTACTTCACCAGTAGCACTGAATGAGGTGCTGCTTTTGAAAATATTAAATGATGGGGTGGTTGAGCTTTCAACCATACTGGTAAATGAAGATTCAACGAAACCACGGACACCAAAGTGATGGAGGAGCCCAGCTTTTATGCCAAGGAACCATGCCATGTCTCCAAGAAAATCGCGAGGGAAGCAACGCATACGGTCAAAGTTGTAGCGATAACCAAAGTATGCACTTGCGTTTTCATATTTCGTCAGGTTGATATGGAGCAGAACTGGAACAGCCGCAGGATTCGTCACATTTGCTGCGAAATATTCATGCCTCTTTGGTGCTTGTACGTAATTGAACTGTAAAACCACTTCATGATGTGTGTTGACTGCATAACCAAGTGTTGCCCCAATGGTCCATGGTGTTCTGAAAAGCTCATTAAACTTTGGAATCTTTATGCCGGTAATTGCTGTTTCTGCACAGTCGCTTTTACAACTGAATGACTCAATGAAAAATGGTGAAACACAGTTCGCATTGCAGCCCGTAGTACAATTTGTTGAACATGGACTGGTGGCAGCTGTGCTCAAAAAGCTCATGCAGCCACGATTTTTCCAGATGATTGGTGAAAGACCGCTCTGTAATCGAATATTGAATCCATCGGGATACAATGTATTTTTTGTACATTTTCGCACTTTATTGCAAGACGAATAATCAAATTGACATGCATTACCGAAAAGGCTGCTTGTTGAAACTAACAAGAGTGCAAGGGATGCAAGCTTGATCTGCTTCATAATTTTCTCCTCATTACAAACGCTTTTTGGGGATATCTTAATGAGAATTTGTAGGAGCAAGCAATAAAAACTTTAAAAGCGCAACAGCAATGGACCTTCTGGCTTCCATGTACCAATTTTTGTTATTATGCAAATAAAAGGTACATTTGCTCAATTTTATTTTTGATAAGAAATCGCATCCGAAAAAGGATAATTAGCTATGAAGATATCGAGATTGCAGTGGATTATTATCGGATTATGCGTAATCGGTATCCTGGTTGTGGGGATTGCGACATATCGCTCCCACAGACTCTTGCATGCCGCTGAGCAAGTGTATGTGTATGCGTATCCGCTTGTATTGATGGACGTGACTGAAAAAATTATGACTCATAATGGAACATATAAAAATCAATTTATCAACGTTCCTGAATTTCCTACGGAGAATTTTAAACATATTGTTCGTCCCAATGTAGACACGCTCTATTCATTTGCATGGCTTGATTTAGCTCAAGAGCCGCAGATAGTATCGGTTCCTGATACGGGCGATCGCTATTATTTAGTGGAAGTTTTGGATGCTTGGACTAACGTTTTTGCATCACTCGGCAAACGCACGACTGGCACTCAGGCTCAAAACTTTATTATCGTTGGCCCAGGTTGGCAGGGAATTGTGCCACATGAGTTTACCAAAATTCAAGCTCCTACCAACATGGTTTTGCTTTTAGCACGCACACAAACGTATGGTAAAAAAGATTATGCTCATGTGCATGATATCCAAGAAGGATATGTAGTTATCTCATTGAGCAATTGGGGTAAAACAGACACTCAAAAATTAATGCCGATCCCCAAAGATACTGCCAATCAAACGCAACAAGCGCCAGTAGACCAAGTAGCTGCAATGGACGCACAAACTTTTTATACCTTATTTGCGCGATTACTTAAACAGAATCCTCCTGCTGCTGCTGCTGATGGGCCTATGATTGAAAAACTCAAGCAGTTTGGTTTTGAACGAGGCAAGGATTTTGAGTTCAACAAATTGAGGGCAGATTTGAGAAAAGCATTAAGCAACTCGATGAAAAAAGCTTTCAGAGCTATTGCTACAAAAAAAGATACGCTTAAAAACGTACATGGTTGGGGCGTGATGTATAATATCGGAACCTATGGCACCGATTATACTACGCGCGCAATGGTTGCTTATATCGGCATAGGCGCAAATCTACCGGAAGATGCCTTGTATCCTACGGCTTTTGTAGATGCTCACGGCAATCCTTTGAATGGCAAAAATAATTATCGTATTCATTTTGCTAAAGGCCAATTACCGCCAGCCAATGCTTTTTGGTCTATCACGCTGTATGATGCACAAAGTTTTCTGGCGAAAAATTCTCTGAATCGCTATTCGCTTAATGATCAAGATCCATTACATTTTAACCCTGATGGTTCGCTTGACGTGTACATTCAGCATGAATCGCCAGGCGTTAATAAGCAAGCTAATTGGCTTCCGGCACCGCAAGGCGCATTTAACCTCACGATGCGTTTATATTGGCCAAAAAGAGAGGCATTAGATGGCAGTTGGAATCCACCAGCGATTGAAAAGGTTATGTAATTAAGCCCCCTTCACAAGATGCCTGGTTTTTATACTTTCAATCAAATATTGTGGCTTTAAATTCTTTATAAAATATATAATCGATATTATAAATCCGTCACTTTTTTAGAAATGTTAACTCATGTATAACCTTCTATATTCGAGGTCTCATTATGATAATACGCATTAACGCTTTTACTCAAAGTCATGGTAATACAATACCTAAAAAATATACCTGTGACGGAGAAGATATTTCTCCTGAAATTATCTGGGATGAAGTGCCTGAAAAAACGGAAAGTTTTGTGCTTATTATGGAAGGTCTTGATGTTCCTCATAGAAGCAATCCCTTAGTATTATGGGTTGTCTATAATATTCCCGGTACAGCACGAAACATAGCATCAAATTCTATTCCTAAAGAAGCAAAAGTCGGTATCAATGATTTAGGGAAAAAACAATATAATGGACCATGCCCAAAACCCGGAACGCATCATCAAAGATATCGTGCTACATTATATGCATTAGACAAAACATTTGTGTTTTTACCTGATGATGTAACAAAAGAAGTTCTTGTGAAAGCCATGAAAAATCACGTTTTAGGAACGGCCGAAGAAATTGCTTTTGGTGAGCGACACGGATAAACCTCAGCTAAATAGCAATTGCTTGATGTTCAAAATTAAGGTATAAACCGTTCATCGAGTCTTCAATGCCAACGATACATTAAAAAGGATAAGCCGGCTTTCTACCCCAAGAATAGAAAGCCGGCTTATCCTTTTTAATGAAAAACCCTTAGGGCCCGTTGGGTTTTTATAACATCACTGAAGTCGCTTTCAATCGTTCGTATGGTTCGACTAACGCTTATACCCCTAATTTCGCTTACGCTGCATTGGGGACCCCGAAATCACGAACGCGTGGAACTTTCCTGTAACCCCAATTAGTCTTTTTTTATTTTTTCGCGTTCGTGGGGTCCCCAATCGTAACGTCAGTGGTGATTGGGGTTATCATGGTGAGTGTAGCGTAGCGGAATCGAACCATACGAGCTTCCAAATTTTTTACACTTTCAAAACTCAACAGAACCTAGATCGAATTCACGTTATTTCCAAAACGAAAATCCTGTTTAATAATATCAAACACTCGATCAAAGTGGGCAATGCCAGGCTTAAGTGTATATGTACTCTTAAAAATGCCATCAGTAATTTTGACTTCCATAGTGTGGTTGCGCACTCGTTCAGGATATTCTTTTTCAAGATTTGTAAGTTCCGGGTAATGCGTTACAAAAACGCACCCGATTGAAGAAATGCTCGCAAGCACTCGAGCGTATTCGCAGGCAAGCTCTTGTCCTTTTTGAAAGCTGGTGCCTTTGAATAATGAATCATCTACTAATAAAAGCACGGGAGCTTTATCTTGAAATAAGCGGGCAGTTTCAATTGACGCTTCAGCTTTGATCATCTCAGAAACCATTAATGATCTGTCTTTTGTGCTATCATCAGTAACAACAATGTGCGTCATTAAATGGGCAAAATAGGTCATTAGAAGTTCGTTTGCAGGAGCAATGCCATAGGTCTGTGCAAGAACAACTGCTCTTCCGATTGATTTCAAGAGACATGATTTTCCCGATTTATTAGGGCCAGTTAAAATTATCATTGACCCATGCGCTTTATCAAGATGCACTGCATTGCCAACAATTTCGGTCTTATTAATAGTGGTATCCCACAAATTATCTGCCAGAAAAACAGGGCTTACATCTTCAACAAACTCAACCATACATACAGGTCTATTGGCTTTTTGGCATTCAACATACCAAGATGCTACGCTTGTGAGAGCATCAATATCGCCAATGAGGCTCAAAAGATTGTTCAATTCTGATGAATACTCCTTCATCATTGCATAATGCACCAATAATTTTCCCGATCGAGCAAATTTTTGGGATGATTGTTTTGCATATCTTTTATCGTGCAAGAACCGCCTCATCTTTTTATCATGCAGCATCGCAATAATCTTATTATACTCTTCGTTGGACAAATCAAACAAAGAGGAGCGATAACCCATTTGCTCTATTTCCGAAACTAACACATCAGCCACATGCAAAGCTTTCTGCGCCATTGCAGTGCGATATGAAATTTGATCAAGCACATTACGCTCAAATGTAATCTGGTCCCACATCTCTTTCACCCCACCAATATGGAGGGCAAAATGGATCCCTTTGATTGCCGTAAATCCATAGCGGAGAATTGATGATGCACCTGCAGGTGCCTCAAGATGATTTATACAAACATGACCATGATGTCCATGCCCTTCATGAGTACATTCGTGATTACTCGATTCACCAAACCATGTGGCCATACGGTCGAGCCCGAAATGCAAGAGAAGATGCTCAAACAGTGGGCCAAACAGGCCGAAATACTTACCTACTGAGAGCACATCCAGCGCAAAGGAAGATCTATTACAGAATTGTAAAAGACGACTGGAATAGTAAAATGATTGAACTGCACGCTCTGCAATCGGATCAAGATCAACAGAAATTTTCTGAAGATATAACTCATACTCACGGAACTCTTTCAGCAGTTTCTGTAGTCGAATGAGTCTTTGCTCATCATTTATAACATGAGATATTAATACAGCTCTTTGTTTCACAACCATTTTGTCCTGAGGAATATGAACCAAATGATCTGCAATACGTTTACTTCCTATAATTGTCTGAGTTCTGCCAATGTTATTGAGGAAACAGTCTGTTTGATCTTTAGATACAATATTCAAATCTCTTATCAGATCGGCTGAATAAAAAAGTGTATCAGATATACTCTGGTGGTCGTGATCAAGTGAATCGCAGGAGCATACATTGGAAAATAAAAGCAATATGAATACAATTGATTTAATTGCATTTTGAAATAACATAAAAATCCTAACAATGGGGGAAAATGGTATCTATCTGGTAGAAAATGGAATTAATGTGAGATAAAAAATAACTCTAATAAAAGTATGCAAAAGAATATCAAATCAGGTTAATCTCGTCAAAATGGCATATCGTATCTCGTAGTCTGAATCACAATTATGCAAGCCTATAATGTTGATTCTATAACGAGACCGTATTGCATACCTCAAAAAATTGTTTCTATTAATTCGTAGTTTTATGAGATCTGGCTACCAGAAGCAGGACCTAACCTCCGAAAGTGAATGCATATAAAGATACATTCTCGGGTACCTGTAATGTAAGGGTATGACGCCCCATTGGTTTTTTAAAGTCAAGAACCTTATACATACGTGACGTATTTACTTTAATTTCACCCTGACTATTCATATCATCCGTGTAAAACTCCGGTGGTAATGGCTGACCATCGAGCATAACAGTAACCAAGCTCGGTTTTTCTGCTGACATTACAAGGTATACGTGTTGCCCAATAAAGTTTAATGACAATCGAGCATCGCTTCCCTTTGAAGTAATAGATTCAGACAAAACAATCCACTTACCCTTCAAACCGACTTCGTCGGGCGCGAGCACAGTATGGTAATCATAGGCCATCGTTTTATCATGCTCTATTGTCAGTTCACTTGTATAATGTTCTGCTCGCTTATAGCCCAAATATATCTCAGGGGTTTGCTGTGATAGCGCTTGTTGCTTTTCACTTTCTACGAGCGGAGCAAGCCCCAAAAGTGAACGTATCTTATTTTCTGTTTTTACATATTCGCCTTCACCAAAGTGGATGTACTGTATGACGCCCTGTTTATCTATCAGATAGTGGGCTGGCCAGTAACGATTATGATATGTCTTCCAAGTGGCAAAGTTATTGTCGAGCGCCACAGGATACTCGATTTCAAATCGCTTAACGGCATCTTTAACATTCGTCGAACTTTTTTCAAATTCAAACTCTGGGGTATGGACTCCAACGATAACCAATCCTTGATTCTTATATGTGGCGTACCACTTTTTAAGAAAGGGAAGTGTCCGCACACAATTAATGCAGCTGTATGTCCAAAAATCGATCAATACGACGGAACCTTCTAATTGTTTTATGGTGAGTGCAGGTGAATTGATCCATTCAATAATTCCTGTAAATTCCGGTGCGCGGGCACCAATGACCGGTGCAGGTGAACTATTGCTCATCGAAGCTCCTTGTAAAGTATCTAATTCTTTTTTAACATACGTGTTCTCTTCAATCTTTATTGTAGGAAAATATTTAAGAGCAAATTGCTGCAAAATAACGTCAAAATGAAATGCTATCGCACATGCACCAAGTATCATCAATACGCCAAATATTTTACGAATGGCTTCTGTATAAGGAGCAATTGCACTTATTGATGTAACGATCCTATTTCCACCATATATAATGAAAAACATGGGCAATGCGGTGCCACAGCTATATGCTATGGTTACCATAACAGTGCTCCACGTTATCGACCCTGTTGCCACGAGCGTAGTAACGGTTGCTAAAATAGGTCCAGCACATGGTGCCCAGATTAAACCCAATGCAATTCCCAAAATAAATCCTGAAGCAAATCCCGTTCCCGCTGTGCTCGCACCTTGTATTTTATTTCCCAAACCCGCAAGAGGCGCCGTAAATAGGAAAAATAATTTTTCAATCCGGGGGAATAGCAATGTCAGTCCAAAAAATAGTATGAGCCCCAGAGAAATGTATCGTAAAACATCGGGGGAAACACCCGTTGCATGCACGAGTCCCGTGAGCGATAACGTAAAAAACGTAAAGCTCATAATTAATCCGATGATGATCCCATAGGGACGATACTTCCCTTGCCCCACTCCTGCAGAAAGAAGCAAAGGCAATACCGGAAGTATGCAGGGAGAAAGCACTGTAATAATACCCGAGAGAAAAGCAAACATCAGCAATAATAACATTCTTTTTACCTACCGTTTTCAATGAGCATTGTATGAAAATTGTATTTCAAGCTTTTCCTGCGCCTCGCTTGCCACAAACGATTATGTCTATCGTCCCGTTCGTGGCGAGCAGAGTGCAACGGAGTCGAACCATACGAACTTCCTTATTGAATTTTCGGTTAAGTTTTTAATATTCAAGGGCCATAAATCTCCATGACTCTTTAAATCTGGAGATATAAGGCCCTCATTGTTTTTTAAAACACAATCTTTTAAATGAGTATTATTTTTTTGCTTTTTTATCGACAAGCTCAAGAAGCTCTTTTGCGGCTTTTACAATTTCCTTGTGACCTTTTTTTTCTGCCTGAGCGATTGTATGAACGAGAGCAGAACGTTGCACTTCCTTTAAATCTCCATGGGGATATTCATAATGCTGTTTTACGTTATCAGGAAATTGATCATTTTTACCTAAAAACCATTCTCCATATTCGCTCATATCATGAACATCTATAAACCGTTCTACCTCTGATGGTGTGGGCTTTTCTGCTTCCCAGTTAGAATCAAATGATTCAATCTCACCTGCTTTGATAAGATACTTTGCGCGATCAACTGCCGCCTTGTTCAATGTGATAGCCATTTTACACTCCCATATTTTAACAAACACTATATATTCTAAGGATACAACTACGCGGATTTACTTCTTGAGCAACTTCTGAATTTGCTCTTCGAGTTTTGCAATTTTTTCTCCGTATAGTTTGAGTAAGTTTTGCATTGCAGCCAAGGAGACCACTTCAAAATCTGATCCGGAAACAACATCTTCAGCAACAATTTCAAGCGTTGCCGGCTCTTGTGACTCTTGCAACTCTCGTACAGCACGGGTGATTTCTGCTCCATTCAAAAATAACTGGCCCGTCACCCACAGACAATTCACACATAACTTATCTATTTTTTTAACTTTATCGCGCACATCAGCTTGAACGGTCTCTGAGTCGTGTAGAGAAATGCTCGCTGTTTCTTCTTGTGCTGATGCCAAAAAGGGAACAAAAAAGAATAGAATGATGGCTGATTTCATAGTAGGAATCCTTTTGGAAAAAGAGTATGATCATTTTGCTTTTCGCCTTGATAATAGTCAGGCGCTACTTGCTAAGTCAATGATCCCATGCTTCAAAAAAAGAAAGGAGAAAATCATGAAACGCTTTTGTCTGTTCCTACTTTCAATACTTGTCATGCGTGCATATGGCGCGGAAGAACAAGCTCAAAAACCATGTTGTCCAAATCTTCAAACTATTGCTTACAAAGCAACTTCATTTCTCGCAAACTTATTTTTTATCAGAAATGATTATCTTTACCTGGCTTACTCAGATGATATCTGGCGACTACAGATGAAGTTGCAGGTAAAAGAAGAAATCGAAGATGTTGATCGCTACTATTCACGATATAGATATTTAATTAATGGAAACGATATTCCTATTTATTATACTCCGCTGCATGAAGCAGTAGAGAGGGGACATCTGAAAGCTGTTCTTATGCTTGTGGATGCCGGAGCTGATAAAAATAAATGCATACGATTCAACAGCCTCCTCCCTCATGAAAAAGCTAAACATTGCGATACCTTCCTTATCGTACGGTCTTCGGCTGGAACAGAAAGAATCGAGAACCAAGCGGCTCAAGAAAAGATTGAAAAATGGAAAAGCTCACACCATGTTGGACTTTCAGCGCTTGACTTGGCACAAAAATTGATGGCTGAAGATTGGTCGACGGAACGAGGACGAATCATGCTATTTTTAACAAAATAAGAATAATAGTTATGACTCACATTAAAAAAATAGTTCGCGGCGTCGTATCAGCATCGCTGATATGTTCTATTCCATTATATGCCACAAAATTAGAGAGGGGATCTATGAGCGTTTCAAATACCAAAGGATATTTTATACGAAGAGCAAAAGAGCGCGGCCATTTGAGTCATGGGTGGCTCGATACATTCCACACTTTTTCTTTTGCCGATTATCATGATCCAAACTACATGGGTTTTCGTACCTTGCGCGTTATTAATGAAGACACCATAGCCCCCGGGCAAGGATTCGGCACACATGCTCACGACAACATGGAAATCATCACCGTCATGCTCAAAGGGGAAATAGCGCACAAAGACAGCATGGGCAATGAGCACATCATTCATGAACATGAGATTCAAGCAATGAGCGCGGGCACCGGTGTGCGCCATAGTGAATACAATCCATCAAAAACGAATAGTTCTCACCTTTTGCAAATTTGGATTATTCCTGACACAAAAGGGATCAAGCCGCGTTATCAAGAAAAGAAATTGCCTCAAAAAGTAAATACATGGATCTTGCTTGCATCAAAAACAGGTGAACAAGATTCATTGCCGATTCAGCAGGATGTAAAGTTATACACGCTCAGCTTAGCTCCCGGGAGCACCATAGACAGACAATTGGATGCAAACCGCTATGGCTGGATACAAGTTATGGAAGGTGATCTGACTTTAAATGATGAACAGCTACATGCGGGCGATGGCGTTGCGCTCGATCAAGAGCTACGCATAACTCTCAAAGCGGAACAAAAAGAAGCAAAATTGTTATTTTTTGATTTGAACTAAAAAAAGACCCGGCAAAAAAGCCGGGTCTTCTCAAATTCAAAAGTGAATTTTATTTTCCTATCATATTTAACGGTTCCCAGTGTTCCGGAACATGACCACTTAAACATGAACCATGATGATAATTTGATTCGATTGTTACATACTGCCTTGCATCAAGAGGAATTTCGTTCCCTTGTCTATCTTTGGTGTACACAATTATGTCAAAATGTGGTGCATCCCCTACACCCGCATGACCGTATGAAAAAGACTGACCTTCAATTGGTAATTTTGCCGACCCAAGTGTTACTCGGTCACCAGTCCATGTATAATTCACCGCTTTCACCCAAATCTCATTAAACTGTCTGTCAACCGGAATTAATGGATCTAATTTTGCTATTGGAATTGGTGTAATAGTCAACCTTCCGCAGAGCAACACATTATCCCCAACTTGAATGACGCCTTTCTCGGTAAAAAATGGTTTAGGCGCCTCGGCGCGTAATCCTTGAGTAGCAATTATGGCCATGGCCACAGCTAAAATACGTAAATTTTTCATAACTTCCTCCTAAAAAAGTATGCCCTAACCTCCAGGTTTAGAGCCCTGATTTTACAGGTTTATTCCGCCATAGCATTAGCAAAGGCGAATTTATTCTACTATTAGGATAACAAAATAGGGGGCTAAAATTCAATATTCAGACTGAATTTTTTTAACCCAGGAGGAATTGACTATTTTTTGCAGGGATACTACTCTAAAAATAACAAATATATATTAAAAATAAGGAATATTTTTATGTTCATGAGAAAAACAATACTTTTTGTGATTACGATTGCATCAATCAGTCTGACTGCGTCCGAAGATCTACCTACTGCTCAGTTACAGCCGGAATTGCAAACCCGGAATATTTCAAACAAATTGTTACAATATAGTAAGGGCGTTGGAATGTCTTTGGCAGGAGTTGCTAGTCTTCTCTTCGGAATAGCAAGTTTGGATAGTACAGAACTTCCCGGTTTTTTGATTGTACCATCGTTGGCAATGATAGCATTGGGCATAGAAAGTATTCATGGAACTTACAACTTCAAAGAAAATTGCACGATCACTATCGAGCAAGACAAAAAGATACTGGAACAGTTAAATTAAATTCTCCAACTTACGCTACAATTGAGAAAACCTCGGAAAAAATACCCGGCTTTTTTGGACCGGGTATTTTTATTTACATTGAGAGATTAAAGACGAGTGTTATCCCATAATGAATATATGGAAAAGAAAAAGTTATTTTGTTGGAAACCAAGGAATAAGTGCATTGGTTCTTTTCTTATATTCTTGATATTCCGCATTGTTTTTCATTGCTTTCTCAAGTAATGGTATGCCCGTGATAAAAACAAGAAAAATGGTTATTGTAATCGGTGCGATTATGCTTGTCCACCCTTGCGGCACAGAGAGAGCAATAAGATATATCGACCACCACATAACAATCTCTCCAAAGTAATTTGGATGCCGCGAATAATGCCATAAACCGCGATCCATTACTTTACCCTTATTGGCAGGATTTTTCATAAAATGAAATAACTGTTGGTCACTGATTGATTCCACGCAAAAACCAAAAATCCATAAAAGAATGCCGCATATATCAAGTACCGTTAAGCCAGGCACTTGATTCGTGTTTATTAAAAACACAGGGTAGCTCATGATAGCGATCATAATACTTTGTCCAAATACCCACATGATGTTGATGATGAGCGCTTTAAAGCCTTTCCATTTCCATGACTTGAAACGAGGGTCTTCACCTGTATACCTTTTATAGACATGCAATATAAGACGCCCTGCCCACAGCGCAATCATGCTCGTTACTATAATTTGACGTGCTAAGAAAGTGCCTGTCGTGAAAAAAGTATACAGCGCGACAATTAATACACCGCCACCCCAGGTAAAGTTTGCAATACTAGTGTCTCCCCTATATTGCACATTAATAACCATACAACTCAGATATGCGATCAGTATTGCTATTCCTATAATGAAAATAGTCGTCATACGGCCTCATGTTTCAAAAGGGAGAAATTTTATTAATTATCAGTTAAACTTGTCCGCAAAAATAAATGCAATAGCTTTAAAGGATTTTTATGATCATCATTTGGGGTTCGCGCGCTCTCAAACGCAGAGAAGGTACGCTACGTTATAACTGCATGATATGTCCAAGCAGCTCTCTTACAGTGCATTCATATAGAAAGTGGTTCACACTTTTCTTCATCCCAATCTTTCCAATCGGCTCACGAGAATATTATGTTAAGTGTCGCGAATGTCGCAATAGTTACAAAATGCCCTACATTGAAGAACTCATGCAACAGCATGATTTTATGGAAGAATAAACTGAAACACAGGAATCGATGTTTTCAGACACTACAAGCATTTCAATTATTTTATATCTTCTTTGCTAAATCTTTCTGTGTAAATTGAAAGCGGTCATGGCACCAACTATTTTCCTAATGCCATGACCGCTTTTTCATCTAGATTTTCAGTTATTATTTAAGCTATCCGCAAAATATATACTGAAGCTCTCACCTGATTTTGTGTGCCGCCAACGTTGGGTGCTAGAGTAACAGCTGAAGCAGAGCTGTGGTTTCTCAATGTTAGTGTATCTCCCGCGCCGAGAGTCAAAATAGTGTATCCGGTATTTTGCTGAGTTCCTGCCCCTGAACCATATATGGTTGATGCATTTGGAACACCATTTACTGTGAGCGCAAATTGATTTGGCTCAGTGCCAGATACGGAAAAAGTAACCGCATACGTCCCTGCACTTACAACCTGAATCGAAGCGCTTCCGGCAGTATGTGTGACTCCGGATAACGGGCCATTGCTATCAAAAAGGACGTCGCCTTCTATCGCTACTGTTCCTGCTTGCGTGAGTGCATAAACATAACCGTATCCCAATATTCCAACACCGCCAGCACCAATAGTTGTGGTGTACATGTTAAGGTACATGTACCGGTTGTGATTGGACCGCCAAAGGCACCTGCGCCCGCAACAGCTAAACTTCCTGCAACTGCCAGATCGCCGCCTATTGCTTCATTACCTCCAACAGCCAAGGTACAAATCTTTGCACAGTTCGCTATAATGCTACAGAACCGTTTGCATTTTTTTCTGCGAATTATTTCACTGTCCGATTCTTCCGGCATCTCATTTTGAGTTTCTAATTCTTCAGGATTTATTGGTGTTAATTCCGACGTTGATTTAACTTGGAATGATAGCACAAGTGCGAGTGCTAGAATTTTTTTTAACATACGTTTTCCTCTCTTGAATATTGTGGGACCATACACACTCCTTAAAACAGGCAATGTTTTCAGAGTAGAAGCTATTATAAATAAATGCAGTACGTCAAGCTCTGTAAACAACCGGGCTATCTTAATGCCGAAACAGCTACAAGATGCCGTATATTGAAGAACTTATGCAGCAACATGATTTTATGGAAGAATAAATATTGATATAATATCTTTATGTTGATTAACAGGATCAATACAAAACGCAATACAGAAAGACTTTATATGAAAAAATTCTTCTTGTTTTTTAGTTTACTCCTTATAAATAACAATATATTTACAGCAGATCAATCAAATAACAATCGTATAAGAATTAAAGAACTTGTCAGCGTCAATAACATTCCAGAATTAAAACAATTTCTCAGTCAAGTATCAGATGATATTTTAGTCAGAAATATAAGATCAACAACTCTCTTAAGAAAAGCTCGTACGTCAGAAATGATCGATACTTTGATTGAATTTGGACTTGTTAAACTATCTCCTCTTGAAAATTTATATGTGGATCATTTAACGAGGATGGTCGATAATAAAACACCAAATGCCTATGGTCGTGCTATACAAAAATTAGGTATCTCAGGTTTTTTTGCTCTGAAAGGAATTTGGGATAGCGGCACAGATGTTCAAAATCAAGAAGGACATGAAAATGCTTTAAAAGAATATGGCGTTATTGACCAAGCCGTGCTTGATAATAGAAGCAAAATCGAAAAGCACCAACTTTGGCCTTGGTTATTTTGTCAAGACCACTTAAATTTAGAAAATAAAATTCGTGAAGAAATTGGAATCCCTTCCGTTGTAATAACACGTCAACCAGAATCAGGTAATTGGATAGTTGACCATTCAAAAAACAATGTTACGAACTCGTCTGCACATTCGGAGTAAAAAAGATTTCAACTGCACACTTGATTGCTGCAATATGCTGATACACGGCAATAATCTCGCTCATCTGATCTGCTTTTAGATAGATGTTCATGATATGGGTGTGTTTAATCTTGTGCACCGGAGGTTTGGCTGGGCCAAGCAGCAAGACATTCATATTGTGCCGTTCGATATATTCCAATGCACGCTCGCATACCATGTCCGCATCGGCTTGTAAAACAGCCTCATCGGATGCCCGCAGCTCTATTTGCGCCAATCGTTTGCAAGGCGGGTAGCCGACTTCTGCTCGTGTTGCTATTTCTTTTTCATAAAATTCCGGATACTTGAGCTCATCGATATAATCAAAAATAGGATGATGCGCCATCGCCTGGATAATGACAGTGCTTTCCTGTGTTTGTCTTCCGGCGCGTCCGGCAACTTGGATGAGCTGCGCAAGCGTCACTTCGCTCGCATTATACATCGGAAAATGTAAATTCAAATCTGCCCAAATGACCCCTACTAACGTCACTTTCGGAAAATGATAGCCTTTAGTAATGGTTTGCGTGCCGACAATGATATCAACCTGCTGTTTCTCAATGGCGCTCAGCGTCTGTGCCCAGAGTTTTTTCTTGCGCGTCACATCTTGATCTGCGCGAACAATGCGCGCGCTTGGAAGCAACGATTGCAAGATGTTGACCATCTGCTCGGTGCCAACTCCTTTTTTTATTAAATCATCCGAACTCGCAGAACACTGCGTGCATGTTCGCGGCATCATCATGCTGTAGCTGCAATAGTGACAGTTGAGCTGGCCGTCAGCATGCAACGTCAAACTCACTGAACAGGCCGGACACCCAAAAATATGGCTGCACCGTTTGCATTGAACAAAAAAACTATAGCCACGTCGATTGATGAAGATAATCGATTGTTCTTTTTTTGCGATCCGATCTTTCAACGCAGCCAACAATTGAGTGCTGATCCAAAAGTTTTTACGTTCTTTTTTATCGGTCAAAAGCACCGGCACAATAGCAGGGAACGCTCCAGCAAAGCGTTTTGTAAGTTTAAAGAGTGGCCATTGTTTTTTTGTAACCGCATGAAGCGTTGCGATAGAAGGTGTAGCCGATCCGAGCATGATAGGAATGTTATAGAGTTGCGCGCGAATAAGCGCCGCTTCTTTGCTGTTGATTTTGGGATGTTTTTTTTCTTGGTAGCCAACTTCATGCTCTTCATCAATGATAATGCATCCAAGGTTTGAAATCGGCAGCAAAATTGGCAAATGCACACCGATGATGAGCATACTTTGGTTGTTTTGCAATGCAGCCCACAGAGCTTTTTTTTCTGATTGTTTTGTTGCTGAATGGAACCCGAAAATGGGCGTATGTTGCGGAAGCTCTTTTTTTAATCGTTGTTCAAATGCATGCGCCAGAGTCACCTCCGGGAGCATCAAGATAACCGATTTGTTCTGGGCGAGTGTATGTTGAATTGCTGTTTTATACACCTCTGTTTTGCCAGAACCGGTCACTCCGTGCAACACAATAGGCTGAAATTGTGCACGATCAATTGCGTGCACGAAAAATGTTGCCGCTTGTGATTGCTCATTGGTAAGCATTGCCGATTGATGATGTGAGCTCTGTTGCTCATCAGACAATTCAGTCTCATGCTCTTGACCTAAAAATCCGGTGAGTCGTTTGTATAAAATAATGGGATCTATCTGATAATAGGAAGCAATCTTTTGAATAAAAGGACGATACAAAGCATCTTCAGGCAATGCTTCCTTGTGCAAAATTGCTTTTAACTCAAAGGTGATATGCGCCGGCTTTTCTTGCGTCGCATAGCAGACATATGCTGTTTCCACCCGTTTTTGCAATGGCACACGCACAAGCGTGCCAACCGGATACGAACTTTCGCCCGGAGATCCGGTGTACCACAGCGGACGCGGATAACCATTAATGAGTTTGACCTGTAAGTACTGGATGTTCATGAGCAATGCGCACTATTCTACAGAATGCCATTTATGGGCTTGAGAGTTGTATCGATTAATCTTGCCTGTTTTCAAATCAAAATACCATGCATGAAGCGCAAGCTTTCCCGCGGCGACAGATTGAGCTATCCACTCAAAGCTTGATAAATTTTTTAATGAATTTAACAATGCATATTTTTCGCAAAAAACAACCTGTTCATCAAATGATGCGTGCGAATGTTCATCTATCACTTTTTGATACGCAGGACGCGCTATATCAAGCCATTTTGAAATATAACCATTTTCCTGATTCCACACTTCGGGAGCTTTATGCAAGAGCGCTTGAATACCGCCGCATTGTGTGTGGCCTAAAATAATGATGTCTTCAACACCCAAGAAGCGCACGCCGAACTCAAGGGCAGCGCTCGTGCCATGATACATAGTCACACCTTCTTGCGGAGGCACGAGGTTCGCAACGTTTCTGACCATAAAAAGTTCACCCGGCTGACAATTAAAAATGATTGCCGGATCAACACGTGAATCAGAACATGCGATGACCATTGTCTTTGGTTTTTGCCCGTAACGCGTCAGATTTTCATAGAGGGCTCGATCTGTCCCAAAATATTTTTCACGAAACTGCTTATTGCCATCAATAAGTTTTTGTATCCCCTCAAAAGACATATTAATCCCTCCCTCACATGATATGACTATTGAAGGTTAGTATTACACATTAAAAAATATTGGTAAATGCAAGGAAGTTCTTACTCGGCCCTCATTTGAACAAACAGCTTATCTAACTTTGCAAAATATGCTTGCGAATGTCGAATTTCGCCTTCCCGGGCTGACGTGAAAATGAGTTTTGGGCTATAGGAAATTTTCAATTGTGCACGTAGTTGATCAATTAATTCCAATAAGGTAATGCTTTTCCCCGTTGCAACATTATACGCTTGACCATCCAATTGCTCAGTGTCCAAAGCAGCACAATTAACATTCGTATCAACAACCATATCGACCGGCACAAAATCTCTTGTTTGCAAACCATCTCCGAAAATGGTCAAAGGTTTTTCTTCTTGCAACAATTGGGTAAATTTCGCAACAACCCCTGAGTATGGGCTTGAAGAATCTTGTCGAGGCCCAAAAACATTAAAATAACGGAGCGAAATCCCCGGCACACCATGCACTCGCGCGTAATAAGCAACCAGCTGTTCTCCGACATATTTTGATAATCCGTAGGCGGAACTTGGTATGCACAGATCTTCCTCGCAGCAAATTCCCTCTTTATTGCCATACACGGCAGCTGAAGAGGAAAATATGAAACGCGTGACCTTTTTTATCCGAGCTGCCTCTAATATATTCCATGTCCCCCGCACGTTGCTATCAAAGCAAGTGGGTGGAGATTTGAGTGATTCAACTACTCGTATGTGCGCGGCCAAATGAAAAATAATTTCTTGGCCTTCTGCCGCATCAAGACAGTCTTGTATGTTGCAAATATCACCTTGTATACAGCGAACATGTTGCGCAACACCCACAAGGTTTTCATGTTTTCCGGTGCTGAAATTATCAAGGACGCTCACCTGCGCTCCGAGTGTAACGAGCTTTTCAACCAGATGCGATCCGATAAAGCCGTATCCACCGGTTACCAACACCTTCTTGTTTTTATAATATTCATTGAGATCTGCGCTCGCCGATTGAGCCCAAGCGGGAATGAAAAGAATAAGACTAAGTAGAATGCTTGAAAACGAAATTTCTTTTTTCACTACGCACCTCGCGCGATAAATTTCGGCGTTACTTCCATATGCGCAGCCTCATTTTCAATGCATGCAACGGCATCGATATCAATTTTCAGACCTTCTTTAAAATAATCAAACAACATCTCTATTGGGTATCCCATATTACGAGATCCCAACCAATCGGTTTGCACCAAATTAAGCGGCACATTTACTATTTTTGAACGAGTATAGAATAATCCTTTTTTGTGCATATCATATGCCGGACCACCGGTTAACCCTCCAGATCGAACAGCCATACACCCTTCAAGCCTGTTTGGAGAGTGGAACGGAATATATGGTATAATCGCAAGCAAATCAGCCTTGCGATAGATGGTCATGTCTAGACTGCTTGGATATCCCCAATCACCCTTTCCATCTTTAAAAGTGAAGGTATAAGCACCTGCAACTTCATCTACCAATTCATGTTGCGGAACAGGAGTTTCAATGTTTTCTGTATAACAGCGGGTTATATTAAGCCCAAGACGCAAATAAAATCCATGCGCTCCCGTTTTTTCAAGCATTTCTATACATTCGGCACATTTGATTTCATCTTTAACGATAATATCATCAACTCCGAACATAACATATTCATGCGGGCACGATTGCAAGCATGCAAGCACTTGCCCTTTATATTCGGCAAAAGGGTCCCTGCCTTGATGTATAATGCCAAGACTTTTATGTTTGAATGTTTCAAAAACGATTTGATATGCTTGATCAATCTCATCTGAACTTGTTCGATAAATGATAAATATGCGCCCAAGATCTTTCATATGCCGATCAATTGACTCTAAATATGCATATAATTGCATCGGTCTATCGTAAGATGAAATGATAAGGTCAGCAGTTTTTGCATGCACCATGCCAAAAGATAGTATGGTTATGAGCATCATTATTTTTTTAAACATTACTTACTCCTGGTTTTTTTGGGGCCCCATCGACAAGGGCGTACTACTATACTGAATATTATTTTTAAAATAAGGAACTCCGTACTGCCCAGCAGCCAATCCAAGCCATTGAGCACCTTCTTTGAGATCATAATCAAGGCGCGATTGATAAATCGCCGTTGAATGATTCAACCAATACGAATCAACTCTTCCATCCGCATTCGGCCAATAGATATTGGTGTGAAATGGAACAGTGCGATCTTTCAACTTCAGTTGCAGCCATCCGGGTCTATAAACATGCAGTCCTAGCAACCTCGCGCAAATGCTCCACAATGCCTGGTCATGCCGCGCTCCACCAAAGCCCCATCCGGCCGATCCATCGTCTTCAAAATAGCGTATGTCTTTTGTCATTTCATACATGGGAAGAATGAGCTTTTCATACACAGCTTTGGTGCATCCAATAATATTGGCACTCAGAGATATTGTATTGAGAATATGTTGTCGTTCGGGCGTATCAAGCCCAAATTGAGTTCTGACAAATCGAGTAGTGCAGTTGTTTAAATCATGAAAGACGCTGACAAGGAAATAACCGTTGTATGCTATATGCTCAAACAGCTCTTCAAGTGACCGCATCACGGTGTTCCCGGCATCCATATATAAAACGGTATCAAAACGATCAAGAGTTTGTTTGATGATTACCGGCTTCCATGCATACCAACCGGGAACCGTCTTGCCCTCGTTTCTTGTCACCATTGGTTTGAGAAGATCCGGATGCGTGAGCTCAACATGAGCAAGCTCAACTTTGGCCATATCGCTCAAAGATGCTCTTTCTTCGTGACTAAGCCCTATATCATACACCACAATTCGATTTAATCGATCAAAATCAACTCGATGAATACTGCCGATAAGATTTAACACCGGCTTAAAGTAGGAACTGTTTGCCGCAGTACAAATGACCATGTTTGCGTTCACGGTACACATCTGCAAACAGATGCTCAACACAATAAAGATGTTCCAAGGGAAATGACGGATATATAGATGCTTCATTCTCCGTTACCTCAAAAGCGGACTGCCGCCTTATCCTTTTCAAGCGCCATTAATATTTTCGGCAACCAAAAATATTCTTTGCATTCGGGATAACAATAGGCGCTTGAAAGAATTTTAGTTGGTGGATTATCAATAAAATAGCGATTGATATGACTTTCATCATGCCATACGGCAATAAAATTTTTTTTCAGGTCGGTGATAATATTTTCAGAACAAGTGCGAACTAATTTGAGAAATTCTGCAGTCTTGCCGCCATACAAACCTCCTGCAAAATACCGTTCACCTCGATTGTTTGCTACGTAGGCGGTTGAAACCGAATTTTCTTCGTAGGTATATTGATTGCGAATCATATTTTGAAAATAAGGATGTTGGGTGCCGACCAAGTCGCCCAAAATTTCATCTCCCGCATCATTCACAAAGAGCATGTCCACGTCTGAAGCAAAAATGTAATCGTATCCATCAAATAACGATGCTGCTTTACAATAGTTTTCAAATCTAAAAAGTGTTACATATGGCCATGGCAAATGAGCAGTCGGGACAACCACCACATCTGGTGACGATTGCACATCTTGTGCGCGATCGGTGAATACAAAGTAAGTGACTTCATGATTTTTCAAAAAATGTTTGCGGCAGGAATCAACAAACGGCTGTATGAACTGCGTATATTTGTTGGTTGCTGCAAAACAAAGACCAACTTTGGCCGCATTCATGAAGTTTGCGCTCGAGGCAAAAGCTATCATTACCATTATCTTTTTCATAACTGTTCCTTTTGTGGTTCTCGCGGCTTCCCCCAGCTCCTGAAGCTTCCCCAGCATTCTCCACGAGCACTTTTTCTCTTCTCATAATCATGATTAATTGCTATCCCCAGCGCAACAACAACTGCCGCCAACCCCATGACGCCCCGCACTCCCCCAAGTGCTGTTGCCGTACCAAAGCCGACCAGCCCCCCAACAATCAACGAACCACCCTTATCTATCTCAGCAAAGAAGTAGGTTGCCAGAGAACCAGTAATCATTCCAATCGGCACTGAAACTATAACATCCAAAGCTTCAGGTTTAGACGGGGAAAAATACTCTTGAGAGCAGCTATTGTGAAATCGTTTTTGTAATTGCGACTTTTGTAATCGAGAAATGATCTTTTTTTTCGCTTCAATACCAAGTGCTCGTTGCATCATAGCATGCGTTGATTGAAATATGCAAAAGATACCGAGTATCAAAACATTGGCTTTTTTCATGACTGCTCCTTTTTAAATGCTCATGTATGTCCATTACTTTAGAAAACTGATTAAAAGTTGCAAGTAAAACCGTAATAATTTCTTTAAAAAGTTTTAGAGCGGTTGTTTAATGATCTCTTTTTGTATAAAATCTCCGATTATTTTTTTCTCCGGAAAATCACCGACTTTAGAAAAGACTCTCTCTTGTAGGCTCGCTATATTGCCTAAATGATCCTTGTTTTTTGAAATAAAAGAAAGCATGAGTGTGACTTCCAAAGGCAATTTCTTTGGAGGCACCGCCCATATTTTCACGTCACTGCCGGCAACGGCAAACATGTCACCCTTTGAAGAGAAAGCAACTGAGTGAACGGGCCCCTCCTTCTTGAACTGATGCAAAAACGGTTCACCCGAGACGCCCCATAGGTCTACGGAATGAAAATCCGCAGGATAGGAGGCAATCGCCGTATCATCGTGAGAAAATTCAATTAAAATAGGGCTTAATTCACGTCTACGATCGCCTGCTTCCAGATTGAAAGATCTCGAAGCACCCGTCTCAGTATTCAATACTTTCAATTCATTATCATACGAAAGGATGGCGAATTTTTTCCCATCATGTGAAAGAAGAATAGATTTAACTCCGCCTTTATGATTAAAGGAACGGATAATCTTGCCCTTTTTTACTTCCCATAATTCACATAATTTACTATCGCCGGCCACGCAAGCGGTAGCAAATAGCGCCCCGTTGGACGAAAGAGACGTCGAAAGAGCAGAACCATCATAATTAAAGGCACTCAAAACCTCCCCCGTGCCTACATTCCATAGTCTCACAACGTAATCATCAGAATCAGTGATGAGTATTTCTAGTTGGTTCGCCCCATCATTAGGCAAAAAGGCGACTGACCAAACGTGATCCGAATTAGACAATTCACGCAAAAGCTTTCCGTTCCCCGCATCCCAAACTTTTACGACACGATTAGATTGATCGATCGGATAAAATTTGGAAAAGTAAGCGGAACAAAAAGTGGCAAGCTTTGCTCCGTTGTGAGAAAAGATAGCAACCAAATTGAAACTTCTGCCTCCTACATGATTGAAGGTATGTAAAACCCTTCCCGTCTCGATATCCAATAGCTCCGTAGGACGACGGGGAGAATTTATGGCAATTGTTTTATCGTCAGGCGAAAAAACCATTGCAGTAATAGGGCCGGAATGAGCAAGTATACGTTGTGGGGATTTGCTAAAGGCATCAAAAAGCAATTTTTTAACTTCTGTCGTTCGCACTATACGTTTGCTTATGGAATTCAACAATTCTTCCGGCATATCCAATGATTCAACAAAATTTTCTTCCTGCGCGAAATTTTGAAGAGTTTTCCTTAAGCAAATCAATTCGGAAAGACGATCCGCAACGAGAGGGCGTACCGGTTTTTTAACATCAAAATAATTGACGACCTTAAACAATTTTGCTGTTTCGTTAAGATTCAGTGATTTTATTTTTTTTTCAATCTCTTTTTTCGCGAGATCTTCATTCCCTCGTCTTTCATGCACAATTTCCATAAGCGGGTAAAGCTTATCGAAAAAAAGAGTGCCGGGAACACTCTGAATTTCTATCCGCCCGCCATTGTCTCCGAAATCTTCGATCATGGTTTTGATGAGGTTCGATATTCTGATCACATCGCCATTAACCGATTTTTCAATGCCTCCTATGACAACAGTAGTATCATTGCCATCGGCTGATCTGATGGAAGGAACAAACATACAACAAAGAAACAATAAGGCTTTTTTCATACATCTTTCTCGATAAAAATCTAAGAACATTACCGTTTAACAACTTCAATGACAGCTCATTTCTCTTATTTCGCGCCGGTTTTTACAGTTGCAAGACGAAAGACACTCTAGAAAATTCATCAAAAGTTGCAAGCAAAAACTATAGCCAAACGAAAAATCGCGCTTTTCCTTTACCAATAAAAAATTGCATGATATACATAAATAAGTAAATTTAGGGACCTTTATACTTATTTTATACTATATGCATACAAAAATTTTTTCAGCAACGACTATCGGTGTTTCTGCCAATCTGGTTCACGTTGAAGTTGATATCTCACTTGGTCTTGTCAATTTTTATATCGTTGGACTTCCTGATACGGCAATTAAAGAAAGCAGTAAGCGCATACAAACCGCGTTGAAAAATAGCGGTATCCGTTTGCCCGCAAAAAAAATCACCGTCAACCTTGCGCCTGCCGATCTCAAAAAAGAGGGGACTCTTTTTGATTTACCGATAGCGACCGCGATCTTATGTGCATCGGAAATCATTACTCTATCGCAAGAATTCATACAAGAAACTATTTTCATTGGCGAGTTATCTTTGGATGGATCAATTCGAGCAGTCAAAGGGGTATTGCCCATTGCATCTGATGCAGTATTGCTTGGCAAAAAGCGAATGATTGTTCCGTTTGATAATAGATATGAAGCAGCGCTCATTGAAGGTATTGAAGTCATTGGAGTGCACAGTCTGACTGAACTCATTGGTTATCTGCGCGGCGAAATTATAATAGTGCCCACACGAGAATCTTTTGCACAATTAACCACAAAAGCAATCGCTGACGACACACTCGATTTTGCTCATGTAAAAGGCCAGGCTCATGCAAAACGGGCTTTAACAATAGCAGCCGCGGGAAGACACAATATTTTATTTGTCGGGCCTCCGGGCGCCGGTAAAACAATGCTCGCGCGCAGATTGAGCGGCATAATGCCGGCTATGAGCTTTGATGAAGTGTTGCAAACAAGTAAAATTTATTCGGTGAGCGGTAAGCTGCCCGGCGACCAATTGGTGCTCGGCAGACCTTTTCGAAATCCGCATCACACGATTTCTCAAGCAGGGCTTGTCGGTGGAGGGTCATATCCACAGCCGGGAGAAATCAGCTTAGCTCACAATGGAATTTTGTTTTTAGATGAGCTGACTGAATTTAAGCGAGATACATTGGAAGTGTTGCGTCAACCGCTTGAAAACAAAACCGTTTCAATCGCGCGCGTTCAACAATCAGTCCATTTTCCGGCGTCATTTTTATTGATAGCTGCTCTCAACCCATGCCCATGTGGGTATCTTGGCGATAAGAAAAAACCATGCACGTGTTCATCAGCACAAATTGAGCGATATCTCTCAAAACTTTCCGGACCTCTTCTTGATAGAATCGATCTTCAAATTAATATCGCTTCAATAGAATATGAACAAATTAAACAAACAAGCCCCGAGACAATCATAAGTTCCGCGCACATGCGCGATTCCGTCGAAAGAGCCACGCAAGCACAGAAAAAGAGACAAAACGATGCCGCTCACTATGTCCCGAATGCATACCTCTCTCCTGAACAGGTTGAAAAAACATGCATTTTAACTGAAGGTGCAGAAGCGCTCATCAAAAAAGCATTTAACGCGCTCCATTTGAGTATGCGCGGATATCATAAAATTCTCAAAGTTGCCCGCACTATAGCTGATCTAAGTTCAAACGAATATATTGATGTTGCCCATATTCAAGAAGCAATTATGTATCGCTCTCTTGAGCAACTGGGAGAATATAAAAAATAATGATTGTTGGCATCGGCACGGATATCATAGAAATTGACCGCTTTGCATCGTGGCGGTCACGACCCTACAAGCAGTTGCGGCGTATTTTTAGCCATGATGAAATAGGATATGCCCTTTCTAACCCCACAAAGGCTGCCGAGCGATTTGCAGCTCGGTTTGCAGCTCGAGAAGCCTTATATAAAGCAAGTTTCGGAATTATTAAGTCACTGCCGTTTTTGAGTTTATGTGCGCAAGTGAGCTTTTCCGGGCAGCCGGCCCGGCTTATCTTTGCTCCCTTGGCGGGATATACCGTCCACGCCTCCTGGAGTCATAATGAATCTCACACCGTGGCATTCGTCATTATTGAAAAAATATAAAAATCCCGATTTTTAGCCGGTTTCCAAACAATTGATTGACAAACAGTAGAAATGCTCTAATCTGGGAATACATTTAACGTTCGATCGCGGGGTAGAGCAGCTTGGTAGCTCGTTGGGCTCATAACCCAAAGGTCGCTGGTTCAAATCCAGCCCCCGCAACCAAAAATCTCTTCTTTCCCCCCTATTATTTTCCATTCGAATTACATAATTTCTGGCTCACGCCGTTTATAACAATTTTTCTTGTTTTTTCTCCTATCGAATGAGTAGTCTGACTTCTGATTTCAGTCTTTATCTCAGGAGTAAAAAATTTATGATTCACCAGTTGTTTGCCCCCTATGCCCCTTACGCATTAAGCATTGTTCGCCTCCTTGTTGGTGTCACGTTCACCCTACATGGATCCCAAAAGGTATTTGGGTTTTTTGGTGGTTCAGGTTTAGAAGGCTTTGCAAACTATATTTCTTCGGCCTTCAAATTCCCAGGAATTTTGGGATATATCGCAGCCTTCATAGAATTCGGAGGCGGAATCTTGCTTATTCTCGGCCTTTTTACACAATATGCTGCTCTTGCAATAATGCCTGTTATGCTCGTTGCTTTTTTTGAAGTTCATTTTAAAAATGGCTATTTTGCACAAAATGGTGGTTTTGAATATGTTCTCAATCTCTTAGTTCTGCTATTCGTTTTAATCATTGGCAACTCCGATAAATTATCAATCATGAATGTGATTCGATAATCAACACATCGCTAAAAAAAAGAGAATGAAGGAGAAACTATGATCAAAAAAATCATTTTTCCCATTGCAATATGCGCGACGCTTCATCATCTATCGGCAGCTGATAAAGATGAAGCAGGCAAGCCTTTTGCAAAAACTATCGCCCTAGCAAAAAAGCGACGCAACTCTGATGCATCTGTTCCATCACTATCTTTTGATCGGTCTCGTCCTCTATCGCCCGGCAGGGGTCTTAAGGAGAGGCAAGCGCGATCTCTTCCAACAAGTCCTAATTCGCATGATTATGACAATTTTTTCCTTAAAACAACAGGTCCAGATATTGTCTATTTTCAACGAGAATTACTGGACTTAAATAAATCCTTGGGGATTACTTCCAAAACTGCCCTTAAGTTGTCTCTTGCAGTTGAAAACTACCGAAATCTCAAAAATAAAAAATTTGAACTGACAAAAAAACGCAATGAGGCGTTAAGTCTTTTCGATTCACAAGCCGCGGCTCTAGAAACTCAGATAGATCAAACGAAAGCCGATGTTTATGATCTTATTTCTAAAGGACGCACTACTATTCTCAAGAAAGTTTGTAAAAAACTTGAGGAGCTTACTGCAACCACGAGTCAGCCTGATTCAAAATAGCGCGAGCATTATCATAGGTGAGCAAATTAAGGGCGTCTTTGTAACTCACCCATTTGTAACCGATATGTTCATCTGAAAGAACAACTGATTTCGATTTTACTTGACCCACAAAAAAGGTAACTTGCTTGTGGGCCGATTTTTTATCCATATAATCTTTAAAAGTATATGAGAGTGATGAAGAAAATCCCGGCACTATCGTTGCCTCAAGCCCTGTTTCTTCTTTAAGTTCGCGAACAGCAGCTTGTTTTAACGTCTCGCCGGACTCAACTTTCCCTTTCGGGAAATCCCAATGGCCGGTCACATAATGCAACAATAAATACTCTCGAGAATCATTCTCTTGAAAAAAAATTACGATACCGGCTGAAAAATAATGTTTCATGGTTAATTACAAGGACCTGTCATGGTTTTTGTGGATCAAAAAAAATACATTTTTATTTTAAAAAAATGTCGCGTTGAATACAAGATCATATAATACAATATGCCCAATGGTCCGACCCACAGCCAGAAACCAAAACCATACACCATAAATGACTGTATTTGAGTTGAGGCACAATGCAAAAATAAAAGTTTTATGGCATAAAACAAAGCTAGTACGACACATGAGCAGAGTAATAGTTGAATCAAGAATTGTCTCAAGAAATGTGCAAGTTGCTTGGTAAAAATTGTTATATTATGCACACACACCAAACTTCCTAAGAAAAGTACTGTCTGCAGGACGGCGGCGACCGTCGTGGCTAATGCTAAGCCCGGAATTTCAAATTGGGGCATAAGCAGATAGTTCAAACCGATATTGACCAATGTTGAAATAACAGCAATAAATGCCGGCACCATTGTGTTATGCAATGAGTTAAATACATTCAAAAATATCTTATTAATCGAGAGAAAAAAAAGCCCAATGACAGAAACGACAAGCACTCGTGAAGAACGAACCACTTGTTCTATAGGGAAGTGTTCTGAAAGAAAAAGCGTACTGAAGATATCATATGAAAAAAAGATCATACCGATAGTCATGGGGATAGTAACCCAGACTATAAGCTTGATACTCTCGTGTACATAATAACTCAATCGTGAAGGTGCATAACTGCCAATGCGAGAAAAATGAGGCAGAAGAATGGTAGCAAATGAGGTAGAAAATACGCCAAGTGGAATTCCCATGAAACGAGTCGCATATGTTAAACTTGATATACCCCCAACAACATAAGATGCAAATTCAGAATCGATAAAAAGACTCAATTCAGAAAGTGCAGCACTTGGAACAAATACAATAAATTTGAAAAATATACGTAAAAAAGAGGGGATATGATCTTGATATGCAGATGAAAACCAAAATCCGGCTTTTCTGTATGCAGCATAATGTACGGCAGTTTGGATCATGACGCCGACGATAATAAATGCACATAACCATACGGGAGAAAGATTATAATAAATTCCCACCACAGCGCCAAAAATAAATACAAAATTCAAAAAAATAGGAGCTATGGAAGGAACAAAAAATCGTTGCACCGCCTGCAACACTCCGGCAAATAATGAGCTTGCGCAAATGAACATAATAAATGGCATTAAAATGCGCAGCATGGGAATGCTCATCTCAAGTTGCTGTTGATTAAAACCGGGAGCCAACAACTTTATAATCCAAGGGGCAATAAAAGCAGTGATGATGCATATGAGTGCAAGCAGAGATTGAAAAAGAATCAAACAAAGACTCAAAACACCGTTCACTTGATTGGTGTCGCCTTGGCGAATTGCTTGCACAACGCTTGGAATAAACGCAGATGAGAGCGCTCCTTCAGCGAAAATTTTTCTGAGAATATTAGGAATTCTAAACGCGGTCAAAAATGCGTCTGAAACAATACCGCTTCCCAAATAGCGCGCAAGCAATAGCTCTCGAACAAGACCAAACGCTCGACTTATCAAAGTGAGTGATCCTACTTGTACCGTTTTCTGCTGAATAGATCGTTTTGATAGAATCTCTGCCATGACTTTTTCCTTTTGTATTCACACACAAACCCCTTCTATCGTAGCTTTTTATATAGCTAATACAAGAGTTCAATGTGCCCTTAACCTATTGACACAACGTTCTCCAGAAAAGCGATCATATCTCGATCATGGGTTGCAACAATAAGGCCCATGCCATGCTCCTCTGATAATGAAATCAAAAGTGATGCAATGCCGCGTGCGCTATCAGGGTCTAAATGAGCAGTCGGCTCATCGGCAATCAAAAAAGGTGGCGAAAAAAACAGAGCGCGCGCAAGCGCTATCCGTTGCTGTTGTCCCCCCGAAAGTTGCCAGGGACTTACGTGAGCATGGGCGCGCAACCCGACCAGCGTGATGAGTTCCTCGGCTCTCTTTATCGCATCAGCCATTGGCACCCCCTCAATTAAACCTGGGAGCGCGATATTTTCAAGCACCGAGAGCTCATTGATAAGAAATGGCGTTTGCAACATGAGGCCATATTGTTTTTGCTCGTATGAATGCGCAATGGTTCCGGAAGTTGGCATCTCAATTCCGACAATTAAATGGATGAGCGTAGATTTTCCACTGCCCGACGGACCTATCAATGCGTATCGATTTCCCTGTAAAAATTCATAAGAAAAATTATGGAGGCCTGTAAATCTTTGATGGCCAGCATGATACTGTTTTGTCAGATTCGTACAAATAATGGAACTTTTTTTCATGAAGAACATCCTGTTTAGTTTTGCTATTATACCATTTTTTAATGAATTATTTGTTTAATTTTTTTAAAAAATAACCCAAATATGCTGCTTAAGTTGATCGCTTTAGTTAAATATTGTTTTACCCATATGCAGTTTCGTAGAATGAGACACAGGGATATGAAGCGGGGGTTGAATGCAGCTTCTACATTAGGGGGACAGATGAAAACATTATTCAATAAAGATGTGCAAGAGACCATTCCGGAACTAGTGCCGGTCATACCAACACTTGATGTTGTCGTATTTCCGCACATGATTGTTCCGCTCATGGTCATGGATGAAAAAATCATCAAAGGTATTAACGATTCTTTAGAAGAGTCAAAATTAGTATTGTTGCTTGCAGCAAAAAAACTAACTGACAGCACTGAACCGATCGGAACCAAAGATCTTTATACAGTGGGAACAATCGCATCGGTTATGCGTGTCATCAAAATCCCTGAAGGCGGAATCAAAATTTTGGTGCAAGGGATTTCAAAAGCTCGAGTGACTTCTTTAGTGCCGGAAAATGAAAGTCTCCATGCCCATATCGAACACATTGAAAACATTGTGAATCATGCCGAAATGTTAGCCGCTCAAATTAAAAATCTTAAAGCATTGAGTGAGCGTTTGGCTGGAAATTCAACTACGTTCAGCCCAGACTTTCATATTATTCTTGCAAAAATGAACGACCCGGAAAAAATTGCTGATTTTATTCTCTCACATCTGACTTTGTCTGTTGATGAAGCTCAAAAACTTCTTGAAATGCAAGATCAACAAGAATTGCTTTCTGCTCTTTATACATACTTGCATAAAGAAATTGAAGTTGCCGAAATGCAAGAAAAAATCAGAAATAATGCGCGCGAATCCATGAATAAAGCGCAAAAAGAATTTTATTTACGTGAGCAAATTCGCGCAATAAAAAAAGAACTTGGTGAAGATGATTTTGAAGAAATCGATGTAATGCGGGAAAAATTAGCCCAACTTTCTCTTGCGTCTGACATTGAACTTGAAATTACTCGCCAAATCAATCGACTTGAAAAAACATCGCCAGATTCTATGGAAGCTGCTGTTATCAGAAATTATTTGGAATGGATCTTTGCATTACCCTGGCACACTGAAACCGTCGAAATCAAAGATATCGCCTTTGCTCACAAAGTCCTTGAAGAAGAACATTATGGATTACGCGAAATCAAAGACCGCATTTTAGACTTCATTTCCGTCAGACATTTAAAAGAAGATGGATATGCCCCTATTTTGTGTTTTGTCGGGCCTCCAGGAACAGGAAAAACATCTCTTGGTAAATCAATCGCGCGAAGCTTAGGTCGAAATTACGCCCGTATTTCACTCGGCGGCGTGAAAGACGAAGCTGAAATTCGAGGCCATCGCCGCACATACGTAGGCGCAATGCCGGGACGATTTATTCAAGCAATACGAAAAAGCGGCTCAAACAACCCACTGATTGTCATTGACGAGCTTGATAAAATTGGATCCGATTTTAGAGGAGATCCATCAGCAGCCATGCTTGAAGTGCTTGATCCTCAACAAAATAAAACCTTCTATGATAACTACTTGGGAGTTCCTTACGACTTGTCTCGAGTTATGTTTGTTGCAACCGCAAACAGCCTTGACACTATTTCAGAACCACTTCGAGATCGAATGGAAATCATTGAATTAAGTGGATATACAACGGATGAAAAATTACACATAACCAAAAATCACTTGATCAAGCGTTCGATCCAAGATATGGGACTCGAGAAACATCAAATACAATTCACTGATGCAGTATTGTTTGACATTATCTCCAACTACACAAGAGAATCTGGAGTTCGCCAATGTGAGCGCCTTATTCGCAAGTTGTGTTCAAAGGTTGCTCGTTCATTGGTGGAAACAGAAAGCGTGTGTACGTTTGATGTGGAAAATCTGCCGAACTATCTTGGGCCGCGTCGCTTTGTTGAAGATGATGTGAGTCTTGAAGATCAAGTGGGAATCACCAACGGCCTCGCCTACACTCCGTATGGCGGCGAAATGATCAAAATTGAAGCAATTTTAATGCCTGGTAAAGGAAAACTCACGCTCACAGGTAAACTCGGCGACGTTATGAAAGAATCTGCTCAAGCGGCGATGAGTTATGCTCGTTGTCACGCGAAAGAATTCGGCATTAGCGAACGCGTGTTTACGCACAATGATTTACATATTCACGTGCCGGCCGGAGCGGTTCCTAAAGATGGGCCATCAGCGGGAATCACCATTTTGACTTCGATTTTATCGGCGCTTACTCAACGCCCGATCAATGCTCATTACGCAATGACGGGAGAATTGAATCTGCGTGGTGAAGTAATGCCTATCGGCGGAGTTAAAGAAAAAATCCTTGCCGCAAAACGAAACAAAGTAACTCACGTTATTTTGCCTGCCAAGAATAAACATGATCTTATGGGTATCGATGATGTGGTCAAAGATATCGAAGTTATCTTTGTATCTCACGCACAAGAAGTACTTGATAAAGTATTGATGCCATCTGCATAAGCAATTGAGAAAAAAGAAGAGTCGAGCTTGAATAACTCGGCTCTTCTTTTTTCATAAAGATATCGATTTAAACTTTTTCACCGGTCGCCCAACTCCTTACTGAATAACCGGCTACCTTAATGCGGACCGTTTTTTCATCAAAACTTATTTGCCTAAATGCTCTAAAAAGTATTTCTAGCACTGATTTTTGCGATTCTTTTTCAATCGTGGGTCGTACCCATCCGTTAAAAAAAAGAGCATCTTCTTGTTTTGTCGTAAGTCGTTTGTTTTCTCTATACTTGCCCCAATCACATGGATAATGATCTTGATATTCGACATAGCGAGCCGAACTGTGTTGTAACAATGCGGCCGGCAGTTTGTAATAATGAACTTTTTGATTTCGTATTTCACAAGCTTGAGACAAAAGATAGTCATAAATTTTATGGGGACTAATAGTTAATACCACTTTATTTTTCGGCTCTTGAGCATCGAACGCCAAATACACATATTGTGTTTTCTCCTCCTTTTTCTCGGGAAGATCTGCCGAACAAATCGTATTGGCCCAAAGCATTGTCGCCGATATAACAAATAATTGCTTCATTCATCATCCTTTTAACAAATGATTTCATTTTTCTCTATCGCCTTATCCCGTTGGCCTGAAATTGCCAGAGCGATCACAATCCACACACACAACAAAGTAAAGCTCCCAAAAGATGTAAGTTGAAAGAAAAGGAGGTTGCCAAGCGTATATCTTGAAAGCCCGGTCAACGACCCAAATGCCTTCGCTCCTCCAAGGCCAAACGTTTCTATCCAGGTCTGGCTCTGATACTTCACATCAGTTGTAGTGGGAATATACAGTTGCTTAATTGAAGGGGCGTTTAAAGAATAATTAACTGCTTTTGCAATGATGAGCGCAACCATGACAACAGTAATAGTTGGCACAAAATAAAACAGCATCAATGCGCCAATCGTGCAGATAAATGCCACGATAAATGCGTTTCGTATCCCATATATTCTCTGAACATTATTAATACCAAATAAGAGAAGTAAGAAGGTGACTACGTTAATTCCAAGCGCATACCGCGACAAAAGAGCGGACGCTCCTTCAATATTTGAAAATGAGGAGAATACCATCGTTTTGAAATTGAGATCGAGGGTGGTGATTACATATTCAAAAAAAAGAACGAGCAGGGCTATCCCCGTCAAATATTTATACATCCAAATAAGTTTAAAGCCTTCCAGTAAGCCCAACTCTTTTCGATGAGCCACTTGTGCGCTCGCAGTTCCGTGATAACCTTCCATGCTTTTTTTTGAAATGGTTGAAACAAGAACATGCATAATGCCCGCCGCTAGAAGAAGAAAGAGGAATGCGCACCCGATAAACGCGATTTGTGAAACATGTAATGATGACCGTAAGGCAGACAATGCCGATGGTATAACAATGCCGCCAAACTGTCCCAGCATGACAATAAAACCGAATCCTTTTCGAGCCTCGGCCTGACTTGAAACATCAACAACAAATGCCCAAAAAGTGGCGACAACAAGAGCATTAAAACTCTCAACGCAGAGAAACCATAACCATCCCGACCAATAAAAAGGACTTGGAACACCAGCGAACTGGTTGAAAGAAAAAAAGAGAAAAAAAAGGAGAAAGAGAATGGAATAGAGCGTGGTAATAATATAAAAGGCGGTTGCTTTTTGATACCGATTTAAAACCCGTCCATATACAATCGTACTCGGAATTAAAACCAATAGCGCGATAATGCGCGCCCAAATAAAGTAACTTTCACGCGCTTGACGGTCAGCACATGAGGCAAACCCTATAATTCGCTCACAAAAAAGGGTATCTCGCACCGGCATCAACGACCACATAATGCCTACGATAATGGCAAATATGCTCCCAAGAAGCGTAAATTTATATAGTTCTTGATCGGTGAAGTTACCGTAATATTTTTTAATGAATCCAAAAATCATGTGACCTGCTATCAATTAATGATATCTATTACCATATCAGACAGACAAAAGAAGATGAAGTAAATAGAATCTTTGGTGTAACACTAAAAACCCGACCTTCACATTCGCGCAAAGGCATGGTAAATTCCTGCCGAAATGGACTTCATATAACGAGAGTCGGCACATGAACAAAATATCCAATCAAAATATCTTCTTTTTCATCTTACTTTCTCTGTATTCGTATAATATATTCGCTGGATTTCCCGCAGGAACACCGGTTAAAACAACAAGTGGATATCAGCCAATTGAAACAATCAAATCAGGCCACCATCTTACCTCGTATGATACAAATGCGGGCTTTATTGAAAATCGAGTAAATTTTTCTTGGGCACAAGCTACCGACATATGCATTGTTATCCATTATCTTGAAACTGAACTGATTTCAAACGCAAAACAACAGTTTTATCTTCCTGAATCGGCTTCATGGGTTGCGGCACGTGAGTTAAAGCCAGGCGACAAATTGCTTTCGGCAAAACATGGACATATCGTCATTGATGCAGTTGAACAACTTCCTTTTGCAGGGTTTACTCATTGTGTACGCTTTGATAATATTCACAATTTTTGTGTATCGCACGATGACATCGTCACGCATAATAGCGCCGGCCTTACATGGAAAATGAGACTCTGGCCCCCTCCAACTCCTCTTGAAATCGGGCTAGGAGTTCTTTTTACTGTTGGCGCAATTGTTGTAAGAAAAATCATGACCAATTTTGGGGCCCATGAAGATACGCATGGAAAAGATGGTGTTTATCGCGGGAATCAACATCTTGCTGATTTGCGATATCAATACAACCCTGAAACTGATTTTGATAATCCATATGCATATTATCACCACAAGCAAGAAACTGAGGGCTATTATAATCCAAATTACGAACATTCTTCATCTTTCCTCAACAACGATGATATTTCTGCTCATAATGAAACGTACACAGGGCATCTTCATAATGAAGCTATCGCTCAAAACATATATCATCAAAAAGTGTCCTCAACCCAAAATATTCCACCTGCGATTAGCATAGAGCCTTCAGTCGACAACAATGCGTTACAATCGGCTCAAGCTCCCACCCAAACTTCGATTACCACAATTTCAGGTCTTAATACTGAAACTGCATACTGTCCGACAACAATTCCTGATCCGGAGGTTCGAAAACAGCCACATGGCTGCCCAACCCCGCCACCTCCTACACCAACTCACACCGGCGGAGAGCAAATACCAAAACACGAACCAACTATTTTTGTAACACCGACACAACCACCTCAAGAAAAACCAACCGGTTGTTATCCACTTCCGTGGCCGGAAGGAACATCCTCCGGACTTATTCTCAAGCAAGAAATTACACGAGAGAGACCTGCTGCTCAAGGAGGTAAAATAAAAACAGTTGACGACATTCTTAAAGACGCAGAACCATTTACTGACAATAAGAAGCGATCTGATCAAGGACGAGCCGACATCTATGTAAAGCCGGGAGGTTTTGATGATGCATTGCAAGATTTTGAATCGCTGGGGCCAACAAATATTAGAGAGATACGTAACGGTAATAAGGGAAAAGTTGGGGATTTGCCTGATGGAAGAACCGCAAATGTTCGAGTCAAGAGCGACGACGGAAGAGCGACACTCGAAATTTATAATCCAGTTGATGAGAAAAGTATAAAAATTAGATACGGAGAATAGGATATGACTGAACAGTGGGAGCGCTGGGATCCAATGCCTGGGTTGCTAAAAAAATATTATGCCGAAAAAGTTATAGAAACTCCGAATGGATTCTCATTGATGCTTATTGGATACGAAAAGAATCAAGAAAGTGAAATTTTGCTTGATTTTGGAAAATCGGTCAAGGCATACAGAAACGTTTATGAAACCTTTCGCGATAACCTTATCATAGATTTGGATGAAAAATACGGAACAGGTTTCTATGGAGAGTGGACCTTTTTTAAAGTCAAAAATTCAGAGTATTTCAATCTTATCGAAAAAAAGTTTCTTGGAACCTCTCCAAATGCGTCCTTTTCACATTTTTGTTTGATCTTGGCAGAATCGGTTATCGATATTATAGCTTACGATGAACCAAAAATTACCGTGTTATAAAAATGATTGGATCAAAATCATGATATCCGAAAATTGGGAACGATGGGAACCGTTACCAAGCCTTTGCACAAAGTACTCCTTAGAAAAAATAATAGAAGAAGGGGAAGTTTCTATAGTATTATCCGGTCACAAAAATGAGACAAGTAGAATCTTGCTAAAGATTAGCCGTCTGTTCGCCTATACAGTGACGAAAAATTCATTCGACGATAAACTTTTTAACGATTTACAAGAAAAATACGGCCCTGAATTTCATACCACTTGGACCTTTTTCAAAGTCAATAATTCTGATTTTATCAAATGGATTGATCAAGAATCATCCACTATTGCGTCCAGTTGGGCAAGGGAAGAAAAACCTATGCAACATTTTTGTTTGATTACCATGGAAGAAGTTATAGACATCATGGTGTACGGTGAACCAAAAATAACTCGGCTGTAGGCGCGACTGAGCTATGGGACGATTGCCCCGTTCTTCAAAGTATTCTACATAGAAAATCTTACCCTCCTACTCCAATTCTCCAAGTATTGCCGCTTTTCAAAATTCAAAAATGGGGTATCTTATTTCTATAAAGCTAGAAATCTAGACAGCTTATTACAATAAAGGTACACAATCATGCTATTTGGTTTGCTGACAACTCTCTTTATTATCATTGGAATTTTCCTTATACTCCTCGTTCTCATTCAGCAAGGTAAGGGAAATATGGGCTTTGGAAACATGGGTGGCGCTACCCAAATGATCTTTGGTGGATCAGGTGGACAAGACGTTTTCCAAAAAACTACCTGGGTTTTAGGAGCACTATTTATGGGACTTTCAATGCTTCTTGCTCTTATGCGGGCTCAAAGCCTTCCTTTCTATCACCATGCTCGTACCCAAGCTCCTGTGAGCGCACCGGCTCAAGCGGGGGATGTTGAGTAAATGAATCTGTGGGAGATTATACAGTTGAGTTATTTTAATGGGCCCCAAATAAGCCGATACCATTTCATCAAATCTTTCTACTTCGCTAAAGCTTCGTAGAACAAGTCGTAGAACAGGCGCCATTTGGGTAAGGACGGTATGTTTGTAAGCGTGGTCAATTACATAGGTAAAGTTACACTACATGTGAGTTCATTGTTAGGCTCATATGTGCTTTTTATCTTCTCCACGCTTAAAACACTCTTCACTACGCGCCTTAAACTTTCAAAACTGTTTGCTCAAATGGAAATGATCGGCGTTGAATCGCTGGTTATTGTTATTTTAACGGGGACATTCTCCGGAATGGTATTTGCGCTCCAAAGCTATATCGGCTTTAAACGAGTCGGTGGCGAGCAGTTTATCGGGGCCATTGTCGCACTCGGTATGATCCGTGAGCTTGGGCCTGTGTTGACCGGGCTCATGGTGACCGGACGAGCTGGATCATCAATTGCCGCAGAAATTGGCACCATGCGCATCACCGAACAAATAGACGCATTGCGCACACTTCTTATCAATCCATTTCAATATCTCATAGTTCCCCGCATTATTGCAGGAACGATAATCCTCCCTTTTCTTGCGCTTTTCTCTATGATCTGCGGCATTGCCGGGGGTTATATTATCTGCGTCTATGTATTAGAACTGAGCCCTGAAGACTACATGAGTAACATACGCACCTATGTTGAGATGAAAGATATTTTCGGCGGACTTACAAAATCAAGCGCATTTGGATTTATTCTCAGCTCAATTGGATCATATCAAGGCTATTTCACCGTCGGTGGAGCTCGAGGAGTCGGAATCTCAACAACACGAGCCGTTGTTGTTGGATCCATCATGATTTTAATCTCGAATTATTTCTTGACCAAAATGTTGGAGCATTTGTAAATGAGTACAAAAATTTCAATAGTTGGGCTTAAAAAACAGTTTGGTTCAAAGACAATTACTAATGGCGTTGATCTTGATATCCCTGCCGGACAAATGACCGTTATCATTGGTCGATCCGGTGAAGGTAAATCAGTATTACTCAAACAAATTATCGGACTCATTGAGCCAAGCTCAGGCCATATTTATATCGATGGTATTGATATAACAAATGTCACTGAAGAACAACACAACGAAGTTCTTAAAAAATGTGGGTATGTTTTCCAGTTTGCCGCACTCTTGGATTCGCTTAATATTTATGAAAACATCGGTATCACTCTGCTGGAAAACGGCGTGTCCCATGAGCAAGTCTTGCTGATTGTCAAAGAAAAATTGGCACAAGTGAATCTTGAAATGGATGTTCTGTATAAATATCCTTCAGAACTGTCTGGAGGGATGAGAAAACGTGTTGGTCTTGCGCGCACATTGGTCACAAAGCCTGAAATTATCTTGTATGATGAGCCGACCACCGGGCTTGATCCAATTACTTCCAGAGTTATTCATGAACTCATGTTTCAAATGCAAAAACAACTGGGTACAACAACAATAGTTATTTCACACGACGTTGAAATATTTAAATTTGCAGACAATGTGGCTTTGCTCCATGAGGGCAAAATTAGATATTTCGGACCCGCAAAAACTATCTGGGAATGCGACAATCCATTCGTACATCAATTTATACGTGGTGATCTACACGGGCCTATAGCTTCAGAAGTTGCGCATAGCGCGTAATGATATTTTTGACAAAAATGCATTTTTACATCACAATCAGGCTCGTTGAAATGTATGAAAGTACTGCAACAAAACCTCTATCCTTTGATAAACGGAAGACATTTTTAATTGAAAGGTTTTTATGAAAAAGCTGATTGTTTTTTTATCGGGATTCATATTTGCAACAGTCTGTTCAGCAAGTATCCTTGTTAATGGAAAGGTGAACGGTATCTCTTTTTCAAAAACGAGCTCACAATTGCGTGAGATTTTTGACAATCTTGATAAGTATCACTCAAAAATTCCCGTTTCTGTAACTATCGAAACTGAAAAAACAATCGGTTTGATTGAGCCGTACACCGGAAGACGATATAAAGAAACACAAAGGGAAACTATTTATGCAAATAAAGACAAAAGCTGGAATAAAAATAGCCAACTAGCAGACCGCACATGGACCCATGTTTTTTTTGGCGACGATAACGTAGTACGATTAATGGATTACGGTCTCAATCTATACAACACAGACGCGAGAGATATATCATGCTTATCATTTCAGTTTGATGACAAAACTCTTGTTCGAAAATTTACAAAAGCAGCGGGGATGACAAGATTTCTAATTATTAATCGTGGAAACAAAAATCCTGTAGCGGTAGAAGTTGGAACAGGGGAATTTGATGATATATGGACGAAGTTTATAGAAAAAGCAAAAGCAACAGGTAGTTTTAATGCAAAAAGTTTTGAAGTGATGGCCGGCTGCCGCAAAGAAGAGCGTGTCGTCATGATAAAAAAGAACGGTGCACTTGCTGCAGTAATGAGACCTCATCTTATTGGGCATGAAGAGCTTCTTTTCAAAGAGCTCGACCCCTATAGCATTATTATAAGCTTTAACAACAATAACAAATCAGTTCGAGATCTTGTGAAGGCTGTCAAAGAAGTGGCAGTTTAAGTTTGATGCTCCGGCTCCAATAGCCGGAGCTTTTATTTTCAACACATTTTAAAGATTTGTATGAAAACACTCTTTATTTTTTTAGCAAGCACATTGTTCTGCATGCCCTGTGCTGGGGCCGAATTTTCTGTAAATTGCTTTGGGGCAGATGCAACATCTGCTAATCGAGGCTACATCTATGCCATGGTTAGTATAAGTCCCGCTTACGGTGAGATTAGAAACTATAATCGACGCTTGTTTGCTGCCGAATGGAAAAGTTTCATTAAGAGTTCTAAGTCGGAAAAAGAAGAAATAGGGTTCAGGATAACAACAACAGGAGCACAAAACAAATTTTATATTACAAAAGATCGAGGTCAATCAGATGCCAGTATTCAGGGCGTTGGGAAACGAGGAACGCCGTATCAATACAAAAATCTTTCTACTCAGATGAATAACGTAGAAACGGTTGTCATTACTTTTGCAAGGTCTCATCCATCAATTGATGATTTTATGAAGAAGATAGCATCAATCGCATTGCCTGATTAATCATTCATGAAAATTACTCACAAGTGAGTTGTAAGGAACCATTTTGAAAAAGATCTTCTTAGTTTTAACTTGTGCAGCAGCTTTTTGCAATGCCGCAGAGCCACAATACGGGGTCCTTATTCAAATTTTTAAGATGATTGATCCTGCCACAAAAAGTTATGACTTAGACATATATGTCGTAAATCGTCAATCTATTCGTCCTTTGTTTAATCACATTACATGTAACTGTGGAAACAGGAATATTATTAGATTTGATATGTTTTTAAAAGAAGCTGATTCCTCGCCTGAAAGACCATCAAACAACATCTCGATTAAAATATCAAAAAAACCAGGAACTACCAGTTTTAAATATTCTTTTAAAGATAAAAATGGCGAATCAATCAGCTTTGAACAACTACCCTCTATTGTTGATCTGCCAAATCAGCTGGAAAGCGTAAATATGTGGATTCCCGTCGATGGGAACCATGCACAATTCTTGCAAACAGTACAGCAGACATTACAGCCATTTAAATACACAGAAAAGAAAGTTAAATAACAAACCCGGATAATCGAGCACGTGCCTTAGTCTCCCCATCAAACAAGGCTCGCGATAGGCGTTCCACTTTTGTCTCAATGTCCTGCTCTTGTTCTTCCAAATCCAAGAGGGCTATCGATTCGGTGCGTATATTTTGCCGCATTTTTTCATAAAATTCAGGGCTAAATTCATCGTCGGTGATATCAAGAAAATAGCAATATCGCTCAATAAGGGTCACAAACAGATCATTCAAATCATCCTGATCATCTATGATATTTGCCTCATGCAAACTGGAAAGTCCTTGCGCAATTGATTTACACATTGACCAGGTATCAAACCCATCGGCAGGATTCCAGACAAGTCGATTAATACATCCATCTAAAAATAATAACATTGTTTTTCTGACCTCTTCATTTGTCGCATCTTTATTGAAATGAAATGAATTATTTAAAGAGTCGATAACATTCGAAGATAAATCACTTAAAAAAAGATCGGGATCTTGCTTGAAAGCATCAAAAGAATTTAAAAATGACCCATATAATAGCTCAAACACAGCTTTTTTTGCCGGATCAACATCGGGAGCTTTGAATATCATAAAATAGTCAGATAATATCCCCGGCAATTGCCTGATACACTCGCTCAGCGCATGTGCATTCACATAGGAGCTGCCTTTGATTTTGTTTGCAAACAACCGCATCACAGACTTACAATAGACTCTTTTATTATTATTTTTTTTGCCGTGCTTGAGAAACTGCAGCAAATGAGAAAAATCATGCGCTAAACAATCGAGTGCATAACGCGGGTGATTAAAACTGTATTTAAAAAAATCAGAAATTCCCACATTGGAAAAATGGATTGGTTTATGAAAAAAACGTACTTCAGAATGCATTGAACATGCGGTGCTTACGAAAAACAACAGCGAACCCACATATTTATTATAATATCTCACTTGCATTGGAAAATCCTTATGCTAAGGTGATACAAGACAGTTACAACAGAATTTTTTATTATCGTGTCCTCCTAAAATAACCCAACATTGCCAGCATAAATAGAAAACGGTAACATTTTGGGTTTACTTCTAATGATAGAAAAAGAAAAAGGATTGTAAATGGCATTATATTTTTACAAAGCGCTATCAAAAGATGGAAAGCGAGTCTCTGGACAGCTTGATGGTACCTCTGTAAATAATGCCAAAGAACAACTCGTTGCACGCGGCCTTTATCCAACCGAAGTACTTTCTGCCCAAGAACGAGCCGCATCGAGCTGGTGGCGGTCACTCTTTATCAAAGGTTTTAAGCTTAAGCAAAAAATTTATTTCACGAATCAACTTATTGTTTTGCTCAAAGCAGGAATTCCACTTTTACAAGCGCTTGAATTGTTAACCGATCAGTTTAGCGGTTCATTACGGCAAATGCTCATTGCTATCAAAGATGATGTAAAACAAGGTACTTCCTTTGCGCAAGCAATTGCCCAATACCCCAAAAGTTTTGATTCTATTTATGTCCAACTCGTGCGCGCCGGAGAAGCGAGCGGTAAATTGGAAGTGGTTTTGGAACGATTAGTTGCATATCTTGAACGTAAGCAAGAAACATCAAAGCGCATCAAAGATGCCTTGATGATGCCAATTATTCAGCTTGTGATTGCCGTTATCGTCACTGGCGTCATGCTTTATTTTGTTGTCCCCCAAATGGCAGAAACATTCACAAAAATGGGGACCAAACTTCCTGCTATTACAGAATTTGTCATGAAAATCTCTAACGGGTTGCGATCATATTTTCTACCAATACTGCTTGTTATCGGCGCTGTGATTGGGATTTTTTTCTACTGGAAATCAACGCCGAACGGAAAATATGCACTTGATGTCATAAAGCTTAAAATTCCGGGAGTTAGCTATTTTGTGCGCATGAATGCGGTCGTACAATTTTGTTATACGCTCGGGCTGTTGCTTCAAAACGGTGTCAATTTAGCGGAAGCACTTGATATTGTAGTGCGTATTGTTAATAACCAAATTTTAGCGCAAACATTAAGCCAAGCGCGCGATAAAATCATCAAGCAAGGTAAAATTTCTGCCTACTTAAAACAAACAGAGTTATTTCCCCCTATGGCAATTTATTTAATTAATACGGGAGAACAATCGGGGGAGTTAGATACAATGCTTTTGAATGTTGCTCGAAATTATGAGGGAGAATTAATTGGCTGGACAGACTCTTTAACAGCTCTCATAAACCCAATAATGTTGGTATTTATGGCGCTCATAGTAGGGTCAATTATTGCAGCAATTATGCTACCAACATTCAGTGTGATGGATAATATTAAATAGTGCATGAGTACAATAGTATTTTTTTGAAAGGATATTATGAATAGTGTTGCTCACAAATCGTCCCTTCGTCAGGGATTTACCATTATCGAAATTACGATCGTACTTTTAATAATTGGTATAATCGGTGGACTTCTTCTCATGAGACAACGTGGCGGCGGGGAAAGAGCGGCTCGTTTGGTTGTTACAAAACAACTACAACAAATTCAAGCTGCTCTCGATTCTTATGAACAAGATATGGATGGATATCCTGAACAGCTAAGCGATTTATGGACTCCGCCAAGTGACCAAGAAAAAGCAAACAAATGGTCTGAATATATCTCCAAACCGAAAGTTCCTGCCGGATGGAAGCCATATATTTATGAAAAAACAGAAGGCAGCGAGCGTCCATATGAACTAAGAGCTGTAAGAAAAGATGGCAAAGGCACAATCAATGCCGCGACTATGGAATAAAAAACCCCAAGCATGGATTAAAGATGACCCTCAAAGGCCCGGTTTATACCCGGGCTTCACCCTTATTGAAATTATTTTGGTAATCGGAATAATTGGGGTTATGGGTGGGCTTTTTTTACCATCTCTTTTCAGGCAGAAGCCAGACAAAGAAAGACGCAACTTTATTGCATCACTCAATCATCTGACAAGTGTTGCTGTACGCAATGGCGCACGGACCGGAAAAATTCAACGTGTTTTATTTGAAATCAGGGAAAGAAAAATTAGTATCGATGAAGTCGAAAAGCCTGAACGTGGGGATCAAAAAATGGTGACGCGCCCGATCAAAGGAGCTTCACTTTCATCAATCAAAATCCCAAAAAACATCGATATTACGCGGTTTAGCATCGAAGGCATAAATGAATTTGAAGGTGGGGCGCGTGAAAGGGTCTGGTTTTTCATAATGCCAAGCGGCATTTCCCAAGACGTGCTCATCACGCTGGTAGACAAAAAAGACAAACGGGGCGGCAAAGCGCGCGTTGTTAATCTCAGTCTCAACCCGTTGCGCTCGGAATGGTTGGTGGTATGAAAAAAATGTTTGCTGGATTCACACTCATCGAAGTGATGCTCACCCTCATGATCGTCTCTCTGACAATCGGCCCGCTCTACGCACTTTATTCAACTGTTATCAACTCCTTTACTCGCCGCACCAGAACATATGAATCTCTAACAACTGCGTATTCTGAGCTTTTACGAGTAAGCGTTCAAAAAGAAATCAAAGAACGACAAACTCCCGAGCTCACGTTAAAACGAATTACTCCCACAACTTCTTTGAAAAATGTCGAAGCGATTCAAGCGTGGCAAGCGATCGTCAATTGGAAAGATCGAGGCGCAAGCCGAAAAGGCTCATTGGTCATGTATATAAATAAGAAGTCACCTAATGAGAGTAAATAAATTAATAGCCTTCTTCAAATGTCAAAATGGCCTGTCACGCCATAGCTCGCCATTGCTTGAAAAGCTATCGCGTAGCGACGGCGGAAGAGTGCGCTCCGGTTTCACACTAATCGAAATGATGATCGTGCTCATGCTCAGCGCAATCATTATTGGCATTATGCTCTCGAGTTATGGTCAACTGCAAAAAGCAACGCGTAGATTTGATTCACGCGTTGATCTGGAATCAAGCATTTTGGCAATAGCATCATTATTTGAGCGTGACGTATCCGGCGCCTGTATTCCGTTGCAATCATATCAAGCAGAAAAAGAGAAAAGAGCCGAAGAATCCCGTAAGAAGCAAGATCAGAATTCAGCCACTCAATCTTCACAACAAAAGGGCGGCGCAAAACCTTCACCTAATAATGCTCCCAAACAAGGTGACGAAAAAGAATCGCAACAAAAAACTCCTGAAGTAAAAGCAATTTTTTATGCAGAAAAAGGCGAAAAAGATATCACGAATCTTTTCACCTGCATCACCAACAATCCTTTGGATATTTACTGGTCTGAGGGTGCAGGACGTGCAAAACCGAAAATTGCGCGCGTAGTATTCCGATTGAAAAAAAATGAACGAGCGGCACAAGCGCCGTACAGTCTCTGGCGGCAAGAAGGTCCTGATTTTGATTATCCATCCTACACAAAATCAGATTCTCAATATCGACAATATCTTGTCTCCGATATGATTTCCAAATTTGCACTTACGTTTTATTCACACAAAACTGATAAAGAAGGCAAGACGCAAGAAGAAGTTTCTAAGCTGGAATATGGCAGCAATCAAGAAGTGAGTTTAGAGCTACCACAATTGGTAACTCTGGATATCACCGCGTATGATCCGAGGCAAAAACGAAGCCAATCATTTTCAATGACTTATCGCGTTTGGGGACAGCCGATTAAGATTGAAGAATCCGCCTCCACCAAGGCTACGGCGGGACAGGGCAGCCAAAGCGGCGACAAAGATGAAAACAAGGGTAAACCGAGACCACAGTAAGGTAATGCATGTTCTGTAGAGTTTTTAAAAATGTTCGAATGGTTCGACTTCGCCTTGCTACGCTCACCACGAACGAACGGGGTCCTCATGCTTGCGCATGGGGTAAAACGGAAAAAAAAAGAAAAAGATTATCAGGACATAGTAAAGTCACCGTTCGTGGTGAGCGCAATGTAATGGAGTCGAACCATTCGAACCGGCCCCATGCAGCTTGTCACGCCATAGCCTTAGCGACGGCGGAAAGCGTGGGTAAAACGGCGGAAACGAGAAATGGAGCCTATTGTGTTTAAAAAAATAACAAAATCTCGACACACTTCCGGTTATATTATGATTTTTGCACTCATGCTCGTAGGAGTGCTCACCGGCGTTGCTACTTTTGTTGCACTGCGCTCAAGCATTTTTACCCCGCGCATTAAACAATCAGAAGATTTTCTGCAGGCTCGTTTACTTGCATACTCGGGCATAGAAATTGTGTGCGCACAGCTCACTGAATGGCTTACCGAAAAAAAGCAGGAAGGACAAGAACAAACGGGCCAGCAAAACCAAACTCGGAATGGGCCCGCAAATCTTGGTCTCAATAATCAAAAAAAGAAGTCGCCTTTGGTGCAAATATTTGAAAAACTATTGCCAAAGCTCAACGTCTGGCAAGAACTCAAACTCAATACAAAGGAACATGGTGTTAATGGCGTAATTAAAACATGCATTACTGCCGAATCGGGCAAAATCGATCTCAACGCATTGTGGGATTTCAAACAAAAACGATTTGTTTTTGAAGGGCAGGAAAAAAATCCGACAGCAGCATACGCCGGACTTATTCCCACGGCGCCTGCCCCCAAAGAATTGTGGGCAGATATCTTCAAAAAAATAGAACAACTGTCTGGTGGCACCAATTTGTTAACTGCGCTCGGCGAATATTTTAAAAAGCGTGGATTTATCATTAACGATCCGACTGATCTATTGATGATTAAAGAATTTGAAGTGTTCCAATACCGCCAATTTTATAACCCTGACGAACCGAATACGATTGCGCTAAGCGATATTTTCACAACGGTGTATCAAGATCGCATGATCGACCCTATACTTTTCTCTTCAAGCATGAAAAAAATATTAGATATTCCCGTTGATTCTGAAAAAAAAGATATTACAGAATTGTTAAATGCCTACAATGACCAGGCAAACTGGAAAAGCGATTGGAATAAAATCTTACGATCGTGGTATGAAAAAGACTTTAATAATTTACCCAAAGGAATAGAATCTATTTTGAGTAGAAAATCTGTGCCAAAACTCTTTTCTGTGCTATCGTACGCAATAATTGGGAAAACGACAGTAAAAATGCTTGCAATCGTCCAACTTGATAAAAAAGAAAAAAAGAGCGATGGTAAGAAAAGTGAAGTCGTTGAAGTCACTATAAGAAATTTGTTTTGGTTGTGAAGCAAAAAAAGGAACTGCCTTGCAAGGTGCTAATGAAACTCGAGTCGGTATATTCGTTTTGATTGCATTACTTATTTTGGCCTATATGGGATTTCATATAGGGGCATTTCGTTTTGATCGTGGAAACTACTCGAAATATACTGTCTATTTTAAAGATATTTCTGGTTTATCAAGAAAAGCTGAAGTAAAAATCGCCGGAGTTAAAGTCGGTTGGGTGGAAACAATCAACCTTGTTGATGGTGAAACCATGGCTGCTGAGGCAGATATTTACGTACTCAAACAGTATGAACTTCATGAGGATTCTCATGCTATGGTTCGCCAAGAAGGGCTACTTGGACCAAAATATTTAGAACTTGTCCCCGGCGACCCAATGTTGCCGACCATTGCACCAGGCTCTCATTTAGGAAAACCGAGCATTCATCCGGTTTTAATTGATGACTTGATGCATCAAGTGAAAAAAATTGCATCAAACGTTGAAAGCGTAACGAACTCCATGCGTGCAGCAGTGGGAGGGGAAGAAGGAAAAGAAGAGTTGCGCATAATCGTCAGAAATATAGACACAGTCACCAAAAATTTTGCTGAATTCTCGGAAATAATTTCTAGATCTTTTGTAAACAATGAGTCCAATATTGATGCCATATTGCAAATGGGTGGACAAATTAGCCGATTGACTACACGCATTGAAGACGACTTGTTGCCCACATTTAAAGATAGTATCGAACGAATCTCGGGTGTTTTTGATCGCGATTTAAGTAAGCTCTCACAGCGGCTCGAGTCAACGGCAATAGCGCTCGAAGAAGCCTCATTTCAAGTGCGCGATAGTTTCAGAAATGTAACCTCAGTGACTGAAAAAATCGATGAGGGCCAAGGACTTATCGGTAAATTGGTCAATGACGATGAAACATATGAAGATCTCAAAGTGGCTGCCGAAGGCTTGAGAAACTACTTTGCACGCGTTAACAAGATGCAAATCGTATTTGATACGCACTTTGAAACCATGTTGCGCCCGGGGGAAAACTATGATTTTGAAGATTCAAAGGGTTATTTAAACGTTCGCATGCATCTCGCGCAAGATTATTTCTTCATGCTCCAAGTGGTTGGATCTGAAAAGGGCTTTGTTAACAGATACGAAATTGAACCTTCATACATCGATTGTGATGGAAATTATATTGATGCAAGAAATCTTAATTTGACCGACAATGATCGTATTGAAAATATTTTTACCCAAAGAAGAACCATTTTCACGCGCGGCGACGTGCGATTCGGTGTGCAACTAGGTAAAATTTTCGGCGACATCGCGTTGCGTCTCGGAATGTTTGAAAACGCAGTCGGTGCGGCAGTCGATGTTGACGTGCCGCTCTATCGCGACAAATTCCGCTGGGTCACCACCTTTGAAGCGTTCGACTTTAGAGGTTGGAACCGTCGTGATGACCGTCGTCCTCACTTGAAATGGCTCAACCGCATGTTCTTCATGCGCAACCTTTACTTTGTGTTCGGCGCTGACGACTTTATCAGTAAACGTAATGCAAATATTTTCTTTGGTGGTGGTATGCGTTTTGGCGATGATGATGTAAAATACTTCATGAGCACACTTGCTCCTCTGGCTGCTTCATCAGCCGGCGGCGGATTGAGTCAAACAATTGCGGTTAACCAAAACTAACGAAGGATACATCATGAAAAAATTATTGATCATCAGTATGCTGACAATCGCATATGGCCAGATGCATGCAATAGACACAACAGGAGTAGGCGGATTCATAAGCAGAAGCTGGACAGTAGAAGAAGTAAATAATTTTTTCTCTCGCTTACTAGGCAAAAAAGATAACTCTCATCAGGAAAATTCAAAAAGTACAATTCCTGCTCAAAAAGCTCAAATAATAACCCCGGAAGAAATGATCTTTCAATATGCCAAACAAAACCTTCCTATTGTAAATGGGCAAGTTACTCTCAAAATCGATATAGAAAAGAAAACAATAACAAGCAAAGTGCCTGATCACAAAGTACTTTGCATCATGGGTGGAGGAGTAGCGGGTATTGCAGTCGGCGTCATTGCCACGGCAATGTATTTTAATCGTTAGAAAAAATAAATCTAAAAACAAGAAGAGCGTTTCAACCGAGACGCTCTCTTTATTTACAACAATTTTACCTCAAACCAGAAGGATTACTCATGAAAAAACTATTACTTCTCGGCGCATTAGTAACCACATACGCACACATATCTGCTGAAGAAAATTCACCTTCCAAAGACATTGAAACGATCTATCAACTCATCAAAAAAAATTTTCCAACAGCAAACGATAAGCATTTCTTCAAAATCGATGTCAAAAGTGGAACTATGACGCAGTTTTCTCAAGACGATCTGAATGGGCGATATGTTACGCTGGATAGAGTAAGTCTCAAAGATCCGCAAATCGGCTATTCAGGGTGGACAGTGGCAACTGTGGCAGGAGCAAGTTTCGTTGGCGGAGGGTTAGCTGCAATTGTTATAGCTGGCCTAACAAGCGGAAGACGCGGCTAAAAACACTACTCCCTAGAAAAATTCTCGGTTTGCGTTTAGGCGCTTACATTTTTCATCGACTTTATGAAGATCTTTATACAGAATGCAAAAAAGCCGACTCAAAAAATATCTGAGTCGGCTTTGTAATTTCGTGAATTTTTTTACTCGTTCATTCCTGGGGAGCCGATGGCCCTGGTTCCGGATATTGAAATTGCGGTGGTTGCTGGCTATATCGGTGTTGCACATCAAAGCGATATTGTGCTTCTATCCGCCCTACTGTTGCCATTGTTTTATTAAGCATATCGGCATTTGATAGATTCACTCGCTGCACTTCGGTCAATTTCACTTGCGTTTCTTCATGATGTTCTTGCTGTGCTTTCCGCAATGCATCAAACCGAGTTGATATGTTTGTTGTAAAATCAGAGAATCGTCTTGCGATTTTTTCATCCATTACATTTACTTGTGAACCCAAAACGGCCGCTGTCTGCAACGCCCGAGTGCTCACCTCCGTTGCTTCTCTTTGAAGATCGGAGATTAATTTGCCTAATTGCGCTTGAGCATCAGTTATGAACTTTGATTTTTTCAGCTGATATTCTTTTTTTGCTCGATCGACTTCAAGTTGAATTTGAATCCTTTCATGCTCTTGCTGTTTAACACGTTCGTGATTTATCTCAGTTTCAAGCCATACATGTGTATTTCTAACCAAAGTGATAAGAGTATCTCTCGTTACTTGAATATCTTTCTTCACTGTCGGCGAAAGATTCATATCGGACAAAGATTCCAATTGCTTAATCTCATATTGAACAGTTTCACAAAATTCAGTAATTCGAGTGATGCTTTGACCAAAATCCCCCTGGATTGCATCCTTCAATTCTGATTTCGAAGCACTTTGCTGATATTTGAATTGTCTAACAAGCGCGTGCAATTTATCTTGCACTTTTTCATCATTTTTTTTGATATCAGCTTCAAGAAGTCGTTGATTCAATTCTTTAATGTCCGGTTCAACTTCAACTCGCATTTGTTCGGGAAGCGATCGAGTATATGCTTGTGCTTCTCGCTCATCGGTTATTTGAGACAGTCTCTTTCTGACATTCGCTTTATCCAAGAGGTTGATCCGTCGCAACAGTTCTACTTCACTGTAACATATCGACTCTTTTCCTTCTGACCCAACAAATCGTTCACTCGTTTTGATTTGTTTGAGCATTTCATCCAATACCCCAATGGAAAAAGCATCATTATTTTCTTCATTTTTTTTTAAAACATTCTCGATCTTTTTAACATCTTTCTCATGTGTCCATTGCTTATAGTAATCGACACCGATACTCGTTAAAAGAGTGGTCATCACCCCCCCGGCAAATGCGCCGAGTCCAATCAAAGTTGGGTCTATCTTAGTAAAATTTTTATTATCTGATGCCGGGCAAATTGTCACTGCGGTCATCAGTGTAACCGACAAAAAAATATGTTTCATATTTGTGGAATTCATAAAACACCGTTTACTATGTATTGTGAAAAGACTGATTGTCAGTGAAATTTTAAGGCAGATATTCGATAAAATCAATGTGCTGTATTGTTGTGTGCAATCGCGGCCATTAAGTAAACCCATTGCTGTCATATAAAATCCGTGTTATACAACATTAGGGAAAGTCATATGACAAACATCGAAAGTAGTAAGCATGCGTTCAAATATTAACCGGACTATAAAACTCTTCGAGTTTACAGTCCGAAGATATTCGGTTCTTAGTCTTTTTATCATCCTCTCGATTTTTTCAACACAAATCTTTCCAACCAACAACGATTCATACAATCCTGAATATTGGCACAATCAGAAAGATCAACCGGTGAGTTCGGGAGATCAGCTACGATTTGATGAAATCAGAAAAGAAGATGACAAACAATTTGCACCGCGTTCAACCGGCATTCCTTATCTTGATGCCGCAATCAATGTCGCTTTGTTGGCATACTGCGCATCTACACAAGGCCGCGATCGACGATTAGAAAACAATAAAGAAGCTGAGGCGGCTTGGCTTAGAAGGGCCGGCATACCCTGTCCCGATCCGCAACAACAATACACACCTCCTCCGCAAAAACCACAACCAAAACCTGAGCCGCAACTTCCTCCCATGACACCCCAGCAAAGAGAAATTCATCAGCGATTTGAGCAAGATTTTCCGGAATATGTGCGACAAAACAATGAATTGAGAGATTGGTGTCTTCAGCATTTTGAACAAATTGAGCTCTTTGATCGATTCAAATGGCGCGGAGTTCCAACAAATGACCCAGGGTTTCCACGTGAATATCACTCTCAATTACCTTCAGATCTGAGCAATCATCTTAGGGAATATGGAGTTGATCCCGACAACTGGAGCAATGTGTGTTACAACAACATACAGTGTTATGTCCATGCCGATTCTATGCGACTGCTTCGACGCACGATGCATCCTTTTAAAAGCGATTTTCTAAATGACTGCAGAGGGGATATTGTTCAAACGCTTGATGCGGGAAGAGCTTTCAATGCGCAAGGCTATTGCTCAAAAGCAGGACGAGTAAACGATTTTTGTGCTGTTCTCATGGATTATGGAGAAGCTACTCTTGGCGGAGCCGCAAGCGGAATTTGTGAAGCTCTTAATTATGCTTGGGAGCATAAAGGAGCTCTTGTAATTGGTGGAGCTGCCGCGATCGCAATTGCCGGATACCCGGCAGTTGCAACTGCTTTAACAACCGCCGTCGTAGTCGCCAATGTTGCTCCGATCTGTTGGGAAATAGGTCAAGGATTAGGCGAATGGATTTGCGAAGATAAAATAGCATTGGATGAACGATTAAATCGCAACCTCGGGCCCTTTTTTGACAAAAAAGCTGAGATCGATGCCGGAACGCGTGGGCTCAAAGATTGTGTGCGTGATGTTGCTCAATCCGGCGGACTCATTGGCGCGGAGATCCTGCTGACAAGGGGCGCAGGAACCATTATCCAAAAAGCTGCAAAACATGCCGGAAAGGTTATCAAAAAAATTGGCAAGCCCGGCAAAGAACGCTACCAAATGGTTACTCCTGATGGACATGTTGTCGATGTCGTGGATGATGCTACAAAAGCTCAACATCGTCTCAAAAGCGCCAACAGCAAAATTGATACCGAGAAAAATATCCCCCAAGCAACTCGAACGATAGAAAAGGCTGCGAAAAAATTTACCACCAAAGAAGCAACTGAAATGGCAGAAAAATTGGGGTTCAAAAAGACAAATTACTTTTCTCATGGACAGCCCATTTTCAAGAAAGGAAGCAAATATATCACCATAGATATGGATCAACATAATGGAGGTGTTTGGAAGATGGCGGATTCAGTTGAAAATCTATCTCGAAAATCAACTCGCTTGGGAACTTATGATGAATTTTTAAATAGAATAGGCGACTAGATGCTTTATTTCAGAATAACAAAATATAATCCTATCTTTAGAAATGAACATGGTCACTACAAAAAAGATGATTGGAGTAGCGTCAGCGATATAGGAAAAACTTTTGATGGCGAATTATTAACAGCTGCTGATTATTTAAATATCGAAAATGCATATGTTAAAGCCATTACAATGTTAATGAAAACTTTACATATAAAGGTTTTAACAATTTCAAAGCTGGAAAAACGTAGAATAATTCCTTCTCCCATCACACCTTCCAAAGGATTATTGGATACTCACAGTGCGATTGTAAACAATCAAAAGGTTTCAGTTGAAGTTGTCGCTAATATTGTAAGACTTGCATTGAGAGAAGATATATGGTGTGAACTTTTATCTCCTGAAATGGAAGTTTATTTTGGATACGATTATTATATGTATGCCGCTGTTTCGCATATTGACCAAACATTAATCGATACGATTGAAGAAACGGGTCTTTTTGTTGAACAAATGGATGACATTCCTTGGCGTAGTTCATGAATCAAGATAAAAAACTACTATATGATTTAATCAAGCAATACCTTAACCAAAAAAAGATCCGTGGATTTTTAGTGATGATTTTATAATTCTCTATGACCAAGAACTCAGTAGTGAGTTATTTGATGAATACGAGCGTAGCATTCTTTCAGGCCTTAGCGAAGAAGTTGGCAGATTTACGAATATTGAATCCGACCTAAAGGAACATCCAGATGTTTACATTGGTGAAAAAACAATGTACCTATTAGTTGAAAAAGCGTGGAAGGATTTAGCTAACTATGTCACTAAATCAAAAGACATTTCATGATCTCATAGAACATTACCTCGCTCATCGAATATCTTCGGAGAGCTTTAGCGATAACTTTGTTGATTTATTCTATGAAACAAAGCGTGAATCATTTTCTACTCCAGAGAAGGAAATACTTTTGGATTTAGTAGAATGGCTTAAACGCTTTAGCCCTTTTGAAGAAGATTTAAAACAATATCCAAATGTGTATATCGACGAAAAAACCATGTATCGATTGGTTGAAAATGCAAGAGAAAAAACTGAAGCACGGGGATAAATGAGATATTTAATCCTCATTGCGGATTACACGCAATCATGTATACATGACGATTTTAGTGGGCCTCTCAGACTTGCTGATTTATCGCTTCCCACAGAAATAGTTACACAATTAGAACAATGGAATGAACGTTATAAAGCAATCATTCCTCTTTCAGATAAAGACCGAATTAAACAACTACAACTCATTCATGATTTGGATAAACAAGGATTATTACTATCTTCGCAGCTTCAAAATATATTGAATGCCAAGGTTAAATATTTTAGTGAAGGACTTTTACAATATTTGTCTCCTAAATAGAAATAAGTTTTGATGCCAGAATATTTCGAAATATCTTTCATATCAAAAAAAATCGCTCCAAAAGAAAAAATTTCTGATCTTTTTCTTACTCGGATTCATTTACAGGAAGGCGAAAACTATCTCATACACAGTGACTATGCCTTGATGCAAAAGAAAAACATATTATTTCACATATATGAATATGACGATACTGATTATCTTGAATCTACTATCAGTATTCCCGAAATGAAATTTTACAAGAAATCGTTTGATAGAGAACTAGAAGAAATTAAAAAAATCGTGTTGGCATGTTCTCAGTTTTATACCTTTGAATTTGCGGTTTGCAGCTATGAAATGAATAGTTATTTTATCACCAATGTTAAAACAATTAATGATATGGATGACGCATTTCTGCTACAATTCCCCATTTACTTCAACAATAGCGTTAAAAAATCATTTGGTATGTACGTCAATGTAGCAGCGCAAGAAATCTTTGTAGATGAAGATTAATAGTAAAAAATGAATAGATTATCACCACAACGAAAAGAGGGAATGTCCTTAAGGACATTCCCTCTTTTCATTTTTCACAATTACAGTTTACTGACCAGTTGCGGTTGTTTTCTTGTTGATAGATTCAAGAAACTCTTCATTTGTTTTGTGTTTCTTCAATTTATCAATCAAGAATTCCATACCTTCCATTGAGTTCATAGTCGCCAAGAACTTTTGCATCACCCAAACCTTATTGAGCTCGTCCTCAGGAAGTAACAACTCATCGCGGCGAGTACCTGACACTAAAATATCAAAGGCAGGATAAATACGTCGGTTTGAAAGTTTACGCGTCATATGCATTTCCATATTACCCGTACCCTTAAACTCTTCGTAAATAACCTCATCCATGCGAGAGCCGGTATCAATCAATGATGATGCAATAATGGTGAGCGACCCGCCTTCTTCGGTGTTTCGCGCAGCGCCAAAGAAACGTTTTGGTCGTTGCAATGCATTTGCATCAATACCACCGGTCAATACCTTGCCTGAAGCAGGGGCTACCGTGTTGTAAGCTCGCGCCAAACGAGTGATCGAGTCAAGCACGATGACCACATCTTTGCCCGCTTCGACAAGTCGTTTTGCTTTTTCAAGCACGATTTCTGCAACTTGCACGTGGCGATCTGCCGACTCATCAAAGGTCGAGCTGATTACTTCTGCTGAAGTGCCTCTGACCATGCGGCGCATTTCTGCAACTTCTTCCGGACGCTCATCAATCAAAAGCATGATTAAATGAACTTCAGGGTGATTTGCAATCAATGCTTGCACGATATCTTTGAGCAAGACCGTTTTACCCACTTTTGGCTGCGCAACGATTAATCCACGCTGCCCTTTACCAATCGGAGTAAACATATCCATGATACGAGTTGAAAGATTTGCTGGATCATGTTCAAGATTAAACTTTTTTTCCGGGTGCAATGGAGTCAGGCGATCGAAATTAGGTCTATCTTCAGTCAATGCCGGTTCACCAAAATTTACTTTGCTTACTTTGAGTAAAGCAAAATACTTTTCCCCCTCTTTTGGACGGCGAATCACGCCGGTCACTGTATCGCCAGTTCTTAAATTAAAGCGACGAATTTGTGATGGAGAAACATAGATGTCATCCGGTCCGGAGACGTAGTCGAATTTGCCTGAGCGTAAAAAGCCAAACCCGTCCGGCAACTTCTCAAGTACGCCTTCAATCTCTGCCTCAAAATCAGGGTTTGCTTCCGCAAATTTTATTTTTCGTACTAACTCTTCTTTATTCATCAATGTTGCACCAATAATGCCAAGTCTTCGGGCATAATGGTTTAACTCAGTCAATGTCATAGTTTCAACAGATACTTTTCTTTGTTCCTGTGCCTGATATGGCCGCTGATGATGAGTAGGCCCTGAGGGTTGAGCACTTGGCTGAGTTTCGTAAGATCGATTTTCTTTTGGTTGTTGTTCAACATCAGAAGCTTGTTGTGTCGCCGGTTGTGCATCGGGTTGTTGAGATGATCTATAGTTCTTTGTGCGAGGGTTTCGATATGAATATGTTCTACCGGTTCTGCGTTGACGACCTTCTGTGCTGCTTTCGGGATTTGCAGAAGATTCGCCCGCTTGTCCGGCTTGTGATTGATGTTCCGCCTGCTTATCTTGACGAGCTTCTCTTGCTGCATCTGTGGCAAAGGCGGAGTCATGATCCTTCATCTCTTGCTCTTCTTTTTGTTCCGGCTGTTGATTGCGCAATAAGCGTGGATCCTGAGCGCTCATTCAAAGCTCCTTATAGAAAATAAATATATCAAAATCATGAATAAACCTTTATGTAGAGCATGAATAAATCATGCAAAAATGTCATGCGCCCTACTACGCTGAAGCTACGAAGGGTTTTACTCACCCTCCCACGATTCAAAAAAGTGTGTAACTATCAGGCATCGTAGAATAAAAAATAAATGCAAATACCAAAACGATCGGCTTTTTTCATAGCAATGTGCACAACATAAGGCTATTACTAAAATGATCTAGTTCTGATTTTTATATAGCAACATCATCACAGGACTTGCAATATATATGGAAGAATATGTTCCGAAAATAATTCCCACTAAAAGAGCAATGCAAGAATTACGAAGCGCTTCTCCACCTAAAAAGAGCAGTGGCAAAATAACAACTGCTGTTGAAACGCTGGTCAAAATAGTTCTTCGCAATGTTTGATTCAAACTTGTATTAACAATTTCTGTCAAAGATTTTCCTGACATACGCTTCAAATTGTCGCGAATTTGAGAAAATATAACAATGGTATCGTTAATGGAATAACCTAAAATAGCCAATATCGCCATGATAACGGTCATTGAAATTTCAATTCCAAAGAACATAAATACAAAAAGCATTGCTATCGCATCATGCACCAAAGCAACAACAGCTCCGGTTGCAAATGCAAACGACCAGAAGCGAACTGCTATGTAAATCAGCATGGCAATCAAAGAGATAACAATCGCCTTAATTGATTTATTACGAAGCTCAGCTCCGACGCCAGCTCCCACGGCTTCAACTTGTAAAATGGTCACTTTATTTTGCTCGCCGAATTTCTTTTGCATTACTTGCCGCATGTTTTCAGCAAGCCCTTGCGAATCATTTGAAAACTCTTTCACACGAACAAGCAAACGATTTTGATTATCGGCAAATGATCTAACTATTACCCCCGACCACCCTTCAGATTCAAGCGCTGATTTTACTTGTTCAGCAGAAACAGGTGATTGTAATTCGATAAGGAACTGGGTTCCACCAGTAAACTCAACACTATAATTAAAAGGCGACCCCGTGGTCATTAACCGATAGGTAAAAAGACCGATAAATGAGGCGACAAGTGAAATTGAAAAGATGGCACTGAGCCAGCGATATTTAAGAAAATTAATCATGTATACTCCCCGGTGCCTTACGCTTCTATTGAAATAAGACACCATGATTTTTTTATTGCAGAATTCGCCTTCGCAAATCCTATTGCTTTCAAACTTTTGACATAGTATCAGAATTGAACCTGACCTTCGAAGCTTGGGCCTCAAATGCAAATTTGGGTAAAAGCTTATTGATACTATTTCGCTGCTCCGCAGCTTCGAAGTGCCTTGGTCTGCTTGTCCTACGAAGTTTTAACAAAGTAGGCCCCAAATGAAACTCATGCTGAATTTGGGTACAAGTAGGTTTATGCAGCAAGAACTGAAATGTAACGGCGTCCTTTTGGACCGTAGTGAAACTTGATCAAGCCTTCAGCTTGCGCAAAAAGTGTGTCATCACCACCGCGTCCAACACCTTTACCCGCATGGAAGCGAGTGCCGCGTTGACGAACGATAATTTCACCGCCAGAAACATGTTGACCATCAAAAAGTTTGACGCCTAGTCGTTTACTTTTACTATCTCGACCATTCGACGTACTACCACCGGATTTACTCGTTGCCATCGTATTTCCCTTAGAAGATTATTTTTTATTAATTTAATTTTTTACAAAGTCTGTTGATGTTATCAAAAAAGACATGAATTTTGTATCTGAATCAATGAGCTCCGGACAGACAATTTGATGCCCCAGATATTGACCAATACAGATTTCAGTATGGCCAAAGAGAGGAAAATGTCAATATAACAATGGTGTTTTTTGCCATATTTACAGAGACTATACCCATTATTTAACGGGGCCCCCAAATTTCATTTGGGGTGTCTTACTTCGTAGCATGAGCGACGGCTGGACTATTTTACTATTTTGTCACTTCTTTCCAAGTGCTGCCATGTCTCACAGAAACGACCAAAGGCACTTTCCATGATACCACAGCCTCAAGCTCCTTTTTGGCCAGCTCTTCTACCATTTGAATCTGTTCTTGGGGCGCCTGGATAAGCAATTCATCATGGATCTGAAGGACCATTTCTGCCGGTATATCAGTCCTCTTGAGAGCTTCATCAAGCCGAATCATCCCCCATTTCATGATTTCAGCGGCCGTCCCTTGGGCCTTGGTATTAATCGCGACACGGCGCGCCTCTTGATAGAGCGAAGCGTTTTTTTCATAAATGCCCGGTATATAACGGCGCCTACCCCAGTAGGTCGTCACATATCCTTTTTCTTTAGTTTCTTGCACCACCTGCTCCATCCACTCAGAAACTCGAGGGTATTGAGCAAAATATTTATCAATATAGAGCTTTGCGTCTCGCAGTGGTATATCAAGATCCTTGGAGAGACCAAAAGGTGTAAGGCCATATAAAATACTGAAATTAATTCGTTTGCCCAGCTGACGCATCTGGGAGGTGACTCCCGCAAGCGGCACATCAAATAAACGCGCTGCCGTTTGTGAGTGAATATCCACATTGTGAGTAAATGCCTCAATAAGCGCCGGATCACCCGAGAGCTCAGCAAGCACTCGAAGCTCAATTTGTGAATAGTCTGCACTTATAAACACATTTCCCGGATCCGCTTTAAATGCTTCGCGAACCAAGATGCCATACCCTGAAGCGGTCGGAATGTTTTGCAAATTGGGGTCAGAGCTTGCCAATCGCCCTGTGGCGACAGCGATCTGACTGAAAGAGGTGTGAATTTTTCCTGTTTTTGGATTCACATAGGTGGGCAATGCGTCCACATAAGTGCTTTTGAGTTTGGTAAGTTCTCGATATTTTATTAAAAGACTGGGCACAGGGTGCAATTTTGAAAGTGCAGTAAGTACTTCTTGGTCTGTCGAATAGCCGGTTCCTTTAGCACTCTTTTTTTGCGGAGGAAGTCCTAAGCGCACAAAAAGCAGTTGCTCAATTTGTCGCGGAGAGTTGAGGTTGATCCCTTCAGTTGATTCTGATCCGATCTGATGTGCAATTTCCGTTTCAATCGTTTCAATGTCTCGAATAATGCTTTCATCCAATTTTTTCAAAAATGGCACATCAAGCGAAATGCCCGCAAGCTCCATCTGATATAAAATGGTTGTGATAGGAGCTTCAAGGTTATAATACAAATCCTCGAGCCCCACTTTTTTTAACTCATCTTGCATAATGGGCACCAGTTGCATGGTCTGATGCGCATCGGCGGCAGCATATGCAGTTGCAAGCTCAAGGGGGACTTCTGAAAAATCTTTGTATCCATTGTTTTTGACAACTTCTTGGAAGGTCAACATTCGCTCATTGAGATACACTTGCGACAATTCTTTGAGCGCAGCCCGCTGCCAATCTTTGACGATTAAACTTGCCGCAACCATTGTGTCAAAATCGACTGAATCGATTGAAATGCCATGTGCGTGCAACACTTCTTGATCAAATTTGGCATTATGCATATAAATTTTCACGTCGCTGCGCAAAACAGGGCTCAGATGCTTAATAATTGTTTCAAGAGGAAGTTGAATTTGTTCAATTTTATGCCCGACCCGATCTTCGCTCATTCCGGGTCTTCCGACTCGGTGAGCTTCGCCGGGCACGGCCGCAGCATTTGTAGCAGAGGCGGGCTCAATTTTATGTCCGGTCGGGATGTAGTAGGCTGTTCCCTTTGCGGTGCACAACGAAATACCAACTAAATCTACTTCTAACGGACTCAGTCCATTTGTTTCTGTGTCGATGGCAACAACGCCCGCACGTTTTATTTCGGCAACAAGCTCATCAAGAGATTTCTCATCGGAAATGGTAATAAATGTGTATTGAGATAATGAAGCATGTTCCAATTGTGCGACTTGTGCGCTATCGCCTGGCGCACCTATTTCTTGCAATAATGATTTAAAATTTAACTCAGCAAAAAGAGGCGCCGCGTTTGCCCACTGTGATCCGTCAAAGCTGAGCTGATCTTTGTTTTTGTCGGTAGCGTAATACTGCAGCAGAAAAAGTTCGTAGCTCAAATAGGCTTTTTCTTTTTGCTCAATCAACACTTGTCTTGTTTTCGGCTTTACGACTTGATCGATTTTTTCATACATATCATCAAGCGATGCAAATTGCTGCACAAGATCAGTTGCACCTTTTTGACCGATGCCTTTTACGCCAGGAATATTATCAGAACTATCGCCCAGGAGCGCAAAATAAAAGGGAAGTTTTTCGGGAGGAAAGCCTAATTTTGTCTCGAGCTGCGCGCGATCAATGATTGCATCTTTGAATGGGTCGTATAACGTAATACCTTCGTCAGTCAGCATTTGGCCCATATCTTTATCAGCAGATAAAATCACCACCTGCTGACCACGCTCGCGCGCTTCTTTCGCTAATGAAAACATCAAATCATCTGCTTCAACGCCGGTTTTGCCCAGTTGCGGCAACCCGATCAAATCGGCAAATTGGATAATATATTCTTTTTGTGTAAACAAATCGCTCGGTGGCGCTTGACGCGTCGCTTTATATTCGGGAAAAATTTCATGACGCGTTGTCTTGCCTTTACTATCCCAGACCAGCACGCAATATTCTGGTTTGAATGTATTGATAAATTTTTTGATCATCCGACAAAAACTATACACCGCCTGCACTGGCTCGCCTTTGAGCGTGTGCAGCGGGCGTAAGCCATAGTAGGCTCGATATAAATAGGCAGAGCCATCGATTAAATAAAGCGTTTTTGAAGAATCGGGAATCATAATTTCCTTGAATGAACAAATGATATGCGCGGGTTAAGAAATAGAGTGCGCATTTTTTTTGCAACTGGCAAGTTGGGCGCACAAAAAGAGCCGCTTTTTTATAAGCAGCTCTTTTCTCATTTGATTCACACTAAAGAGATCTATTAAAATCTGTTGAGCGGTTGATCGATGTTAGTGATGTGAAATCTGTGTATTAAGTTTGGATTGCTTGAGTCTTTAACATCAAACGTCTCACACTTATACCACCCTTTGCTGTAAACGCCTCCGTTGTAATATGTGTAGCCGCGATATGAAAGAATCGCGCTATTGATCAACGAAGCTATTTCCAGACCGCCCATAATTATTGCCGGAGCGGCCATTGCAGCTGCTAACGCAAGCGACGGTTTTTGGTTGTTTTCACCGGCAAATGCTTGAGTTGACGCAATCAGCATCAAGCCAATTAACAATTGTTTTTTCATAAAAACTCCATATTTGAATTGTTATTATTACTATTAGAATATCATAATAGGGGGGGGTGTCAACTGGGATTCTTTGGCTGCTCAATAAATAAAAAGGGCCGATTCTGAAAATCGACCCTTTTTATTTTTACAACAAGTTTTGTTGACGTTGAATCACGCGTCCGATAATACGGAAGTGATCTTTACCACGAACAAGCGCTAACGGCGGAGTTTTATGGTTTACCGACTCAAGAACTATAAAGTCTTCAGTATAGGTAACTTGCATAATCGCCTTCTGCGGAGTTTCGTTTCCAAATTCAACGGCCGCAATGTCGCCTGAACGAGTCCAAACGCCTGGGGAGATGATCAAATAATCACCTTTTACAAACGTCGGCGCCATGAAGTTGTTTTCAACGCACAATGCAAACATTGATGAATCATTGCTGTTGATCACCGGAATAAAGACATCTTTAAACCCGGTGGTAACTTGCGTTAACTGATTGTTATATTCGGTTGGATTCGAAGGGATTTCGCCCACAACTGGCACGATTTGAACTTTGATTTCGACGTCTGACTTCTCGGGAAGGCTAACGGTGCTGTCAATGTTATCAGTGCGTTTGCGTCTTTGTGCGAAAAGATCAATGGGACTTACTTCAAAAGCATTTGCAAGCTTTCTCAAGGAGTCTTCATTCCAGCGACGAGTCCCGTTTTTAATGTGGGTCAAGTAACTTTCAGACATACCGGTCTTTTCAGCCAAGACTTTGGTTGTCCAACCTTTTTCTCTTAACAATTCTTTTACACGTAATTCTGTTGAACGTGATGACATAGGATACTCCTCCTGTTATTATGTACAGGTATATGGTACAACTGTATTGTAATATAGGTTATATTACACTGCCTTATTTCTCATTGTACTAATTTTTGCAAACATGTCAAACAGAAAAGAAATTTCATGATAAAAGCAAAACGCTTTTCAAATCAGCAGGAAAAATTCAGAAAGAATTACTTTGAATCTGTAGCCTGGCAGGCAAACCAGGTTGTTTGCGGAATTGATGAGGTAGGGAGAGGGTGTTTAGCTGGCCCCCTGGTTACAGCTGCTGTCATATTGCCCCAGGGAAAAGCCCCTGCGTTCTTAAAAGATTCAAAGCTGATGACCCTAGAAGAACGCCTGAAAGCGTCTGTCTGGATCAAAAAACACTGTTTTTACAGCTATGGGATCGTCAACCATCGAGCAATCGATACCCATAATATTTGGCATGCAACCCTGATTGCCATGAAAAAAGCGCTGTTGCACCTGTTGGCCTATGCCCCCAGACCAGAATCTATCCTGATTGATGCTATGCCGCTCCGCCTGGCGGACACCTGCGTGGCTGATATCCCCGTTCACTATTTCCCCAAAGGAGAGAAACTCTCCAGCTCAATAGCCGCAGCGTCGATTATTGCAAAAGTAAAAAGGGATAGCTTGATGGAATCGTACAATGCCATTATTCCAGGCTATGCACTCGAGCAACACAAGGGATATGCGACCGCCCAACATCGAGAATCGATTATCACCTGCAACGCTTCGATCATACACAGAAGAAGTTTCCTCAAATCTGATATAACTTTAGAATACACTGATGAATACAATGACCAACAAACCATTTTCTGAAATTATTGAAAGCTCGCTGACACACTGGCTTGCTCAAAACTGGCAATGGGATGCGCTGATCCCGTTTGGTTCAATTGTTCAGGTGACTCATCAACAAACGACGCTTTATGGCGTTGTGAGCCAAATTAACACCGGCACGATGGACCCGGTTCGCTATCCATTCCCCTATAAAAAAGATCTTGAACAGCTCAAGCGAGAGCAGCCCCAAATTTTTGAATTTTTAAAAACAACCATCAATTGCATCCCTCTGGCATACAAATATAAGGGATCAATTGTGTATCAACTGCCTGGAACGCCGCCGCCGATACATTCTTTTGTGAGCTCCGTGTGCATGGATGATATAAAAGATCTTTTGAGTTCCGAACGATATTTGCATGTGCTCTTTTCTTCAGTGCAACAAGGCTCAAATCTTGATGAACTTATTTTGGCTTTAATACGACAACAAATTGAGTTAAAAATGTTTACCGGCGAACGGATTGATCGCTTTGCATCAACTTTTTCTTTGTTGGTAGGAAATGATTATCGACGATTAAAATTGTTTTTACAACGAGTAGAGCCAATGTTATAACCCCACGCTAACGCACGCGGACTCCAAAAAATCGCACGGGTTTAATTGATTTTATTACGTGTCATATTTGCTGAAGAGATTGTATGAACTATATTTTGAAGATCCTGAAACGAGTTCAGGATGACATTTTAAGTGTCTGTTGAATTTTTTGATAAGAAGAGATCGATGTTATTTGGGTTTTATATTTTGTTAACGTGTTATGATTTTCTCTGGCAACTCCTTGTTGTGTCATCCTGAACTCGTTTCAGGATCCAATTTTTAACAATTATGAAAAAATATTATGTTTACATACTCACTAATAAATACAGAGGAACTCTTTATACAGGGGTTACCAATGATTTGCAGCGAAGAATAAAAGAACGTAAAGAAAAACTCATTGCGGGTTTTACTAAAAGATACAGTTTGACCAAACTTGTGTATGTGGAAGCATTTGAACATATCGAAGATGCTCTCAATGCGGAAAAAAGATTAAAGCGGTGGCATAGAGAATGGAAGATTGATTTAATTGAAAAAAATAATTCCTTATGGAAGGACTTGTATGAACTCTATTTTGAAGATCCTGAAACAAGTGCCTGTTGACATTTTATAGTTTCCGTAAAACAAATTGCCACGAATTGAGGTTCGTGTAATGTTTAAGAGCGGGATTTATACAAAAAGAAAATTAAGTTTTATAAAAAGATCATATCATTTTGTCATCCTGAACTTGTTTCAGGATCTATTCAACTAAGATATTGTACCGATAAAAGCGTAGGATAAAATATGTTTGGATTTGTAAAAAACGCACTCTCTAAAATATATCAACAAGTCACCTCAAAGCTTGCAGGTTTATTCGGTCGCACCGCAGTCGATGAGGCAACCCTCAAAGAGCTAGAGATTATTTTGCTCTCGGCAGATACGGGCGTTTCAACAACCCGCATGGTGATTGAAAATATCAAAAATAAAGTGAACAAAGGGATCATTGCAACCGGAACTGATTTAAAACAAGCACTTAAAGAAGAACTCAGAACTATCCTAAAACCAGTTGACCCGACAATTGAAAATAAAAATGTTTTTTTACTTGTGGGGATCAATGGCAGTGGAAAAACAACCTGTGCCGCAAAACTAGCTCATCGGTTTATCAAACAAGGCAAAAAAGTGTTGCTCGCAGCAGCTGACACATTCCGCGCAGCGGCCGTTGACCAGCTGACCACCTGGGCAGCAAAAATAGGCGCCACAATTGTGCAAGGCAACCCGGGCCAAGACCCTGCTTCGGTGATTTATCAAGCATGCGAACAGTTTAAAACCGGGGGCTATGATGTGCTTATTATCGACACAGCCGGCCGCCTGCAAAGTAAAGCCAACCTCATGAAAGAGCTTGAAAAATGCAAGAAAACAGTCCAAAAACAGCTTCCAAATGCAAAAACAGTGACTCTCCTGACCATTGACGGCATGCTTGGCCAAAACTCGTTTGAACAGGCCAAATTATTCCACGAAAGCACCCAATTAGATGGCATTATTTTGACCAAAATGGACGGCTCAGGCAAAGGGGGCATCGTTTTTGGGGTAGCCCATCAACTTGGCATCCCGACCCTGTATATCTCCTTTGGGGAAGGCTTGGAAGATATAGCCTTGTTTGAACCTGAAAAATACCTGGAAGAATTGGTTGAAAAATAGGTTTAAATTGACAAATAGAAAACTTCTGTTATTCTATTAATAACTACTAAAAAGGTTATAAAAATGGCCTGCCCCGCCGTAGCTTAACTCCCCCCTAAGGGATTTACTACGAAGTAAGGGCGAAGGCTGGGAGAAACAGATGAAAAAGTTACTATTTTTTACCCTTTCATTATCGGCTTTATTCACAGCAAAATCTGCGAATGCAATGGCACGATTTTTGCCAAAAAGCAACGTTTCAAGAGCAGCTGTTGCTGCAGGTACCGCTTTTGTGGCAACACAATCTGAATCTGTGCTCAATATGCTGAGAGTTGCTGCTTTGCAAAGCGAAACCGTTCACAGTTATTTGCAAACAAATCATCCGGAAAAGCTTGAAAAATATTTCGTGCAGCCATTGAAAAAAGGCGCTGGATATAACTCTGTAAAGGAGTATTTTTCAGAATTACCCACCAAGCGATATTTGAAAAAAGCTATTCTCAAAACATTCGATAAAAGAGGTATTCCATTCCGATTATCAAACACGGAAAGTACACTTTTGTTTCGAAATAATGCAGATGTTCTTTTCTGGGGCGGAGACAGACATGTCAGCGTCAGCAAATCTGGTCCTCATATGCGAACACTTAATGCCATGTTGCAATCAGAAAAAGATATAGCATCATCAGGATTATCTGTGCAATATCACGCACTTACTCCCGATAGATACGGAACATTATTCCTAGAAACACAACTTGATCAACTCGCAAACAAATCTCAAGCCAATGATTTTCTCAAATTGCGTCCAAGTAATTTTTTACAAGAGAAATATCTTCAAAATAAATATATCACTTTGCTTGATAGAGCAAAAAATCCACTCATGAGTAATGAAACAATACTTCGGTATAGACTCATGAAATGCAAAGGTTCAGATAGTTTTTACTCCAATAGAGAAAATGAAGAAAAACTCTGCAGAGATTGTTGTGATTATGGTAGTTTTTTTGCCGCACGCCTTCTTGCAACATCTCATACATTTGTCCCTCAATATGATAGCGTTTGTGCCGGAGATTTTTGGTTCAGACAGCTGGACTCTAAAAAAGATTTGAACCCTACAATTCAATCTCTATTGATGCGTTATCAGATGCCTCAATCGATACGTGAGTCATACGAAAAACGTTTTGCTGAAACAATTCAAAAATTTAACGAAGAACAAACGAACACTAAAGGCGCTAATATCATGCTGCAATTGGGTATTTCAAAAAACTTACTCGATCAAACAAGCTATACTTCTCATGCAGGCGGTATAAAGCGTAACGTTTATTACAGAACAAAATCAGGAAATGTTGAAAAATTCAATTCGACTCACGAATACCTTGAACAAGTGAGAAAAAATCCGACAATGCTTGTTGATAAAGACAATAACCCAGCGAATGGTGGCATGGAAGAGATCCAATATCGATTGATTTTAGATCAGGACCTCTTGCTTAATCAAAAAGCTGTCGGCGATCAATTTAAGGTGAAAGCCTACACCCGCGATCAAAACGATATCATTGCGTTTCATCAAAAAATGGAACACATTCTTAATGATTTGAAAGAAGATATCAAAAAGCATTCATGAAACATTTGAATGGGCATTCCAATCCCGTATATTTCGTTTGGGGCTTGGAGGATATTGCCCTGTTTGAACCTGAAAAAAGACCTGGAAGAACTGGTTGAAAAATAGCCATAAATTGACAAATAGACAAAATATGATATCGTGATTAATATAATCCAAAGCGTGTAATTAATAAGTTAATTTTTATTGGAGAACACATGAAACGTCTATTTTTATCAATATTATGCCTTTTTGTGGCACACGCCCAAGCAAGCCATCTATTTTCAGATGCACAAAAAGAAAAATTTAATTCTGCATTCAATTATGCAAACTCTGCAATCCGTCGCGCAGCATGGGTCTACGGGCCAACCGCAGTCTCAACCGTTGCAGCAATTGCATCATTTGAAGTTGCAAGACGACAAAAAGGTACATGGCGCAAATTCGGCGTTGGTTTAGGCGGGAATGGAATTGGATTTTTGGCGGCCAATACGCTAAAAAATTATTTAAGTGATCAAGAAAAGAAGGCTGGAGTCAAAATGTCTTACTCTGTGCATGATGCGAGCAATATCCATGCCTACACATCACTGGTTGGTGGTGTTCTTTCTGCAGCATACTCAGTGCATCAAATAGATCAGAAAATGAGATCTTTGGAAAGAACTCATACAAACGTCGCTGCTCAGCTTAAGGAGCGTAGTGAAGCATGTACAGAATATGCTATTTGGTATACCAAAGATAAAGAGACAATAAAACAGCTACAATCAGAGATAGACAACTTTAAAAAAGATATTGAGTGTAAGATTCCCGTAGGAACGCACTCAATCCGTGATGCCGACTTTAACGCAATTCCAGCGGAGGGATCTACATATACTGTAAGATGTTCTAACTGTAACACTGAAACGTCTTACACAAACTTACGCAAGAGAGGCGAAATACACATTCTATAAAGGATTATCACAAAAGAGGCCTTCGATTGAAGGCCTCTTTTCTTATTCAATCTTACTTTGGCTCATCTTGAAACTCTTCTGAGAGACTAACGTGATCTTGCAACCATACTGCTTTTCTAAATCGAGTATCGAATCATATTCAGTCGAGGTGATATACTCAAAAATATCCGGATGCAACGAAAGCTGCACGTGAATCATCTTATTCTTCTCAACCGCAGCTCGAAGCGCTCTTAAGATCTGATAACTTTCTGTCTCAAGAGATTTTACTACTCCAAGCCCATGGCACTGTTGGCAGGAATCCATCAACTGCTGGCTCAACGTTTTTCCCGAGCGCTTTCTGGTCATTTGCACAAGCCCAAACTCGGAAATCTTCAACACAACAGACTGGAACTTATCTTGTTCTCGCAATGTTTTTTCAAAGAATTTGAACAATTTTTGCCTGTTGGAGACAATGCTCATATCGATAAAGTCAATAACGATCAACCCGCCGATATTACGTAAGCGCAATTGTCTGACAATTTCCTGAGCTGCTTCCAAGTTGGTCTTCAAAATTGTCTCTTCAAGGCTCTTTTTACCGGTATACTTGCCGGTATTCACGTCGATAACATTCATCGCCTCGGTCGACTCTATGATCAATGAACCGCCCGATTTGAGGGGTACCTTACGATCAAGCGCGGCTTCTATCTGTCTTTCAACGTTAAAATGGTCAAAAAGTGTCTGATGTTCTTGATATAAAAGCACCCGTTGAGAATATTCGGGGGCAATTAGTTTAACAAAAGAGTAGACCTTTTTTTGCATGTCCTTGGTGTCACAAATGACCGATTCGACATCTTCATCAAGATGATCCCGAACGATCTGCAAAGGGAGTTCTATGTCTTCATGAAGTCGTTCCTGAGGAGCGGCAGCTTGATATTTTTTCTCAATCACTCTCCACGTTTCGACCAAGAAATCAACATCTTTTTTAATTTCATCGTCTTTCCTGCCATCAGAGGTGGTTCGTATAATCGCCCCCATGCCTTCAGGCAGCAAGCCTTTGACTATCCCTTTTAGCCTGTTGCGTTCCTCACGATCATCTATTTTTTTTGAAATTCCGATGCGAGGGATGTTTGGCATTAAGACAATAAAACGTCCTGGCAATGTGAAGCAGGTTGAAAGCTTGGCGCCTTTTTCATAGACCGGTTCTTTGCTAACCTGAACCAATATAGGGTCACCCTCTTTGAGAATGGTGCTGATATCAATCGAGTTTTTTTGTATTCTCGGTTTTACTACTACTTCATCATCATCAAGCGATTCATGGTCGCTCATTTTTTCAATTGCCATTTCGCGATCGATTTCTGAAATATGTAAAAAGCCGGCTTTTTCCTGGCCAATATCAACAAATGCCGTTTGTATTCCGGGCAAAACCTTAGTGATGGTTCCCTTAAAAAATACACGCTCTAAAGGATGTTCTACATGCGCCGCAAAATAGATGTTTTGCAACAGCCCTTCCTTGGTGATTGCTATACGAGTTTGCCAAGGATTGTGATTTATTAAAATTTTTTTCATTGAAGAATTTTTTACCTGTTAAATATATATTTTCTATTCTCATTGTCCAATATGATTATGCGGAAATGAGCAAATCTTTTGTGAAAAGTATACTCCCTTTAATTAAAAATGGGTAGAAAAGAGCGTTAAAATGTGATAAAGTCCTGGTGGCAAGATAGAAAAACAACAACCTTTAAAGGAGGACTTCATGAAAAAAGTATGTGCCCTTGCCCTTGTCTTATTACTCAGCTTGCCTGGCTGCTGGTGGAGACGTAAAAAGGTAGAAACAAAGCCAAGAAATGAAGTGTATAAAACCGTAGACATACCAGTCGCCGGTGATTCCATAGAAAAGCAAAGCTTCTATGATAGCGATATCGCAGACTTCATTGGTCAAGATGAACTTCCATCTGCTGTTGATATAGATCAACTTCCTGCAGACGAGCCTATGGCATACAAAGATGTTGCACCAGACGCTCAATTCAAGACAATTTACTTCGACTTTGATGGCGATAACATTCGCGAAGATCAAAGAGCATCATTGTCATCCGATATTTCCATGATTAAAGAAAAGATGCAAAATCACGAATCTACCGGATTCACATCAGAAGTGCTTGTGGTAACAGAAGGACACTCATGTCATTCAGCTGGTTCTGAAGCATACAATATTGCGTTGTCGGAACGTCGCGCTAAAACAATACGTGATGCTTTAGTTGAGGAAGGAATTCCAGCTTCTGCCATCAAAATTGTTGGTCGTGGATCAGAAATGGCTGCTATCATTAATGGCAAACCGGTTGAAGGTGATCGTGAAGCCCAATGGCCAAACCGTCGCTGCGAAGTTAAAGTTATTTATACGTAAAAATAACTTTACTCGAATAATTAATCAGGGTTCCGCTCGGGCCCTGATTTTTTTATGGGCTCTGTTGCTTTTGTTGTCATGAAAAAAAGGTTGTATCTTCGTGTTTTGGTATCGCAAAAAAACACCTTACCCGTTCGTGGTGAGTGTAGCGTAGCGGAATCGAATCCATACGAACGGAATGGCTATTTTTACAACTTCAAAAAATCAATTGCGCCTAATCTTTCAAATCGAGATCAACCGACACGGAATCTGTCTTCCTTTTCGGGGCACCAATCTCAAGTTTCACTTGTAATGAATGATCTTTGTAGGCATCATACGATTTTATCTTTTCTGCCAATCGAGCTCCAGTATGATAATCGATCACTTCAAGTTCAACTTTATAACGACCCATATATCGATCGAATGTTAACTCAGACTTGAGCAACAACACAATTTGTGGATTTTTCATGCCATTTGCAAAAGAGGGTTCTGTTTCGAAACGAATAGATCGTGATGTTGCAAAATTGCTGAATTTCGCTTCAATAATACCGTTCTGAATATTGCGTGATCGAGTTATCGTCTCTTCCGATAAAGAATAGTTAAAAGGCAATGTTTGTTTGGGCAAGATATTCGTTATAAAGCGATCGGATTCATCATACACACTCAGCTTTTTATTTAACTCGTTCTCAATTTCGACTAGATGAATTTGAAAGTGATTGGTGATTCCATAGAGTGGAAATGCACATACTACAGCAAGCATAGATATCTTCATTCATTATCCCCCTTGAAATGAATTGTTTGCTTTTGAGTATAAATGACCGCCATTAGCAATTTCAATATTTTGTTCAAATGTATTTTATAAAAATATTGCAAAATGAATTATTTGCTGGATATAATCAATCTAGGCTCAACTTATACACGGAGAAATTATGAAAAAAAACGTATTACTTCTTTGTTTTATATATATTTCCATAAATTCGATCGATATCCAGAGAGAAAATCAACCGACAAATGAAGTGACTGTTTTGGTGGGAGACAAAGAAATCAAAGCGGATGTTGACGTGCTTAAAACGTCAGCAACAATCAAAAGCATGATCGAAGATTTTGGAAACGATTCTCCAATAGTTATTCTATATATTTCCGCTGATCTTTTTTCAGATCCCCTTTACCCCTTGATGAAAATCGTTCATGAAAAACAGGCAAATCCAATTGCAATGAAAAAAGACATTCAAGACAAGTTGAAATCGTTAGATTTACGCAAAACAATCGAATTACTCAAAGCCGTCAACTGGCTTAACGTCGGACCACTGTTTCCTCTCGTGGTTGACCGATGCGGGCAACTTATGACTTCAGATGATTTCCTCGCTGATTTTGCGAGCAAAAAAAATTTTCTTCAATCGCTTGGGTTACCGCAAGAGCTGCTTGGCGAAATCAGTACAACTATGTTGCAAACGCCAGCCGTTGAAAAAGTGCTGCTTGACGCTTTAAATCGGCAACCGTTACATACTTTTCAACACAATGGCGCGGTTAATTCGGCCATCTTCTCTCCCGACGGCTCAAAGATTCTTACCGCTTCCAACGATTACACGGCAAAATTATGGGATACCGCCACCGGAAACCTACTCCATACCTTCCAACACAACGATTGGGTTTATTCGGCCATCTTCTCTCCCGATGGCTCAAAGGTTCTCACCGCTTCCAAGGATGACACGGCAAAACTGTGGGATGCCGCTACCGGAAATCTACTCCATACCTTCCAACACAACGATTGGGTTTATTCGGCCATCTTCTCTCCCGATGGCTCAAAGGTTCTCACCGCTTCCAAGGATGACACGGCAAAACTGTGGGATGCCACTACCGGAAATCTACTCCATACCTTCCAACACAACGATTGGGTTTATTCGGCCATCTCCTCTCCCGATGGCTCAAAGGTTCTCACCACTTCCGACGATGATACGGCAAAACTGTGGGATGCCACTACCGGAAATCTACTCCATACCTTCCAACACGAAGATCGGGTTTCTGCCGGCTTCTCTCGCGATGGCTCAAAGGTTCTCACCGCTTCCGACGATGATACGGCAAAACTGTGGGATGCCACTACCGGAAATTTACTCCATACCTTCCAACACGAAGATTGGATTAAGTCGGCCATCTCCTCTCCCGATGGCTCAAAGGTTCTCACCGCTTCCAAGGATGACACTGCAAAACTATGGGATGCTACTACCGGAAATCTAATCCATACCTTCCAGCACAACGGGGCAGTCCGTTCAGCCCGCTTCTCTCTCGATGGCGGCTCAAAGGTTCTCACCACTTCCGACGATAACACGGCAAAACTGTGGGATGCCACTACCGGAAATCTAATCCATACCTTCCAACACACCAGGCAGGTTAAGTCGGCCATCTTCTCTCCCGATGACTCAAAGGTTCTCACCGCTTCCAAGGATGACACTGCAAAACTATGGGATGCCACTACCGGAAATCTAATCCATACCTTCCAACACACCAGGCAGGTTAATTCGGCCCGCTTCTCTCCCGACAGTTCAAAAGTTCTCACTGTTTCCATGGATAACACGGCAAAACTATGGGATATATCAACACCGAAGTTACCTCTGGAGCTTCTCTTATTGCTATTAGTCGTTTCTCAGCAATCGAAATTGGCTGGCAAAATTGATTGGATTTTAATAACCGATTTAGCGCAAAAAATATTCGAGGCTGCTCATGACGTAGATATTCGCACAAAGCAGTCGCTGCGAGCGTTTTTCGATCGGAACATACATAAACCGAAATTATAGGCACAAAAATTTATCCGTTATTTCACAAAACGATGAACCTGGGGTATTGATGGTCAAAACGTCAAAAATTTCCTGTTTTAATGAGTTAACCACAACCTCTTTCATTGTTTATTCTTTAAAGCCTGTTCGGCGGCAGCAAAATCAGTTGGTTTAGGACAAACTAATTCATATTCCGTTGAACCAAACGCGAATGATATTGCATATGCGTGAAGCGCATGACGTTTGATGTAGGAAGATTTTTTTCCATAGGTTTGATCGCCAAGAAGCGGATGGCTAATCGCGGCCATATGAACCCGAATTTGATGGGTTCTGCCGGTTACTGGTTTGAGCTCCACCAACGAGCAAGTCTCAAAATATTCCAATACTCTATAATGGGTGACCGCTTCCCTAATGGTTGACGATTTTTGCCGATCGGTTTGGGTGAATGTTGCCATCTTATGCCGCAGAATAGGATGTCTACCTATCGGAAAAGAAATAGTCCCCTCTCTTGGCGGGTGACCTTCGACTAAAGCGTGGTATGTTTTGTGGATCGTTCGGTCTTTAAAAAAAGCGGTAAATTGGGCATGCGCATAATTGGTTCGAGCGATAATAATTATCCCCGAAGTGTCCTTATCTAAACGATGGACAATTCCCGGTCTATCGATAACGCCAATATGGGCTATTTCTGAGTGATTTTGACCAATCCAATCGATAAGGGTGGGTTCAGATTCAACCTTTACCAAGCTTTCTCCTGTTGATTCGGGGGGATGGACCATAAGCCCGGCCGGTTTGTTAAGCACCAAAAAATCATCGTGGGAATAAATGATTTCAACCGGAAGCGTTATTTTACCGGGAGTAGCTGTTTTTTGGGCAATTTCAGGCCCTTTTAATCGAATTTCATCATTCACTCGTAAGGTATAGCTCGGTTTTACCGGTCGCGTATTGACGGTAATATACCCCTGAGTGATAAGATCTTGAATAAAGGTTCGTGAATACCCGGTAAATTGGGCTGCAATGTACTTATCAAGCCGCTCTGATGCCGTATCAAGCGTTATTGTAAAGACATAGATATGTCCAGGGACGATTTTGTTGCGAGACTCCATTTTATATCCCGTTTTAAAAAACTATCATTAAATTCATATTAAGAACAAATGACCTCCTTGTCAAAAACAACGTTTTCTAAAAGACACAAATTTACATCACAGAGGCGATATTTTCCTATAAATTACAACAGAGAATAGACAACACTAATTGAATATTTTAACCTGTCAAATGAATGGTATATAAAAATTCTTGAATTCAGGTGGTAACGAATTCATTCCATCACACTGGGTCCCAAACAGCCTGTCACGTCGTAGCCAACGCGGCGAAGGCGGAGAGTATCGCGTAGTTTGGGTAAAACAAAGGATACATGTATGGAAGATAAAAATATTATTCAAGAAGTTCGGGATAATATTCAGGCTGTACTACAAGAGGATCATACCCTTGGAACTGCACTTTGGTCTGAATTTATAAAATTACACCCGGCAGATATTGCTCGTTTTTTTTCCGATATAGACCGAAACACATTCCGACAACTGTATCCACGCCTCCCCAAAGAAGTTAAAATTGAGGTATTCCAAGAATTTTCTGACGTAATGAAAGTAGATAGCCTTTCTTACATGAGTGAACATGAACAAGCTGAAGCACTCAACGGTCTTCACGCTGATGAACTCACCGACTTATTTGATCTCTTTTCAGATCAAGAGTTAAAAGAAAACCTTAACTTGCTCCATAAAAAAGCTCGTCAACAAGTTCTTTCTTTAATGAAATTCCATCCTGAATCAGCCGGTGGAATTATGGAAACTGAAGTCCTCACTCTCATGGATGACTTCACTGTTGAGAAAAGCATCAAACTTTTACAACGACTTCAACTGAGTAAAGACATTTATCAACAAATTTATGTTACCGACAAAGGGCATCGACTCGTTGGTTACATCCTTCTCGAAGATTTAGTTTTACATCGTCCACACATACGCATCAACGCACTCATGAAAGAGGTTGAATTTGTTGCCCGCGCCGATCAAGATCGTGAGCAAATTGCCAGCAAAATGATCCACTACGACTTGATGACCATACCGGTTGTAAGTGAAGATAATCACTTTTTGGGTGTTATCCCAAGCAGCACCTTGGTGCATATCCTTGTCGAAGAAGCAACAGAAGACGTACAAAAAATGTCCGCCCTTGCCCCTTTGAAATACGCCTATTTTGAAACACCGTTTTTCCGACTTCTCTGGGAGCGCAGTTACATTTTAGTTTCGCTTCTTATAACACAATCATTTGCAGCAATCATCATGGGTTCATTTCAAGCCACAATGACCGGATCTCTTCTTTTTTTTACGACAATGCTTGTAGGTGCGGGCGGAAACTCAAGTTCGCAAACATCTGCTGTTGTTATACAGGGGCTTGTGACGGGAGAAATTAGAACTACTAACATATTCCGATTTCTCAAACGTGAATTTTTAATGGCGGGAATGCTTGCTTTTATCTTATCAATTTTTGGTTTTCTAAGAGCCTATTTTACCACTTACACATTCAGCCTGAGTGTTGCAATAAGCACTGCTTTATTTTTTATAGTCTTTTTTGCAGTGAGTTTAGGAAGTGTTATTCCATTACTCCTCAAAAGACTTAACATTGACCCTGCGTTCTCAGCAGGACCATTTTTGGCAACATTGATGGATATTTTAGGGACGCTTATTTATTGTTACGTGTGCCAACTTATTTTGGGATAATATTTAAATAAAAAAGGAATTGAGAGTTCATGCATTACTTCGCAATTTTTTTTGTGATACTACTATGCATGATACACTCAAGCAGTGGAGCACACACAGATCAAACTCCTGTAAAAGAAGGCAATTTTGCGCTTTCATCATCGCAACAACCTGGCCCTCTTTTTGGATTTGGCCAGAATATTGTCGACAAAAAAAATCTTCAGGCGTATGTATATGCTGACTACATACGCCTGAAGGGTCAAAATAACTCAAACATTTTACCCGGATTATTATATGGAATTAGAGATAATCTTTCTCTCTTTTTTAACATTCCTATGACAATCACATCCGACAAGACCAGAAGATCAACAAGTTCGGGCCTTTCACTCCAACTGGAATATGCTTATTTTTCCAGAACAACGGATCATTCGGCACTACAAGCAACAATATTGGCCGCTCTCTCTGGACCAAACGGGTCAATGATAAAACAAGCCATCACAAACAGAGAAAGCTCAACCTTTTTCCTTGGAGCAACCATTAATTGTATGTCGATTGACTGGTATTTGTATGGCTCACTGGGAAATCTTTTTGCAATAAAAACAAACAGGACAAAACAAGGAGATAACTTTCTCTATCAGCTGGGAATTGGCAGAAATATTCATCATTCCCAAAAACACACATATCTTTTTTTAGTAGAGTTTTTAGGCTCCACATTCAAGCGCGATAAGACAAATGGCATACGCGACTCAAATAGTGGAGGCAACCTTATTTTTATAGCGCCATCATTCTGGTTTTCATCTGAACGATTCTTGCTACAAATAGGATTCTCTGCGCCTATTTTGCAAAAATTGAATGGAAATCAAAATCCTTTTCGCTATCAACTAGCGATTGACTTGGGATGGAAACTGTAGGGAAATATTTATCTCGATTCAGCGGGAACTAAGATAAATGCTTCAACGCGATCTTCGGGTTCCCATGCGGTGAAGTTTTCCACAACAAATCCGCACTCAAACCCAGAGTGAACCTCTTTGACTGATTTTTTATCTCGCTGCAAGCTGGTGAGTTTTCCTTCACCAATCTTGTTTTTTCCGCGCCAGATTGAGACAACGGCATCTCTGGAAATAATTCCATCGCGAACATAACAACCGGCAATGACTCCGATATTTTTGATATCAAACACCTTGCGCACAACTACTTCGCCAATCTTCTTTTTGACCATTTTTATTTCTTTGGCGCTCTCAGCAATTTTTTCAAGGCTTTCAAGAAGTTTATATATCACATCATATGTGTTAATACCTACTCCAAGACGCTGCGCAAGAATCATAGCATTTGATTCAACTTTAATATGCAACGCAAAGATTTCAGAATTAGTATCAGCCGCAAGAACCACATCGCCTTCTGTGATGTGTCCGATACCGGAAGAAACGATGTTAAATCCTTTTTCCGCTTTCAAAGAAAGTTTATTTATGGATTCGACTAAAGCTTCTTTTGATGAGTTTGTATCGGTTTTTACGATAATATTTTTTGAACCTTCACTAAAGAGCTTTTTGCCTATAGCAACAGGTCGTTTTGAGGCGTCGGAAACACGTGATTTTTGTTGATCTTTTGCGACAACTTCAAAAAAATCTCCGGCTTCAGGCAGCACATCAAACCCGGCTATTTGCACCGGTATTGATGGCCCCACATACATTAAGCGCTTACCAAAAGAATCCACAATTGAATTCACGCGACCAGAAACCGAACCGCAGACAAAATAATCACCGATTTTTAATTTACCACTTTGTAAAAGCAATGTAGCAACAGAACCGCGGCCCTTTTCGATTCGAGACTCTAACACATATCCCTGAGCCGGACCTTGTGCATCAGCTTTCAATTCCATGAGCTGGGATTGTAACACCAACATTTCAAGCAGGTGATCAACGCCGGTTCCAAGCTTTGCGGAAATAGGAACATACATCACATCGCCGCCCCACTCTTCAGGCAATAGTTCATATTGAGCAAGATCGCGTTTGACAATATCAATGCGAGACGGATCAACTTTGTCTATTTTGTTAACTGCCACAACGATAGGAATACCAATTTCTTTAATTCGTTTAAGCGATTCAACCGTTTGTGGCATAACACTGTCATCAGCCGCAACGACTAAGACAGCTATATCGGCAACCTTTATTCCGCGTGAACGCATTTTTGAAAATGCTTCATGGCCAGGTGTATCAAGGAAAATGATATTTCCATGCTTTGTTTGCGCTTCATAAGCACCAAGGTGCTGTGTAATGCCACCTTTTTCGCGCGAAGCAACACGAGTATTTCGAATAAAATCAAGCAACGTTGTTTTTCCGTGGTCAACGTGACCAACAACCACAACAACTGGCAATCGGGATGTGAAGTCTTGTCCGGATTGAGCAGCTTTTTTGATTTCTTCTTTTTTTGCAACAGGTTTTTGTGTTTGCAGATGAAAATGCTCAGCCAAACGCGATACTGTTTCGACCGGCAATACCTGGTTTTTTGTCGCGACAATACCCCATTTGAGGAGCAATAAAATAACCTCGCCCACCGGTTTGCCGACTGCAGCAGAAAGATCTGCCAACAAAGTCGGTTCAAGCAATATTGGCTCTAGGGCCGCCGATTGAGCGGGATTTGTTTTTTTGGAGACAGGGTGCTGTGATTGGACAGGAGCAACAACTTGAGGTGCGGGTTTATCTTTTTTTTCGCGTTCCAATTCTTTAATGGGTGTTTCTTTAATAGGAGTAATTGGCGCTTGTGGCGCTATGGGCTGTTTTTGCATTTCTTTCTTTGGGGCACTTTCTGCAATATTATCAGTCTTCGATTTTTCAACCGGAGCCTGATTTTTTGGCTCTATGGTAGGTTTTTTTAACGCTTTATCAAGAAATTCAACAGCCTCTTGAGGTAACACCGCCATGTGGCTTGCTAACTCAAAACCCTTTTTTTTGAGCATTTCTAAAAGCTCTTTGTTTGGAACGCCACTCTGCTTTGAATATTCATAAACACGCATTAAACATTTATCCAATCTCTAAAAATTATCCGGCAAACTTAATCAAGCTCTTCTTGATCTTCATAGTCTTGATCAGTAGCCTTATCCTTCTTTTCTATGGACTCCAAGTGAATATTAATATCCACCAATTTTGAAGCCAACGCAATATTTTGCCCCATTTTTCCAATAGCCAGCGATCGCTGGTCTTCGGCTATATAAACGCGAGCATTCTCTGCGTCAACTATCTCTACTCGCGCAATTTCAGCCGGCTTTAAGGCATTCTTTATCAATTCTTCTTTTGAATCGGTAAACGCAATAATATCTATGCGCTCGCCGCCAATTTCTTTCAAAATAGGTTTAATTCGAGCTCCACCGACACCAACACAGGTTCCAACAGGATCTATGTTTTTATCATGAGAGGCAACAAGAACCTTCGATTTGTAGCCCGGCGTTCTTACGATTTTTTTAATTTCAACCAAACGCTCAAAGACTTCAGGAATCTCAAGCTCAAACAATTTTTGTAAAAATACGTCGGAAGCTCTATCAAGAATGAGTTGATTGTCGTTGCGCGGCTCAGGAAGAACCTCTTTCAATAGGGTTCTAATAGAATAGCCGACATAGCAATTTTCAGTAGGGATCATGAGAGATTTTGGCAAAAAGGCAAGCGTGTCTTGTAGCTTGACCACAGCACCCGAGCGCTCGCATTTGTGAATTACGCCATGCACAATCGTGCCTTCTTTTTCCTTGAACTCTTCATAGACAGCAAGCGCTTCAATTGAGCGTATCTTTTGAGCAATAATTTGGCGGGCGCGAAGAATTTCTATGCGGCCAATAGGAAGCTCAAAGGGAACCGATATCTCTTGGTCAATTTCAGCTTTGGGATTAAAGGTCTTTGCTTTTCTGAGAGATATCTCAAGCTCATCATCTTCAGGAGTCGAGACAACACGTTTTGTTATCGACACTCTGACTTCATCACTTTTTTTATCGTGATCAACGCTTATAGGTAGTTCAGGGTATTTTTTGGTGTATGCCGCCAAAATCCCCTCACAAACGATTGAGCTCAAAACAGACTTGTCCAGCCCACGCTCCTCTACCAATTCGTCTATAACATCAGAAAGTTTCACTTGAACGCATCCTCTAGATAGCTACACCCGAGACTAAAATCGGTGTAGTGAATATTAAACTTGAAATGTGAAGGTAAGATTGTAATCTCAGACTTATTTACCCACGACCTTACCCAAACTTTCCACCTTCGCCACATTGGCTACGGCCATGCCCGCCGAAGCTTGCCGAGTCTGATGACCCGGATAAGCGCAGACTGGGCGTGACGGGCTATTTGGGACCCACTTTCACAAACTTGACTGTCGCCTTCAGGGAAATCGTCGAAGAAGCCACTAGTCTTTTGTAGGGCATCTGGGCACTCAAAAGTGCCGTGCGACAATCAAGGGTATTGTGCTTGGGGTTTACTCATTAGTCATATTGTAGACAAAACTTTCTTATCTTTCAAGGACCAGGGGTCAAAATGTCTCAGTTTGGCTTGCTTTGTTAGGCTTAGGGGTGAGCCCACTATTAATATTTATATATATATATTTATTATATTAATAATAACGGGTGAGCCGTTTTTTGGTGGATAACTCATCCAAAAATTTAAAAAACATCGATTTCATAAGGGTTTTTTGAGTTGGCAAGTGGTGGATAACTTGGTGGATAACTTGGTGGATAAAATGTGGATAACTTTTTTACATGTTCGATCTGACGATTGAATCGGTGTTTTGTTGCGCTCGCTTATTGAATGTTGTTATCAAATCGATATATACAGCGCTTAAAACTTTCTCAATTTTTGAGTTATCCACCACTTATCCACCACTTATCCACCAAGTTATCCACCAGACAGGTAGGGCGAGTTTTGAAAATAAATTTTCATTTTTGTTTCTAATTTGATTTGTTTCTTTGGTGTTGACACATTTCAATTTTTTCTGAGTATGATAAGGCGGTATGAGTAATGATTGGGTGTGCGTTAAAAAACAATAAAACTTATTTTTAAGGAAAAAATATGAAAAAATTGGTTATGGAATTTTTAGGGACATTCTTTTTCTTGCTCGCTATTTCTTCCGGGGGCTCTCCTTTTGCAGTTGGCGCGATGCTTGCGATTTGGGTATACATAGGGGCTTATATTTCCGGCGCAAATTACAATCCAATGGTGTCATTAGCTCTCTTTTTGCGCGGACGCCTCTCATCGCGTGAAATGTTTGCTTATTGGGTTGCTCAAGTGGCCGGAGGTATTGCAGCTTATTTTGTTCCTCACTTTGTTGGCTTGGGCGGAGTTTCGCATTTTCCTTCTATTCCATTGCTCAGTGCGGGACTTGTTGAAATCGGACTTGCATTTGTACTTGCGTTAATCATTTTAGTTGCTGCAACCTCACGCGCAGCTCATTTGGGTCACATTGCTGGTTTTGCAATCGGATTTACTATCCCTGCAATTGCTGCAATTGGTGGCGGCATCACGGGAGCTTTGGCAAACCCAGCCATAGCAATCAGTTCTCATGTTGTTGCAGCCGTGGTGGGCGGTCCATTCAATTTTGTTGTTATGTTGACCTATGTTGTCTCGGCCTTGGTTGGCGGCGCATTGGCTGCATATGCATATCGCTATTTTTATGGCATTGAATAACAAGGGTCCCCTCCGCGGGGACTCGCGACAAAAACGGTCTCGCTTGCCCTGCGAAACTTGCCGAGCTGAACGCCCGGACAAGTGAAGCACGGGCCACTGTTTTTGTATTTCGGGCGCTTAAGACCGAGGTCTTAAGAATCCCTCGAGGTTCAACTCACCATACACAATTTAACAAATTGTTTCATTGGTTCGGTGAACCTCATCAGACTTTTTTCTTTATTAATGCCGATTTTAATGCATTGGCAATTGGCCTGGAATTGTAATATTGCTTCAATGGTAGTTTCGCGAGACCGAAGCAATTTCGCAGAAATTGTGTGTGTCGAGGTTTGAAATGAATGACGGTTTTTTAAGGCAGAGCCTTAAACGCCTGTTTTGCAAAAGGGTTGGCGAGAACCCTTTTGCCGCTGGCCCACGCGCAGTGGGCTATCCTATTCGCTTAAATTTTTTCTCAATATCATAAGTTGAAATCAACCAACCGGTTGGTCTGCCGTGCGGACATGTTAATCGATTGTTGCATCGTGCCAAATCAGCAATAAGTTGTTGCATTTGCTCTCTTGAGAGTTCATCGCCCGCTTTTACGGCTGCTTTGCAGGCCATTTGTGCATGCAGCTTTTCGTTTACATATTTTTTGCATAATTCAATCGGCGTATGCGCTTGTTCTTTAATCCATGAGATCATTTGTTTTACAAGGTCGGCCCCATCAAGATCTTTTGCATGCACCGGAGTTGCATGAATAATTAATTGCGCAGGACCAAATCGATCAATGATAAATCCGCTGTGTGAAAGCAACTCAAAAAAAGGTTCTGTGAATGTTATTTCTTGTTCAGGCATGTTAATGATTTGCGGAAACAAAAGAGTTACTGACGAGACCGATTCAAATCGACTTGAAAACTTTTCATACAAAATGCGTTCATGCGCTGCGTGCTGATCGACAATAAAAAGCCCATCCGGTCTTTCAAGCAAAATGTAAGTTTTGTGCAATTGCCCAACAATAATTTCTTGCGCGAGATCTAATGGAGTTAGTTGTTGTTCTGTAAGTATTGTTGCCACGGGTTGTTTTGAGCCGCTTTCAGACATTTGTGTTGCAAATCCGGTTCCAATTATGCTCTGCGCAACTTGTTGATCGTTGTTTGTTGCATAAAATTCGTCAAATGGCGCCGGGAGAGGCTGTTGTGCAACGGTTGGTATTTGTTGTGTGGAAGTGGCATATGGCGTAAAAATGGCGGCAGATTGATAACTAAAAGATTTTTCAAATGAAGTTCCATAAAATAGTTGTCGCTCTTGGGTTTTCAGTGTAACCGGAGTCGCAAGAGAAGCCGATAAGTGATTTTCAAGCGTTGTTTTTATTCCATTGGTAACAAGTTGTTCAATAGTTCGCGGATGCAAAAATTGCACTTCTTCTTTACGCGGATGGATGTTGATATCTACTTCTACGCTCGGCACGGTGATAAATAATGCGCCACAGGGGTATTTTCCTTGTGGTAATACATTGGAATATCCCTTTATAAATGCAGATATCAGTTTTTGATTTTTAACCCATCTATTATTCACAAACATAAACAATGAGCTTCGGTCATATTTACCATACACATGATCTGAGATAATCCCCTCAATCGTATATGGCTCTTTTGAAGTTTTTGATAGATCGAGCAAATGTCTCGAACAACTTGCATCCCACAATTGACTTGCGCGTTTGAGATATGAATCAGTCGGAGGGCAGTTGTATAATTCTTTTCCGTCATGAATTAATTTGAAGTGAATGGAGAGATGAGTGAGACATATGGCGTAAAAAAGTGATGTGATTGCGCGGAATTCCGTTTCATCAGATTTAAGAAATTTTTTACGTGCCGGCACATTAAAAAAAAGATCGCTTATTGATATATCGGTGCCTACCGGTAAAGCGCATTCGCTTTCACACTCGAAACGACCTTGGTTTAATTTGATATGTGTGCCAACCTCTTGAGTGTCGGTCTTTGTTTTTACATCAACTAAACTTACTGATGCAATACTTGCCAAAGCTTCTCCGCGAAAACCAAAAGTGAGGACAAAACTCAAGTCGTCGACACAGGTAATTTTGCTTGTTGTATGGGGCTGAAAACAAAGACGAGCATCTTCTGGGTCCATTCCGCAACCATTATCAATAATTCGAATAAGCTGTTTACCCGATTGTTCAATCATGATAGTAATGGATGTTGCGCCCGCGTCAATTGCGTTTTCAACAAGCTCTTTAACTACGTTTACAGGACGTTCAACTACTTCTCCGGCAGCTATTTTTTGAATTTCAGATGCTGCTAATTGCTTGATGCGAGTCATGAAGTTTCCATGTTTATTGGCAATGTTGCACAAAAAAGTGATAACGAGAATTGGGGTGAGATGACAGAAAGCCTATTTTCCCCTAAGCTAAGATATCATTATACAATTCGTTATTCAAAAGGGAAGAATGAGCATGAAAAGAATTGCATCGTTGGGTACCAAATCGAAAATTCTGATTGGGATTTCAAAAAATCTATTTCTCATTACATTTTTTGCATGTTTTTGCGGATTTTATTCAGTTGCATCTGATGAAGCGCAAAAACCAAAATCGGAATCGGAAATATCGGCTCGTCTTGATCAATTATCATTAAAAAGCAGCCCAGATCATTTCATGTATGTTTCAGGGACGCAACAGGTTGAAGAAAAATCAGTTCACCAGTTGTTTATCGCATATCGAACAACAATAGACATCACACATACAAAAATTGCTCCTGTTTTGAAAGAAAAAGCGATTACACTAAAAGGGTCTGTTGATAATCCTTTGTGGAACAAGAAAATCAAGCATTTCTGCCCTCTCTCTCGAGCGTGCGTTTTAATAGTTCTAGAAGAAGAACCGGAGGGTATATACTGCCTCCTTCACACTACAGAAGCCAATCATGTAACAAAACTTGATGCAATCAAAACAGAGCAAAAACATGATTGCCAACAAATCATAAGTATGACCCCACTAAACGCGACTCATGTATGTGTACTTGCTCAAGAAAAAAATGACAGTCCGTTTGGGCGAGATGGAACAGGGATTACTATAATAAAAGTAGATCAAAAGAATGAGAAAGTAACGATTGAAAAAAAAGAAGAAGAAAAACCCTTTCTACTCTTGCAGCAAATGACACAAGGGCAAATTGATACAAAAAAAGCAAAAATAACCGAAGAAAATTCAGATCAATTCGATTGTGTTGCCGAATGGCAAGATAGCCCTATTTCTGACGAAACGCACCCGTTTTTTTTCGACTTAGGTAAGCATAGTCAGCTTCTTGGGCAAAGTGCCACTTTTGAAACATTAACTCCGGGAATCGGTTTGTATAAAGATCCGCTGTCGGGCAATGTGTTGTTGGCAATGCACGGGAAAACAGGAAGTACAAATGTGGGCATTGCCCAAACCACTCTCGCTTTTCGTCTACATGAACATACTGAGCAAAAAAAGAGCGAAAAAGAAGAGAGTGCTGAGGCCACCAAGGCCGTGTCCGGCGGGGCTGCAAAAAGCGAAACCGTGACGGAACAGTCCACCTCTGCCAAGGCTGCGGCGGGACAGGGGGAAGAAAAAAAAGAACCACCAATTATTCACAGACAGCTTTTAGTAAGATCGGTATGTGCCAATATTCAGACAGGTCAAGATGAGCAGAATAATTACATTCTTGCGACAAATCAGACCGGAGATTTTATTAAGAATGATCAGGTCATTCCAATGCGCACCTCGACGCAGTATATTTATTTCATCACCCGCTCAGAAAGTGCGGATGGTAAGCAGAATATGTTTATGGTGCCGGGGATTATTTCAGGCAACAATGTCTTTTCATTGGCACATAAAGCAAAACCTTTGAACAAGGGGAAGCCACGCAGAAAAAGTGCACGAGTTCCAATCTCTATCTTTGATGCAAAAACGGGTTCCGATATTCCGACAGCAAAAGAACGTGAATATCAGATTAACACTGATGACCTTCCTGGAACAGTTACCCATATCGAAACACTCGGCGATTGTATTTTTGTCTCAACTGCGGATGAAAAAGCAGGTGGTATTTTTGTCACACGTGCGCTTTTTGCTTCTGATGGAAGAGTTGCTGGCTGGACAATGTGGAAACGCGTGAATGGCATTACCGCTCCGGTAAAACATTTTTCTCTGGAGACTTTCGGGCAGAAGTCGATTTTTTATGTAACAAGCCAAGAAGAAAAAGATATGGTGCACATGAGTGTGCTCGATATTATTCCAACACTGAATAAAGAATATGCGCTGAATCTATTTGAAGGGCAAGAAGGCGTGCGCATTATTGAAAACTTATTCACCGGATCGAGTGGGGTCCCCGATTGTAGCGCAGGTGTAAATTGGGGTCAAACTGAAAAACCGGACAACATAGTTGCGTTTGTTGGCAAATCGGAGCTCACGCTCGTCAATGCGGGACAAGGAACCGAACCATTACACACCATTCTTTCAAGTAATCAACACTCCATTTCTATTTCAATGCAAGCACTTACGACCATAGGATCGATAAGGTCAGTTTGCTTGGTGCATGACCCTGTTAAAACACAATCATGGCTTACATTGTCAGGAGATAGAGGTCTTGCTTTTTTATGCAATCCTGATGGCGAAGGTATTCCAAGCAATGCTTCGGGCGCTGAGTTTTTGGCATATGCAAAACAACAAGAATTTGTCACTTTTACTTCCGATTTTCATATTAAAAAAATCGTTGCGGCACATGGTGCGTTGTTTATCTTAAGTGATAGGCAATTGTATCGTGTCGATTGGGAGGGGGCTCAGAAAAAAACACTTCTTGAATCGGCGGTTTCAATTTTTGAGAAATCAGATCTGCTTTTGTTCGATGTTGCCATTTGTGGTCCTCTTATTGCTTTAGCTACAAGTGAAGGTCTGCTTCGAAACGGAGATCATACGAGCGCGAGCCGAATAGGTGTAGATCAACTTGCCAATTGGGTTTCTGTTGAATTGCCCTATCAAATAAAGCCTACGGTAAAACTTCATCTTGTTGCACAAAATTCGGCACATCTGGATATGGCGCAACACGGAATGTTGTATGTAGTCAGCTCATTTCGGGGGCAACACAAAACCACGATCCATCGCCTTGCAATTGGGTTGTCTGATGAGGTTGAATCTGACACATTATTACCGGTTGATGATGCCCAGTATCTTGATGTGCGGCCATTTTTTGTGACCCATACGTATCAGGATCAGATTTTTGTTGATGGTTTGCATCATTACTGTGTGTTTAAAAATAAGATCGGAAGCGGGCTAGCCACTCTTGAGGGTGGAAAATATATCCCATATGCTCTTGAGAAAGATGAACCGCTTCATACCATAGCCTGCTGCCAAGCGACAGGACAATACATAGTGAGCGGGAAGAACAATTTATATATAAGTAAGTGAATGTAATGAAATTTAAAAAAAACTATACGCCATTATTTTTTACCACGATTCTGATTTTTTCTGTACATACTATTAGCAGCTTGGGTCAGTTTAACTGGCTTCGTCCCTACGATCCGCTTATAGTTCCTGATGTTGAAGTATGCTCCGGATTTCAGGCTATCGCTTATGCAGAATTCGGAGTAAAAAATGCAACAGGTTATAATCTCAAAGGTGATCCGACGAATCCTCTGAAAATATGGGATGACACGCAAGACGCATTGGCCATGCTCTTTGGATTCGATCAAAGTAGTCCTGAGGGGAAGTTGTTGTTGCAAATAGATGCATCGGATATACCACCGCGCGGTCACTTAAATGTGTGTGGTGATCTCAAGCAAGATTGGGCATTCGCGCTTGGAGCACGATATTTCTTTTGGGATCATTTATATATCAGTGCCTATATTCCATTTTTCGGTTTAAAACTTGATGATGTTACGTGGTGCGACCTAACTCCCGATGACGGAGACTTTGAAAACACGCAAGTACGCACTCTTTTAACTCAAAATCTCATGGATGTTGTTCATGAATTTGATCCTTGTTTGCGCTTATGTGGATGGAAGCGGTCAGGAGCGGGAGATTTGGCGGCCTTTGTTGGATTTTTAAAAGATTTTCCACAAACACGTCCTATGCTTGAAAATGTAGGTTTGCATGGTCGATTTGGATTCAATTTTCCTACTGGAAAACAGCAGGAGGAAGACCTCGTTTTTGCGGTTCCTTTTGGGTACGACGGTTCGGGTGGTATTTTCGGATCAGCCGGAATTGATCTCACCTATGCAGGTTTCGCGCAAGTCGGTTTTGATGTAGAGCTTTTACATCTTTTTGGAATTACCAAACAACGTCGAATAAAAATTGACCCGGCTCAAACAGAGTTGCTTTTACTTACAAAGGCATGCTCCTACAAAGATCCCGGCCTTGTGCAACGATTTAATTTGTATGGACAACTATTTGATTTCTTCTGCGGTGCATCAATCAAGCTTGGATATCAATATTATAAACAAGGCGGAAGTTTGCTTTACTTGAAAGATTGTCTTCTTTCTCAAGTGATTGCCAATGGAGCTAGAAATCTTGAGCAATGGACAATGCATCACATAATAGGTGTTGCAGAATATGATTTTTCATATCATCTATCGCAAGATTCTCGCTTTAAACCTTCGTTGTCATTCTTTACACGGATTCCAATTGGTGGATCTAATATTGCACTCATCCCGACAGTCGGCTTGGTTTGCTCCTGTGCCTTCTAAGTTCCGTTGAGTTTTATAATATTAATCAAACGTTCTCAGATCGTTTAAGCATCACGCGAATAAAAATTCCGTGATGTAATAGGCGTTCGTGGTGAGCGGCCTGTTCTACGAAGCTTTAGCGAAGTAGAAAGCATCGTAAAGTCGAACCATTCGAACGTTTTCAAACACTCAAGTGAGCGTATTTATTGCAAAAAAGGAAACTGTTAAAAATGAAGATCAAATTCCTCCCTTCAATCTATTGTGCCATCTTTTCTTCCGTATTTTTTATCGTCAGTTCCGAACCTACCATCGGTTTTGAAGTGGTGCGTGATGAGCCACGCCATTCAATTGATATATGGGTTGCTGCTACTTCGCAGGTGTGGGATCGATGCGATCGCGGCGACAATTCGTCAAATTATCATGATTCTGGATCGCACAATGATCCGAACGATCGGGACAGAATATCGGATCATGAGCGCGACATGGCTCGTGAAGGTAGGCATGAGTCTCGAGAGAAAAATGATTACACGGAAGTATCGTCGACCGCGCACGGTTCGCGTCTCAATTTCGGTCCTCAAGTAAGGAAACGAATATCTCAACCGGGAGTTACTTTCAGGAGTGATGGGTTATTTGATTCGTCCACATCACTGTCTGATTGGTCGGTGACCGATTTTTGTGGTGCAATCATCACCCAGAATGAAGCGTGTTATCAAGAGTTCAAAGAGAGTGCGCTGTGGCTTTCGAATGAAAGCGGTAGCAAGATTTTTATCAAACGTAGATTCGTGGAAGATGTTATACGGCGATATTCGTTGTATGAAAATCCTGCATTTATCCAAGTGATCAAAACACTGCCGTTCGTGCGTGAAAGTATGGCTCTTCTGGATTATGACATACGATGCGGAAATTTTTGGGTAGCTCCCGACGATCACGCGCGGAAATCGATTCGCACATTGCATGAGCAATTTGAAAAAGACAGGCGATACAAAGAGCAACGGGAAGTTTTACACAGCTATCACATTCCCGAAATAATTGCAGATCAAACTCGACCGAGTGTCACCGATCCGATGTATCACATCATCGATCCGAAGATGCAGCAGCTGTGGGACGCGCGACATGATGCTTATGAACAAACGAGAAATGACCCAACCGAGATTGCGCGAGAATACATGATCTCGGCGCAAACGCGCGATTATTTGCTCAATCACGGCATCAATCCCGACTCGCTACAATATTGCTGCGGCAACGCGATACAACAACAATTTCATAGAGAATATCTTTCGATCGCGAATGCTTTCGCGAAAATAGATGCGCTCGGCAAAGGCGAAGAAACAATGCTCGATTTGATGTTCAAACTCATCAAAGAGGCGGCCGAGCATTATTATTACGAGATCGCGGCACTGGCTTCCGATTATTGTAATCAGGCTCTGTTAATAGCCGATAAATATCTGCAGGCATTCCATGAATATTGTCCGGTGTTATTGCAATATGCGGTAAAGGCGGCCTATGAAGTTGTAAAAACCGGTGTCGTGAGCTATGCCAAGTTGGTAGCGGCCGTTACATTGGGAGTATATGATGCGGCGAAAAGCCTCGGCTATATGGCGATCCATCCGATACAAACAGTGGAAGACATGGCTACCGGCATGGCGCATTTGGGAATCATTCTGTTTAAACACGCAGTGCTCTGGCAAGAATATTTAGACTTATATGAGTATTATGAACCTGATCCGATCAAAAGAGCTGAAAGAGATAAAAAAGCCCGAGAATTACGTGCTCAAATAAAAAGCGATTATAAAACGGTTTATGAAACGGTAAGAGAATCAAGTAAGGGATTGGATGAATTCGGCATCATGCGAAAAGGAGTCGCCTTTGCGGTCGAATGCGTGGTTTTGCACAAGGTGCAGGTAAAATTCTCCGGCGTCGTTAAAAAGACGGGGATCGCGGGAAAAATTAAGGCAAGTGCCAAGTCGTTTGCCGAAGATGCCAAGGCATTGCTCACAAACACACGGCCCGCTCGAGTAGCGGCGGCCATCGAGGGAGCTACCGCTCTGCTTGAAGCCGGAGGAATGACCGCTGAAGAATTGGCATTGCTCAACGCGGCGAAGGCTGCCGAAAGTGCGGCAACTGCGGCCGCAAATGCCGGTAATGTGGCAAAAACGGCAGTGACCACCGCCGGTGAAATGGCTGAAGCCGTTACAGCAACCGTTGCCGAAGAAGCAGCTGAAGTAGCCGCAAAAGAAATCGTTGTAACCGGAGAAAAAGCTGCGGCCGAAGCTGCTGCAAAAGCCGTCGCGGAAGAGGCTGCATCTAAAACCGCAACCGCGGCCGAAAAAATCGTCCGCGCAGCAAGAACTGTCGAAGATATTTTGGAAGAATGTGTGAAGAAGCCTCAGAACAAGGCAAATTTTTTTACAAAGCAATACCAGAAAAGTGGAAATTATCAAAGGGCTATGCAAGATTTTGAATCGTTATGTCCTAAAGATGTGAAACCGTTCACAAAGGGAGAAGTTTCTGGATTGCAAGGAAAGTTGGCGGATGGAAGAAATGTTTCAGTAAGAACCGGAAGTTCGGGTGAAAATTTGCCAACTTTGCAAATACAAGAAGCTAAGATAAAAATTAAGATACGATATGCGTAATAATAGAGGAAAATATGGAAGAATGGATAGCGTGGGATCCGGTCAAATTAAATTCGGAATATTTTTATGTTTCGATGACCGATGTTGCCGGTCTTGAAATAACATTAAGCCCACTGATAGAGAGTGGTGATAAAGTTATTAAAATTTGTTTTAAGGGGCTTGTTCAGGCATATCGATATACGGAAGAGTTGTATACGATAAAAACTATAGCATTTTTGCATGAAAAATATGAGCCTATCTTTTATACGCGCCGTTATTTTTTCAAAGTTAAAAACTCAGAATATATTGAATGGTTTTTTGATATGGCCAGCGGCATTACCGATGCTACAGATCAACCATATCAACATTTCGTCATTTTTACATCTGATGCGCTCATTGACGTGATTTCAGCCGTAGAGCCGGTGGTTGAGTTCGAGGATTGATCTTTGGACACGAATATGAATGAAATATGGATTCGATGGCAGCCTATATCGGGTTTAAAAGTCCATTATTATATTGTATCTATTACGGACAACGAACAGGGCTTTGAAATTATATTGGAACCGATGCGCAATACGGACAAAAATGTAAAAATTCGTTTCATAGAATCAATTGTCTCGTATCGGTTAGTTGATGAGAGTTATGCTGCGGATTTAATTCCTACCAATGAAATGCGTGAAGATCCGACGACACCATGGTGTTTTTTTAGAGTTGAAAATTCAAGATACTTAAAGTGGTTTATTGATACATCATTGGGAATGGTAGAAATATATGGTCAAACGAAAGCATTTATCCATTTTTCAATTATAACACTTGATTCCGTGATTGATGTTATATCTCTTTCGGAACCGGTGGTTGAGTTCGAGGATTGATCTTTGGATACAAACATGAATGAAATATGGTTACCCTGGAAATCTATCCTTGATTTGAAGCTTCATGATAATATAGCCTCACTTAAACAGCGGCTGAAGTTTTGCTGCCAAATGTTCATATTTCAAACTTGATTTTAAGCTAGTATTATAAAAAGGATGTATAATAATGAAATTAAGTTCGTATATTGGTATCGCACTTTCTATGGTCTCATGGAGTATGCAGTATACCGTGTGTTCAAAATCGGAAACAGGAAATACTCTGATGGCTGTAAATACCAACCCTATTGATATTAAGAAAAAAGTTTTAAAAAATGGTCTGACTATTCTTGTCAGAGAAGTGCATACTATTCCGCAAGCAGCATTTCAAATATGGTATCAAGTTGGTTCTCGAGATGAAGCAACCGGAGAAAAGGGGATTGCTCATTTGATTGAGCACATGATTTTTAAAGGCACCTCAACCTATTCTGAATCAGATATTAATGAAATAGTGCATAAGCTTGCCGGAACTTGTAATGCATTCACCAGCTATGACTATACGGGATACACCTTTGATGTGCCAAGTCAGAACTGGAGGCCGGTTATTGATATTATCGCCGATTGCATGACCAATGCGCGTTTTGATAGCCAACATCTTGCATCAGAAATGAAAGCAGTCATTCAAGAATTGAAAATGCGTCGAGATAATTACCCTCTAACACTGGTTGAAAAACTGCGCGCTGCTATGTTTGCAGGACATCCATATCATTATCCTATCATCGGTGAAAAACAGGATCTCTTCAATGTACAGGGGCCTGATCTCAAACGATTCTACCAAAAACATTATCTTCCAAATAATGCAACCATTGTCGTGGTTGGCGATGTCAATGCGGCTGAAATATTTGATGTAGTTGAAAAAAAATTAGGAAACATTCCATCAAATCCCAACTATACGCGCGCCGATTTTCAATTGAATGAAGATATTATTTCTCGCACGGTTTCGTTGTTTCGAGAAATTACTCAACCGGTTTGCTTTGTTGCTTATCTGATTCCCGGGTCAACGACCGGAAATGATGATTTGGTTGATTTGATACAGTATTTGCTTGGACATGGCAAAACATCTCGACTTCAACATTTGCTTGTTGAAGAAACTCAGTTGGTCACTTCGCTTGATGTGTGGGCATGGAACTGCTTTGATTACAGCACAATTTTTGTTACTTTTGAGCCAAAAAACATGCAAGATCTTGGTCGCATCGAGCAGCTGATTCAAAAAGAAATTGATTCGCTTGCCAATGAGATTCCTGATGCGGAACTTCAACGCGCATTAAAACAGGCTCAAGTTGATTATTATAAGCTTCTTGAAAGTATACATGAGCAGGCGTCGCAAATTGGTAAATATTATTTGGCGACTAATAATGAATCATATGTTTACACCATGTTCACCGAGCCTATCGATTCATTAAAAGCTCGAGTGCGAAACTTAATTAAAACATATATGCGATCTTCCGTTGTGCATCGGGCAAATTTGCTTCCGCTGAACGAGAAAGATAAACAAGAATGGGCGCGGTTACAAAAAAAATCTGATGAGCTTGATACCACTATTCTTGCAAATCACAAACGTACGACTCCTGTTGAGCCCGGAAAAGCAGTTCATTCGATCAAGGCATCGCCAGTCAAAGATTTTAAATTTCCAAAAGCCGAGGTTATCCCTCTTGAAAATGGACTCACACTTCTTTTAAATAACAGTGGGCAAACGCCGCGCATCAGCATTGAGGGTGAGTTTAAGACAAAATATTATTATGATCCGGAAGACAAACAAGGTTTATTGAAATTCTTGTCATCGGTTATGGAAGAAGGAACGAAAAAATATACAAGCCGCCAATTGGCACAAGAGCTTGAATCGCGCGGGATGACTCTTGATATCTATCCGGGCGGATTTAGGATGAAGCTACTGGCCCAAGATTTGCAAAAAGGGCTTGAGCTTTTAATGGATGTGCTAACAAATGCACGGTTTGATGATGCTGATATTGAAAAGGTGCGGGCGCAAATGCTTGCAGATATCGATTCATTTTGGGACGAGCCAAAACGTTTTTCAAATTTCTTGCTCAAACAACAAATTTATAAGGGCCATCCATTTAGCAAGTCAGATATCGGGACAAAAGAGTCGATCAAATCAATCACTAAGGCGGATTTGATCAATTGGTATAAAACACATATAACACCACAAGAAACTTCAATAGCTATTGTTGGGAATTATGACAAACAAAAGCTTAAAGCAGCCTTGGATGCAACACTCGCTCGCTGGACTGGGCCAAAAGTTTCATCAATTACATTCCCTCCATTGGCTCCTGTAAAAGCTGAAGAGAATATATTCACCATCAACCGAGATCAGGTTATTTTGGCTCTCGCAGGGCTTTCTATTGATCGACTGAATCCCGATTACAATAAGTTATTATTGTTTGATCAGGTGTTCGGTGGAGGTGTTCTTGGATCAATGGCTTCACGACTGTTTCAATTGCGTGAACATTCGGGATTATTCTACACCATTACCGGATCGACGGTGGTGGGAACAACCGAGCAGCCCGGCATGGTGCTTGTCAAAACAATTGTATCCCTTGACCGTCTTGCAGAGGCTGAAAAAGCAATTAAGGAAACAATTGCAACAGTAATTGACTCTATCACACCGGTAGAACTTGAACACGCAAAAGAAGCTATTATTAATAACTTGTCGAAGATGTTTGAATCAACAGGCACCATTGCGCAGGTACTTCTCTTTTTGAATCGATATAAATTACCTCAAGATTATTACGATACGCTAGCTTCACATTTGCAGAAAATAACTTTAGAGCAAGTGAAAGAAGCGGCGCGAAAAGTGCTTGATAATAATAAAATGTTATCGTATAAAGTTGGCCGTCAATTAGAAACAAAGAAATAATTATTCCAAGATTTGAAGATATAAAATGCCATGATTCGGGTCCCAAGCGCAGTGAAGTGAAGCTTGGGTTTGCTTGATCATGGCATTTTATGTTTAGTGCTGATATGCTAGTATTGGTCAGTTATTTATATAAAATTTTGCAGTCGGAATTATGAAGTCTATTTTACTTTTTTTGATGCTGTGTCCAGCATTTGATGTTCAATCGGCCAGTTGTTATGACGATATTAAAAGAATCAAAAGCGTGCTCAATGAGGCTGATCCCGATAAGGAATTAAGTTGTAGTAGGCAAAAATTGATTTTTAGTTGTATTGGATTTTCCAACAACCCAAGTACGCTCGATGATGTGCTCGAGACATGTCTTCAGGAGGGGCAAAAGAAGATGGCATACAACAGCTTTATAGCTACTTTGGTGGGAGTCGGGGCAAATATTTCCGATGTTATATCTGGATCGAGCAAAAAAGATGAATATATAGTTACTGTGGCAAAAGCCACAAAGAAGCATTTGTTATGTAATGAACAAGTGCAGTTTAAAATTTTATTGGGTACGAAGCTTTTTTCTGGTTGGTTGTTAAATGATTGGTTGTTGCTTGCAGCAGACACAGGAAGATATGAGGCGTTGCAGCCACTTATACAAGCAGGGGCGACAGTTTGCGCGACAGATTCTGATGGAAACACTATCCTTCACCTACTTACCCAAGATCCATACAAGAAAGAAGTTCCTAGTCCGAGCGATATTATGTGTTCGAATGCTGTTGCATTAGAAGTCTTAGCAAAAAAAAACAGAGAAGGGGAAACGTTTCTTGATTGTGCGGATCCCAAAAAAGAAACAGGACAAAAGATGATCCAAGGATGTTGGGATCGTTTTGTGCAAGAAGGCATTATTTCTGTCGGAGATAGAAGCCCCAGCTACACAAGAAAGAAGAAGCTTATGTTGGATGTTTTAAAGAAACAATCAGACGAGTAAAAAAAATCAGAGGACGAGCGTGCAATCATCTTTTGAAACCAGGGGCCCCCAACTGGAACAAAGTGAGGTTGGGGTAAAAATATTTAAAAACATCATATGGGATTACTATTCAAATCATGCTCGAGCTTTTGCCTGGCGTCATGTTGATGATCCCTATAAAGTATTCGTGTCAGAAGTGATGTTGCAGCAAACACAAACAGCTCGTGTCATTGATAAATTTGCTGAATTTATGGCCCGATTCCCTACGATTGAAAATTTTGCGCACGCGGATTTTTTTGATGTGCTTCAAGCCTGGCAAGGGCTTGGGTATAATCGCAGAGGAAAGTTTCTGCATCAAGCGGCGCAAAAAATTGTTTCTCAGATGGACGGTAAAATCCCCGATTCACCCGATATTTTAAAGACATTACCAGGCATCGGCCCAGCTACTGCGGCATCAATTTGTGCTTTCGCGTTTAATAAGCCAACCATTTTTATAGAAACGAATATTAGAGCTGTATTCATCCATTTCTTTTTTCACAACGAAACGACAAAAATCTCCGATGCACAACTATTTCCGCTTGTTGAGCAAACGGTAGATCATGATCGAGCACGAGATTGGTATTATGCGCTTATGGATTATGGGGTTATGCTGAAAAAAGCTTTGCCCAACCCAAGCAGAAAAAGCAAACATCATACTCGTCAATCGAAGTTTGAAGGTTCCGATCGACAAATTCGCGGCATGATTCTTAAGCTTCTTATTCAAGAAAAATCAGTTTCAATTGATCGACTTTTTCTCGCCATTGATCGAGAGCCGGAGCGCATCAACAAAGCGCTTTCGGAGCTTGTTGATGAAAAAATGGTGCAAATAAAACAGGGAACTATTTTTGTGTAGCTTCTGGAAATGTTCCCATTGATGATGCCATAAACACAGCCTCTGCCTGTCCCTTTTCTACAATAAAGCCGTTGTTCGAATGCACTTCTTTTGCATCAATCATTCCACTGTATTGAATAAACGATTGATTGTTGGGTTGAGTAGGATCGATTTTCGTCTCAAACAAAGCTTTTTTTATTTTTGAATCGTGCAGGTAAATCGAAGAAGCACCATGCGCAACTGCCTGAGCGTAGTCTACACGTAGCTTGTTATTATTAAAAACAATGCTCCCTTTTTTCCGCGCGGTAGCAAATAAAAAAGTGGGAAAAATTTTTCTATCGGAACGCTTTGTTTTTTTACGTTGTATAGTGATGGTTCCTTCGGTTACATCTAAAGAAGCGACTCGTGCGTTAGTCATGATATTAACAACCGATTCTCCGGAACTTACAGAAAGTTTTGGAGCGTGCATTTTTCCGGTTACAATCGAACGAGGAAAGGAAATTAATTTGATCGATTTTCCGGTTTCTACATCAATATCGCATTCTCCCGCAATGCCTAAAGTTGAAGAGGGGTTGTGTAACAGCGAGAAGATTAATTCATTCTTCCTTTTACAATCAAACAATCCAAAATTATTAGCCTGCTGACTAAATGATTCATGCGCATTCAATGGTTGAGTTGTTGTATCATAATAATGAAGATTCACGGGCATGACCAGTTCACTGAAAGGTCTCTCGTTCAGTTTAGGATAGAGTGAATTCACGCTAGTATTCGCAGGTTTTTCCTGATCAAGCCGAGGATACAACGTGCCGAACGGTTGTACATCTTGTGAGGTGAAAACTTCAGAGTCAACAGGAGCAGTAGCTCCTTCGATTGTTCCGATCAAAGGAATAGTAGTCGAAGTTGATGTACCTACCTGCTGCAAATCTTGAGGATTAAAAATTCCTGATAACGGTGGGGCGGACGGTTCGACGAACACAGCAGCCGAAGTAGATGCCGCTGCAGAATTATTAGCCCCCAATCTTCTAAATCCTCTATTATTTTCAAAAACGACTGTTGTTGCAGATAGCTCATCTGGCGTATCTCCGCCGATAGGCTTTGCAAGTTGTTTATATCTATCGACAGGTCTTGCATATCTCAAAGGCCATGGAATGCTGCCAATGTTTGGAGTTTTTAGATACGTAACTATTTTAAATAGAGGTGTATCCGATGACTTTATAACCAATTGATCATTCATATCGTTTCTTCGAGCAAACAATCGACCATTTTCCGAGACTATCGAAACAAAAGGTGCTATGTTTTCATCAATCTCAACATATGACTCTTGCGCATCGTCTCTTGCGAAAATTTTTGATCTCCAAAAACTAAAAAAGCTCGGCACGCTTGATAAAGGAGATTTTGTATACTTTCCGGCAGGTAGCACGATTGTTTTTTGGCTTCGATTTTGCCCGAAAACTAAGTTGTTATCTTTATCAATCTGCGGTATGTCGGCAGAAAAAGAGCCTGTGTAAAAACTAAGGACTGTTATACCGACAAGAAACAATGAAAAAATTCGCATTTTAAAAACCTCATTTTTATATAAAATACTAATTAGCTCAATATGCTTGACAATATAGCATTAATTATTCAAGTTGACAAATGCTTCAATTTGTAGTTTGACGCTTTAATCTCATTCTCTTACACTGGAAAATGCTTATTTTTAAGATTTCTTAGCTCGAAAAGATACGTTTGTGTTCAATGTAGGTACTATTACCTTTATCCAACAATTCATAGCGGGCTTTATAGCCTATTTAATAACAGCCGGCTTGGTAGGTTGCTTTCAAGCATGGGTTTGTACTTTAGTTGGGGATGATACGCCTGAGAAAGAAGGATATTTGACCGTCAACCCGCTGATGCATGCAGATGTGTTTGGCGTTATATGTTTATTGTTAATTGGAGTAGGATTTAATCCTTCAATGCCGATCAATCCATTTAATATGCCGTATCGCGGTCGGACAATTCGCTATGTAATAGCATTATTTTCAAACGTTTTCATTTCTATTATCTTGTCAGCGCTTTGGATAGTCTTACTCGTTGTTTTCAGCATTGAAGCAGGACAAGAATCAACAAGCTCTGTTTTCTCTTTCTTTCAAGTAAATTCATTTTTTGACGCACTTATGTTGGTAGGACGCATGCTACTCAATACAAGCCTCTTTTTTGCTGTTCTTAATTTGGTGTACGACAGTTTTTTATTATTGGCATACGGTATTCGCGACAAAATCACAGAGCAGGAGAGAGAGATCATTGGATGGGTATTTTTGATCATGCCGATAGCCATACTCTATTTTTATGGACCATATTTATCATTCTTTATCCAGACAATTGTCATAGGTTTGGTAAGCTTTTTTCAGGGAATTCTATAGTATTATGAATCCACAAGAGCAACTTACATTATTAAAAAATGGCGCTTCAGCAATTATTCCCGAGGCTGAATTGCTCAAAAAATTGCAATCGGGTAAGAAATTGACAGTCAAATTTGGTGCCGATCCAACAGCCGCAGATCTTCATTTGGGGCATGCTGTTGTGCTTTGCAAATTGCGCCAGTTTCAAGATCTTGGTCATCATATTATTTTCTTAATCGGGGATTATACTGCTCGCATTGGCGATCCAACAGGCAAATCAAAAACGCGCCCCCCGCTTACACAAGAAGTAATTGAGCAAAATGCAAAGACCTATTTTGCTCAAGTCGGGCGTATTTTAGATGAACGACGATTAACAGTGCGTTACAATTCGCAGTGGCTCGACAAATTATCAAGCAAAGATTTTGTGCAGTTGTGCGCAAAAACCACGGTGTCTCAAATTATCGAGCGTGATGATTTTGCAAAACGTTTACAAGAACATCAACCAATTGGGCTTCATGAACTACTCTATCCATTGTTGCAAGGATATGATTCTGTTGAACTCAAGGCAGATGTTGAACTTGGCGGCACCGATCAGACCTTCAATTTGATGATGGGAAGATTTTTGCAAGAGCACTATGGGCAAGATGCGCAAGTCGTACTCACCACTCCGTTACTTGAAGGTTTGGATGGCGTACACAAGATGTCAAAATCGTTGGGAAATTCGATTGGATTGAATGAACCGGCCGATCAAGCATATGGCAAGTTGATGTCTATTTCAGATCAACTTATTTTGCGTTATGCACATCTTTTGTTGCAAAAAACTGATGAGGAAATTGCTCATTACAAACAAGAAATCGCATCTAGTCGAATTCACCCAATGACGCTCAAAAAACAAATCGCATATGGAGTTGTGGAACGTTTTTGGTCACGACAAGATGCCGATGCTGCGCAAGCTCAATTTGAAGCACTTTTTCAAAAGCGTGATTACTCTGCGGCACATGAAGTTGCTCTTACTGCAATTGCATCTCAGCTTACTGTAGTTGATCTCTTGAAAGCTCTGGCTGCAGTTAAAACATCATCAGAAGCATATCGCTTGATTGAATCAGGTGCGGTGAGTGTTGATGGCAATGTGATCAAAAATCCTAAAGAAATGATCACTCCGGTATCAGGAATGATTATCAAAGCAGGCAAACATCGTATCTATAAGCTCGCATGAACATAATTCCTGAAGGTTTCTTGCTTGTTGATAAACCGGCAGGCATTACCTCATATGATTGTATTCGAAGAATCAAACGCACCCTTTTTTCTCGGGCCATAAAAACTGCTCATCGCATTCGCGTTGGACACTCGGGAACACTTGATACATTTGCAACAGGCCTTTTAATCGTTGCAATCGGACGTCAAGCAACAAAAAAATTATCTGAAGTTATTACTTTTGATAAAGTGTATCGCGCAAGAGCATCCATCTCGCTGCTAACCGACACGCTTGATCGCACCGGCAGAATAATTTATCAAGATCACAGTGCACACGCCGACGCGACAAAACTTGAAAGCGCAATTATCGCATTCGGAGCAGGCTATGCACAAACTCCTCCTATTTTCAGCGCGCTGAAACATGAAGGCAGACGATTATCAGATCTCGCGCGAAGATCGATTGAATCAATTGATGTGCAAAAAATCGCACAAACAAAAGAACGATTCATACGCCTCCACTATTGTGAAATTTCACAAGTCGAACTCGATCGTTTTGATCTTTTTGCACATGTTTCCCATGGCACTTATATTCGAAGTTTAGTAAATGACGTGGCACAAAAAGCAGGCTATGCTGGAGCATGCACAATAGAGCTTAGGCGTCTTTCGATCGGACATTTTTCTGTTGACAAATCAGTGCATCTGGACGATATTTCTAGCGACAACATTGGTAGTCTTATCATTCCTGTATGAGGTTGAAATATGAAACGATATCTATTTTCATTGCTTGTCATCGGAGCTTCAGTGCGTTGTGCTGATCAACAAGGGCCTGTTGATGCATTACGAAAAGAATGTGCACTTGTTGCCATAGATGCATTTTTGTTTGATGTTGAAAAAAAATCGAGTGCCGCTGATAAAAAAGCATATGAGCTCTCACTTCCTCAACGCGATTTCATTATAAACGAGGAGTGGGGCAAAGTCACTCACCCTGCTATAAAAAGCATATTGTATGGTGATGATTATAAGGAGCGAGTTAAGTCTTTATATGCGAGATTCGCGACTCCGCAAACTCCGCGAAGAAAGCTGAGCTATCATGTTCCTGTTGATTCAGATCCACGAGCGGCCGAGCAATCGCAAAAAGAAGCTGCTCTCAAAAAAAGAATCGCCGCTGTATATCAAAAACTTGGTCTGGATAAATAAGAGCTTGTATGCAAATTAAGCTTTCTAACTAAAAAGGGCTGGTTGTCGAATGAAGTTCATGTTGAATTTGGGTAAAATAAAATAGTCTCCAATTCGTGATGAGCGGAACATCTAATCGTTCGTGGTGAGCGGAGTTGCGGGCCCCATGCTTAAAGCATGGGTAAGAATGCAACGCAGTCGAACCATACGAACAAGAAAATAGATATGCAAGACTTTTATATATATATTCTTAAATGCAGTGACGGCTCATATTATACCGGCCATACGGATAATATCGAGCTGCGAGTTCAAGAACATGAAACCGGTCGGTATGAAGGTTATACCGCGACACGCCTGCCTGTACAGGTAGTTTTTATTGAAGTAATGGCCTCTCGTGGGGATGCGTTGGAAGCAGAAATGCAAATTAAGCAATGGTCGCGTAAGAAAAAAGAGGTTCTTATTGAATATGGATGGCGAGGCATGAAAAGTTTTGCAAAAAGATATAAATAGGGAAGTTCGTATGGTTCGACTTCGTTTCACTTCGCTCACCACGAACGGCTAATGTAAAAAATTTAATTAAGCGTCGAAATGAATGCAATTTTTTCATGATTTTTAAAAAACTCAGCGAAACTTAGCGGATCACATTTTTGCCAATATCTTTTGTTTTCACATTACGCTCTTTGGGAATTCCGGAGATCGTTTTCCGTTCCCCACCACTTTTGCGGCCTTTTTGGGGACGTACCACGACCTTTCCATTTGAGCGCTCTATAGAAACCAAACATCGTTTCCGCTCCGGGTCGGGTTGCATGGTGAACTGAGCTATTGGCCTGCGCAGTTCTTGCCCACTGAGTAGATCTTTTGCTTTTACAGTGTTTCCATAGTCATCTTTTGTTGCCAAGAAAATGATGATAGTAAACGTTTTTGAAAGTATGTTTTTTGGTAACTTAATTCTTACATATCCAAGTTCTTCATGATCAGTTCCTTGAGCAGCCGGAATAACATAATCATAAAAAGGAGTGATGCTCGTATGTATGAACTCATTTAGAATTTCTTCCGGGGCGATAAGCCTTCTTCTATCGTCCAAAAATCGAACATGAAGATCTTCTTGTAAATAATTTTTGAGCTCGACAACATCATGCAAAATAACAAAAGGTTCGGATGCGTCCGGCCCTGCTTCGTGATCAAAAATGTCGGCAGAAAAAAGAATAAAAGGAGCGAGCAGCGCAATAGCGACAAATAGTCTTACGTTCATACGCATTCCTTTTTTTATAAGCTGTCTTTACTCATCATCGACGTCATCGAATCCGTCATCTTCATCATATTCCTTCTTTGCAAGGAGTGTGTGCTTAATTAAAGCTGCCATCAACTCTGTTGGGTTGATATTAGTCTTTTGAATGATGAGTCCACCTTTTGTTTTTCCACTAGAGCTGTTTTGCGGTTTCAAAACGCCATCTTCATAGGCGAGATATAAAAATTTTCCAGCAGGGAAGCGATAAGATTTTTGATCTACGTCTCCATTAGGCTTTGAAAAAGATACGTGAAGTATTGTTTGTTTTTCTTTATCAATTTTTGCTTGATAAGGCACTATATCTTCTCCTTTTATTAATCGTTTTTTTTCAGGAAGAAGAAAGGTGTTGTTAAAATCGTCATTTTCCAATGTAACTTGTAATGGTACGGACATGTTGTTAATCAACTCAAATTCTGCAGGATTATTCTGAATTTTTAATTTTCTTGCTGCTGCATTCATTTTCGTAGGATCGACATCATGAACAACTCGATCTCGATCTGCTGGATGTATTTGCATTGATACAATCAAAATTCCAAATAACGCATGGAATAACTTACTTTTCATTGTATCCGTCATCTTCTTCATCCGAATTATCTGCAGTGACTTGATATGCTTTATCAATATCTTGTTGTGTTACATTATTTCTTGGAATGGTATAGCCACTTTGAGTTTTTCCGTTGGTCCCTTTTTGAGGTTTTAATCTACCTTCTTCAAAACTAACGAATACTGATTTGCCTGGATTAAATTTATATACTCGATCAATTCTGGCGCCTTTTTTATCGATAAAAGTAATTTTAAGAGTGATTGGATCTTTATAATGCGCAAGTTCCAATGTGTATGATGAATCATTTTGAGGCTTTGTTAAAAGTTTTTTTGCCATGTGCATCATTGGGTTTTCACCTGCATCAAGAGCCATTGCTTTAATTTCAGGACCATTTTGTACTTCTACCGTAATTCTTGAATTCATTTTGTTACGGAGTTCAAAATTGATGGTTTTTGGCCTGTTTGTTTCTATATAGGCGCGCGCTGCTTCATCATCAAAAATTGATCCTCTACGGTCTGCACAATTGGTTTGCATCGAAGCGATCAAAATTCCGACCATCGATAGTCGCTTTATATTCATTGACATACCCCTTATTTTACCCCATGTATAAAATGCATGGGGGGTCTCTGATTTTTTACCCCACGCTTCCGCCTCCGCTAATCCAACGTCGCCAAAGGCTATGTCGAGACAAGAGCCTCGGACGGGACAGGATCAATCGGGGGTCCCCTATGGATCTGATGGGGGATTCCCGTGATTAGCCCAATCATACCTGGGCTCTTGATTCTATTTCAAGAGTTTGATTACAAATTGAAAATGAGGGCTATTGCATTTGGCCAAAGACAGATTTATGATGGAAATATAATCAAAACAATTATTTGGGAGTTTTTATGAAGTTATTACGTCTTATATGCGCTTTTGCACTCTGTTTGACTGGAGTAGCTTTACAGGCAAAACCAGAACAGGCAAAACCAGAAAACATTATTCATCTGAAGGACAAAAGAAAAAGCATAATTGCTGAGGCCGGGAAATATGACTTTGTGATAGTTAAATATTCAGCGCCCTGGTGTGGTCCATGCAAAACTCTTGCCCCGATAATAGAAAGATTGGCACGAGAGTTTCCTAATATAACTATTATTGAAATTGATGTTGACGATTATCCGGCACCTTCTTACATAAGACATATTCCAACGCTGGAATTTTACGTTAAAGGTCAAAAAGTAGCTACAGTAGGAAATCAGAGTGAACAAGGTATGCGAAACTTAATCAAGCAACATTTCAAACCTGTATGCGCAACGCCTTCAAAGAAATAATGAATTACAATAACGAAGCGCTCAACGGCTTTCATATTTCGTTAAAATTTCGTAGAATGAATAAAAGTCTTTGTATTGCGCGTAAATCTTTTACCCAAATTTCACATACGTTTAATTTGGGGCCCAATTCTTCGACCTGTTACGCCATAGCCTTATAGGCGACGGCGAAAGCTGCAATAAGCAGCGAAGAATTAAAAAACATTTACACTTGTAGTAGAATTGAAAGCCTGGGAAATCCCGGGCTTTCATATTCAAAAACAATCTACTTATTTTGGAACCCATGATACGAAATATTTTTTTGCTTCTGTGTGCAGCGTTATCAATGTCCGGCATGGCAATGAACAGACCAACCCAACCGAATAACAATCGAAAATCTTGTTCGACTTATATGAAGTGTCTCGGATATGTTTATGGTGCGAGTGCTACAGGAGCATTATTTATGGTCGGAATCGCTCTAAATAACGTGCCATGTTCGAGTGTTGTCCTCGTAGCAGGGAGTTTGTTAATCGATAGACTCAAACGAGATTATCAAAGAGCTATGAATAAGAAAATGAGAGAAATGAGACAGGATAGACTAAATTTCGTTCGATCAATGCGAATTGCAAAAGCGGAACGGATTGCTTTGCTTAAGCATTGAGATAAGCATGAAACACTCAAATAAAGTTGACGTACGATCTTTAGTTAAGAATATTTCGCAAGAATGTTCCAAGTTCTACTGGGACCCCATGGTATGTGAACAATACGCATGGTGGCTTATTGAAGCAGTTACTGGCAAATCTCGAACTAATTTATTAACAATAGGTTCAATCGACTTGTCGGACTCACAGTTGGAAAAGATTCATCTTTACATCGATGAGCTTATCAATCAAAAAAAACCCCTTGCCTACATTATTGGCTGGACTCCATTTCTGGATTTAAAAATCCAGGTCGTACCACCATTGCTTATTCCGCGCCCGGAGACTGAAGAATGGGTTGCTCATCTTATTGAATTGTTGCGTCCTCATGCGCAGCTATCTCTTTCTATCCTTGATCTGTGCACCGGCACCGGCTGCATCGGGCTCGCAATAGCAAAAGCTTATCCTCGCATGAAAGTCACCGCCGTTGATATTAATCCGCTTGCTGTTGAAGTCGCATCTGAGAATGCGCGCATGAATGAAATTGGTAACATTGAAATTGTGCACTCCGATCTATTTAACAATATCACAACCGAGACTTTTGATATTATTATTAGTAACCCTCCCTATATTTCAGCCCAAGAATTTGAAACTCTTGATGAAAGCGTCAAATTGTGGGAAGACTATAAAGCGTTGGTTGCAGATGATCAGGGGCTCGCACTTATAAAGCGCATAATAGAACAGGCGCCAAGATACCTGAGAAAAAACAAAGAACTTGCAGCTATTATACCCCATGCCGAAAGCACGGGGGCCCCGACCGTAGGCAATCTTTGGATAGAAATTGGACATCAACAAGCACAGGCTGTAATCGCATATATGAAGCAAAATAAGTATGCGAATGCGCACAGCTATACTGACATGTCACATAAAGAGAGAGTTGTAATAGGAACCTATGAAGCGGGAAAATCAGCAATGCATCACACTCCTGATTAAACAAAACAGCATTGTTTTGGCATGCGCAGAATTTGGCCAACAAACGATACTGACCGGGACGTTGCTCAAAGAACTCGCCCCGGCGCACACGTTTATTGACGGTCGAATATACAACTTCGGGCTCGCGCTTTCCACTCTTGAGACATATCTCCGACTCACACGCTACCACGGAGCGGTCATCGGCCTTATTTTTGATACGTCTCTTATTATCGATTCTTTTGCTTTGCCGCATAGCAATCTAGTGACCGGCAATGCTTTGAGTTCATATCACACTCGCACGCTGACATTCCAAAGATCTTCGCAAGATATGCCCGTAAACTACACCGCTGCAATTGGATGTGATCTTCTTTTGCAATATGAATTGTTATGCAGCGAGCTGGGATTGTCACTTGTTTTTGCAAGCACTCCGCTCCAGGCGTATGCGCGGATGTATCGAGTGTTATACGGTGCTGCGTTTCGCCATTCATTGCTTCTTGATGCGGTTGAGCAACATGGCTCGAATATAGATCTGACCATCGATCAAACACTTCTTTCGAGATTTATCAAACAACCGGCACATCAAGTGAATGCCCGTGACAATATGCTATGCATTGGCAGTTTTTACTGCATGAGAGATTTATTAGTATAAGAAGCTTAAAAAGGAATTGTCATGGAGAAGAATCAGATAAACTTTGCTCAATTTGAACGATATTCAGCTCTAACGCAACGAAAGAAAGATATGCGGCTTGTTGCCCTGCTGGCATTATGCATGGGGCTCGCGCAGGCTCTGGTCGTTGGTTATTGGTATTTTAATTCAGCACGTGGCACTGACCACGCGCAAATACCGCCTTTTTACCCCACGCTATCGCGCGGGGGCCCCGTGGTTTCATCCTCTGTTCAACAAGTTCACATCCAAGAATCGAGCTCTCAGCAGAATCTCCTTGAAGTCTTAGCTCCCTTTTTGAACGGAAACAAAAAGCTCAAGCTCTCTTCTTTACACAAACAAAAAATGTATCCGCACAGCATTGTTTTCAACGAGCAAGGCATGAGTCTCACTGTTGCAATTGCCAACACGCAGTCATTGCAAAAGAGCATCGATGTTCTTGAAAAAACCTTAGAGACCCCACTCGCGGTGCAATCAATTAAAGAGATCAACAATCAAAGGCTTGTTTGTCTGGCAACAGAGTTAGGCAAAAAATTGATCTCTAAGATAAATTGAAAAACCAACAATAATTAATCGAAAATTTGAGGCGCACATATTTGACGCACTCGGATTTTTGCGATAAAGTCACCCACAAAAGCAAAGTGAGGAGACTATATGAAGCAACAAATCCAGAAACTGTTTAAAGCTCTTATTATATGCATTGCATCGCAAAATTCTTTATTTGCTGTGCTGCAAAATGGATTTTTTCAATATAAGACCGGCGAGCATTCATCTCTTGTACTCGTAAATACGACTCGATTAGAAAATCAAATTCCGCATGAACTGCAACATTTCAAAAAACTTGCGTTTGAAACTCCGGAATATTTGGCTTATGCGCATACGCATAACCAGGATATCATTTTTATAATCGATGATGTTTTTGGAGAAATAAGCCAGCTCAATCCTCAGGCTGCAATTACTGAAGGATCTCGTGTCGCACTCACTTGGCTGAGCGCTCACTATCGCTTTGCGACAAAGCCACTAGATAATATCAGGGTATTTGTCGTTTCCCACGATGTATCGCTCTCAGAAGAAGACGATATTCATGCTATTATTAGTGGCCCGAGAGATCAGAACACAACTCAAACAAAAAATATTGAAGAGAAGTTTGAAAGTTATATTACAAGAATTAAACCATTCAAACATGACAATCAAGAATCATTCACGCTACAACCGATTACTCTCGATATAAATCGAGAATCGCCCGTTCGATTTGATATCGGAAACGTGCCGGTTTCCGATCATAAACAACGCATCGTCATCACCGGAGCGGCCGGATTTCTTGGATCGCATTTAAGCAAAAAAATTTTAGATGAAGGGCATACGGTTATTGGGCTTGATAATCTGTCTTGTTGCTCAGGGAAAAATCTTGAAGAACTTCTAAAATCATCTCGATTTCATTTTATCAAGCATGACATATCAAACTCTTACGATTTCAATGAACCAATAGACATCATCATTCATGCCGCGTCAGTACCAAGTCCCGAATATTATTATAAAATGCCGGTCGAAACGTTGCGCTCGGGATTGCATGGCATTGATAATGCACTTGAGCTTGCATATAAATACAATGCTCGCTGCATGTTTACCTCCACTTCGGAAGTCTACGGTGATCCTTCTATTAGCCCTCAACCTGAATCATATGCCGGCAATGTAAGCCCGATAGGCAAACGCTCACAATATGATGAATCGAAACGAGGCGCGGAAACATTGATTTGGTTCTCATATAAGCAAAAACCGATTGATATTCGCATAGCTCGCATTTTCAATACTTATGGCCCTGGTATGGAACTCAATGATGGTCGCGTAATTACTAACTTTATTCAAGCAACGTTATCGGAAAAACCGCTTACTATTTATGGATCCGGACTGCAAACAAGAAGTTTTTGTTATGTAGATGATTTAATAGCTGGACTCTTTGAACTCACTGTAACTGAAAAAATTAACCAAGATTCATCTTTTGAAGACAGAATTTTCAATGTCGGCAACCCGCATGAATTCACTGTTAATGAATGCGCATCAATCATGCAAGAAATAAGTCAAAAGCATCTCAATTATCAGCCTACCATACGTTGGATTGCAAACCCAGACGCTACAGATCCGAAACAAAGAAAACCAGACATTACACGCGCCCGCGAACTACTTGGATTTGAACCAAAAATTAATTTATACGCCGGGCTAGAAAAAACATTCTTGCATTTTAAGGATTTGCAATGAGATGCGCGGTTTAGATAAACAAAGTAAATGAAGCTACTAAAAAAAGGTGAGATGAAAATGAAGCAAATAATATTATCTTTTTTACTTTTATCATTGGGTCAATTAGTCGCTGTAGCAAAACCATCTATTACTATTTTAGGAACAGGGTATGTGGGACTTGTTTTGGGAGCGGGGTTGGCAGAACTTGGACATCATGTTATTTGCGCAGATATTGATACCTCAAAGATTAAATCACTAAAAAGCTCAAAATGTCCATTTTTCGAGCCAAATTTGGAGCCTCTTGTCGTTAAACATGCAGGATTAACTAAAAAACTTGAATTTACAAATGATTTAGAAACGGCAATAGAAAAAAGTGATATTATATTTATCGCAGTGGCAACCCCCTCTCGAGATGATGGCTCCGCCGATCTTCAATATTTGTATAATGCGTTCCATTTAATTTGCGCTTGTATAAAAAAAGATCAACATAAAATTATTTGCATAAAAAGTACTGTCCCTGTTGGAACTGCACAAGAGCTGAGAATGAAGCTTGCGCAACAAGGCCTTGAAGAAAATATATCCATTGTTTCTAATCCTGAATTTTTGAGGCAAGGGACTGCAGTCACTGACTTCTTCAATCCGGATAGAACAATTATTGGTGGAATAAATCAAAATGATATGGAAAACATAAGCTCACTTTTTGGTGCCATCACGCAAAAAAATCCAGTTGTTTTTACCGATAATTCAACATCAGAGCTTATAAAATATGCGGCTAATACATACTTGGCTGTAAGACTATCATTTATCAATGAAATCGATTCATTTTGTTCAAAAGTTGGCGCAAACATTACAACACTTACAAAGGCCTTGGGTATGGATAAGCGTATTGGCCCTTACTATTTACGCCCAGGGCCAGGATTTGGTGGATCATGCCTTCCAAAAGATTCCCGTGCTCTTTTATATCAAGGAAACCAATACAATGTTCCGATGCGAATGATTAAAGCTACTTTGGAAGTGAATCAAGATCGAAAGCATGCTGTTGTTGAAAAAATAAAAGAGAAATGTGGAAATGATCTTGCTGAAAAAACAATTGGTATCATTGGTCTGTCATTCAAGCCAAATACTGACGACATCAGAGAATCGCCGGCGATAGATATTATTAGGGAATTACTTGATTCTGGAGCTCATGTCATAGCGTACGATGATTTAGGAGGAGCGATTGAAAATATGAAAAAGATATTTCCTGATATTCAATATGTAACTTCACAAAATGACATCATTGCATTAGCTGATACCTATGTTAACTTAAACAGTTAAGCAACCTATTAACAATAAGGATGAGGATGAAGCGGCTAATTAATATAATTCTTCTATCAGGTTTTGCATTCAAATTACTAGGACATTATACGGCTGATGAATATATTACCCACGTTAAAAATGCTATAAAAAAGGCCAATAACTTAGAATCAAAACTTTCTCAAGATATTTTTAATATCGAAGGAATGTCTGGCCTTAAAATAAGGCACCTTCTTAATAATGTATGTGAACTTCCTGGGGGAAATTATTTCGAAATTGGGGCCTGGAAAGGATCCACATTTATTTCTGCTCTTTATAAAAATGATCGCTTGAATTCTAAAATCGTCTGTGATACCTGGCTATCTGGCACAAAAGAAGATTTTTTAGAAAATGTAAATACATTTATTCCAGAATCATCATTTTTCCTAATTAATGATGATTGCTTTCAAATTTCTTCTTCGCCAATATTTACAGAAAAAATAAATATTTATTTTTACGATGGGGAGCATTCTTATGAAGATCAATACAAAGCATTCACCTATTTTAATGATATTTTCGATGATATTTTTATTGCGATCGTAGATGACTATTATTGGTATGATGTAAGACGGGGAACTGAAGATGCATTCGAAGATCTTGGCTATTCAATTCTATTCGAAGAATATTTTGAACCTGATCTTTCAACACACCCTGAGTATGTTCAAAATGGCCTTTTTGATGGGCATGGTTGGTGGAATGGTCTCTATATTGCTGTAATTAAAAAATCAAATAAAGGAAATTCAAATGAAATTATCAATTAACATACTTATGTTGCTGTGCTTTGCTAATGTATACAGCTCAAATCCATATCATTTAGACAATTTATTACCTTTAAATCTGTGGGGCTGGATCAACGAAAGTAACAAGCAGAGAATCGCTCAATTAATTCAGCAACATCATACTCAAGTAATAGTAGAACTTGGCTCATGGCTAGGCGCATTTACTCAATTTATCGCTGAAAATAGTGATAAAGATGCAAAAATTTATGCGATTGACGTTTGGGAAGAAACACCTGAATGCAAAGCAGCTATGTCATTATCAGAACAAGAATCAAAAAAGTTTTTTAGTAAGCTTTATCACCAATTTCTTTCAAATATAATACATCTCAATATGCAAGATAAGATTATACCCATTAAAATGACTACATTGGAAGCTGCACAGAAAATCGATATTATTCCGGATCTTGTGTATGTTGACGCATCTCATACAGAGAACGATGTATACAATGATATAAAATATTGGTATCCAAAAATTGTTTCAGGAGGAATAATGTGTGGAGATGATTGGAGCTGGGACTCTGTAAGAAGAGGTGTAACAAGAATAGCTCAGGAACTTGGTCAAACAATACATGTCGACAATAATTTTTGGTGGTTCAATCCTAAAAATTAAAACTCAAAAAAAAGGCATCATATGAAATTGTTAAATATACTATGCATAGGATCAGTAATACAATGCATATCTCTTTTCCCTTCAATCAATATATGGCAAAAAACCAACTTTATTTGGAATTTTGGAATAATTGCTTCAAGCAAAGTAGGATTAGACAAATTACCAATCCATTACTTTAGCACATCGCCGACATTCAACAAAGGCGCTTATCAAAATATAAAGAAAGGTGACATTGTTTGGGTTAAATGTGAATTCTTTCATTTATTTTGTAAACAAGTCTTACCTTACATCGATAATGAATTTGCTATAGTAATTGGTGATGGGGATGAGTCATTCCCATCGCAATCGGGTTGCAGTCCAGAAGAAATAGAAGCAGTTCTTACAAACAAAAATATAATACATATTTTTGCACAAAATTATGATTACTCTGGCCCAAGCACAAAAATAAGCCCTCTGCCTATCGGCATAGATTTTCACACCATAGCTTATAAAAGCGTTCACGGTGGTTGGGGTGAAGTTGGAACGCCGCAACAACAAGAAAATGATCTAAAGTGTATTTTAAGTACGTTCAAGCCAACATATCTTCGAAAGAAAAGGGCATTCGTAGATTTTCAATTGGCAGACAGTATATTACATGGAAACAACCAGAGATATCTTCAGCTTGGTGAAACGAGGACATCAATTTTTCAACGACTACTTCAAACAGGCTTGATAGATCATGGTGGTCGCATGAGAAGATCTGAGCTTTGGAAGACAAAAGGACAATATGTCTTTTCAGTTAGTCCTCACGGCAATGGACTTGATTGTCATCGAACCTGGGAAGATCTTGCGCTTGGTTGCATAGTAATTGTTAAAACTTCCTCACTCGATCCCTTATATGAAGGATTGCCGGTAGTAATAGTCAAAGATTGGGGAGAAATTACGGAAGATAATATGACAAAATGGCTTAACCAATATGGTGATGCTTTCACAAACCCTTCATACCGAGAGAAATTAACAAATGCCTATTGGCTCAACAAAATAAAATCAAAAATGGCGTAATTGATCACTTATCCTTGATTCCGTATTGAATTAAATGGTGTGAGGTAAGCAAACTTACTTCATGCCTTTTTTTGTTTATATTCAAGAATCTTTTATCAATTGCTTTTGTCTATAAAAAAACGTCAATATAAAAAATAAGTCGCGATTGTTTGGTTTTTAATCTAGGGGCAAGGGGTGAATATGACACATTTTTATCCGTTTTTGGTATCAATTGTTAATTTTTTTATATTCACAATAACAATGCCTATGGTACATATTTTTGGGGATAGTCATGCAGTATTTTCTTTCTCTCCTGATGCCATCCTGAAAACAGGAGTTTGGACAATATTTCAAAATAACCAACGGCACTACATTCCTTTTTCTATTCATTGGTTAGGTCCAATTACGATGCATCGAGTTGGGAGAGATGGGCTCATTTTTCTTGACATTCGCAATTACAATATTCAAGAAAAAGATACAATAATTTTTGTATTTGGAGAAATTGATGTACGTTGCCATATTAGAAAACAATGCGAACTTCAACAATGTCATTTTAATGAAATCATAGAGGAATTAGTTAGCAACTATTTAAAAACTATAAATATCAATCGAGCAATGTATAAAGATCTTCACTGTATTATTTTTAACATAGTTCCCCCTAGCGATGCAGCATATAATCCAGATTTTCCTTTCTATGGGACACTTCAAGATAGGGTTCAGATTACGTATGCAATAAATAATACATTAAAACATTTTTGCAATTATCATGAAATTGACTTTTTAGAGATAAATGATTTGTTTATGGACGCAGCAGGAGCATTAAGAAAAGATATAAGCGATGGAACTGTCCACATTCATCCTCAGCATAATCATTCTATAAAGGAAAGATTGCTGTCTATTTTATTAAAGAACAAATCAATAAGATCCTAAACCGGTTTCCGAGCAAAGATACTATATCAATCATATATATAATTAAAAGTCATTCGAGGATTTATATATAATTTATCATGGCCATTAATTATCATCGAAGCATGTAAAGTTACATGTTCACAAACAACCGGATATTGATAGGTGCAAGTAAAACCACTCATACGAAATACAACAGGATTTTTTTCCTGTCTAATAACAACCCCAACAAGTGGATCCGTAATTAATTCTGCAAAAGGAGCAGGTTGTGGTAAATAAGTACGCGTATGAAATCGCTTTAGTTCATCCCAATATTTTCTGACATAAAAATTATTTTTTAAACTATCCTCTGACAATATTTTCAATATCAATTTTTCCAAATCCGATGTAACCAATGCAGAATATCGACATCCCTTAAGGGAACTTCTTTTGTAAATGCCACATCCGCCGAATGCCGAATAAACTGGATACCAATCACTATTAAGATCTAACGACCTTTGCTTACCATACCACCAATCGTCTCCCACTACTTCCGGCCCCAAGGGCCATGTTGTGTCTCTTAGTGCATACCAATCGTAAAAATCTCCATTATTAACTAAAATTCCATTTGCAAAAACCGCATCCCATTCTTTTGCAGATAAAAAAACCTCTTTAATTCCTTCTAAATTAGGAAATATTTTAAAATCAAAATCCATCCAAATAATATACGGATAGTTTTCATATTCTTCCGACATCGCCTTTTCTAACACTATGTTACGTGCCCGAGCAATAAGCTCGGGTCGAAATAAATCGTCTTTTGTTCTTGGATCAAAATCACAATTGATTATTGATTGTGACAAAACTGATTTTTCGATATTTTCAGAAAAAGCTGAAATTTTAGAATTATGGAAGGTCCATTGTTTAAGCATGCTCGGAGTTAAATCTGTTGAATTGTTTTCATACACAATGACACGATAATCTTCAAACATTGAGCCAATCGATTCTACAATAGAAATAGTTTGATTGAGCTGCTTGTCAACATTTTTGCACACACCACATATTAATACTTTGGCGGGTATAGTTGCGGAATTTATCATAAAAATATAAAAGGCTAATATATGGAATATTAGTCTCAGCTGTCCTAAATTACCATGCATAAGTAAAAAGCATCCTTGGATTGATGTACAACTTATCATGACCGTGTGCAATCATAGAAGCATGTAATGTTACATGCTCACATACGGAAGGATATTGAAATGTGTGTGTATTCATTCTCCAGATAATCGCATCTCGAGCAGTTCTTATTGCGATACCAACCCAAGGGTCTGTAATCGCAGGACCTTGTACAATTGGCTTTTCATAATATCTAATGGTGTGAAATGTTTTTCGTTCATGCCAATACTTCTTCACAAATTGATTATTTCGAAGGCGCTCATCAGATAGAATGCGTGAAACTAATGTTTCCAAGTCAGGTGTAATCAATGCCGAATAATGACATCCTTGAAGTGATGATCTTTTATAAACTCCGCATCCACCAAATGCGGAATAAACGGGATACCAGTTGCTATTTTTTGATAAAGTTAAATGTTTTTTTTGCCACCAATCATTGCCAATCACCTCAGGTCCAAGAGGATAATTTTTGTCTCGCAATGCGTACCAGTCGTATGTTTCTTCGGTTCCAACCACAACTCCGTTTGCAAAAACGGCATCCCACTCTTCGGTTGAGTAAAAAACTTCTTTAATACCTTCAAAGTTTGGCATAATTCTAAAATCAAGATCAAGCCAAATAATATATGGATAATCTTCATATTCTGCCGACATTGCTTTATTTAACGCTATATTTCTTGCTCGAGAAATTCGTTCAGGTCGAAATAATTCTTTGAAATAAGTGCAAAAATTGACGATCTCCTTTGCTAGCAAAGCTTCAGAAACTACTTCGGTAAAAATAGAAACTCGGGCGTTTTGTTGTGACCATTGTATGAGCTTCTTAATAGTAGAATCCGTTGAATTATTTTCGTATATGATGACCCTATAATCATCAAACATACTCCCAATAGATTCTACTATATTTATAGTGCAAGGTATTTTACTTTCAATATTCTTACAAACACCACAAATAAGGACCTGTGTTGGTATGGTTGTATAAATAAATTGATAGCTGCTTAATACCAACAAACCTACCAAGCATTTCTTTAAAGACATAACCAACTCCCGGCAAAAATAATTTTATAGATCTTTATGCCTAAAAATTGCGTACCCATTGCGCAATTGCCAATTAAATTCTATGAGTTCATAATGAGGATCTTGCAGTAATGAATGATAATTTTCATAGTTTTTAAAAGCATTGATATCATCAAGTAAAATGAATTTAGCTCCATACACGAGCTTTAATTCTGATTTTCCTGAAAATTCTGATCCGTCAATCAAAACAATATCGAAAAAATCTATTCCGTTAACCTGTTTAATATGTTCGATACCATTTTTAATAACATCATGAGATACAATGTATTGAATATCAATACCTAACCATCTTAAAACTTCCTGCAGAGGATAATTATTGAGATTGGTATGTGTCGAATAATAAAAATCAATGATCTCTTTTTTAGAAGGAAAAGCCTCAGCCGGAATTGATGAAACATTATAACATTTTACCCGCGGTTCATGAGCATATCTTCCTTGCAATGCAGCAAACCTCGTTTGAGAAATTTCCATACAGTACAACGTTGGTTTATTTGGATTTCTTTGAATTCCTAAGGCAAAAGCTTCTGTGCTACCAGCACCGTTTGAAGATCCTATTTCTAAAATCGTTTTAATATCTTCAGTCTCGGAAATTCTGTAAATTGCCTGATAAAAAGAATCATTTTTAATTTCTGCAGGAATGATGATGCGATCAAGTGCAGAATTAGCATTTAAAGAAGGAACAAAAAACAGTCCAAATAAATATTTTAATTTCATTAAAATCCTCTTTATTTATTAATTAATATCATTCCAAATAACTATATCACCCATTTTAATTGGCACTTCATGAAGAACTTTTACTGATTTGCCTCTTTGTCGTAAAAGGTTTACAAACTCTGGAATTGAAAGAGGATTTATTTGAGGAAAGTGATTATAAATCATGTAGCCTCTGGGAGCAAGATCAATAATAGACTCCATATATTTCATTTGTTCATCTCTATCAATTTCAGAAAAAGCATAGTTGCTGATGACTAAATCATATTTTTTAGGTGAACCTAAATCAGTATGATTAATAGTTTTGAAGTTTTTGATTGCAAAATGAGATAAATACTTATTAATTAAAGGAGTAACCGCAGGAATATCAATCATCGTATAGCTTCCAAAACCTGAAATGTCATTGACAATTTTGCATTGTCCTCCAAATCCTCCGCCTATTTCAACAATGTCAAAATTACTCAGGTCTCCAAATTCTCTCTGTAAATCCCCAAAAACTTTTACATATCTTAAAACGGTTGGTGAAATAGTTCCTATTTCAGGATAGTGAAAGCTAATAGGTGCTCCAAAAGAATCTTCTGCACAAATTTTGCTTAAATACGGTAGAATGTGAGAATAATGACATTTTATTTCATTTAAAAAAAATACACCGAAATCATAAATACCACATGTTTCTACAATGCCACGATATACAGGATTACTTCTGAATGTTCGGAAAACTGCATCATTTTGTGCAGCCAACAGACAAAAAGCTGGGTATGTATTATTATCTGATATGCTTTTGGAAAAAATTGATTCAAAAGTGATAGTAAAAAAGCCTATAAACAATAAGGTGAGTCTCTTCATTTTAATACCTTTCAGTGTTAATTATTATCTTTATTCAATAGGACACAATTCAAATTCAAAACTTTTCAACTTTCCAGCCCAAAACGAGTAGTTCGACAATGGACGAATCAAACAATCAAAACGAGTCATCGCAAACATATCTTCCAGAACGTTTCTGGTATGATGGTTGCCTGATTTCCGATAGTCATATTCGATGTTTGGGTAGTCTTTCAATTCTGAGTTCAAAGAGTTAACAAGCTTTTCCGGCTCTTGATCATCGGTAAAAATGAAAACATACAGAGGTTGATTATTGTATTGCTCGGAAAGTTTTTTAAGATGTTCTACATAAAATGGCAGAGGAGGAAATTTGAGCGGAAAAATATGATCTACAAACTGTGCCGGTCTAGGCCCCTTGTGATCATAAGAAAGGGCTGGATCAAAACCACCACCTCGCCTGATATGAAGGGCAACGGTGATTTTATTTTCGGGTAAGTCAGGCTCTTGAAATCTGTTGATCGGCTTGATCATGGAGCGTAGTTGATTCATAAATAGTGTATCATGCCAATCAACCGGAAAATAAATCATGGCATGCTCATTATAACTCATGTTTCTATCCCAAGCGAATTCGCTGAAATAGGGAACTTCGTAAATTACATCTTTGTTCACGTCAATCCGCATGTCTTGACGTGAAAGTCGAATAATCTTTCTATTTCTTACGTTATCAAATGGGATTTCTGATTTATGGAGCACGAGCTGATCGGAATAAGGGAATGATTTGTACAACAACGGAATACCATATTTATATGAAATCCATTTCGCATGGGCGTATGAAATAAGATTATCACCAAATCTACCTCCACTAAAACCATAGGTTACATATGCGCGAGCGTGTGCAACGCCATGCACCAGAAATAAAATACTCACTAAAATGTGCTTCATCATGTTCATCCTATCGTAATACAAACATCTTCATCATCCAAAAACGAAATTTCATCAATATTCGCACATAAATCGTCAAACAACAATTCTTTTAAATCACACCTACGCGTTAAAAATGTTGAACCGGACAGAGGGTATCTAAAATTTTCTGATGCATGTACGGGCTGCCATGCAAGTGCCCCGAATGATAATTCCACATAGGTTGAACCGGATGCGCGAAGATCATTGGCCGCATTAAAATATGCAACTTTTGCTCCCGTTTTTTCAAGATAATGTATTGCGCGTTGCGCATCTTGGTCAGAAATATTTGTTGGTTCAGTAGAAACTAAAAGATAATCCGACGTACAATTGTCAATTGTGACATGCAATTGGCATCTCGGTGAAGACTTCGTAATGCGAGAAACTGTTTTCCCTACACACTTTTTTTCAATATTTATCGGAATCTTCAATGGTTGATACGGAGCACGGGCCAATATGTAATCGCACAAAAAATGCTGTAATGACTTATCAACTTGATGATCGTTAATTGGATTAAACTCGTTGTAAATATAGAGCACTTTTTCTATACATTTGTGTCTTCGGCCGCACATTTCAATTATAGGTGCCATAATTGCCTTATCGCAGGTCATTGGATAAAAATCGCCTTCGTACAAAACGTCTTTTAGTTTTATTTGTTTGAATATCCATGCGTAATAGGTTCTTAAATGTGAAATCGGCAATTTACCTGGCGATTGGCGAAAGCGATTTGCTCGGATGATATCATCAGAAAATGGCTTACAAAAGCCAATCGTGTTATGTCGGTCGAATAAAAATTGGCCAAATGTCATCCATACGTCACTGTCGGCGTATACCCTATTGAGGTATTTCAAAACGTTACTATCAGCAAGCCAATCATCGCCATCAACGTTGACTATGATAACTTCATCGGGACATGCATGAATAGCGTTATAAAAATTTGCCATTGCGCCACGGCGGGTTGAATTTGAAATGAGAGTCACTTTGTCTTGGGCATTATGCCTTTTGATTGTTTCCGTGACTCTTTCAAATGTTGTATCTGATGAGCAATCATCAATATAGACAACATGAAAACTCAAATAATCTTGAGTCAATATCGATGTAAGATTGCGTTCAACCCATTGCTCATTGTTGTAGGAGGGCACAACAATTACAAAGAATTTTTCTGCGTGAATCTGGATGAAAGCGAGGCTTCCAAGCAAATATGCAAAAAAGTGTAATAGCTTCATACTTTCGCTCCCTTTTACTTATCTTTCTATAAATGTCGGGCAACATTCCATGTGAGCCCCTTTATTGTGAATTTTATGCAACCGAGAAATATCTATTTTGTTGCCAGATAAAAATTGCTCTAGCAAGTGTGCTGCACTCATTTCAGACATGTGTCTATTTCCTTGATAGTCTTGTTGCACCAAATTGAGTGGCATATTCACTATTTTGGAAAAAGTGAAGCATATACCTTTTTTGTGCAAAACCGATCTGTATTGTTCATGCCAGTGAGCTTCCAATGTATTAGGCGAATGATACGTCAAAGATGAGATAACCGGCAGAATGTCTGCTTTTCTGTAAAGGGTCATATCAACTGTGTTGGGATATCCCCAATCGCATGATCCGTTTGCCAATGTCCATTCAAAAATATCTCCGGATTGTCGTCCTGTAGGAATCGGTTGTTTACAGTTGAGCATATAACATTCAGATAAGTTGAAGCCAAGCCTGAAATAAAAACCATATGCGCCAAATTGCTTGAGTTGCTTGGCGCAGAATAGCATGTCAAAGTCATCCTTGACGACTATGTCATCAACGGCAAAAACAACAAACTCATTGCCAGTTCTTTTTAATGCGTGCTCGGTAAGCGGCTTGAAATCAGCGCGTGGGTTGCTCCCTTGTCGCGTGAATTGTGCCTGTGGAAATGTTTGAGCGACAATATCGTATCCCTTTTGATATTGATCATTGCTTGAGCGATAAATAACTTCAATTCGAGAAAGGCCGGTAACATAGGTATCAATCGATTCAAGCAATGCATAAAGTTGCATCGGTCTATCAAATGAAAAGATGATCATATCAACATTCGGCTGCTGAGCGAAGCCGGAAAAGAATGAAAAAAAAGAAAGAAACATTACTAGTTTTAACTTCATACCTTTATCTCCAAAGAGGTTACCGTACCATATTTTGGTTTGCTACGAATATACATATCAAGGCGGGATTGGAATTCTCTATTCACTTTTGAGTCGTTAAGCGGGGTTCCATAATTATAGATGTACAGGACATCGGGAATAAATCGAGAGTGTGTTCCAGTCATTTCAAGCATCGGGATCATTAATGCAACATCCCAAGCCATCGGATAAAATACGCCTTCATACAGGAGATCCTCTTTTTTTATCATCTTAAAAAGTTTTGCATAAAAGGTGCGTAAATGGGATGTATGCCATTCATATGATCGGTATGTTTTTTGTTCAATGACCCAACGCGGCAATTCGTGAAACCAGCTTGCCTGATTTAATGGCCACCATATGAACGTGCCATAGGTCATCCACACTTCGCCTGATTCATATTCTTGCGCAAGTCGTTCAAGCACATGCTCATGAGCAAACCAATCATCACCATCGAGCAATACTACTATTTCATCATCATCGCACGAATGTATTGCCTGATAGATATTTGCCAGAGCGCCTTGGCGTTGTTCATTGTTAATGAACAACGCTTTATGTGCGTGTCGATGTTGTGCAATGTATTCTTGCACTAATCGAGCCGTGTCATCAGTTGATACGTCGTTAACATAGATAATTCTGAAATCATCATATTCTTGATTCAGAGCTGAACTTAAGTTGCGTTCAAGCCATTCTTGATTATTGTACGAGGGAATTACGATGACAAAGCGTGGCAATGCTTCACAGAAAGACATGCACAATACCACCTGTGACACAACGAAAAACTTAATAATTATTTTTTGTAGAATCACCGTAAAGCTCCTGTTCCATCATATCGGCAACCAACATATTAAAATTGTAATATGGTTTCCAACCAAGTGTTTGACGCGCTTTAGAAGAATCTCCGAGTAAAAAATCAACTTCGGGCGGACGGAAATATTGCGGGTCAACAAACACGAGTTCTTGACCAGTTTCAGCATTGTACCCAACTTCTTCAACTCCGGAGCCTTTCCAAGCAATCTTTATATCAACATATGCAAAGGCAGCCTCAACAAACTCACGAACAGAATGAGCTTCTCCTGTTGCAACCACGTAATCATCGGGTTCATCCTGTTGCAGCATTAACCACATTGCCTGGACATAATCTTTTGCATGTCCCCAATCACGCATTGCATCAAGATTTCCCAAATAGAGAGCTTTCTGCTCTCCCCGAAAAATTGCCCCGACAGCGCGTGTGATTTTGCGTGTGACAAAAGTTTCGCCGCGATAGGGAGATTCATGATTGAATAAGATTCCATTGACTGCATATATGCCATATGATTCGCGATAATTTCTTGTGATCCAATAGGCATAGAGTTTTGCTACACCATAAGGAGAGCGTGGATAAAAAGGGGTAGTTTCTTTTTGAGGAATTTCAACAACTTTACCAAACATTTCGCTTGTAGATGCTTGATAAAAGCGAACTGTTTTTTCAAGTCCAGCGGATCGAATTGCTTCCAGCAAATATAATGTTCCCAATCCATCGGATAAACCGGTATATTCCGGCATCAAAAAAGATACTTTTACATGGCTTTGAGCCGCAAGGTTGTATACTTCATCGGGTTTTATTTCTCTCATCAAGCGGATAAGATTAGATGTATCAGTCAAATCTCCATAATGAAGAAAAAATCGATGATCTCTTTTTTCATGAAGGTCGTGATACAACTTATCGATTCGAAATGTGTTTATTGAAGAACTTCTTCTTTTAATTCCGTGAACTTCATATCCCTTATCAAGCAGAAGTTCAGCCAAGTAGGCTCCATCTTGGCCGGTTATTCCGGTTATAAAAGCTTTTTTTCTTTGAACAGTGTTTCCCCCGCGCACTTCTGTTGTGATGATCGAGCAAAACAAGGCGCACAGGATGAATTGAATTATATGCTTCATAATACTATCATTCTACTTTTTATTTATACCCATGCGGTTTTGTAATGCGCATGAGCTAATTTACTCTTTTATATGATTTGTTTGGTGATACCACGCAATAGTTTTTGCAATTCCTTCTTCAAGTGAGGTTGATGCTTTCCAGCCTAGAGCATTTATTCGATCGACATTGAGCAGTTTTCGAGGAGTGCCATCAGGCTTTGTGTTGTCATACACCAATTCTCCTTCAAAGCCGACCGCTTTTTTTATTTTTTCAGCCAACTGGCCAATGGTAAGCTCTTGTCCCGTGCCGACGTTAACAACCTCATCGCCGGTGTAATTATTCATTAGGAAAACGCATGCATCAGCACAATCGTCGACATATAAAAATTCTCGATATACTTTTCCAGTCCCCCAAATGACAACATTTTCGGCATTAGTTTCTTTTGCGCAAATCATTTTGGAAAGTAATGCAGGCAATACGTGAGACATTGTCAGATTAAAATTATCGCCCGGGCCATAGAGATTGGTTGGCATGCACGCAATAAAATTAGTTCCGAGTTGACGATTATATGACTGACACAATGAGATACCGGCTATTTTTGCAATAGCATATGCTTCATTGGTTTTTTCCAAACCACCACTCAAGAGATATTCTTCTTTAATGGGTTGTGGACAATCGCGTGGATAGATGCAAGAAGTGCCTAAAAATAATAATTTTTTCACGCCATATTTATAGGATGAATTAATAACATTGAGTTCAATCGCCAAATTTCTGAAAATAAAATCAGCCGGATAATCTCGATTGGCTACAATTCCTCCAACTTTTGCTGCCGCAAGAAAGACATATTCAGGACGTTCATTTGCAAAGAATGTTTCAACATCTTCTTGTCTGCATAAATCGAGCTCTTTAGATGTTCGTGTAATAATGTTTGTGTAACCTAAAGATTTAAGTCTGCGTACAATAGCTGAACCTACAAGTCCGGTGTGCCCGGCAACATAAATCTTTGCATCAAAAGGCATGCCCGCCTGTATGTGAACAAAGGTGCTCAAAATTATCAAGAATAGCTTCATTATTTTCATGGTTTGACTCCTCTTTTTTTTACTATCATCGCTTTGTTTTATTGGTTTGGTATACTATAGCGCAATGAAATGAGTGTCAATATACCCAAGCGTCATTTTATTATTATTGAGATTTTGGGAATATCGAAAGCGATGCAATATCCATGACTTTTAAAACTCTCGGTCTCATTTTAAAGCACAAACATTACATCATTTTGCTATTGCTTGGAATGTCATACATCTTTTCGCAAGAAATTCCGGTTCCCGTTCCGCATATTGATCAAAATCAATTGCCCAAACAGCCGATGAATGTGAATTTTAACGTCTTGAATAAAAACAGCAATCTGGGATTTCAAGGGAATTCTTCCTGTTTGTGCACCTTTTTTTTTGATGAGCGCTTAAAGCATTGCTTACTGCAGCTTTCAGATGAAGAATTTAATCGAGAAGTAAAAAGTTATCACGATAATCGAATTAAGCATGTATGGAGAATGCTTGATCGTAATCAAAAAATACAATTTTTATCTACCGTTGATGAAGTATTATATCAACGAATTATCGGTATGATGGAGCCTTTGCCAGAAATGCCAAAAACAAAACGAGAATGGTTAGCATTAGCTAAAGAAGCTGAAGGGAAAAAGCGAGCTTTAGAGAAATGTGAAAAGGTCATCAATGGGATATTTTATGTAGCAGGGCTAGCGGTAACCGCAATCATATTTGGCAAATAGCCGCACTGAAGCTCATGAATATCTGAAAAAATGGTTGAATAGGACGAGCTCAATAACAAACTAATCTCAAAATTAGATCATAGATAGGAAAATATTGATGAATATCAAACTAATTTTCTTTGCACTGTTTCTTGGACAACTACAAGCGGGCGACTCGACAAAAAATAGTACGCAACTGACGCCCGAAAAAAACCCTTTAAGTAGTTTTCTCAATGTCTCATTTAACCTGGTCAATAACAACTCCAATAGTTTGTCATCGGAAATGCAACAAGCATCGGTGCAAAAACAAACGAACGAACAGAGCCTTTTGGTCGACCCGCGATTACTCGCATTAACTGACGTGGTTAAACGGCATTGGCTCGGCACGACATGCACCATAGTTGGAGTGTGCGCCTTCAGTTCATATATGCTTTTATTTGCTTACATTATGCGAAATAAAAGCTGGATTCATTATGCGACTGATGCATGGCACTGCTGGAGAAGCGACGTGTCGATTGATGTGTTAAAACAAGTAGATCCTTCGCTTACAGCTCGAGAACTATGGAAAACGATCCAGAACAAATATCTCGAAAATCGAGACAGATCTCCAAACAATCAAGCGGCTGATTGTTTGACGCTTTTTATCAATGAAACATCATATGAAATAGATAGACTTAATACATTTATTGAGACGTGCAATACTATTGAAAAACGATACCTTTTTTATATCATACCGACTATTACGCATTCACGTTCTCTTGCATCGGAAAAGCTTTCGCGTTTACAATTGATGCAACATGCTGTTACTAATACTGTTGTGGCGGCTCTGACGAACCCGATATGAATCTCAAAATAGACGGACCTATTTTGAGATTGGATTAATGATGATTTATTTTTAAGTTGATGTGCAATATGCCGCTTCCACGTTTCATTTTCTTTTCCGTTTTTGTTATCTACGCTTTACATGCTCAAGATAATGAACAACTTTCTCCTTTTGATACGGCGGTGCAAGAAATTGCACAACAACCAATCAATACACCCCAAACCAGTACACCCCAAATTCCATTTGGGGACCCCGAGATAAATAACAAATCAGAATCACACTTTTTAAATTACGAAAACTGCAAAAAAGCAATCGATTTCATTGCTCTGGCATCGGCATTTATACGCGTGTATGTTCGATATCAACGCATTTATGGACCTCCCGTTGAGCCGGATTGGCTTGATAAAGCATGGAGTGCCATTTGTCCGGATATTATTCAAGATGCATCGCAACACAGCAGACTTTTTAAAGAAACCCTGGAAATAACGTTTGAAACAGTAACTATCAAAACGGTGGCGAAACTCATACTTTTTTGTTGGAAGGGCGATGCTTTTACGATGATGAAAGCAACAGCTCTCAAAATTCGCCGATTTTTTTGGTTGCTTGTATAAGGCTGATTTTGCAAAGGCAAAACCGCAGATTTAAAAAATAAGCGTTTAACAAGCATTGCAACATGTTATACTTATGTCCACAAGCTATATTTCATTATTTTCGCAAGGTGACTGACAATGAAAATCAATAGTACTATGATAACAACAGCGTTCGAACTTCCGGGATATAAAATCAACCAATCACTCGGGATGGTCAAAGGCATTTCGGTAAGATCACGCAGTATTATCGGCGGAATCGGAGCCGGAATACAAACTCTTTTCGGAGGAAATATTTCATTGTATACAAGTCTATGCGAAAAAACTCGTCAGGAAGCTTTTACTATTTTAATTGCACAAGCAGAGGCATTAGGAGCAAATGCAATCATCGGAATGCGTTATGATGCTACGGAAATTGCTGCCGGAGTCACTGAGGTAATAGCATATGGAACAGCCGTTATTGCCGATACCGGGTTGAAGAGTAATTTTTGACAACAAGGCGACTATTTTATTTGTGAATAACTACAGCAACCCTGTCATATTTTTATCCATTTGGTTATTTATAGCTAACCAAATTGTCAACAAATTGATATTTTTAACTTACTATTTTTAACCATAAAAGCCTTATTTCACACATTTTTTATCCCTGCAATACAGCAGACTTTTTTAAAGAAACGCTTGAGATAACGTTTGAAACTGTAGCCATCAAAACGGCGGCGAAACTCATACTCTTTTGATGGAAGGGCGATGCCGTTGCCATGATGAAAGCAACAGCTCTCAAAATACGCAGATTTTTTTCGTTGTTGATTTAGGCGTATGGACGGACCTGAATACCTCCCCTTGTTTTTATGTAAAAGCTGACTTAAGATAAAAAACGTTCAATGGCTCAAAAAAGGAAGTTGGATGAAAAGTAATCTTCGCGTCAGTATTCCGGTGTTTTTATCATGTGCCGTCGGAACGCTTATTAACGCGTTCACCGGAAATCCGTGCTGCATTCCACAGCGTCGGGATCCTATTATTTGTTATGACGACTGTTATGAATATACAAGTCAGACCTTCATGTATACACATCCTATTACGCATAATATTGCTGCATACAAAGATATTTGGCACAGTCTTGTTTACACTCAAGCTCCGGACAGCACTGCATTTCAAATTATAGGAATTGGCCAAGGGTCAAATTACAACCATAACGTTGTTCGTTATTTTTTATTCGACAAGAAAACATCACTTACGTTCCGTGGTGATGATGCTCCTGATGCGCGATATCGTGACGTTCGTTCGGAATGGTTTGGCATTAACAACGACAATTTTGCTGCAGATTTAACTCTCAATCCAAAACAAAATCAATTAGGTTTCTTTGTTAATGTGTATCAGCCGCTTGATACCTTCTTTAATCACCCTTTTTTTGATGATTGGTGGTTAGAAGTTCGTGTTCCGTTTGTACTTGTTGATAACAACATAGGATTAATTCAAACGAATTTACACAATCCGGGAACAGCTCAAGGCCCTGAAGATGTTATTCAGGCATTTAATCAACCGCTCTGGAAATTCGGCAGAATGGGTATTCCCAAGACACGTGCCGGAATTGCAGATATCAGTTTTCTTTTGGGGTCAACCTATTTGAGCAATGGATTTGATGAATTTGCATATTACTCTGGATTTAGCATTCCGATTCGTGGATCGACAGACAATCATTACATTTTTGATTCAGTAATGGGAAACAACGGCCACGTTTCATACGATGGCGGCGTTAACTTACAAGTAGGGCTCAACTGTGACACAGATTGTTACGTTGCTGCATGGTTTTTAAATCTTGAGGTGCATTGGTTGTTTCAAAATAGGCAATGCAGAACATTTGATTTGATGGACAAGCCATGGAGCCGCTATTTGTATTACAACAAAAAGGATGGGTTGCCAAATCAGAATGTTTCCGGAGTGAACGTACTTACCCGAGAATGTAAAATCAGACCTTATGCTATGTGTGAATTTAACACTGGCTGGCGATGGATCACTGATTCGCTTGAGGCGAATGTGAGTTATTCTTTGTGGGGACATGGTACGGAAGGCATCCAGTTGCTCTGCCCTTTTGAAGAAGAGTGGGGTATCGCCGGCGTAGGCCCGTTAAGTCCGCAGCAGCCCGGACTCGCTGCTTCGGCGAGCAATAGCACCATTAAAAACCTGGCACCTAATGATGTTGATCCGGATGGAAATCCTATTTTTGTAACCGTCAAAGCCTCTGATCTTAATATTCGCTCGGTACAAAGTCGCAGCGCGATTGCGCATCGAATTAATGCCTCAATAGGTTTTCATTCATTCGGCAGTTACGCCGATGGATTCTTGGGATTTGGTGGATACTATGAATGGCCTCAGCCGCATTTCACGAGCACATTGCAAGTGTGGGGCTTGTGGGCCAAGTTTGGCGCTTCGTTCTAAAAAATGACACACTTAGAGCTTATATGAAATTCCCAGAAGTTGCTCATTGCTATGTCAGGGCAGAATTTATTTCAGGATCTACTTAACCTGGATCCAGCCTTTTACCCAAATTCAGCGTGCGCTTCATTTGGGACCCAGCCTTCGCTTATCCAGGCTTTCGGGCTTGGTAAGCTACGGCGGACAAGTTGCTGAAACAAGTGCCTCTTGACAACCAACCCCTTTTAGTTAGAAAGCTTAATTTTCGGATAAGCTCTCATTCTTTAATCGGGATCAAACTTTTGTATAGTCCCTGTTTATCAATTTTTGCAATCCACATTTCATGGTCTTGGCGGCCGTAGGCAAGGACAATGGAGTCGTCAGCATCAATAAAACCGCACGGAAATACGGCAACAATGGAACCCCAATACGGTTTGTAGGTTGTGCCATGATAAAAGTTTTTTCCAATAATCGGGAATGAACTCATTCCGGTTATGTTAAAGGGAAATTGCGTAGAAAAAGTGTAAGCACCGATAAAATAATGGCGGGCCAGTTTAGGATGATGTACTGATTTCATCATCAATGATGAATGAAAAAATGATAGGTAGTGATCTCTATATCGCAGTGCTGTAGTTCCTCCGCGAGGCTCACCCCATTGCCAATCAATTCTTGCTTCAGTTGTTCCTATCGATTGGCAAAATTCCGTGCCCGTCAAATCAGGTTTAAATATTTTGTGCGGGGTAATACTGTATCCCAACAATAATGTATCTTGAGACACAAAAGGAACCCAGTTTTTTTCTCGTTGGTTGTTATCACATCCTTCAAAGAGCGATAATCTTTCGATCTGTTCGATGAGCACTTTTTGAGGTGCACGCCCTTTGCATGATAATCGAGCAACATGCATACGAAATCCTTTTTTACTGATAACCGGATCTACGTTATCGCTATAAATCAAATAGAGCTTATCTTTAATCGAGACAAGTCGACCGTCTTCCGCACGTGAAGGAATCGTTGAGTTGGGACGGAAATCCAAAAGCATCGGCTTTGAAATAGGTTTCAAATCTTCATTGAGCCACACAAGGCCTATGTATGAGACAAAAGAATTTTTCGGATCGGGTATAACACGAAAACTCATCAAAATGTTGTGCTGCCAACGAATAATTGAAGGATTAAAAGCGGTAGGATATTCTTCAAGAATGATCTGCTTTGTCTCTCGGACAAAATCTTGGCTGAAGTTTTCTAAATCAATGTGTGAGCTCTGCAAAAAACGAACGTATATAAGAGCAATGCAACAAGAGAACTTAGGAAATGTCATAGATATTCTCATCTACTGAGACATCAGTTATTGCTTTAGTGCTTATTGATTCAGCTTGCTCGATGTCAGCGTGTGAGCAGGGCATTAAGCTTTCATACAATCGTTTCTTGTCCAATTGTGCAACCCATATCTCAAAATCTTGTCGGCCGTAGGTAATCCAAATATATTCTTTTTCAGCGATGATTCCCATGGGAAATACGACGCGCAATGGCTTCCAGGTAGGATATGCAGGCGCATTGTAAAAATTTTTTTCCACAATTGGCAGGGGACTTATGTCAGTAACTGCAAACGGCGGTTCGCTTGAAAATCGGTAGGCTCCCATGACATAGTGGGACATTTTTTTCCCGTCTGAATGAACCGTTTCCATTTCTTGTGACGAATGAAAAAATGAAATGTATTTTCCTTCATCTAAAATTGCCGGTGTTCCGCCACGCAACACTCCCCATGGCCAATGTATATTGCATTGTGTTGAAGATACTGTCTGACAATAGCCATCTTCATATGATGGCTTGAGAATGATGTGCGGATTTTGACTGTAGGCAAGCAAAAGTGAGTCCTGATAATTAAAAGGAGTCCAATTCTTTTGCCATCTGGTAAGCGATCCGAAAGATGAGTTTAAGCATAATGGGTTTTCTACAAAAAAAGTGTCTCCATCTTGCTGCATCTGAGCAACAAACATTCTCCGTGTGACAAAATCATCAATTTTTGTGAAATTGCAGTATAAAATGTGGAGCTTTCCTTGAATGACAATCAAGCGTGGGTCTTGATTTTGATTAAAAGAAGAATCAGTATCTTTTATTTTCAAAATCTGAGGTCGGCTTATTGGGTTAAATTCTTCATCGAGCCACACACATCCAACTTGAAAAGTTGATCTCATATGCGTGTCTCTCACTCGAAAACACATGAGTAATGAATTTTGCCAGCGAATGACAGATGCGTTAAATGCTCCGGGATACCCGGGGATATGTATCTGCTTGGTTTGAAGAACAAAGTCTTGACAATAATCTGTGAGATCAATCAATGCCGCGCGTGATACATTTGACAGTACCAACAGATATATCAGTAAAAATCTAACAATTTCCACTTTGATCATTCATTTTTACTTTCATTAAAAGGTAGTTCCATTTTTCGGCATTCCCAACACTCAAATGGAAATGAATCGTATAAGACTTGCAAGTCACATTGGACGGGCGGCTCTCCGCCTAAAATTAAGGCTTCTTCAATCGAAGTTGCAGCTTTGAATTCTGGGCGATTCGTTCCCCAATAATAGTCTTGATATTTTAACAGGGGCTCATTTTCGGTGACCTTCAAAAGCCGGGCCGGAATACCGAAAGCTTCAGCTACAACAAGTCCATGTAATGAGCTTGAGATAACGAATTTACTATCAACTATTTTTTCAACAACGATGTCCCATGGTTCAGTGGGATACACCACATTTTGATATACATCCTTGGGAAATAATTGTTCTTCAGAGTAGTGAGGAATAATAATGTATTCATATTTCGGATTCTTTTTTCTTTTGAATTCAGGAAAAAAATAGGGCATAAGTAACGCGGGGTCACCATATACTTCTGGGCATGTGATGCCAAAATTTTCGATCAAAAATTGTCGCGTTATTGGCCCTCTGACTGCGCGAACATCGAGTCCATTAAATCTATAATATTTCAGATCAAGCCATTTGCCGTTGACTCCTGAGCCCCAAATGACATCATTATCGCGGGCAAACGTCATTATTGAGCCGATGGCTAATAATTTCTTTTCTTTCACTCCAGCATTTTTATCAAATACGCGAACCGATGTTTGCACGATCCGTTCAACTAATTTGAGCGACAAGTAATCGCCGAAATTAATAAATTTATCGTTCCAGTAGTAAAGCGGGAGCGCTTTGTTCGATAATGCATTGTTCCCGATTAAGCAAAAAGAAAAAAGTATAAAAATAAAAAAATTAGATCGCTTCATATTGATCTCATTCTCACTTTTTTTGTCAGACCAAAATCCTTAATAGGAGAGAGTTTACCAGAGATCACATTTTAAAAACAACCTAATAGTTAGATTGCATATGAAAAGATTCTATTTCTTATGTTTACGCACATATCGCACAATCCATTGTGTAACCATTGGAAGCAATGCGACGAAAGCGCATAGAACTAATATCCCCATCATGCGCCACGAGACAATATCGTGCAGGCTTTCCATCGTGCGCAATTGCCCGCCCGCTAGGGTATAGACCAAAGTTAATGGTAATGACCCAAGTAGGGTGGTCCAAAAAACAGTAAACAGCGAAATGTGTGAAAAGACTGCCAGTGCATTAATAAAACTCAATGGCACAATCCCCAAAAATTGGAGCATCAATAAATAACTCGCCCCATGTTTTTTTATTTTTTCTTCGTATTGACCATATTTCTGGCGCAACTGATCGTGCATATACCGAGTAAACAGAAATTGAAAAACAAAATAACTAATGATCGAGGCGATAACGCATCCCAGTACGGTGTACACAAATCCAACCCATGGCCCGAACAAAAAGGCTCCCGTAACACCAAACAAGGGCACGAGAGGCAAACCTATGATAAGCACAACCGTCATGACCGAGAGAAATATGAAGCTTGCAAGCGCATAATGGCGCGGCACTTGTTGTGATAATGAAAGAATAGCCTGTTTTATCGGCTGAAATCCGGCAGAAGTTATATATCGTCCGACTAAGAAGAACAAGAGAATACCACATGCGATAAAAACGACCTGCTTTAATTTCATAACAATCCTATCATTGAGTAGTGCATAACCCGATACATTAATTATAAAAAAAGAAGCACACATCTTGATAGATATGCGCTTCTTTAAAAATAGTAGTTTATTCAGATTCTGAAGTCGAGAGATTAGACACTGATGATGATGGTGATAATGATTGCGATAAATCTTCTAGGTTGTTTGAATCATTGGAATTGTGGCTCGTGCTTGATGGAAGCAAAGAACGAGTCGGGTTAAGAAAGCCGGCTGTTATCGCGGCATGAAGAGTTTGATGTATTACTCTTTCAAAACCTTTATTTTGTTTAGAAAATTCTTCTTGCATAGTTGTTCTAACCGTGTTGGCAACCTCTAGCGTGAGCTCTTTTTTGAAAGTATCAAACTCTTGTTTCAAATAGTCCCTCGTTACTTGTTCATCTCTCATTTTGGTGATTTGATTCAAAACAAGGTCCTTCGCACTCGCCACTTGGTGCATAAAATTTGGCAACGTTTCTTCTGTCAATGTATTCACCTTTGTATCAACATCGACCAAAAGCCCATTCAAAACATTAGTTTTTTTATTTAATGTATTAGTATCGGTTTTTAATCCAGCAAGGGTTAGTGTTGTTTTTTGATTGAATTTCCAAAGATTGACATTAAGAGTTTCAACGCGACCTTGAGTTTTTTTCGCAATGCCTGTCAGCGTCGTCACCTCTTTATGTACGTCTCCCAGCTCTCTTTTCACATCCGTTGTTGCATTGCTAAGGTTATCAATCTTACCCTCAACCACCCCAAGCTGTTCCTTAATCTCACCAAGCTCTCTCCATTGAATAAACTTTAATCTAATAAGCTCAGCACCGAGAATAATGGTTGGCGCGGCTGCTCCGGTGAAAATGAGCCATATTTTATCAGCGGCGTTTGTTTTTTCAACAAAGGATGCGCATGCAAGACTCAAGAAGACAAGTTTTTTTGTGATGTTCATTCAATAAATCCTTGTGAATGTTTTTTGAAACATTGCAAAGTGTAAACTTTTTTTTATAACTTGTACATTGTCATACATATAGAAATAGCTGTGGATCAAAGATTTCAAGCGAAGCCTAAAATATCTTGTTTTTGGGTCCCCGCACGCAGTGTAGGGTATCAGCATGGGGTTTTAAAAAAGAGGAATAACTCATGTGTTTTTCTGCCAATGTTAGTTTTGTAAGTGCCGGAATTCTGGCCCTCATCGGCATCACCTGCTTTGCTCTTTCAAAAACAAAGGGCGAGCGATTTGTGTCATCAATACCTCTGTTTTTCAGTATTCAGCAACTCATAGAAGGATTTCTGTGGCTTACCTTGCCGGGAAATTCATCATTTGCTTCGTTGTTGACATACAAATATCTCTTTTTTGCACTGGTGTGGTGGCCGATTTGGATGCCGATTTGCATTGCCGTGTATGAAACGAATTTTTGGAGAAAGGGAGCGATCGGTATATGCGCGATCTTAGGAATTTGCACCGGTATTTTTTATCTCAAACAACTTTTTTTGTATGGCGCAACAGCAAGTATACATAACACACACATAGCCTATGACTTGGTGCAACCACTGAGTTTGCCGATGGGTATTATTCTCACACTGCTCTATTTTGTATGCGCGATCATTCCCTTTTTTATATCGAGTCGTCGATATATGTGGGCTTTGGGGGCGGCTATCTCAGCTTCATACGTCATCTCGTTTATTTTTTACTATGCGAACCTTGGTTCAATATGGTGCTTCTGTGCCGCCATTATAAGCGCACTGACATTGTGGATACTATGGCAAAATCAGAAAGAACATCGAAACGAAATAGTGGACACGGATTATTTTTAAGCATCAGATCTTCATGGTTACTACTGTATAAGTAGCTATGCTCGAGTTTTTTCATGGGATAATGAGTCTGCTAAGTCGATAGCCTCTTGAAGGTATTTTTTCATTTCTTCTAATGTTTTACATCTTTGTTTGTAAATTGGTTTTGTCCAATCTTCATTCCGAATAATCCTTATCATAAAAGAACCATCCGGCTTAGTTGCGGGATAATAACCCACATCTACGCAAAGAGCTTCTCCAAACTCTATTTGAATTAGATCCTCTGTAAAGAAAAACTTTTGATCATCAAAAGGAATCTCAGGAGCTATTTCAAAACTATCATATTCAAGTACGCCTGACTTTATATCGATAGCATACAAGTAATTGCTTTTAAATTTTTTCATGGGATAACGAATCGGCTAAATCGATAGCCTCTTGCAAGTATCTTTTCATTTCATCTATTGATTTACAACACTTGTCATATGAGGGCTTTTCCCAATCTTCATGTAAAATAACTTCTACCATGAAAAATCCGTTAGGCTTACTTGCCGGATAATAACCTACATCCACACAAAGAGTTTCTCCAAACCCTATTTGAATAAGATCTTCTGTGAAAAAAAGATTTTGATTTTTAAAGGGAGCGTTAGGATTTATTTCAAAATTATCATAATCGAGTGAGCCGGATCTCAATTGTATATTTTTTAAGAAAGAGCTTTTAAATATTTTCATAATCAGTCTTTTAAATGATACCGATATTCTTCATATTGATTCATTACGATTGTGCACGTGGCATGCGATACATTTCATCGGCAAGATTGATTGCTTCTTGGAGATACTTTTTCATGTCTTCCAATGATTTACATTGCTTTTTATAAATTGGTTCATCCCAATTTTCATCTAAAATAACTTCTATCGAAAAAAAGCCATCGGGTTCAAATTCAGGGTACCAGCCGACATCCACAATAATTGATTTCCCAAAATTCATTTGAATAATGTCTTCTTTATATGATAATTCTTGTTTTTCAAATGATACTAATGGATCTATATCAAAATCATCAAACGTCAACTTTCCACTTTTAACTGTAATGTTTTTTAGATATGGGCTTTTAAATTTTTTCATGGGATAACGAATCGGCTAAATCGATAGCCTCTTGCAGGTATAGTTTCATTTCGTTGATCGATTTACAACGCTTATCATATAAGGGCTTTTCCCAATTGCTTTCATGGATAACAAAAATCCTAAATGCGCCCTTGGTATCTATTGAAGGATACCACCCAACATCAATGGTGTAATTTTTGGGATAGTTAATCTGTATTAAATCTTCTTGTAACAATAGTTTTTGACTTTTAAGTGGAATATTTGGATCGATTTCGAAGCTGTCAAAAATGCGATTAAACCTCTTAAGTTTAATTTCGCTCAAATATGGACTATTCATTATGATTGTGCGTGGGGCGTTCGATACATTTCATCGGCAACATCGATTGCTTCTTGAAAATATTTTTTCATTGTTTTTACATCTTTACAATATTTTTTGTAAATAGGATTTTGCCAATCATAGTTGATAGCGACCATTATTTGAAATTGACCATCTTTCTCAAACTCCGGATTCCATCCAACATCAACTGTAATGGGTTTTCCATCCTTAAAACTTATTAAATAAATAATATCGGAAGCAAGTAAAGATTCTTGTTCTTCAAGTGATAGATCCGGATCGATTTGAAAATCGTCGATGATCAAACTACTTGATTTGATATCGATATCTGAAAGATAATCACTCTTAAAATATTTCATCTATTTTATATCCTTATACCACTTTCTTTTAAAAGATTTTTGTATTCTTGATAAGGTATTGGATGTCCATGTATAGTGTTTGTGGTCATTTCTATTCTACTGTACTGTGTTTCAATACCATTTTTGGCGCCAATGATTTTACCCCAATCCATAACCTTCCATCTGCCATCTTTTACCGAGATTCCTTGTTCCCAGCCTAACCGTTCAAGTTGTTCTATATTTACTCCCGGCTTATATCTTGCATTTCCATGACGGGTGCTTTCTACAATCTCTTTCCAACTGAGCCTAGGCTGAGGACGATGTTTTGGATAATCTTGTGCCCATTCAACTTTTGATGCCCCATTTTTTGATTGATCGATACGACTTGATTGATCGGTTTTTGTCTGGCGCAAGTTATTACTCGTGCTGTCATCAATCATTTTAAAAATTTGTCCATCGGGAGTGGTGGCAACAAATTCGCGTTGACGATTTTTGTAAAACTTACGCAGTTTTTGAGCAGCTTTCTTTGCGCCTTTGATCAGTTTCCTGGCACTTTTCATCAAAGTGTAATCGGCACTCAATTCACCGCCAACACGGCCGAAGTCTCGCAGCGAATGCTCTAACTTGTATGTTCCGTCATGGATGCCTTTAAACCGATCGGTAATGCCTTTGAACTTTTCACTCAGTTCGGCTTCTGCCGCTTCTTTGCCTTCAAAGCAATACAGGCCGAGCGTTTCGCCTATTTCAACGCCGAGTTGAAATGCGCTGTAACATAAGAATGCTTCTTTTACTCCCGGGACAAACACTCCAGCAGTGATCACTCCGGCAACCATGAGACCTTGGACAATAGTTTCCGGAATTCTGCTTTGCACCCCGTCAACATAGCCTCCCCATGTGGCGGTCGAATAATCCATTAATGCAGCACAAAAGTTGTTTACTTTGGATGCTTTTGTGCAATAGCCTTGCGCATTAAGAGCTCTGCCTGAATCAATCGTTTGTACGAGCTCCGTTATATTCTCACGCATCCAAATACTTTTAAATGGATGACTACTTTGCTCAAGAAGCCGGATTGAATCAAGATGGATCTCTTTCTGAATTTCATTTCCATACAAAGTATTCCAATCGCTCGGATTGAGATTATGTTCTTTGATATAATCATTCAGCTCTTGCGCATTAAATTCATGCACGGCAAAAACATCCCGTGAAAGAGTGATAAGATCTTTTTTGTATCGATCTGGAACTTCGCTTGGATCAACTACCTTTTCGATCCAACAACGCATGTTTTTGTTGTAATCTTGAAACTCAGGGAAATCTTTTCTGAAGTGTTCATGAATGATGAGGTATTTTTCTTCTTTTGCGGAAGTTGCTTCCGGTTTTTGTTCCCGAACCGGTTTTGAGTCATTTGAGGCTTGTTGATTCGAAATAGCTTGTTCTTGAGCCGCTTTTGACTCATTAGGCGTTTGATAATCAGGGAGAGGTCCATGGGCCCGAGGCTCTTTGGATAGTAAAAGAATTCGTCGCGCTTCAGCTTTCTTTTGAGCAACCCATTCTTCTTGCGGTACTTTCCTAGAGTCATTACTATTTATTCTCCAACGAGATTGTGGTATTTCAGCTTCCTTCAGAACTTGTTCATAAGCACGGTATTCTTCTTTCGTGAGTGTAAATTTTTGATCGTTATCGTATACGATATATACAACATCAATACCATCGGATTCGATCTGATTGGGAGACTTGTTTTCTTGAGAATTGTCATATCCAAGAAGTTTTTTTATTCCTTTATAAGTCAAATAACCAGCACCTATAGTTGCAACAACGATACTTATGATCGGAATTTCCGATATTCTATCAAAAAACTTGTTTTGATTCTTTTGTCTATCATTATTTCCGTTTTGACTATTCCTGTTGCCTTGATCCAAAAGATTGGGGCCGTTGTTGTTCGGGTCATACGGATCATAATAAGATGAAATATTTTGTATTGAGAAGATCGATAGGATGATAAAAAGAAGTGTGCGCATGGTTACTACTCCTCTGATGTATTGTTTGCGATTCATGCATCACAATAGCACAAAAGAGAATGGATGGAAATCTGTAAACCGGACTGCTTGACAGTGTGGATACTATGGCAAAATCAGAAAGAGCATCGAAACGAAATAGTGGACACGGATTATTTTTAACCGACAATCTTTTTCAGCTGCATCCATTCATCGCGCAATGCGATTGCTTTTTCAAAATCAAGTTCTTGAGCGGCAACTTTCATAAGCTCTTCAAGCTCAATCATGCGCGCTTTTGCTTGCTCGGGAGATGATGCGAGTTGTTTCTTTTTGGAGCGCTTTTGTTCAGATGCCTGTGCGATTGCTTTTTGAATGTCAGTGATGGTTTTTGAGACTTCGCGACGAACCGTTTTTGGAATAATGTTATGCTCTTGGTTATATGCCTGTTGCAATGCTCTGCGTCGTTCTGTTTCATCCATCGCGCCACGCATTGATTGCGTGATCGTGTCGCAATAGAGGATTACTTTCGATTCAGTGTTACGCGCCGCTCGCCCGATAATCTGTATTAATGATCGTTTGTCGCGCAAGAAGCTTTCAATATCTGCATCCATGATGGCAACCAGCGCAACTTCAGGAAGATCAAGCCCTTCACGCAGTAAGTTAACTCCAACCAAACAATCAAAAATGCCAAGACGAAGCTTTTGAATAAGCTCAGTCCGTTGTGGCGTTTTGAGCTCGGAATGTAAGTAACAGACTTTAATTTTTCGTTCTTCTAAATAATGGGCCAACTCTTCGGCCAATTGTTTGGTCAAAACGGTCACTAATGTACGGAAGCCTTTATCAGTTGTTTTTTCAATTTCGGTAACCAAATGATCGAGCTGCCCTAAACGGGGGTGCATTTCAACCACCGGATCAAGCAATCCGGTCGGACGAATTAATTGCTCAACAATCTGATCAGAGTGTTTTAATTCATAATCACTGGGAGTTGCAGAAACAAAGATCACATCTTTAAAATATTTTTCTATTTCTTCAAATTTAAGCGGTCTATTATCAGCAGCTGAAGGAAGGCGGAAGCCAAACTCAATCAATGATGTTTTGCGCGCCTTATCTCCCGCATACATGCCGCGCAATTGCGGAAGCGCAATGTGAGATTCATCAATAATAAGCAAGAAATCTTTAGGGAAGAAATCAAACAAGCATGCCGGTTGTTCTCCCGCTGCACGTCCATCAAAATGGGCTGAATAGTTTTCAATACCCGAACAGTATCCAACCTCTTGCAACATTTCAAGATCATGTGCAACACGTTTTTCAATGCGCTCGCGATAAATAGGGTTTTGCAGCTTCGGCGCCCATTGTTCAAGCTCCATTTTGATCGTTTTCATGGCCGCTTCTTGTTTGTCTTTGGTTGTTACAAAGTGCTTGGCCGGATAAATAACGGTGTCTTGAATATCTTGAATAACATAGTTGTTCATTTTATCAACTAATTGCATCGATTCTAAGGTGTCTCCAAAGAGCTCAAAGCGTAATTTTTCTTTGATATAGGGCAATATGATCTCGATGGTGTTGCCCATGACGGTGAATGTCCCTGCTTTTTTTTCGGCATCATTGCGTTCATATTGAATAAAAATGAGGCGACGTAAGATATCATTGCGATCAATCGTCATGCCGACGGTCAGTGGAATGGCTAATTTACGCAACTCTTCTGGGTCACCAAGTGAATAGATGCATGAAACAGAAGAAATGATAATAGTGTCCGGTCGATTAAAGAGTGACGCCGTTGCTTCAACACGTAACCGCTCAATTTCACTATTTACCTTGGTTTCTTTGGGGATATAAATATCTTGTGCCGGGAGGTAAGATTCTGGTTGATAATAATCATAATAGCTGACGAAATACCCAACCTTATTTTCAGGGAAGAATTGACTAAACTCTTCATATAATTGGGCGGCAAGCGTCTTGTTGGGCGATAGAATCAAAACAGGCTTGTTTTGATTGGCTATCACGTTGGCCAAGGTAAAGGTCTTACCCGAGCCAGTCACACCAACTAGCGTCGAAACACCGGGTCTGCCTTTGACCAATTGCTTGATCGCTTCAGGCTGACTACCGGCCGGTTTATAAGGTGAATGAAGTTTAAAAATATTTTTCATATAGAAATTTTACCACAACTCATATTTTTGTAAAATGAACTAAAATTACAGGCATACTTCAGGGGAATTGGTTATGCAAAATCCAAGAGAGCTCTGCCTGTATGACTGTCTGTCTCTCCGGACAGGTCGCGCTTGATTTTTGCCATCAAAGCATTTCGTTTTGCACAATATTTTCTATATTCGGGAGTATCTTGCCCCAGGCTAAATGGATAAATTTTTATATCCTCGCCAGCTTTTTTGGGATTGAGTGCGTAATCATTGGTAAGGATCATGCAATGCTCAATTCTATCGGAGTCAAAATCGTACATTTTTGGGTGCGCATGAGTATCATTTTTATTGGTGTAAGTATATTTCGTAATTTTTTCAGGCTTTGTTTTAAGAATATCAACAACCTTCGAAATATTATGAGTCAGGTTTTGGGAACCATTGGTATTATTTTCCCCGTCGATTTCAAAAAGAGCTTTATATCCTCCCGGTACAGCCGGATACATATAATTCGATGCTTCTTTTGGATCAATTGAAAATAAAAGTAAAGTTCCCTTATTTTCTGCCTGTTTATGCAGTTGCGTTAATTCTTCAATTTCTTGTTCATATTTTGAATAATAATTTTCAAAACCTGCGGTCTTGAAAATATCCTTCATATTAAAATCAACTTTGCTCATATCTCTATTATCATACCAGTAAGAAAAGGTGCAACTTCCCGAATTTGTGGTGTTTCCAAAGAGGGCATGATTCATAAATAACAACTTTGGCCTTAAATCGTCTGTTCTTCCTTCTGAAAGCAATGTTTCACGAATGGTTTGCTGTTCCGGGGTATTCTCATATCCGGGCTCAAATCTTAAAAAGCGATAATTTTTAAATCGTTTCCCAGCCTTGATTGCCATCAAATTGGTAAACAAATCTTGTAAAATATCCCAATCCCATTTACACCCATGCACAAAGGTCAAGCGGCCATCTTTTTGTTCTTTTTGCTCTTGTTGATGTATTTTCTTTATAAAATTCATTGTTGCTGTTTGTGCGAATGCATTCTGAAAAGTCTCTTTGATATCATCATCATGTTCTAAAAAATGTTCCTGTGTTTGACTCAAGTGATTAAATTCAGAATCTATTTTTTTGGAGCGTGTGGGTGAGGGTAAAGCAAGAACGACATCATATTTATATTCTAATCTTGGCCTGTACCATGGGATAGAGTAGTTGTTATACAATGCCGTAAGGTGACAGTATCTCGCGAACAAATAATTCCAGTTTAATGGTGCTCTTTTTTGCGATTGCTTCTTGATGAGCTCAGGTTTATCTTTCAAAAGAATTGAGTCAACTCGGTGAAAGGTCTGTTGTTCATTCCAAAAATTTTGTATGACTGTTGGGTCTTTTTCGTATGTCTCAATTGTTTGTTTTATTGCATCAAGAATCTTTCCACGAGATTTAAAAGAAGTTCTAAACAAAATAGTTCTCAATGCTTCTGCGTTTAGACGATTAATGTTTGAGGTTATGCTCTCGGTCAAAGACGCTAGTTCCGATGATGAAATAGTATTGGCCAATTTTTCAAGTTCGTTCGAATTAAAATCCTGAAAGTTATTTCGTACATGGGGCACTATTGTGGATTTCAAATCATTAGTTAAGGCTCTATTGGAAGCATTCAAATAAACGAAAATATTTTTAACACATGCTGTGGTTAATGGCTTTGTCTTGACCTGCTTCATAAGATCTATTGAATTACCGGTCTTGGACGCAATGCGGGATAATGTTTCGGAATCTACTTCAGAGAATTTGTTGCCGACGACGCTCAATAGTTTTTGTACATCGGAATCATTATTAATTTTCTTTTCACCAAATTCATTTTCTATAAACAAATTTGTTAAAAGAGTGTTCGTTGTTTCAGGATTAAGATGTGAAATATCTTGATCTGCGGCAGATATGAATGAGTTTCTTGCCTCAGGTAGTTGCATTAAAAACTGGAATCCAACAGGGGAAACCTTTTTCCAATCAGATGCGGCAACTTGTGTAAATTCTTGAGCGAATGTTTGTGGACCAACTTTTTCATCAATGAGAGAGCCAAGTCTTTCTTCATAATGGTTAAGCATTGCCCCGAGAAGTTCAGTTTTTTTCTTGCTTATAAAATCGAAAGTTTTTGAGCCCCATTTATCTTTGTCATTTACTTCGGATTCATCAAGCCATTGTAAGCCTTTTTGAACGGCTGAGTATTGCACATTGAACTTGGCTGCTTTGAATCGAGTTGACACGTTTTTGAGCTTATTCTGAGCCAAATCTAACCATTGCCCAGCTTCAGATTTCATTCCTGCAAACATCTCAGGGGTCATTTTATCATGCAGATGGGCAGTCATAGGGTGGGTTGAGGCCATTGCCAAGAGGGCGCTCCATAGGGTAAATCGTATAATAATAGTCATAGGTCACCTTATGAAAAATAGAGGATTCTATTCCTATATATCATACTATAAATATTCAAATTGTCAATTTGTGCAGGTATAGCCTATACCTGAAATCGATTTTCGGGTAGGAAGGCTTTTTTATGTATTTTTTGCAGGTATAAACAGCATTGCAAAAACTATATTAGAAATTTCTTGAATTATGCTCAGTAACATTGATATCTTAGTAGGCGAGCATATAAAATTATAGTGGTAAAAAGGGAAATCATGGAGCGTTTCGTAGGGGAAAAGCAGGTAAAATATCATATTTTATTAGTCATTTTATTATTGGTCGCTGCCGTTTGTGCCCCACGCCTTTTTCTGGCTATGCGCTCTTTTTTATCAAAAAGCCAGGTTTCCACCACCCCTTCAGGACTTATGCTCGGTGTTGATCTTTGTGATAAAGCGGCGCTTAAAAAACTTCTACAATCCAAAGGCTCCTTTGCGCTTGTGGCAAATCGGCTGAGCCTGACCAGCTCAGGGCTGCATACCATTGATCACCTTGTTTGCCAAGGCTTTGTTCCGCAATACTGTTTGTCCACGCATGAGTTTCATTTCTCAAAGGCAGACGCATCTTATTTATATCAAGCATCCGGAACTGCCGTTCCCTGTATCAATTTGTATGTTGAGAATGCGCTTAATACAGAGCCGCTTCAGGCTGTTGATACTATCATCTTTGATATGTCGGATCGAGGACTCGTCCAAGATGCGTATCAAAAAATGGTATTGGATGTTATGACCTATGCCCACTCGAATCAAAAAAAGCTCATTATTCTCGATCGTCCAACGCAGGTGAGCAGCTCCATAGAGGGGACATTAAAACGTATCGCGTCAGATGCTTACACCATACAACTGCCCATTGCTCATGGATTAACGCTCGGGGAACTTGCCACCTTTTATAATCATCAGCTTTTTCATAACGAAATTGATATGCATATCAATCAGATGAAACATTTTACAAGAGATGTCACGGACTTTACCGGCAATGATGCTACCTATATAAAAATGGTGCTCAAGCCATTTGAAGCAATTGCTCCCTTTGATATCACACCACCAACCGATGCATGTCACCAATGCATTCTACTGGCCGATTCTCTGTCATTTGATCGGCATAATTGGTTTGATTTACGCGCCCAGCTCAAAAAATATGGCATCGATGCGCGCATGTATCGCTATTATAATGAACTCAAAAAAGAATATATGAGTGGATTGCAGCTTTTTGCGATGCCGGGGCAAACGAAAAAGCCACTGCAAACAACTGTTTTTCTCCTGCAATTTTTTAAACAAAAAGGCCTGGGTTTTCATTTAAATGAACAGTTTGATACGGTTGTCGGCAATCACAAAATACGAAACTACATCGAGGGTAAAGTGACAAAAGATGTTTTCACCAATGAAACGAATGCTGAACTTTCAACCTACTTTCAAAATGTGTATCCAGCATTTTTATATCAACCGGTTCCGATTGTTCTAACGTTATAAAATGCCCCCAAACGAAAGCTTTTGGGGCCCCCTAAAGAAGGAGTAATGTATGCGGTATTTGTATATAGTGTGCGTACTACTCATGCAAAATCTTGCTGCGTACAAACTTGGCATTGATCAATTTTCCCCTCAAGATCTGCGCGTTCTTGGCTACAAACCTGATGCTCGCATAGCACTTGTTACCAATCAAACCGGCATGAACAGTATCGGCAAAAGCACGCTTGATATTCTGAGGGCGCATCGCCTCACGGTGAGTTGCTTGTGTGCCCCTGAACATGGAGTTGATGGAAAAATACAAGCCGGCATTCCTGTGGCAGATTCAACGCAGAAAAAAACACGCATTCCTATTATTAGTTTGTATGGGCATGGCAGAAAAGATTTAACGCCTGATTTTTTTGATACATTTGATCTGTTTGTCTTTCACCTACAAGATGCGGGGATGCGCCATTATACTCATGTCGCTACCTTATTATATGTTTTAGAATTGGCAAGCATACACAACAAAGGATGTATTGTGCTCGATAGGCCAAACCCGCTGGGGCACATCATGGAAGGCCCGGTCATTGAAAAACCGATGGTAAAAAATGGGGTAGCATCATTTTTAGGTTCTGTTCCGTTGCCGTTACGCCATGGCATGACTATTGGGGAAATCGCTCTTTTTTTAAACAAACATGTTTTGAAAAAATCGATACCGCTGCATGTTGTTTGCCTGTGTGATTATGAACGAACGATGCATGTCAAACCGCATGATTGTAAAACGCTTTCGCCTAATATCCAAAGTAAAAAAGCGTGCATGGGCTACAGCTTTTTAGGCCTGCTTGGTGAAGTGCGCCCCTTTGATGTCGGCATTGCAACTGATCATGCCTTTTGCAGATTCGGATTGCCACATTCTGTTGCCGATAAACAGCAATGGATTGCGTTAAAAAATTCGCTTCACAAAAAAGGAGTAATATCCGAATATAGTGCATATAAACGAAAAGATGTCACTCACCACGGCCTGACTATACGCGCATTTGATCCTTTGAAAAGCTCAAGTTGCACATTATTTTGCGACATCATTGCTCACTTTAAAAAATGTGGAGTTACATGTTCATTCTCAGATCATTTTGATACCGCAGCCGGATCTGAATTGCTTCAAAATCTTGCACAAGGTCTCGTGAAAAAAGAATCTGGCGTTGCAACACTTTCGCAGCAATTAAAACAATTTTATACAAAAGCCCAATCCTGTTTTCTGTATAAGCCATATCCGCAAATGCTCGTGCCCTAATATTAAACAGTTACCTGTTTTGCCGAAGCTTTTAATACCTGATCTCTTCGCTGCAATGTAAGATCGACAAGTCGATTAATTTGTTTTTTATCTGAATTTTGTAAAGCTTCAGACCATATTGTTTCTAATATTTCTCTGTTTAATGTTATATATGGTTGCAGCATTGATGAATCACAATGCGATATATAACAAGGTCGCATTCTTTTGTCATTCTTATAATATTGTATCCACAAACAATTACGCCATGTACAATAGGTAATTCCTTGCTCATGATAACGTTTCCACATTTTTAAACTTTTCTCATAATCGAAGAAATCTTTAAATGCTTCATGCAGCTCATCCATGGTGGCGTTTTCTAAAGTGATTGCTTGATCAAAGGGAAAAGGAATATCCCAATCATCATTTCGAAGATCACTGTATGCAACCCGCACAAAGGAAAAATCTCCATATTGGCTCTGTTGTTGATCATATATTCCTGCATTATCAATGAGAGCAAGATATGCTCTATCCTCATTGTACTGGACAATTTGATTTCCAAAATTCAAATCCCACTGGCCAAATACAAAATAAAATAATCTCATTGCATCCATCATCTTTGAATCAATTATCTTTGAAAGATAATCAGGGTCTTCGTTTTGAAGATCAACATCTGGGTCCACAAAAAATTGCAAACTCCCTTCTTGCCCATTCACAATCCTTAAAACTGTTGGCGGCACAAGATGAAGATTCAAAATGGATGATGCTTTATAGGCTGCTACCTCAGCAAATCTACACTCGGAAAGCTTGAATACAGCTTTAACGCCACTTTCAAGAATGACCAAAAATACTTCGTTATCAAAATCTGATATTTTACCTATGGATGATAAATACTCTTGCATGGGGATACACGAAGTCACTTGTTCATGTGTTAATCGGTTTTCTATATCTCGGTGATCTAAATTATGATCCCATCTTGGATGAGAGTATGATCGAGCGTTCTCAAGATGGCTTTGGGCGATAATAATGACAACGCTCGCGCACGAAAAAACTAAGCTGAAGAATAGAATCATACGTTTTTTCATCAATTCACCTTTCTTGACAATGTTGATGATGTTTTTAACCTGAATAAGTAAATATCAATAAAAAACAAATTAATCAACAGGGCTATGCATGCTAATATATTTCTGTCTATTCATTCTATCGGTTTTTTACACACCTTTTCTAAAAGCAAGCGATTCAAAAGATCAGCCACAATGGAATTCTTCATTGGATCACATGAAAATTGAACAACAACTAATGAAACAACCGATTGTGAAATTGGAAGATATGCGTACTTATCTTGAAAACTCAGGAAAGATAGCACATTTCTCTAATCAGGTGTATCTCGCTACATTAGCAAGTGGGTTATTGGGAGTATTCAAGCCAGAAAAAGAATTGAAAGATGCTTTTGCAGAAGTTGCAGCATATAAAGCAAGCAAATACCTTGGATTGCATCTGGTCCCTCCAACGGTTCTAAAAACATTTGATGATCAAAAAGGTAGTCTTCAATTCTTTGCCCCCTCAAAATACGATTTATTCAAAAAAGATGACTGTGAAAAAGCGACAGCGCTTCTAACAAAAGAACAAAAAAGCAATGGCGCTTTATTTCGATTCATATTTGGCCAATGGGATATTCATAATGGAAATCATATAATAGCCTCAGACGATGCCGATACATCTGCTCACCTTGCGCTTATTGATAATGGCGCTATATCTAATACAACGCATACCCGTTATAGTCAACACTCATATGTCAGAAGATTCTACCGAGAACCACTAGCTTCTGATGAACTTGAGAGGACTGAGGCTGAAGAATTTCCGTTCGATCGTGCATTTAATATACGCTTTCCCATAACGAGAGAAATAGCCCAAGAAAAATTCAAAGGATTCACAATTACCGATGATGTTTTAGAGCGTTGGAATCAATATGGAGGGAGAAAAGAATTTGTGATTTGGGAAGATTCTCTCTGGGTAAAATATTACCAAGAAGATACTGTTGTACCGAATTCTACTGATTATTATTCTGCAGACACCTTGGAAAATTTAAAAAAACTCAACATTTTGGCATTAGAAAAAATATTTAGCGATGCAAGAGAAGCAAGCAGTAAATTCTGTACAAATCGCTATCTAAAACAAATTTTATCGAGAAGAGATATTGTGTTAGCAGAAGCTAAAAAGTCTATGGCTGACAGCAAGTAATCTTATTATAAATTAAATGTCCATCTCGAGATTAGAAAAGAAGTTCGTATGGTTCAATTCCGCTGCGCTACACTCACCACGAACGGAGAGAACCCCATGCGAAAGCATGGGTAAAAACGGAGAACAGATTTTTTTTAGTTTCGGAAAGAAGCCTAAGAGCTTATACGAAAATTAAGTTTTCTAACTAAAAAAGGGTTGGTTGTCATGCTGAACTTGTTTCAGCATCCAGGTTAATTAGATCCTGAAATAAATTCAGGATGACATGAAAATAAGGAACTTCTGGGATTTTCGGATAAGCTCTAAAGTTTCAAATTTTGCAATAATAAAATAAAAAAGTCTGATGAGGTTCACCGAACCAATGAAGCAATTGAAAATTGCGTATGGTGAGTTGAATCTCAAGAATCTTTAAAACCTCGGTTTTAAATGCCTGGATTCCAAAGGAGGTGTCTGCCACCTCCTTTGGTGCATGTCCCTGCACAAGGGACTAAACTAGGCTTTTAATCTTGTTTTTTGTCCACGAAAATCCATCTTTTATTTTTGTTCCCGCATACTGTGCGCTACTCTTAATTTTTTTTAATACTGAATTTTTTTCCTTTAATGGCGCATACAGTAAAGCAATAATGTTCTCTTGCTCTTCTTTTGATTTGCTATTAAATAGGCGCAATAATTCGTTCTCGCGAGTGCGATCATTCTGAATGTGAGCAGTTTTGTGTTGTTGCGTTGGTTTTATCGCGCTTTTTTTGCCTTGTGATTTTGACGATGATGAAGATTTTTTCCCAGATAATGAATTCACATTATTCTTAATGTCACTCGCGCTGCCGCCACCAAAATGGGTTAAATGGCTTTGTTCTTTTCCGTCAACAAAATATTTGAAGGTTGGAAGACTTCGTATATCATGCGCATCTGCAACTTTTTTCACGGTATCGACATCAACTTCAAGAAATTTTACATCAGGAAATTCTTTTGCAATCGATTCATATGGCGCTTTCATGCCTTTACATGCACTGCACCATGGAGCGAAAAATTTCACTACCACTATTCCTGATTTTGTTTCTCTTTCAAAATCGGCAGGAGATGCAATGCTTATGACTTTTGCATATGCAACGCCTGACATGAACAGCCCGCTCAGCATTACTATTTTTTTCATTGTTTTCATAACAACATCCCTTCTTTTTAATAATGTGTATTACTTTCCTTCATACTACTGAGTCAAATAATCAAGGCGCAAGATATATTTCTTGACATTTTGCAACTTCGCGATTGTTTTCAAAATGTATTTATAATGTCAAAAAGTTGTTGAAAAATTTTAGAATATTTTTTGCAAAAAAAATTTGGAAAAACTCATTGATTCTAAGGTCTTAAACCGTTACATTATGTGTATGCTTTTTTGAAACGATTATTCACATAGAAAGAAATCATAAATTTTTGGTTCTCTGCTTCAGAAATTGGCCGCACATATCCCCGACTTCGGGGGCAGGATAGAATAGTCTCGTTTTAAAGGTGCATATAAAAAGGTGTAGTAGCATGATTAAGATGGTCGTAATCGAAAGGATACCATGGACACGCAACACGTAACACAATCTGTCGGGTCTTTGTTTGGGACACAAGCTTCGACAGAAAATAATAATGTAAGTATGTTTCGAGTAACGGCTGTTGACGGCACTTTGGTGCCATTACATATAGCGCAGTTACAAGATTCTATTTACTGGGCTTCTCAGGGGTATGAGAGAAGCATTTCAGTCTCGTTAGTTCTTGAAGAAGTGATGCGCAATGTATTTGACGGTATAACGACCAAAGAACTTGCAGACGCTCTGATTCTTGCCTCAAGCGCGTACATTGAAAAAGATCCGGCCTATTCAGCGCTTGCGTCGCAACTGATGCTCAAAAAATTGTATAAAGAAGTGGTTGGTTCTTCTATCCGCTCTTTAACAATGACTCAAGAATATCGCCAATCGTTTGTTTCAGGAATACACAAAGGGGTGACCGAACAAATATTTGATTCGCGTTTGCTTGATTATGATCTTGAAATGATTTCATCAGCATTGGTCATTGAGCGAGACCATTTGTTTGGTTACATGGGTATGAGAACATTGTATGAGCGCTATTATGCTCGAACAGAATCGCAACAACGTTTTGAATTGCCACAGGCATTCTGGATGCGCGTTGCGATGGGATTATGCTACAACGAAAGAAACAAAACTGCCAAAGCCATTGAATTTTATCATTTGATGTCGAGCATGCGCTATGTTCCGGGCACTCCGACTTTGCTTCACTCCGGACTTATGCGTCCACAACTCAGTTCGTGTTTCTTGGGGACTGTTGAAGATGATTTGAAACATATTTTCAAATGTCTTGGCGATAATGCACAGCTTTCAAAATGGTCTGGGGGCGTAGCCTATGACTGGACAAACGTGCGTGCAACTGGTGCGATGGTCAAAAGTATCAAAACAGAAAGCCAAGGGTTAATTCCATATCTTAAGATCGCAAACGATGTGACTGCTGCAATTAATAGATCAGGGAAACGTCGCAGCGCTGCTGTTGTATATCTTGAAACATGGCATTTGGATGTTGAAGATTTCTTAGATTTGCGTCGAAACACCGGTGATGAGCGTCGTCGTGCCCATGATATCAACACGGCAAATTGGGTGCCTGATTTGTTTATCAAGCGAATAATAAACAATGAGCAGTGGACTCTCTTTTCACCGGATGAAGTATCAGATTTGCATCATATGTATGGAAAAGCATTTGAAAAACGATACCAAGAATATGAACGTATGGCGCAAGAAGGCCACATTAAAAAGTTTAAGGTGATCGAAGCGGCCGTGCTTTGGCGTAAGATGTTGTCACGTCTGTTTGAAACCGGACACCCTTGGATCACTTTTAAAGATCCATCAAACATTCGCTCTCCACAAGATCATGCAGGAGTGATCCACAATTCAAACTTGTGCACCGAAATTACGCTCAACACCAGCGCACAAGAAACTGCGGTGTGCAACTTGGGTTCCGTCAACTTGGCTCGGCACATTAGCAATGGCCGCATTGATGACGAGATGCTTAAAGAGACCGTTACAACTGCGATTCGCATGCTTGATAACGTGATCGATATTAACTTCTATCCAACAGCAGAAGCTGAATTTTCAAATATCAAGCATCGTCCGATCGGATTAGGCTTGATGGGCTTCCAAGATGCACTCTACAAACTTGATATTGCATTTGATGAGCCGGCTTCGCTTGATTGTGCTGATGAAGTGATGGAAAAAATTTCCTATCACGCGATTATGTCATCTTCGCTTTTGGCAAAAGAACGGGGAACCTATGCTTCATATCATGGTTCCAAATGGGATCGTGGATTATTCCCACAAGATACTCTTGATTTGCTTGAACAAGAACGTGGCATGCCGATTGAAGTTTCCAGAACCGGAAAACTTGATTGGACGCCGGTTCGCGAACATGTGAAACAATATGGTATGCGTAACTCAAACACTATGGCAATTGCACCAACAGCAACGATTTCCAACATTGTGGGCAGCTTCCCGTGCATTGAACCGATTTACAAAAACTTGTATGTTAAAGCAAATATGAGTGGCGAATTTACCGTTGTAAACGAGTATTTGGTCGAAGATCTCAAGAAATTGAATTTGTGGAATGATGAAATGCTTGATCAACTCAAGTATTATGACGGAAGCGTGCAAATGATTGCTTCTATCCCATATCATATCAAACACAAATACAAAGAAGCATTTGAAATCTCTCCTGAGTGGCTTGTTGAGCTGACTGCCGCGCGTGGTAAGTGGATTGATCAAAGTCAGTCACACAATGTATTCTTAAAAGGGACTTCCGGAAAACAACTGAGCGACTTATATATTCTTGGTTGGAAGAAAGGAATGAAAACCTTCTATTACTTACGCACCCTCGGCGCGACACAAATTGAGAAATCAACGCTTGATGCTAAAAAGTATGGATTCACACAAAAACGTGAATACACTACGACACAGCAAGCGCCAACAGCATCGGTTGAAACCGTTACTGAAAATGTAACTGTTGATATCAAGATGACAAAAACAAGCTGCTCGATTTCTGCTGATCCGAGCTGTGAAGTGTGTCAATAATCATACCCCACGCACGCTTACGCTGAGCGTGGGGGCCCCATAAAAACTTAGGAGCTTATACGAAAAATTAAGCTGTCCGAATAACAAAGGTCGGCTGTCAAGAGGCACTTGTTTCAGCAACTTGTCCGTACGTCTTCGCCAAAGGCTACGCCGCACACGGCCGTAGCTTGGGTGAAAAAGCCTGGATAAGCAAATGCCGGGTCCCAAATGAAGCGCACGCTGAATTTGGGTAAAAGGCTGGATCTAGGTTAAGTGGATCCTGAAATAAATTCAGGATGACGAAGTAATAAGGAACTTTCGGAAATTTTCGGATAAGCTCTAAAACATAACAGCATTTCAGAAAACCTCGGGAAAGAGATTCAAAGCTTTCCCGAATATTAGGAAAATATCATGGCAAAACAAGGAATTGTAAACAACTCAACAATTGATCCAAACAAAATATTGCCGATGCGCTATCTCTGGGCGCGTAAGCACTATAAAGACGGCGTTGCAAACAATTGGACTCCTGAAGAAGTTTCCATGCAAAAAGATGTTGAGCAATGGAAGTCAAATGATGTACTCACGCCGACTGAACGTCGCTTGATTATGTGGAATCTTGGCTTTTTCTCAACAGCTGAGTCACTGACGGCAAACAATTTGGTGCTCACGGTGTATAAACACGTAACAAACCCTGAATGCCGTCAATATCTGCTCAGACAGGCATTTGAGGAAGCAATCCATACCGACACCTTCATTTATTGCTGTGACTCATTAGGTTTGAATCCTGATGACATTTACAACATGTATGAAACGATTCCATCGATTAAAGAGAAAGATGATTTTGTTATCAACTTAACAAAATCGATGCTTGATCCAAAATTCAATACTGTTGGATTGGCAAACATGCAGCAGTTTTTGCATGATTTAGTAGGTTACTATGTCATCATGGAAGGTCTTTTCTTCTATGCCGGCTTTGCCATGATGTTGGCTCTTAAACGGCAAAATAAGATGGTTGGCATCGGAGAACAATTTGAATACATCATGCGCGATGAAAGTATTCACTTGGCATTCGGCTGCGATTTGATCAATACAATCAAAGCTGAAAATCCTGAAATATGGACGCAAGAATTCCAAGACAAAATTGTCGAGCTTATTAAGCAAGCAGTAATTCTTGAAAAGAATTATGCTCATGATGCATGCCCACAAGGAATTTTGGGAATTAATGCACAGCAATTTTGCGATTACGTTGAGTACATTGCGGATCGTCGTTTAGAGCGTATTGACTTGCCAAAAGTTTACGGTCGCCAAAATCCATTCCCGTGGATGTCTCAATCGACCGATCTTTCAAAAGAAAAGAATTTCTTTGAAACTCGGGTGACTGAATATCAAACAGCCGGATCATTGGAGTGGGAATAGACTAAACAAAAGATGCATTTTAAAATCCAAAATACATTTTTCGGTAAAGGAGATTTTCCTCTTTGAGGTAAGATCTCCTTTTTTAAGGGATATTGATTATGAAACATTTTTTAATGGGATCAATTTTTTCTTTGCTTATTGGCGCGCATGTGTGTCCGGCTGAACGAGGACTTCTCGCTATTAACAAGCTTTTTATCTTGCAGGCTACCAAAAATAACGATGCGCAAGCGTTAGATAAGGAATTACAAAAATTGAGCCACAGCGAAAGGAAAGATCTTTTTGAATTAGATGAACCTGAAAATAATCCGATTAATGTATCCATTGTAGGAGCATCTGACGCACAAAAATTTCGTGACACTATAAATGTTTTTACGCATTATGGAGCAAATATTACAAAAAACCTATTCGATCTTTCTGTGTATGCGGTAGGTGTCGTTGGTTATATGGGGAATAGAATTCCACTTGAAGTTTTACTAGAACCTGGTTTCGATTCGGCAGAATCTGTAATTGGTAAAGATCAATTATTTTTTATTTCACACACAATGTTTTTACGACGAACAGATATCCCACGTAAAAACTCATTTTTGGCAATGCAATTAATAGGCGGATATACGAACCAATTATCGGAAGCGTGCGCAGCATTATTGCCAAAAAAAGTTGACGAGATTCTACAGGCAAACAAAGAATCAATTCGTCAAGTTGATTTCGAAGGATGGGATGTGTTACATAACACGATTGCATCCGCCTACCTTGCCCCTGAAGAAAATGTCATATATGGCGATATTTTTCAGATAGTCACATCACTTATTAACGCAGGGGTGAACCCTGATGGAGAAAGTTCAAAAAGAGGGCCTTATATGCAAGCAGCAATTCTTTCAGCAAAAGGCTGTGGAAGGATGATGGCGTTGAATGCTCTTCTTGAAAATGGCGGTGACCCATACCAAAAGGCTTCAAATGGTCGTAGCGCATACGATATAGCACTTGCTGTAAATGATCTCATCTTGAGAAAACAATTGCTTACAAAATTTGAAATGTATAGACGAGAAGAAGTCCATCTCGAATGACGCGTCACGGATTGAAAGTTGTAACTTTTACAGACTCATTTTGCGTGCACAGTAAAAAAAGCACCACGCAAGAAAAATTTTCTTGCGTGGTGCTTTTTTGTATCAATATTCTTAAATCAATACCAATAGCAATGAAACTACTGACATTAACTTAATCAAAATATTCAGTGCTGGGCCTGATGTATCTTTGAATGGGTCTCCAATCGTATCGCCAATAACGGCAGAACGATGGGTGTCTGACCCTTTGCCGCCAAAATGGCCGGCTTCAATATATTTCTTCGCATTATCCCATGCACCGCCGCCATTTGCCATCATAAGCGCAAGCAACACACCGACAACGGTCGCACCTGCCAAGAATCCGCCAAGGGAGCTCTTATCAAGCGCAAAGCGCACGATAATCGGAGATAGAATGGTGATAATGCCGGGCAAAATCATTTCTTGCAATGCAGCACGAGTACTGATTTGAATGCAGCGTGTGTAGTCTGGTTCAGCGGTACCTTCCATAAGGCCTGGAATTGTCTTGAATTGACGACGCACTTCCATCACCATCTTAAGCGCAGCATTACCAACTGAACGCATGGTGAGCGCTGAAATCAAGAATGGCAATGTTGAACCGATAAACACACCAACCATCACTTTTGGATTGAGCAAATCAAGGGTAGCGATTCCTGCTTGTTGGCAATAAGCTGAGAACATTGCCAAAGCAGTCAACAATGCGGATCCGATTGCAAAACCTTTACCCATTGCTGCGGTTGTGTTTCCAAGCGCATCAAGCTTGTCAGTAATTTTACGCACCGGTGCACCGAATCCTGCCATTTCAGCAATTCCGCCTGCGTTATCAGCAATTGGGCCATACGCATCAACGGTCATGGTGATACCAACGGTCGCCAGCATTGCAACTGCGGTTAAGGCAACGCCGAACAATCCGCCACCAAATTGATACGCAAGTAAAACAATGATTCCTAAGATGATCACTGGAGCAACGGTTGATTCCATACCAACTGATAATCCATAGATCACGTTGGTTGCAGCGCCTGAGCGCGCACTTTCTGCGGTGCGTTCAACCGGTTTTCCGCCGGTGTAATACTCAGTAATCAAACCGATGATAATGCCGGCTGCGCATCCAAGCACTATTGCAATAAAGAGCGCAAACTCGATATTCATATAACGAACATAGCCATAAGATAATGCGACAAAAAGCGCTATGGAAACATAGGTTGCATTGCGCAACATTGCTGCCGGTTCAAAACGAATGAATAAGTTTGAAGCAAGACCAATCAGTGAGGCAAAAAGACCAAGCACGGAAAGCGCGAGTGGAAGAGCCACATAACTCAATTGTCCTGAATAGGCTGTGATTGCCAAAATGGTTGAAGAAACCATGGCTCCTACATATGATTCATAAATATCTGCGCCCATGCCGGCAGTATCGCCAACGCAGTCACCTACGTTGTCAGCAATAACAGCTGGGTTACGTGGGTCATCTTCAGGAATATTTTCTTCAACTTTTCCTGCCAAATCAGCGCCAACGTCAGCCGATTTGGTAAAAATTCCGCCGCCAACACGCGCGAAAAACGCAACGAGCGATGCACCCAAGCTAAATGCGGTCAAATAAATGATAAAGCGAGGATCTGAGCTGAAGAAAAAGAAGATAAGGCCAAGCCCAAGCAAGCCAAATGCTGCCACGGAAAGACCCATCACGCCGCCACCAAAGAATGAAATCATAAATGCAGCATGCTCACCTTTGTTTTTTGCTGCAATGGTTGTGCGAACATTTGCATCAGTTGCCGCAATCATACCGATGAAACCGGTGACCATTGAAAGGATCGATCCTGAAGCAAACAATAATGCTGCGGTCAAGTTCAGAAAGTAACCGATTGCGCCACCCACTAGTAAAATGACGAGCGCGATAATGGCATACTCTTCTTTTAAGAAGGTCATTGCTCCGCCGCGAATCGCGCGGGCAATTTTTAATGCTTTCGCATCATCAACCTTGATGCTTTTCAAATAGCTCAACAGATAGGCAACCACTGCCAATCCGACTAGGGAAATCCCCGTAGAAGCTAACAAATAATGTGTTATCTCCATATGATCCTTTATAAAACATGTTTTTAATAACAGTATTTTAATGTAACAAGAGCATACGGATTTGCAAATTCTATCAGCAAGAAGTCCATCTTAATCAAGATCCACAGCCGCCACAACCACCGCCCCCATCTCCGCTGCTACAACCGCTACCATCTCCTGAACCACAACTTGAGCTATCTCCGCTATCAGTTGAGCCAAAAGCACTGCTACCACAGCTTGAATTTGATTTGTCAGGAACAAAGCTCGTAAGCCAAGTCGTAGCCAATAGTGCCATATCAGCCGGCGAATGATCTTGGCTCGATTTATTAATATCTTCAGCACGTTGTGCCGCAAGTGACATTTCTATGCAATTCGATGAACATATCTTTAATCCATCCCAAATCTCAACATCCGGGGTGGTATCAAAATATTCTTGATATGTTGTTATAAATTGCATTTTTTCCTGAACATTGCATTTTTTGGGACAACCTTGCCCAGGTTCAAACGGGATGTGATATAACATTTTTTTATGATCATTGATAGGTAGAAAGGAGCAAAAATGTTCGTAGTCTCTGTTGAAAAGCAAAAATGTATGCCACATTTTATCAACATCTTTACTAAACATGTTCACCGATTTTCCACTCGTGCTTGCTATTATTGCATATCGAATCCATTCTTTGCGTATTTTTTCAGCGTGCTCGAGAGTAGATTTTGAATCTTTTATGTACCGCCTTAAAACCGCGTGTGGAATTTGTCGCTCAAAACTATATTCCAATAATTTCCCACGACCACTCCAATATGATGTCTGTTGCGAATAATTTCTTCTGTGGACTGCCGGTCTCTGATACGTTTTTACATGCATTGAAAAAAGAGGGCTTGAAATGATGCACAACAGATAGGGTAAAGAACGCTTATTAATCACTTTTTAATCCCTTTAACGCATCAAAATACACTACATGCTCTTAATAACAGTATTTTAATGTAACAAGAGCATACGGATTTGCAAATTCTAATAATAAATATTGCAATTTGATTATTTAATATAATACAATAGACATGATTGGATTATAACGGAAAATAATCGAGAGTCTTTACAATGAAAAAGTTTATTTTAGTTTCAGTCCTCGTAATGTCATATTTCTCGCCAGCTATTGAAGCTTCAGACGTTGAAACCGTCGTATTTGATGACGGAACTCAATTTAAAGCCGATCGCGCTACATTGGAAACATCAAGCGTATTGAAAAATCTGCTTGAGGCTACCAAAGGCAAAGAATTGCCAATTTCCGGAATCTCTTCTGCAACGTTTAAAAAACTGTACGAATTCATGCAAATAACCAAAGAAGAAAAACCTGCTTTGCGAAAAATTTGGCCCCATCTGAGTGATCCGATTGAACAGCGTGCTCAGACATTAGATTTGAATACAACAAAAGAACTGCTCATTGCAGCGGATTTTTTCAATATCAAGCGATTGATAGAACCATTTATTAATCATTTTGTAGATTTGTTGGTAAGCAATGAACAATTAAAGAAAATGCTCAAAGATCCAATTACCTTTATGAATAAAATAAAGTTAAATCCTGTTCTAGATGAATTGGTACGTCAAAAAATTATGGGTAATACTGATGTAAAAAAAATATTCATACGAATCATTGAACGAGCACCAAGAAAAATTGAAACGTTCTGTGCCGGCAACATTAAGTTTTCTTCAGAATCAAAAATTTTAGGTGAATGTGAGTGGCTTCCAAGTGGTGATTTCTTGATAAATTCATGGGATCCAAAAACCGGAAAGTCTATAGACACCTTTGTAGGGGGTCAGCTTTATTACAATACAACAACTTCCCCAGACGGTTCGATGTATCTATCTACTGAACGGCGACTCACCAAATTATTATCGAACACGGTTAGTATTGAACACGGTTACGGTCTTGTGTTGCACAAATATGATACAGGAGAACCATTGCGTAAATTCGGCAATGCATTTAATCAACATGACACATGGATTAGTTTTGAGATATTTTCTCCCGATGGCTCACTGGTCGCCAGTGGATCTAATGATGGAGCTCTCAAATTATGGGACACCAAGACCGGAAATTTACTGCGCAATTTTACTGGTGGTCATAAAGAAAGGATTACTTCAATTGCTATCTCTAGCGACAATTCAACTTTGGTGAGCATAGGCTACGACAATGCCATGAAGATATGGGATATCAAAACAGGTGATTTATTACGCTCTTTCGATTTCAGTGGATACCTTTACACCCCAGTCGCAATTTCACCGAGCAACTTAATGTTTGCTGCATCCGGCAAAGACTCCTCCAAAAAGGAATATAACATCGACATATTCGATATGTCCGTTGAACAAATGCCTCTTGATCTCGCCTTACTGCTTTTGGCTCTCTCAATTGATCCTTTAAAAGAAATTTCGCAACCACAGATAGATATTAAAGACATACAGCCTATCGCAACCAATGCGCTTGAAAAAATAGACGATGAAGATGTAAAACAATCAATCAAAAAATATATCGAACAAAGAGAAAAACTCTTTTCATCATGGTGGACTGCATTTCTGTATCGATTCCGAAAAGCCGGTAGTCAATTTGAGTAATAAATAGAGTTTACTTTAATATATATTTAAGAACCGCAGCCACCGCCGCCTCCACAGCCACCTCCGCTGCAGCTGCTACCGCCGCTACAGCTACTATCTGAACTGCTGCAACTGCTATCTGAACTACAGCCGCTAGCGCTTGAAGTATCGGTGGTTGGAGAACTATTGCTACAACTAGCCCCTGACTTGTCATGTTTTGAATAGTCTTTCTCTTCGCTGGACCAGGTATGTCGCACTTTTGAACGGACTTTCTCTTCATCAGACCAGGCATGTCGCACAACTTCACCGGCAATCAAAAAGGTTGCCCACATTGCAGTAGTTGACAAATAGCTCTGAGTACTTTCATTCAGGGAGCCCATTTGATATTCATTTAGATGTAGTTTTGATCGCTCTATACAAACCGAGGAGCATATTTTCAGCTTATCCCAAACTTCGACATCTGGATCGACATTAAAATGCTCTTGGTACGCTGCTATAAACCGCATTTTTTCTGAAGCGTCACATTTTTTTGGACATCCTTCTTCTGATTCGAATGGCTGGTGGTAAAGCATTTTCTTGTGATTATCAAAAGGCAGATGTCCGCAAAAATTTTCATAATCTTTATTGAAGAGCAAAAAAGTGTGCCACATCTTATCAACGTCTTTACTAAACATGTTCACTGACTTTTCAGCACGGCTTGCAATTATTGCATATCGAACGAATTCATCACGCAATTTTTCAGCATGCGAATAATTAGAATTTCCAAAATCTTTCATATAGCGCATTACAACTTGGTTCGGGAAATGGCGTTTCAACTCATCAGCTTTTGAAATCATCTGATACGAGGCTTGCTGAGAATAGCTTCGTTTGTATGCCTGACATCTTTGACGAACCTTTAAATGCATTGGAAGAACTTGGCTTGAAAACATACAGAGTAGAAACATTGAAATATATTTATTGAACATTTTTTAAACTCCGGGTGCAAAGTTTTTCAAGATTACAGATGAATATTCTATTTTTTTTCCGGGTAATTACGGTTTACGATCACCATCAATTGATCTATCATCGCCTGTTGATCTTGTATAATGTTCTTAGAATTTGGCATTAATTTTTTGGTCAGTTTTAAAGTTGCCAAGCGTTCTTCCCTTTTAGCTGTTACATCTTCTTTCTTGCGAGATATGGGAAATTGAATTGCTTGCTTAATTTTTTCTTCCGTTTCATCTAAACTACTTAGAAGATTTATGACCTCTCTTCGTTTCACGTTATATTTGAATCGAAGGAATGAAACTGATCGTAGCGTTTGATCATGGCTTTTGATGAGCTTATCTGGCGAGGCATTAAAAGTAAAATCTTCGTCATCTTCGTCAAGGTTCTGTAATTCATCAGCTGACCCTGTTTTGGGAAACGATGTATATTTTCCGATATCCGAACAACTATGGGAGTTTTTTGAAGGCTTTGAGAGTTTATCATCGCTATCCCATGGGTTTCTATCCCACGGATGATCTGATGCAAACAAAGGCAATGAGCCCAACAACATGATACTGTTGAACAGGTTTTTCATATCGGTCTCCTTAATTTATGATATGAGAACTTGCTATCAACATTGAACAAAAAATATCTTTAGTCAATGATTGGGTTTAATGGAGTATTGTTCAGTGAGATTTGGAGTCTTTGGCTTACTTTTCTTACGTGTGCCTTCTTTTAATCGCTTGATCACATTATGTAACCTCTCAATTTCTTTTTGTTGCGCAGCAAGCTGTTGCAGCTGTAAAGCAAACAATGATCTATAATCTTCTATCATTTGCTTGTCTAAAGATTTCTTGGTCTGTACTTTTGTGACTTTTTTTGCCGGAAGATCTGCGCAATAAAGACTAAATGACACGAATACGAGAGCAAGCTTCATAAGCCACATATGGATTCCTTTATGTGTGATATAACGACTTGCTTTCAGCATTGGATAAAAAATATCTTTCGTCAATGATTTGCACGAGTGATTGCATCGCGTTCTTTTTTTGCTAACTCATTTTGCAGTTGCATCACAGATGCTTCAAGATGTTTTGTTGCTTGAAATGATTTCCTCACGAGCGAGTAGAGTGTCCGTATTTGCTCCTGCTGCAGCTCAATAAAATCATGGTATTTAACTAATCTTTTTGATATATCAGTAAGGGAATAGTTATCATCAGATGGTTTATCTCCCACTGGGCTTTTTACAAATCGTTTTCGCTTTTTGAAAACCTTATAACCCAACCAAGCGACAGGATCATTTCTCAGCTTTTTCTTCATTTTTTTATATTCAGTATCCATTCTTGAATTTTTATCCTCATTTTCAAAATCAAATGACAGCTCAAACAGTTCATCGGGAACGAGTGAATATTTGATTGGGTCTTCGACATCGGATGTAGGCTCTGAGGAAGATGAATGGTAGGATGATGAGATTGACGAATCGCTGTTATATCCAAGCGGCTGCATATATTCAATCTCTCCAGGAGAATCAGCGCCACAGAGATTCAGAAATAGGAACACAATAGATAAACAACAATATTCTTTCATGATTCACTCTCCCCTAAAAGCTTTACCACTTTCAATTATACTACAGGAAGAGCGTTGATTATCACAAGGCTAACGCAATGCTTTTATAATCTGCGCTTCGCTGAAAAAGATTTTTTGATCCCCAAAAATCTGATATTCATCCGGCCCTTTGCCCAGTAATGCGATGATCGATCCTGTTCGCGAGCGTTTGTAGGCCTGAATAATTGCTTGTTCGCGATCAAGCTCAATATGAGCCCTTTGTCGGCCTTCACCTGAAATACCGGCCATAATTTCTTGAGCAATTACGGCAGCATCTTCAGATCGTGGGTTGTCGGTGGTGATAATGCTGTAATCAGCCCACTGTTCAGCCAATGCCCCCATGAGCGGGCGACGCGTTTTGTCACGATCTCCGCCGGCGCCAAAAACGACAATTAAATCATCGGTCATTGACCGCAACAGTTTGAATATATTTTCAAATGATAAGGGGTTATGCGCATAATCAATGATCGCTTGAGCGCCATTGGGCAGTTCAAATTTTTGTACACGCCCCGGCACTCCTGAAAAGGTGGCTAAACCCTGTTGAATAATCGGCCAGGCAACACCAAGTTCGTGCGCCAACACACTGGCGGTCAAACAGTTGTATATGTTAAATTCTCCGACCAATGCCGGACTATGCAAACGATATTCATTTTGATCATGCGAAACACGCATATCAAGATGTGGAAATGTTTTCAGTTGAGTGACAGACCAATCAGCATCTTGTGCAGCAAGGCTTATGGTGGTAGCATTGTTTTTGTGTTGAGTTAGCCATTCATTATCAATATTAATGATAACGGGGGCTTCGGGATTGGCATGCTCAAAAATGCGAGATTTCTGCTCAAAATAGGTTTGCATGTTTGGGTAAAATTCCAAATGTTCTTGAGAGAAATTGGTAAAAATAATGCCTGCAAAAGAAATGCCTGCAACCCGATTCATGCTAAAGGCCTGAGCGGCAGTTTCCATAACAACATATTCAATGTCATGTTCGACGCAGAGTTTTAAAAACTGATGTAAATAATCAGGTTGTGCCGTAGTGAGTGGTGCTTTAAAAATGTGCGAGCCGATCCGATTATAAACGGTAGTCATCAGAGCGGTGTTATATCCGGCTGCACTTAACAAATGATGAGTGATAAAGCTGGTGGTTGTTTTTCCCTTTGTTCCGGTGATGCCGATTATTTTGAGTTTGTGCGCCGGAAATCCAGCCGCATGCGCACTGAGATCAGCAAGTGACGCACGAGTGTCCGCGACGCGTTGTAATGTTGCGCCATATTTTTGCAAGAGCGCATACATGTCTTGTGAAATTGTTGTCGATTCATCCACGACAATATGAGTCGCCCCTCGCTCAAGCGCGAGGGGCACATAGTCAAGACCATTTTTTGCAAAACCTTTGATCGCCACGAAAGTGGTTCCTGCTCCGACAAAATCAGTGTGAGCAGTCACAGGAAAAATGGCAGGCATCTTCATAGAAACTCCGTACAATTATGCGCGAAATTCTTTAACCGCTTTTGAAATGATTTTCATCAGATACATAATTCCATATAAGTTCACAAAGAGCATGAGTCCATTGATAATGTCGGCAAGTCCAAAGACTTGTTCTGCTTCAACAAGAGCTCCCAAGAAAACAACACCACAAAAGACGATTGGAAAGAGGGCTAGCAACCGTCCTCCGGTGACGCTCATCCACGCTTCACGCGTGATGTAGGCATATGCAACAAGCACACCCACTCCAAATGCGATTGATAAGAAGCTTACGACAAATCCGCCAAATGACCCGAATAATGTTGAGAATGCGGAAATAGTGAGTTCTGTGCTGGTTGTCCCATTATCCCACACGCCACTGGCAACAATGCAGAGTGCTACTAAGAAACATACTAAGGTGCTGATAAAGGTGCTCAACATTGCGATAATGCCGTCTTTCACCGGCTCTTTACTGCCCGTTGAACTGAACAACACTGCGGCGGTTCCAAGCCCTGATTCTGTTGCCAAAATAGAGCGCAAGATGCCAAATCGCATCGCTTGAATCATAGTGAATCCAGCGACTCCACCAAAAAAAGCTTGTGGGCTGAGTGCTGCTTTGATCATTAATGAAAGTGACGGAATGATCGCGGCATAATGATATGCAAGCAATGCGAATGCGGAGACAAAAAAGATCCCAACTTTAAAAGGAACTATCGCATCTGAGACTTTTACAATGCGTGACGCACCGCCATACACGACATAGACCATGAAGAGCAACAATGCTAATCCAGTTGCAAGAGCGGGAATGTTCCAGGTTGTTGCCATGCTGATGCGAATTGAATTTGATTGAACGGCGCTTCCGATTCCCATGAAAATGAGACAGAGTAAACCATAGAACGGCGCCAAGAATCTTCCACCGGCAACCGATCTGAGATAGAGCATTGGCCCACCAATGCCTGAGCAACGCTCTTTTTGTTGCATGCCAAAATGCACGCTCAGAAACACTTCGGCAAATCGGACTGACATCAAGATAAATCCTATGATGACAACCCAAATAGCCGCTCCGGGCCCACCCATGTGCACAGCGGTTGCCATACCTGCAATACTGCCGTTACCTAAATTGGTGCTCAAGGTGTTAATAAATGCTTGAAATGGCGTCATGTCAGCACATTGGTCTGACTGTTGTTTTGGAGGAAACAATACTTGCTTCCACGCATAGGCAAAATAGCGGATTTGGATAAAACCAAGAGCAATGGTACACATGATACTCGCACACAACACATAGATCATTAAAGGCCAATTGAGGAGCGCTTGGGTAATATGTGAGGCCATTTGAATCAGGCCGGCGGTATCAAACATGGTATTCCTTTACCTGTTTTATTGGTTTAGACAATTACAGTGGTTTTCAGTATACTAAAAGTTGAATTATTTAAAATCATGGAATTTATATGAATTTTTCAAAGGTTTTTTCACTCATGGCATTTGCTCTATTGTCATTTATGAGCCCAATGCATGCTGCAGAGGAAACCTCACAAAAAGAGACTTCTTCTCTAACAAGCAAAATTAAAAAAGCTTCCAAATACGCTCTGTATATTGCCGGCCCTTCAGCTTTGATTTTCTACACGATAAAAATCACACTCCGATACCTGGATGCCTGCGCTCAGCCGGTAAAAGCTCCTTACGAACCTTTTTCTATGATTAGAGCGCTCAATGATCGCGTAAACGTAAATAAGTATTAAATTTCCAGCGGGAAAGTTACATTATTATGAAAATTGCAGCGCTTGATATCGGCGATGTATGGATAGGCGTGGCTCTTTCAGACCCGCTAGGAATTATAGCTAAGCCGTACACCACCTTTCAAAATAAAACGTTTATACAAGAAATCAGTCAGCTTTTCAAAACTGAGAAAATAGCCGAAGTCGTTGTTGGATATCCCAAAACAATGCGCGGCACACATTCGGAGCAAACGGAAAAAGTGATTCACACTTTTGAAAAATTAAAACAGCTTTTTCCTGAAAAAAAATGGGTGCTTTTTGACGAGCGATTGACCAGCAAGCAGGCCGAAGATATTAAGAGATCTATAACCAAAGAAGAAAAAATCAAATCTCACGCGCGAGCCGCGGCTGTTTTTTTGCAAAATTATTTGCATGCGCGAGCTTTTAACTCGCAAGAAACACAATAATACACATTGAATTTTACTCTCATTGACAAATCGAGAGCTTGTTGATTACCTTGTAGTAAAAGGATCAGTAGTAATTGTCAATGAGCAAAAAAATGTTTAAAAAAAGGCGTTTTTTGCTTAACCTTTAAAAAAGGATGTAGCATGAAGTGCAAAAAATGCGGTGGCCTTATGGTCCTGCAGTCATTTTTTGACCACTTTCTCAATTTCGATGGTTGGAAGTGTCTCAACTGTGGTAAAATTATTTTAAAGAAAGATAAAACAATCGAGTTTGATTCATTCAGCTTGTTTTATCAACAACAAAAGTGTCGGAACAAGAATTAGAATATGGTCATTTCGCTTGCAATACAAAGCACATACCAATCAATTGAGGTTGGTCTTTGCTTTGATGGAGTCATAAAAGCAGTTGTTCAAGAACATAAAAGCTCCGCAAGCAAAAATATTGTCCCACTGATCGGATCGCTGCTTGCTGGCCAAAATCTTACTTTTGCAGACGTTGAATATATCGCTGTCAATCAAGGTCCTGCTCCATATACCACGCTTCGTGTGGTAATAGCAACTGTAAACGGCCTTGCGTATGCAACGGGAAAACCAATATTTGGTGTTGACGCTTTTTCAGCTTTGGCATACGAAATATCCGATAGCGGCAAACCAACATATATCCTTTTGGATGCATTCAATAAAGATGTGTATTATGCGCAGGTTATAAATCATGTCATTATACAATCGGGATGTATGCAGACAAGCGAACTTCCGCAGATTATTCCTGTAAACACGCCTATTTATTTTATCGGTAATGCCTGCGAAACATATGCGCCAATACTCACGCAACTTTATCCGGAAGCAACTCTCATACCGGAACATTCGTATCCTCAGCTAAGCTCAATTGCTATTATTGCACGCCACCAATGGTCTCTTAATCCACACGGTAAATCGCACATCAGTCCGCTCTATCTCAAAGAGCAAAAATATAAGAATCAGATGGGCATCATGACGTCGATATAATTCCAAAAGACGCGAATTTGTAAATTCTTGCAAAAATTGGTCGGAAGAGTAGTATCTTGCTGTTCAATTTGTTGGAAATTCAAATTTTCCATATATAGTCTAGGAGCGGGTATGAGGGAAGCGATCATGATGAAACAAGCGTTATTTTTTTTAGCATTTATGGGGGTTGTCGATTGTAGCAAGCGATCGCGCGATACTTACCCTACAAGAGCCTCAGTCATTAGCGGAGATCGCACGCGAGCTCACACGCAATCGAGATAATGATTGCGGCATCAATCTGGCTAATCCTACGGCAGCACGGTTTATTGATAAACATAATGAAACTCGGAAAGCCTCTGAAACTGCAGATGAAAAAAGGTGCCTTTCGCGATGCAACTCTTTAATGGAATCGTATATGGCGTGAAAACTAAAGGCTTTTTCATCATTTGTGCCCGGAAAATTAGAAACTTCACCCTCACCTTCAGCTTCAAGCGCTGAAAGCGGAAGCGTCGTCACTTATGTCGATTATCAGCAACCTTCCGTGCTATATGTTGATTCTATTTCAGACGCAAATAAACTTTTGAAATCCTGTTATAGTGCAATTAGCTATGTAATAGAAAGGGGTTTCAAGTTCAATTTTCAAACGAGGCTGCAAATACTTCCCGGGGCAGGGTCAGGATATACGGGCGCATGTAATTGTATCGAATACGATAAACAAGAAATACAATTCCTTCGTTTTTATGACTTTCTTCGAGGAGAATGTCGGCTTCCCAAAGATTTGGAAAGGCAAGTAATATCAATACTTACATCGTCCAAATCAAAAGCAGAACAGGAGGCAGAAATTGATGGATTCGATCAAGAGCATCACATACTAAGTCAAAAAGAGCAGATTCAAGAAAATCGTAAAAAACTCGCAGCCGCACTTCAATTGGGCGATGTGGCGCAATTCAATAACGCACGCAAGAAGCAGTTGCATATTGGGGAATTTGTTTCTCTCGAACAAACTGTCCAAAATATGATCCTCGACATAACAAGCTATAAATCTGATGAAAATCCTTACATTAATAATGCTCATCGCGGTCAATGCACTATGAGTTAGAGTGGCGAAAAGCTAGGCTTCCCGATAATATTTTTGTGAGAGTCTCACAAAAATATTATTCATGAGCGCCATATTGTCTTAAAAGAAGTTCGATAGGAAGATTTTTTGAAATAAGCACTTGTTGTAGGGCTGATCCGATTGCATTGTTTGGGATTGCATTCACATCAACGCCTGCTTGCAATAAGGCTCGCACCATTGGCTCATTATTATTCATTGTCGCCTGAATTAATGGCGTTTTGCCTTCGTTTACTACATTCAAATCAAATCCATGCTTTTTAAGAAGAGCAATATCGGCAGGAACCCCAGCGGTAGCCACTTCCCAGACTAAGTTTTTTTTAATTTCTGGGTCAGCAGGAAGTGGGTTGCTCAGAAAAAGTTTCAATCGCTCAGGATTTTTTGTCGCAGCTAAACGTTTTTGGGCATCGATCATGAGTCGTTGTATGTTAGTTCCGGCTTTTGTAAATGATTTAACAAATGGACCAAACGCAGTGTGATAGTCCGGGTGAACGCCAACAACATATAAAAACGGTTCTCGATAGAAAGAAGACTTGAGTCCAAGAAGAATTTTTACCAGTTTATCAATAAAAGATTCATCCTTACTGTGTGCAAGCGCAGCTCCAGCAAATAGTTGATATAAATCAGACAGATCAAAATTTGTGGCGCCTCGATCTACCTTGTCTGCAATTCCGCCGAGCAATTGAACGATCCTTTCAGGGGCTTCCGTCACCATGAGACGAACAATCTTTTGCACGGCTCGAGATTCTAATAAATCATGAATAAAGGCAAGTGCATCTTGCGGTGTTTGCAAATCAAGAATGCCTTCGTGAGCTTGCTCTGCGGCAACCTGTGTATTAAGCGATTCATAGGGTGTGTAAATGGAAAATGAATTGAACAGAGCTATCAGAGAACTAAAAACAAAGAGCGACCCTAAAACTATTACTAAATCTCGGTGCGAATCTATTGGTGACTTCATAACTATCCTTTCCTTTTAGTCTAGGATAGCTTGGGTTGTGTCATGAAAGCAAGTTGATTTCTGTGTGAATTAATTCACGAAGTTATGATTTCTGATGCGTTAAAGATCGCACAGCTCCGGCCAATAAAAATACCGCTTGAAACGACCGCAAAATGGTTGGCGTCAGCGAGACAAATTCAAAGGAATGTTTTTGTAGCAAAGTCAGCTCATCGGCACTAAAATCTGCCTCAGGGCCGACAATGAGCACATATTCTTGCGATGTTGTTGCTGCTTGCGCAAAGTCAAAAAATGATTTCCCCTCCGGGTGTGCGCAGACTTTTTTACAGTGTGGATCTGCAAACATGCCCACAATTTTATGCAAAGGTTCCGGCTTTGTAAGCTCTGGAAATCTAAAATGTTTTGATTGTTCAGCGGCAGCGATAAGAATTTTTTCAGCGCGGATAGATTCGTGCTCCGTGTATTTCCCTTGGCTTTTTTCAGTTGTTACCAATTGAATTGCATCAACCCCAGCCTCAACAAGCGAGTAGAGGGCTAGTTCGAATGATTCTTTTTTTAGTAGTGGAAGCAATACAGTAATTTGAGTCGTGTTGCACGGATTTTGATCAATTGAGCGTATTAAAACAATGGCCCGCTTTTTTTCTATAGACACAATTTCAACAGATGCGTGCAAAGAGCGATCAAATAAAATACATGCGTCGCCTATCTGCATACGAAGCACGTGCGTCATTCGGTGTACTATTGTTTCATCAGTGAGCACAAGCTGAGCATTAATTCGTGGCCTTTGTTCGGAAAATGTTCTGATATAGAGGGCAAAGACATGAGCGTTTGACACGTATTATTTCTTTTCGTTCAAACATTTATGCAGAGCATAAAATGTTTGATATTTCGGATTGGGGATCGAATTATTCATTTGTTTTGCCATGTAACTTTTATAGTATCTAAAAAACTAAGCTCTCTTGCTGATTGCTAGTAAGGCAAGAACTTTCACTCGAATATGACGAATTTGCTCGCGCGTGTGATTATATATTTTCATCATGTAGTAAACAACTGGATCAGCAACAGATCGTAAAAAGACGACAAATCGTGACGGCTCTTTGATGTTGAAAGCGTCTCCATCACATTTATCCAGCATCGCATCAAGTTCATCTGAAAAGTCCGGCTGGGCCGCAAAATCTAGTTCTTGACGAACAACTGAGTGGTTAGGTTGAACCTCTTCTTGGTGTGCATGCAAAGTACAGACCATTGTTGCAAAAAGATATGCGATGAAAAATAATTTCTTTTTTCGTCCTGATGCGTGCGCCATTGTTTATCCTTATAAAGAATTCTGAAAATTAGGTCCCAAACGGAACAAAAGTGAGTTTGGGTAAATTATTACTGTGTAAAATCAAGTGTAACAGAAGTTCTTTTCTATAAAAACAGTTGCAGGCATCTTTATGCCAACTGTTTTAAACTCCGCATCATTGTTCGCGTCATGTGTTTAACGCTATTCCTGAATAGTATGAGGTTCTGAGCAATGAATGAACCATACAAAATGTTATTCACGAGATTAAGAGCGCGTTCATCTTCTTGAAGCTGTTGCTCGGTTGGGGATGGTTCATATCGAATTAAGCTTTGATGAAGATTTGTGTATATTTTTGCCACACTTCCAAATGCGGCAACTGAAATACCGGCTGAAAGATATCCATAATGTGTTGGCGGCATTTTTTCTTGTATATACAATCGATTCGGAGCCTGCTTCGATATTTTTGCATTAATCGAGCGTAAAGTTCGTAGCCCTCCGTCAGAATTCAAAACTGCGGTAACATAAGGGCGTTTGTTTCCTTTGAAAAACATGCCGTAGTTGAATTGGATGCTCAATGCGATAAGCAGAAACGATATGAAATGACTTTTTTGCATATTTATTTGATGTTCTGATCTTGTTTAAATTGCTTAAATTCGTCTTCAAGTGTCCTATTCATCACTCCGAAAAGTATCGGTGTATCGGAGCGACATATAACATTCCCGGACTGTTTTAATACATCTTCGTCTTTAAAATAAAGCAGTGTCTCTTTATAGCCACATATAATATTTTTTGACAACCGCCATATGTCGCCTGTCTTTGGGTCACGTAGCTTTCCAAAGCCAAAGAAACTTTTTTTGTCATAACCGAAATCTTTTGCAAGCTCTTCTTTTGAAAACTTGCCATATCGAGCATAGCCCGCGAACCAATCAAAAACTTTGCTTCGCCATTTAAATTGAATAGATATCGTACTTTCGACATCTTCATCTTTGTTGCCATCGACGCATGTTACCACGGCTGCCATGTCAATGTTTTTACTTTTGCGCATCGCTTCATATGTTTTTTGACGCCATTCTGTATCTCCTTCCATATAATTTGATCTCCAAAACCGTTTTGCCTGAGCTTGAAATCGTTTAAACCCGGCATCATCATCGGAAGCAATAAGTGTCGCAGAAAGAAACAGTGCGATGGTCGCAACTTTAGACACGCTTACTCTAAATAACATGGATCCCCTCAAGTATTTTTTCAAATTCAAAAAAATCTACCTTGCGTTTTAATTCTGCCTGAAATAAATAATAAATCAATAAAAAGAGTAAAAACGGTTTTAAAACAATGCTTTTTCCATAATTATGCTATACTGAACAAAAATCACCTTTCATTGCAAAAAATCATGAATAATTACTTTCGTTTTGAACTTATTTATCAATCAAAAAAATCGCGCGCACGAGTGGGCCGTATCCATACCCCTCACGGCATTATTGACACGCCCAATTTTGTGGCGGTCGGTACCAATGCGACCTTAAAAGCTCTTGATAGTTTGGCTGCTGATGATTTGGGGTTGCAGCTCATGTTTTGTAACACCTACCATCTCATGCTCCAGCCGGGGACAGATACCATTAAAGCTGCGGGCGGTTTGCACAAGTTTATTAATAGAAAACAGCCTTTAATTACCGATTCCGGCGGATTTCAAGTATTCTCCTTGGCCTATGGCACCGTCAAAGACGAGCTCAAAAGCAAAGGCCAAAAGCAGGCTAACAATTCCGTTATTAAAATATCTGAAGAGGGTGTTTTATTCAGATCATATCGAGATGGCGCGCCTGTTTTGCTGACCCCTGAGACATCAATTGCCGCCCAAAAAGATTTGGGAGCCGATATCATTATTCCTTTTGACGAATTGCCTCCCTATCATATCGATCGCCGAAAATTAAAAGCATCGCTTGATAGAACCCATCGCTGGGAAAAAAGATCATTAGATGCCCATTTGGCAAACCCGCAAAGCCAGGCTATGTATGCTGTTGTTCATGGGGGCATAGATCAAGACATGCGCCTTGAAAGCTGCAAAATTCTGACAGATTTGCCGTTTGATGGATATGCAATTGGTGGCAGTTTGGGCAAAACGCATCAAGAAATGTTTGATATGCTTACGTACCTCATGCCACGCATCCCGGCAGAAAAGCCAAACCATCTATTGGGGATCGGTGATCTTCAATCGCTTGAGCCGGCAATACAATTAGGGATTGATACATTTGATTCATCGCACCCAACACGCTGTGCCCGGCATGGTCTTTTATTCACCTTTGAAGGCACAAAAAAGATTATGCATGCGCGCAACAAACAGCTTTTTGAACCGATCGAAAAAGGCTGTTCCTGTTTTACCTGCAAACATTATACAATTGGTTACCTCCACCATTTGTATAAGGCGCATGAAATGACCGGATACACTTTGGCCACCATTCATAACATTCATTTTATGGTGAAACGAATGGAGAAATATAGAGCCCTTATAATGGAAGGTTTACTGTGATACTCAGCCTGGCTAAACTCGTTTGGGGTCCTGTTATACCCAAGCTCACGAGGTTCGCTCGGGGCCCTGTGGTTGGTTGCTGCTTGTTGTCAAGCGGTATGATTGCATCAGAAACATATCAATTCACACCATTTGAATATACTGCCGGATTACAAATTTTTCGCGGCCATGAAATAGACGAAAACAAGCCGTTTAATCGAGAATCTTTTGCAATTCTTGAAAATTCAATTCTTGAAAATATTCATTTTTTGTATGATCGAGAGCCAACAGCTATCATTCATTTAATGCGCAGAGCTCACTGTGTTCACCATTATGATTTGAGAATTCGATATCCTATACCGACATGGGTGAAGCGTTCTCTAAAAGCAGAAACTTTGCATCCAAAAAATCCAATCATATTGTCTATTATGTACAATAAATTTAAACTCACAGACCCCGAAAATATTTTTACTTCCGCCATTGAAATACGAAACGCTCCAAACCAATGAAAAAAATTGAATCACTCGACAATCCTCTGGTTAAAAAAGTAGTGCAACTGCACACACCAAAAGGCCGAAAAACATATCAGCTCGCTATAGCCGAAGGTGAACGGGTATGTGTTACGATTGCTGAGAGCGCTCTTGAAATCGTGCATATTTTTGTAACGCATGCTTTTTTAGAAAAATATCCCAACTGGTCTGACAATGCGTTGTGCATTACTGTTTCTGAAAAAATTTTTGCAAAAATGAGTGCAAGTGTGAGCCCGAGCGGCATTCTGATCGTTTTTAAGATAACGAACGGATCGAAAAAATTGACTTCTGCTGCCGTGCTTTCCCACGTATCAGATCCGGGAAACATGGGTACTCTTATCCGTTCTGCGTCGGCATTTGGATATGAAAGTTGCGTCATTATCGGCGGGGCCGATGTATGGAGCCCCAAGGTCGTGCAAGCGAGTGCGGGAATGTGTGCACATATGAACATTGTCACTATGACTTTCGAAGAACTTATTGCAGCAAAAGGGACATTGCAACTGACTGGCCTGATTGTGAAAGAGGGAACTCCGATTGCTCAAGTGAAAAAAAATGATCATCGGCTCATTCTGATCGGCTCTGAAGCGCATGGTTTATCAGATCAAGAAAAAGCTGCGTGTGACGAATTGGTGACCATTCCTATGCAGGGGCATACAGAAAGTTTGAATGCTGCCATTGCGGGCTCGCTCGCATTGTATTTGTTAAAAACGTCGTAAGAACTACTGGAACCACGTTTTTTAGTGTGATACACTGCCGAAAAAGATTTTCAAAATACAAGGAACAATACTTTATGACCTCACTCAAAGAAGAACGTATACCGTTTCTCGTTGCCCTTTTTATTAATATTAACATTATGATTGGCGCGGGAGTCTTTCTCAACACTGTTGAACTATCAAAGCGTGCGGGAATTCTGGCATGTTTGGCTTATTTGAGTGTCGGAATACTCATGTTTCCCCTGATTGCAAGCATCGCGCAGCTCGTGCGATTGTACCCAGTCGGTGGTTTTTACACCTATGCACGCGAAGAACTCGGATTGTTTGCCGGATTTATCAGCGCGTGGTCTTATTTTATTGGTAAACTCGGGTCAGCAACGCTGCTTATGTACACCGCGGTTGTGCTGTTGCAACAGATCATTCCTGCCGCAATCGTGGTCTCTCCATTTCTTTGCACAGTCGGCATTCTAACTCTTTTTATCGTTCTTAATACGCTCAACTTGAAAACGAGTGAAACAATTCAAGGATGGCTTTTTGTCTTCAAGCTTATTCCGCTCTTCTTTGTGATTTTTACTGGTCTATATCTTTTAAATCCTACTGACATTGCATATGTGTTTACCAACGTTCCGGATACTCTTTCAACAATTCCTCTGGTGTTGTTCGCTTTTTTGGGCTTTGAAGCAACCTGTTCGATAAGCAGCAAAATAGAAAATGCTCAATACAATGGACCTCGAGCTATTTTGTATTCATATGCCATTGTGATATGCATCTACATTCTTTTTCAGCTTCTTTTCTTCACATCCGTCGGCAGCCAGCTGATGCAAGCTTCGTCATTCACTGCTGCGTTTCCCCTTTTGATTGCAAAAATAGCTCCAAATTATCAAACGCTCTTCTGCGCATTATTAAACATCTTCATTGCATCCTCTGCGCTGGGGGGCAGCTACGGTATACTGTTTAGTAATAGCTGGAACGCCCATATTTTAGCTGAAAAAAATTTGTTGCCGTTTAGTTCTTTTTTCAAAAAACTTAACAGCAATGGCATACCCTATCGAGCTGTCTTTTTGGAAGGAGCTATTTGCCTGCTCTATCTTTTTGTTTCGCAAGCGACGGTTGTTGCCTTACAATTGACGAGTGTATTAGGATCGATTATTGCGTATAGCTTGAGCGTTATCGCTTTGTACGCAGCACATCGCCGCGGCATGCGTCTTCAGCTGCCGGCATGGGCCATACTGCTCGCATTGGGTAATTGCCTCATATTATTGGGCGCCTCAATGAAACTTGCTTACAATCTTTATCTTTTGCCCATCTCAGGGTTTATCACGCTCTTTATAGCGGGAGTGGCGTATGCGGTGTATGCGAGAAAACAAGGTATGCCACAGCGCAACCAATAATTGAAATTGCTGTTGCAAGCAAGGCTATGGCAATTTCATGCATACCTGATAATTCAAGATGGTGGTGAAAGGGCGCCATTTTAAAGATGCGCTTTTTACGCGTTCTATATGAAAAGATTTGCAGCATAACGCTTACTTCTTCAAAAAAGTATACAAATCCGGCAATGGGAATAAGAAATTCAAGCCCCATCATTAAAAATGTGGTTCCGTAACAAGCGCCCAGCGCAAGTGCTCCGACATCTCCCATAATCAAGCGTGCGGGAAACCAATTAAGCAATAAAAAGCCACATAAAACTGCTGCCATTTGAATCAAGAATAAAGAAACATCCTGATATGCATATATCGATGCAAATGTGCTTAAAAGAAAGAGATTTGGAATAAATGATGCTGTTGCAAGCCCATCGAGGCCGTCGGTCAAATTGACTGCGTTGGAACAGGCAATAATGATAAAAACACACCATGCCATTGAAATAAGCTGCGGAAGTTGCAAGGTTCCATAGAAGGGAATCAGCATGGAATGTCCATGCCAAAAAGGGATTATGACGACCAATCCCGCTAGTATTTGCAAGATAAATTTGGCTCTGGCTGAAATACCTCGACCGACTCTCAATTTTTGGACATCATCAAGCAGGCCTATTCCCCCAAACAAAAGGAGGGATACAAGCAGCTGGGCTATTTTCCAATCGAAGGTGAGTGCAAACCAGATGATGCCAATGCCAACTATCATGGTCAAAAAGTAGATTCCCCCTGCAGTCAATGCAGGTTGTTTTGATTGGTGTCGCTCAGGGGTGTCAGGTCGGGCTTTTCCGGTCAGATATGGCCTGAACAGATGAATAAAGAGCAAGCCTATCCCATACGAGCAGGCAAGTATGAAAAGTGGTTGTAATTGAGTGAAAATATCATTCAGAGTTTTCATATAGTAACTTTTTCGAAGTTTAAACCTGGAAATAGTGCTTTTTGGGGGCTTATTGTGAAGGATCCCTCCCTGGGAAAAACCCACTATCTAAGCCATTTGTGGCCTACCCATTTGACTTTGACGGGTGCTGCTTTAGAATAGTAATTGTAACGTTAGAATATTAAAAAAGAAATATTTCTCTCTCATAGGAGATTTTTATTATGAATATGTTCTTCAATACAAAACGCACCCTGGCGCTGGCCGCTCTTTTGGCGACCGCGACACCTGCCCTTCAGGCAATGACTAGCGAAGATTTGAATTTTATTGAGCAAATAACTCAAGAAATTAAAGATCTCATTCAATCGAGTGAAGCTCGTATTAAGGCATTCACTGATCCAAGAGATACGACTTCTTTGGATGCATATACTGTTGAATTCCATAACAAAATCAAATTTGTTCATGCAGCTGTCTTAGTCCCTCTTCAACAAAAGCTCGCTGATGCTACGCTCGATCATAATTCCACTTTCGGCAAAACTTTGAAGATAACTGAAGAGCTTGTCAAAGATCTTTACAAAGAGTTCGAAGGTTTCCACAAGTTGCTTATATCGGCTGACGCTCGTAAAAGTGCGCTTAAGATGGCGACTGAGCTTGGTAAAAAAGTTGATCAGCTTAAAAAGAAATATGATCTTTTTGAACAAAAGCTTGTGGTGATTCACAAATACCTTGCAGAACTTTCACTCACCGAACTGACAAATAAAATTGGCGAAATGATCACATTGATCAAAAAGGCAAAAGTTCAAAAAGAGCTTACCGCCGCTGAAAAAACAGCTATTGTGCTCATGCTTAAAAGAAAAATGAAATAAGAATAATAATGTTTCTTGCCCCGGATAAAACCGGGGCAAACTCATTCATAGTGGAAAAACAAATGAAATGTATGAAAATAATACTTGCGGCTCTTTCGGTGATACCGATGGTTGGAGTTGCGCAAGAACTAGATCGCCTCAATCTCTTAAGAAGTAAAATTTATCAATTGATGAAAAAAGTTGATAATCTTCCGGAAAATGAACTTAATAATATGGATGAAAATCGACGTAATAAACTTATTAAAGAAGTTGGCTTTTCGCAAGATGAATTGGATGAAGTGAGGGAAGAAGCACCTAAGGAATATTGTTTTTCTATAAAAAATAATACAGAAAAAATCTCCGCTTATGTGAGCAATGGCTGGTCAGGGGTTCGAGCTTATGATGAAGAAAAAGACAAGACGCTTCGACCGCGCAAGCTCTTGTTTGAAGAAGATTTTCCATATATTATAGATCTTATTTTCATGCAAACTCGCCATCTTACGGAAACCTGTGTTAACTGGCCTTTTGACTGGATCGATATTAGTCGCAAAACCGGTTTTAATCGCAATCGTGATATACTTCTAGAAAAAGTAGTTACTATCACATTTACCTTACATGAAAATTGCACCATTACAGAATCAAAAAGCGCTGATGAATACAAAAAAGCTATCTACCGAGCTTTGGATCATTATTGTGGAGGCCATAATTATTGTGAAGGCGATCTCGTGCTTGATTGGAAATATGAAGAAAAACACTCCGACAGCAACTGATCTGCCCCAATCTTGCGCCAATTCTTATTATCGATTAGTATTATACGAGGATGCAAACAGCATCCTCGTATTTTTTTAGGGACTTCTATTTCATATGGTTCGAAATTCTCAATTTGATTATGACGTTATTGTCGTTGGCGGCGGACATGCCGGCATAGAAGCCGCATATGCTGCCGCGCGCATGGGCTCAAAGACATTGCTCCTCACGCTTGATGTGGATAAAGTTGGCCTGATGCCCTGCAACCCTTCTGTTGGCGGAGTGGGCAAGGGACACATCGTCTATGAAGTCAGTGCACTGGGCGGCATGATGCCCCAGCTGTGCACGCAAACTTATCTGCAAGCACGCATGCTCAATACAAAAAAAGGCCCCGCTGTGCAAGGGCTTCGTCTGCAGATTGATAAATACGCATACAACAAATTAGCCAAACAACGGCTTGATCATGTTGACAATCTGACGCTTGCTAATGGCACCGTCGATCAACTTATTATCAACGATTCGCGCATCGAAGGTATTATAACCAACGATGGAACTCGCATTTCCGCTCCGACGGTTGTCATTACCACCGGAACTTTTTTAAATGGTCTCATTCATATCGGCATGACGCGCTACAGCGCCGGTCGCCAAGGCGAACACGCGGTTGCGAATTTGTCAGAATTTTTATCGCGCGCAGGGCTGCGGCTTGGGCGTTTAAAAACGGGCACGCCTCCGCGCTTGTTGCAAGAGAGCATTGATTATTCAAAGCTTGAACGCCAAGAACCTGATAATCTTGATTACTTATTTGAATTCTATCCACACAAAGCAGTGAGCTCACGCACCTGCTTTATTGCCCACACCAACGAAAAAACACACAAAATAATTAAAGATAATCTTCATCTTTCAGCAATGTATTCCGGCAACATCAAGGGCATTGGCCCACGTTATTGTCCGTCCATTGAAGATAAAATTGCGCGCTTCCCGGATAAAACCTCACATCATGTGTTTGTTGAGCCTGAAGGCGCCAACATCAATGAAGTCTATCCAAGCGGCCTTTCAACCTCCTTGCCGGCGGAAGTGCAGAAGGCCTACATTCAAAGCATTGTCGGGTTTGAAAATGCAGTGATCGCCAGACCTGGATATGCGGTCGAGTATGATTTTGTTCTTCCGGATCAATTGAAACATTCGCTTGAGACAAAAACAATTTCCGGCCTCTTTCTTGCTGGGCAAATTAATGGAACGACCGGCTATGAAGAAGCGGCTGGGCAAGGAATTGTCGCCGGTATTAACGCAAGCTTGAAAGCTCACAACAAAGAGCCATTCATTCTTGATCGTAACGAAAGTTACATCGGTGTCATGATTGACGATTTAGTGAGCATGAGTGTTGATGAGCCATATCGTATGTTCACTTCTCGTGCGGAGCGACGCCTTACGCTCAGACAAGACAATGCATTTCTGCGCTTAACTGATAGAGCATATCATCTTGGTTTGATTGAAAAACAACTCTACACCGACTTTCAAAATGAAAAGCAGATTGTAAATCAAACACTTTCTGATCTGCGCGCCGGGCATACCCATGCACAACTGCTCAAGCTTTTTGGGGCAGATACTTGCTCTCCTGAAGGCCTTCGGCCTGTCGCCGGAACAAACGCAAGCGCACGAGCGTTGCAAACAATCCAGGCAGAGATTCATTATGAGCCCTATTTAAAGCGGGAAGAAAAAGAAAGTGAAAAGGCCCGTTATTATCAATCCCTGGAAATCCCTCACGATTTCCCTATTGTTAACCTCCCGGGGCTATCCAAAGAACTTCAGCAAAAAATAGGCAAGCATCGCCCACAAACGATTGCTCAGGCTGCCCTAATACCAGGGATGACCCCCGCCGCACTTTCGTTGCTTATATTCAAAATTAGGGAGCATACCCGGTAACATTTCTATCTGAAAAGTCGGCTTATTACAGGCAGGACTTTTTTAAAAAAGATGGTATAGTGAAAATAAGTGGAGGCCCGTCACGCCATAGCTCGATGAGCGCCTAATCAAACGCAGTTTTGATTGGGTGATCAGAGCGACGGCGGATTCTAACTAAGATTAACGAACAGAAAGGTATTTCATGAAATCATTTTTAATTGCTATCCTGTGCGCTGCGAGCCTGATTTCTGCTGCCCCCGATGCCCCACAAGGCACTCCCGCACATATTGTTGCGACAATGAATAAATCGCTTACGGGTGAAAAAACAAAAATAACGGTTATCAATGGTATTGATGAAATCGGATGCTTGCTCGATTTGCCAGATGAATCTATCGAAAAAATTAATGCCAAGCTTCCGTCGGTTGTTACAAAGGTTAATGGACAAGTCATTAAACTTGGTGAAACAAAAGAGATGATGGCCGGGTCTATGGTCCTCGTTTCAGTAGAACTTCCCGCAAAAGCATGTGCTGAGCTTGTCAAAAAATTAGATATATTCAAAAGAATTGCTTTTTCCGTCTTGAATCGAGCTGTGCACCTTAAAATTTTATTTTTAGTGCCAGTAGAACCTGAAAATCCTGAAATAAATCTTCTGATGCATTTGGTTGGTCAACTTGAAAAATGGGAAACACAACTTCCTAAAGTGCATGTGACATTCAAATCTCCGTTTATTTTTGTTATAACATTGAGCTAATTATTACACGAAAGTTTTTACCCAAATTATGCTATGCTTCATTTGGGGCCCATTTACGCTTCTTTGACGCATAAAACATCAAAGTTTTGCTCCACTTAGGGCCGGGTTTCTAATTGGAAAGTCTTTTTATCATCGATAGGCGCAATGAGTCGTCAAATAGTCTCCATATATTCATCATTTGGCATTGAAGGGTATGGCCTTTGCATCGCGATAGGTCTGCTTATCGTGTATGCTTTGCTTGCGCGTGATCAAAAACGAAAGCGGCTTGTTGATGATGATCATCTTTCTGCCATTATCAATCTCACGATACTAGCCGGAATTTTTGGGGGGCGAATTCTTTTTGTTCTCACGAATTTCAGTTCAATGGAGTCATGGTTCGACTGTATACGACTCTGGGACGGAGGATTCTCTTTGCTTGGCGCACAAATCGGTATTGTTCTTGGGTTAATCTGGTATTGCGTTGCATACAAAATATCATTCTTAAAGCTTGTTGATATTATTTCTTTTTATGCGCCTCTCATGATTGCCATTTCGCGCATTGGATGTTTTTGGGCAGGATGTTGTTTTGGAACACTGTGCCGATTGCCTTTTGCGCATGTGTATACGGATCCGACCTGTTTGGCCCCGCTGCACATTCCACTGCATCCTGCGCAGCTCTACCACAGCGGAATTTTATTTTTCATTTTTATAACATTGATTGTAATCAGAAAAAAATTTTCTGATGTAAAACCTGGACTTATGACAGGTCTCTCATTTTTGCTGATGGGCTTTGAGCGATTTTTTGTTGATTTCTTCAGAGGTGATAGGGAGTTTGTCACTCTTTTTTCACTATCCGTGAGTATTCACCAAATTCTCTCATTGGCAATAGTCGCTTTTTCCATTAGCCTTCTATTAAGTATTTTTTTCAATAAATCTCGCGCGGTGACTATTCCATGAGCAGTAATCTGTTTTCTCTCATAAAATCACGAGTTTCTATTTTAGACGTGATTAACACCTATATTACGCTCAAAAAAGCCGGACATTATTGGAAGGCTCCGTGCCCTTTTCATTCTGAGAAAACCGGATCTTTTACCGTGAGTCCGCACAAAGAAATTTTCTATTGCTTTGGGTGCCATGCAACCGGAGATGCTATTAGTTTTATTGCAAAAATTGAAAATTGTTCCGCTTTGGAAGCAGCAAAACTGTTGGCCGATCGGTATAAAATAGAAGTTCCGGAGTTTATGGCTCATAATGAGCCGACCCAATCTGAAAAAAAGATTCACCATGCAACGTGTGAAGCTGTTGCGCAATGGTGCCATGCTCAACTCAAGACATCTCGCGCAGCAAGCGCATATCTTGAATCTCGCAAAATCAGCAAACAAACGATAGATCAATTTAACATTGGCTATTTTCCCGGCGGTCTTAACGCGACACGTGCATTGCTTGATACCCTGAAAAAGGCGCATATCATGGCAGAGGATTTGATTGAAGCGGGCATTCTTATCCCTGGAAAACAAGTTTTTTATTCTCCCTTTGAAGAACGTATTATCTTTCCAATCAAAGACCATTTAGGCAATGCGGTGGGTTTTGGGGGAAGAATTTTCAAAGAGCATGATACTCGCCCAAAATATTACAACTCAAAAGAAAATAAATATTTCAGCAAAGGCGAGCTTATTTTTGGGCTTGATGTGGCCAAAAAGGATATTCAAAAGCAAGAATCGGCATTCCTTGTTGAGGGATACACCGACTGTATCGCCATGGCGCAGCATGGATACCCGAATAGCGTTGCGACATTAGGCACCGCATGCACCCTTGAACACCTTAAAATATTGGCCCGATATACCCCGAAAATTTATGTTTTATATGATGGGGATAATGCTGGGCAACAAGCAATGCTCCGGCTTGCGCAACTCTGCTGGCAGGCAACCCTCGATTTACATGTTATCATTCTCCCTGCACAGGAAGACCCTGCATCATTTTTGACTAAGCACAAGAGTCTTGAGGGGCTCATTGAAAAGGCTCAAGAGATATTTGACTATTTTATTACTACCCTGGGCAAAGATTACGCTAAAAAATCATTAAGTGAGAAGCTTGCCATTGCCAAAAAAATAGTCGAAACAATCCAGACTATTGATGACAGGCTTAAACAAGATATTCTCTTTGAAAAGGCCTCTGGGGTGCTCTCTATTCCATTTGAATCGCTCAAGGGATATCAGACCAATAAACCTACCCGATCAACCCCTGATTTGCCCCAGGGTGAACCAAGCGCTCCCCAGGCCCCCGCCCATAACACAGAACTCATACCAAAATTAGAAAAAAGAATATTTTTTGCTATAATGAGCAATATACATTTACTAACTTCGGAGAACGCTTGGTATTTGTTGCATTTCCTCCCTTCCCCATTGCGGGACATTCTGGATCAGTTATATGAGGAAAAAGAAGCAAACAAAGGCATCTCTTTTGACCAATTTTTTGCGCAACTTTCTCCGGCAGAACAGCAATACACCAATAAGATTCTTCTTGAAGAGGGGGTAACGGCAGACGAAGGGAACTTTGAAACACTTCTGAGTCAGTTACAAAAAAATCATTGGAAAGTTATTGTAAATGATATAAAAAAGAAGATAGATCAAGCAAAAAAGAATGGTCAGGAAGAAAAAGTAAAAGAGTTAGTTACTGAATTTATAAACCTCAGACACAAGCTCATTAGTAAAGAACTTATATAACCAAGGGACAGGAAGCACATGGTCAAAAAAGTGCAATCCAAATCTTCATCAAAAGTAAAAAGTTCTTCTGAACATGCAAAAGGTTCAGGGGATATTGATTTAAAAAAAGAGATGATCGAAGAATTTATAGAAAAAGGTAAACAAGCGGGTGTTGTCACCTACGAAGAATTGATCGAATTCGGTGATAAGAACCATCTTGTTGAGGGCGATACTAACGAGATTTTAAAAGCCTTTGAGCGTGAGCATGTTGAATTAGTAACACAAGAAGAGCTTGATAAAAACCAAAACGAGCTTGATGAGTTTCAAGAAGAAGAAGGCATTGAGGGTGGCGTCAGCCTTAAAAGCGCGCTCGACACATCGATTGATACCGGTGCAGATGCCTTTGATGAAGACGAAGAGGAGCTTGAGGATGGTGATGAAGAACGTGAAGTGGTTCGAGATGCCGGGGCATCACAAATTACCGATCCGGTAAAATGTTATTTGCGTGACATAGGAAAAATTCCGCTTCTGAACAAAAAAACAGAAACAGTCATTGCCGACCAAATCGCGCAAAGTAAGATCGATTCAACTGACGCTATTTCACATTTCCCTGTTATTCATAAAGAATTTGCCGGACTTTATGATAAAATCCAAAAAAATATCGTTCAATTGAAGGATATTATTCAATTTTCTAAATTTGACGATGAAGATAACGTTCCTAAAATTGATGAGGAAAAACAACAATTACTTCCCGTTCTCAAGCAGATCAATGATCTGATAGATAATGAGGAAAAAATTTACGTAAGTTATCGCGGTAAGCTCGATTCTGATAAAGCAAAACAAGAGATGTTGCAAAAAGTTCGCGCCAATAGAGAAAAAATTGGTGAGACAATACGCTCAATTAAGCTTGCAAATAAAATCATCAGAAAGCTTGGCAAAAAGATTGAAAAATACATCAAGAAGATCAACGAAAAAGAAGAAATCATTCGTTTTTCAAGAGAACAACTTGCCGCTTACAAACAAATTCAACAACCAAATCCTGATCAATTGGCTCAGATGGAAGAGCTTGAGCGTGCGATACGAGCAAGCAACAAAGTCATTAAAAAAATAGAAGTTGAGGTTGGGCTTTCTCGTGAGCGGATGGAGCAATATTTCAGAGTGTTTATGGTTGCTCAAGCGAAAGATAAGCGAGCAAAAGATGATCTTGCGCGAGCAAACCTGCGCCTTGTTGTTAATATTGCAAAAAAACATGTCAACCGCGGATTACATTTTCTTGATTTGATTCAAGAAGGTAACATTGGTTTGATGAAAGCCGTTGAAAAATTTGAATTTGAACGTGGATACAAATTCTCAACCTATGCAACATGGTGGATTCGCCAAGCTATTACACGCGCGATTGCTGACCAATCTCGTACTATTCGTGTTCCAGTTCACATGGTTGAAACCCTCAACAAAATCAATAAGATCAAGCGCACCTTTGTGCAAGAACATGGGCGTGAACCAAGCTACGCGGAATTATCAAAAGAGCTCAATCTTGATGAAAAGAAGATTAAAAATATTATCAAGATTTCAAAAGAGCCGATCTCCCTGGATACGCCAGTAGGTGATAGCGAAGATGCATTCATTAAAGATTTCATTGAAAATGAAAATGAATTCTCTCCGGCTGATACTGTTGCCAACAATGACCTAAAAGAGCGTGTTCGGGAGGTGCTTAAATCATTGACGCCGCGTGAGGAAAAAGTGCTGAAAATGCGCTTTGGAATCGACGTTGCTTCTGAGCACACCTTAGAAGAAGTTGGTAAAGACTTCTCGGTGACCCGCGAGCGAATTCGACAAATCGAAGTTAAAGCTTTGAAAAAGCTTCGTCATCCTTCAAGAAGCAAAAAATTACGCACATTCTTTGATAAAGAATTTGAAGATATTATTATGAGTGATGAAGATGATATGATAGATGATGATTCAAATGAGTAATATGAGACCCATTGTGAAAATGGAACAAAGAAAAAATCTGTTCTGCGTTTGTGATAAGCGGCCTGTTCTACGAAACTTTAGTGAAGTAGAAAGTGTAGCGAATTCGAACCATACGAACTTTGTTAATCTCATAATTATGAATTTGGGTATAATAAACAATTTTAAATAAGGAAAAATAATTAGTTATGGATAGTCTCAGTCAATCAATAACTACCCCCCTTCTGCTTTTTTGTTTATTTCTCATCATACGCGCGATTTTCTCATTTTTAGAAACAAGTATAGCGGCACTGCGCCTGTTTAAACTCAAGGAGCTTGCCGCTTCTTCTGAAAGTTACAGCACCCTGTTTCAAAATTTAGAACGTCACCCACACAAAGTCTTAATCACCATTCTCTTTGCAAACAGTCTCACCGACGTTACCATTTCCTCCTTGACTACTACTATTTTGACGCGCCTGCATTTATCAAGCGGTTTGGCTATGACATTCGGGATCGGGCTTACCACGATCTTAATTTTGATTTTTGGTGAAATTATCCCCAAAAATCTCGCTAAGGGACGCGGAGAAAAACTGTTTCGCTCAACGCTGTGGCTTACCAATATCATTTTCTATATGTTCTACCCCCTTGTGAGTGTACTTATCAGAGTCACTGATTTTGTGATAGCAAAAATCAGTGGAAGCCCTGACGAACAAACGGGAAGCGAATGGGTTTCTTCCGAGCGAGAAATTCAATTCTTGATTGATTACATCTATGAAAAAGGGCTGATTGAACGAGAAAAAACTGAAATGCTCCAAAATATCTTTGAGCTTGGTAAAACTCCAATCAAAGATATCATGATTCCTTCCACTGAAATTGTTTCTATCAACGTACAATTAACAGTACGTGATTCTTTGCCGGTGTTTCTTGAGCACAATTTCAGTCGATTGCCGGTCTGGGAAGGTGATGAAGAAAATATGATTGGCATGGTCCATTTAAAAGATGTACTAGCTGCTTTGGAATATAAACACGATCAAACATTGAAAGAATTAACTCGTCCTATGTTGTTCGTGCCTGAAAGCATGAAGGTCAATCAGCTTTTACGTGAATTGCGCAGCAACCATGTGCATTTGAGTCTTGTGTTGAATGAACATGGAATCATTACCGGTTTGATCACTCTTGAAGATGTACTAGAAGAAATTGTTGGAGATATTGCAGATGAACATGCAAAACGCTCTGATACACAAGTCGTGCTTCTCAAAGAAGGAACATGGCTTGTCGACGCATCGATCCCGCTTGATGAACTGAGTAACACCTTGCAAATCACGTTGCAAGCAGAAGACGCAGTAACCTTAGGCGGATTTGTCATCGAGCAGTTACAGCATATGCCCAAAAAGGATGAGGTTTTCAGCTACAAGCATTACGATTTTCAGGTGTATAAAACGAGCGAGAAAAAAGTATTACAGGTCATTGTTTCAAAAGCAGAAGAATCGACTGGGCATGAACTAATTAAGCTATGAAATTTTCATTCTTGATTCGATTTATTTTTGCTTTTTTTTATCATGGCATCAGTCTTTTCTTGTCGATGCTCACTCATTGTAACTAATGATCTTGAATATGACGTTTTTGTTGATGGTCATTTGGTCAAACCAGATAGCTATAAGATTATTCTTGCAAACCAGTTTTCGATTCAAAGTGATGATATGGGGCAACAAGCCTTTGTCAGAGAAGATGGCTGGTTTCAACAACAGGGCATTTCTGATCTTATTTTCATGAGAAATAATACTATTTTGGTTGATCATAACGGCATTCCGATGATCAAGAGAGTTGTTTGAGGGGTGCAATTAAAAGGTTTTTTCCGTTTTACCCATGCTTGCGTATGGGACCCGGTCGTTCGTGGTGAGCGGAGCTTTGCGAAGTCGAACCATACGAACTTCCTTTAAGGGCAGTTGCACTGGGTTGCTAGAGCAAAATATTGCCACTGATCTCTTTCTTCCTCTATGCTCTCATAAAAAAGGGAGACATATGAAGTTACGTATTATTTTTCTCATGATTTGTAGCACGCTAACTATTAGATCAGAAGAAATCAATCCAACGCCGCAACAACCAGATAAAGTTGAAGCGTCACTTTCACAACTTGAGCAAAAACCTGAGCGAACGGTGCAAGAACAAGATAACGATGCCAAAGAAATTTTAAAAACCTTCGCCGGCATGGTGGGCAATTTCCTCTGCATTGTTAAAGATCCTCATAACTCGGCAAATGTCCGCGTTCAACTGGCTAACATGCTCACCGGCATGATAACCATTGCAATGGAAATGTTTAAATCAGGCAGGTTTTATGAAGCGGCGCTTGAAAAAGAATATCATCTTGATCCTACATTTATCGCGCTGCTAAAAGCAGAATTTGTGCGCGCAGCTCATGAAATGGAAAATCATGATCTTCACACTGTATAAGTTGCATGTAAACTGCTCTACGCTTCGCTTGTTTTTTTTCTTGTTTTGCTTTTTTGTGCGCGTATATGCGCAAGAACTTGTTTTACCTCAATTATCAAAAACTGATCTCAATTATTTGGCCAAACTCTTTTTTAAACGAGAATGCGGTGCTGACCCGAATAAACTTGTCTGGTGGAACAAAGGTGAAGCTTTTCCTTCACTGGGCATTGGGCATTTTATTTGGTATCCGGCCAATGTGCAAAAAACATATCAAGAAACATTTCCTGCGCTCGTTCAATTTTTGGTTCAAAATAAGGCCGCGCTTCCTGGTTGGCTCAAAGAAAAGAGTCCCTGTCCATGGAAGAATAAAGCCGATTTAGATGCTGATCCTCGAAAACAAGAACTTATGCAATTATTGCAAGCAACCGCCGATTTGCAAGCGGCATTTATTGTTGATCATTTTAACAAACAGTTGAGAGCTGCGCGCAATCACCTGAACTCTGCCGATATACAAAAAATTGCGCAGCTTGCTGCAAGCCCAAGTGGCATGTTTGCCCTGATTGACTACGCGCATTTTAAAGGATTTGGTGCCAACAAGACTGAGCAATACAAAGGCCAAGGCTGGGGCCTTTTTGATGTCATTTCACTCATGAAAACTGCAACTCTCAAAGATTTCCAAGAATCGGCTCGCGCACTGCTAACTCGTCGCGCTCAAAATGCACCTGAAGAAAAAAAAGAACACGAACAGCGCTGGCTTATCGGTTGGATTAACCGCGTCAATCAGTATAGCTTAGACGTCATTTAATCAACTTGTCGTTGCTGCCGTTCGATATGGATTCAACTGAGTTAGTAACCAAAGTGCAACTTAATTGGAACCATGTGATTTTTCATAATCCTCAGCCATTTTTTCATAGTTTTCAGCTAACTTTTTCCAATTAATAGGCGGTGTTGGCGTGTTACGTGCTTTACGTAATTCAACTTCACTGCGTAGATCCTGCATATGTTTTATACGGGCCGACCATAGGGGATGTGTTCTTTTAAATGTTTCTTTTTTTTGATTTTTCTTCTCAAGCGCCTCATCATTTGCTTGCCATCTTTTGGCAAGCGCAATACCATCTTCAATTGGAATTCCCAATTCTACTATCGCAAATCTATCCGCTTCATCTTCTTTAGATCTTTGAAATGAATCTTGGAAAGTTTGTTTAAATGATAGTTGTCCGCCTACTTTTTTTCCTTTTCGAAATTCTCGAATTGAACCCGCTTCAGCTACGTCAAGCGTACGATGCCCTATTTTATGCCCTTCAGCTGACAGATGCCCCAGAACATAGTGACCTAATTCATGTCCTAAAAGAAAGCGTAGTTCATTCACGGGTAATTTTGTGATAGTAGTATCTATAAGGAATTTAGGTAATGCATCTTCAATCGCTGGTTCGAGGGCGATACCATTTCCGGAAAATCTTGCAACATGCCTTGATCCTGAGGGATCAACTTTTACTATCTCTGCATATAATGCAGGATAAAATTTTTTAACCATATCCATTATATATTTTTGTTCTTCTACAGTTATCACTGGCACATCTTCGGTTACGTTGTACCAATCAACTATTGGTTTTAACACTCTTTTTTGAGCATCCTCAGGCCAATTAAGACTCATTGGATTCATTATAATTATTGGGAATCCTTGCGTATCATCTTCTCCGGGCATAATCATTGTTTCATCTGTATCAGCAGCTTTTTCTATACATGGCATTCCAAGTTTTGATTCACATTTTTTAAGTCGATCATAGGCTTTTGAGTCAATGTCTTTAATAAGGTTCATGATTTTTTCATATTCTGCTTCTGAAAAAAAATAATTTTCGTCATTGCAGAAGACTGTATTGGTAAAAACTATGGTAGATAGAAAAAAAAATACTCCAATATTGCGTAGAGTTTGTAAGCGAGTGTTTGATGCAGTTGTATTCATTTTTATTTCCCCTGTTATGAAAACATGTTTAATTTTATAATAGAATAATTGAGAAAAACAAATCAAGTATCTAAAATGATAGCTTAGGGCATACGAATCAAAAACTACTCATTTATAAGGGTTTTTATGAGACTATCAAAGACGAAGGCGCATTCTGGCCCTAATGCTGCGCTCAAATCACATGAAAACTGCAACTCTCAAAGATTTCCAAGAATCGGCTCGTGCGCTGCTGACTCGTCGCGCGCAAAACGCTCCGGAAGAAAAACAGGAACAAGAAAAACGCTGGCTTACCGGCTGGATTAACCGCATTAATCAGTATGCGCCGCTTGTGAACGCTTGAATTTTTTGTTAGCTTGATGACGATATAAATTATTTGTTGTAAGGAGCGCGACGATGAAATATCTGATCTGTGCAATAGCATTTCTTGTTGCAGGTGTTTCATTCTCCTCCGATCAAAATCCCCCGGTTCATTTTGCGCAGCTGGCTCTATTGGCAAAACTGCAAGATAATCCTCGGATAATTAAAAAATATTTCAAAAAACTCCCCGACGATAAAGATACTAAAGATTATATTGAATTATCGATCGATGCGATAATAGGTCTCCCTATCAATACATTTCAAGAAAAGATAAAGAGCACATCCGATACTACATTGCGAAAGCTCCGCGAAGATCTTGGTGGCGCATATCATATGTCTGGCTTAATGTACTATGGAGTTTCCGAAGCTCCCAGTTTGTGCGGATGTGCTTATCTGAATTCTTGTTGTTGTCGATCATTCAGTGGTCCGGAATTTCCTGGTTGCGTAAACTATTCTTGCCTGACTACATTTCCAGGTCTGCCACAAACTTGTCCTGATGCTGTTTGTAATCCATGGAGCATTGGCGGATCGCACGCGGTAGGTCTGACAAGCTTGCTCACAAATTATGTCTTTTTTAAAGGCATGAAGAAGATTGCAAGTGATTCAAATCCGAAAAAAGAATATATTGATGAAATTAACAAGCTTCTTATTTCAAGAAATGGGCCTGAGCCCTTCACCTTGAAAGCATTATGTTGAGGATGTTTACATGAAATTTTTTATGCACAATCTCTTTTTAATGGTAGCCATTCTCAGTTTCTATATAAGAGCATCTGACTATCCTTCTTTAGTCGATGGGTTTCACGGAGGTAAAGCAAGAAGGACCTATGATACGGTCATGAATGCGATGGATAAACATGGCGCGACCGCAAGTGCTCGAGGAAAGATGGCTGACGCCTTAGAGGATGAAATTGATGAGATTCAAGAGAAAACGCGCAAAACTTTTGTGCGATATCTCGATCACGACTTAAATAGCCTTGGAACACAGAATTCTCAAATTCAAACAATCATTGACCATGGCCAAAAATCTGAATGGAAATCGGTGAAAAGCGAGCTTGAAAAACTCAAAGCTTCTTCGAAGCAAAAACAGTTCATTGTCTATGAACTTCTTCATCAAACATTGCCGGAAGAGCGATGGGATAGACCGGCCTGCTGCGCGCAAGCAACGGGGATAATTTTTAACAGCTTGAGCACGATTACCGGTTGCATAGCTCCTCTGCTTTTTCGTACACAATGTGGGGCTACAGCAATGATAGGATGTCCCTTTGCAGCCCAAGTGAGCAACCCATGTTGTTTGGGAGTGTCTTGCTTGTTGTACACCGCTCCCAAATGTGCATCAATTCTCCCAATGATCGTGATGTTGCGTGAAAAAAGACAACTCCCAAATGACGCTGATGTTGTTGCCTTAGTGGAATATGCACATTCTCTTGAAGAGGATAGCATCATTTTGCAGCCGCAAACCCAAGTCCCTCCACAACTATGACCTCACTTGGGTGATGCTATTAAATCATTTACAATGGGTTTCATAGTATCATCCATTGAATCATAAATAGCTTGCGTGTCTTCAGTAAAAAAAACTGTCTCATTTTGGTTAACCGCATGCGCAATACCGTTTAACAGCAGCGCCTTATCGAGTGAACGAATAGATAAACAGTGATCAATAAAGGATTGTTTTGTTACGTAGTCACGCGTTAACATTCGTGTATCAATGCAGGTCATCGTGTGTAAACCGTTGGGCCTTTTTTCAAAAAAGACTCCGTGCGTCGCATCCTTATCCCAGGTAAAATTTTTTATGATCCCTTCTCTCTGAATCCTACATGCATGGGTTTGCATTCGAGGGTCCCAAACAAAAATGCTTCCTTTTTTATCGGTCTCTTCAACACTTGCTAACATGTCACCATCAGAACTCCATACTAATCTTTTTATGTTGTCGCAACAACGAAAAAAGGCTGGGTATTCCGTGCCAACGTATGCATCACCCAGTGCGATTATTGTATGATCACCGTTTGTCAAAACATAGCGAAAATCCTCTTTGGGGTTATGCGCAATACGTATTGGCTGTGTAGAAATGAAATCAAAGGTTCGTATTAATTTACACTCATCGGATGAATATAACGACACCTGCTCAACTCCGGGAGCATTATAGACATTGCTTGTTATTATATAATGAGTTCCCTGCGCACTCATTGATGCCCCTGTGATGGATGTGTCTCTTGAAAAATTCGTTTTTACCATTTCCAAAGGAATTTCCTTTATCAGACGCAGAACATTGTTTTCTTTTGTGTACATCAAGAAATTATTATTGCTCGGGCACGTCGACAATAATGAAATTGGATGTCTGTAAGAAATGACTGAATCTTCCCCTGTATAGGGCAATACTTTTAAGTAGCCATCATTAGTTCCATAGAGCAATCTATCGTCTCCTATTCTCCCCATACTCGTTATTTTTCCGGAACCAAGCGTATCTCGCATAATAATCTTACCATTGATGTTGATATGAAAAATATGGGTATGAGATGAATCAACAATGGAAAACAAATTGAGATTGCGCCACAAGTTAAGTTTGGATGAAAATTGACATAATTCGTTCTCGGACCAACAGTAATCTTTTTGAGTAGCTTTTTTATTCAAAACAGTTCTAATAAAAGATGCTTGAACAATGTACTGCGCCAAATCCCCACATAAATCGGGATTCAATTTTTGATTTGCATTACAAGACATTTCGGGCTTAAACCTAAATAATTCCAAAAGAGGTTTCGGATTGCCCAAAAAAGAACCACTATAATTTTTACCAATTTTATCAGCCAAATGACATAAGGCATATCGTTTAATATTATAAATGTCCAAAATCGAAGCAATTTCAGCCAATGCGCTTGCACTCTCCATACTTTGAGGAAATTCTTGAGCGGCTCTCAGCTCGGCAAGATCATAATTACAAGACGCTAATTGAGTAAGCTGCATCCATGGAAAAATTGAATCAAATTCTTTTTTTGAAACCGGTATGCAAATATCACATCCGGAATTAGCATCATTGCATTGATTTTTTATGGTAAGCGAATGTTGTAATACATCCCCTGTTTTAAATACATACTCCGAATCGTGATGCATTTCTCCGGGCAATACGATCTCTTCATCGGTGCATTTGATATGAATGTCAGGAACTTCAGATGCATATAAAAAAGAGCTTATGCACAGCGCAAAAAGATGTAGCTTCATGAGTATACTTTCATGCAATTGACGGAGCAGCCGAGCCGTTGCGCGCCATTTGCTTTTTGTCCACGATCTGAGCAATAGATTCAAGAATCGGGTCAAGTAATTTTTCTAATCGATAGCCTGCAAGCCCGGCGAGCAGATCAATTTCATCAGGCGTGTATTTAAAATTAAATGTTGAACAAAAACCGCTCTTGATCGACTCTATCGGATCAAAATCGGGATTGTATGCTTCTTCCTTTGCAAGTGCAATATACACCACAATCGGCACCTGCGAGTTTTTGTCATCATGCAAGATTGCCCATGACTGTTCTTTCAAAAGAGCATAATCAATTTCGGGAAACGGAATATTGTGTGCTTGCGTATATGCTTTGACTTCTTGCAACGTTTGAAACTGATCATTGCCTGCAGAAACATCATATATAACAAGCATATCCAATGCGCGTTCCGGATGGAGCAGCGGTAAAACCGGTATGTTGCAATCAATGCCGGCATCAATAAAAGTGAGTCGTTTGAAATCTACTAAGCTATGTTCACCATAGTTGTGTGAATAGTTAGGTACAGTGGCGGGGAAAAAGCGCATATCGCCAATGTCAGTGTGCTCAAGCGCCGATTCCATCATCGCCTGCATACCCTCAGGAAGTTCTTTGATGGCCCCCATGACCTGCTGCATATGCATGCGCAAAAGATCTTCTATGCTTACATCAAAGGCAGATCCGAAAACGCCGAGCATATATCCCAACGAAGGTTCATCCAATTTTCCGGAGGAGACGCCATCCTCAAATTGAGCACCCAAAGCATAGGGCGGAATATAGCATTGACTTATTTGACTGCCATACTCAAACGGAGAAAACTCAAACAACGTGTAAGGTTCTGTTTTTGGCATGATTGCGGTATACAGGGGCAACGGGAGATCGCCGGATAAAAATCGATCGGCAGTATGCGTTTGGCTCAGGGTCAGATTAAATTTTTGATCATTGTGCTCCGTGAGTAAAATATTTGCCAGCAAATCGCCATAGATATCGATAGCAGACGGAGTTCTTCCCGATTCAAACCATGCAAGCCATTTCTCACTCATATTGACGATCAATTCCGGATTTGTGAAAACAAGCCCATATTCAAGTTTTGGTGCGAGCGAGGGATAATATTCCGCTATCGTTTGTTCCCCTGAAGCAATCCAGGGTCCCAATCCCCAAGTTGACCCTGAAAGAGCGCTCGTATATAAACAGGTGTCAAAAAGCCTCAACTCTTCAGCTTTTTTTAGGAATCCGACGGCAGATACCATCGCTCGGACCCCGCCGCCACTGAAACAAAACCCGATACGTGGGGTCGCTTGAAAGGGGATCTCTTTGCCCAGAAGGTTACCCAAGGATTTTCGCACTTTTTCCAATCGTTTGTGTAAAAATTGGATTTCCTGGGTGGCTAATTCATTATTGATAGCCAAACGGGCCTGAATTTTGGGTTCTGAGGGGCCTGAAAAGAAGTTTTGAACTGAGAGTGCCAATTGATCCAAGGAGGCCGAAATTGAGGGAAAAAGACCTCTATCTTGAGGCTCCAGGGATACTTCTGCTCCAGTAAGCCCTCCTGCCAGAAGGAAAAGGGCTAAAAAGAACCTTATTTGAACCATAATCTCTCCTGAAAAATAGATTTTATTTTTACGGGGCCAGTAAACACCTACGGCTTTTAGGCCCGTGATATAAAAGGCCCGAATTCTTTACCAAAAACCACGGCTTTCAGGCCGTGGAAAAGTTATTGGTTCAAACCTACCGTACCTATCATTCTCCAGGCAATGGTTTGTAGGTGTTTAGATCCTAAATATTTTCTATTTGAATTGACAAAAGTGGCTAAACTGCTATTCTGAGATAAATAAATCTAAGTATTCCGCTCAATGGCCTTTTTAATATTTGGGCCCCAAGCGGAATGAAATGGAGCTTGGGTTTAATAATTGGAGGTTATAACATGGTTTCAATAAGAAAATTTATATCTTTTTTAGGTGTTTTTATTTCGCTTTTTAAACAAGCGAATATAGAAGCCTATTTCTATAAACTTGATACTGTAAAATCGCCCGAACAAACAATTCATTTATTGAGCGATTTACATGCAGTGGAACATTCTAATAAACAACGGGAAGAAATACTCGCGATTATTAAAGAAAGATCAGGAGCACTTATTGTCGAAGATTCTTCGATTTGTGTCGGTACTGATCTTCATACAAAAGTATCCACAAAGCTTTATGATTATGTTCTTTCTGAAGAAGAAATAAACCGCATAAAAGCGAGATATAACTCTCCGGCCCCTATGTTTTTGCTTCATTCGCAAGCATGCCATGCAAAAGTTGCTTCAAAAAATATAGAGTTTCGCTTTCCCGATAGAAGAAGTTTGAAAAATTTATTTGAATCAATTGATGCCAAATTGCAACGACTTGAAAATGAACTGCAAGGATCTGAATTGTATCCAGCATTCAAATTATTGGCCGATGATGCACAAGAATACATGCGCATTTTGGGACCAGTTCTTAACAAGCTCAGAGCTTCCAACAAAACAATCGAAGAATTCATAAAAACGGAAGAATTTTTCTTGACGGAAGAAATGATAAAGCTCTTTTATGGTCCGGATGCGACTCTTGCAGATTGTCCATTCCCTAAAGAAACGACCTTAGAAGATGCAGTTGGGCTTATTTCGGTTTTAGTGGTAGACGCTGAAGTTATCGGTGCTTTGCATGCACTGAAAGATCATCACACAGTGTTTGTTTGTATGGGCGGCCAACATATAGGGAATCTTCTCATCGCTTTACAAAAAATTCCTGTTCATGTGGTTTACAGTGAAGTTGGTGACCAGCCGACCGGAATATCAAAAGATAGATTAATGATCAACCTCGCTCAGGCGTTTCCTAAAATCAATCCGGCAACTCCTGAACAAACTCTTATAGTTCAAGCACCAACTATTTTAACAACATTGCAAAATCTTATTTACTCAGCAATCAGAGTAATTTCTCAGTTGTTTGTAGGTTAAAAAATAAATGGAGAGATATAAATCATGGTAAAATTAATAAAAAAATATCTTATTACAGCCTTAATTGCTTTAGCAATTGGCGTTCAAACAACCCAAGCGCATATCTTTAACATTCAAAAATTAGTTAAAGGCTCGCATACTGTTGTGCTTTTAAGCGACTTTCACTCGAAGCTTAATGCAGAAGAAGAAAGAAATATCATTGTTAATTGTGCTAAAGCATGTGGTGGGGCACTCGTCGTTGAAGATAGCTCAACTCCACTAGGACATAATGTTAAAAATCAAATTGATGGATCATTGTATCAATGGCCTTTGCGTACATTGAATATCAATCAATATCTCATGCAATGCTCGTGTCCGACAACGGTTTTTACATTGTATTCATGCGCAGTCACTGCGGGAATTGCCGCTTCAAATATTGAATTTAGATTTGATTATCAATTAACATTGCGTGAGCTTTTTTCAATGATACAAAAGAAAAAAGAAAAATTTGCTCGTATTGCGCAAAACTCTCCTTATCGAGATTATTATGAATCATGTTTGCACTATTTAAAAACAAACATTGAAGAGCCGTGTGCAGCCCTTTTTGAAAAGCTTACAAAAACTGATATGCCTTTCCCCCAAGCAATGGAAACAGGAGTTTTGCATGCAACAGAAAAAGATATTGCTCAAGCAAATAAAGTTAAGGTAGATCGTAACTATAAATTAGTTGTGACTCAACCAGCTGAAGCTATTGATCACTTGTTCAATGATTATTGCAACTTCTTACTTGAAATGGAAATGATGCTTGCCGTTGAACAATATAGCAATTATAAAACGGTGTTTGTCTGTGCGGGTGGAATGCATAACGCAAAAGTCGCATATGAACTTCTCAAACACGGATACAGAGTTGTAGCCCAAGAGGGACATCAAATACCCGATATAATAGACCCCAAAGATTATCATATCATGGAGAAAGCAACAATCGATCTTGAGAAAGCTCTGAACACTGTGTGCAAAGAAGAATCACATGCAAGCATTTTAGCTACAATCACGATGCACATCGGTTCAATCTTTGGATTGATCAAAACTTTCGCAACCAGTCTTTTTGCATAACGGATTATAATAGATCAAAAATTCTTGATCATCTTTTTTAAATGAAACAGTATAATCGGCGCACTCATGTGTGCCGATTTTTGTTTTTTCTTCCGTTGGGTTTATGACCAGTTTTCCGACGTCAGTTGGAATAATTTTTTTGTGTGCCCCCACTCTGATCAATTGACATTCATGGTCTTGAATGGTGCGCCGCAGCTCAAAAAAGTATCGCCACATTCTTTTGCTTGTTTCCCCTTGCCATGTCGGAATAATGATATTTTTGATGTTCAATTTTTCAAATGAATGAGTTAGTGCCTGAAACGAGCGAATCGACGGTTTCAGGAGAATGTAGTAATCGACGCACGTGCTTCCTATTGATTTGGCCAAAGACGGACCGAAATGATAGGCGAAAAAATGCTCAGGGCGAGCCGACTTGAGCAAGATTCCCGGATCAACGACGATCAATTTATTATTCTGTGAGACGCAATAAAACTCCCCATATTCAGTCTTGAGCGTAAACGTTGCATGCGTGCCAATCAGGGAAAGCGCATACAAAAATCCTATCCATACGCACAGACTCCACATTCGGAGCGATCGCTTTTTTGCGCACAACCACAACAGCCCTATGGGAATGGCAAGAAAAAGAATGGTCAAAAGGAGGTGATAATGGCGAAAGGCCACAAGCCACCGTGCTGAGCCAAACGTAAGACAATATTCCCATGCGCGACGCAGCATATCGAGCACATCAATAATAGATTGATTTGGTATGTACATGAGCTCAGTCATATAAATGATTGCGCTCAACCAGAGAAACAGTGAACAAAAGGGCGCAAACAGGAAATTGCCCACGATCGTTAGCATCGAAACAGGCATTCCCCAATGGGAAAGCACCGGGATGCTGATGGCTGTAATAAAAAGATGAAGATCGATATAGGCAATAACCCATGATTTTAATAAGGCCGATGCTCGAGATACAAAGAGCGAAAAAGATGCGTTAAAATCGATAAAAACTCTTGATTTCATACCATCAATTTTATTACAATTAAAATAAAGCTCAATATGATTTTAAAAGGAGGAAATACACATGAAATCTTTTAAAGAAAAAAAACACCAAAAATCGGGTATGACCAAACAACAAGTTCACCAAGAGCTTGAGCGTCTCTATGCATCAAAAAAAGAAAATATGTCGCGCGGAGCACAGAACTTGACCACAACCATAACAAGTGCCCACAAAGATGAATGGCGTAGACCATTGAATCGCAAAGGTCATAAAGCGAAATAAGGGGGTTATCATGAAAAAAGTTTTAATTATTTTCACCGCATTATTAACTGCATGCAATGTATTCGCGGCTAATCCTCCAAGCAAAGATCAAAGCTTACAAACAGCGTGGGAAAAGAGACCTTTTTCTGATCTGTCAGAACCGTATTTATCAGAATCGGAGAGCAGCTCCTCTTCAACTCTGTCAGAGTCAGAAGATAAACCCTTCTCTGATCCATCAGATGAAGTCGCATATCAAGAGTTTTATAAAGAATTGCGTGAACGAAAAGAACTACAGGATGCCGCGCGAAGGAAAGAATCACAGCCATTGTACGAGCAATTTCTCAAAGGAAAAAAATAATTTATTTATAGGAGCATTAGCATGAAATCTTTTAAAGAAAAAAAACACCAAAAATCGGGCATGACCAAAGAACAAGTTCATCAAGAGCTTGAACGTCTTTACAGGTCTAACAAAGAAAACATGTCACGTGGAGCGCAAAACTTAACCACAACCATAACAAGTGCTCACAAAGATGAATGGCGTAGACCATTGAATCGCAAAGGTCATAAAGCGAAATAAGGGGTTTATCATGAAAAAAAAGTTATTTGTTTTCATCTCGTTATTTGCGTCAGGTGTTGTGCATGCTGCCGATTGGCCCAAACCCAGTGTAGCAGAAGAACGGGCTAAGCGGTTTCTTGACTATAAATATTACCATGAACAACCTCTTGATATCGATCTTGAACTAGAACTGCATGACGTCATTGCTCAATTACCGAACAATTACCAACAATTGACCAAAGAGGAAAAGGCTACTGCTCTGGGCCGAGCGAGAGAAGCCTATTTCAGAGAACTGCAATCTCAGCAACCTCGGGAAAGGCTTTTTAACCAATGGCTTAAGAGATTGAATGAAGAGAGGCGTCAGGAGGAGCTGAGAGACGCAATGGCTTACGAGAACATGGCGGAGCCTGAAGGGGTTGGAAGAGCTATTCGTGGAGAGCTATAATAAGTAAATTCAGATTTGATTAAAAGGTAAATCATGAAAAAAATGTTATTTGTTTTCATACTAGTTACTGCGTCTAATGTATTCGCAGCCGATAACGATGACTATGTAGAATTTTCAAGACTTGAGCCCTACTTGCCAAACAATTACGATGAATTGCCCAAAGTGGAGAGGGCAGCGGCCTATGCAAGAGCAAAAGAAGACGCCTTATTGAACAGACGAATAGAACGTGAAAGACAACGACAAATTCGGCTATACGGAGATTATATAAGATTAAGTGATGAAGACTAAATCGAGGTAACAAAAATGAAGAAAGTTTTATTTATTTTCACCCGTTTAAGCGCGATAGGAATGGTGTGACTATTGCCAATCCTGATTATGTTTTGGATAGAAATCAACGTCCTCCGACTTTTGATGAGTTTCTTGCATTGACGCAAAATAATCCTAATGAAACGGAGTAGCTCATGAAAAGATATATGTTTTTCATTGTCATAACTTTGGTGATGGTTCATGGACTACGTGCTGCAGATCTTGACGATGATGCATTTGCTATCACCATACGAAATATGATTGACGAATTGGCATTTGAAGCGGGAAGGCAACAACAACCCGCAATTAATCCAACGGGAGCCACTGAAGATATCGAAGAAGATCTGTTATCGCATGAAGACTGAATAATCCCAAACTTGCGCTTTTTTCATGCTGTGTTAGCGTAATCTGAAAACTAAAAACTGCGGGTTTACAGCTTTTCGGAGATCAGGCAATGCTCACAAAACAGCAAATTAAAAATTTTTTAGAACACCAAGCATATAAATTGCGCGTCTTATCGCTCGAGATGACTACAAAAGCAAAATCCGGTCATCCAACCTCATGTCTTTCTGCAGCTGACTTAGTTTCAGCTCTTTTTTTTATGCCATGTCATATGATCCACATAATGAAGCATGTCCCGAAAATGATCGCTTTATTTTATCAAAAGGACACGCATCTCCCGTGCTCTATGCCGCATGGCATCTCGTGGGAGTTGTTTCTTACGATGAGTTGATGACCTATCGACAAATCGATTCAGTGCTTGAAGGGCATCCGACGCTTCGATTTGCTTACAGTGAAGCTGCTACCGGATCGCTTGGCATGGGCCTCTCAATAGGGCTTGGCATGGCTCGTTATGCAAACATATTTGAAAAACAATTTAAGACCTATGTGCTCATGGGAGACAGTGAAATTGCCGAAGGCTCCGTGTGGGAAGCGGCAGAAATCGCCGCATTTTACAAACAAAGCAATTTGGTTGCGCTCGTTGATTGTAACAGATTGGGGCAAAGCACGAGCGTTATGTATGAACATCATGTCAATCGCTATGCCGATCGATTTGCATCATGCGGGTGGAAAACAATTGTCATTGATGGACATGATATGACGCAAATTATGTCTGCGCTTGATAAAGCAAATGAAGTTTCTGATCGTCCGGTTGTCATTATTGCCAAAACAATCAAAGGATATGGACTTGCCTCAATCGAAAATAAAGAAGGATATCACGGCAAAACATTTTCAAAAGAAGAACTGCCGGGATTGCTTGCTGAATTAAAAAATAGATTTGCATATGCTGCATCGCTTTCAGAGAGCTCGTTTGATTGGAAACCGCATCTTCCGCCATGTGATGATAAACATGAAGAACGTGGCATTGCAAATGTCGAAATTCCTGAGCATCTCTATAAACCAAATACTTCTGTGGCAACTCGTAAGGCCTATGGGCAAGCGCTTGTGGATGCAGGAAAAAAAACAAATAAAGTTGTTGTGCTTGATGCGGAAGTGAAAAATTCAACATTCGCGGAACTTTTTGAAAATGAATTTCCAAAGCGATTTGTGCAATGTTTTATTGCTGAACAAAATATGGTGAGCATGGGAGTCGGCATGGAACGTCGTGGGGCCGTACCGTTTATTTCCACCTTTGGCGCCTTTTTCAGCCGAGCTGCAGACCAAGTTCGAATGGCTGCAATTGGAACAGCCGCACTGCGTTTGTGCGGATCTCATGCGGGAGTCTCCATCGGCCAAGACGGTCCTTCTCAAATGGCGCTCGAAGATATTGCGCTCATGAGAACATTGCCCGGATCGGCAGTTTTGTATCCATCGGATGCCGTGAGCACTCATCATTTGGTCGCTCAGATGCTTGAATACAATCAAGGAATATCATACCTACGCACAACACGTGCTGAAACTCCCGTTTTATATCCACTGTATGAAGAATTTCATATTGGTGGATGCAAAGTGTTGCGGCATAGCGACAAAGATAAGCTCGTTGTCATCGCAGCTGGGATCACATTGCACGAAGCGCTGAAAGCATATGATATTCTGAAAAAAGAAAATATCGATGTCGCAGTGATCGACCTATACTCAGTCAAACCAATTGATAAAGAAACGATTACCCGCGTTGCTCGAGAATCCGGCAACACGATTATCACCGTGGAAGATCATTATATAGCTGGAGGAATAGGCGAGGCGGTTGCTGCTGCTGTCATCAACAATGGCATATCGGTGCACATGCTTGCTGTTACACAGTTACCTCGTTCAGGGACTCCTGAGCAACTGCTTGCGTGGGCAAAGATTGATGCTGCTGCAATAGTTACGCTGTGCAAACAGATAATGAAAACGGGGCGCGCTGCATAGGGTTTTTAAAGATGCTTCGCTCAGGGTTCAGATCAAACAAGCAGTGGTATGAATCGGGATGTTTATGTGAAAGATCTGAAAGTTCTTGAAGCACCTTAGGAATATGCTGAACAAATTTCGGTGAAATAAATTCGATATGCATCAATCCACGCTTTGTGCGCATTGATTTGATTTGAGTCAGTTTTTCATGATGAGGAAACATTCTTTGGGAGAATAGAGAGGTTGCTTTCTTTTCATTGCGATAAAGCCCTTGCGGGTCAATCACTTGTATCATGTCAGCGCTTGAATAAAATGATATGACACGATTGAAAAAAGGATTAGCAATACAATCTTTGGTCTCATCTTGCACCGGGCAGGCAAGCAGAATAAGTCGGTCGATTGAAAAATCGGATGAAAAAGTATCTTTTGTTTTTACCATGTTGAGCGCAACGTTTCCGCCATGACTATGGGTGATAACGGTAAAAAGCGGAGCACACCCATATTTTTTTGTATATTCCTGATTTAATTTTTCTAATGATTCCAACAAATTACGAGCGGCTGACAGGCGCTCTTTGAAGCTCAATTTACCTGACCAACCAAACACATAAAAATGCTCAAGCGTGTGGGCGGAATCTGATCCGACGAAAGACTCTGCTATTTTGTATAAATGATATTTTGAGTCATATTCGGTGATGGAATGTAAGCCTTCGAGTCTGAAGAAAAAGGTATGCCAAACCGGTGTTGGGGTAAGCTTAGTCCCATGGATCCAGATAATGACGTGCTTTTGTATTGGTTTGTTGGGAGATGTCTGGCCGGTATCGCCGTTACTCATAATGTATGTATACGCGGAGCATATCCACATAATGAAAAATAACAGCTTGAGAGATGACATAACCTACCTTGCCAAAAAAAGATCTTATTTTCATTCTACCATCGGCTGGAGTGAATGCAACTGCCCTACCAATACCAGGGCTATCTCACTCAAATACCCGTTCGAACGGTTCGACTATCGCTCACCACGAACGGGCTTTGTGCTCTTGCGTCGGCTTTTTTATTTTTGCGTTCGTGGTGAGTGTAGCGTAGCGAAATCGAACCATTCGAACTTCCAAATTTTACACTTTCAAAAACTTAACGGGGCCTAAGAGCTTTTTGCGGTATTTAAACAGATTTGAGTGGGATAACTGCGCCTACCATGACTCACGGATAGTAAGCAGGTTTCTTTCATACGGACGCTCTTGTGTTGGAATTTCCTCATAACAAGCTTCCAATACTACTCCCAATGATTTTAAAAACTTCGGTTTATTAAATTCTCGATGGGTGATGGCCCGACCATTGATTTGGATTTTGGCTTGATAGAGCCGGTTATTATGAGGAAAATAGCGACCGGAGAATAGCTTTTTCGATTTGAACGGAATACGATACAATCCCTGGGGATCGATAATTTGTATCAAATCAAGCTTTGAATAGAGAGATACGATTTTTTTAAATCCGGGATAATGGATGCAATGCTGCGTGTTTTCCTGTACAGGACAGGCAAGCAGTACAGCTTCATCAATTTCAAAGGGTGGTTCTGAAATACAAAAGTCAGTGCATTTGAGCAATACATTGCCTCCATGACTATGGCAAATAACACGTATTCGTGGTCGTGTTCCATATTTACGGGTGTAACTTCCTACCAAATTATGCAACTCGCACCGCAAAATATATGCTGCTTCTTCTCGGTCTTGGAAGCTCAACCTTCCCGACCACCCAAAGAAATAGAAGTCTTCTTGTTTAAAAAGGCCCGGATGAAATACAATAAGTGTGTCTGCAATAGTCAGCAAACGATTTTTCGGTGATAGTTCATAGTAGCTTTTTAATGTCGGTTTTCCCTGAGAGAGCATTTCTTGCATCGGCCCTTTAAAGAGCTGGGTTCCATGAATCCAGATGGTAATGGTTCTTCCCGGCGCTGCAGAAAGACAATGTTGATCAACTAAAGATACTTTTTTGATATTGAGTCGGTGGCGATTGGGGAGACACCCGCTCAGGCACAGTAATGCAATATGCATCAATAGAAATGTTTTACCGACACTGCGCTTCATTACAAAAACCCTTTTTTATGTTTTTTATCATAATCAGAATAACAATTACAAGTCGAGGAGAGATCAATTAAAATAGAAATTTCTTGAGGCGCGGGGTTGATCAAAGAATAAAAGAGAGTTAAACTATACAAAGAGAAATAAACTACCCCAAACGAGCTATCTGCCGCCAAAGGCTATATCGGCACAGGCGTATGGGGGCTCAAATAAACCAAATAGATTACGTTTTCATAGCTCAGGAGGTTTCCCATGCAAACCTTAACTGCTTTTTGGCTCATTGCAACCCTGGTGTTTTTAATCTTAGAAATTGGCCATCCTAACTTATTTTTTTTCATTTCATTTGCAGTCGGAAGTTCGGTGAATGCTCTGATTATCTATCTGATTGGAGATATTTCAAGCGCCTCACAAATTGCCATCTTTTTTCTGAGTTCTGCGATTGCTTTTCTGCTTTTGCGCAAATTGGCATCCCGAGTTAACGCGCGGCTCACCAAGACCAATATGTATGCTCTTGAAGGTCAAATCGGGCAGGTGACCAAACAGATTGACCCTCATTCATTTGGTCAAGTGAGAATTGTAAATGAACTCTGGCTTGCGCGTACGACTCATGAGCGATCCATCGGTGTAGGATCGTATGTCCGTGTGACTCGAGTGCAAGGTGCGCATGTTGTTGTTGATGTCGTCGAAAATCATTTTCATCGAGATCATACTTTAAAAACAAATTAATAATTCATAACCTGAAACATCAAACATGTAAGCTCTGCTGAAATGTTTGATCTAGAGGAGTTACTCATGTTCTTCTTTTCACCAATGCTCATCGTCGGAGCAGCTTTTGGCCTCTTTGCCATTATTTTGTTATTGAAATCAATTGTTTTGGTCAGACAGGCGGAAGCCGTCATTATTGAACGGCTTGGTCGTTATGATCGCATCATTGGCCCCGGTATTCATATTGTGGTCCCATTCTTTGAACGAGCTCGCTCAGCCACCTGGAGCTTCGTGAAAGCTGATGTGGAAAGCAAACGTTATTACCGTTCAACACAAACAATCGATCGCATCGATTTGCGTGAAGCTGTGTATGACTTTCCAAAACAAAATGTTATCACCAAAGATAACGTGACAATGGAAATCAACGCATTGCTCTATTATCAAATCACTGACCCTCGTGCAGCTGTGTACGAAGTGTCAAACCTTCCGGAAGCAATAGAAAAACTCACACAAACCACCTTGCGTAACGTTATCGGATCGATGGATCTCGATTCATCGCTTGTTTCTCGTGATGAGATCAACGAAAAACTACGCCTTATTCTTGACGAAGCGACTGATAAATGGGGCGTTAAAGTGAATCGTGTTGAGTTGCAGGAAGTCAATCCACCGGCAGACATTCGTCATGCGATGGAAAAACAGATGCGCGCAGAACGTGATCGCCGTGCCGTTATTCTCGAAGCAGAAGGTATGAAACGCGCAGCAATCTTGGAAGCTGAAGGTGTTCAACAAGCGCAGGTTTTACGTGCACAAGGCGAAGCCGAAGCTCGTATGAAATTGGCCGATGCACAAGCTGAATCAATTAAGCTTATTCAAAAAGCATCCCCATCTGGAGATCCACTTCCATATCTCATTGCAATGGAATACATGAAAGTATTGCCTGAAATGACCAAAGGCAAAGATGACAAGATGATTCTTATGCCGTATGAAGCAACTTCGTTGGTCGGGTCAATTGCAACGATCAAAAAGCTGTTTGAAAATCAGCAGTAAAAATATCTTATAAAATCAAAGAGGACGTTTGGTTTAGATCTAAACGTCCTCTCTTTTTTGAACGAAGCTGATTTTGGTTTTCAAGCTTCTATTATTTTGCCCTCTTAAATACATCTTGCGGCTCTTTTTCCAATAATGCAAAAAAATGAGCTAAGCTGGCTAAAGTTAAATTGGCTTCACCTTTTTGTATCTTTGATACTTTAGAAGGACTCCAATCTAATTTTCTTGAGACTTCATTAAATCCAATTTTGTTTTTTTCCATGTAATCAGTTAATGTATTTGCAAGCATCTTTTGGATTGATTCAAGAAATTTAACCTCCAGAGCTGCTTGCTCTTTGATTTCAGCAATTTCTTCTTTACTGAGTCTTTTTTCAAGATAATTTTTAAAGCTTTTTGTTTTCACTTTTTCCCTTTTACAGTTTAGATAAACGAGTTCTCGCGACTCTTATATCATTTTTTTGGCTTTTCTTATCGCCTGCTGCAAGTAGAATAATCACTTGCTTGTCATGAAAGGTATAATAAATACGATAACCATATTTACGTTCGCGCAATTCAAATAAACCTTCACCTAGCGGTTTACTCTGAGGCATTCTTAGTGCGTTGCCCCGTAACTCTAACATAGTCAACTCTTTAGCCACCGATTTCAATTGTTCGGATGATAAGTCATCAAACCAATCTTCAATCGATTTTTTTGCAGCCGTATCATCGCAATATTTTATTGACCAATTCATTGTACCCCCTTTATTAGGTTAAGATCAATACTCTATAATATACTACCTTATATTATAGTGGGCAAGCGCCTCTTAAATATTATTTTTAGTTCATAAACTATCAATGCCACCCCGAGCTTTCATTCATTTGGGGAAGCCCCTATTTACGATTTTATACATGGTCCAAAAACACACACTTCGAACTGAAAATCTCAAAAAATATCTCAATTTAAGGTATTTCTGTTTGACTTTTCTTAGTTTTGATTTTACAATGTTATAACATTGTAAAAAATATATTCATTCAAAAGGGACACATGCTTAAAAAATTGGTTAAATACGGCAATAGCAATGCTTTAATTCTGGATAAAGCTCTCCTCGAAGTCCTTAATATCGCTGAAGGGTCGACTTTAAAAATTAGGACTGACGGAACCTCTCTTATCATTACTCCCCTTGAACATGCCTCGCACAATAAGATAACTTCATCCATAACTCCTCATGAAACGTTCAAGCAAGCTATGAGCAATACGCTGGATAGTTTTACTAAAACCAAAGCTTCCGGTGAGGGTCAGGAATATTTCAATGAAATTAACAACGTCCTTGCTCGCTATGAACAACCCCTCAAAAATGTATTGAATAACCCACAAAATCCCGAGCTCATTGCTATGGAGAATGAAATTAAAGAAATCTCTCAAAAATACGCCCCTGTTGAATATCAATATCGGGATGTCGATAATAAAGGAGCTTTAACCCTAGCTTTTGATGCTTTTAAAAAGGCTCACGAAAAATATGCCTATCTTCATCCTCAGATAATTCAACTCAATGAAAATCAGGAATATATTCACGAATCTGTTCTTTTGGCCGAAAAATATCAAAGTACAAAAAACTCGCCCGAATATTTCAAAGAATATACTGAGCTCATAGCCAAATATATTCCCGAATATGGCACATACCAAGAAGAAATAAAGAAAATTTCAGAAACTTGCAAATAAAGGATCGCGCATGCAAAAAAAAATTATTTTTATTATTGGGATAAGTTTGATTCTCGTTGGGGGATATATGAAATCGGAACGAAACGATCAAAATTGTGAAAATGGAGTATGTTCACTTACTGATAGGCCGGATGCACCTATTGCAAAGTCAGGGCCGAGCACACAAGAAAGCATTGTTGTCGAATTGAATGCGGACACTTTTAAATCAACTATTGCCGCAGCAAACAAACCTGTTATTGTAGATTTTTATGCAACGTGGTGTCCGCCCTGCAAACAAGTTAAACCTTCCTTTGCTCAATTAGCACAAGAAGAAACTGATTGGCTTTTTTATGCAGTCGATGTTGATAAAGCTCCTTCTGTAGCCGCAGAATGTTCAATTTCAGCTATGCCAACATTTGTCATTTTTCAACATGGTGTTCAGTGGGGCACGGTAAAAGGAGCATTACCCAAAGAACAGTTAAAGCTTGCATTTCAAGAAATTATCAATTTGCCTACACCACAGCCGCATATATCTGCAAATAAAAATGAATCAACTCGGCAATTAATTATGGCAATCTCTCAGCGCAATCTTGATGAAATTAAAAAACTCGTTCAGGACGGGACAGATGTTAATGGCTCTATGGAAATTCCCGGGCTTCCATTTAAGTGTTTTGTTTTACAATCGGCTATTATTTCGGGAAATGAATCGATCATTGATTATTTACTCCAATCAGGGGCAGTGTTCGATAGCAACGTGCAAGAAGCAGCTGAAAAACAGCTTGCTTATTTTCAAAACCTTACTGAGAAGATGCAGCAAGAGCTTGCATATGTGATGACGAAAAATGAAGTTTCTACTTTAATTCCTCATAAAGCAATACAAAACCAAGAACTCGGCCAGCAATTTATGCAAGCAATTATGAATCCGGAGTTGCTGAAGGAACTGCTTGCAAAAAACGTTGACGTCAACTGTGCTCTTACCTTGGGAAAATATGAAATGACTCCGGTCTATCTTGCGTTCTCAATGAGCAATAGAGCAGCAATGGATATGCTTATTGAAGCGGGCGCAAGCTTTGCCGTGATAATCAGCACTGAGCATGGACAGCTACCGGTTTGTGAAGCGATAAAAAAAGAATTGGATACCATGGAAATGGGCATAGTAAAAAGTAAAGAGCGGCTACGTTATACATCAGATAAGGCTCGGTAATATTTGAAAATCAGAAATGAAAAATAGCTTATAAGGCTGAGAGGACGTTTAGATATAAACGTCCTCTTTCTTTCATCAGTTAATATATTTGCAAGCATCTTTTGGATTGATTCAAGAAATTTAAATTCCAAAGCAGCTTGCTCTTTGATTTCTGTAATTTCTTCTTTAGGGGTAGCAATTTGGGGGAAAAATAGTCCCAAGTAAGCGTTAGCGCAACTTGGGTAAAATTCGGGGTCACCCATATTTCACAAGGGGGGTTATTACTCGGGGTCCCCAATTAAACGAAGTGCAAATTGGGGTTTTTCAAAATGCCTGTCCAAAAGTCAAAAACCAGGCATAGCGTGAGATGTCGGGCGCTGGTTTGTGCCATTTAAAGCCGATATCAAAGCGAAACGGTCCCAGTGGAGTATTGTAACGCAAACCAAAGCCAGTGCCGGCCAGCACTTCTGATTGCAGCAGCGCCAAAAAACCGGTCCCGCTTAACACTCCCAGATCTTGAAAAATAGCCCCATTCAGACCGCCAAACAAGGGAAATCGACATTCAAGATTGCAATTCATCATCGATTTGCCACCTTGAGGGACATATGCTCGCTCATCATCGCACTGATCAACGATACCAAGTGGAGGAGCCATATCAGTGGCATATGAGCGAAGTGAAAATGCGCCGCCTAAATAAAAGCGCTCTGATGGCATGATGCTCGAAAAGAGCTGATAAAAAATATGTCCGGCGCGCACTCGAAATCCAAATACCAACGACCACAGCTGAATAAAAACCGATTGTTCAAAAAGAAGTTTTAAGAATAAGGCGTTTGCGAATTTTTGCTGTATCGGCACCATTCCCTTGAGCGTGAGCATCGTACTAAATCCGCGACATGGATACATTTGATTATCCAAGAAATTCACATAAAAAGTCGGCTCAATCATTGCATATGGAATTTTTTTATCAAGCAAAGCTGGTTCGAAATTCATCGCTCGCGCAATTAAGCGGTTGAATTCACCCTGCTGTGGACGGTCATTGCTGATCACGGTTTCCATCCACTCAAGGCCGACGTTGGTTGTTAACTGAAAAAAGTCCCACCTTTTATCAAGTCCGAGCAGCCCGCCTTGTTGCGTAATGGTGTATAAGCTTTTTTGATCAGCAAGCGTTCCCGGATATTTGAATGCATTATTGTATAATTTTCCCGTGGTTCCCATGGGAATTTTCATGATCCATGGTCGATAATAACCACCTTCCAAAATGCGGTGTGTGCGTGTGAAGTCAGCATTTGCAAAAAAATAATCTCCTCGATTGAAAGGATTTTTAAACACCATTGCTCCGCCACATTTATAGGTGATGCCGTCATAACGTAGTTCCTTACCCGCATATTCAAATCCGATACCAGTGCGTGCGCGAACTTCAAATGGATCGTCGGGCACTATTTTAAGAACCACTGGGCGCTTACCTTCCGGATCGTCGCTTTCAGAGGGGCTGAGGTTGACGGTATCAAAAATAACCAGTTCTTTGAGCGCGAGTGTGGAAACTTTAATAAGCTCCGGGTTCCAAGGATCGTTTTCAGTAAACCGCAGCGGAAGAGTGAGGTAATCAAATGGGAGCTTGGTTGCTCCCATGACAACCGTTTTGCCAAACAATTCCGTTGTTTTTTTTGGGATCACTTTCCAGGTGATGCTCACCTGGTTATTCTCATGAACGATGTGTGGCTCATATTCATTATTGGATCCAAAAGAGTATGCGAGCATGTCTCGTTGCGCGCCGATAGTTCCGGGAGTAAAAACTTCTCCAATGTCACACGCGAGTTTCGCAGGTAGTACGCAATTGCCGAGATTGATTTGAGTGATAATGCGTTGATTGCCGAGTGACAATTCAATGTATATATCATAGTGTTCATCATCTCTTTTTTTCAATTCATAGTTTTTAATTGATGCAGACCAGTAGCCGCGACTCACGCAGTCATCAAGCATTTTTGCGCATGCTTTTTTATATGATGCTTGATCAAAAAAATGGTGGGCCAGAAGAGGATTGAAACAGGTTGCAAAGATTCGATTTTGATCTTCATCATTGATGCCGGTGATGATGATCTGATCGATTTTTGCGCGTGGGCCTTCGTGAATGGTAAACACTTGCTTATGAGCATCTTGTTCCGTCTCTATATGCGCTTGCAAATAGCCACGCTCTTTGTAAAATTGTCGTATTTCTTGGGCGACAATAACGGGTGGAAGTTCGGCAACAGCGCTTCCGAATGTCATCACGCAATCAAGTAATTCATCATTGCTGACGGCGGTATTTCCCAAAAATACAAATTCATGTTGCTGGCCAAGTTCAACTAAAAAGTCTAAAGACACGCAGTTGGTATTCTTGTCGTATTCTTGTTTGAGAAACAGAGTGCTTTCGACAAAACCTTCTTTAATGAGCCATGATTTTATATCCGCTGCCGCCGCGTTGATCAGGTCTTTCGTGTAGGAAGCTCCCAAAAGTCTTTTACACAGTTGTGATTTTATTTTTTCTTCGATTATTTCTTGCAGCGATTCATTGTTATTCGCCTGGCAGGTGACGGAATGAACGCGTGATTGTGTGCCTCTCGTGATCGAAAGATATATGGTCATCGATCCGGAATATTCATCGTACAAACAGGAGTCATCAATCTGAGCTTGCCCAAATCCATCATCGGCAAGCGCTTGCAAAATTCTTGTCTTTGAATGCTCATGCTTCTCTCGATCAAATCGCTCTCCCGGATCAATCAAATAGTAGGATTTATATTTTTCTTTTCCAAAAAAAAATCCTTTAATAATCACTCGTTCAACGGTTGTGAAAGTGGTGAAATCCCAGGTGAGATCTATCAATTCGCCGTCAATGGTGTAGGTACATCTAATCAGGCTAAACTTATTTTTTTTTCCTAAATAAAAAAATGCCGACTTGAGTGTTTGCGCGGTTACAGATGAACCTTCCGGTATTCCGATTAAATACGCAAGCTCATCGCAATCAATACCACCAACCGGAACAATCGTGCAATTGCGTGCATGGTAGCGCGTTGGTATCTTTTGCTCAATTTCAAGCGCTAGTTCAGCGGTATACCCATGCGGCGTCTCAATCGTTTCGGCAGCAATGGTACTTATAAAAAAGAGAAGAACTACAAATATCATCTTAAACTACACCAAAACGAGCAACGATCGGGGTCCTCAATTAAACGACCTGTCACGCCATAGCTAACAGGCGACGGCGGAATGTAAAATTGGGGTAAAGCTTTACTTCCCCCATACGGAGTATAAGGGTAATGCTGATTGTGCTTTCTTACAAGCGAGTTCAGGGGTATATTCAAGGCACCAGGACACATGGTTTTGAAACAATGCTGAAAAAACGGTATAATGAAAGCGAATCAGTTCATTTTCCCCATTTCCCGTGGCAGGATACCTATGAAATCAGCAGAAATTCGCCAAAAATTTTTCGATTTTTTCATGAAAAGAAACCATGAAAAGGTTGCCTCTTCCCCTTTGATCCCGGCTCAAGACCCAACATTGCTCTTTACGAATGCCGGCATGAACCAGTTTAAAGATCTCTTTCTTGGCAAAGAAAAGCGCAGCTACACCCGAGCGGTATCGATTCAAAAGTGCGTGCGCGCCGGCGGAAAGCATAACGATCTTGATAATGTTGGATTCACTAAACGCCACCTGACCTTTTTTGAAATGATGGGAAATTTCTCATTTGGAGACTATTTCAAACGAGAAGCAATCAACTTTGCCTGGGATTTTTTAACCAAAGAAATGAAACTTCCTGTACAAAAACTATATGCCACCGTCTATAAAACTGACGATGAGGCGTATGATATCTGGCATGATGAAATCGGAATTCCTGCCGAACGTATTGCTCGGCTGGGAGAAAAAGAAAATTTCTGGCAAATGGGCGACACCGGCCCATGTGGACCATGCACCGAAATTCATCTTGATCGTGGAGCTGCCTATGGATGTCCTGATTTAAAAGACTGTGGACCGGCCTGTGATTGCGACAGATTTTTGGAAATCTGGAATCTCGTTTTTATGCAATTTGATCGCCAACCGGACGGTACCGACAAACCTCTGAAACAAACGGGAGTGGATACCGGGATGGGTCTTGAACGCTTGTGCGCTATTGTGCAAGACAAGTCTTCCGTTTTTGAGATAGATTTGTTTGCAGGCATTATGAAACGAATTGAGGCGTTGACCGGAAAATCATACGCTGCTTCCGATGCACAAACCAAAGGGGCATTTAATGTGTTGGCTGATCATATTCGATCATCATCGCTCATTATCGCCGATGGGTGTGCTCCCTCAAATGAGGGACGCGGCTATGTGTTGCGCAAAATTATTCGTCGCGCGGCCCTATTCGCCAAAAAACTAAAATCAGCCGATATTTTCCCAGAGTTATCAAAACAATTAGTCTCAGACATGGGCGGCATCTATCCTGAACTCATTCAAAACAAAGATACCATTTTCACCATTCTTGAAAGTGAAATTAAGAAATTCTCGGCAAATCTCGACCGCGGACAACTGATACTCGAGAAATATTTTGAAGAAAATAAAGCGACAAAAGAAATTTCTGGTTCACAGGCATTCAAGCTGTATGACACCTATGGCTTTCCACTCGAGCTTTTGAATGTAATCGCAAAAGAAAACGGATTCAGCATTGATACCGAATCATTTGAACAACTGATGAGTCAACAACAAGAGCAGTCAGGTAAAAAAACGGTCGATGAATTGGCGCATGTTGGACTTGCTGACGAAGTGACCACCGAATTCACTGGGTATCAAGAACTTGAAACTCCATCAAAAATTATCGCTCTCATCGATCAACAGAATAAGCTTGTTGCATCAGTAGCTGCCGGACAACAGTGTTGGGTGATCACTGACAAATCACCGTTCTTCATTGTTGGTGGTGGGCAAGTGCCTGATAATGGGTGGCTTATTATTGATGGCAAAGAAACGCCATTGCTTTCAGTTCGCTACATCAACAATGCAATCGGTGCGCACATTAAAGCTCCTGTTGCGCTGAAAATCGGCCAAGCAGTTACTTCACGTGTCAACAAAGAATTGCGCGTCAATGCTATGAAAAATCACACCGCAACTCACTTACTGCAAGCAGCATTGATGCAGGTGTATGGGAAACAAATTAAGCAATCAGGGTCCCTCGTGCACCCTGATTATTTGCGTTTTGATTTCACATTCAGCCAAAACCTATCTCCAGAGGATGTAATCAAAATCGAAAACATCGTAAATGATAAGATCCGTCAAGACATTCCGGTTTCAATAAACTATATGACACTCAAAGAAGCCCTTAATAAAGGAGCTCTCGCATTCTTTGGTGACAAATATAATCCTGAAACAGTGCGTATGGTGGAAGTGCCTCACTTTTCTACTGAGCTTTGTGGAGGAACGCACGTTTCACGCACGGGAGAAATTGGGACTTTCAAAATTACTGAAATGAGCGCTCCGGCCGCAGGACAAAAGCGTATTGTTGCGCTCACCGGACCGAAAGCAATCGATTTGTATCAAGAAACATTCAATACGGTAAAAACTTTAAGCGTTGAATTTAAATCGAAACTCAATGAAGTAGAAGCAGCTGTGGCAAAACAGAAAGAACAACTCAAAACGGCGCAGCACCAACTTTTGGCAGCCAAAAAGCAACTCAGAACTGCTCAATTGCCGACTTTGCTTGAGCAAGTGACTACTGTTGGTTCGTTGCCATACGGAGTGTTTACGATTGAAAATGCAACGGCAGACGAATTAAAAGATCTTGTTGCCACCTTGCAACAGAAAAAGCAGGGACTTTACCTTGCGCTTTCCACTGACGCAGGACGCGCTCATTTTTATGCATCTGTCGCGCCAGAAGTAAAAACTCAATTTACTATCAAGGAATTTGGAACTTGGCTTGCGACGACACACAACCTCAAGGGTGGTGGTGCTGCGCACCATATTCAAGGTGGAGGAGCACAGGTGCCTCAAAATTTGAAAGACTCTGTTAAGAAATGGTTAGAGACGAAGCAAAATCAGTAAAATCATTGCTGATAAATCGTTCAGCGATTTCTTTGTAGATCTCTTTTTGTCTGATATGACTCATGGCGTGCTTGTTTGTGGTAAACAACGCGCCTTTATTTTTAATATGATCGAGTTTTGACCATAGGAGCTCAAAATCGGCCATCGGAATTGCAATATCAGCTTTGCTGTGAACAAAGAGAAGGTCGGTATTTGTGAGTTGACTTATGTATTCATACGTTGGTTTAAAATCAGCAAATGATGTCCCTAACACATACTCAGTTAGCACATAAAACAGTTGTCCAATGAGCCAACTTCCTCCGACATGACGCACAACTGGTGCAGGATATCGGCTGCAATATAAGGCGGGAAAATGAGGAATAAAACGAGCGAATGAAACAAAGGCGCTATCGAGAATAAACTTATCAAAAAGCGGTGTTCCAAAATGCTCTTGCCATTCAAGAGCAGCTCGTGCAAAAAAGGGAACGGAATAACAACGTCCGACGGCAGCCACTGTAGAATATTTTTTTTTGGCAAGAAAGTGTGTTACAACCTGTTGTATAACGGCAGATTCCGAATGCCCAAAGGTGATTTGAGATAAATCGACATTCACCAAAGCATTTAAACGGGAATTGTGATCTTGTTCATGTCTGCTCCCATGGCCGGGTAAATCAAAAAGAACAAGGTCAAAGTCGGGAAACAATTTTACAAACGGGGCCATGTATTCATGAGCGTTGCTAAATCCCCCCGTGATAAAGACGACAATCTCGCTTGAGCGATCAAAAAAAGTGCCTTCGATAATAGAGTCATTCATTTGCAACTTCCATCGATTGCCATGCTCCTTCTTCTGCCCGCAAGGACGAGAAAGAAGACGCTGTACATGGGGAGTCTTTTTCAAAAATCGCGGGTTAAAAAAGGTAGAATTAAATCTGTTTAAATCTGCATGTTTATTCTGTATGGATGCTATACATGAATCAGAAAAACGTACATCAAAGCTATCTGAAAGGCGGAACGTTATCATGTTTTCTTGTTCAATAAGTCGGTTTTTTTTCAAAACACGAGCACTTCTTGCTCCCATGAAGGAAGGAAGAGAAAGAACAAGTAGAAAGATTTTTTTAAAATGCATAATGAGAGCACTGTATTTTATTATTAATCTATTATCTAATAGTCATAGTATACCCCAAAGACTCGTTGGTTTCAAAAGAATCGCCTGTTTAAAGGGGTACCTTGCTTTTTGGACCCCATTCCCCTAGACTTGAGGCAACAAAAAACGGGCTACTTAGATAGGATTGCACTATGAAATATATGCACGCTTCACTTCTTTATTCTCTTCTCGTTCTGATGCCAACCGTATATGCTGAACCTGTTGAGATGAATGGCACACAACAACCCCAGCCGATACCGCAAACAAAAGCAAACCCTGAAGGTTTTTCCAAATCGACTATCGCTGCCGGAGGAGTTGTTGCCACAGCAATAGTATTTCAAAGCGGACGTCTTGTTCTTCGATCTGTATTTACATTAACTAAATCACTTATTAAAAAGCCATTGATTGCCGGAACTCTTGGAACAATGGTGATTGCTCCGGTGCTTGATGAGACATTATTCGCGCAAGAGCCTGATCTGAATGCCCGCAGCCTCGCACGGAAAATAAGAGCTCGCTGGAAAATTCAACGTACAAACGCTGAAAAAAATCTCGCTGAATGGGATGCTCAACTTCGACAAAAATATGCCGGCACCATGCAAGACATAAAAACAAACCATCCCGATTTTTACGAATGGCTTGTAAAAATCGATCAACAACCAATCATGCAAGACGTCAAGCAGGTCGCAAGTGTTGTTAACAATGGAGCTCGATCGGCACTGAATTCACTCAAACATGTATTTGATGAGCAGCCGCAAGAAATTGAAAAGCAGCAAGAGCAGCCTAAGACACCGAGTTCAGATAAGGAGTAGAAGAGGGACTTTCGTGAGTCCCTCTTTTTTATTTTAATCGCAACATTAAAGACCGCCGTCATTTTGTGGAGATGCAACTCTGCTTGCACTACCAACATCCGGTTGTGATTGTGTGCGCGGTAATATATCCGGATTTTGCTCCCTCAATCTTTTTTGAATTAAAGTGAAAATTTCTCTCAGTTTTTGCATTTTTTCTTTGCTAAAGTCGTCTTTATTGGAGGTCACGTATATTTGAAATGCTTTCAATAAATCATGAGGCACACGATATTCTTTTCCATGTGAAAGAAGCTCTTTTACTTTCTCAGGATCGCCACTTTTCGCGCTAATTTCTAAATCCGTTTGCCACGTGATCTCTTGTGATTTTTTTTCGATCAAGCCGATCGACTTTTCAATCCCAATGAGCATATCAATTGCGCTACTGCCACCCTTCTGGGCAAACAATCTTTTATTAATATTTTTTTCATTTTCTTTTTTTAAATAGGCTTTCAACTTTATCAAAAGTCCTTTGTGTGGTTTTGCACCTCTTTCCAAGAGAGCTTTCACATTCTCAACATTACCTTTCATTGCTTCATCTTCAAGATACAGCATTTTTTCGGTGTCTTTGTATCTCATTTCATTTAGTCTTTCTATTGAAAACGGATTTTTTTGCGCGTATGTGGGAGCATCGGCTGCATATATTCCGTTTGTAATGATGAAGAAAAATACTGCGCTGTGTCTAATAATGACTTTGGAATTCATAATCTCATCCTTTTAATCACGAGAACTATTGAGCGGCGCTCCATCATTGGGGTCATCTTGAGGAGCTTCTGGTGACTCCACTTCTGATGCGCCTGTCTTTGAATATATATCCAGTTGACGTGTATTAGGTTGCTCTTGACGCTGCATTTCAGTACGTAGAGCAAAAGATTCTCTTTTTACTTTTAAATACGCTCTCAATTCGTCCTGTAGTAAATCAAAACTTTTTTTTACATTCTCATACAGAGATGCGCCCTTGGTGAATTTTTTATCCTTTTCCATCTTATCTTCAATGTCACGTCTTGCGGTTTGTATGATACTGTTTAATTTATAAAAAAAATCTTTTCCTTCTTCTAAAAATTTTTTTACTTTTTTCTCTTCCCCTGCTTCCACTGCCTTAATTAAGTTTTTTTCCCAAATGGGGGCTTGTTTATATTTTTTTAGAAGATCAATACACTGCAACTGTCCCGCCAACAAATCTTGAAGAGTTTTGCTCCCGCCGCCCTTTTCTAATTCTTTTTGATTTTTTTTAAAAAGCCGCTCCAAAGGTTTTATTTCAAAATCTTTAAATTTGGTATCGTATTTTAATAATAATTCAACCATATCAGCATTACCTCTTCGGCAGGCTGAAAACAACTCGGTAGTTTTCAGATCTTCGCTCAGAGCCCTTTTCTTAAAAGATCATCCCAGAGTTCATAGGTCACCTTACCCGCGAACATCGGTTGTTCAATATCGGCCCCATAGGTAATATTGATACCTACAAATGTTGCAATACATGCCAGGGAAATATATGTAGTTATTGATGTGTTCTTCATGCTTTTATCTCCGTTTCTCAAATTGTCTTCGTTTTTTTCTGAGAAGGCGTCTAATTTCGTTTGCAACGTCCTCCAACTTATCACGATTTTTTTTTGATCCTTCACTCAAATATCCGTGCTGCGCTATCAAGCCATTTATATATTCCATTTCCTCATTCACCTGCAGCAACATCCATGGTTCAGCATCGGCACCTGCTTGTAATAATGGAATAATTGCGTCGATATTATGTTGTAAAAAGGATTGGTATAATACGGCATTTGCCGTTTGAGGAAAAATTTCTTTCCGACCAAGCAATTTACGTAAATCCGATATCTTTTCAGGAGCGGCCAACTGTTTGATTTCTTGAATGCTCATGTCAACTCCACGAAGAGGCCTATCCGCTGTGTGAATAAAGTCGACAGTTATAATGAAACCGAAAAATAACGCATAAGATGTGTAATTTTTCATTATTATTCCTCTCATTGCAAACAATCTAGAATGGACTTCGCCCAATCCGCCTTCGCCCCATGGGCTTCCGCCTGCGTCACAAGACTTCGGCGAGACAGGACGACGCGACAGGGGCTACGTCCGACCAGGGATCGGAAACTATCATCAGAGTATCATTATTGTATTTAAAGCGGCAACATTTTTGCAAAATAGAAATATAATGCAATTCTGGAGTAGGAAGAGCAAAAGGCTTTTCTTACTTGAAAAAATGGGTTCTGAAGTGCTTTAATTCATTGATCGATTCTTGAATATCTTCCAAAGCTCGGTGATTTTCAGGCTTTTTGAAATCGACTTGTAGATCTTGAGGATACCATGCTCGTGCCAGCTCTTTGACTGTTGTGACATCGATAATGCGATAATTAAGATAAGCGACAATACTCGGCATATATTTGCTTAAAAATAACTTGTCTTGCCAAACCGAATTACCAGCAAGTAATCCCTGATATTGTTTGCAATGTTCTTTAATAAGGGCAAGGGTTTGCGCTTCTGCTTGCGTGTAGGTTGTCTTTGATTGACGTACTTGCTCAGTCAGGCCAGATTTGCCATGGGCGTTTTTTACCCATTCTGACATAGATTCTAAAACATAGTCAGGTTGGTGAATAATAAAAGCGGGAGTTTGAGCAATGATGTTCAACTGATCATCGGTAATGATAGTTGCAATCTCAAGAATATGGTCTTTCTGAACATCAAGACCGGTCATTTCCAGATCGATCCATACAAAGATTCTTTTGAGATTGCTCATTAAAGATCCATTTCAAAAATCGTTTCTGAATTTTTCTTTTCGGGATTGCAAAAATGATTCAAATTTTTATCTAAGGTCATTCTCTGATCCGCAGGAAGTGCTAGTCTCCATTCTTCGCACCAAAGATTAATGACACTAGTGTATATATTTGGGAACAACGCAGATTCGATGTTCGGGCACTGACGAGCTTTCATGAATCGATCAGTTCGTATAATTAATGTTGCGGTGTTGTTTTCTATAGCTTTCACAAAAATGGGGTCATTATATAATTTATCTTGCCACAATTGATCATAGGTATACTTACTAAATTGATCTTTTGTGATAAGCCTTTGTTCCATTGCAGAAATAGAACATGCTAAAGTTGAAAAACATAATAGAAAATAACGTTGCATAAATTTCCCTAACTAATTGAAAAGGTTTTACTTATTTAATAGCTTACCTATTTCTATTAATTATTCTATCCATTTATATTTTCCATCAATATGTTGTAGTGGACGCAAGTCAGAAAGCGCTTTGCTGCCCCAGGGCATAGGGTTAAATGAAGCCTCTTGTGTGCACGGGTTAGTGCGGCATAATTGTGAAGGTTTTTTTGCACGTTTAGCATCAAACTCTTTCAGTGCTTGCGAATTTGCGTTTTGCCGATTTTTAACCATTGCGATAATCATCCGATCTGTTTTCTCTAATCCTCTTCTGGTCTTAATGCCTGGCCTGCTCGTAAGCTGTGCGATAACTTCTCTTCGAATTTCTCCCTCATAAGCTTGTGCGCAGACCAAGTCAGCGGGAGAAAGCTCGCCGTTTTCATATAATACGTTTATTCGGTTTTTGTATTCCTTTTTGACCATCGCAGTTTTCATTTGTTCAGATGCTACACAACACCAACCAAACCATATAACAGCACCAAAAAATATTTTTTTTATCATAACACTTATTCCTTGCATAGATTTTAAATGACTTGCTTGTTATTATACACAGTAAACAGCCTTAAAAAAATATCCATCATTTGATGTACATTGCAAGGATTTCATGAGTAAATTGAGAGTCGGTGTTTTAATGGGCGGTCGATCCATTGAACGAGAAGTATCATTCAATTCCGGACGCACTGTCTGTGACCATCTTGACGATAGTCGGTATGATATTATTCCGCTCTTTCTTGCTCATACAGGATCCTTGTATCGTCTTCCATGGCAGTTTTTACATCGCGGCACCATTGCCGATTTTGAATCGCGCCTTATGCAACAAGAATCCCCAATGCGTTGGGATGATCTCAAATTATATATCGATTTTATGTATATTGCGGCCCACGGCGAATTTTGTGAAGACGGTGCGCTGCAAGGGATGCTTGAGCTCCTTCGAATTCCTTATTTAGGGTCAAAAGTTTTTGCGAGTGCGTTGTGCATGGATAAGGTCATTGCCAAGAGTGTGTTGCTGTCGGCTGGAATTGCTGTTCCACGCAGCATTATTATTGATTACCACGCAATCTCTCATACGCAACTCATTAAAAAGAAAGTTGAGGAAAGTGGCATTCCATTTCCTTACATTGTAAAACCTGCGGCCTCCGGTTCATCATTTGGCCTGAGTCTTTGCAATTCTTGGGATGAGCTTTACTGCGCGGTTGAGGTAGCTGCGAATATCAGCCCTTACAAAAAACAACAAATCTTGATCGAAGAAAAAATCGATGGCATGGAATTTTCATGCGTAAGCCTCTATGATCACGCGCATGCTGATTGGATCGCGCTCGCGCCTACGGAAGTCTCTTACCAATCGAACACCCACTTTTTTGATTACGAACAAAAATATATGCCAGGGCGTGCAATTGAAAATACACCGGCCCGCTGTTCTCAAGACGCAATCGAAGCCATTCAAAAAACATGTATTGCAGCAACCAAAGCGCTTGGGTTGCGCACACTCTCTCGCATCGATGGTTTTTTAAAAAAAGATGGCACCATTGTAATTGTTGATCCTAATAGTTTTTCAGGAATGGCTCCTGCCAGCTTTGTGTTTCGAGAAGCCGCGCATATAAATATGAATCATCCACAACTGATCAATTATCTGATTAAAACTGAATTACAAACATACGGACTTATTTCAGAGCTACAGAGTATGAGCACACAATCAACTATTGCAACTCAAAAAAAGAAAATTGCTGTTATCATGGGGGGCAGATCGAATGAAAAAGAAATCTCTCTCGAGTCGGGTCGAAATGTCACCTATAAGCTTTCTAATGACGCCTATGAGACGATTCCACTGTTTTTGGATAGCAAGCTGAATCTCTACACAATGGATCAAACTCTGCTTGTGCGCAGCAGCACCATAGAAATAGAAGAATTACTTGAATCGCATGCAAAAATTTTGTGGAGCGATTTGCCAAATATCGCAGATTTTGTTTTCATCGCGCTTCATGGCGGCGAAGGAGAAAATGGAACCGTTCAGGGAGCGATTGAGCTTCTGGGAATGCCTTATAATGGATCATCAATTCTACAAAGCGCGTTATGTATGGATAAGTTTAAAGCAAACACATTCTTAAAATCAAAAGGGTTTTGTGTTCCCGATTCAGTGCTTATTTCGAAAGAACAATTCAGCGCAGATTTCGATGCATTTAAAAAAGCAATCGAAGATGCGCAAATACAATTTCCACTTATTATTAAACCGCATGATGATGGCTGTAGCACATTTGTTACAAAGGCGCACAATGAGCAGGATATGTACGCAGCGCTTGTGACATTGTTTAACAATGGAAAGTCAGCTGCTCTTATTGAAGAGTTGATCACCGGTATGGAGTTGACGGTTGGTGTGCTTGGAAATGAGAATCCCATCGCATTACCTCCAAGCCAGGCTATTGCACAAAAATCTATTCTTTCAATTCAAGAAAAATTTCTACCCGGAGCCGGGGTGAATCAAACGCCCGCTCCCTTAGCGCAAGATACGTTAGAAAATGTCAAACGAGTGATTGCTGATGTATACACAACAATCGGATGTTCCGGATATGCGCGCATCGATTGTTTTTATCAATCACCTGAAGAAAGCAAAACGGGAACAGAGCGAATCGTTATTTTAGAGATCAATTCACTGCCCGCGCTTACGCCGGCAACATGCATTTTTCATCAGGCAGCAGAAATTGGCATGAGTCCTCGCATGTTTATGTCACACATTGTTACATTAGGATTTGCAAAACACGCGCTTATGGGCTCCCCTAAAACAATGCGCGAGTTACATTCTCAGCTTAACCCTTAAATGGGAATAATATGTACACAATGTGCGCTGTAATAAGATTGCCTAAAAAAATGATCCACACCATATGACGTATGTCTATGTGGTATCGTTTGCTTAAAAGATAGAAAAAAATTGATTGAAACAGGGTATACAACAGTCCAAGGCCTATGCATGCAGCAAGCACAGTATGTGATAATTCATATACATTATCGGTAGGAACATAATCACCAACTGATCCGAGCGCGACAATCCCAAAAACAACTCCGGACAATATAAGAAATGCAACTATTTGTGACAAAATGAGTAACAGAAGAAGCGGAATTGAGTCATATTTCACTGTTATTTTGGCTAAAATAAAAGAGACTATGATGTTGATAGGTATATGATAGATTCCATAAGTGACGCTCCAAATCCATTCCATCAACAATGTATCGACCGTGGAAGAAAACATAGAATGCTCCTTTTTATACCCAAACGCGAAACATTTGGGGCCCGTTTAACATGGGGGTTTATTTACATACTCGAAAATCCAATTTTTTTACCCAATCTCATTTTCATTCGATTGGGGCCCTTTTTTCTCATTTAATCTTGCAAACCGCGCATAGGTTGTCAAATCATGAACGTAGATGTTAGGATGATGTAAAAAAAGGAGAAAAGTATGCGTTCTATTATCACTCATGGTTTAATTGCTGTCGCAAGCGTTGCGCTTACCTTTGGCATAGTGCAATACATTAATCAACCTGTAAAAGAAGAACAACAAGAGCCTTTTGCCCCCCAATTGGCGCAAGGGACATGCCCCATAAAAAGACAGGTTCTTGGATCATATACCCCGGCACAATTTGCATTTGGCGCCATAGAAGGATTGAGTGCAAAACAGCTTTCTGATCATGAAGAACTCTACAAAGGCTATGTCAAGAAACATAACGAAATTATCAGAGATCTGAAATCAATTGATCTGTCAAAATCAGCAAGCAGCTATAGCGAGTTTCGATGTTTAAAAATCGGAGAAACATTTGCGCTTAATGGCACAATCTTGCATGAACTCTATTTTGAAAATCTCGCAGCGCACACATCAATGGGCCCTCTTGCCAAATCAGTGCTTGAAAAACATTTCGGATCAATTGAAAAATACAAGTCAGATCTTTTTGCATGCGCAAAGGCAGCGCGTGGTTGGGCGGTAACCTGTTATTGTATGTTTGATGGATCAGTGAGAAACTTTGTACTCGATGCACATAATGAAACAGTGCCACTGCTTGCAATTCCACTCATTGTTGTTGATACCTATGAACATGCATATATGATAGATTATGGCATCAATCGCGCAGAATATTTAAATGTCATTTGGAAAAATCTGAACTGGGACGTCATCGAAAAACGCATGAGTTCATGGATGGGAGCATAAGTATCTGCAAGAAAAGATCATTTTTTAGATTTGCTATATGAAAACATCCATTTGCCTAATCCTTTGGCTTGCTAATCTTACTACGACATTCTGTTCTGAATGGTTAATTATGGACTATGGAAGCAGATTTAATTGAGCTGTTATGAGAAATTTTTACGTATTTCTATTGATTGTTTTATCGACTTCAATGCAGCCGATGGGTCTTTCGAGAAAATTTGCAACAGAAAAAATCTCACAGATAACTCTTCAAAAAGTCATGTCCTTTGTCGATCCATCTATTTCAATAGGCCCAATATGGGGATATGCGATTTATAAAAACTATAAAGATACAAAAAATATACTCGCATTACCGGATGCTTCTCAGGAAGTTACTCAATTTGTAAGAGAAGAATTGAAGCGACAAGAATTCAAAGATTGGAATACGGTTTCAATAAAAAAAAGAGGATTCTTTTATGCTATCCGTAACCCTTTTTGTTATGCAGTAACAGTTGAAGACAGTAATATTAAATTCGCTTTGCAGCGTCCACGTTTCTATGAACGTTTTTCGAAAAATGGGAAGAGCGTAATAGCAATAGAACATGATTCGAATACGTTTTTGCATGCAACTCGTGCGATTCTAGGTCACGAAAAAAATCACTTAACGTCGTTTGATCACATACGTATTACAGCAGCTGCGTTTACTATTCCTTTAATGATCCACTTTTCCTTGAATAGACTTACAAATGCTACATCTCTACAGATAAACCATCATTTAAAATCTTGCCTGAAAATGCCGTACGCTCTTTCAAAACTGTTATTGAGTTTTTATCTAATTCAAAGTTACCGGCGACATCGAGAATGGGCCGCAGACGAAGCTGTTCCCGGCGAACGACTGTTGCTTGAAGCAAATGCAAATATTTTTGATGCACGGGACAAAGTCGATTTGGAATTGGCAAAAGTGCCATCAAACTCTTCAATGTTACGAAGCATGTGGGATACGGTTCATGAAAAATATTTCAGTACACATCCATGTCTCCACGATCGCATTAAAAGATTTAAAGAACGAATTAAATTGATGCAAAAATGATGTTCAAGAGATTTGGACATTACAGTTTGCTGGTAATTTGTGAAGTTGGAATTGGTTTTGAAAAAATCGAGCATTCCCGGTCTTTCGTTTGAAAGCCCGCTTTGATCCAAAAACCTTTTGGCTTTTCATGCCCGAGCAACATAATTTTTTGGCAGTCTTTAACAGTTGCTCGTATTTCGGCAGCCTTTACCAGACGTTTTTTTATACCGAGGTGCTTGTATTGTTTATGCACCGCAAGACTCTCTATTTCTAACTGTTTACATCCAAGCGTTGAATTTATGGTATAGGTCAATAATCCGATCTGTTTTTCAGCAGTATCGAATGCGACGATCTTGTCTTGGTAGGTAAGCACTCGAATATCACCACATTCCAAACGATGATAGATCATTGCTTGCATACACCAGGGGACAATAGCGATGAAAAAAAGAAATGCTGGAACTGTTGTTTTGTTAATATGATTCACAGGTATCTCTAAAATAAGATAGGGAGGCGATTGCCTCCCTGTTGTGTCGGCACAATTGATTTTTTTTATACCCAATCTCACATTGTTCGATTGGGGGCCCTTACTTCAAATCAATCGGATACTGTTGTTTCGCTTTCTTTTGCGGCAACTGCTCGAGGACAAGCCCGATTGTCATCGTTTTTTCTTGTTTATCGTAAGTAATTTTTGGAATATCAAGCGAAACAGGCGCTTTGAGTCGGAATTGTTGCTGGAACACTTGATGGGATGATTGCTTTCTACCGTTTACTGCTTCATTCTTTTGATATTCACTGTTCATTGCTATTACGTCACCTTGTCCATGTATTGTTACGGCGCCATTATCAAAAGTAATATCAAGCTCAATGCCGTGATCTCGCTGATCGGTGTCAAAAGAAAAATCAGGTTTTTCCGCAGAGAGTTCAACTCCCTTGATGGTCATTGTCAGTAAACCGGCATCTTCCTTGAAGTTAATATCCAATGGAGAGCTTGAATGGACGACCATAGGTTGAAAAGCTTGTTCAAAAAAGGTTTGCTGAATCTCGCGCTGCAGATCAAACATTTGGTCAAACAATTCATCAAGACCGCGTGCCTGAATTGCCGCTGCCGTGAATAAAGAGGTTAACAAAAGACGTTTCATAATAGCTCCTTGTACAACGTTAATGATTAAACTATTACAAAATCCATCATACAACGATCAAATTTTTCAATCAAGCCCATGTATGATTAAAATTTCAAAATGTATTACAATATGATCAGAGTGAGCTATTTGTAGCATTAATATAATCTTCCATCGCTTCTTTTTGTTTCTGCTCTTTTTCTCTTTTTGCCATGGCAGCCTTTTGCCTCTTTATCGCATTATCAAAAGATTGCTCGTGCAAAGCAGTACATTGAGAATTGAGATCTATCTGTTGCTGCAAAGCATCCATTGTCTTTGTTGCCACCGGTGAACGAAATGACGAATTTTTTAAACAATGTTTCAGCGAATTTCGATATTGTAAGAGCTTTTTTGATGTGTCAGATACGATCTGTAGATCGTAAGCGGAAAGATGCAAACGGTCTGGTGAACGGTCGCAATTGATCAATCTGGGTTCCTTACCAATGATATGAGTACCAGCAGAATTGTACTTCCAATCGTCGCCTAAAACCATGAGTGTATTTTTTGAGGGCCAAATTGATCGGTTTCGGATGGCCTTGCCCGGCATTTCTGATAATTCTTCTTGAATATGATGCGCAAGATCATCACAATTAACTCTTTCTTGCGCGGCAAAAGTTATTGCGGGCATTAATCCGAAAATACTTGCAACATACATTGTCATTTTTTTCATATTGGTCGCCTTTTAATAAAGTATCACATTCTAAAACGGATACAGATCTGTTTTAGAGCTTATCGAATTATAGCATAAAATATATGCCTATCGAGCATCTCACTCATCGCACAATCCAGCGGTAATTAAAAGCATCCTATCAAGCTTCAAATATTTTTGGACAACCCTTTTTATATCGGCAAGAGTGATTGAGTTTAGATTGTCCAACTGCTCCTGAAAGTAGGAACGAGAAAGATTATATCTATCAAGAAATAGCACAATTCCTGCGATGCCTTGTTGCGATTCACACGCGTCAATAACACCCGAGCGAACCGCGTTGCGCGCAATATGCAAATCTTGCTCAGTCCAGTTGTCAGTTGCCGTTTGAATTGTTTGTTTTAAGAGATCAAGACCTTCTTGCAATCGATCTGGGCTCAATAATGTCATAATATATGCCATGCCGGGAGCATTGTCAGCATATGCGGCAAGCGATGCATTTATCGAATAAAACAGGCCCGTTCTTTCTCTCAATTGGAACAAGCGCGAATGTAAAGAGCCCAAAAAGCCTCCCGTGAATAGCTGCTCAAAAAGTAACAGAGTATAGTAATCAGGGTCCATGCGCGCAACCGTTCGGCACGCAAAACAGACTGCGATCTGATCGCGACAGATCGGATAGTTAATGGCGGTTAATGAAGAGATCGGTTTCAGATGAGAAAGATCAAGGTCAGAAATAGACCGCTCTTGCCACCGTTCAAATAAAGTTTGCGCCTGTTTGGTCAATCCAGACGCATTGGCTCCTACAACAACAAGATGCGCGTGACTTGGGCTATAATAAGCATCGTACCATTCTTTTATTTTTGTAAGAGTGATCTTGCCCACTGTTTCGTGTGAACCGAGAATCAATTTGCTGTAGGGATGATCTTTATAAAGGGTTGAACGTGCAAAATCGACAATAAATTCTGATGGTTCATCCCAAAAAATATCAATCTCGGTGTGCATGCGATTGATTATTCTTTCAAATGCATCTGACGAAAATTCAGCATGTGTGATCATGCTATTGAGCAATTCTAATGCTTTTTTTACATCTTCTTTCCAACACGTGATAGATATAACTCCCGGCATACTTGCGACGTGCATACCCGAGCGATCAAATTCCTCTATTAAAGATTGCCCCGGCCATTCATGCGTGCCTTCAAGAATCATTTGGCTCACGCAATACGCGATACCTTCCAATCCATCAGGATCGTATTGATTATCAGCTTTTAATTTGAGAATGACTTCACATTTGTCCGTATTTTGTTGTGGGCAGACAATAATACGTAATCCATTCGAGCATTCAATTACTTGATAATCGGGCATGGCAATGGTGGGTGGGACTACATCGGGCAAAGAGTGATGTTGCCGTGATTCAAGCTCTGTATTTCTTTCATATTTTTTTCGCGCGAGAGCGTCTGATTCATTTTCTTTTCGTAACCGCGATTGCCATTTTTTCTTTTCAGATTTTGCCATAGGCACGACGGCGCCCGTATGCATGTACTCTGGGCGAATATACGTATGTAGTATTTGTTGCAGCTCGCTCGTGACGTATTCTATTGGAGCTTTGTTGTAGTTGAATGCATATTCGATATCGCCGGTCGCCTGATACAATTCCCCCACAATAGAGACCGTACGCGCGATTGATTCATCGGTGGCTGCGTGTGCGAGTTGTCCTTTTTTGTATGCCATTGCAACAAGTTCCTCGTTCAATGGGCTTGCGATAAATATTTTCATGTATTGTGCAATTTGTTCATTGATCTGCTCAGGTGCAATGTCATCAGCAGGTGTGTATTGAATCGCCAAAAGCCCTTGATCGAACAGATCATAGTTAAATCCGGTCAACTCAGTAACAAGCTTTCTTTTCTCTACAAATTCTTTATGCAACAACGAGCCCTTATCTGCCACCAACAACCACAACAGACAATCCAATACAAATCCCAATTTGCTTGAAAGGCCCGGGACAATCCATGCGACCATGCCAATTGGTGTTGATATCTCACGTTGTAGAATGACTGAATGCTGTATAATTTCGGTTTTTTCAAACAACTGATTTTTTGGTGCGCTACCTTGGTTTGCGGGAATAGATCCAAAAGCTGCTACCACCTTCTCAAAGGCACGTTCAGGATCAACGGCTCCGCCGATAAAGAGTGTTGCGTTGTGCGGTTGATAATACCGGGAATAAAATTCAGAAAGATTGGCTCTGTTCATGTTCCAAATGTCGCTCTTATATCCAATCACCGGATACGCATAAGGATGCGGCGCAAAAATCATTTCGGTCATTTTTTCAAGTAATAATGATTCGTAATCATCTTGATACATGCGCAGTTCTTGTATCACCGCAACACGCTCTGAGTTGAGCAGATCTTCTTTGAATTGGCACTTTGACATGCATTCAGAAAGTATGCCCAGAGAAACTTCCCAGGCATTTTGAGGAAAATCGAATTGATACGCGGTGTAATCAAACGATGTGAATGCATTGCAATATCCGGCATAATACGAGGTGATATAATCAATATCACTTTCAGCATATCGGTCTGTCCCTTTGAATGTCATATGTTCTAAAAGGTGCGCAATCCCTCGCTGTTGTGATGATTCGTGGCGGGATCCGACACGATACCACAATTGAGTAGACACTTTCGGAACAGTGCCATGAGAAAAAATGATGACTTGTAAGCCATTTGAAAGCTTTTCAATTTTTACTTTTTTTTCAGACATACATTAACTCATTTATAATAGTTTGGTACAGTAAAAATAAGTGTACTCGTATTTCACATAATAGAGAGATCACATTTTAAAAATAAACTAATCGGGCCACAAATGTGTAACATTTTGGTTAAACAACCGGGTCCCTTTTGTTATTTAGGCCCCAAATATAGTGAGCTTAGGTATAAATAATGTTACCGTCTCATCTTTGTATCGCTTTTTATAGCGGTATTATCTTTGTTCTGCTGACAGGAGCTCCCGCGCTCATGCTTTGCATAGGCGTTGCTCTCTGTGCAGTTTGTTTGCTCCCCGGCATAAGAACAAAGTGGTTAACGCGTATTGCGTGGTGGTTCACCATTGGATCCATTGCTCTTTCGGCTCGATTGATGTTTTTGGAATATCAATCACAACAGCTTGAACAACAAATTGTGCAATTGGGATCACGCTTTACGGGGATAATCACCCAAATACAGAAAACAGATCATGAAAAATTTAGCTATATGTATGATGTCTGTCCGGGTGAAAAAACATTCATGAATTGTATCCTGGGTTGCCCGCTGGTCCGCATTTACTCTCGAAAAAAGTATGAATGTGCGATTGGTGATTCCATACAGATTGTAAGTCCAATCAAAATTAAAAAAAAGACAGCGTTTGATACCTATAAAAAAAGGATTGGAATAACAGCCACTCTTTTTGAGCCAAAAGTCCTTATACCTAATGACTTGTTTATTGGGGCCCCCGCACGTCAGGGGTCCCCGCACACCAGTGTGGGGCATAATCAGGGGTCCCCGCACACCAGTGTGGGGTATGAATGTGGGGTATACAAAGAAGCTGTCTTGGAAAGGATCACAAAAAAGATGTCTGCAGCTACTGCTGTGTTTTTCTCAACGTTATTCTTGGGGAAAACCTCGCATCAATCAACATTTACCGATATGAGGAATATCTGTAACTATTGGGGAATTTCACACATGCTCGCTCGGTCAGGACTTCATTTGGTGATCTTTATTGCGCTATTTAGCTTTCTGTTTGCCTATATTCCGCTCTATTTTCGTTATAAGCATTGTGTGATTATTGGTTTGCTTTTGTTATATACCTACTTAAGTTGGAGTTCCATCTCCTTCGTACGCGCTTTGATGTGTATGCTCTTGTATCATGCGTGCGCGTTTCTACATATCAAAATATCATTGCTACAAGCGCTCTTTGTGACAGCAACTCTTATCATATTTCTCAATCCATACCAATCGCTGTTTGCCGATTTTCAATTAAGTTTTATTTTGACAGCGGCTCTTGCCGGCTATTCATTTTTGATAAAACAGGCAAATCATTGAGATTATCTAATACTTTCATGTAATGTTTCCCTTAGGGTAGCCCCGTGCGGCTTGTCACGCCATAGTTTTAACGTAGGCGGATAAAGCATGGGTTTAATTAGGGGACGTACATGAATTTTCAAAAAAAGACACTATATATAATCTTATTTGCCAATTTCTGGTCACTCACTCGAGCCCATGATACAGCTCCTCATATTATTTTCTTGAAAGCAGCCTTTGACAAACTGATAGACTTCTCACTTTCGGATCAAAAAAATATCATCGTAACTTCTGATTCAACGCAAGAAAAAAAAGCGGAATCAACACCTTCTGATGAACAAAACAACGTTAATGTGCCGGATAGCAACGCGAATGAGGCGTTAAAAAAGGCGACTGTCTCGGGAAATATTGTTGAATCAAGATCGAACGGGCAAGGCGCCATACGAAATAATAAAAAGTGGACAGTCATGGTCTATATAGCGGCTGACAATGATTTGCGTGGATTTGCCGCACGCAACATTAAACAAATGGCTGCCGTTGGATCTAATGAACGCGTTAATATTCTCGTGCACCTTGATATTAAAATTACAGGAAACAAAAAAATTACGCGTCGATATTATATTGAAAGTGGAAGAATCAATCACATGAACGACAACGATCCATCAACTGCTCGCATGGATAGTGGCAATCCCGAGACGCTCATCTCATTTGTCGACTGGTCAGTGCGCAATTATCCGGCAGAAAAATATTGTCTTATTTTATGGAACCATGGCACCGGGCCCATAGACCCCGGTCAAGGAAAAATAGTAAATCCTTCGAATCTTTTTACGCTCAATCCAGTGACTAACAAATGGGAATTAGACCGCTCTGTTGGTTTTTTAGAATACGTTTGCAATTCAAATACCAAAAATCGTGGTATTGCCTGGGATGACACGACAGGCAATTATTTGACCAATCAAACAATGGAACATGCATTAAAAACGATAAAAGAAACAATATTGTCGGGTCAAAAGCTTGCTCTGATTGGTTTTGATGCGTGTCTTATGTCAACGATCGAAATAGCTAATATTGTGAAAAATTACGCTCACTATTGCGTTGCTTCACAAGAGGTTGAAATGGGAACCGGCTGGAAATATAACGACGTTTTAGCTCCCTTTTTAACGCAGGATATGGATGAAGAATCATTTGCCGCGCATATCGTGCGGGCGTATGAAAAAACCTATGAAAAAATAAATGATGATTTCACGTTAAGTGCCGTAAACCTGAAGCTTGTTGATCATCTTGAGCATGCGATAGATAATCTTTCTCAATCATTATTGCACGCGTTAACCATGCAACGTAATCTGAGCGTGGCTCGATGGATAAGAAATAGTAAAAATACTGCGACGCGATTTGATGAGCCGAGTTATATTGATCTTCACCATTTACTCCATAATCTTGCAAATCAGGTCAACACAGTTGAATTTCTTTCCGGACACGATAAACATGGTAGTATCAATGATATCAATCAGCACATTAATGCATGTTTACATCTTATTGAACAAACTATTATTGAAAACACTGTAGGACCGAATGTTTCGCGAGCGCGGGGAATATCTATTTACTTCCCGGATAAAAAAGTTCATCCATCTTATAAAAAATGTAATTTTGCCCTGCAAAACAATTGGCACAACTTAATCTCAGCACTCACAAAAGCCTAATGCGGCGTATTTTTATCTCGGGGTATATTTAAATTTTCGTGACGCATCATCATAATCTTTATCTGTAAGCGGTTCCCCTCTTTGCTCGCGCAATGCTATCAGCTTGTTTGCCTCTTTGATGATATCACCCACAAGCTCTCGAGTGTCTTGGCTATAACAGACAGAAATACTCGGCCAATTTTTTTGCAAGATAGGGGACTGCATCCACATGAAAAAAATGTTGAGCCATACATATGATCCCGTTAAATCATATTTTGCAGTAGATAAAAAGTCTTCCATCGCCTGATAGATTTTGTTTGAAAGATACATCTCGAGTATTTGTCTTTTGAGAGGATCGTATGTTTGCGGCTCCCCCAGAGCAACGCCTTCGGCGCGAAAATATTTATCCGGATACATGCTTTTAAATAAGAAAAAACTTTCAGGGAAATCTTTTTGCATCTCGTCTTGCGGGCTAATCCATTGTCGCTGTGTTATTTCCAGTGTGTCATACGCGAGACGATGATTTGCCGTTTGCGTTGTGCTGGTAACGTTGAAATAGATACTGTAGGTGATCAATATCACGGAAAGCACGCTCAAATATGAGATGATGAGCTTAAACTGTTCAACGCCGGGCAGCGTAAATTTGCGGATTATGAAAAAGCCGGCTGCCGCCACCAACGCGACTATGATTAATACTATTTGACCTCCGGTCAAGATCATAACATTCCTTTCTCTTATTTGGGGCCCCCACATGACCTTCACACCTGCGGACCCGTCACGCCGTAGCCTATTGGCGTAGGCGGAAAGTGTGGGGTATAATTTAGGACTCTCTTACTTTAAAGGCATCGGAAAACTTGTCATAATCCTCTGCGGTTAAAGGAGCTTTTTTATCTTCACGTAAAGCGATAAGTTTTTTGCCTACTTCAATGCAATCTTCAATAAGATATCTTGTGTCTTGGTTGTAACATTGCACAACTGGATACCAATTTTTTATTAAAATGGGTGACTGCATCCACATGAAAAAAATATTAAGCCACGATTCTTCACCACTGTTTTCCAGCTTTCTAGTCGTTAAAAAATCTTCAAGCACTTGATATATTTTATTGGAAAAATAGAGCTCAATAACTCTTCTCTTTTTTTCATTAATACCCTTTGGCACCTCTTTAAAATTTTCTTCAGGGAACATGCTTGCATATAAATAATAGCTATCCGGGAAATAGTTTTTCAATTCTTTGAGCGGGTTAGTCCACTGTCTTTGTGTAACTTTCATCGTATCAAACGCAAGTTGGTGTACAGCAGTTTCATTGGTGCTTCTAATGGTAAAATAGATGCTGTAACAGACCAATATAACCGATATTCCACCCAAGTACGATATCAGCAACTTAAATTGCTCAACTCTGGGAAGGGCAAATTTTTGAATAACGAAATAACCGAAAAAAACAATCAGCCCTATGGTAAAAAGAACAAGTTGGCCGGCGTCGAGAAACATACAAACTCTTTCACTTTTTTTTATAACCGCTAAATCTAATCTCAAAAAAGATAACAAAAAAGAAAGTGATAAATCAATGCCGCGGCGTCTTTATTCCTGAATTTTACTAAAGCTCTAGATTTTTTCTTATACATGCGCTACCGTTGTAATGTCTATAAATAATTATTATTTATTCAAAGGTTAGTATCATGGCTTATAGTGTTAAGTCCAAAAAAAGTGGAAAAACATATTACTTGCACACCAAAGAAGTTGAACTTGCTGGTGGTCGCAAGCAAAAGATTTTTTATTTTGCTGGTGTTGCAGAAAAAAATGCATTAAATGAGTTGCCTGCAGGATACGAAGTGATGGAAAACGCGCGCACCGGATTACCAATGCTCCGTAAAAAGAAAAAATAAATTTTATATAAACAAAAATATAAAAGGTTTGTAATGAAGCGTAGATGCTTTATTACAAACCTTTTTTTATCTCGAAGGTAATTTTATGAATATCAAAAATGTTATGATGCTTGCAAGCTGCTTGATTGTTGCAATGCCGACTACAAGTTTGTCGTTTGCGGCTGTGCCCGAAGAACAAGAGTCTTCAGAAGACAAGAAAGCAAAAGATTTTTTTGTAAGTTTGGGAGTTTTCGGTCTCACTTCCGGTGCAGGGTATTCTAGTCTTTATCTTTTAAAATCCCGCTTGCCGGCCAAATCGTTCGATCCAATTAATTTCTGGTCAGGAATTTTGGTGGGAGCAGCTGCGCTTACGGCGAGCACGAGCTATTATTATTCTGTTTCGAAAAAAACCAATTCTCCAGATTTTAGTCTGACGATCAAAATCTGACGGGTAAAATGATGGCCCATGATTTCATGGGCCATCATTTTTATTATCTTTTTCGTTTGCACGGGTCGCTTTTGAATTTTGTACCGGCCGCCAATGCATCGGCTTTTCGGGCTTCGCATATTGCGTTATCAAGTGCAACATCTGACTTAGTAAAAGCAAGCTCCGGTGTGGTGAGCGAACGTTTGCGCGCAATTTCAACGATAGTTTCTTGTGGCGAGCTTTTGAATGTTGCAATATCTATCGGCTGCTTCAGCTGTTCTTCGGTCAGAACAATGGCCGCTCTTTCGGGCTCTACGCTTGCTGCAACCTGAGCTTGAGAAATGTTTTCGGGAGCAGGTGCTTGCTGAGCAGCAGGCTCAGCCGGAATTTGCCCTACAGCCTGTTGGCCTTGCGCTTGTTGAGCAGGGGGCTGTTTTTGTTCTTCGATTTTTTCTTTTTCTATTACAGGTTCTTGAAGCTCTTGCGTTTTTTCTTCAATTGTTGGTGACTTTGGGTGGACAAACTGAGCGATGAGAGCCTCCTGCTGAGCTTGAGAGAGAAATGAACCTGATCTTTGTTTTTTCTCTTCTTTAGATTCTTCTTCAGGAAGAAGCTTAGCAAGACGATCCATGCGATCTTCGAATGTTTTCAACATTTCCATCAGAATGGCGGGCGCGTTGTAACCCGCGGAGGATAAAAATTGGAATATTCTTTCTTTAAATACATTTGTCATCGCTATTTCTTTTTTAATCGCATCTGCATCGGCAGAAGCATAAAATGCATTAAACTCGGATTTTTTTGCAAAGGCATATAACCAAAGCCTGGCAAGCAAAACCCAGTTTCCTTTAAATTTGAGTAGTTTGAGTTGCTCGATTGCTTCCTTATGTTGTTTTATAATCGATTGAAATGTTTTGTAACCATCGAGAGCATCAATATCCATAAAAGTGAGCACATGTTTAAAAAGCTCCTCAGCCTTTTCATTGCGTTTCACATCGGGGCTATTAAAGCTCCATTTGCCCGGTTGTCTTTCGTAAAAATAGGGCGATACAATCGAACCTATTTCTTTTATAATGCCTTCGATTATTTTGGTTTTGTCCTGATTTGATAAACGGGATACAGGATTTGAAGGATTAGAAAGATCAGCTTTGCCGTAGCTGGCATCAATGATGAATGGAATAAGGATTGTAAGTATGTATAGAGAGAAGCGTCTCATTGGATAATCCTTTTTAAGAAGAAGGCCGTTGTTCAAACGGCCTTCTTTACCTTAATGGTCTTATCTTCGTCGAGCGCAAGGGTCAGTCTTAAATTTGATTCCTTGTGCCTCAGCATCGTTTTTACGAGCATTACAGATAGCATTATCAAGTGCGACATTTGATTTAGTAAATGCAAGTTCTGGTGTAGTGAACGGACGTCTTCGCCCAATTTCAACAATATCTGCTTGTGGTAAGGCTCTGAATGCTGCAATGTCCATCGGTGCCTTCATTTGCGCTTCAGTCAGACCAACAGCCACTGGAGCAGGTCCCGCAGGTGCAGCAATCGGAGCTTGAGCGATAATATTTTGAACTTGCTGCTGTGCTTGTTGCTGTAATTGAGCAGCAGCCTGAGCTTGTTGTTGGGCTTGTTGTTGTGCCTGAACTGCAGCCTTGGCCTGTTGTTGAGCTTGAGCGGCGGCTTGAGCAGCAGCTTGAGCGTCTTCGTCAGCCTTCTTTAACTGTAGCTCTAGTTGAGGGTCTGGTTGAGGTGCCGGTTGGGGCTCTGCTTCTATATATTCTCGGTTGGACTTATTAAATGCTGGCTCGTCTCTCGGGCTTAGGACTATGAGGCGATCAAATAATGCATCTACTTCAGCTTGGCGACTTTTTAAAATAGCTCTTTTTCTCATTCCGTTAGCAGCAGGATTTGGTTCACCACGTTTCCACGCACCTTGTTTTTCAAGTTCGATATTTTTCTTGCGTATTGTTGCAAGTTCTTCAGCCAGCTTCGCTTTTTCAGCTGTCTTTTCTTGTTCGGTTTGAGCTTTTTTGGCCTCTTCAGCTTTTCGTGTGGCAGCTTCTTCAGCCTGCTTCGTTTGTTCTTCAAGCTGTTGTGCGAGTCGCTTTGTTTCTTCAGCAAGGACAGCTTGTTCGGCCTTCATCCTTGCTTGTTCATCGGCTATTTGTTCTGCTTCTTTTCTTATTTGCTCTACTTGAGAAAGTTTTTGACCTGCCGCTGCTTGTTGCGCGAGCGTTGCTCTTAACTGTTCTTCTGCTGCAGCGAGTTTTTGTTGGACCTCTTGCTCTGCTTTTTTTGCTTTGGCTATTTCTTCTAATGCAATATCTCTATTTCCGGATATTGTATTACGATCTTCTTCAGCAAATTTTTGGCCGCTAGCTTGTTGCGCAAGAGTTTTCTGTAACTCAGCCTCGGCTTCAGCGAGTTCCTTTTGAGCTTTTTGTTCTAGCTGTTTTTTAGCTTCCAATTCATTTTTGACTTGATCTAGAGCAGCGGTTTGTTGCTTGATTGCTTGTTGTAAAAGTTCTTGTGCTTTTTTTTCAAGCTCTTGATTTGCCCGTTTTTGTGCTTCGAGCTGTTCAACTGTTTTTCGTTTTTGTTCCTCGATCTGCCCAGCATATGTTTGTTTTTGTACATCTTGTAGTGTTCCCGCATATTGATTGAGTTTTTCAGGCAGTTCAAGTCTTGCTTTCATTTGTGAAAATTCTTCTATCAAAGTTTGCACTATCGGAGTTCTTATAGCTATTGATTTTTTATCGAGCATCTTCTTGTGGAGCGCATTAAGCACGGTCTCAATATCTTGAAGGGCATCTGTTTTAACTGACTGAGTTTCAAACAATGAATTTCCATTAAAAATATCGTAAAATAAACCAAATGTAATATTTAAGCTTCGCTGAGCCGTTTCTAGAGCTTCTTTATTTTTTTGATCGATTGTTGGATCATTTATGAGTGGTTGCCATAGTTCATTGAAAATGGCTGTTATATTACCCAAATCGATATTGTTTTCACGAGCAATATGATAGATGCGATTGAACAATTCTGTATTTACAAACCCCTCTTTGGCATCAATCACTAAGAAATCAATAAACGCTTTTGTAAGTCTATGAAGAGTGGTGCCTTTAAGCGCTTTAATACTCTCTAGGTCAGATATCGTCATCATTGATTTATCAATATCGGTTAACGACTGCCCTTTGCTGAAAACACCTGTAAACTTTGCTCGAGTTGCAAGTGCACCGATATATGGTTGGGCGGTCCTTTTGATATCTTCAGCAGCTTGCAATATGCTTGCGGACCCTGAAATCATGAGGGCTGCAAGTAATGATCTTAATTGCTTCTTCATAACTACTCTCCTGTAATGAACTCTTTCTTGATTCAATAAGGTATTTTTATACTCATTATAATTTTACAAAAAGAAAATATTAAAAGTAAATAGTTTATGTAAAAAAAGAGAGACAGTCGAAACAATCTCTCTTTTAGTTAGAAATCAATAGTAGTTCTTACTTGGCGACTAATCCTTCAGCAGGAGCTACTGGTCCTTGACTGGGGATTGCAGGAGCGGCTGGAGCCGTTGGGATCGCGCTGGTGGGTTGCGGTTTGGGAGCAGCACCAAGTCCAATTTCACGCTGTTGACCTTGAGCTTTGGTTATACCACCATACCCAAGTGCACGCGAAATGTTGTCTAAAACAGAATTCTTAATAATTATGATTTCAGGCTCTGTGCTTGAAAATAACTGTGATAGTAAGCCAGATTCTTCAGGCGTTAACCCAGCTTTTGTGCTGAATAATTGTAATGCTTTCACTGCAGCAAGGCTAGGAAGAGTGATATTAGGATTTTGCTTTTTAAACTCATCCAATGCGCCTGGTTGATTAATTGCAGTAGTTATTTTGTTTACCAAGCCTAGCGCAGGGCTATTTTCTGCTGCATATCCTGCTCTAATATTCTTTTGAATTCTTTCAAAGTCCGATAAATCGTTTTGGCATTGTTGTTGTGCAGCTTTATTTGCCTTATATTTGTAGACGCAATAAGCTCCGTAAATTGCTCCGGCAGTGGCACCTGCGCCAATAGCGCCTGCTACGTAAGGGTGTTCTTTAGCGGCTTGAACTGCTTGTCCGAATTTTGATGATGCATACTGAGTAAGCTCCTCAAGCTTCGGTTGTACATTTTCTTGAAATTTTGTTTTAGCTGATTCTAATGCTGGTTGTACATTTTCTTGCCATTTTGCCTTGGTTCCTTCCCAAGTAGGTGCCCAGCTCGGTCTGCTTGGCATGCTTTGACGTGACAACCAATTTTGAACCGGTTGCACAACCCAGCTTTGAAACCAGCCGGTTGTTTTTGCGGGGACAAGAGCAAGATTTTCTTGCGCGTTCCACACATCTGCCGGGGCTTGAGGTCTCGAGAAAGCTTCGCTCATAGCGGTAGCTTGTGCGGTTTCGGCGGCCTGTGCAGCAGCTTGTCGAGCGGCTTCTTCAGTTGCAATTCGTGCTTGTTCAGCTGCTTGAGCTGCTTCAGCTCTCATGGCCTCAGTGTTGAAATATCCACTTGGTGCTTCAGGGGTCTTATAAGCTCCTTGGCCAAAATAATCTTGAGCCCCTTTAAGGAAACTTTTTCCTTGGGCAGCCCATTGACCAGCTTGTTGTCTCGCTTGTTCGACGTAGCCTGCTGCATCAACTAAGCTTGGCAATGCCAAAATTGCCACTGCGGCAATGGCGTACATTGTGTGTTTAACTGTCTTCATCTTTACCTCCTGTAAAGAATAATAATTAAAAATATGCTGTTCTTTACTCTTATTTTAGTAAAAATTACAGATAGAAATCAAGAAAAAGGTTATATTACAGGGTTTTTTTGCCTAAGTTAGCCTCGGCAAACCTGGGGTTTGCGTACCAACCGGAGGTAATTTATTTGAGGTACAGGTATAAACTGGCTATCCACAGGAGTACATTTACGCAATAGAGGGTAACGCACAGGGGGCAGATGGAACGAATTTTAAAAAACAGAATATAGGTCAAATAGAGAGTCATAAGAAGGGCGCCTGAGGTTATGACGAGCAACGCTCTTGTATACTCTGCCGAACCAAATACGGCGCTCAACACATAAAAAAGAATGCCCGCAACTGAATTTGAGATATAAAACAGATTTGCGTAAGGGCTTTGCAGTGGCTTTGAACAAGAAATATGATCAGATATATCGCAGGCAGGTTTGTACTTGATTTCATGTTTGATGCGATTTTCAACATACCAAGCGTAACAGGAAACCGTAATTCCGATGAGCGAGAGAACGACTATTGAAAAAAACATAAAAATTCCTATAGTGAGATGAAAAAGTAACATTTTACCGTACATGGTATCTCTTTTTTTGGGGAAAAAACAATGAAGCGCATATTCATTTTTTTGTTGATCGGATTTCAAGCGCTTTTCTGCTCAGAAGCTGAATATGTCACTATAGCCATTTTGGCAAAAGACAAGGCGCACACCTTAGACCTTTATCTATCCTGCATCGAGGCGCAAACCTGGCCAAAGGAGTGTACGTATCTTTACATTCGGACCAACAATAACACCGACAACACCGCGCAGATTTTGCGATCGTGGCTCGAGCGCGTGAAAGATCTTTACGCCGGAATATTTTTTGACGATAGTGATGTTTCTGAGCCCGTGCAGCAGTATGGGCAACATGAATGGAACAGTCTCAGGTTTCGTGTGCTCGGAAAAATCCGAAAAGATTCATGCGAATGGGCGCGAGCACATAAGAGCCATTATTTTGTAGCCGATTGTGATAACTTTTTTCATCCACAGGTTATTGAGCGTCTGGTGAGCAGCAAATGCCCTGTCGTTGCGCCATTTATGACGGCGGCTCACTCGCATTATGCCAATTATCATTGCGCTGTCGATTCGCGCGGCTATTATGCAGATGACCCAGAATATCACGAAATTTATCATCGACGCAAGCTGGGCATATTCAAAGTGCCGCTCGTTCATTGCACTTATTTAATCAGACACGAGGTGCTTGATAAAGTTTGTTACGATGACAGTTCGCATCGCTATGAATATGTTATTTTCAGCGACATGATGCGTAAACAGGCTGTTGATCAGTATATCGACAATCGTGAAGTGTATGGAAGAATCACGCCGCGAGAAACAAAGGCAGAAGTTGAGCAAGAGCCATGGTATCAAGAATTTTTGGATATTCAGAGACAGCTTTTGAAAAATCGAGATTAAGGAGAAATCCGGTAGTTTCACCGAGGGTCAAAGCAATTTGAAAAATTGCGTGATCCCGATGTTTGAAACGGGAGAAGAGATTATTAAGACCTTGGTCTTAATTGTCTGAGTTGCAAGAGGGTTGACAAGACTCCTCTTGCAGCATGCCCACGCGGAGTGGGCTCTTAGTCTCGTGTGCGAGAGCGTTTGCCCTTAAAATCCTCCGATGCGCCCATTTTTGATTCTGCAGAACGATTCTTTTGTTTTGAACCAATAAATTCTTCTTGCTTGCCCAAACGACCTTCAGAAGATTCATGTTTGTGCCATAAGGGCCCCCAAGCGGAATGTAAATGAAGCTTTGGGTAAGAAAATGGGCAATTATCGCAGCAGCAACATTGTTCACACGAATGTTCAAGTGGATTTTTATTATTCATTGACGAATCCTTATTTATGTTTAATTTGAAGGTCAGTTTTAATTTATATATAGCTTAGTGGCAAGCTCATACTATACTCAAGATTCAGATCGAAATGTAAATCGGATATCACATGATTAGAAATCAACTTCTAGCACTTCTTGCTTGCTATCAACCTGATGACGCTCAACAAATTGATATTAAACATAGAATCATCACATTTGTTCAGCAACATCCGGATTGTTTTGAGCGGTCGCTGCTCATCGGACACGTCACGGCATCTGCGTGGCTGGTGAACAAACACCAAACGCAAGCATTATTATTGCATCATGCAAAGCTCAATCGGTGGGTACAGCCGGGCGGACATTGTGACGGTGTGAGCGATGTGTGCGCCGTTGCAATTAAAGAAGCACAAGAAGAATCAGGTGTGATGGCAATTGAAATGCTTTCACATGATATTTTTGATCTTGATATACACAGAATTCTTGCGCGTGGCGATGTTCCGGCACATGATCATTATGACATTCGATTTTTAGTTCGTATTACGGATGATTCAGAGCCGAAAATAAATGATGAATCAAAGGCTTTCATGTGGGTAAGTCGCGAGGAACCAGAGCTACCTGTACAAGGAATTTCTATTGCTCGCATGTTTACAAAGTGGAAAAAAATACCGATTGTACAGCCTGTTCGCACTGATGTTTCTAAAACACAAGCACCATAGCATTATTCAGTCTGACCACATTTCATTCGGGATATATGTGTGCATTCGCGCCGCGAACAGCCGGATTAATCTCAGGATTTTGCAATTCAGCAATAAGCGAGCAACAAGCAGCTGCCGGATCTCCTGATGTAATCAATGCATTGGCCCAATATTCATTTCCCGGATAGGCATTGCCATCCCATGCATAACACGCAATCAACAGCTTATTAGCATCAGTTCCGACCAATTTTGTTGCAGGATTTCGTTTTGAAAAATGCATGGTGATGTTGTTGACGCCATTGTTATAACTGTTGCCATCAGTCATGCCGGCACATGATTGAATATGCGCGGGGAACCAACTAAAATCGAAATCGGCAATTGCGGACAAATCATATTTTTGAATTGTTTCTGCATACACCTGCATCATGAGTTCAGCTTGGATGGGCAACAGTTGCCAGACGCCAAGCCCGAGTCCGACGATGTGTACATATGCCTTTTTGCCTGCTTGCGTGGCACGTTTTTGAGCGTCACCCAAAAATGGTTCTATGACAAGGCGCATACGCTCTTTATATGCTTGCGTGTCGAAAGAGGCTTTCTTATTATCAAGTTCGATAAATCGTTCAGTATCTTGTAGGATAGTTTTCTGATCTGCCGGTGCAACTTCATACGCTTGCGCCCACAATTTGCCCAGCGGAGTGATTGCAGTTTTTGGCAGACTTTGGGGGCCCCCGTGCTTTGGCGCGGGGATAATTATTCGTTTATATTCCATAAGTCCGGGGCGTTCAAAGCGCGCGCCGACCAAACCGACATATACGCCTTCATTTTCAAAGGTTCCGGGAACTCCTTTCTGGGCTTGATTAGCGCGATTTCCGTCGTTGATAAAATAGGTTGGGACCGAAACACCGATGAGCGCTGCAAGTTCCATTTCTTCATATGATAAATAATCGGCCAATGTGAGCGGAGATTGTTCGGCCGTGGTTCCAATAGTTTCAAAACCTCCATGCCCATGCGTTTTCCCGTCACGAAGCAGATATTCATCTTGAGCCGTCATAAACATGAGCGGGCGTTTGGCAAGGAGCCGATCGATAAATGATTCGATGGAGAGGTCTGCGTAAACGGCTTTTTCAACAGCATTTCCATACCGCTTTTTGTGTTTCAAAAATCCTTCAAATAATTTTTTTGTTTTTTCATGCATGATAGGATATGCTGCGTGCGCTTTGCGAGCAATCTCTTGTTGAATGATCTCATTATCCCCACCAACAGCACTTATTCGATTGTTGGTTGTTGGAAATTTCACGTTTTTAGCAAAATGCTCGGATGCCGTAACAAGAGATTCATATTTTTGAATAAGTTCCGGGTCAACGCAATGGGAAGCTGGGTGGACTTCTTCCTGCTCTGTCGGTATTGAAACCGCTTCAGGGCTTGATGAGAGATTTGTGGGAGTCGGAGTATTTTTCTTGTAAAAAAGGTGTGTTCCCAGCTTGATGATGTAGTATGCGCCGACTGCTCCGCTCAGAAGATAGGCAGGTTTATAGGAAATAATTTTTCGCCACCATGGTTGCTGAGTTTCATTTGCTTGTAACGAAAATAACGAAATCGATAAAAAGCAGAGAAAGATTCGCTTGATGATATTCATAGAATTCCTTTTTTGCAATGTGATTAAGACAATATTACATCATCGCAGGAATCTCATTCAATAATCGCGTGAATAAGGATATTCTTTCAAGTTAATTAATTTATGCTCTTTTAAAATTTCTTTGATATCTTTCCGAGTAATGTCGCTGTGTGTGTCCAATGGTATTCTGGAAACGTAGTTAAAATTTTTATCATACAAGTGGATAAAGCCGCTTTCAGAAGTGCCCGGTATTTTTTTGCCGAATGGGCCGTGGGATGGTGTAAACATATTCCATAATTTGTAATAGAATGGCTCGGCTGCTTGCAATGAAAAGCTGCACACAAGAAGTAGTAGCAATTGCGGTAAAAAGTTCATATAATTCACCCTAAGAATGTGTATATTATTTCTAAAATACCCAAAAAAAAAGCTTTTACAAAGGGGTTTTGCGTGATATATAAAATTTTTTTTGCTCATGTGCTGTTATTCCCGGTCATCATGTCAGCTGGCGAGGCTACGTCTTGCAACGAAAATTATGCAACGATTATCAATGATACCCCGCACTTGATTAAACTTGCCGATATTCAGGCGTTTGAAAATGAGCCTATAGCACTGAATATACATTCCAAAAAAAAATACACATTTGTTGTTCCGGGTTCAATGTTGAAAATGAAGATTCGATATCATCAAGGAGCAATCACGCCCAGTCCCGCGGCTTCCTTGCTTCCGGATACATTCAGAGTAAAAATTTCTGAACTCATTGCCGCCGGAAAGCATTTACAACAAGGACAACGCCTTGTCCACCGAGTTTCGGCAGACAAGGCGCTCATCGTCAAACATACGCCATTAATTGGGCCATTTTGTCGAGAATGAAAGCACTTATTCTTTCTCTGAAGTAGAAACTCGACTTGCTCTAAAAATACTCGTAAATAGCTCTTCAACGAGTTCTTCAAATGCCTTGAATGCCTCTTCGTTGACAACTATCCATGCCCTACTCAAATCTGGGCTGGAAAAAACTTTCCATTCCCTACTTAAATCTGGTGCGAAAAAAAGAGGTCGATAGACTTGTAATATTTTTTTCTTTTCCTCATCCCAGTTTCTTGGGTTTAAGTTTTGTTGTAAATAAGCAAGATATTTCGCGTTTTGTTGTTTAAAGTCATCGAAATAACGCTGAGCTTTTCGATTTATCGAAGTTCGATTTTCTGGCACATTAAGAAATTGTTTGGCTTGTTCTTTCAAATCAGCTAATTTTTGTTGTTCTCTCATGTGGTAAAAACGAGCTGTACGTTGCCAATCGAGTTCGCCTGGTATAGGTGATTCAGAAGCAAAACTGGCTGGGGATGTCATCATAGGTCGATTAGACCGATCAATCGCCTTTATCGAAATAACAAAACATAAAGTGCTTAGCATTATTTTCTTGAGCTTCATTCTATTCCTTTTTGCTTAATATATTTTGTCAGAAGAAATACCTAACTGTTTTTACTTTTTAGGTAACGTTGCTATCCATCTTAAAAAGCGCTCATATTCTCTTTTTTTGATATCAGATTTTATTTCTTTTTTTAGTTTATTATCTTTCGTTTTTGATTCAATAATCTGATCCAGTTCATTATTTTTTTCTGCGAATAACGCATTAATTGTACTCTCGGCTGCTGCTATTGTTTGCGCCGGATTTGCTCCGGCTTTCATTGCCTTTTGCACCACTTTTTGCAATTCTTCGAGTACATGTGTATGAAAGTCAGAGTCGAAATAAATACTTATAACCGCTTGTTTAATTTCATTCTCAGATAAACCAATTTTCTCAAATCCACTCATCGTAAGATCTTCTGATGCTTGAGGGCCTGGCTGAGCAGTAGTTGGCTCAGGAGTCGTTCTACTGAAAAAGCTTGTTATACGACCTAATCCCCGAGACACAGCCCCCGGTATAGCCTGCACGTATGGAGTTGCTCTCTCCACTGCTGTCCCCCCGAAATGTTGTAATCGTTCTCGGGCAGTTGTAAGAGCTGCGGATGCAGGAGTTTGAGTTGCTTGAGCAATAATGTTTTTCACAACATCACTATTTTCAAACTGATTCCATAGAGCATCTATAGCTTCTATAGGAATCCCTTCATAAGGATATGTTCTTATTCCTTGATATTTACGCACCAAGTAGGTTTTTAGTGTATCCTTTAAAGCTTGTTCAAGATCTTGCGCCCCTTCTCCTTTTTTAATACTTTCTCTATGCCAATAATATCTTCTGAAATCATCAATCCCAATGGTCTTAAAGATTTCTTCCGGATTAGTCTTTGATTCCGTTTCGATTACATATTTGGCAACAGCATCCGGATATAGGTTTTGATCGATTACCCGAATCGTTTCATTTTTGGCAATTTCAAAAATTTGATTCTTATGCTTATTTAAATCCTTTATTGTGCTTAAATCTTGAGAAAGTCTATTCCAGAGGCCTTCGTTGAAATATGCGTTAAATTTTTTGCCCATGTCACTGTTTCGATCTTGTATCTGCTGAATGAACTCTCCAAAGTAGAGATTATCAATTAGATTTTTCGGGTTTTTAAGGAAAGTTAAAACATCCTGAACGAACTCATTATTGTTCAAATTCTCGAAATCATTTTTGGCTAATTGCAAAGCGATTCGTCCGATGATCATTTCTTCAGTATGGGTTAAGGGTTCGACTTTTTCCTCTGCAGGTGGAACCGCAGCAGCCGAAGCGGTTCCCAATTCCGGTGCAGCAATAGTTGGTGCAGCCGGTTGAGGGGCAACGTTTACGGGCTGCAGGTTAACTTGAGGTATAGTGCTTGCGGGGGGAACAGTTGATTGAGGTGCAACATTAGGAGCAACGGGAAAGATGGAAGCAGCCGGTAATTGAGGCGAAGGCGCAGGAGCTGCTACTGCTTGGAGTACGTTTGTAGGCTGTTGCGAAGGTGAAGCTTGAGTTTCAGCATATGCAAAAGGAATTGGTTGAGACGCATATGGCGCGATACCCTCTTGACCTGTTTTCCATTGAATATTTTCACAGGTTTTTCCCATCTGATTTTTAATAAATTTCCATCCGCACGCAAGCGACGTAAGCGCGATCACACCTCCGGTAACACCAAAAGAGAGACCTTTGCGCATTTTCGCTTGTTCCCAGAGGTTGCTCAATGTTTCTCCATTTACATTTTCCTTGAGATAATCAGTTGCTTTTCTTGCATTATCACTTATCTGACTCCATGCGCTGCTTGCCCATTCACGCCATGATTGGCTTTGTGATTGGCCTGCATGTATCGGCTGAATGATAATTGAAATGGCAAACAGAACCTGAGATATGCGTAAAAATTTCATAATTTCATCCTTTTTTTGTCCCTATGGGGGGGGACGTTTTTTTAACCCCCATGTACCACATGGGCGCCCCTAGAACAAGGTGTAATCATACAGTATCATACTATCAAAAATCATTTCAGTTTGGCAATAAATTTAAAATAAAAAAAAAGGGAGTCCTATTTAGGAAGGGAGGCTTGAATCAGTGCCTGTTGGATCTCATGGGAGTGCTGCTTAATAAACTCTATTTCTGTTCTGGTGAGGCCGTAGGGCAGGGATGTGCTATTTGTCGGGATAGTATGGAGTCTCAAGAGAAGTTCAAATATATTCATACGAACATCAATGATATCTTCAGGAGTTTGCCCCCATTCTCTCAATTCACCGGGATTTAAAGGGGTGTTTTGCGCTTGTTTGTAGCCTGGAATTACGAAAGGAATTAATTTTTGTACTATAGTTTGTGTATTCGCTTGCGCATTTGGTGCGTCCATAGACTGTAGGTAGGGAGTTGTTGCGGTCAATACGATAAAAAAATGAACGATTTTCATAAAACACCCACAAATCTAAAAATTATAACAGCTTGATATTTATATTATACAATTGGCGATAATCATATTTCAATATGTTTACTTTTATTGCCGAAAAAGGGTGCTTTGCGTAAAAGTTATTTGGGGTAATAGCGCCGGTTGAGCGCAAAACGAGCGGTTTTTTAGGAAACCGCCTATCAGCGTGGATTTTTTATTTTACCCAAATGTTTTTAACATTTGGGGCCCATTCGGGATCCCCCATGCGAATTTGGGGTCCTCACACGCCAGTGTGGGGTATAAACTTGGGGTAGTTTATTTGAAATGCCAAGCACAATAAGAAAGAGACCGGCAAGAGCAATAATGAGCCTGATCAAAAATGCTCCAACGGCATATAAAAAGAGAATGGCTCCGCAGCCGATGAGAATATATCTGAGATATTCGGAGGTGGGGTTAAAAAAGAGGCGACGGTTGTTCATAGTCAATAATTGCTTTTATAGGACATTCATTTGTACAATAACCCCAAACTCAACTGCGCTTCGATTGAGGATGCCGGATACTGTAACTATATATCAAAAAAGGTTTTTTTCCATGAGTTCATTTTTTGTCATTCCTGAACATGAGCTTGAAATCACCACCAGCAGATCAGGTGGTCCCGGAGGGCAACATGTTAACAAAACGGCTTCTCGAGTGAGCGTGAGATGGAATATTGTTCGCACGCAGATATTGTCAGATGAGCAAAAGGCACGCGTACTTGAAAAGCTCAAAAATGAGGTGACATCTGAAGGCGATATTATTGTGCATCAGGGAGCATCTCGCTCACAGCAACATAATAAAAAAGCTGCGATTGCCCGGTTGCAGGAAAAAATAGCAAAAGCATTGCATGTTCCCAAAAAGAGGACCAAGACGCATCTTTCAAAAGCCATTAAAGAAAAACGGTTCAAAGAAAAATCGCACAGAAGTGAAATCAAAAAAATACGGGGCAAGCGATTTGATTTTGATTAGGAAATACGGACATGCGAAGATTACTAAAATATTTCATTGTGATGTTCCTATGCTGCGCTCGCGTCCATTCAATCGCCAGTGCCGATTATCCCATTGAGCAAGCAGAAATCAGTTTTGTGAATGATCACTTTCATTCCGTTTTTGTTAACGGAATTGAAGTAAAGAGTTGGGAGACAAAAAAATGTACGCTTGTGCGGGGCGAAATATTTATTATTCGAGAAGGTTTTATAAACGGAAGAACGTTTAGTTTTGCGCATTCGCAGCGTTATAAATCCATCATTTTAAAAAAAGAGGCCAAGATAACACTTTCAGCACTGAGTCAACAGAGCCGCAATAGGGTGATTTATACGCAAGAATGTTGTTTTTTGAAACAATAATAAAATTTTACTGCGATATTGTTAATTTACCGAGTAATTTCAATACTGGATGCCTTTGGCCTGCTTTTTGAAAGCTACTACTTTGTCAGCATCTGCGATGCGACTTGAAAGAACAAGTCGTAATCACTTTCAGAAAATAGAATAAAGCGAACATCGGTCAACTTCGAATCCGGTTTTGTTTTAAGATAATTAACAACCGAGCGTATGGCTATAAGACTCGCGCGATCGGCTGGAAATGCATAAATTGCGGAACTGATAAATGGAAATGCAATTGATTTTTGATGATATGCATCAGCCAATTGCAGGCTGTTGATATATGCTTTCTCAAGCAGGCGATCTTGTGTTTGCTCATTTTTAATGATGCGACAATCTGGCCCTGCTGTGTGGATAATGTGATTTACGCCTTGTTTTGAAAGAGCAAAACTTTCGGTAATGCGGGATTGCCCAAAAGGACAGCGAACATCGGATGCTTCAACGATCGGATGTTCATTGCATGCACGTTGCAATCCATATTTTCCTGCGGCTTTAAAAATGGCTCCGCAGACTCCCTGACCAGCTTGTAATTGTGGGTTTGCGGCATTGACGATAACATCAACTGATTCTTGTGTGATATCGCCTTGTTTGAGCGTGAGGGTTTTTCCGGGGAGAATTTCAAAAGTTACATGTGCGACACATGCAGGTGCCCATACTAGTGTCGAAAGAAGCAGGCTCATAGTCTTTTTCATAATTTTTTCCCTGAAATAGTGTGTACCCTGTTGCTTTCAACGTACAAAAATATTTCCTGTTTGTCTAATGGGTGTGGGGGGGGGGTGAGATAATACATTTTAGGCAAAAAAAAGAACCTCTGAAAATCAGAGGCTTTCGAATTTTGTCTTTAGGGATAAAATAGGAGGGAATTCATGAATTTTATTTCATGTTTCACATACACACACTTACGCACGTATGGGAACAAGCTTCAAACTACCTTCCCTACCTCTTACTTTCATCATAACAAATCTCAATAACCGAAGTCAATAAATTATTCAAACTGGCTATTTTAACCCATAAAAACACATAGAAGCCCTTTTGCTCGTTTTGAAAACCTCTATAAATGTTAGTTTTTCGGTTTCATTGCTTTTTTATCATAAAATTATATATTTGTAATGATATTGTGAGGTTAACAAATATAGAATGAATACTCTTATTCCTATTCGTATTGCAGGCATCGATGATGCTACCAAATGTCCTTGTATTGGCAGTATTTTCATCGCAGGTGTGGTTGCAGACAAAAAAACAGTTGCATATTGGAAAAAGCTGGGCGTGAAAGATAGCAAGCTGGTAGCTTCTGCGCAGCGGTTTAAGCTTGCAAAGATAATCAAAGAAACAGCCTTGTGTTATTCCATTGAGGAAATCACTCCTTTCATGATTGATGATAAAACTTTTAATTTAAATGAATGGGAAATGATAACCGTTTTAAACATAGTTATGGATTTGCAAAAGCAATATGTTCTTGGAGATGTTCATATCGATAATTGGGAAGTCACAGAACGACATTTTAAAGAGCGATTTTTCAACATATTTGATGCAGATTTTATGCGCAGATGTCATGAGAAGAACATTCACTTTGAAAAAGAAAAATTAGAAAACGTATATTTTTTGCCAGAGCACCGTGCCGATGAGCTTCACACTATTGTTGGAGCAGCTTCCATTTTGGCAAAGACATCTTCAGACATTCAATATCAAGAATATAAAAAGATATATGGCGATTTTGGAAAGCGGCAGTCCAGCAGATCCAAAAACACGTTTGTTTGTTTGGCAACATCGACTCAATCCTCTTCCTATCATCCGTACAAGCTGGAACACATTTAAGACGTTAGTGTCATTAGATGCTATCGAATGTGATCCTTTCTATCGTCCCAAAAGAAAAATATCTCAACGATAGATCGTCCTTGTTCAGTTGTATTATCCTATGCATAAGAAGGGGATAGTATGGCAAAAAAAATCAAAAAAATGTGGGTTGCGCATGTGCAAGAGACTTCAAATGCGATGGATCTACCCGAAGGATTATTTCGTCGATCGTCAAAAGGTATTGCACAAGGATTAAAGCGAGCCGCTTTGGCGAGCAATCGAACCAAAGGGACAAAATTTCAATCAGCTATGTCGATGTTGAATTTTTATATTAATCGGGCTGGAAAAAATCTTAGTCCAACTGATAAAGATCGACTCGAAAAAGCAAAAGATGAACTAAGAAAAATTTTACCCAAACGTTATCAAACAACCTCCAATAAAAAATCAGTCATCACCATTAAGATTTTAGGAACCCGTGGTGAAATTGAGGAATCGGCGCCCTATCATTCGAAAAAATCCGGCGTGCTCATCAATGATGAACTGCTGCTTGATATGGGAGACCCATCATTTGTATCCTACAAGCCTCGCGCTGTTTTAATTACTCATTTGCATCCGGATCACGCCTATTTTGTGCGGCACCACGAAACGCCTTCATTTGCTATGAACATTTATGCCCCTGAGGCATATGATGGAGTCAAAATAATCGTTAAAAAAAGAAAGTTTAAAATTGGCTCATATACCATCACTCCCATTCCAACTGTTCATAGCATTAAAGTTGCATCGCACGCCTACCTGATCGAATATCAAGGCAAAAGGATCCTGTATACCGGCGATATGATTTGGATAGAGAAAAAATATCAAAAAAAACTGGGCAATCTCGATCTTGTCATCACCGAAGCGAGCTTTATGCGAAAAGGCGGTATGGTCAGAAGAAACAAAACGACAGGAAAAATTTATGGGCATACCGGCATTGAAAATCTTGTTAACTTATTTAAAAAACATACTCACACCATCATATTGACTCATTTTGGCGCATGGTTTTACAAAAATATGCAAAAGGCACAGAAAGGGATTCAAGAGCTTGCAAGAGATCATGGCGTCAAAATCATTGTTGGGTATGATGGAATGAAAATAAGAATCTAATATGGTTGCGAGCGTTTTCACACTCCTTGTACACTCTCGTTAGAATACAGAATTGTCACTTTAAAAATGGTTAATAAATGTAGATTTGCGTTTTGAAACATCGATCATTTTTTTAGAAAGGATCGATCGCGAGGACGTTGTGATGAGCATGATCAAAATTCCATCTCTTTCTCAGATGACCGCGCTATCTGTTTCGGATGTGATACGGGCATTAGATTCAAGTCTTAGTGGGTTGACACAAAGTGAGGCCAGCGAGCGTCAGAAGTTGTTTGGCAGTAATAGTATGCCAAGTTATGAAAGAGGGCTTTTTCGTCTTTTTTTACAAAAGTTGAATGATCCGTTTGTCTATCTGTTGTTTATTGCGGCATCTCTTTCATTTGTCATCGGTGAGAAAATGAATGGGATGTTACTGCTTATTTTTATTTTAATTAATGCGTTATTTGGTTTTTTTCAAGAAGCTCGTGCACACAAGGCGTTGAAATATTTGAAGAAAAAGCTTGCTGCAACATGTTCAGTCAAGCGAGATGGAAAACTCATAACGATTGATAAATCACAGCTTGTTCCCGGTGATATTGTTTTTCTCGAGGGGGGAGCAATTGTTCCTGCCGACATGCGCATTGTGGAAGATTATAATCTTATTGTCGATGAATCAATTTTGACCGGAGAGTCTGTAGATATTGCTAAGACATCAGATGCGCTTGCAAAAGGGGCGACAGATATTTTTGACATGAAAAATATGTTGTTTGCCGGGTCGCATGTGATGGGCGGTGATGGGTATAGCGTTGTCGTTGCAATTGGCGCTCATACACAGATGGGTGCTATTGCGCAAGTGGTAGCTAACGTTCGGCCCACGAGCAACTATCTTAAGCAAGTCAAACAATTTTCAAAGATGATCGCGCTCACCGCTCTTATTTCGATTCCTCTTATCATGATCGGGCATTATTGGGTTAACAAAACGGCCTCGGTTGGAGATTTAATTATTTTTGCCATAGCCTTGATTGTCGGCATTATTCCTGAAACATTTCCAACTCTTATTACCTTTGCATTAGCAACTGCGGCATTACGACTTGCCGAGCACAAAATCATTGTAAAACGATTACTTTCCATAGAAGATTTGGGTGATATAGAAATTTTATGCACCGATAAAACCGGGACATTAACAGAAAACAAAATGGTGTTGGAGCAAATCGTTTCTGATGACGCAGACGCACTGTTGCTCTACGGATTTTTGTCGGCAACGAAGCCGTTTGACCCGATCACAATTTCTTCTTCAGATGAAAAAAAGCAACGAAGCTTAGATTTAATGCGTAGCACGGATGTATCGACCGGTTTTGATACTGCTATCGCGGAAAAAATGACACCTGAATTGTTGGAAAAAGCGGATGGTTTTGTCAGAGAATCAGAAATACCATTTGATTCTGATCGCATTCGCAATACCGTGTCTGTGCGGGATAGTTCAGGAAACGAGTTGCTTATCGTTCGTGGAGCTCCCGAATTAATTCTAGAACTTTCAGCTCAAATCAGTCAGCCAAAAGAGGAAATTAAGAAGCAGTTTGAACAGCTTGGCAGACAGGGAAGACGTATATTAGCGATAGCAACGAAGAAGATCACCACAAAAAAGATTTCAATTGACGATGAAAAAGACCTGACGTTTGTTGGCTTTTTTTCATTCATAGACCCCGTAAAAAAATCGGCCAGAGAGACAATTGCCAGTGCACAAAAATTTGGACTTCGTCTTAAAATTCTCACCGGTGATACGCCCGAAGTAGCCGCTTTTGTCGCACAAGAAATTGGGCTTGTCAGTTCAAAAGATCAAGTGGTAAACGCACGCGATCTTGCCGGTATGGCCCAGGAAGATTTTCAAGCGGCGTGTGAAAAATATGTTGTATTCGCACGCATCACACCGATCATGAAATTGAATGTGGTCAACGCGTTACAAAAAAAATATTCTGTTGGGTTCCTCGGTGATGGCATTAATGATACTCCAGCTTTAAAAGCGGCCCATGTTGGCATTGCGGTGCAAGAGGCTGTTGATGTTGCGCGCGAAGCTGCAGATATTATTGTGCTTGAAAAAAGTCTTTCGATTATTATTTTTGCGATCAAAGAAGGGCGCAGAATTTTTGCCAACATCAATACATATGTCAAAACAACGATGTCAAATAATCTCGGCAATTATTATTCCCTCGGGATCCTCTCGTTGCTATTGCCCTATTTACCCATTCTGCCAATCCAAATTTTGTTGGTAAATATACTTTCGGATATGCCTTTACTTGCGATTTCAACTGACAACGTTTTGTCGCAGGATTTGCGTGAGCCAAAACGATACCAGTTTAATAAAGACTTCTTGCTGATTGTGTTGCTCGCAGTTATCGGTAGTTTGCCTGATATTAGTATTTTCGCACTATATCGAGCCGCGCCGGAATCGGTGGCAAGAACCCTCTGGTTTATTGTCAACATCGTCACTGAAATTGGATTGATATTTATTGTTCGTAATCGCCGCTTCTTTTTCTCAAAGCCGTATCCAAGCTTGGCGTTAATCGTTGCTTCTTGTGTTGTTACTTCCGTCTCACTGGCACTTCCATTTACAACACTGGGCCAACAGTATTTTTATTTTGTAATACCAACGATAGCTCAACTCATAACCATCGTAGGAATTCTGATTGTTTTCTTAGCTCTGAGCGAAATAGTAATGCTTGTCTATTACAGAAAACAGAATGCTCTTGAAGATATGCAAAAATGAGAATGCAATGGAAAGAAAAATGGTAAAACATTCATTTTTTATTGGCATGTGGGTTCCTACCTGTATTCAGCAGGAGATACAAATTGCTCAAAATCGTGTTCAATCAATACAGGATGCTAAGATTCGCTTTGTTGATCCAACGATCGCACATATAACACTTCAATTTTTGGGCTCCATAGATGATGCTCAAGTTCTTGATGATATAAATGCGCTTCATCAAGTAAAACAAAAACCGTTTCTGTTAACTACAGGGACGAATCTTGATCTGTTTTTAAAACGAGATCGAGCAGTGATGTACATACCACTGCTCGATTCACCAGAATTAACTGATTTTGTTACGAAGTTACAAGAATCACTGAACACATTCATTTCTCTTGACCAGCGCAGTTTTCACACACACCTTACTATTGCACGCGTGAATGATATAAAAAATAAACACGAATTTATCGAACAAGTCAGGATGATTCAACTTCCACAGATGCAATTTTTAATTAATTCATTTGAATTAATCGAATCTATAAGAACTGAACAAGGATCGAATTACGTTACGAGAGTCTCATTTCTATTGCATTAGCTCACAATGAGTTCAAATCGGGTTATAAAAATCAAAAATCGTCACTATCATAATCGCTATCACTCGCACTATCATCATCAATGGGATGACTGAATTCATACGATGTTGCTCTTCCTACGGACATAGTTGCTCTTCCTACGGACATATTTTGATCATAATATTTCTTACTTGCATGGAAAAATAAATCTTTTGTGAGATGAAATTCTTCCGCCGTATCAATTTTTGTTCCCGGTAATGAGCCAATTGTTGAGATTTTTTCCTCTAATTCTTTTTCAAATTCATTGAATAATCGAAGGCTGGCAACATTATTCTGATGTTTTTCATGTAAGAGACGATTGTAATAGAGCAGAGTCTCAACATATTCTTTTGCCTCGCTTGATCTGGAATTATTTTGCAAGTATTGAAATGTTGCGAGTTTTTTTCTGCCGGTTTCAAATACATTGTATCAATAAGTTGATCTGATTCACTTTTAGGCATATACATCCAAATCGGATGGTTTGAATGCATATCAGACTTAATACTTGCTACCAAGGAATCATAGGTTTGCATATCTAAAGGAATCCCGAGCAATGCTCTGTGAGTTTGTAAGAACATTTTAAAGTCCATGCGCGAAGCAGTGCTTAAGCACAATATGTTTCCTTGCCCATTCTGCTGCAAGTGTTTTTGGTAATTTTGATATGCCTTCATTTGTTGTTCGGGAGAAACCGGGATTTGGTCGGCACAGAAAGTTATTCCTACCATAAAACCTAAAATCGATAAAATTTTCATATTGACCTTTATAATGAGATTAACTTGCGTTTATTTTACATCGGATTATTTCTTTTGACAAATAATCCGATGCATACTTAATATAAAAAAGGTTGTGTATGAATTCATCACTCAAAAAACTTCCGCTTGAGTTGCAGAAAAAGATTAAAAAAATGAAAATGCCCTCATTTGAGCAGCCAATGCTTGCAACACTCACAAAAAATTATTTTTCAGACAAGGATTGGATTTTTGAACGAAAATTTGATGGCGTTCGTTGTTTGATTTTTAAAAATGGAAATAAGGTTTCACTCAAGTCTCGAAATGATAAATCACTTAATACCATGTATCCGGAAATACAAGAAGCTGCTCAAAAGCTCGATGTAAAGCAGGTAATTTTAGACGGAGAAGTGGTCGCCTTCAAGGGGAAGGAAACGAGTTTTTCACAATTACAACGTAGACTCGGCATTACAAGTGCTGAAAAATCGTTGGCAGTTGGTGTGAAAGTCTATATCTATATTTTTGATATTTTATACGTAGATGGCTATAGCTTGCTCGATCTGCCTTTGATGGCCAGAAAAAAAATATTGAAAGAAAGCATCTCCTTTGGCGGCTCGCTCAGATATACAACACACCAAAACACTGAAGGTGTGAAATTGCGTAAGCTTGCCTGCAAGAAAGGGTGGGAAGGGCTCATCGCCAAAAGAAGAGAAGGCACCTATGTTCATCAGCGTTCGCTCGATTGGCTCAAATTCAAATGTGTGGCTAATCAAGAGCTTGTGATCGGCGGATACACCCAACCGCGCAATTCTCGCGTAGGCTTTGGAGCACTTTTAATGGGATATTATCAAGATGGTAAACTGATGTATGCGGGAAAAGTAGGCACTGGGTTCTCAGATGAATATTTGCAAGAATTTGTCAAAAAATTGCAGGCGATAGAAATCAAAAAAAATCCCTTCGCGAACTTTAATGTCTCTGAATTGAATGTTCATTTTGTAAAACCAAAATATGTGGCTGAAATTGGGTTTCAAGAATGGACGCGAGATTACAAACTGCGCCAAGGTCGTTTTCAGGGATTGCGCATAGATAAAAAAGCAGAAGACGTGATTCTTGAGAAACCCGAGGTTTGATAAGGCCCACCGCGGGAGCGGGATCTTTGGTGCTCGCCCCTGCACAAGGGGCTTAAGTTTTTTTCGCACGTTCTAAAAGAGTTGTTAAGTAATCGCGGTACGCTCGGTGTAGTTTTCCAAGCGGATGGCCAGGACTCATTTTTTGTTGTTCCTCAAGATTTTGATTTACTTCTTTCAACTCAGATTCTATTTCCTTAACCATTTCAGTGGGAGATTGTAATCGTGCGCGATATTTTTTAAGTTGATTGAGAAACGTGCAGACGTTATATGATTCGGCAAAACGGAGGCATTTCGGGGTATACATATCAATAAAAGCTTTGGTCCCTCCGGCCGATTCTAGCTTATTAAGAATGATCACATTTTGAGTATCGCTTGCAGTAAAGCGTTTTCTTGATTCACTTTTTAAAATGAGTATGTGCTTGGCATATATCATTTGCGCTTCATGGAAATCGTAAAAAAGAGAATTATCTTGCGCGTGCGATATAAAAAAACAGAAAATCATTAAGAATATGAAAAATCGATACCTATTCATGGTACTTTTCCCTTCGGATAACAAGTTTATTATAAGTATGATGTCTTTATATATTCATTTTGTCAATTATTAATGGATTAATGATGAAATTTCAAGCAACTTTTTTTATTTTCTTGGTCTTTATCTTGTTTTGCGCCGGGTGTTCGAGCTACCGTGAATGCAAGAATAATTCTCATGAGGCATGTGATATGAAAAAAAAGAACGCACTCAAAGAATATAAAGAGCGACGCGATTTTACTAAAACTCCCGAACCAAAGCCACGCGTTTCCAAAAAATCGGGCAAAAATATTTTTGTCATTCAGCAACATCATGCAAGCCACATGCACTATGATTTTCGACTTGAAGTTGATGGAGTGCTCAAATCATGGGCGGTTCCAAAAGGGCCATCAACAGATCCGCGAGTGCAACGGCTAGCAACCGCAACCGAAGATCATCCAATGGAATATGCAACATTTGAAGGAATTATTCCCGAGGGTTATGGCGCGGGTACCGTAATTGTCTGGGACACCGGCACCTTTGATAACTTAACGGAAAAAAATGGCAAACCATTATCACTTTCACAAGCATTTGACCATGGGCATATCAAGATGAACTTGCACGGCAAAAAGCTGAAAGGCATCTATACATTGAGTCGTTTTAAGGAACGCGACTGGTTGTTAAGAAAAGCAGATGATGAATATGCCGACGCGCGCAGCAATCCAGTCAGCACAAAACCAAAATCTGTATTAAGCGATAAGACAATCGAGAAACTGGATAAGAAGTATAAAAAGAAATAGCCCTTTTTATTTCATCTCACGGGGGTCATCTATTGTGTTTTTCTATGCATTCAATATGATAAATGCAAAATTTTGTTTGCGGGGCGCGATGAAAAAATTAGTGTTATTGAGTGCGGTATTTTTACAAACCAAAGCTGCTGATATTTCGGATCAATACAAGATAACGTTCAAAGATGGATCTTCAGGAGTTTATGCCAAGGCTCTATTACAAGATTTTGGTACCATAAAAGCTTTATGGAAAATATCTGAAGAAGAAGCACAATCAACTCAATTCAGTGCAATTGATAAAGATATTTTTGATTTGCTCTATGCATTTGACAAAATATTTTATGAAAAACCTGCTGTTGCGGTCGCTGAGACCCAGAGAACTATCGGTACCTATAGTTTTGAAAGAACAAAAAATCTTCTTTTGGCAGCGCATTTTCTTGATGTTTCTCAGAAAGTGACTTCATCTGTGATTTCCGGTTTCAATAAAAAAATGATCTCGCCCGAATTTTTACAAAAATTTGTAAGTGATAGAAATGTTATTACAGGTTTAGGCCTTCCTACTGATTTGAAGGAAAGAGTAGCGGAGCACATGCAAAATGATTCTCAAATGAGTGAACTCTTTCTTACCGCTGTTACTCCAAAAACAAATATTACAAACCTCTCACCGAATGCTTTTTCAAGCTGTTGTTCATGGGACAGCAAATTATATGCTGTATTAAGTTATCCCTCTATAGATTTATATGAGCTTGAATCCGGTAATGTTATACGATCACTACAAGAAAACAAAGAAGAGGATCATAACCTTCCTGCCCCACTTGCATTCTCTCCAATTGAGGATTTGATTGCAAGTGGATCGCCTGATAACACGGTAAAATTATGGAATTATAAAACGGGAGAGCTGGTTAAAACTTTAACTGAATTTGCATCACCGGTGAGCGCTCTTGCTTTTTCACCTATTCAAAGATCACTTACTACTGCATCTGATAACAAAATAGAAGTATGGAACCTGGAAACAGCTACGCAGACACAAACATTCCCTCATTTTGATAATATAAAATTAGTTGTCTATTCAATTGATGGAAAAAAATTAATAAGCGCCTCTGACCGTGGCCAAATAGGTATTTGGGATTTAGAAACTGGCAAATCGAATAAAACACAGCTCTGGCATAAACCCATAAACGGATTTTCAACCAAATCATTTGCAATTTCTCAAGACCGGTCGATAGTGGCAATGAGCGACAACGCGGAAGCACAAATTCTTAATATAAATACAAAAGACATTGTAAAAGTTAAGTTTGCTTCTCATAACACAATTTCTAGCGGAATTTTATCAATTGCGCTTTCATCCCAAGGAGCGGTGCTTGTAGGCTCAACGTACAACGGGGAAATAAAAATCTTTAATTCAACGACCGGAAAATTGATCAGAATCCTTTCTGAATATAAAGAAGAAATCTTGAAAGATCGAATATTTGTGTCTCCGAATAATAAATTTTTTATTTCAGAGAACGATAGAGGCGACACTTTAATAAAATGGGATTTTAATGTCGAACAACTCTCTATAGAAGCATTACTTTTATTACATCTATCGTTAAACGATTCCCCTGAAGCTCAAAATAGTAAGACAATGGTTTCTCCTGATTTGATCAAACAGAGTCTTTCGCCTATTACACAACAACATGTGCACACAGATCTGGAATCCTACTTAACAAAAACACTCAAATTTAAAACATCTTTCTGGCCAAGCTTATTTAAAGTATTTGAAAAAATAACAACTCAAGGTGAGTAATAAAAAACATTTTGCCCTTGTGCAGGGCGAGCACCAAAAAATGTTTTGTCCCCTCCGCGGGGACCAGCGGCAAAAGCAGTCTCGCCACCGCTTTTGCAAAACGGGCGTTTAAGGCGCTGCCTTAAAAATCCGTCCTTCGTTTCAAACCTCGACACACACAATTTTTTCAAAATTATTTCGGTCTCGAGAAACTACCGGACTTCTTTTCTTTATGAATGCAAATACAATAATTCAAAGCAAAATCACAATGCCTCAAGATCAACTGCAATGAAATAAAGAAGTCTGATGAGGTTCGCCGAGCCAATGAAGCGATGGTTATCGCATATGGTGAGTTGAACCTCAAGGAATTTTTAAAACCTTGGTTTTAAACGTGCGTATTCCAAAAGGGTTCACGAAAACCCTTTTGGCGCCGGTCCCCGCGCAGGGGACAAAACACCCTTCTGGCACATGCCTGCGCGGAGCAGGCCTAAACTTTAAACGCCACTTTTATCCACCCCGTACTCCTTTTATCAAACTCTTTATATGCATGCACAACTTGATCAAAGGGTAATATGTGAGAAATAAAGGGAACCAAATCGATCTCGCCTTTTTGCACCCATCGGAGCAATTCGGGAATATATTTTTTGTGGTTGCAATTACCCATGGTGATAGTCAGATTTTTTTCCATTGCTTGGCCAATCGGGAAGGTCTCTAAAAGTTCGGTGTACACGCCAATAATTGACACAACGCCCCCTTTGGCAACGGCTGCTGTTGCCCAGCGCAAGACTTGTGAAGGAGCATTGCCCGGGATCCAGTTTTTGCCCTGAGGATTTCTGTATGGTGCAACTTTTTTCACTTCTCTTGCAAACTCGCGCAATTCACGAATTTCGCTAAAGTTTTTGATGAGGCTGAAAAATCCATAGTCAGGGTGCACAGCATCGGTTCCGACGGCATCGATCACTTTATCGGGGCCAAAACCATCAGTTAATTTTTTCAATTCGGTAACGGGATCAACGGTATTAAAGTTTATGATATGCGCGCCTTGTTTTTCCGCTCTAGCCAACCGATCTTCATACATATCAATTGCAAATATTTTTTTGATGCCCGCTTTTTTCAAACAAGCAATCACCAATTGTCCCACAGGTCCACAGCCAAAAACGGCAACAGTGTCATTCGGATCGGGAAAAATGTTTTCAACAGCCATGTATGCAGTTGGCAAAATGTCTGAAAGCAAAATAACTTGTTCATCTTTTAATTCGTCGGGCACTTTGACGAGCGAAACATCCGCATAGGGAACGCGTACTTTTTCTGCCTGCATGCCATCAAACGATCCGGATGATAAGGGACCTCCGTAAAAAGCAGTTCCCCATTCGGGACCATTAGGGTTTGCCTTGTCGCATAACGCATACAACTCTTTTTTACAGTTCAGACAGTGCCCGCAGGCAATGGTGGAAGGAATAATAACGCGATCTCCGACTTTGAAATTGTGCACATCGGAGCCTATTTGCTTGACAATGCCAACGCCTTCGTGGCCTAACACAGTTCCTTTTTCATAGAAAGGGATAGTGCCACGAACAGCATGAAGATCGGTGCCACAAATGGCAGACATAGTGAGTTTGACGATTGCATCTGTTGGTTTTTGAATAACCGGGTCTTCCATTTCTTCCAACACAATTTTTCCCACACCATTCAAACGTAATGCTTTCATTATTGTTCCCCTTTGTCTTCCTTATTTTTTCCCACGCGCATAGGCAACTGGACGGCTCGTTGAACGCGGCTTTTTATGCAGACTTGCCCGTAAAGCTGTCGTCAAAGATGTTTCTTTTTGTTTTGCAGGTTTCTTGGCGGTTACTTTTTTGGCAGGCTTTTTGCCTTTCATCTTTTTTTGAGCTTTTAATGCGGCGGTTAACTTTTCTTTAAAGGTGTCTTTAAATTGAGTGAGATCGAATTTTTTTCGAGTGAGCTGCTTAATGAGCTGATCGGCAAGTTTCAATTCCTGCGCGCTCATTTTGGGTTTTTGCTTTTCGGGCAACACTTGTGCAATATCGTTAATTTCATATGAATAATTCAATGTATTTAAAAGTAACCCATCTTGAAAAGGCAGTATTGCGCACACGTGTTCTTTTTCATGCATAACAAAACTTCCAATGGCAACCAGGCCACTTTTGACCAGCGCTTGATGAAAGAGATAAAATTCTTTTTCATGGTTTTTGACAGGAGCGATGTAATAATGCCCGTCGATATAGATTGGTTGAAGTTCTGATGCGGGAACAAATTGCTGCATATTTAAGTAGTTTGATTTTTCAGGCTTTAACTTTTTTAAGTTTTCTTGTGTCAAAATAAAATATGATCCGTCTGATTGCTTGAGTCCTTTAACGGTGTGAGCCCATGATACAATTTCATCGCAATGTGGACATCGACGCTCATACACAATAGGAGTGTGGCATTTATCATGCAAAAGAGTAAAACCAGGTGAATGTGGCTTGATTGCTGTATACAAATAAACGGGAATATTGACCAAACCAAAAGAAATAGATCCTGTCCAGACGGCTTTCATTGCGCCTCCATTACTGTAATTGTTTTGACATAGCAACTCCTTTATCGTTCATTGCATATATGCTAAACAGTCTATTCATGTAAGCACAAGAGAAGCGTAATGTCCCCTGCGCGGGGACCAGTGCCAGAAGGATGCTCGTCCATCCTTCTGGACAACGGACGTTTAAAACCGAGGTTTTAAAAATTCCTTGAGGCTCAACTCACCATACGCGATAAATCGCTTCATTTGTTCGGTGAACCTCATCAGACTTTTTTATTTCATCGTAGATATTTGTATTGCATTGTCATTTGGGCTGGGATAATAATGTCGCATTGGTAAAGAAAAGAAGTCCCAATGAGCGACGTCGGAAGCCATGAAGAAATTTCCTAAGAAATTTTGTATGGCCGACTCGGCGCGGATGAAGAGATTCTTAAGACGCTGAGTCTTAAGTGTCCGTTAGCCGGAAGGGTGGACGAGCACCCTTCCGGTGCATGCCCTGCACAAGGGCAAAAAAATTAGCCTGAAATCAAGGTGGGTTTCAAAAGGGGGTTACCCCTTTGATCCGCTCCTGTACAGTGGGCTCAACGCTTTTATTTAATCGCAGACATCGCATAGTTCAATATGCGTTCCCAGTTCTTCTAAAAGTGTGGCTGGTGTGTTGTTGAGAGAAAATGCTTGTATGATTGGATCAAGAATATATTTCAAATGCAAGAAGCTGAATGCTCTTTCAACAAAAGAAGGGTTATTATTTTTATTGTGTATGCGAGCGAGTGCATTCAAACCGTCTCGGATATACATTGGATTCGTCAAAGGAAGTGCTTTTGCTACGGCTGATTTTTGAATAGATCTTCCGGTGGCGGCATAGGTGAGCCATGTAGCAAAAAAGCTTGCTTGAATGCCTCCCGCAACGAGGTTGTCAGATACTGCCTTTGGCATAACATGAGAAATTGTGTTAAGTCCAAATGTTGTTGCAAGAGTTGCCGCAAACGCAGCCAATCCTGACGCCGTTTGCTGAGAAAGTCGGTTCAACATTTTTTCCCCGAAAGCGATTGCAAGAATTCCTTCCAGTTCATGGTATGAGGCTTCTGAAATTATTTCTCGCGCGATGACAAGATCGCCAAACAAATCAAGATACGCTTGAACATCTCTTCTATGTTTTTCGATGAAACCTTCTTTGGTTACTTTTTGATATTCCGCTTCATAGACAGAAATATACTGAGGTATTGGAATAGCTGCAGCACCGGACAAGCGTTCGATCAATCGATAGAAGATAGGAAATGTTTCTTGACTTAAAATGCCTGTTTTCACGGACCCTAATTCTGTACGAAGCGCTTGCGTTATATCGTCTGAGGTCAAGGCATGTGTGAAATATAATGATGCCAATAAAATTGTTGCTAATTTATACATAGGAATCTCCTGTATTAAAAAGATGCGACTATTTGTTGTTGTTATGTTTATCCAAGTTGTCAAAGCGAGCATTTATCGTATTCTCATCAGAGAAGATGTTCTTAATTTTTTTATAGAGTTTTTCCAAGTGAAATGCAGCGAATACTCTTTCTTTCGTAGATGAAGAAGAATAATTGTTTTGTAAACGAGCTAAAGCAATGAGCCCATCCTCTATATTTTTCGGATCAGTTAAGGAAAGCGCGAATATATCAGCATTTCTTTGAACTGATCTACCAACGAAAGCATACAAAAGTGTTAATGGGACCACGGCTACTGTCATAAAATCATTGAAAATGCTCTTTGTTTCAAAGGAGCTATACTTTTGCAAAGCAAAATGAATTGCTGCTAATGTGGAAGCAGCTGTTAAAGGCGCAAAGATCTGTTTCGTGATCTGATACTGTGCTTTCGCGGCAGCTGCAGTAGAGAGCAGTCCTTCTAGCTCATGATAGGTAAATTGGGTTAAAATATCTCGCGAAATAATTAAGTCTCCAAGAAAATCAAAATGAGCAGTCGTCGGGATTGAGTGAATCGAGTATTGGTTTATTAATGCTATTTCAATTTTAGTGGTTAGTTCTGTAGTCATAATGACAATGCTTTTTGGCATTTTAATGCCAGCTTTTGATGTGATCTGCTGCAACAATGTGTATAGTGTAGGGCAAGCTGCTTCTTGCAATATAGATGATTTGAGAAGTGCGGCTTCTTCATGAAGCATATCGGTCAATTCATCATGTTTCGCAGCGAGCGTGAGCCCGGAAAACATAAGTAAGGCAGAAAGTGCTAGTATACGCATACAAAAAACCCTTTTTTGTTATGATAAGTAAGTTATTTCACTTGCGCAAAAACTATAACACGCTCAAACGTTTTTAGGAAATTATTTTCATGACAGTGAAATCAGATCTGTCCTGTCTTTTGAAACAAAAATCTTGCTGAATTCTTTCGCGCAATTGAGTAGTGCATTTGCCGATGCATCACTCAAATCTTTTGTTTGCTCAATAGTTTCATAAACATCAGGATACACGGCTTTGATATAGCTGACATATTGTGTTGCAAAATCAGAAACGTCTTTGATTTCAAGCTCATCGAGCATGTTTTCTTTGAGTAAAAAGAGCATTAATGTCTGGTCAACAAAGGTACGGGTCTGGGATGATTTTTGTTTGAGCAATTCCATCACTCGTGCTCCGCGAGCAAGTTTTTGCTGAGAGACTTCATCAAGCTCTGTTCCAAATTGAGCAAAATCGAGCAATTCTTTATATTGCGCCAATTCAAGCCGCAAAGCTTTTGTTACTTTTTTAATAGCAGCAGTTTGTGCCGATCCACCCACACGTGAAACTGAAAGTTCAACGTTAACGGCAGGGCGAACACCTTGGTTGAACAATTTGGTGTCTAAAAAGATTTGTCCATCGGTGATCGAAATGAGGTTGGTTGGAATATAGGCAGTGATATCATCACTTTGTATTTGCACAATGGGGAGCGCCGTCAATGAAGCACCGGATACGAATTTACCCGCGCGTTCCAAAAGGCGTGAATGCAAATAAAACACATCGCCCGGATATGCTTCGCGTCCCGGTGCTCGACGCATGAGCAATGACATTTCTCGGAATGCGATTGCGTGGTTGCTCAAATCATCATAAATGATGAGCGCGTCTTTGCCTTGCTCACGGAAGTATTCAGCAATAGTTGTTCCGACGTATGGCGCCAAATATTGATTTAATACCGCTTCGCCCGCATCTGCCGCGATAATAACGCTGTATTCAAGGGCGCCATTGATCTGAAGCGTGTGAACCAATTTTGCCACGTTTGCTTGTCGCTGACCGATGGAGACATACACGCAGATCACGTTTTTGCCTTTTTGGTGCAAAATCGTGTCGATGGTAATGGATGTTTTTCCAGTGTTTCTGTTTCCAATCAACAGTTCGCGTTGACCTTTACCGATGGGAACTAATGTATCGATAGCCATGATCCCTGTTTCCAGCGATTCATTAACCGGCGAGCGCTCGATAATCGAAGCGATAGTCGCTTCAATAGGGCGCATGTCAGCCGCCTGGATTGCTCCGAGCGAATCGATTGGAGCTCCCAATGCATTGATTGTTCTTCCAACCAAATTCATGCCAACAGGGACGGTGAAAACAGTTCCTGTTCGTTTGGCAACTTCCATTTCAGCAACTTCAATTGAAGCATGCAGAAGGAAGATAGTGACAATATCTTCATCTAAATTGAAGATGATTCCTTGATTGCCTTTTTCAAACGCAATGAGCTCTCCAAAGACTGCATTACTTAGCCCATGAACATGACAAATACCATCACCGACGCTGACAACAATGCCGATTTCTTCAAGTTTCGTGTCATTATTTTTTTGTAGAGCTTGTTCAAAAAGGGAGACAAGATCAGTATGTTTGACGTTCATAATAACCTTTAGTTATGAATCGAATTTTTGATGTCAGTAATATACTTTTTAAAAGAACGCTCAAGATAAAAGTGGGTGCTCAGCATTCTAATACCCATTATTAACGTTGGGTCTATAACAAAGTCGGGGACAACGGTTTTTCCACTTTTCCGCTCAAACAGATTAACCAGTTCATTTTTTTGCTCTTGGTTTAAGGCATGTGAGCTTGAAATCGTAGTGAGCTCAATTGACCGCTCTTGGCAAAAAAGCGTTATAATTTCTGTAATAATCATGAGCCACAATTCAGGTCGTTTGTGCGCCATCAAAAGATCAAAGAGTGAAATAAATGCATCAGGCAGTTGATAGTCGCGCACTATGGTTGCAAAAGCCTTCTTTTTATGGGCATCATCAATTGTTGATAATTTCAACAATGAAGTGAAGGTACTGTATTTTTTATCTTCGTTGGAAATAGTCTGTAAGTGAGTGATGATGGCTGGGCTGAGCTCAGACGAGAAAGAATGCACAAACGCAGACGCATATTTTTTGGCAATCATTCTTTTCATTTTATCCATATCAGACTACTTTGCTATGTTTTTGATAATATGCTGCATTTGGGATGCAGCATTTGTTTGATTAATAGATTGACGCATCTGTTTTTCAACAACTTCGACAGCGCTTTGTAAGGCTGCTGTTTGCAACACGCGTTCCTTATAAACAGCTTGTTGCGTTTGTACCGTTTTTTTCAATTTTTCTAAATGATGTTTACGCTCAATTTCAAGTGTTTCATTGGTTTGAGTGGTGTGATTGTTCCAAAGATGCGCTTTATTGGAAAGGTCTTTTATGATTGTTTGCAAAGAAGTTCGATCTGCTTTCAGTGACTCAATGGACTCTTCAAGATTTGCACGTTGAGCAATAATCTGTTCTTGAGTTGCCTCTTGCTGCGCAATTTCATCTTCAATCGATTGTCGTGCGTATTTTTTGAATAAATACCATGCCCCATAGATAAATAAAACAAAGTTGATTATGCGAAAAGCAATCGCGATCAGATTCATTGGCGCTCCCAAGATTGGAGTATATCGCGCGCTAAAAGCTCTTGCTTCTGTTTGATCTCAGCACTCGTCATGCTTGGCGCAACAAAAGTGACGTCAGCGCTTTGTGGTTCGTGTTCAACTTCGGGCCTCATTTTGGCAAAGGAGCGTTGAGCTGATGCCCAGAGATCAGCATTAATATGTTCCTGTTGAGCCTTTTCTTTTTCTGCCGTTGACACATTTTGCCGAATAGTTCGATCATAATGATCTTCTTGCTCAATGACCTCTATCAACGGTTTGAGAAAAAGCGTCCGAATTAAAAAATAAGCCACCCCAAAATGGATTATTTGCACAATCAGGGTGAGATTGATATCAATCATATCTTATAGATATCTGCTCAAGACCAAAATAGCGCCGGCGATGAGTAAGTTATAGATAGCAGAGCTTTCTATGGTAACCATCGCGAGAATCATTGCTCTATTGATCGCGCTTGAGCTTTCTGGATATTTACCAAGATTTTCACAAGCTTTCATTCCAACAAGCCCTTGAGAAATTGATGGTCCGAGGGACCCAATGCTCATAGCAATTGCCGCGGCAATAAAGGCGGCAGCTTTCGCGTAAAACGCATCCATCTGAGAACCTTTCATGATATAAACCCAATTTACACTCACTTCGAGGTACGGCGACGAAGTATCGTTCCTATTGGGACCCATTTAATAGGTAAAGTATACGGTTTTATTGACTACTTTACTCTTTTTTTTCGAACGTACAACTATTTTACCCAAATTAGCACAAGTGCTTTCTTTTTCTCAATCTAAAATGAAGATGGCATGCAGATATTTTTTGCGTGCCCAATTAAAACAAGTATGCGAATGCATAATTTAAGATATTCATGATAAAACGCCCATTGCTCAGTTGGATGGAGCAACGGGCGTGCATTTTATATAATCAAAGTTTATAAAGTATGGAAAAGCAGAACTCTTTTTCAAGAGTCTCTCTTTCCTCCATGTATCTCGTTTACATAGCATGCGAGTGTTTGACGTATTCTTTCTTCCCGTTCTTCTTCTATTCGCTTTTGTATTTCACTTTGTATTTCATTTTGTGTTTTATAATGTTCAACCCGTGTACTGAGTAAAACATTTGTTGCGCAATGGTCTGAAAACCAAGTTCGATTTTTGTCCGGGAATTGCCCGCCATTGCCGTCTCCATGAGATAAAAGAGACTGTTCTCGCGTGGTTTTCGGTTCTACTTCATGTGAAATTATTTTCACCCCTGGTGACATAAAGAGGTAATCAATATTTTGTAATCTTCCTAAAGCATAAGCCGAGACGCGTTTTGAAGGTTGCTCGCTGTTGGAGTCACTAAACGCAACACCGGACTCATTCAGTTCCGAAAACAAGCTTGCGTAAATATGACTATCTTTTCTTGAGTCGGTGTTAAAATCTCCACAGACAACCCAATGTGAATATACGTTATCTACTTGTTTTATGTATTGAGCAAGGCCGCGCATTTGTTCTTCTCGATATCCACGGTAATCTTTCTTGGGGCCGGTACCGCCGTAAAAATGGGTGTTTACGACATTCATTGTTGTCTGACCATCAAAACTGCATTGCATGAAAATAAATCGATTGTTCTTTATGTCGGGAGACTCATAAAATTGAGCTGATTTGTTTCCCACAACAATAAAAGCAAGGTCTGAATTGCTCTTCGAATGATACAGTGATGATTCATCGGGTAGTCGCAATGTTTTTACCACATCCCAACACTGATTATCACACTCTTGTAGGGCGATAACGAGATTATTTTTCTCGGTAATAGACGCATCAATTTTGCCTTGTAAATAACGACGCAAATAGTTGCTGCGGACGCTCCAATCCATTTTATTATTTCGATCGCCATTATAATACTTTTGATAAAATTTATCTGCCAAAGTATTGACCGAAAGTACGCGCATAGGCAATGTTTCAGCGAAGGCAGAGCTTGCCGGTTGAGCTATGCCAAGGAGCATTATCATAAAAAGAGTAAATTTTTTCATAAAAGATCCTTAAAAATAGGTTAACCTTATGTTAATGTTTCTATTTGTATTTTATCACAATAAGAAAATAAGTCAATTGCAGGGGTAGATTAGAGTAATAAGGGTGGCTTGAATCAGGGAACTAGGCTCAGCCACTCTTGATAGTTCTTTTTTAGCTGATTTAATTAAAGAACGTAGAAAATATAAAGTGGGCAGTCAGGAGAGTGGGTATGAGTTCTATTATTTTTAATTCAAAATCAGTGATCGCGCCAGACATAGCAGGCTTGGATATTCATTTGAGAAATGTCATACAAGAGTTAGCGGCAGTCGATTCATATAATTATGGTGAGGCTTTTATGTATGCGCCCAAGGATGAATCTCTTTTGACGTCTGTTAAAGCACTGATTGTGCACAAAAAGTATCATGAAGTTGATGCTGTTCTGGTGGTTGGCATTGGTGGATCGAATTTGGCTGTTAAAGCAATTCATGGTCTGTTGCAACACACGGAGTCGAACCGACAAAAAAAAGAAATCTTTTTTGCCGAGACGGTTGATCCGGAATATACGCAAGCGCTGTATCAAAAAATTGAAGGTATGCTGGCGGGTGGTAAAAAGGTGTTGCTCGTGATTGCCACCAAATCAGGGACAACGACGGAGACTGTTGCGCTTGCGTCACTTTTTATAGAATGTTTCAAGCGGCACTATAAAACTACGCATCACAACTATATTGTCGCGATCACCGATAATGATTCTCCGCTCAGTACATTTGCAAAAGAGCACAATTACACGTTGTTGACAGTTCCCGCGCGTATTGGAGGGCGGTATAGCGTGTTCAGTGCCGTTGGACTGTTTCCTTTAGCAATGATGGGATATGATATTGACGCGTTGTGCCAAGGTGCGCGGATGGCATGCAATGTCGCGTTAGATCTTTCGATAACTAAAAATAAAATCACCCAAAGTGCTTTGACGACCTATCAATATTATCGCTTAGGCATACGCATTCATAACATGTTTTTATTTGCAGCAGATGCAGCATCACTCGGGGCATGGTATCGACAGCTGACCGCGGAAAGCCTTGGAAAAGTAAAAGATACAACAAAGGGCGCAACTGGTGTGGGAATCCTTCCAATCGTTTCAATTGGAAGCACCGATTTGCATTCGATGGTGCAGCTGTATTTCGCAAATCCGGTTCCGATTTTGACTACTTTTGTTACCTTTGGATCAGACATTAGGCAGACTATTCCAGATGTGGGATTGGAATACGGGCCCCGAACGAGCATTAGCGAGTTTGGGTCTAATGCGGGCGCGTTAGTGACAGGTAAATCGTTACATTCCATTTTGAATGCGATAGAATCAGGAACCATGCAGGCGTACGAGCAGGCGCAGTTGCCATTTATGAAGATGCAGCTTGAAGATAAATCTGAATATAGTCTGGGAGAATATATGCAATGGAAGATGATTGAAACGGTCATGTTGGGGCGTTTATTGGAAATAAACCCGTTCGATCAGCCTGAAGTTGAACGTTACAAACAACAAACGAGAAAGATTCTTACTCATGAATAACGTTACTATACCCAATCTCGCTGTCGCTTCCGCCTTCGCCAATCCGTCTTCGCCTAAAGGCTATGCCGGGACAGGGGCTATGGCGGGACGAGACGCTTCGGGGCCCGTTACAATCATACTCTTTGGTATTACCGGAGATTTGTCTCGCAGGAAAATTATTCCCGCATTATATCAGATGGTAACTCAACACGGATGGAAATCCTGGTCATTGATTGGGGTTGCTCGTGAGCAAAAAACTATCGAATCAATTCTGAATGAGGTGCGCTCATTCATTCCAAGTATCAAAGAAGATGCATGGAACAATTTTATATCCCATTCTTCCTATTTTCCCTTGGATGCTCGATCATCACAATCGTATCAAGAATTAGCGCAGCATATTGATCAGCAAGAGGCGAAACATAACAGTGGCAATATGGGCGAGAGCGCAAGCGGCTTGTCACGCCGTAACTCAAAGAGTGAAGGCGGAAGTTTGGGTAAAAATAATCGGCTTGTCTATCTGGCCGTAGGGTCGGATCTTTTTTGCTCTATCACCGCCGCATTAGCGCAATATGGAATTGTGAAACGAGTTGCGAGCAATGAGCCGTATTGGCATAGAATTATTTATGAAAAGCCATTTGGCGACAGTCAACAGTCTGCCCATGCCATCAATCAATGCATTAGTGAACATTTTTACGAAACGCAAATTTACCGCATCGATCACTTTTTGAGCAAGGAATTGGTTGCCAACATTGCGCTGGTTCGCTTTACGAATGCAATTTTTGAGCCCTTGTGGAATAACAAATATATAGAACATGTGCAGATTGTTCTGAATGAAGAACTTGATGTAGAAGAAAGATCTCTGTTTTATGATCGGTATGGCGCTTTGAGTGATGTTGTGCAAAATCATATGCTTGAGATGCTTGCGCTCATTGCAATGGAGGCCCCCGAGCAATTGTCGGGAGACTTTGTCAGAAACGAGCGCTTAAAAGTGTTGTCAAAAGTCAGTTTTGTTGATGGCATCAGAGGCCAATATCGAGGATATCTTCAACACGAGGGTGTTGCGCAAAATTCAACGACCGAGACATTTGCCGCGCTTACGCTTGCGGTTAACAACCCGCGCTGGCAGGGCGTTCCTTTCTTTTTAAAAACAGGCAAAGCATTGCGTGAAAAAAATACATCGATCCATATCAAATTCAAACACGTTAATTGCCTGCTCTCTTCCAGCTGCCCGAGTGAATCAAACTATTTGACAATCAACATAACTCCCGACGCGGGATTTGTGTTGCAGTTGAATGCAAAAAAGGTGGGAGCATCATATGAAGTGACTCCGGTTGAAATGAAATTTTGTCACAGCTGCTTGTATGGCCCTTTTACAACGGAAGATTACCAAACGCTTTTGTCTGAAATTATAAAAGGAGACCTGTCAATAGCCGTTCGGTTTGATGAGATAGAGCAATGTTGGAGAGTTATTGATACTATTAAACAACAAAACATTCCGATCAGCATATACGAAAAAAAATCGGCCGGTCCGGATGAATTAGAAGAATTTGAAAAGCGACATACTATGAGGTGGCGTTCGTGAATATAGCAGTCATTGGTTTGGGCAGAATGGGTAACGCTGTTGTTGAGCGCATAGCGGTAGCCGGACACACCGTTTTTGGATATGATCCCCATGAGCAGGCGCGAGAAGCAATACGTGTATTTAAAGCACAGCCTATGGCTTCAATAGAACAATGCGTTGCATCGGCACAATTAATATGGTTGATGACACCGGCTGGTCCGCTTGTCGATACCGTGCTTGAGTCAATTACGCCGGCAGCACAACAAGGCGCGATTATTGTTGATGGGGGAAATAGCTTTTTTAAAGATTCGATCAGACGCGCAAAGCTGCTTGAAAGCAAAGGGCTTCATTTTCTTGATTGCGGAACATCGGGCGGCGTGCATGGACGTGAAAATGGTTTTTGTTTGATGGTTGGCGGATCGAAAGAGATTTTTACAAAAATAGAGCCAGTGCTGCGCGCGCTGGCAGCTCCGGGTGGATACGCATTGCTTGGGCCATCAGGCGCGGGGCATTATGTGAAAATGGTGCATAATGGCATAGAATATGCGCTGCTGCAAGCATATGCAGAAGGGTTTCAGATTGTCAAAGAAGGTTCGTTTGCGGACCAACATCTTGATTTGGCAAAAATTTCCGATGTGTGGATGCATGGATCAGTGATTCGCTCATGGCTTTTGGAGCTTGCTCATGGCATCTTTATGCATGATCAAAATTTTGAATCAATCGGTGGAGAAGTTGCCCAGGGGGGAACGGGAGCCTGGACTTTCGATGAAGCGGGTGAGCATGGCATTCAAGTCCCTGCGTTATTGGCGGCCCTTGAAGTGCGTGCATGGTCGCAAGAATCGGGCGGTAATTATGCTACCAAGTTGATCGCATTGTTGCGCAATGCATTTGGGGAACATGCAGTAAACAAAATTGAGCAAAACTAAATTTTTTTCAATTTTGAGTGATGAGGAATTGCATTCATTTCGATGTTTAATTTATTTTTTACTTTAATCGTTCGAATGGTTCGATTCCATTGCATTCCACTCACCACGAACGAGTTTATAGTTGTTACATATTTAAAAAGACCTCAAGATAGCTAATCATATCCGTTTCACCCACGCTTGCGCGTGGGGCCCGGCGTTCGTGGTGAGCGAAGCAACGCGAAGTCGAACCATTCGAACAAGAAAATAAATTGTGTGATAAGGAATTTCATGAAAATCATCGATATCAGCTGGCCACTCTCAGAACGCACAACCGGATACAAAAATAGATCGGTGTTGCAGGTTACGCATCGTAAAACATATGCCAACGATAAGATCAATGAAACGTCAGCGTTGCTCGATATGCATGGGGGCACGCATGTCGATGCGCCCTATCACATGAGTTCTGATGGGAAAACGATTGATCAAATACCGCTTGAGCGTTTATATGGCAATGCACTCGTGATTGATTGCATGCAAGAATTTGAATACATTACTGCAGATACTTTACGTATGCATGACATTGCTCAGGGTCAGATTGTCTTATGTAAAACAAAAAACAGTTTGCTTGCTTATGATGCTCCATTCGATCCTGCATTCGTCTATTTACATGAAAGCGGTACGCAGTATTTGAAAGAGAAAAAAATAAAAGCTTTCGGCATTGATTATCTTGGCCTTGAGCGGTCACAGCCCGGCCATCCGAGCCATAATCTTTTGTTATCAAATAATATCAGTGTTGTTGAAGGCTTACGCCTGGCGCATGTTGATGCCGGACAATATGAAGCATTTATTTTGCCGCTTGCGCTCGTAGGTCTTGATGCCGCACCAGCGCGGGCAGTGCTTATTTCGAGAAGCTGACGCATCTCGAGATGGAAAAAATAAAAAAGAAGGATGTTTCCTAAAAATTCAGGAAACATCCTTCTTTTGCATAGCCAAATATTTTTTTAGTTCACAATTGTGGCTATCACGTTGCCCTTATCATCTTTTGTTAAGTCTACGATGTCATCATCTGCTTGATATGTAAACGAATCGATTAATGGGCCATTGTCTTCATATACGTCAAATTTTCCGTTGTTGCCTGGCGGTGTTTCAAGTCGTTTATTAACGGGTACTTTATATTTGACATCATTGATTGCAATTTCAACGGGTTTATCCGTTTTGTTGAAGATGTGCCACGCTATAGGAGTTGTGTCTACAAACTCGTCAGTAGGTATGTCGGCATTTTCATAGACTACAGAGCTATCTCCGTCAGAGCTGTTGTCGTATGAACTTCCCCACCATGCCCACATTAATGGCCATGTGGTTAAACCTATCCACCAAGGAATTCCCCACCATCCGCCATAGCCGCCCCACCATCCGCCATAAAACGGATAGCCGGATCTATGCCAGCCACGGTTCCATCCACCTCGACCAGCGAATCTACCTCTGCCAGCCAATCCTCGGCTACCAGCTAATCTGCCGCCTCGACTACCAGCTAATCTTGTTCGACCGCCGACTCTGCCAGCTCTATTAACTCTGCCAGCTGATCTGGCACCGCTTGTTCTACCTGCTGATCTAAATCCACTTGTTCGGGCCATTCCGCCGCCACGGAATCCGCCACCATGGAACCCTCCACCGCGGAATCCTCCGCCATGGAAACCGCCGCCACCATGAAAGCCGCCTCCACCGTGGAAACCGCCCCCACCGCCATGAAAACCACCGCCTCCATGACCACCACCCCCGCCTCCGCGGGCAGTGATATCAACGGGAACGAATGAGAACATCATAATGGGAATTAAGATAATGGAAAATTTTTTTACCCACTTCATAATAACCTCCGATAATATACCCAATATTCGCAATTACTTTGCAGCTTAAGCATGGAAGCTTCTTGCTTCAATTGGGGTCCTTAAAAGGGACTGAATCAAAATCAATATTACAATTTACGTTTTTTAAAACCCTAAACCTATGCCAAAAAATGGCCCATATCGATGTCCGATATAGTATGGATAATGCCGATAATAGGGTGGATAATAGTCCACGTATTCCGGGTATCCGTAATCTTCTGGGTATCCATATGTTGTATAACATCCATGATGACGCCAATGGATTGGATAATTGTCATCATAATATTCAACATAGGTATCATAATCTTTTTGTTCGGCGCATGAGCATATATCATCATCACAATAATTATCATCGTATTCATCGTCATACATGTCATAATATGCATACGCTTTTGCATCGATCACGCAATGTGCGCCGGCAGTGATAAAGAGCGACCATATGATTTTAGTAATGAGATTCATTGTTTTTTGCTCCATGTATTTACGGATGAATTAGCAACTGTTCCATAGAGAATTCTTTTCTTACCCCAAAATCCATCATAATCGTCAGGCGTGTACGAAAAAGTATCACGAGGTGCAGGTTTTATCCTATACCCATCTAATGTTTGCTCGATACTCGTTTCCGAGCCATAGCCATATGAACAATCTTCAAAGCGAATTGCCTCGATTTGGGAAAAAGCAATTCCACAGAGAATAAATAACAATCGCTTCATTAAAACTCCCCTATTTTCATATCAACTTGTCACGCCATAGCTCTTGTCACGCTGAAGTTTTAATGAAAGCGGATGAGCGACGGCGGAAAACAGGTATGGTCCTTTTAACCATGATCATACAGTGTTTTCAGGTTGAACCTGTCTATTTCAAGTATAAAATATATATATTCTATTATGCAATATTTGAATAATATTACTTTTCAGGGGGGAAATATATGAAAAATAGCTTTTTTATGCCGGTGGATCTTTTGCTGCAGGCGGAAGCGAGCGTTGACGTGGCAATGGGGTTGTGCCCCCATAATAGCTATAGCGTTATGGGGTTAAATTCTAGGTGTTGTTCAACAACCTGCACACCCGCGTCAATGAGCGCGGAGACCTGGTCTTTTGGTTCTGAAAAATTGGATAATACATAATCAGGAACGGAATCTCTGTTTTCCGGTCTGCCGACACCGACTCTGATGCGGCCAAAGGAATCACCCGCATGAGCAATGATAGACTTCAAGCCGTTGTGCCCTTTTGCACTTCCACCGAACTTATATTTCACCTGACCAAAGGGGAGTTCAAGTTCATCATGCACGACTAATACTTCATCTATTTTAATGCCTTGTTTTTGTAAGTAAGGCATCACTTTACCGGAGCTGTTCATAAAGGTTAGTGGCTTTATCAACAGAATCTGGCGTCCGGCCAATTCTACTTTGCACGATTCAAAGAGCTCAGATTTTTTCCATGAAGCTCCTGCGCTGTCCGCAAGTGCATCAAGCACCTTAAATCCGATATTGTGGCGATTTCGCTCATAGGCAGGCCCGGGATTACCAAGACCAATAATTGCTTTAATGGGAGGTGGATTGTGTTGTTCGTTCATGAGATATATTATAAAAGACCGGTAACTATATTATGAAATTTGCTTTCGCCGTTCGTGGTGAGCATTGGGGTCCCCGATCATAGCGTAAGCGTAGATTGGGGCTAAAATGTAATGAAATCGAACCATTCGAACAAGAAAATAGATACATTTTTTAAGAAAGTTCGTATGGTTCGACTCCGCAAGCTTCGCTCACCACAAACGGCTAGAGGTTGTTTTATCTTTTTAAAGCTTAACAGGAAACAAAAAAGGCTCGAAATAATCTTCGAGCCTTTTTTGTTTTTTAACTAGCTTTTGCTTTAGGAGCTTCTTTTTTCGGGGTGCTTGCTACTTTAGTTGGAGTTGCAGCGGGTGACTTTTTGTCCATAAGAGCAATGATGCTGTTGCTGCACTCTGATTGTGGAGAGCTATAGAGCACTTGGCCGGTCATTTTATCAATGATAACGTCGAGACCTTCAGCTTTTGCAACTTGGGTCGCACATTCACGCATTTCTTTTAGAATTCGTTCCGTGGCTTTTTGTTGAGCCATTTGGAAATCTTGCTGACATTCTTGTACGCGGGCTTCAAGGTCACGCTTGTCTTTAGCCAACCGTTTTGCTTCAGCCTGTGCTGCAGCTTCACTCATGGTTGTCTTTTTAGCTTCAAAGGCGCGGGCTTCTTGCTCGAGTTTTTGGCCTTTAGCGGTGATTTCTTCGGTCCAATTTTTGTTCATTTCTTGGAGCTTTTCTGCTTCAGCCAAGCCAAGCTTTGATTTTTGCATAATTTCAAAAGCATCAACATAACGAACCTTGAGATCAAGATGCACATCAAGACCTGATTTTGCTAACGCTTCTGTTTTGCTCTCTAATTCTGTTTTGGTTTCTTTGCTTACCGTTTTTGCCCCTTGAGCTATGGTTTCAGCGGCTGCTGGCAAAAATGAAAACGCGGTTAAAAGAAGGATACTTAATTTTTTCATGAAAAAAAGCCTTTCAAATCAGTGTTCAAACTACTTATTTCACTCTAGCTCAATCGCTGAATTAGTCAACCGACCTGAAAAGAAAGAGAAGAAGGGGTGGTATATCGTCCGTGTCACAGTCGGGAGAAAAAATTCCCTACAATCCCCGCTTACCCTATTATTTACCCCATACTCACGTATGGGGACCCCGGGTTTTTATCCATTCACAAAGATGGGGGCCCCGAATTGCATGGGGGTTTTTATTGATGGCTCGCCTCGTTCCTCCCGGCTGCGCTCACAATACTCACCATAATGAACTCATCTTGAGAATTGCAAGCATCAGAAGATCAATAAACCTAATCTACGCTATCCCTACGAGTGGGGTCCGGTTTCAGCCCATACTACATAAGCTTTTATCCAAATTTGCATTCGGGACCCAGGCTTCGTATGCGACCCTGGCTAGCATAACTTTGCAAATGACAAATAAGTGAATTCAAAATTCTCTTGAGAGTTTTATACTCAGTTTGATATTATTTATTTGAAAAAGATTTTTTATAGTCCATCCAGTTTTTCAAGATGGGATTTTTAATGAGGAGTTTGTATGAAGCGCATAGATATAAAAAGACTTATGCTAAGCCTTGTTATCATTACAGGAACTTATCCATATATGGCAGGAATGGAAGATGATGCGGAAATTGCGGAAGATATGCCTAAAACACCCAAAAAGCCTGCCGAACCCGTATTGAAAAAAGAGCTGGCAAAGCCGATAATACGGCTCGTGGGGATTAATAATCAGACATCAAAAAAATTGGATATTATAGCAGGCGGCGAGACATTTAAGCTTGCCCCGAACAAAACGGAATCATTTGATATTCAATTTTTCCTTTCTCCAACAACCCCTGTATTAAAAATTCCTAATGCGGTTGTTAGAGCATATAAATCAAGTGGCCCGATTCGAATCCGTTTGAGTGAAGAGACAGCTTCGGGCGATGCCCCTACAAAAGGTGACCGTTTCCTCATATCGGTGCCGTATTATCAAGTGAATCAAGCATACGGAACCGAATGGGCCAATGCGCGCATCATAGTAGAGGAACCATCCAATAGGGATATAGGAAAACGTTTACCGATTGTTCTTGCTTCTTGGGATAATGGCGGGAAAAACATGCCTCTTGAACCGGGAAAACACCATAATCTTGCTCTGAATCTGACGATTGTCGAAAAGCCAACCTCTACAACAAATGAAGAGGGCAAACAAGTCAAGACAACCTTTATTGATTTAGAAAATGATGCGCTCGAAGTTGAGGTTGAGCAACAGTAAACAGATTGTTTTACACAATTAAGAATGCCTGGAGATAATGACCTTTATCTCCAGGCATATATTTTATAGATCAAAAATGTTATTCCATTGCGTTAGCTTTTTCTGTTTCAGACAATGCTTCGAGTTCTTTTAGCAAGGCTCTCCGCTCTTCTTCCGGGGTACTTACAGGAGTAGTAACAATTTTGATATCCAGTGTTTCGGTAGTCGTAGGCTTAACCGGAGGCAGTTGCTGATCGATTTGGTCTTTGATCTCTTGCTCATCAGTTGCACTAAAAGTTGCCGCGGCTTTAGATTCATCCGTGGGGGATTTTGTGCCTTGTTGAGCAGTTTTAGTTTCAGTCGTTTCTGGTATAAATTTTTCGGTAACTTCTTTTACTACTTCTCGCTCAGATGATGGAGTGGTTGCAGCTGGTTTACTCGTTTCTGTCACTTCAACAACGGGGGTTGTTGTTTGTTGTGCAGAAGTATCTAATTTTGAGAGCTCTGCTTGAATATTTTCTTTTACGTCTTTGACGGCGGACGTTACTTTTTCACCTACTTTATTAACTTGATCTTGCACAACCTGTTTAACTTCATCTACTTTTTGTTGGACAGTCGTCGGAACAGATGACGAGCTAAAAATTTGTTTCGTTTTTTCAATAACGCTTGAGACAAGCTCAGTTACTTGTTGCCACAATGAACTAAACCACGATTGATCATCTGCGCGCGATTGGGCGGCAGTTATAAGAAAAAATACAAAAATAATCTGTTTGATTTTCATCGGAATCTCCTCCTTATTACACCCAAGCTCATGTTATTCGCTTGGGACCCGGGTTATCGGGGCTCCAGCACATTCAGCTGAGGGGTTTTATTTTCAGGGTATCATTTTTCATATACAAATTGCAATAATACCAATTGGACATTAACGGTTTATAAACTTCCTTATTACCATGTCATCCTGAATTTATTTCAGGATCCACTTAACCTGGGTATGGATGCTGAAACAAGTGCCTCTTGACAACCAACCACTTTTTTTAGTTATAAAGCTTAATTTTCGTACAAGTTCTCAGCCTTAATGCCGGAAGTCCTAAACAGGAATGTTTTTGCTTGCGAGAGCAATGTGTGCTTCTTGGAGATCTTTGGAAAGTTTTTCATTCTCAGTTTTGAGCTGTTTAATTTCGGCAGTGAGGGATTCCGTTTTTGCGAGTGCCGATTGTAGGTTTTTTTCAGCGAGCTCTTGTGCATCGTATTTCTTTTTATTTTCTGCTTCAAGATTTTTTATGGTAAGCGCTTGGCGTTCAGCAATTGTTTTGAGTGATTTTTTATCGCGCTTGAGTTGATCCCATTCTGCTTTGCTTTTATCCAGCGGAAGTTGCTCTTGCAAAATCTGGCTATCTCGTTTGTGAATGCGTTGGAAAAGAGGAATCGCTTGTTTTCCAAATCCTTGTTGGACTAAGCCATTAATTTGTTCCAACAAAGGAGCTCGGCCGGCAATCCATCCGGGAACGTCTTCTTTTTCCAATGTGGACAATTCATTATTGAGTTTGCTCCATTGTTGTGAAATTGCGGCAGGACTGCCGCAGTGGATGGAAGTGTATAACATCGATAACAAAATAATACGCTTCATGAGAAATTCCTTTTGTAAGAATGGGAAATCTTTTCCCCATAACGTACTTCAGGATGAAGGATATTTGAAAGAAACGCACAAAAAAAAGAATGCGCATTTAATGCGCATTCTTTGAAAACTGTTCGAGACAGATGTTTTTTATCACTCTAAGTTATTGTTTATAACAGAACGTATGGCAGCTTGTCTTGCTTCCCATTCTTTTTTTTCTTCTCTATATTCCAAATATTTCTTCACGATCAATGTCGTTATTGTGGTCCCCGTCGCTATCGCAATAGCAGTGGCTATTTTAGGATTTTCTTTTGCGAGCGCAACAACACTTTTTGCATATTCAGATGCTTTTTTGACAATAGTAGAGTTAATAGCTGATTCATATTGCTTTTGTGCAAACTCTTTTACTTGAGTAAATTTGTTACCCACTTCAAGACCCGTGATGCGATCTTTTATTGCATCAAGCTTTGGTTGAGCATATTCAGAAGCATTTTTTGCTTGAGAAGAAACAAAAGTTGTTGTGACGTCCCACATGCGCGGCAACAAGTTCTTTGTTGCTTCCTGCGTAATCGCTGGAGCTGCAGGTTGTTCTTGAGTTACTTCTTGAGCAACATTGTTTGCAACTGCAGCTATTTCAGCTGCCAAGCGAGCAGATTCTGCTGCTTTTGCAACGATTGTTTGTCTCATATTGCCGCTGTTTTCAGATGCAAATGCAACTGAGCAGGCAGCGAACGATAAAAGGATTAATTGTTTTTTCATAATAAACCTCATTATTTAGATCATTAAAATGACAATGGGAGCATGGATCTTTTTCAAGAATCTCTCCCTCCATATAGCTCATTTGAATAACATGCGAGCGTTTCTTGTATTCGTTGTTGCTGCTCCTTTGCTACGGCATGGTTCACTCTTTGTTCAGCATATTTTTTAAATGTTCGTATGGCAGCCATTTGGACTTCATAGGTATGACCAGAGGTATAAGCACAAATGATTGCGTGTGAGTAGCACATAGAATGAAGTAATCGGACAGAGTTTTCGAAGAAGGGCTCATTCTCTCTTTGGTATGTGTTATAGCAATTAATCATTGTTTGCACCAAAAGTGCGCATTGTTCGTCAAAACATTTCTTTTCTTGCAACACAAGTACGTTTTGTTGTTCATCACAGCCCTTTGCAAATGCAACTGAGCATGCAGCCAACGATAAAAGGATTAATTGTTTTTTCATAATAAACCTCGCTTTAGAGAATTAAAATAATAACGAAAAGATAGATCTCTTTTTTAAAGCTTCGAAAATATTTCGTGACGATTCTACCAAGGCTTTTTTATTATTAGTGTCGTACGCAACAAGATATTCCCTGAGTTCTTCTTGTAGTGCATCATTAGAATCGATTTCTTTTGTTACATCTCTTAAGTGTTCATAATTTAGCTTTATCCCGTACAGTCTTCGAATTGTTTGCAAAAATTTTGGATTTTGAGCTTTTTGTCCCGATGAATTGCATTGATCCCAATCCATGTCAAAAGCCTTATTGAGCTGATTTTTTATGGATTGCTTTTTTACAAATACGAAGCCTGCAGCTGCGGCAAGGGCGGTTCCCGATGCGGCAATGTATGGATGGTTGAGAACTTGATTCCAGCCACCTTTTGCGGCATTCCAACTAGCTGTTGCGACTGTGTTAACCATTGAGCGCACAGGGATTTGTTTGCAATATTCAACGGCAGATGATAGGAACTCTTGAGCATGAGCCTTGAGCTCTTTGATTCCTGCCTGGGCAGGTATATTGGTGAGTAATAAGGATGCACCTATTACGTTTAATACTATTCTTTTCATAATTAACCTCCAAATCAGTTAAAAGATAGGTATAAAATACCTGAACTAGGGTCCCATACGGAGCATGAGCGCAGTATGGGTATAAAAACAGGCTATTTTATACTCTGTTTCTACTTCTTATGATACCTGATTGAGCGCCTTGAGCAAGGGCTCAATTGACAAATAGAAAACATTGGTAGGGGGTGGCAGGTAAGGGCTTAGATTGAGGTGTTAACGGATCTCACGCGCAGTTCTACAAAACATCGGGTATAAATAAAAATGGCCCGAGGAATTTCCTCGGGCCATCAAATTCTATAAAACAGAAATCTTACTCAAGATCTTCGTTTTCATCGTTGCCAAGAACTGCGGCTTTAATTGCGTCCTTGTAGTAGACTGCTGTTGCAGCCGCTGCAGCAACAGTAAGAGTTGTAGCAGCTGAGATGTAAGGATGAGCTTTGAAGGTTTTGTTCCAGAATGAAACCGGAGCGGTAACAAAAACAGCGTTTGCTCCTTTAACAGCAGCTGACTTGGTCGCTTTAGCAAAAGTTGCAATAGCCGATGCCGGGGTTACAACTGTGGTGTTCCAAACAGTTGAGCCAGCTGACTTAAGGGTAGCAGCTACACGAGCAAGGCGTGAAGGAGTTGCTACTTTAACTTCAGCAGCGTTGTTTTGAGCAACAACTAACATTGCAGCAAATACAAAAGCATTCATATAACGGTTCATAAAATATCCTTATGAATATGAGTTTGGTTTAATTAACTTCGTTTACAGGTTTATTTTCAGCGACATCTTGAGAGTCTTCGTGCAACAACTTGTATGTTTGATACACACCGGCCGCAACAATAACAATTGAGCTTGCGATTGCTATCGGTTTCAAATACGCGTCTTTCCATTGACCGAGTTTTTCAACAACATGATTTATTTTTTCAGAAGAAATCACGTTGGAGGTTGATTCAACAGCAGTGTTCTGTTCAGTGCTTACAACGGGTTCGATTTGTGTGGCTACCGTAACTTCAGCAATGGTATCGGTGATTACAGGAGTAACAGTAGATGTTTGAACTTCTTTTTGCGTTTGCCCAAAAAATGGTGCAATACGATCTTTGGCGGATGTTAAAGCAGAAGCTAAGGTTTTTGTGATGCCGACAACAAAAGCGCGCTCTTGTTGATTTGATGTTCTATTAACCGAATCAACAAATGGATTCAACTCCGGGTCAAAATCGGCGCCCTTAACATGTGTATTTGCAATAATAGTCAATGTTGCTAGAAAAATTGTGGTTCTCACAAAGCACTCCTAAAAAAGAAAAGATGTTGCAAACAGTAATCAGCTTAGTTTAAAATACCGTATTTGTCAAAAAAAGAGCCTGGAAAGCGTCGTTTTTTATTCTTTGCACCTAAGCTCACTGCATTCCGCTGGGGACCCATTTTTTTACCCAAGCTCACGGCGCTGCACTTGGGGCCCAATTTGGGAGTCCCCCATTTTAAAATGGGGGTTACTTATTCGTCTTGGCACTCATCGTCACAATCATCACAATCTTCTTCATCACATTCAGATTGTGTAGCAGCATTATACTCTTCTTCCGCCGATAGGGCTCGGGCAACTTCCATAAGCAGGATCATAGGGGCAAACTTTTCCGCTGCCGCTTTGTCTTCCACTGCTGATTGCAGGTCTTCAATAGCTGCAAATTGATCAGCGCCTGTTTTAAACCAGCTGCCGGTGTTGAGGAGCTTGTTGAGCGCTTCCAAAAGAAGAGTGCCTTCCTTTACGAACGCTTTTTCATTATTTGAAACCTGAGCATGCACCATACGAGCGCCATGCTTTGTCAGGTTGCCGATGAGTTCGGTTTTGGTTGCCTCATCTATGCCATTTATTGTTGCCACTTGGTACACGATACCATTGATCGATTCTTGAAATGTTTCATGGATGCCCTCATTGGCAAACATAATGGGTAAATCGGGAATAGTGGCTTTATTTTTGAATTCTGTAATAACAGTAATGCATCCTTCTTTGAATGCATCGATCATCATTTTGCTTACTGCGTCCATAACATGCCTTTATATTAAAAAATTGAAATTATAAGTTTATAGCCAGTATAACAAAAATTCGATTTTTTAAAAGTTTGTCAGAAAAAAGAGATGAGCCTTTTGTATTGGCTCATCTCTTTTTTTTAATTAAATCTTTTTATACATTCAACAATTCAACATCAAAAATAAGGGCAGCATGAGGTGGAATAATTCTTCCGGCTCCGTGGGCTCCGTATCCAAGGTTGGCAGGGATATAGAGACGCCTGATTTCGCCCACTTTCATACCCATAACACCCTCATCCCAGCCACGGATGACATGCCCTGTGCCAATGACAAAGGTAAACGGTTGCTTTCGATCGTGGCTGCTATCAAATTTGGTGCCCGGGGCTCCATTGGTATCAAGCCAGCCGGTGTAATGAACTGTTACCGGTTTGCCTTTGGTTGGGGTTGCTCCGGTGCCTTCTTTGATGATTTCATAAGTGAGGCCAGAAGCTGTTTTAATTTTTGTCATACATTTTTCCTGTGTTGTTTGAGATGGTTTTTTGCCTTGCTGATCACCGCCGCATCCTGTAATTATAAAAAGTGAGATACAAAGCGAAGTCAGTGCAATATGGTTCATGACAATTCCTTTTTTTATCCATACCGCTGTATGGGCATTTTTAAAATGTTTTTATATGGTATCATATTTTTGTATCCATAGCTAAAAACTGTTTTAATAGGCTCATTTTGCCCATTTTCATGCCATACCCTATTGTCAAACTCACGCCGCCCCTGTTGTCTCCAGAGAATATCAAAGAAAAAATCATATGCATTCGAGGCCACCGAGAGCGCATGTTCAGAATTGAGCATGAATTCTCGTCTGGGAAACACGTTTTCCACAACTATGGTCATGGCGGGGCCGGGTTTACCTTTTTGCCGGCGGCTATTAACGAATCATTTCGGCAATTTGATAAGGCGATCGAAAACAAGTTAATAACCTTCGATATGCGTGCGACCGTTATTGGAGCCGGATGTTATGGATTGCTGTCGGCTATTATGCTCTCTCGCCGAGGTTTTTCAGTTACTATTGTAGCCAAAGAGACCAAAGAAATTCCTTCATACAAGGCTGCCGGGTTCTTTTTTCCTCGTGCACGAAAGCGATCAACGGCTGAGGAACAAGCCCTTTTTGAGCGTTACGGGCTTGAATCGTATCTAGAATATGCGAGTATTATAGCCGGTAAGCATCCATTTTTAACAACGGGAGCACGGATCATCCCCGGTTATTTTGGACTTGATGTAAACCCGGGTTTTGAACCGTACATTGTCGCCGGATTAATGAGTGGGCCAAGAATGGTCACCGTAGATTTTTATAACCCCAAACAGGCAAGCCTCGATCATGGAATGATGCATACCATGCTCGAATATCAATGCTTATTTGTTTCCGTAACGGCATTAATGAATGAATTACAGACATTGAGGCTGAAGTATGATATTCCAATCATAGAAAAAGAGATCAGCTCATTTGATGAGGTAGAATCGCCAATTATCTTCAATTGCGCTGGTTTTGGGGCAAAGCAGTTAACGGGAGACAAGAAGATGCTCCCGGTCCAAGGTCATTTAATAAGTCTGCAAGATCAGCCGGATTGCGATGAACGTGATTATCTGATTAACATGAAAATGACGGTGACTGATGAATATGGCACTCGTGATGAACTGCTCTATTATGCTCCCAAGGGTGAAGGGATTTTGGGGATAACATTCAAGCGAAATCAGGCTTCGCTTGAGACAAATCACCATGAGTTTGACAGGTTGCTGCGTAGAGCGCGGGACTTTTTTGGACAGTAAAAAATTTTACAAGCCGGAGCAAATCCTTTGATAGTTGATTTAGATAAATCTATCTTGAGGAACTACATAAAATTCGCTTGTTTTATACCGCTGAATAACGGATTCTATGGTGCTCTCGTTTTGCAACGACGGTGAGTAGTAGTACACTGTTTCATTGTCTGCTTGGATCTTTCTTCGCGCAAAGACGTCAATGGCGACAGGTTGTGGTTCACCGAGCAAGTATCTGTATTTCACGAGTTCAGCAATAGTATTGATAGTGGCTTTTTTATCGTATCGTTCAACTATGCATATCATCTCTTTTTCAGTTCGTTCTTCGTATGGATAGTCTTGGCCGATACCCCGACTCACCGTTTTAGGGCCAAGAAGGGTGATTATTTTTAAGGAATCGCCAGGTTCTTGAGGAAGCAGTTGTTCTTCCGCAGAGAACAGCATAGTTGTTGCGACAAGAAGCAATGATAAAAAGAATGTTGTTTTCATAATTTCCTCAATGAAGAGATGCTATTACTTTATGATATTACTTTATTTGTAATAAATTTCAAAGTGGAGTCGAATTATGGTATTTTTTATACATGTTTTTTATAAAGAGGTTTTTTATGTCATTTCTACAGCACATTTCCGCACAGCCCCACACGTATGCAATAATCGAAACTCCTTTGGGAGATATGATAGCCATAGCAAACGAGAAAGCTCTTGCTCTCCTTACATTTGTTGACTCGGTATCATCAATACTCCGCGAACAGCTTGAGCGTTTAAAAAAATCGCAACACTTAGTTGAAGGATCAAATAAACCATTGCAATCAATCGAGGCTGAGCTTACGGGTCACTTTCGGGGAACGATCACTTCATTTGCAACACCAATTGAATTCTGCGGAACTGATTTTCAAAAGACGGTCTGGCACAATCTTATGATGGTCAGACAGGGTGTTACGCAAACATACACGGATCTTGCTATTGCAACGGGTGATAAAAAAGCAGTTCGTGCCGTTGCGCAAGCAAATGCGAGAAATAAATATGTTATCATAGTTCCATGCCATCGTATTATTGCAAAAAATGGAAAGCTTGGTGGATACAGCTGTGGACTTGTGCGCAAACAATGGTTGCTTGCGCATGAAAGAACCATGAAAAAGGAATTGGTATGATTAAAAAGAGATGTTTTGGTGATGGGCCGGGCAAAGAGTTTTACGCGGAATATCATGACAATCAATGGGGAGTTCCCGTGCATGATGATCGATTATTATTTGAAATGCTCATTTTAGAAGGTGCTCAGGCTGGATTGAGTTGGGAAACCATTCTCAAGCGCCGAGCAGGCTATAAAAAAGCATTTCACAATTTTGATATACAAAAGGTTGCCCACATAACTGATAAGCAGTTGGAAGCTCTGCTATCAGACACTGATATCATTCGCAACAAACTCAAGATACACAGTGCGCGCACCAATGCACGAGTCGTGCTTGATATCATTAAAGAGTTCGGTTCATTAGACGATTATTTTTGGGCATATGTAAAAAATAAGCCGCTCGTCAATCGAATGAGCAGCTTGAAAGATTTACCAACGCACACACCAATTAGTGATGCTATTTCAAAAGATCTTAAAAAACGCGGGATGAGTTTTGTCGGTACGACCATTATCTATGCATTTATGCAGGCCGTTGGGATAACCGATGATCATTTGAAATGGTGTTTTAAAGCAAAATGAATTATCCCATGTACACATGGGCATCAATGAAAAGAGCGCGCGGATTGTGCACTCTTTTCATTGATGCTATTGCTTGTCAATTTACAGACCATCCTCTGTGCCGATAGAAAATTCTTGGACTTGGGTCTTCCTGCATATCGAATAGAATTCCCCTCTGGGATATTTATGTAAAACGTCAGCTAACGTTTGCTGTGTGTCAACCAGACCTTCATATCTCCAGTGATCGTTTTGAAAAGTACGAACGCCGACAGAAACAGGATGATCCTTTGAAAGTCGTCTGGTTAGATCATCTATGGTTTGTGTTGAATGCAAGTACTCCGTTTGTTGAAAATCTTCAAGTGCAGAGATTTGGTTTACGGTAATTTTTAATATTTTTCCATTCTCGCAAGAGAAAGCAGTTTGCGTGATCAATGCGCATACGACAATGATAAGATATTTATTCATAGCGATCTTTCGGGACAGTGACCAAGCAATTTATTTTCTACAATTTTTATAGGCAAGATATGAACCTACAACAGCAAGTGCTGTTGAACTGGTTACCGCGAGTGGCTTCCAATATTCCTCTTTCCATTTGAAATTAGAAGTTTCTTTTGTTTTATCTTCTAATGAACTAAGTTGCTTTTCCATTTGTTGATTTTCTTTTTGAAGAATGCTCAAAGAAAGCCTTCCATGCCCTTCGTTAATCTTAGTTCGCACTTTTTTTAATTCTTCGAATGTCTTTTGAAGATTCGTATTATCAGGATCTTTTCGGAGATTATGTTGTAAGAGCTGTTCATCCCCTTCACTTTCTATAATCGTCTTTTGTAATTGCTCTTTATATTTTTTTTGGGCCTCGAGTTCTCGAATTTCGGCTGGCGTGAGGAGGTACTGAATTCCACGTGCAGCAAATGGAGCGAGTACCTGAGTTGCAACGGTAGGGACAAGTGCTTGTCCGAGTTGTAATGTCCCTAACCATACATTATGATCAAATGTTTTGGATTCTGCTTCAGCCTTCTTTTTATCATTAAACATTTCCCTAGCCAAAGCTCGGTCATCAGCTTTATGAAACATGGTATTTTCGGCAAGATTTATTTCTGTCAGTAGCTTTTGAATCGCCAATTTTTGATATATCTTTGGATCGGCTTCTTCGGGAAGATTGGGATTATCGTGTGTTCTCGTATTTCGAGGTAGGGTGAAATGAGAGGAAGAGGCGCGGGGCGTTGTAGACTGCGGAGGGAAATGTGTTCGAGTCCTATCGTCTTGTACTTCTTCATCATCAATAATAATATCATCTGCATTTTGTGGATTGGTATCAGCAGCCTGAATATTTGTTAATCCAAAAGAACTTATAATCAAAAGCAAAGAAAGAAAAGACAACCTTTTTTGCATACACATTCCTTACAATATAAGCTTAAGTAATTTTTTCTCTTCTTTGTTCATTACTTTATACTCTGCTTCTGTTTCGTGATCATAACCGAGCACATGACAAATGCCATGCACAAGCAACACTTTCATGCGTTGTTCAAATGTGTGTCCCCAGCGCAATGCGTCGTGGAACACATAGTTGGGCGCGATGAGCAAATCTCCCAAGTTTTTATCTTCTTCAGATATTACTTTAATGCGTTGACCCGGCTTTAATTCTATATGAAACGGAAAAGAAAGTACATCCGTCGCTTTGTCTTTGTGCCGATAATCTTTGTTATACTGACGAATGGTAGAGTCTGAACACAGCCAAATGCCTAAATCAAAATCAGAATAATCAAGCGCATCAAGCACTATTTGCGCGTCGGTTCTCAATCGATTAACATCGATTTTTATTTTTCGTTGCGTATTACGAATGGTAATCATAAATTCCGATCATTCTTAACGTCGATCTTCAGTCGACGCTAACGGTCATGTGCCATCCATCAGCGCGCTCTTCAAGCATATCGATAGCTTCAGCATCCGCTTGATATACAATTGAAATAGCTTGTGAAACGCCCTTAATGGTTTGTTCGCACATGCGTATCTGCTCAATCAATTTTGGATTGAGTGAACCGATGGTGAGTGTTTGAAGCCCTGTTTTGAGCGACAGTTGCCGCTCCGTTTTTAACTTTCTGATTTGTTGAACAAGCGCAATAATCTTACTGCCATATTCATGCGCGTGCATAAAGTTTTCGCGTGATTGTAGTGCGCTAAACTTTGTTTGATGCAATGAAGGAACGCCGATCTCTTTTTTGTAAATCAATTGATAGAGCGTTTCGGTTACATGCGGGATATAAGGTGCATACATTTGCAAGATGCGCAATGCAACATGATACAAAGTTGCTTTGGTTGCTTTGACAATCTCAGGAGAATAAAGCTCTGGTTTAAACAATTGATCTTTGATCAGCTCAAGGTAGTTGTCGCAAAAATTGTGCCAGAAACAGTGTTCAACGCGATCAAGCGCGAGACCAAATTCATGTTGCTCAAAATACTTGCGATATTGCTGATAGCATTCGCTTGTTTGATGAATGATCCATTCATTGAGCAAGCCAAGCTGAAGCCGTTCATCAGTTGGCTTGTATGAGCTGAGATGTTCTTCAACAAAGCGGAATGCATTCCACAATTTGGTCACAAGCCGTTGGCCGATTTTCAATTGTGTGTCAGAAAAAGCAATATCAGTGCCCAAGGATCCGGTTGCTGTCCAATAGCGGATAACGTCAGCGCTGTAAGTGTTGAGTAAATTTTCTGGTTCAAGCGGATTGTTGCCTTGCGATTTTGAGATTTTTTCCTTATTGCCGGCAAGTACGTGCCCGGAAATAACAATATCTTTCCATGGAATAATGCCATCGTGCATCCATGATTTTACAATCGTGTAGAATGCCCATGTTCTGATAATGTCGTGCGCTTGCGGACGCATTGCCATCGGCAAGAATTCTTCAATCCCGGTTTCAAATGGATTTGTATTTTTATCATGCAAGGATGCGCAAATATAAGGAGTTATTGATGATGTATTCCAGGTATCCATCACATCAGTATCAGGACGTAGATCTGTGCTTCCGCAACCACATGACGGGGCCCCCGTGCCTTTAGCATGGGGTATATTTCCTGGAAAGCTTTGTTCTTGTGGATCAACTGGCAATGACTCTAGTGGAGCAATGAGCGGTTTGTCACACTTGTTGCAGTACCACACCGGAAATGGAATGCCAAAAAAGCGTTGGCGGGATAAGCACCAATCCCAAGAAATATTTTCAACCCAGTTTTGATATCTACTTTTCATGTAGGCTGGATACCAATTGATTTGATCGGCAAGCTCGATAAACGTCTTTTTATAATCCATAATATTCAAGAACCATTGAGACATATTCATGTACTCAATTTCTTTCTTACAACGTTCATGGATATTGACTGAATGTATAATTGGCTTTTGCTCAATCAAAAGATTCTGTTCTTTGAGTTTGGCAATAATTGCTTCTCGAGCTGGATGAACCTTTAACCCACCAATGAAAGGTATATCAGCCTTGAATTTGCCATCAAAACCAATCGATTGCTTATATTCAAGTTTATGTTTTTTATACCATTCAATGTCAGTCTTGTCGCCGAAGGTACAACACATAACAAGGCCCGTGCCTTTGGTCGGTTCAACTTTTTCATCAGCAATAACAGGTACCGTGAAATTAAATAATGGCACTTTTGCCCGCGTGCCGGCCAGATGCGTGTATCGTTTATCGTCAGGATGATAGAAGAGCGCAACGCACGAAGGAAGCAACTCTGGGCGCGTGGTGCCAATTAATAGATCATTACCATTTTCATCTGAGAATACGATAGTATTAAAAAATGAGGCAACCTGTGCGTCTTCGAGCTCGGCTTGGGCCACTGAGGTGCGGTCGGTGGTGCAGTAGAGGGCAGGCTCAAGTTTTTTATAGACCAATCCTTTATTGACGAGGCGAATAAACGATTCTTGAGATAGTTTGCGAACGTTGGGAGCTATAGTCGAATAGGAAAGATCCCAGTCAACAGAGAGTCCCATTTTTCGCCAAAGCTGAATAAACTGCTCTTCGGCAGCATGGCTTTCTTCCAAACATATTTTGATAAATTCTGATCGAGGAAGCTGATGGGCAACAATCTCACGTTTTTTTTCAACAAAGCGCTCAGTTGCAAGGCCGTTATCATCAAACCCAAAGGGGTAAAAGACAGACTTGCCATCCATCCGCGCAAATCGGGCACTGATATCCGTTTGGGTGTATGAAAAAATATGGCCGATATGGAGCTTGCCGGAAACGGTCGGCGGAGGTGTGTCTATTGAATATAAAGGTCCGGGATTGTGTTTGGCCTTATAAGTTTCCTGCTCTGTCCACAGCTCGTGTGCCTTTTTTTCGTGTAATTTTGAATCGTACTGTTTTTCCATCATAGTCTTGCACCTGAAAAGATTTTTTTTCTAGTATACAGGAGCTGTATAGTTTGACTATGAGAAATGAAAAACCTTTGTAGAGGTGGGGCTATGGATCTATCGTTCTTGAAAAATAAAGATTTCTATTTCTGGTCGCTTGTATATTTTTCGCCACTATTCGTTTTTTTAGCGCATGTATATCATTTTTTCACCTTTTCTCCATTGCTTCTCGCGGCAGCTTGGTTTCTTACGCTGTTCTCGCTTTCTAGGCAAGATGAGAGTGGACCAATTTTTGGACTTGCCACTCTATCATTTGGTTTGACTCGAATACTGCAAAGTATTCCGTTTGGAAGAGCAATAGAGATATTGATTCTTGTGGCAGTGCTTCCGGTTATTGGCGTGATACTTGCTTTGCGTAGGTCGGAAAAAAAGACATTGTAGAAGCGAGTTGATTCTCTATAAGTTCCTTTTGATTTGCACTTGCAGATTTGAGTAAGTTTTACCGGCTTCTAATTGCAAAAGCCTCTTGATTGAAACTACGTCAGTTTTTGCATTTGCATCTTTGCATTGCACAATGGCATACGTGCCCATCGTATCTTCATCATGTTCTCCAACGGTAAACAGTTCCAAGCAAAAGCTTCCGCATTCTTGCGCTTCAAAGCGGGCTAAAGTTTGAGATTTAATGGTTACGTCGCGCGCTGGCAGCATCTGGGACGCTGCTAAAATACGGCATGAATTCGGTGTATCATTCATAAAAAAAATCTTCGCTTTATCGGTGTCCGAGGCGAGAATGCCTTGCATACAAAGCAATGTGGCAATCATTATGCTTTTTTTCATAGAATTCCTTTTTATTTGTGGGGGTCCCCATCGCCTGTCACGCCATAACTCGGAGAGTGGCGGCGGAAGCCTCGAGATGGGGCGATTTATATCACATGCAAGATATAATGCTGAACCACGAACAATGTGAGCGATCCAATTATGATAGCCGTCATGTACCCAAATAGTCCTTTTTTAGGAAATATGTGATTATCTAATATCTCTTCGATGCCCCAGCTCACGCAGATGAGACTGAGCGCGATTACGACTGCAACGAGCGCTTGATGATGATCAGCAAAGGTGCTTATTTTGGTAAACAGTTTTTCAAACATAGATAATTCTCCCTCTTTTTTTTATACCCCATAATCAGTGTGGGGAACCCCCAGTTAAATACCCCGTATTGCTCCCCTTTTGTATGAAGGTTACAACAGAGAGCATGTTAATTTAAAGTGTCCGAAAAAAGAGGCTTTTGACTATGGCGATATTTTCAGGTAGAATATATAATATTGATCGATTAATGAGATCTTTTTGGAGGTTTTTATGAAACTATTGTATGGAATACTCATTTCTTTCGGGTTCTTTCAAATGTATGGCGCTGATAAAGGCACATCAATAAATGAATTGGTTATGTATCTGGAAAAGCTTGAAAAAAGAAACGATATGGATGGCAATGAAAAAGTTCAACATGCGCTCGAGTTCTTCGGTGGCAACAAAGGCTCAAAGACCTTGTCTGACTTAGCCTATAAGGTAGCATCATTGCAAAAAGATGAATATACGGGTAGGAAAAACCCGCTTATTGCCAATTTATTAGAACAAGATAGCCCATCAAGTGTGAATCAAGTGAAAAACCCTAAAAAATCAACCGCTTCTGACAATAAAGAAAATCCGCCTTTAGACTTAAAAAGCATTAAAAAAATACTTGATATCAAATTAGGTAATAATGCGAGTCAAGATTTTGAAAGATATTTATACAATGGAAATCATTATATAGTCATGCCGGTTCAGGAAGCTATTCAAAAGACTGTAAAGCAACATAAAATGCCAATCACCGATTCCGAAGTTAAACGAGATGTTAGTCAAATGTTTGGTTTGAATTTCGAAGGGCTTTCCTTGAATTGATTACGCAATTATGATTCCACTCATCTTGCAGAACGGGCAGTGGACCAACTTTTGCAAAAGCAATATGTATAGAAAATATAATATTAAATAATTCCTTAGATATTTTGGGGGTTTTTATGAAACCATTATACGCAATACTCATTTCTTTCGGATTCTTTCAAATGCATGCTGCTGACAAAGGCTCATCTGTAGGCAGATCAGTTACTTATCCAGAATCTCTTGGACAAGACAAAACTATTAGTCCTGAAATACGAGAGTCGCTCAACTTATTGTTCAGTTTGAGAAAAAGCTCGGAATCTTTGTCCGATTTAGTTGATAAAGTAGCTCAACAAATCCCAGCATTGCTAAAATTAGAAAAGGATGCAGATACAAATTCTATTGCAAATTTGAATGCCATTAAGCCAGTGGAAACATTTACCACATCAATCAAGCCTTATATTGGAAGAGAAAAACCAAGAAAGGTTGTAAGTCAGAATCTTGATATCCTCTTAAACAACAAAAGTGCTGGAAAAACTTTTCAAGATTATTTATACGATAAGACGAAACCACGTATTGGCTTTAGAGAAGCTATCCGATTTACTATAGAAGATTATAAAGATGGCATTGACGAGCCGGAAATTATCTATTTACTTAACCAATCCATTTCCCGTAATCTAAGTAAAGAAGGTTTTGAAGTAGGGTCATTTAAGTATAATCCCAATCGCACTGATTTGACGAAAAAATGATCGCCCGGATCTTCGTGACGAGCAGTATTTGTTGTTATGCAATGTGCATGCGGCGCTTTCTGTATCGATGAAAGATTGGCGGATGCCGAGATCAAGCAACTGGTGTTCGACACATCCGAGTAGATCAAAAAAGAATTGATCGTTTCGCTTTATTATATTCCCGACGTACATGTCGGGAATTGTTTTTATAAACTCAGGACTCACTTCGTAACAACAGATTCGCGCACAGGGTCCAATCCACATGCGCATGTCTTTATATTTGGAACCAAATGATTCGTGCATATGTCGACATGCGTTTGCTACGACGTTATTAACCGCCCCTTTCCAACCGGCATGCACGGCGGCGATGGCCGATTGTATCGGATCATGGATGAGCACCGGCACGCAATCCGCAGTCAACACTCCAATTGCTATGCTCTTGCATTGGGTAATTAAGTAATCGCCCGTAACCGAAAAAGATTGAAAAAGATTACGATCTTTTTCTTCAATAATGGCCCCATGGTTCGCGTGAATTTGATGCAGAAAAAAAAGATCGCTCACACCGAGTTTCGATGCGAGCGATTGGATTTGATTTCTTGACTGTAGAGCCTGATCATACGATTCGACTAAAGCTTTGCCATCAACGGGCGTTGATGCATCGCCAAAGAAAAATCGAATATGTCCAAACCCATGGATCATACGAAACTCATCGTGCATGCATACGAATGATGCCGATAAGCTGAGTAAGATGAATCTTAAGTTCTTTGAGCTGTTTGACGAGAGGGTCAGTTTTTTCTGTGAGGTAATTGCAGGCAGTCACCTCACAGGACCAAGGCGCATTTTTTGCGTTGTATAAATTGCTATGTAAAAAATTTAATAATAAATCTAATTGTTCATTGTCACGTTCCAATTGTAGAGATAACTCGTTCAAATTGCCGAAATAATAAGGCAGTTGCGCGCGCAAATTCGGATTCATGTAGGGGGGGTGATCGAGCTTTGCCATAACCGCTGAAATTAATGCAAGCTTTTCACCGCATTCAATCAAGAAAGATTCTCCAAGCCCAACAACCCCTGCCGGATTTTTCCCGTAAAGATCGCTGTATGAATAATATTTTGCATCAATTGAAGGAAGCGCCATAAGCGCGAGAAGCATAAATCTTTTCATAGTTGTTACTTTCGATGTCTATTAGTTGCGAAAATGGATTGTGATGTTTGGATTTGCATCATGAAGTTGTGCAAGCAATCTTTCATATTGCAAACGAAGCTCACGTTCTTTAAGCTCGTTTTGCTCTTGGAGATAGTAATTTTGTTGTCTGATTGCTTCCAATTTTGCTTGCTCTATGCGTTTGATTTCTCGTTCAAGTTCAAGCTGGCGCTCAAGCAATTCTTGATGTGCTTTGAAATATTTTTCTTGCGCGAACAAATCAGAAGTTTGCACCTGCGCGATAAGAGCCGCAAAATAGATATTCAAACGTTCATAGACTGGATAAATGTTGCCATACGCAGGAATCCATTCGCGTCTGATGTCGGCACCGGCGCTTTTAATTTGTGCATGAATTGATTTCATATCATCAAGATATGCATGCCAAATATATTTATAGTTGCGTGCGAGCAACGGGCTGATTTTGATAAGTTCCATGGAGATCGGGCTATTGTTGTAGGCGATTGAATATTCGTATTGGAATTTGTTGTATGTCTTATCAAGCACGCGGCCGAGCTCAAAATAGGCGGCATGATCTTTTATAAAGCGTTGTGCATATAAAAGTGCCGGTTGTGTCATATGAAGTTCGGTCTTGAGTGCGTCCATTTGACCAATTTTATGGCGTGCTGAAATATCTTGATCTTTGCTCAATTTAGCAATTCGACTTGAAAGTTCGTGCTGAGTTTTGTCGAAGGCATCGATGACAGCATTAATGTGCTTCGAGATATTCGAAATATCGGCTCCGCCAGCGGCATCAATGCTTCGTTGGAGGTTATATGCGACGGAAGCATAATCGGTATATGAGTGTGATGATAGATCGGTGATAAGCGATTTTAAAGTGTATGTATAATCAAGAAGATCATTTTTTACATTCGCGATAAGTTGTTCATCGGTTGGTGTTATAAGCCAGTTAACCAAATATGCTCCACCAATCAAACTTGCAAGAGCGGCTGCTCCAACCCCGATAGTGGCCATGATATTATTGTCATCAAATGCTTTTACTTTCGGTTGCACGGATGTTAGTAACAAACCGGAAAGAACCATCATGTGTAAAGTCTTCATAAAAAATTCCTTATGTAATAAGACTCAAAATCATGTATATCATAGTATAATGCTATCTCTTACTACAAAATCCATTTTTTATGATGTTACCATAATTTATCGGGGCTCCCAAGCTGACCATAGCGAGCGTGGGGTAGTTTTATTATTCGAAAAAATATCTGCCTTGGTGTTGCCCAGGATAGAGCAAATCAGAAAACATGCTTGGCAAGCTCCATGATTGTGATCGTTTATAGCGTCTGATGATATCTGCATACAGCCAAGCACTTGGCTTTATAGTTCTTTCTTTTGTTTCTCGGTCAACGCCCACGAGGCCAAATTGCATCTTCCAGCCAAAATCCCATTCATAGTTATCAAGCAGTGACCAATAATAATAGCCTCTGACATCAACCCCATCTTCTTTGGCGTGTAATAATGCATCGGTGTACGTTTGAATCCAGATTTGTCTGCGGTTATCGCCATGGTCGGCTATCCCGTTCTCGGTCACATAAATTGGCATGCCGGTTTCATGTAGATCCATAAGTGCATCATACAGCCCTTGCGGGTAGATGGCATATGGCATGTCGGTCATAATTTCCCCCGGTTTGCAGGCAGGAACGAGCGGCTCGGTCAGGCTGAACTGTGATTTTAATACGGCGCGTGAATAATAGTTAAGCCCGATAAAATCATAACAGCGTTTGTGAGGAGCTTCATAGCGCTCGGTCAATCCCGGGATTTGAACGCCGACAAAGGTGCCCGTTTTTAAAAAATCTACGACTGAGGTATTTAGCAGACGATTAAAAAGGAACCCGGGCATTGCTTCAAGAGGGTTCCATGCTGAATAGGGTTCAAAGACTAAATATTGATGGTTGAAGCCAATCAGGGCATTTTGCCCGCCGGGCATTGATTTCAGCTTTTGATAGACTTGCACATGGGCTTGCACCATATTTTTAAGCACCGTCCAGGCTTTGAGGATATTCGTTTTCCCCGGGGGGAAGACACCCCTGACATACCCTTGGAATGCAAAAATGGTTGGCTCATTGATGATCACCCACAAACGGCACAAATCTGAAAATTCAGAGAAGACGAGAGTACAAAACTGTTCAAAATAGGCAAGGTTTTGCTCTTTGGCAAAGCCGCCTTTTCTTTCAAACCAGAGCGGGTGTACAAAATGATGAAGGGTAATCATCGGTTCGATGCCGGCCTGTTTCAAGGCCAAGAGCAGTTGGCGATAGTGCTCAAGCGCTTCATAGTTGATATTTCCCGGTTCAGGCTCGATAATGCACCATTCAATAGAGAAACGAAGCGATTGGATGCCCAATTTTTTCATAATGGCAATATCTTCAAGATACCGATCCCAAAATTGGCAGGCGTCGCCTGATTTGTCTTTTAATTTTTTTTCCCAGGAAGACCAGTTACTTTTTGGGCACACAGCACTGCCTGAGACTTGGTATTCAGAAAGCGCGGCACCCCAAAGAAAATCGGGCAAAGCCGATGCAGATAGAGCTGCATGAATAAACAGAGCAATACAGAGAAAATGGCGCATATTCATCAACGTTTCCCAAAAATATATTGATAATCGGGGGCTTTTTGCTCATGCCTGGATGAAACTCACGTGTATGTGGGATAAAAAATCCCTATGTGATTGTATTTTAACAATAAGTTGTTTCAAATTGAAATGATTTATTGTTAAGAATTTCAAGTTTATTTACTTAAAGCATATTTGATGTAGAAAAATATGCAACTGGGGTCAATTTCAGCAGTTAATTTTGCTTGAAGAAATCAATAAAAAAAAGCATGCTGGGGCTAGTTTTTTGATTACATAAAGGATCAACTATGAAATTACATTTTTTTGCAGTGCTTATTTTTGGGGGAGTTATCCAGGCTGCGGAAAATGATGGACCGAAAATCACAATTCCAGATGGGCAAGTGAAGTTGTATAATCGTTGCGATGATAACAGCACGTTTACCATCAGTGGCAGGAAGAAGACTAAATTCGTAAGAACAATAGAGACTAATACTGGTTCAGTGATCGTGAAGCTTGAATATCAATGCTATAGCCCATCTCAATATTTGATTCCGGCAACGGTCGGTGCGACTGTCGGATCGGCAATAACGCTTGCGGTAACGCAAAAAAATTGCGCCATTTTGTAACAATAATTACTTGAAAGGAATTACTATGAAAATATATATGCTTTTTACCGCCATCGTCTTCGGTGGAATAGTTCAAACAATGATTGGTGCAGATGCTCCTGCCGAAAAAGCTCAGAAATCGAGAAAAGAATCGGAAATTACATTTCATGCGCAAGCCGAGCAAAATGCGTGGAGTTTCACGAAAATGCAGTGGGAGAGTATTCTTAAGGTTTATGCTGTAGACAACGATGAATTTCCTCTCCATATTTTTACGGAGAAAGAGAAGCAAATGCTTGTGGTATACACGAAAAAGGGAGATGGACGTGTCATCCGTCGAGACATAAATTGCCTTGATCGCATTGCGAAAAAAACATATGTGCAATTGCCACAAATTCCATATGTTGAAGACCTCAGCCAAACACAATTGCTCTTAGGTGTGGCTGCTGTTAGCGCAACTGCCGGTTCGGTCGCAACTCTCGCTCTAACTAAAAAATGCACTATTTTATAGGTAAAATGTAGGCAACCGCGTTTTTGGTTGTTAGTCAATCTGTAATTTTTGTAATATACTGTCAGTATACTCTTTACCTTTATAGGGACTTAATGACACGTTTTACCTCTTCCTCACCCAAAAAGAACAAAAAGTCAGACAACCGCCAAAAACCAGAAGGTCGTCCGGGCAAGAACACTGATACTAGATATCGATCACATGCCGATAGTGACGAAAAACCGAGAAATTCGAATCATCGATCATATAAATCAGACAACTCGTCCCGATCAAGATCCGACGATAAGCCTTTTGCGCGAGGCGGCAAACCCCAATCAAAGCCGACTTCCGGCTCTCGTTCCGGCCAATCGCGTCAGGGTGGCAAACCAGGCGCAGGCTCTGCTCGGGGCAAACAGCAGCAGCGACGTATTGTCACATTTGATCCGTCACTATTTATAAAAAAAGCGGTAGCAACAAAACCGGAACAACCGTATATTCCTAAAAATACCTTCAACGATTTTGCCATCGATGAACGAATCAAGAAAAATATTGCTCATCGAGGCTATACACTGCCGACCAGAGTACAAGACGAAGCGATACCATACATTTTGCAGGGGCGGGATATCGTTGCGAGCGCAAACACAGGCACCGGTAAAACAGCGGCATTCTTGATTCCCTTGGTTCATAACGTGCTCACGGGAAAAACCAATCGAGCACTTATAATTGTCCCCACACGAGAACTCGCTGTTCAAATTGAAGACGAGTTAAAACTTTTTAAACTCAATACTCAATTAAAAGCAGCTGTCTGCATTGGGGGCGCAAACATTGAAACACAGATCAAAAAGCTAGCTTCCCAACCGGAGTTTGTCATCGGAACTCCTGGCAGATTGATGGATCTTGAAGATCGACGCGCGATCAGTTTTGGCTCATTTGATGCAATCGTTCTTGATGAAGTTGATCGTATGCTTGATATGGGCTTTATTAACGATGTCAAAAAAATTATCGCGGACCTACCTCGCAAACGTCACTCATTATTCTTTTCCGCGACAATGCCTCAAAGTGCGCAACCGATCATGGATAGTTTTTTGAACAATCCGGTGAAGGTAGCAGTCAAAACACGCGAATCAGCCGAGAATGTTAATCAGGATGTCATACGAGTCGGCTCATCAAACAAAATTGAACTATTGCACGATTTATTAATTAAGCCCGAGTTTAAAAAAGTTATCATCTTTGCTCGCACCAAACGCGCAACGGATAAACTAGGCAAGCAGCTAACCGAGCGTGGCTTTCAAGTATCTGTGATTCATGGAGATCGCTCACAAGCGCAGCGTCAAAAAGCATTGGATTTGTTAAAAGCGGGCAAAGTGAAAATTTTGTTGGCAACTGATGTTGTTGCTCGCGGCATTGACATCGATGATGTCACCCACGTTATTAACTATGATTTGCCTCAAACCTATGAGGATTATATCCATAGAATCGGCCGAACCGGCCGCGCCGATAAGGCCGGAAATGCTATTACGTTTGTGGAAGAACTCAAGAAATAATATTACAGATCTCGCATTATCTCTATTTGGTCTGATATTCTTTATCAGACCAATTTTTTTATGATAGTGGAGTGCATCTGTATGCAGATATTTACGATTGGACATTCAACTCACACCATAGAAGATTTTATAGCGATTTTAAAACAGTATAACATCACTGAGCTTGTTGATATTCGAACCATTCCCAAATCGCGACATAACCCTCAATTTAATGGCCCTGAATTGGCCCATGCGCTCAGAAACCATCACATTGGTTATCGCCATGAAAAAAAATTAGGCGGATTGCGCCATGCACATTCAGATTCAATTAATACCGCATGGCACAACGCGTCATTTCGAGGATTTGCCGATTATATGCAAACGCCAGAATTTCATGAAGGCATTGAAAAACTGATTGAAATTGCTGGCGACAAAACGGTTGCGATAATGTGTGCCGAGGCTGTCCCCTGGCGCTGCCATCGATCATTAATTGGAGATGCTCTTCTTGTCCGTCATATAGAAGTTTTTGATATTATGAGCATGACATCGGTGCATTCACATACCATGACCCCCTGGGCTGTTGTGAAGGGAACTCAAGTCACCTATCCGGCAGAATGATAACAGCTTATACGAAAATTAAGCATTCTAACTAAAAAAGGGTTGGTTGTCATGCTGAACTTGTTTCAGCATCCAGGTTAAGTAGATCCTGAAATAAATTCAGGATGACATAGCAATAAGGAATTTCTGGGATTTTCGGATAAGCTCTAAATATTATGCAAGGTTATACGATAATGAGCTGCCATCATGCCCGGATAATATAATATGCTCAACAATAAGCCGAGCATCCATTACGTTGATAATTCCTTTTTCTGCAGCAAGCTTTTTGATTTGTTCTGCAAGAAAAGTCACATCTTTGTCTGAGCTTTCATACAGTCTGCCAAGCGTGAGATGAGCACTAAAGGGAAACGTTCGAGAAGGATATGATGTGAGTTCTGAAAACTCTGCATCCATGTCGGTAATGAGCGCATTGAGTTCCTGAGAAGGAGCCAATTTTATGACGACATTGTAATAATTTTTAATTTTTTTACCATCCGTTTCAAATTCGAATTTGCCCTGCCAGCATTCAAGGTGGGCTTTTTGTAGGCTTGCATTCAAATTAATTTGTTTGTAACGAGTGGCAAGTGCAGCCAGTTTTGAAATCAAACTTGGCTCTTTTTCTTGCATTTGCTCTACCGATTCTTTGCCATAACTGACATATGCCAAAGATAAATGAGGTTGATAAGCACCGGCCACAAACCGATAGTCGCCTGTTCCATCTTTTGCTTCATCCAAAAGTTTTTTGAAATTTTCTTGTGCGTTTTCAACAATCGCATGAACTTCTTCAGAAAGATCTGCTAACAAAACAACACTTGGAGAAGTGACAATGCTTGAACATAATAAAATGAGAGCAATTATTCTATTTTGCAGACGCATATGGATTCCTTGAATTATGTAATGTCATATGATGCATACTACCCCGAAAAGAAAAATTGTTAAATAAGATGTCCCCTTTTCTCTCGATAATCGTCTAGCAAAGTTATTTGTCAAAGATTTTTGTTGATGATATGCTCCTACTCGTTTAAATCAGAACATGATGTATGAGTTATCTTTTAAAAGGAATGTTATGAAGTATACGTTCGCAATAGCATTGAGTTTGATGTCATTTTCATCAGTATATGGGATGATGTCACGCCACATACAAGTAAGAAAAGACACGCGTCAAAAGCAAACTCACAGAAACTTTTGTTCAAAGGTTGAGCAAAAAACAATGCTAAAAAATGGTTTGTTTCCATTTTACGATAGCTTCTTATCTGTAAAATATAAGATTGTTTGTAATCCGTTAAGTAATACTTATTTTGAACAAAAAACATCTGGTTCTTCTGTTACTTACTCATATCTCAGTCAATCAAAAGATCAGACACCAAATTCAAGTTTTACAAAAGTGAATCACCCAAGTAAAAATTTTATAGATCTCTCTAAATCGCTTAATCAAAGATTCAGAGAAATTATGTTTACTGATGCTGCAATGTTTCTCCAACAATTGGGAGAAGCACGTTTTGGCAATGGTTTTTCTCGCGATAACATGACTGCATATGTGGAGTCTATGCCGATAGAAATTCAAACACATTATAAACAATTATTAATAGATTTGGCTCATAAAAAACTAAAGGTGTGGAATGCAAGCATAAAAGTTGATACTGCTTTTGCAGATGTTGATATTATAGAGAAAGGCGGTCATAATTCTCTATTTATAATTAAGGGGATTCGTACAGATATTTGTCTAGATACAAGTTGGAAATGGTAAACTGATTCGTGCTTTTGAAAAAAGTAAAAAGGTCGCCGGCACTATTAAGATAGCTCTTAAAGGGCAAGCTGTGACGACACATTTAGAGTCGGATCAAAAAGTGAAATGATCTGACGCATGCTCTTTCTAAAAGAATCAATTTGACACTAAATACAAATCAGGTCACAATCATCTCGAAACCTTGTTTTGGGACGTAAAAAATGACCGAACGACAACAACAATTTTATTCTTCAATTCCTGCTTCATGGCGAACACATTTAAAAGATGTCTGCGCTCGACCTGAGATTGATGGGCTTGTTGCGTTTTTGAAAGAACGCGAAGCGGCAGGTGCAACTATATATCCTGCCAAGCAAAATATTTTTGCTGCAATGCGCGCAATTCCGTTTGATGATGTGAGTGTTGTCATTGTCGGGCAAGATCCGTATCACGGTCCGGCCCAGGCGCATGGCTTGAGTTTCAGTGTGCCTCCCGGCGTCCCGCAGCCACCATCACTGCGCAATATTTTTAAAGAATTGCATAATGATATCGGAATGCCGATACCAAAAAATGGCACATTGACTGGATGGGCACAACAGGGAGTTTTGTTGCTCAATGCAATTTTGACGGTCGAAGAGGAAAAGCCGGCTGCTCACGCGGGCAAAGGCTGGGAAATTTTTACCGATGCTATTATTGAAAAACTGTTGCAACGCGAACATCCCACTGTTTTAATGCTCTGGGGGTCATATGCACAAAAAAAGGTGCAAAACCTGCATGCGCATATCGACCCAAAACGTCATCTTATCTTAAAATCAGCCCATCCGTCACCGCTTTCGGTGACCGGATTTTTAGGCAATCACCATTTTTCAAAGGCAAATGCTTTTTTGAGACAGCATCACATTCCGGAGATTGACTGGTCGGCTGTGTAAATTATTTTCTTTTTTGAACTTCTTCAATACTCGGTTGAGTGGTATCAAGCAGAGCTCTTCCTGCTTCTGCCAAGATTGTATCATGAGGTAAATGATACGCTTGATAAAAGGCATGCACCACTTTTTGATAGTTGTGGGCATCTTTGCTAAATACCGCGTCATTATGTCCGGCATCTTCGAGTTCATAGAGGTGAACTTTGGTATGACCCGCTTCCTTTAATGTGCAATATAAATTGCGGGAACAAAGCACTGATATCAACGAGTCTTTTTTCGAATGAATCAAAATGATAGGAATATCTTGTCGAATGAGTTTGATAGCATTGATAGGTTTGAATAGGTTCAAGCCCGATTGATATGCAGGGAAGGCAATTCTTCGTCCAAACGATCCAATTCCGATAGTATTAAGAAATCCAAATTTATGGGTTAGTAGGTTTTCGAGTGAGTCAAAAGGAGCCTCCAAAATGAGTGCCCTAATGCGAGCCGGTTGGCAAATACCGACATAGTTAATAATGGTTGCGGCCCCCATCGAATGCCCGGCAAGAATAATGTCCCCTTCAATTGAATCAAGTTCATTACCTAATGTGTTCATTTCAATGTGTTGCCCGAAAGAAACCTTGCTTCGATCAAGCGATGTTTTACGAGAAAAATTACCGGTCTCATCTTTAGTCCATTGAGTTTGAGATGATGGAAAATCAAACTGATGTACAGGATGATAAAACAAGAAAAAAGAACCATTGTTTCGCTTATATTCTGAGGATTGAGTTTGCCCATCAGGCAACGTCGCTTGGAAAGAGAGCGTATGATCTTTCACACAATAAGCTGCTTGCAAGCCGGTTCCTCCCAAACCATGACAATAAACAGTGGTTATCGGTTGTTGTGCTACCAGGCCTGAAAAGAGTAAAATAAGGCTAAAAACGAACTTAAACATGTATTCTCCATACTTTTAGTGACAAATAACCCCATCTTTAACATTAACTCAATCTGACATTGTGTCAATGAGGGAGCTGTTTTAATTATTTCAATATGAATAAATCAGCTTGTTTCATTGCTCTTTAATAACCAAATTAAGTATATCTCAATACACTTGATCAATTTTTGTCGGGGAGTATTTGTATGCGCATAAAAGTTATAATGACCTTTCTTATCATCACCAACATCGCCCAAAGCGCCGATTTTTCCGCCACCGCCCGCAAACATGTCGTGATCATAGACCCAGATTTTTTTACCACTCCCAAAGATACAAAATCGATGCTCGCAAACTGGAAAGATGCGCCAAGCCTAGGGTTTAATGTAGGTCTCTGGAAATTAATACAACTCGCCAACAATGGCACAGCAATACACGAACGCGGTGTACAAATTGCAAAAGAATCCCCCGGAGCGGCAATCACAATACGTAAACTCTTTGGAGAAGAACTCAAAGACACCTATGGCGAATTTAAAGAACCCGCACTCAAAGCACTTATTTCATTCACAGTGCAACCGACAAAAAAAAGACACGCATTCGATTTACTTCGAGAAATCAAAAAGGCAGGGCACTATATTTTCTGCGTAACGATGCATGATGCGGAAGAACATTCAGCCTTTCGAGATTGTTTACGAAAGCAAGATGAATGTCTCGTTGAAGTTATCGACGGAGTCATAACCTTGCCTAGCTATGACGCAAATCCTGCTCCCGGATCATCGTTTTCTACCCACGAAACACATACTAATAAAAACATGTGGTTTATCTCTCATAGCATCGCAGAAGATAATTATGTGGAGATATTCGAAAAATTTATGGAAAAAATGGGCGAACGATCCACTCCGCTTGTTACTTTGCAAAGCAATAAGCCGACTGATTCAAGTTTGATAATATCCATCAATGACCGGATAGCAAAAATGACTAAAAAAAATGAAACGACTCACATCTTTCAAGACGACATGGACCTCATCAGGCGTGATTTACGGTTGCTCGGCGTATTGCCCAAACTTCCCAAAGCTACCGTTTAAAATGAGCAACGAGCTCTGCTTGTGGTATTAATTCTTGAGCTCCGGTGACCATATTTTTGACCATAACAGTGCGAGAGTTTTGTTCATCTGCTCCGAGCAATAAAACATGGGATGCCGCACGTTTGTTGGCTTTTTTGAGCCTGCTTTTAACCGAGCCATCAAATAAAATATCAACCGCGATATTGTTCGCGCGCAATTCATCGGCAAGCAAGAGCGCCAACGTTTCTTGTTGTTTGTCAAAAGGAATAATGCAGCGAGATGCAGGTGCAGCTGGAAGTGGCAAGCGATCTTTAATTGATTCAAGCATGAGTAAAATGCGTTCAATACCAATGCCCGCACCAATTGATGGTTGATCTTCGCGTGCACCCAATTGCTTGACGAGCTGATCATACCGTCCGCCGCCGCAGAAAGTGCTTTGTGCGCCCAATTGACCGCTCACAAATTCAAAGACCGTTTTGCTGTAATAATCAAGACCGCGCACAAGCCGCGGTTCGATGATGTATGTCACTGAAAGGAGATCGAGTTGCTGTTGCAATTCAGTCCATTCAGCCGAGCAGGGTGCGCATAATGAATCAATTATTTTAGGCGCTTGGGCGTATATTTTTTGGCACGATTCCTGTTTGCAGTCAAAGATGCGCATGATATTTTTTTCAACGCGAATGGTGCAGAGGTCGCAGATTTCGGTTTTATGTTTTAGAGTGACCCAGTCGTATAATTTTTTCTTATAGGCGGCACGATCTTCAGCACATCCTAAGAAATTGAGTGTCAGCGCATAATCAACCAGCTTTAAATGTTCATGAAACATACGGTCAAGCATGACCAAAAGTTCAGCATCAGCACTGAGCGATTGAGCTCCGATGATTTCAAGACTCACTTGGTGAAATTGGCGGTAGCGCCCTTTTTGTGGCCGCTCATAGCGAAACATCGGCCCCCACGTGAACACCTTCCATGGGGTTTGCTCAACGTTGTTTTCAATAAAGGCACGCACCATTGAAGCCGTTGCTTCCGGACGCAAACACATTGAATCTTCAGGATTTTCGTTTTCTTGATGCGATTTGATGAGAAACATTTCTTTGCTGACCACATCAGTATGCTCACCAATTGAGCGAACAAAAAGAGAAGTATGCTCAATCAAGGGAGTGGCAATTTCAGTGTATTCATAGTTTTTGCACTGATTTTTGACGACATCAATCAAATAGTTAAAAAGGGAAAGATCGAGAAAATCTTGTGTGCCTTTGACACGGGTAATCATAAAGACTCTTTTTTATATGACTGGAAAATATAATTTCCAGCCCATACTAAGGTTTTAATTCATCATAATCATCTTAGCGAGAAATAGAAAAAGAGTAAGAAATTATTTTCGTTTCTCCAATTTCCATTCATCAAATCTATCTGAAAGTAAAGAGCTGATATAGAAAGGAACGAAAAAAACTACTACTCCGCAGACAAAAACGCACGTTGCCGTATCATCGGCAGCTCGTTCTACGGTTTTTCCGAAACTATTATCCGTGAGACGCTTCATTTCTTGGTTATTGGCTGTAAGAGTTTTTTCCAAATTTTCGAGTTTTTTATGTAATTCATCACTTGTTTTTTGGCCTTCCATAGAAGACATTTGAGAAACTTTTTTACTTTCAGTTTCTATAAACCGTTTTTGAGTATTTTGGGCCCATTGCGCCGCGTACTTTGTTCCTGAGCGATTCATAGTGTGGCGCATAAGCATAGCATGCGATGAATTGGCTATTGTGAATCCGGAAAGAATGAGCACAAGGCTCATAAGGTTGTTGATCTTCATAATTTGTCCTTTTAGCAAGACATTAAAGAAAGGAGCGCATAAAGCTCCTTTCTTTTGATTTATTTTTTTACTTAATCCAATCGAATTTAACAGCGGCTATTCCAACGCCACCGACGATCACTAAGCCCCCCGCGTAGCCTATCATGTAACTTTTCACCAGCCGTTCAGCATCAGATTTAGTCTTTTCAAAGGAGTCAACTTTCTTGAGTAAGGATTCCATATTTGTGTTACTTTTTTTCAACTCATTAGCTATGTTGTCTAAAGATGTCGCCATCCTTTCAGCATCATTAGAGTAGATAAATCTGGAGTCCATTTTGCCTTCCGCATCGCGAGCGTATCTAAATCGCTTTTGAGTCTTTTGAGCTAATTGAGCAACATACTTTGTTCCCGAGCGATTTATAGTGTGGCGCATAAGCATAGCATGCGCTGAATTGGCCATCGTGAATCCGGAAATAATGAGTGCAAGGCTCATAAGGTTATTGATCTTCATAATATTCCTTTCGTTATGTTGATAAAATCGTCGAAACTCTAACATTTTAAAAATGAGTTGTCATCTGCTCTTGCAGCGCTCAGCTTGGCTTGGATTAGTGTTGACTTAAAGAAAACAAAACTGTTAGAGCTACAAGTACAGTGTTTCAGATAAAAAATCCAAACATGGGCCCCAAGCAAACAACGTGCCGCTTGGGTATTATTAGGAGAAAAACATGAAAAAATTATTAAGACGGTTGCTGGTGGCTGCACTTTTAGCCGTTTGCGGCATAGCGCAAGCCGGAAATTTTGCAACGGCACTTGGCAAGTGTGTGCCATTCAATCCTGATTGTGGGTGTGAGTGTGCGGCAACAAATAAAACTTTTTTTACCGTGCGCCCGCCGTATCAACTCAACTCTCCGGAATTTATAGCAAATTTTCACAGTGACAGGCTAGAGGCCGCAGGCAAGCCATGCCGCAATGGGACAGTGCAAGTGACCCTTTTTGGTGGACAGTCAACCAAAAAGAGTAATCTTGGACGTTATTTTGGTTTTGATTGCAGTGAGCGTTTGTATATTAATGAATCAACGACTGCAAGCAATACCGACATATTGGCAGAACAATTGAATATTTACACGGTTGGAGGAGTGACTCCGGCGACATTGGTGCCGCCGTTTTCAAGCACGATCGATCTTGAGCCGAGCTATAGTTTTGGAGGGATTGGAATCACGTGGATGCAAGAGTTTGCGCAACGCGAAGACGGGCGCTCTTGGTGGGTTCTTGTTTCTACACCGCTTACCATTGTGTCAACTACAATGAATTTGTCAGAATGCATCACGCAAAATGGTGGAGGAGTGTCTCCGGAGACGCCAAATGCAGTTGCAAATGCGACTGAAGCATTTGCGCAATCAAGCTGGCGTTTTGGGCGCATTCAACAATGCACAAAAACAAAAACCGGACTTGGCGATGTGACGTTGCTTCTCGGATATGAAATTGTTCGACATGAAGCTGTGGGAGCTGACGGATATCTTGGTATTTTGATTCCCGCCGGAAACAAAGTGCGCGGTCGCCGTATCTTTGAACCGGTTGTCGGACATAACCATCACACCGGTTTGATTTTAGGTGGTTCGGCAGACATTTTGATGTGGGAATGTGACAATAGCAGCCTTACATTGGTGCTTGATGGCCATAGCCAATATATGCTCGAAAACTGCGAAGTGCGTTCCTTTGATTTAAAAAACAAGCCATGGTCTCGCTATATGCAGGTGTATGCAAATCAAGCGCAAGCGCAAGAGGCGTATGATCTGAGTTTGATAGTGCCCACGAACTTTGGGAGCTTAACTCTTGGCGAGCCGGGCATTAACATTTTCACGCAACCGCTGCGTGTGCACCCCGGGCTTATTTATGTAGACAACACCGCATTCGTTTATACGTGCAATTGCTGGCAAGCTGAGGTCGGCTACAACTTTTATGCGCGTCAACAAGAATGTGTTGAGTTAGCTCGCCCATGGCAGACTGGCGCAGCATTAAAATCGTTGTTGGGCGGTGGAGCAACTGACGGAGTGCAGATTATTGGCAACGTGTTTAACAATAATAACGAAGTTCCCTTTATTAGTTTCCCAGCAGGACCTGCACCAATCCCGGGCGTTATTAATTATGACACCAACCTCATTAAATCGGGCGATCTCGATTTAAATTCAGCAGCTCATCCGGGCATTATCAGTAACACATTCTATGGTTCAATTGCGCATAACAGAACGGCGTGTGATCATCCGCATTGGTTTGCGCTTGGCGGCTCCTATGAATGGGCGACAACCAATACCGTTATGAATCGTTGGACTGTGTGGCTTAAGGGTGGAGTATCTTTCTAACCCCAAGCTCCGTTTCCTCGAAGAGTACACGACGAAGTTGCTCTTCGCTTGGGGACCCCGGAATAACAAATTAGGAATAAGGAATTTATGAAATTAAAAATAATGGCGATATCAATAATTTTGCTCTTCTGCGCGCATGCGAGCGGAAGTTCTGCAGCAATTGCTCAAACTCGTTCACAAGCGAACGCGCTTGCGGGCCAAATAGAAAAATTGATAAAAGAAGATGCAATTGGAAATGCTGATGAAATCAACGCATTGGAAAAGCAACTGCAGGGCAATATTGATTCTTTGAAACAGTTAGGTCAGCAAAAAATAGCCGGTGAACTTTCGTTACGCCTGGCTCAGATTCAGAACAATAAAAAGGAGCTTCCCGGTCAAGACGATGCGCTTAAAAGAGCACTTGATGAAAATAAGCAATTGATTGAAACACTTCGAAAGGAGTTCGCTGAAGAACAAAAACAATTTCACGAGTGTAGATCTCTTCGTGAGAAGCAAAATGAAGACATTAAAAAGAAAGATGCGGAAATTGCTGCATTAAAAGAAGATCTTAAAAAAATGCCGACGGCAACATCAGGTGCGGCACAATCGACTACTGAGCATGAGCTTGCTCAAGCGAATGAGAAAATCAAAGAACTTCAAAAGCAAGTGATGGAAAAAATAGACCTGCAAGCCGAACTCGATCAATTAAGAGCGCAATCGCAAGCAGACGTAGGCGCTACAATCAAAGAACGACTCAAGCTGGCGGAAACAAGAGCTAATGATGCCGAAAAAAGTGAGGCCGTGGCTAAACAAGAAATAACCCGTTTGCAATCAAATATGGCTGATCAAAATGCTGAGCTGGGTCAATTGAGAGAAGCGGTCGGCAAACGACGAAGCGACATGGTAAAAAAGTTGAAAGAATATGATGCAACGCTCAAAGAATATGATGATTTGATAAAAAAATACAATACCGAGCAAAAGCCCAAAATAAAAACCGCGTTCGAAGCAATCGCAAAAATAAATAAGCAAGAAGATCGAGAGGATGCCGTCGAGCAATTTTTATCTGAATTCCTCCCCGATTTGAAATAGAGCGCTTTATTGAAAGGATTTAAAAAATGCAAAAGATATTACTACTGTTCTGTTTGCTTGGGACTATGAATGTGTATTCAGGTCTTTTTCAAGGAATGCGAGACAAACTCGGCGAATTAAGAGAATCGTTAGCTAGCTTTCGAACAGAACTAGAGAGCGCCGAATTGCCGAAACCTACTTCAAAAAATGAACCGGCAAGTCAACTGCAAGACAATCGCGTCGCTCAGCTTGAAAAAGAGCTTGATACCATGAAAAATATTAACAAAGATCTCCTTTCAAAGTTTCCAAAGCCGGGGCAAGAAGATCCTTTGGCTAAGAAAGTAACTGAGCTGAATAATGAAATTGACAAGCTCACAAAACAGATTGCAAAAGGAGAAGATAAAAATGAAAGAGCGACAAAACTGGTCAATGAATATACGAAGGTGATGCAGCGACAACAAGACGAACTGGAAGAAAAAAATAAGGAAATAAGATCCTGCAAAGCGCGGCTTTTGAAAGCAGAAGCAACACTAAATCCTCCGATAAAATCAAAATAATCATCATCCTATCAAAAAGATTAAAATTCTATATACTCTCGACTTATTGAACCCTGAGTGTGATTTATTGATCACACTCAGGATCCTTTTGATTTTGGGTCCCATGCCTTAGCATGGGCAAAATTGGCCCCGCACCGCAGTGCGGGTAAAGTAGTTTGGAGCAGTATTGTGTCTTTTTTAAAGAAGCTTTTCCTCGGGCTTTTGGTTTTTAATGCCGCAGCCTTTGAGTTTGATGAAATAAATTTTGATAATTTCGATCAAGCAGTTGAACCGGATATTTTTGCAACGGCAACGCGTGCGAAATTCACCCCGGCTGATATCATTGCTCTGTTGGAACAATTTGGCGCGATTGATTTGCTCAAAGAAGATTTTTTTCTAAGATCAAGTCCTTTAAATAGAAGAAGTCTTCTTGATTATCCATTATTTATGTTTCCCTGGGATAAGCAGGGCTGTACCACGCATGGCTATCAGATCTTTTATAATCAAACATCGGCAATGGTTTTTTCTGGTAATTGCACCAAAATCAGTTCTTATTTAGCGATTTTTCAAGGAGGTTTTGCTGAAAAATTGCAAGAAATTTTAAACCTGATCAAAGAAACTGCTCCCGATTTTGACCCTGAAGTTGCGATCGAATTGCTGACCTTGTTTGAGCATTTCACTGTCCAAGAACGTCGTTTGGGATGCATGTTTAATTTTGAATACAATATTGATGATTGGAGATTGTGGTTTTATTTTCCTTTCTATTGGAATGTGCGTAATCACTTTGTAACGCCAGAAGTTCAAAATGCACTCGAGCATATTAGTGAACCTCTCTATGGCACGCCATGCCAAATACAGCAAGATGCATTCACTCAAGCGCATTTAATTGATGACAGGATTGGGTTTGGCGATTTTCGATTTGAGTTTGATTATCCGGTTTGCTGCTTTCCTTGGCTTGATTCTCGATTAGGCTTTTTTACAACCATACCGACGGCACTTCCAATCGGCGGTGAAATACTCGGGACGAATTTGCATCCGCCCTGTCGTCGACAAACATTAAATTTTTCCGATCTGTTTGATAATGTGTTGGCAGGTCAAGATATTTCAGAATCGGAAGTGGCGACTTTTTTTACCTCCGCGCTTGATAACTTATCGGCGATCTTGCTTGATTCTCGATTAGGTAATAATGGGCATATTGGCTTGGGTGTTACTTTTAAAACGTTCACCTGTTTGGGCGATTTAATCAAACGGCCATGGGCACAAGAAATTCAATGGAGAGGGCGATTTTCTGCCGAATGGCTCACGCCGCGTCAAGAGCGTCGCTTTTTCATTCCAAATAATAATGCAGCGGCATTTCGAAATTTTGATTTTAACAATGAGGACCAAGCCTCAAAAAATTTAGACTTCTTGATGAATACATTGACCGATCGATTGTTCCCTCAGTTTCAAGATGTGACAGTCTATCCGGGCCTTATATTGCGTTCGACATCTCGCGCAATATATTATGGTGAAAAATGGAGTTTCTTCTTGGGCACAGATATGTGGATACAAACAGGAGATACCATTATTCAATCAAATAGAGCGGCACGACAAATACGCACCGACGTTAAAAAATCTCAGACACAGCTTGGGTATCAAAGTAAACTCATGGCAGGAATCTCTCGTCAGCATGTGGCTCCTGAGACTGGCAGAACATGGACATTCTCCTTAAATGCTGATTCCACCTATTATAGTTCGGGCATAGGACAAGATTTTATGATAACATGTAATATGGACGTCAATTTTTAAGAGGATATCGTGAAAAAATCTCTACTATTACTTTCGTTGTTTATGTTTTCAGTGCGAGCAGATGCTGATCTTGATCGTTATTTGAGATCAACGTCCAGCAGAGCGACGCTCGAATCTCCGGTGCTTGCGTTGATCGATGGATTGGCAATGGGTATTGATGGTCAGAAAATCGGTTTTATGTTGCGAGTCAGAAGAGATTTGCAAAAAATACAAGGTGTGCGATCGCATGAAGATCATTCGATTTCTCACGAAGGAATTTTTGAGTTTGATGGAAAGCTTTATTCTATTCATGGGCTTGCAACTATGGAACATCTTGCTTTAGAAAATCATGATTCAGAAATGGTCGCAAGACTTCATACTATTCTTGGTGATGCGCGCAGCTATTTCTTGGCAAAAGTGAAACAGTTCATGTCGGTTGCTCGCGGTTCAAAACGTCAGATGTTGTTACTTATTGAAGAATGGTGTGCAAAGAATAAGCGAGCAAAAAGTATTTTGCTTCGCTGGGGCGGGACAAAAGACGGCGATGAAGATCGTCAATTCCATGCGGATGCAACTTCATTTATACACTTTGATGAATTTTGCACTGATCTGATATTCTTTATAGAAGATTTGATTCGCAGCTGTCCGAAGGCATTTGCACAATTTAAGCAAATGATTGAGAAGCAACAAGAAAATAAGTGAAGCTCGCGCGGCCTAAAGGCCGTGGCTTTCTTATTTAATAAAATAGTCTCAAATCGTTCGTGGTGAGCGTAGTGCAACGAAGTCGAACCATACGAACAAGAAAATAGATATGCAAAATTTTTATGTATATATTCTTCAATGCAGTGATAACTCATATTACACTGGCCATACCGATAATATCGAGCTACGAATTCAAGAACATCAAAGCGGTCGGTATCAAGGTTATACCGCGACACGCCTGCCGGTACAACTAGTTTTAGTTGAAACAATGGCTTCTCGTGCGGATGCTTTGGAAGCAGAAATGCAAATTAAGAAATGGTCACGCAAGAAAAAAGAGATTCTTATTAAATATGGATGGCAGGGAATGAAAAGCTTTGCAAAACAATACAAGTAAGAAAGTTCGTATGGTTCGACTTCGTTGCACTACGCTCACCACGAACGCCTATACATCACACAAAAAAAATTGATTACATTATGAATGAATTACAATTGAGTGGTACTGTTGAGCGACATCTTTTTCAAAACTCTGAAAACGGTTACGCAGTTTCTGTGATAAGTGTTTCTGATCGACAAACCATTGTTGTCAAAGGTCACATGGCGCATGTGCAACCAGGTGAACAAGTACTGGTCACTGGCGCATGGGTGCAGCATCCCAAATTTGGCAAGCAGTTTGAGGCTGCAACATGTGTCACGCAAGTTCCCACAAGCCTTGTGGGGCTCAAAAAATATTTGGGCTCAGGTCTCATTAAGGGAATTGGTCCATCATACGCACAACGATTAATTGATGCATTCGGTTCACAAGTGCTCGAAGTCATAGATAAGCATCCGGAAAAATTGACGCTTGTTGAAGGAATTGGTCAAAAGCGAGCGCAAGAGATTACCACTGCTTGGCAATCGCAAAAAGATATCGCTTCCATTATGGTCTTTTTACAAGAGAAGGGCGTTTCCCCTGCGTATGCGGTTAAGATTTATAAAAAATATGGACAAGCTTCTATTGCGATGGTGCAAGAAAATCCGTATCGCTTGGCGGAGGATATTTGGGGAATAGGTTTTAAGCTTGCAGATCAAATTGCGCAAGCGATTGGTATTGCTTCCGATTCATTAAAACGGGTGATGGCTGCTTATTTGCATCAATTATCAGTAGAAGCCTCAAGCGGGCATTTATATTCGTTCATTGAGCCTCTCAAACAAAAGACGGCACAATTGCTCGAGTTTGATCTGCAAGAACAAGCGCAGAAGCTCAAGAATGCGTTACATCAATTGCATGATGAAGGTAAGATTAAACTGATCAGCAGTGGTGATGAACATTACATTGGGTTGGCGTTACATTATTTTACCGAAAAAAATGTTGCCGATCGTATCAAACTTCTTTTAAGCCAGTCTCCTACCGTCAGCTACGATACGAACGTGATATACAACAAACTGCGCGCTCCAGATGCGAACAAAAAAATTCATCTCAATGAAGATCAACAGCATGGCATTGTCACGGCATTATCGCATCAAATATCGATCATCACGGGCGGACCGGGGACCGGTAAAACGACATTAATTAAAGAGTTGCTTGATATTATTGATGAACACAGGGCTGTGTACCGGCTTGCTGCTCCCACCGGACGCGCAGCAAAACGAATCACTGAGGGCACGCAGCGCAATGCGGCGACAATACATCGATTGCTCGAGTTTGATTTTTTAACGCATCGATTTTTGAAAAATGAACAAAATGCGCTCAAGGTTGATTTTCTTATCATCGATGAATCATCAATGCTTGACGTGTTTCTCATGCATAGTGTACTGAAGGCAATTCCGTTTGGTGCGCGTGTTGTTTTTATCGGTGACATTGATCAGCTCCCGTCAGTCGGGGCCGGCAATGTGTTGCATGATATGATTGTCAGCGGCGTTGTGCCGACGGTGCGTCTCAAAACAATATTCCGACAAGCCCAAGACAGTATGATTGTAGTCAACGCTCACCGCGTAAATAGCGGTCAATTCCCGCTCGGCTATCAAGAAGGTGCGCGCAGAGATTTTATTTTCATCAAAGAAGAGAACCCCGAACAAGCGATGACACACATTCGGGAGCTTCTGCTCAAGCGGCTTGGCCTTCATGGCATGCGTGCCGAGGATGCAACGATCTTGGTGCCTATGAACAAAACAATTGTCGGCGCACAAACGATGAATGCACAGCTGCAGGAGTTACTCAATCATAATCAAGAACGTGTGGAACATCATGGCACGACCTTTAAAATGGGTGATCGAGTCATGCAGATTCGCAACAATTACGATAAAATCGTGTTTAATGGCGATGTTGGCATCATAGAAGAAATAACGTCTGAAAAAAAGTTGCGCGTGAATTATTCCGATCGGATCGTTGAATACGAATTCAATGAGCTCGATGAGTTAACGCTCGCCTATGCAATGACGATTCATAAAAGCCAGGGATCGGAATATCCGGCGGTGATCATTCCGATTTTTATGCAACATTTTACTCTTTTGCAACGAAATTTGGTGTACACTGCAATTACGCGCGCTAAGCGTTTGTGTGTTCTGATCGGGCAAACGAAGGCAATTGCGATGGCCATTAACAATGACAAAGGAACGGTTCGATTAACATTGCTGAAACAATTTTTAACTTCGGATCTTGCGTGTCGATGATGAAATCAGACCTATTGCGAAATTAAAAAAAATTGTTCTCCGTTCGTGGCGAGCAGAACGGGTTCCCGATCGTAGCGTAAGTGTAGATTGGGGTTAAAACGTAGTGCAGTCGAACCATACGAACAAAAAAATAAATGTGCATGTATATAGCGGGAAATGAAAAATTTTGTAAAAAAGATACAAAAAAAGTTCGTATGGTTCGACTCCGTTGCACTCCGCTCACCACGAACGGTTGGAAACTAGTTTATTAGGATTTTCAAAAATTCAACGGACTCTAAATATCGAGAATGTATAATTATGAATTATAATAGTTTCGCAGTGGGCATATTGAATCGAATGTATCTGATGACGTCGGTATTTCTTTTTGGCGCCGTTTTTGCTCGTGTAAAAATTCCGATGTACACACAAGTCGATTCGATCGAATCGAATCAGCGTCGTGACCCTATTATCATTATGATTGATCCGTACGGCGATGTGCGCTCAAGTGGTCGCGTGATCGGAAACAAATTTGAATCTGAATTAACCTATGCATGTGCGCAGAAACTGAAACAAGATCTGGAACAAGAATATGATCATGTCACTGTTGTTATCAGCCGAACGGTTGGAGAACAATCGTATGAGCTCGCACGCGCGCAGTATGCAAACAGATTACAGGTGCACGGATTTCTTTCTATTCAGTTTTTTCATGAAACAAACCCTATTGCGCGATGGTTTATGTATCGATATTGCCAACAAGCACTTCCCGAATTTCAGGCGCAAAAGCACAGCATTTTATCAGTTGATCAAGCCTATCTGCTCAATAAGAATATCACTGATGCATGGGCACAGCGGGTTGATAAGCTTTTAGAACGAAATGAACTCAAGCGATTTGAGCCGCAAGGTCTGATCTCCGTGCCATGCACCCCACTCAAAGGAGTCCTGCCCCCGGCATTATTGTGTGAAGTTGGATTGAAGTCGCCTGATGATTGGACTGTCGCCTGCGCTCAGATGAAAGAGATAATCAAAGCATTAATCGATCTGTGTGCGGAGTAGTCATGAAAGGATTTATCATTGGCGCGATACTTGGTTCAATTGCGTTTGGAATAGTGATCGCTCTTTTTCAACTTGGAGTTTTGCAAATCAATCTTACTCGAGCAAGTCATGTGTTGCCGACTGAGTATCGACGTTCTGAAAAGCAAACAATTAAGCTGTACATTAAAAAAAACGGATCGTGGTTGAGCGAAAATCTGCATACCGTGTTGAGTGATGATAGGGCGCAAAAAATACACCGAGTAGTGACCCAATGGCTTCTCTTTGCCTTTGACGAAGGAATGATTGCAAAGCCCGCTCGTGTGCAAACGGTATTTTGGGATGAGAAAAATAATACCTTTTTATTAAGCTTTGACCGTTCATTTTTTTCCAAAGAATCATGCCTGCACGATAATCTGATGCTCATTGAGGGATTGCTCAAAACGCTCAAGGATAACAATATGTGTGATGGTTGTACTGGGGCCCCCGCACGAAGTGTGGAGTATTTTATTTCTTTTTATATTAACTATCAACCATGGGAAGATCGAAATCTGGATTTTTCCGAGCCATGGCCGGTATCGCAATCCTAACCATTCTGATTAGAGATCTCATACATGCAGCAATTCGCTTTGATTAATCTTCGAATGTTTGAAGTAACTAAAAAATAGCCACCCGCCACTCAAAATTTTCTATTTTTCAATTGATGATAATTTGCATTTGCAAAAAATAAGTTTTTATATTAATTTTACAATAATTACAATTCCTACCAAAAAAACGGAGATCTGTTTTGCAGCGAGCATTGTATTTCATAAGCAAGGATCTCAAAAATGAAAAAATTGTTAGTTGCGGCAGTAGCCGTATTTCAATTGTCGGCAGTGCCGACAAACATTTATCAATCAATCCGTTCACAAGCTTTTTGCGAACTCAACAATGATCTTTACCTCAAAAAGGATTACGAGGATCTCTATAAAAACTTCGGTCTCTTTATAGAAAGCATGGACGCCGATTCCGATTTTTCTGAACAAATTTCAAAGACTGAGCACGAATTTTTGGAGAATATAGAAGTAAAAAACCGTTATTGTGCAGCTCCACCGAGTTATCGTGATCCAAGAAGGCACGCCACCAAGCGTCATGACAAAGTCTATTTCCAATTCATCAGCGAGTATTACGATTTCGTTAAAGAGAAGCATGCTGATTTGCTGATAAAACATCCGGAATTTAAATGTTTCTTGGATGGAATGAAAAGACTTGATACGGTATCTAAGCTGCTTTTTGAGCAATCCCTTGATCAACTTGAACATGACATTCCAAACATCAAACAAAAGATGTATGAAGGTCACGATCAGTTGACCGTGATCTCAAAAATAGTTCGATATGAAAAATCGGAAAAGTGGGGAACGACGCCACATTTTGACAAATCGACGCTTACATTGATATGGGATTCAAATGATGAAGACCATGATTGCCTCCTTGTTTGTAAGGACTCAAACAATTACTCAATGCAAAGTCTTGTCAAACCAGAAAGATTGTATGCGCATCAAGAAGACGCAACTTCAGTTTTGCTTATTACGGGACTTGCGCTTCCAACTATCGGCATTGATATTAAACCGACATTGCATGGAGTTGCACCTATCAAGTCTGACTATAGATATGCAGTTATTTCCTTCTTATTGGCACCGAATCTCGACATGAGTCAAATGAAAACTGATTACGTTGAACAAAAATAATAAATGGTGCATACTCCTTTTTGTCTCACTGTAGGAGTCAAAAAGATGCTTTTCCCCTCTGCAAAAATCATTTTACGCGATCCGAATGATGCAAATAAAATTCTTCTTATCAAGAGGAATATCAATGGGAAAATTGCGTATGAGCCTGCGGGAGGAAAGTTGGAAGTCGACTTCAAAAACAAACGTGCGGAAAGTCTTGAAGAATGCGCTTTGCGAGAGGCAAAAGAAGAGCTTGGTGTTTGTGCAAAAATAGACAAGTATATAGGAAGTTATCACTTTTTCTGGACAATTGATCCCGATAAATTTTCCTCATGTGCGGTATTTATCGGGACCATTATTTCTCGTGACAACGATTTCAAAGCAAATGCTGATACTTGCGAACTTTCAATCGAGCCTGCATGGGTCGACGTCAGCGACATCGTTAGCTCAAAGATTGAGTTCGAGCCATCATATGTTGGGCTTAAAGAGACCATTCTTAATTATTTTACTCAGCAAGAGCTTTGAAATTTTTTTAAAAAAATTTTTTAATTCATCATCGATAATGTCTGGATATTTGATAAGCATTATCGAGCTGAGAAGATTTTTCTTTAGATCCGGTCAAGTGTTTTTTATACATGAAATTGTCGCACAAGGTGTGCAACAATTTCATGTATTACCAATTTTTAACACTGGAATATTTTACTTCTGATTTCTCAAAAAAGATGGAGTATCAAGATCAGAATCATACTGATTCATTGTTTTATCACTCCAATCTTTCTGATGAGGAACGCTGTAATCAGGCAAAGGACGTTGTTGCATTGCTTCATGTCCCGAGGCTGCAGGCTCGGCTCGTGTTGCTCCACCTTTTGCTCTGATTGATGTTGCATGTTGCAATTGTTGTTCACTGTCAAATCCGGTTGCAATCAGAGTCACTGCCACTTCATTTTCCATTGATTCATCAACAACCGCTCCGATGATAATATGCGCATTCGGGTGAGCTTGATCATGCATAATAGAAGCGATTTCGCTGATTTCATGCAATGCCAAATCCATGCCGCCTGTGATGTTTAATAATATTCCCTGAGCTCCCGCGATGCTCATATTTTCCAGCAATGGAGAGTTGATTGCTTGCATTGCAACTCTTTGAGCGCGATCAGCTCCGGTTGCGCGTGAAGTTCCCATGACTGCGATGCCGCGCGATTGCATGATCGTTTTGACATCGGCAAAATCAACGTTGATGTGGCCCGGTTTGGTGATAATATCTGAAATTCCTTTGACTGATTGTCCAAGCACTTCATTGATACGCGCGAAGGCTTCAATCATTGATACTTTTTGATCAACTGATTCAAGGAGTTTTTGATTTGGAATGATAATGAGCGTATCAACATCTTTTATAAGCAGTTCTATTGCTTGATTTGCAATGGTGGCACGTCGTTTGCCTTCAAATGCAAATGGCTTTGTCACGACGGCGATGGTCAAAATGCCGCGCTCTTTGAGTGTGTGAGCAATAACAGGAAGTGCTCCCGATCCGGTGCCGCCGCCCATGCCCCCGGTTAAAAATACGATATCGGCATCGCCGGCAACATCAAGCACTTTATCAATATCTTCTTCAGCTGCGCGTTTTCCCACTTCCGGGTTAGCGCCCGCGCCAAGACCTTTACTCGCCTTGATTCCCAATTGTATTTTGTGATCAGCTTTGGAATTTTCAAGCGCTTGCACATCGGTGTTTGCAACAACGTAATCAATTCCTGAATATCCGGATTCGATAATACTGTTAACGGTATTTCCGCCGGCTCCGCCCACTCCAATGACTTTAATGCGTGCAACCGGACGTTCAAGTTCTTGCAATAATTCGATCATATAAGCTCCTTTATACCCACACTACACTTTGTGTTTACCCAAATTTCGCTTTCGTTCTCTTTGGGGCCGTTTCATGTGGAACCTTGTTTAAAAAAAATCATTTATCCATGATTTCATTCGTGAAAATATTCTTTTTACTAATGGGCCGGATAAAGCATTCATTGTTTCATGTGTTTGTTTCTTAATCATATGAACGAGCAAGCCGTAACCGGTTGCGTATTGAGGGTTTTGCAGCAGAGCATGTTCTGCCGTTTCTATCCGAGGAATTCCAACACGCACGGGACAGCGGAATATTTGCGTAGCGAGCGTGGTGATTCCCGGAAGCAAGGCCCCGCCGCCGGTTAATACGAGCCCCGAATGTAGGCAATGCTGCAGATTATGTTTTATGATGTCATTATGTATGAGATGCAACAGTTCCGTTGCTCGCGATTGCAATATTTCTATGATATCCGAGCGGTATGCTTGTTGGGTGCCGCGTCCGTGAGCAAGAGAGATTTCGATAAGCTCATCCCGTTCAAGCAATGAAAGCATTGCCATCCCATATTCTCGCTTAATTCGTTCTGCGTCGACTATAGTGGTGCGCAAGCAGGTGGCCAGATCATAAGTAAAATGGTTTCCAGCAATCGGCAGCACCATAGTATGCACGATAGAGCCATTTTTGTAGAGCGCCAAGTCTGAGGTACCGCCACCGATATCAAGCATCGCAACTCCAAGATCTCGCTCGTCTTCAGATAACACAGCATCGGCTGAAGCGAGTTGTTCAAGGATGATATCTGTCACTTGCACTCCTGAAGCGGTCACGCAACTGAGGACATTTTGAACGGAAGTAACTCCGCCAACAATAATATGCGCTTGCACTTCCAACCGTACGCCATGCATACCGATAGGATCTTGCACGCTTTGTTCGTCATCAATAATGTAGTATTGCGGAATCACGTGTAAAATTTGTTCGCCTTGTGCCAATGAAATAGCTTTTGCTGCTGCTAGAGCTTGGGCAATGTCATATTCACTGATTTCTCGGTGTTTGACCGGAACAACGCCATGAGAATTTAACGAGTGGATATGGCTACCCGACACGCCGACACTTGCCGATTCAATAGTGAGTCCTGCCATGAGTTCAGCTTCTTTAACGGCACTTTTTATAGATTGAATTGTTTTGGCCACATCAACGACAACCCCCTTTTTTAAACCTTCCGAAGGGGATCTTCCAATGCCGATAATTTCTATATGATTATCTATCAATTGGCACACAAGAACGGAAATTTTAGTGGTTCCGACATCTATTGAGACATACAAAGGCCCGGTGATTATATTAGCCATAGATGTCTCCTTTAGACCCATGCTCGCTTGGGGCACAAATACTTTCACCCAAACTTTGCTTTGCTTCCGCCGTCGCCTGTTGGCTATGGCGTGACAGGCCGCATGGGATACGGCTATCGGGGCCCCCATGTGCAACAGGGGTTAAATTTTTTAATTCATAGAGAATGACCTGGTTATCAAACCTCACATCAGCGATCCATTGGTTTTTTTTAGTGCGTGATGATCGGACCTGTTGATTTTTTTCAAGGAAGATGTTGTTAATGGCGTGTAAAAGGTCTTGAGTGAGAAGAATGTCTGCGCAGGTAAGAATTGAGTTGTTATTGTTTATTTGATCATGAAGGAAAAATGCATGATCTCCTTTATATTCAACGGTATATCGTTCTCTTATCTGTTCGTACGCATGATTGATAAAAGAAAGAAGCGGTTGTGTATCGGCAATAGAATCGGGTGAAAGGGCGGTGTAAATGCAGGGCAGGGCTGTTCTTCTTGTCACACAATAATGTTCAGCCGGAACAAGAAGCCCCTGGCTCGTTATGCAGTGAGTATTGCCAAGGCAGGCAACCGGTTTTTGTGCACTATAGGTTATGTGATAAATCCCGGGAGCCATCATTCTTATTGCGCATGTATGTAAAAAGGGAAATTCATTTTTAATAGCCGATATACTATCGTCACTGTTGAGTAAGGGTGCAGCTCTTTTTATAAAAGCATTGATGGTAGAGCGTGTTTCATACGCGAGGGTGTAATCGTGCTCTATGCGGAGTTGCTCGGCCCCGATTGGTTTTCTTAAAAAATGAAACGCATACAGGCCGGTAGCAATGCAGCATGCAACACTGAAACAGAATATACTTTTTTGTATTCCCATGAGTTCCCCAACCCTCTTTCTGTTCTTTTTTCTACTTTTTTTATGATCAAAAAGTCAATATAATTGAAAAAGACATAGAAATATTTTTACTTTTACCCCCAATGTGAAACATTTTAGTTTCCTCGTTTTGTTTTCGGAGTCCCCGTGCGGATTCGGGGTCCCCATACTTGGGTATGGGGTGAAAATTCGGGGCCCCCGTGCCTTGGCATGGGGTATGGGCTTGGGGTATATTTTGGAGTTAATATGGCGCAGCAACCTCGTGTTGACGGAGAAATTGTGTATGGGATCAATCCCATCGTTGAACTTTTGCAGGCGAAGCGACGCAAGCTTATTAGTCTGTATACGACAAAGCCAACTCCGAAATCATGGTCAAAAATTGAACAGTTAATTTCGGGGCGCTCAGTGCAAGTCAAATTTGTCTCAAAAGATCAGCTCGCTTCCTTGGCAGGCACAACAGATCATCAAGGGGTTGTCGGTATTGCCCAAAAGATGACATTCCGTTCAAAACCTTTTACTCCTGAGACTGCGCCACTATTGGTGCTTCTTGATGGGATTCAAGATCCTCGCAATATCGGAGCTATTTTACGCTCGGTCTATTGCTCCGGGTTTTCGGGCGTCATTATTCCTCAAAAAAACAGTGCTCCGCTCAATGCAGTCGCGCTCAAATCTTCAGCCGGGCTGGCCGAGCATCTGCAGATTTATACACCGGCAAGTTCAGCTGTTGCTGTGCAAGAGTTAAAAAAAGCGGGATATCAGATCTATTTGGCTGCTTTTAACGGCGAAAATGCGGCAACACTCGAATATAAAAAACCATTATGCTTAGTCATCGGCAGCGAAGGGTCGGGCATCGACCAATCACTATTAAAAGCAGGCACGCAGGTGACGCTTCCCCAAGTGAATGCGCAAGTCTCTTACAATGCCTCCGTTGCGGCCGGTATTTTGCTCTTCTTGATTGCAATGCAACAGAGGTCTATTGCTATCCCCTGACCTATGAATCCGAATTTTCGTCGAAAGAGATGGCAAGACGACGCTCTGCTTAAAAGCGAGCATCAACATTTACCCAAACGGAAACAATGCTTGCAGAGTTTTTATTTGCAGCGCCTTCGTATGATACATTAACACCAAAATCGAAACAGTCGCCATGATAGCCGATAGAACCAAATACCCCATTGGTACATGATGCCGCCTGTGCACCACTACACACGTTTATATTTTTTGCAGTTTCGAGTGTGTATGTCGGGTCACGTGGCATTTGGAATTCATTTGGATAGACACCTTCAGAAATGGTTGCTGCGCTTGAGCTCGTAACTGTGACAGGCATAGCGTTAGCAAGTTGCGCAATGCCGACAAGATCAGCAATACCGACAGCAGGGAGGCTGATGCAAGGGTCAACTTTTTCTGCTTGACGATACCAGAAATTATAGCCAACTTCGAAAATGGCGTTGCGATGTTCAACGTGTACTGCCAAAAGGAGATCAACCGCATTGCGAGGAGTAACATCCGTTTTAAACGTAAGAACATTAATAGCGGGGAATGGAGTTGCGACTGCCGTTGGTGTTGTGAATAACAGGTAGCGTGACCATTGACCATTTGGTGTTAAATCAAATGATCGTAATTCTCGCGCCCTACAACCATAACGCCATTTGAACTCGCCATAGAATGAAAAATAGTCACATCCGCAGAAGCCAAACGATTTCTCAGCATTACATCCAAGTCCAACTTGTGTATGCCTTGACCCGACAAGTGGCTCGAATAAATAGCGCGCTTGTGAGCCGCGTCCGGTCGGCACTCCGACTAATGCATAGATATCAGCAAAAAATGATTCCCCACATGACCAGAAATTCTTGAGCAATTTTATTTGCAGATCATCAACACCACCTTTTGAGACCGTGCCACAAATTCTACCATAGTTCAAATCTGCATTTGCGAAAGCTTGTGTTACGGTAGCAAATCCGGGTGCTTGTCCAATATCGCCGGAAATAATGCCTTGCTCGCAAATATGTATATTATTTTTACGTTGTATTGCAGCAGTGTTTATGGTTATCGCAAAATCTGCAGGCAACATCCATGCCAAATAGAGCAGAGCGCCATAGGTCTTTTGTATCGGGTGAAAGGAGAGTGTTGAAGAATAAAAGGTCCCCGGAGCAGAAATGACTTGGAACCATAATGGATCAATGTTACCTGAACCATTTTCTTGTACATTCATTGAGCATGCGTGATTGATGTTAAAATATTTTTTGATTGAGCTCCCGACCGTTTGAGTGTAAATAGGCTTGACTGAAAATAAAAACTGCTCATCCATGTGCGCATATTCATTAAAGACAAGTGCATTTTCATAGATAGGGTTATAAGCCATTTGCCGTGGTACAAAGATAGTATGTGCATAGCAATCTGCCCGTAGGAGTTGAGCGTGGTTCACGAGTGCAATGAGCGCAAGTGTATATTTTGAAATAAAGATTTTCATGATAATTTTCCTTTACAAGAGCGGTCCGTATTTTTGTTGGAGTAGTGTCACGAAAGGAGTTGCGGGTGGTGGGGTAGGTGCAGGAGTTGCATAAAATGTTGCATAAGCATTAGCATCGTTAGAATCGAGCCACGTCGCTATAAAGCCTTGAGTATTCGCACTCAATCCAACCGGGCCTCCGATAGTTGTTGATGTGAGAGATAAAATAGAACATACTGGTGCCCAATTGAATCCATTGTTATTGGAAAGAGTCCACACTGGCGATCCGGGGCTACCCTGACTAGCGCCAACAACCCAAGTTGACATAAATCCGGCATGATTTGCTGCAACCCATGGACCGGCATCAGGGTTAGCTGGTGATGATGTAAGTAATGAAAATACCCCCCAATTGGAAGGAATAGTAGCTGTGGCGAAAATCGTTACGCCCGAGCCTTCATTGGCTCGCGCAGCAGTCATAAAATATCCATTTTGTTCTGCGACAATAGGAACGCTTTCAAAAAAACCTACCGCGACTATGGGATACGCGGTTGTGGAGGAAAAGGGATTGATTGATCCAAAATAGGCTGAAACGGTTGCTAGCGTTTGTGTGATCCAGCTTAACATGCAGCTATTTCCAGCCAGGGCTACGCACACGAATCCCCTTGTTGTTTGTGAGTTCCAATTTTGATTATAGACAGAGCCATCATTGGTCACTTGGGCAGGCGTGCTCCACGCACTGGTTCCCGTTGAAAAAGCCACGTAAGCGTTGTCATCAGCCCCGATCATGGCGGCAACAAAACCTGCGGAACTTCCACCGACAAAAACATCGGAGTTGGAATTGAGTGCCAATGTGTTGGGATTTATTTGGAGTTTACCGCTCCACGTTGTGCCACTATCAGCAGAAAAACTTGACCAGCCATTATTTGAACTATCTATCCATGTTACTATAAAACCGACGCTGTTACCCGCCACAAAAACGTCTGACGAGGAAGCAACTTCTCCTTGCGCGGGCCCAACTAAACCACCATGCCACGTAATTCCATCAGGCGAAAAACTATAATTTGCATTGTTGGAAGAATCTGCCCACACGGCCATAAATCCCGCTGGGGTGGCAGCAGAAAATATATTACTTGTTATGTTGCCGGAGTTACTTATGTTAACAGGAACAGCCCAGGGCGTAGTTGGAGCGCATGCCGCATCTAAAAGTGATGAAAAAAAACAGAAAGCAACCAACAAATTCGATAGGTATTCACTATGTACCATTATACAACCTTCTTTGCCAATGTAGTTACGTAAATAAAAGCATTACAGGGTTGATATACCAAACAGAGAGTAATGTGTGCAAGAAAACTAACTCTTTTTTGTAGACCGGGCTTTTCTTTGAAACTTCTTGTCCAACTTTTCAATTGTCTTATCGCTCAAGAAGATTTTGCGCCTTGTCTATTGTTCCGGGTTTTCGGGCGCCATTATCCCTCAAAAAAACAGCGCTCGGCTCAACGCAGTCGCACTCAAATCTTCAGCCGGACTGGCCGAGCATCTGCAGATATATACACCGGCGAGTTCAGCCGTTGCTGTGCAAGAGTTAAAAAAAGCGGGATATCAGATCTATTTGGCAGCTTTTAATGGCGAAAATGCGGCAACCATCGAATACCGAAAACCATTATGCTTAGTCATCGGCAGCGAAGGGTCGGGCATCGATCAATCATTATTAAAAGCAGGGACACAGGTGACGCTTCCGCAAGTGAATACGCAGGTCTCTTATAACGCTTCCGTTGCGGCCGGTATTTTGCTTTTCTTGATTGCAATGCAACAGAAGTCTATCGGTAGTTGATTGATTTTTATGTTAGACGAGAATAGATATAAGTCACGTATTTTTCTAAGAAAACGTATAGCAGATAACAAGTTTGCTTTAAAAATACCTCCTTTATAAAATTGAAAACGTAGATCGTCTAAAATAGATATCATCTCATTAAGATATGGAGACCAATTTTCTGGTAATGTATTAATCGTATTAATGTTTGCCGTAATTAGTATCGCCAGAGTCCGAAGAGCCTCAAAAGATTCACCCATGTAGAAATTGGGACCATTTTTGCGGACAAAATCCAAAATCTTTTCGGGAAGAGATTGCCACAGCTTAGATGCTAATTCAGTAAAATATTTTGAGGTCGGAAAATCTGACCTCAGATGGTCATCTGTTGTGCTCTCAGCAAAAATTTGTTCAAGGCTGATATTATTATTTTTGAGCCATTCTTGAGCCCCCGGGGTTCCCAGCGCATATGCGATGGCTGATTTTGAGGTATTCCATTGTTTACTGGTGTTTTCAAGTAATGCATTTATTGTTGTAGGATCATCAAGAAGTTGTCGCCAATATGTATTGACCAAACGTTTATCTTTTAACTTTGGGATGAACTCATCAAAGGTATTGCCTTCTTTACTGAGCAGAATGATCTGCAGTTGAAGGTCTGGGGGCAGGGTTTCTTGAAGATAATTTTGGTTAATGTCTGCGGATTGAACACACGATATTAAAAAAAATGCGTTGATTACAATTATTTTCTTCATAATTTCATCCAAAAAAAAATTATAATTCTAATATTAATTATATTAAAAGAAGTTTGTCTACGTAAATGGTTTTTAAAAACGGTTCATTCTTGACGAATTCATAATGATCGAAATAGTATCGGAAGCAGAAGAAAAATTCGAACTAACCCAGGGCCCCAAATCAAGCGTAAGCAAGTTTGGGGTATAATCCGGGGGTCCCCCGTGCGTAACGTAAGTGTAGCAATGGGGGTTTTTATAGGAGTTTTTATGAAATATAAGTCGAGCCACTCATTGCGTTATTTGTTTTTAGTTTTCTGCTATCTAGACGCATTCGTACTCCAAGCGGGTAGTCTCATTTCAATAAAAGAAGTTGCTGCTCAAGAAAGTCCTCTTGAACAACAAGCGGACAATGCTATAGTATCAAAAAAGCAGCAATCTCAAACCGCTTTCGCACCTTCACGTGAGAGCAATCAAAAAGGATATTCTATGGAACCAAATATCGGCATAACAAAAGCAGATCAAAAAAAGATTGGCGCCTCGCTCAATACTCTCCTTTCGGATAACTTCGCATTGTATGTGAAGCTTCTCAATTATCATTGGAACATGAAAACAAAACATTTTCATGATCTACATGCATTCTTCAAAGAATTGTACGAAAGCCAATTTGATATCATCGATGATATTGCAGAACGCGCTCAAACGATGGGCTCCGTGGCATATGGTTCGATGGCTGAATTTCTTAAGCATACGCAATTGAAGGAAGCTTCTGGAAAACAACTCACCGATCAACAGATGCTCAAAGATCTTCTTGCAGATTATGAAACGGTTATCAGATCGACACGTGATACAGCAAATAAAATGCTTGATAACAACGACATTGGCACTAACAACTTTTTAATCGACATTTTAGAACGCCAAGAAAAAAAAGCGTGGATGATTCGTTCAAGCATTGAGTAAAGCGCCCGAATTGAAAAGATGCTTCGTCGTAATACTTCGAAGTAACTGTAAATTGGGTAAAAAAATATACGCAAATATCTGAATACATTTCACTGTATAGGACGCATAAAAGTATGCGTCCTATTTTTTTCTTGAATCTCGTTTTTTCTCTGTGTTAAAACAGAGAAGCCCCTATTTAGTTGGGTCCCAAAATCAGGATGAAATAAGATTTCGGGTATAATGAGGAGAAAAAGAATGAAGCATTTAATACTTCGATATGTGTTATCTTCACTATTAGTCGTATGTGGATTTACGCATGCTCAAGACGAGCAAGAAAATTTTGAAAAAATGAAATCATCTTCTGAATCGCAATCTTCGGAGCCTTTAACCGAAGAAATAGATCAACAGGCCCCGGAATCTCTCATTGATTGTCTCAATACTTTGCACGCATGTTTGCTTGCGTGTGTTGAACTTGATTATCAACCCGAATCGCTTGAGCAAATTGTGCAATGGCTGAATGATGAAAATCATGATGAAATTACGCTTGCTGAGCTCGTTGAATTACTTGTTGAAGAACTTGAGGCGACCACACTCGATGATGATCCAATTGCGGAACTTGCAAAAAAGTACATTCCTCAATTGGAACAAAATGTCGATATGTTGCGTAGTCGCTCTCTTTCTTGCGGAGACCAGAATGCGCATGAAATCGATTTAGGTGTGAGTCGTCGCGCACGCATGGGTGCAGCATTGCGCTCAAGCACATTTGTCAGACCGACATCATTGACGACAAATGGCAATCTCTATATGGTCCATTCAAACACAGCTTCTAACGTTGGCTTTATATATAAAAATAACGTTGTCTTTATGAATGACCTGGGCACCAACAGTGTTGGGCTTGGAGCTGCCGCGGGTGAGGATATAACGACAGCTTCAGATTGCACCGCAATTGGCGCAAATGCGCTATCGCTCAACACAACAGGCAGCGACAACACCGCCGTTGGATACAATACACTTGCGCTCTGCGTAGCCGGGGGCACAAACGTTGCCGTTGGATCGCAAGCTCTTTCAAAAACAACGGCAAGCAGTACAACTGCTGTTGGATATCAGGCAGGAACAAATCTTACCACAGGAACACAAAACACTATGCTCGGATATCAAGCGCTCATGTCGGCTACCGGTGCTACCGACAACACTGCGCTCGGATACCAAACAATGGTCAATTCGACCGGCGGAGGAAGCAATGTCGCCGTTGGATCATTCTCATTACAAAATTACACTAGCAATTTTACGGTAGCCGTTGGACACCAAGCAGGACAAGCACTCATTTCAGGAAATGAAAACACCGTGATCGGTTATCAGGCAATGGTCAATAGTGCAGCGGGCGCGGGAAATGTTGTTGTCGGCTATCAAGCAATGAAGAATGGTGGATCGAGCAACAATGTCGCCGTCGGAGCACAGTCATTGGAAAGTTGTACCGCAGGAAATACAACTGCTGTCGGATTTTTGGCGGGACAGCAACTTACGTCAGGATCTCAAAACACCATGCTTGGTTATGACGCATTATCCTCAAGTTTAACAGACTCCTCAAATGTCGCTGTCGGGTATGAAGCGATGACGAATGCAATCGGCGGCTCAAACAATGTCGCTGTCGGTGTAAGCGCGTTAAGTAACATCACTGTGGGCAATACTACGGCCGTCGGATATCAAGCGGGAACTGCACTTACATCAGGAAACCAAAATACGGCAGTCGGATATCAAGCTCTTTCTTCTGCAACGACATCTTCACAAAATACTGCAGTCGGATCACAAGCGATGGGTAACTCGACAGGAGGAAGCCAATGTGTCGCGGTTGGTCAGAATGCTTTAATTAACAATGCCTCAGGGGGAGACTTCAACGTTGCCGTCGGAGCAAACACGCTTTCAAGTAATACTTCAGGCAATGTCAACATTGCTATTGGGGTAAATGCTTTGGACAGTAACATAGCCGGAAGCGCAAACCTTATGATAGGTGATAATGCTGGAGCATCCTTAATTGGCGGTGGTAATAATATCGGCATTGGTCGCTTTTCTCTCAATAGTAGTGCAACTGGTTCTACTAACGTTGCAATAGGCGAAGACGCTTTGCGGGCATATATGGGAAGCTCGAGTGTCGCAATTGGCTATCAAGCAGGACAAACACTTATAACGGGATCTCAAAACACTATACTTGGCTTTCAGGCAATGCTCTCAAGCGTGACTGGTGCGTTTAATACCGCTATCGGCTATCAAGCGATGGAATCCGCAACAATAGGTCAAAACAATGTTGCTGTTGGAGATGTAGCAATGATCGCAGCCTCCGGAAATAATAATATAGCTGTGGGAGCTAGCACGCTCGTGAGTGCTACCGGAAGTGATAATATAGGTGTGGGCTTTCAAGCACTGGAGAATGTTTCTGGAAATCAAAATATCGCTATCGGTTCATCGGCCGCCGCGGGCCTTTCCACCGGAACAAAAAACACGTGTGTAGGCTACCAAGCCCTCGGATCGGCAGTTGTAAGTAACTTCTCTCAAAATACAGCCGTTGGATGGGAATCCATGTCGAATCTCACCAACGGGTCACGAAACTGCGGCTTCGGGGATCAATCGTTGCAAAATACAACCGGGACACAAAATTGCGCTTTTGGTTCTCTTTCGGGGGAAAATCTATCTTCAGGAAGCAGTAATATTTTTATCGGAGCAGGCGCAGGACAAAATATTACTACCACTTCAAATAATATTGACATAGGAAATAATGGGACTTTAGGCGATTCCGGCATCATTAGAATTGGAACATCAGGAACCGGAGCGGGACAACAAAATCAATGCTTTATTGCGGGAATCAGCGGATCAACTTCTTCGGGCGGTGTGGCCGTGCTCGTCAATGCAAGCGGACAACTTGGAACAACCACTTCCTCGTTACGATATAAAGAAAACATTGCCGATATTACCAATGCGACTGAAAAAATGGCTGCTTTGCATCCCGTGCAATTTAATTATAAAGTCGATCCGATAAAACATCTTGAATTCGGACTTATTGCCGAAGAAGTTGCACCGGTCATTCCAAATATTGTTGTCTATAATGATCAAGGGCAGATCGAAACCGTGCAATATCACCAGCTTCCAGCACTCATCATCAAAGCATGGCAGGAGCTACAAGCGGTCGTCCAATCGCAACAAGCAGCAATCGCGACACTTCAACAACAGGTTTCCGATCAGACAACTCAGTTGTCACAACAACAAACTCAAATAGATGGCTTGTCTCAAAAATTGGCACAGGTTTAGGCAAATATCAAAGTGAATATTGATCAAGAATAAGACAAAAAGGGGTTGACTCTATAGAGTCGACCCCTTTATTCTTCAAAGTCCCGGAATGGTATCGTTATACCGTCCACTCAGGATCGCTCGCTCGTAGATACGTGTACGGTTGTAAGAATCAATATATGCTTCACGTGCAACATCTGCCATTGTTTTCCAATAATTAGGATCATATGGAATGTCGTTTGGAATGTAGTTGTATGGTGGGGTAGCAGTCGTAAGCTGATCGGCAGCCGGGCGCGCTGCTGGCATCGTCACATGAGCCACAGGCACTTCAGGGTTGATTGTGTTTTTGTTTTCCGCGAGAAGTTTCTCCCCGCAAAATCTAATATGCATACCAAAACCTTGTTTCATCATGGTTCTGCCACAATGCGGACACTGTTTTTTTTCTTTTTTGGTTTTATTTTGAGCAGGGTGTGCTGCATACGAATCAACTATCGTTAAGGTAATACAATTAAGGATAATACATAAAAAGATCTTCAAATGAACTCCTCTCTCATATGAGTTTTGGGTCAATAATACACGGTTGAGAATTTGTTTATTTCTTAGTCGTAATACGCTTTATGTTATTGTCAAATAATATCATTTTCCCGGTTTCGGCAAACTGTTGTAAGAGACATTGATGTTTCGATTTGCGGAATCTACGTATTAGTTGGCCGCAATATAAGCAGGGTTCTTTTTGAAAGCGATTTGATAGACGTGTTGCATCGTTCTCTTGATCAGTAAAACTACTGATATTCATATCCATTGAAACAAGACGGATGGTGAAAAAGAATAAAAAGAATAGTCTTTTCATATAAAAACTCTATTTAAAGATTTATTCAGATGTATCGGAATCGGATGGGTAAACTTCTTCACGGCGTATTTTCGTTCCTGACCATTCTGATAAGTCTTGCGCGACATCTTTTCGCACTACCCTCTTGGAACAAGCCCCTCCGCGCTCCAAACAACAGGAAGAAATTGCCGACCCATGCATAGGCCCTTCTTGAAAGACGGTCTTAACAGCCGGGGGCGTTGATACGACAACTTTTGCAACATCGGACCACGGTTGTATGTCATGCCATGAAAACGCGCGCTCGACCTTGAACTCATCATAACGCTCAACCTGAGAACAACCGGCAAAGAAATTGGAATGAGATCGATTAGCTTTTTTTTCCGATCCGTTCGCAAAAAAAACTCCAAGAAGATGCATCGTCAAAAAAATCGTTCTTTTCATATAATTCCTCACATTTATTACGATCACGGTATTTTAAATTAAACGAACAATTTCACAGTAAATCATACTCTTTTTGCCATTTTTCACAACAACTGTTTTTTACAAATAGCAACATTTGCTACTATTTTAATATACCCCTTAACAATGCAAGGATTGTACTATGTCTTTGTTTTATAGAATAAGCGAAAAACGACTCTATTTTCTAAGCACAACATTCACAATATTCATGTCCATTTGGATGCCACAAAGTGAAATACGTGCTCAAACCTCCAATTTTTGTAGCATTTCAGAGCCGGCCAATGTCAATATTGTCCGAACCCAGGTGTATGATTATTTCAATTCGGGTGCATATATCAAGGATATTAGGTGTATCGCTGACCAGGCGAGAGCTTATTTGGATACGATTTCCAAGGTTACCCCGGATATGGTTGTTGTGTTTGATATTGATGAGACCATTATTTCAAATTGGGCCCACAATAAGCAGCATCAATTTATTTATCATAAAGACCTATTAAAGGCCTGGGAAGAATCGGCAGCCGCTCCTGCCATTGAGCCCATGAGAGAACTTTTTCATTACGTCCTCAAGCGTGGATTTACCATTGTTATCATAACCGGCCGAGGCCCACATACAAGAGGTTATACGCTCAAAAATCTTGAGAGCGACGGATACTATGGATGGAAAGCACTCATATTCCGGCCGCATGGTTATCATGGTCCAAATGCTTTCTACAAAGCTGAAGTTCGTCGCCTGATTGAGCGGCGGGGGTATACCATTGTGGCAAATCTTGGGGACCAAGAGAGCGATCTGGCAGGCGGCCATGCGCGCAAGACATTTAAGTTGCCTAATCCTATGTACTACTTACCATAATGGAACACTTGGCCCACTATACAGGAGCAGGTCAAAAGAGCCCCGCTCCCCGCGGGAAGGGGCAAGAGTAGTTTTGCCACCACTCTTGCATCTCGGGCAATTAAGACCAAGGTCTTAATGATCCCTTCAGCCGCGCCGAGTCGGCCATACAAAATTTCTTACGAAATTTCTTCATGGCTTCCACGTCGCTCATTGGGATTTCTTTTCTTTACCAATGCGACATTATTATCCAAGCCAAATTATAATGCAACACAAATAGCTACGATGAAATAAAAAAATCTATGCAGCTTCATTCGGACCATTAAGAGATTTGTGAAACAAATCACGTGTGGTCGAACCTGAAGCGATTACAGCGGCTTCTTAAGGCAGCAGGCCTTAAGTGCCTGGATTCCAAAGGAGGTGGCAGCACCTCCTTTGGCGCTGGTCCCCGCGGAGGGGACAAAAGTTCTTTGGTGCCCGCCCCTGCATAAGGGGCTTAAAACTTCTTTTGCCTATTTGCCAATTTCATGTTACCCTTTATACCAGTATTGTTATTATTTAATAAACCCCTTTGATCCTCTTGCTTCAGGCGAAACTCAGTTCTTGAGTCACTCAAAGAAAGCACACAGTATCCAAATGTCAAAAGAATTTATACGTCCTTCTCAGTTTGCGCATGTTGACGCAACTGGCCTCATCAACCATGAACAATTTGATCTGAATGATGAGCAGCTGAAAGAACTTGATGCGCTCTATTCAGGCATGTTTGCAAGCTTGAATCCGGGCAAATTGACTGTCGGTAAGGTAGTACGCGTTGATTCAGACGGTGTACTTGTCGACATCAACTTTAAATCAAATGGTCTTATCCCTCGCTACGAATTTACTGAGCATGAATTGAAAAAATTGCAGCCGGGCGATGAGATTGAAGTGATCCTTGATGAGCTTGAAAGCGTTGACGGTGCGGTTGTTCTTTCTTATGAAAAAGCAAAAGCATTGCGCGCATGGGATCATATCACCAAGCTCTTTGAAGAAGGCAAACCAGTTGAAGGTGTCGTTACCCATAAAGTTAAAGGCGGTCTTAACGTCGATGTGGGCATTCCTGCATTCTTGCCAGGTTCACAAATCGATCTTCAACGCGTTATGGATTTTGATCAATATGTTGGTCAAACCATCACTGCAAACATTTTGAAATTAAATCAAAAGCGTGGAAACATTATCATTTCCCGTCGTAAATATCTTGCAGATCAACGCAGTGAAACACGTAAACAAATCCTTGATACACTCAAAGAAGGTCAAGTGATCCAAGGTCAAGTTAAAAACATTACGAACTATGGTGTGTTTATTGACATCGGCGGTGTTGACGGATTGCTCCATATCACCGATATGACTTGGGGACGCATTTCACATCCAAGCGAACTTGTGAAAGTCGGACAAACACTCACCGTTAAAGTGTTATCGTTTGACAAATCAAATGAGAAAATTTCCCTTGGCTTGAAACAGCTTTCTGATAACCCATGGCAAAAAGTTGCTGAAACCTTAACGGTCGGCAGCAAAGTCAAAGGTAAAATTTCAAGCATCACCGATTATGGTCTTTTTGTTGAAGTGCAAAAAGGTGTTGAAGGATTGGTGCACATTTCTGAAATTTCATGGACTGATCGCATCAATGATTTGACTCACAAATACAAAGTTGGTCAAGAAATTGAAGCGCTTGTTGTTTCTATTGATCCTGCAAACCGACGCATGTCATTGAGCATTAAGCAACTTGAGAAGAATCCTTGGGAAACAATTGATACACAGTTTGCAGTTGGTCAAAAGATCAAAGGCACTGTGAGCAACGTTACTGATTTCGGTATTTTCGTGCAACTATTGCCGGGAATCGACGGATTGGTGCATATTTCAGACCTTTCATGGACTGAGCATATCAATCATCCGAGCGATATGTTCAAAAAAGGTCAAGAAGTTGAAGCTGTTATTCTTGGCATCGATAAAGAAAACAAGAAGATCTCATTGGGCATTAAGCAGTTGGCTCAAGATCCATGGGATGCTATTGAACAAGAATATAAAGTCGGCTCAATCATTGATGGCGAAGTTTCAAAGATTACCAACTTCGGTGCGTTTGTAAAACTGAAAAACGGCGTTGAAGGATTGGTTCATATTTCTGAGCTTTCCGATCAGACCGTTGAAAAAGTTGAAGATGTGCTCAAGGTTGGTCAAATCGCGCAATTCAGAGTCATCAATGTTAACAAAGCGGATCGCAAGATTGGCCTCAGCCTTAAGTTAAATCCTTCAGCAAGTGATGTGAAGAAAGAAACACGTCAATTCAAAAAATCTGAAGAAAAACCTTACAAAGCTCCTGCTGCAGGTAAAAAAGAAAAACCTGTAAAAGAAGAAACAAAGGTTAAGAGCATGTTGCAACTTGAGCTTGAACGTCACGCTGCTCGCCAAAAAAACTCTTCAGATGATGAATCAGGAGAATAAGCATGGCACGCGAAATGACATTTGCTATGATCAAGCCTGATGCTGTCTCAAAAGGACATATTGGGCAAATCGTTGACGCAATCGAAAAAGCGGGTTTCAACATCGTTCATATGAAAAAGATTCATATGAGCAAAGACATGGCACATAAGCTTTATGAAGAACATAAAGAACGTCCCTTCTTTGGCGAAATGGTTTCGTTTATCACATCAGGTCCTGTTGTTTTGATGGCTCTTGAAAAAGAAGATGCTATTAAAGGCTGGCGCGAGCTGATGGGAGCAACAAACCCAACGCAAGCAGAACCGGGAACATTGCGTAAACGCTTTGGAGCATCCATTGGAAACAATGCGGTGCACGGCTCAGACAAGCCTGAATCGGCAGCTCGAGAGCTCGGCATATTTTTTGCCCATGAGCTTGAGGCAATGAGCTAAGACAATTTTGTTATTAGGGAGAGCGAATGTCACAGAGGTGGCATTCGCTCTTTTTTTATCTCCACATAAAGGTGCGGGAGTTTTGGAGGATTACATGAACTATTCTTTTACGAAATATATCGTTATATTACCCATCTTTTTTTTGAATGTGCTTGATGCAAGTTTTATCAGAGAGCATCGTTCTCCCACTGTTGTAATAAAAAACAGTTCTCAAGGGGAATATGAGGTAGATATATATAATATGAGTACGAAACCTTTTATGTCCGTTCATATTTATGCGGCGCATACAAATAAGACCATTGCGGAGATAACCGGCTATTTTGGAGTTGGAGCTCGTAATTATTTGGCATATGCTATAAACAAGCTTCCGGATATACAACGTCATGCGACAGGTAAGAATTTTATAAAAACAGAAGTATTTATTCGTAATCTTAAATGTCGTGCCAACAAAGCGATAATCACAGAAGCATTCGAACCAAAAAAACCAAACATATGTGAGGATGGTTTTATCGCATACACTCTCGACAAAAATGATTTCCCATTCATTCCTCCGGTCTTTCGAATTGAATCACTTGATAACATAAAATAAAAGAAAGTTGTTACATGAAAAACATATTGTTCATCACATTGGTGAGCTTTTTTACAATCATTGTATATGCTGCGGATAATTCACGTGTTGTCATAAAAGGCGGAAAATCAACAGGGCGCTTTGCTAATGCTCAATCAACACAACCTTCTCGTTCACCAGGATTGAGAAACGACTTGGATTCTCAGCCTCGTCCACCAGTATCAGTAAGCAACTTGGATTCTCGGCCTAGTGTGCCAGTATCCGGAAACAACTTGGATTCACAGCAGCCGGATAATTTTTCCGGGCCATATGATTCGTTTTGGTATACACATTGTTTGCAAGTCATGAAGAGAAAGCAGAGCGGCGCAGATCACGATGATTCTCAAGTTGAATGCGATCTTATGCTAGAGCATTCCTCTGGACATCGCTTTGCTCTTTTATCAACAGAAATAATCAAAGTTTCTATAATGAATGACTCGGGGTACACGAGTTTGCCGCTTTTGAGAGAGCTCGAGCGTTCAGAATTGGCAAAAAAACATGAAGATATTGTTCCCGCTTTGTTTTCGCGCGCTCTTGATGCGATTTCTTCCAATTATTTCATTGCAGAAAAAAAGTGCGAAGAGAGCTTTAAACGATTTGGTTGTCGCATGCAACACGAGCATCCATTTCAGTTGAATGCAAAATATGCTCTTTTTTATGTTGATCACAAGCTAAAACTTGGTCGTCTTATACAAAATGGTATCATTATACAATGATTAAAAAAATGCTCATCTTAACAATTGCTTTTTTGACGCAGCACATTCATTCATCCAGCTGGATTGAAACGTTGCTTCCTGATGGCTCACGATTGAAAAATGAATACACCAAAGAACAACAGCGATTGCGCGATTACAAACCAAAACGATTGGATGAAGTCGAAACGAAACCCACCGTTTTACAATGTTTTAATCAGTGGCTTGGAATTCAATATGAACACAGAGAATACAAAGACATTCCATTGGATGAGATCATCAAAGTTGTTTCATTATGCCTACCAAACACGCGCGGCTATCTTAGAGCAAAAGAAGTAGGTTATGTTGAAAAAATACTACGAGTGCCACAACCAAGAGAGCCTTGGCGTCCACGATCCATCGCGATTAAAGAGATTGATATACATCTCAATCCGCATATAGAAGGCACAAACGTTCTTGTATCTTCACAAGGATCTGGGCTTACTAAAAGCAATGGATAAAAAAAGATGCGTTAATCACGTTTTGATAGGAGTCGCTCATAGGCGGCTCCTATATTTTTTGAACTGAAAATGGCCTTTGCAACCCCGAACGATTCAACGCCCACCGCTGATAACCGTGCACTATTTTGTTCATTTATGCCGCCATCAACTCCAATTTCGAACTTCAGTGTATGCTTCGAGCGATAAGCGACTAGCTCTTCAATCCTATTGAAAGTTTCGGGTAAAAATGACTGCCCCGATCGCCCTGGTTCGACAGACATCACAAGTATATGGTCAATGCCTCCCGCATAGGGGAACAGATGTTCTAGGGGTGTTTTTGGGCTTATCGCGAGCGACGCTCTTAATTTTTTTTCTTTTATAACTTTTATAATATTTTCGATGCTTTCTTTGGTTTCAATGTGAAAAGAAATGATGGAATGTGTCGGCACTGTTATTTTTTCTATATACCACTGTGGGTTTGTCACCATTAAATGAACCCACTGTTGCGGAGCTTTGCTTTTTTTTGCGATTGCGTTAATAAAATCAGGCCCCCAGGTCAGATTTGGCACAAAATGGCCATCCATCACATCGAGATGATATCCGGGAACATATGGATCAAGTAGGCCAATCACTTGTTCCAAATTTAAAAGATCTGCGCTGATAAGAGAGGGATATATCTTCGGTACCATTCTTAAACTCCTATTTCATCCCGAATTTTCAAGCAATCTCCGAACTCGGGAGGTTATTTTTTCGATCAGTATAGCCTTAGAGAATTGGTTTGGCCACTCCGTTTCGAGCGGCTTACAGCGACCTTGTTGCCTATCGGTAAAACGGCTATACTGATGGAATACCCCCGATGTAACTTTGTTGGGGGGGGCCGAAAACATCGGTTTCAACCGTCAATTATATGGAGACGTTATGCAATTCAACCCTGTCGTAAACAAGGTTGCCATGCTTATTTTGATGCAACCGGATTTGGACAAAGCGATAGCTTTTTATCAAGAATTGGGCATACCCCTTAAATTTCGTATGAAAGATACCTGGGCTGAATTTGAGCTCGATGGTATTAAAATAGGTCTTTGCCAAACCCATCACGAGGCTCAAGATAATCGAACCGGCATTGTGTTGCAGGTAGAAGACCTACCGAATTTGTATGAGCATATGAAGGGAAAAATAGCCTTTTTAAGCGAGCCGGTAAGTGCGGCGCATGGCATTATGACCAGCATTAAAGACCCGGGTGGCAACATCTTGGATATTTATCAACCGACTCCCGAACGCTTAAAAGAAGCCCTTGATAAAGCCGCTCGAGAAGCAGAGCAAACCGCCCAGGCTGATCAATGCTGTAAGCCTCAAGGTTGCTGTAAAAATGATGACCAAAAAGTTGGTTGTTGTTAAAAATTTTTAAAGTGGGAAAAAAGAGCAATAATAAGCTGTTTTTCTGATATCAGCTACCATAAAATTAGAAAAAATGTTGAGTGTGTTGCTATCAGATAAAATAAGTTGAATTTGTTAGATTTTTTCCTATAATATTGGTAATAGTTAATGTGAAGCCCCTTTTATTTTCGGGGCCCCCAATGAAAGCATTATGCAGCGCCATACTGAGAAGTGAGGCGTCATCGGGGTATCTATAAGGAGTTTATTATGTTCGAGAAATTTCGTCCTCTTGGCGACCGTGTGTTGATTCAAAGAATAGAAGAACAAGAAAGAACAGCTTCCGGGCTTTATATCCCTGATGCCGCAAAAGAAAAGGCGCAAACCGGCCGTGTAGTTGCCGTAGGAAATGGGAAAACCACCAATGATGGCAGAGTCATTCCAATGGCTGTTAAAGCTGGAGACACCGTCTATTTTGGTAAATATGCCGGCACCGAAACAGGCAAAGATCATTTGGTTCTTCGTGAAGATGAAATTTTAGGTATTGTAGAAAAATAAAAAACAAAGGGGACGCCATGAAAAGAATAGTATTGAGCCTTGCACTCATAGCATCAACAGCTCTTTTTGGTAGCGAAAGCGGTAAAAAAGTGTCTGTGTTTGGGTGCCAAACCTTTATGAGTAAGTGCAAAAATCAAGCGATTGCGGGGATTAGTTCGAGATTTGCACCAATCAAGCAAAAAATGGCTGAGGCTCAGCACCATGAAGAAGCTCTCTTCAAGTTCAAGGCGAATGCGCTTCGTTCCATGTTTGCAAACAACAATGTCGCGCAAAAAGTGGCGCAAGCACAACATCATGAAGACTTGCTTATGAAACATCAGGCTACGGCAGTTCGTTCTTTTGCCGTTACATTTGTGGATCGTTACAAAGGCATTACACAGGTGCACTAAGGCTAGAATATGAAAAAATTGATAATTTCATTGATAGGGTTAACAATTCTTTCAATAATGTCTGCAGAAAAACCTGCTGAAGATATTTATATCTGGAACGAAAATGACATAGAGGCGCTTTGCAGAAAATTTGCAGCTAATCCAAATTCATTACCTTCTAATGAATTTGAAGCTCTCATTCAGTCACGATGCAAAGAATGTCGTGGGCTTTTGGGGCGTGCGCGTACAGCCTCTGATGCATGCAGCGCAATACTTGCTTCGGAAAAAGCAGTGAGATGCTTCAGAAAAGACCTAGAGCCTTTGACAGAAGAATCTGAACTTAAGTTCGATCCAAATGGAATTTTTCTAAATTAATCAGGAGTAAAAAACATGGCATCAAAAATAATTATCTTCGGTGCGCAAGCACGCGAAAAGGTGCGCAAAGGCGTCGATACATTGGCTGACGCAGTGAAAGTCACTCTCGGGCCCCGTGGACGTAACGTTATTTTCGAACGTTCATATGGTGCTCCAGCGATCACCAAAGATGGTGTGACCGTTGCAAAAGAAATCGAGCTTGAAGATAAGCTTGAAAACATGGGCGCACAGATGGTTCGCGAAGTTGCCAGCAAAACAGCCGATGTTGCTGGCGATGGAACAACCACTGCAACCGTGCTTGCACAAGCAATTTTCCGCGAAGGAAACAAATATGTGACCGCGGGTGCAAACCCAATGTCATTAAAGCGCGGTATTGAAAAAGCTGTTGCAGCCGTTGTTGAAGATATTAAAAAAATGGCAAAGCCAGTCAACAATAAAAAAGAAATTGAACAAGTTGCCACCATTTCTGCCAATTCAGACGTTGCAATCGGTGAATTGATTGCTCACGCAATGGAAAAAGTTGGTCGCGATGGCGTGATCACCGTTGAAGAAGCAAAAGGAATGTTCGACGAGCTCGACATTGTGGAAGGTATGCAATTTGATCGCGGTTACTTGTCACCTTATTTTGTGACAAACCAAGAGAAAATGGAAACCGTTCTTGAAAATCCTGTGATTCTCATCCACGAGAAGAAAATCAGCAGCATGAAGTCGATGTTGCCAGTGCTTGAACAAGTTGCAAAAACTGGTCGCTCACTCCTCATCATCGCTGAAGATGTTGAGGGCGAAGCGCTTGCAACGCTCGTTGTCAACCGTTTGCGTGGCACACTCAACGTTGCAGCAGTGAAAGCTCCCGGCTTTGGAGACCGTCGCAAAGCGATGCTTGAAGATATTGCCACTTTGACCGGCGGTAAGATGATTGCTGAAGAAGTCGGCCTCAAGCTTGAAAGCATCAGTGTGCATGATCTTGGTGTCGCAAAACGTGTTGTCTTGACCAAAGATAACTGCACCATCATTGAAGGCCAAGGCAGCCAAGACGCAATCAAGGGACGCGTTGCTCAAATTCGCATGCAAATTGAAAACACATCATCAGACTACGATCGTGAGAAGCTCCAAGAGCGTCTTGCCAAGATCGCAGGCGGTGTTGCAGTGATCAAAGTTGGTGCGGCAACTGAAGTTGAAATGAAAGAAAAGAAAGATCGCATTGATGATGCATTGAGCGCAACCAGAGCTGCTGTTGAAGAAGGTATTGTTGCCGGCGGTGGCGTTACATTGCTTCGCGCGCAAACAGCTGTCGAAAAACTTGCTCTGACCGGTGATGAAAAATTGGGCGCACAAATCGTATGGCGCGCACTTGAAGAACCATTGCGCATCATTTCTTCAAATGCTGGTTTTGAAGCATCAGTGATTGTTAACAAAGTGAAATCAGAAACTGGTTCAATGGGCTTTGATGCAAAGAACGGTGAATATGTCGATATGGTCAAAGAAGGTATTATTGACCCGGCAAAAGTAGCTCGCTCTGCAATTCAAAATGCTGCTTCAATTGCAGGATTGTTGCTTACCACAGAAGCAACCATCTGCGAAATTCCACAAGAAAAGAAAGAAGCTGCTCCTGTGAACCCAGGAATGGGTGGCATGGGCGGAATGGGAATGTACTGATACCCAAGCTCCGCAAATGCTCCGCTTGGGTGCCCGTAAACCTACGAAGTAAACCTTACGTAGCATTTTAAAAACTGAAAGAGACCGATTATCAAATGAGATAATCGGTCTCTTTTATTTTTCTAGTGTGTTTGTCTTATTTGGTATTGTTTGTTTCTATTTTTGCAATAGCCGCGTCGACAACTGACTCAGGATAGTGAATCTACGCCGCACACTGCCGTAGCTCGATCAGGTCCAAATCAAACACAGTGTTGATTTGGGTGATGATAGTGAAGGCGGAATCTTCGAGGTGGGGTTGTTATGTTCAAGAGTCGCTTATTTGGCTCGTCTAGGATTTTTTTGTGGCTAAAGCCATCGCTTTATTGTGTGTCGCGTCTATTTTTCGAAATATTTCCATGATGGCGGCAAAACCTATGGGGTATGATGGATATGGAGCGGGAAAGAAAGGCTTCGCGGCATGCTCGGAGGTGTATACTTTACACGACATTATCAAAAGAGTGGCATAATAGATTTTTACTCGCATTTTCATTACAACCTTTTGTTTAAGATGATAAATTTTTATCAGTGTGCAAAAGGTTAGATTCTAAAGCAAGACTTTTGTGCCTTATTTTTACCTGGGTCCCCGAGTGCAGCATTAGCGAGTGTGGGTAATTTATTTATTCATATATCGGCCAATAGAGCTTTGGTGCTCCACTTTTTCTTCTGTTTTTTGCTTTTTTTGATGGTCATGTGAATCGATATGTTTCGTTTTTTTATTTTTTTGTTCGGAAACAGTTTCTATATCTGTTTTTTTCTTATTTTTTACCATGATAATCCCCTTAATTATACTGGCTTCAAGTAGGCATAGTTTTTTGTTTTGGATACTGTGTTTCTTATCAGTATAATAACAATTTTATATTCAGGTTGTAAATATAAAACTTAACAAGAAATAAAATTGGGCATAAGGGTAGCAAAACTGAACTTTAAAAATCAACAAATTTGTGTTACAAGTTATCCATGTATTTTCAGCGAAATAAATTTGAAGCTATGTCTCCCGGGACATACAAGTACACAAGCTCCGTTTAAATCCCGGGGCCCCCAATTGCCGGGCCCCATGCGTAACGCATGTGCAGCATGGGTGTAATCGTAGTAATTTCTGCGTTAAAGCATCTGAGAAATACGAGGATTGGGGCAATGAATAAAGGCAATTTTAATGTATTTACGTACGCGTATTTTTCTCATACTTTTTACTTTTCATACTTCTTTCTTGATCGGAAATGAATTTGGTCAATCGTATGGTGCAACCCTTGAGGAATTCGAGGCACCAACTGATGGAATTAAAAAAGAGTCTGTTTTCGATCAATTAAATCCGGGCCACTTAAAAGTTCCCGTTTTGGCTGCAAAACCGGTGAAAATAACTATGTCTGGCTTTGTCATGAATAATCTTTTCTGGGATACTCGCCAAACTTTTGCATTTCAGGCTTCTGATTCGCTCTTATTTCCTCTTGCAGTTGTGCGCGATCCACAGGGAAATGATATTAATGCTCATGGGAATGTCAATATTACTTCTATTGAAACAGTTTTGCGGTTTTCTCTTGATGGACCATATATCGGGTGTGCAAAAACAAGCGGTGCTATTGAAACAAATTTTTTTGGTCTCAAGGATTTCTCTCTCAATATTAATGATTTGACTCTGCTTAAAGCATATATGCAATTGTCATGGGAACATCTTGATATTGTGCTTGGACAAGATGTTCATCCAATTGCCAATCCGTTAGGCTTACCAAATGTCGTAGGATATAGTATTGGTAACCCCTTTAATCCATATGCATATACTCCACAAATGAAGCTTATCTATCATTTTCCCAAAGCAGACATTATTTTTGCGCTTATTTCAGAAATGAATACTCCAGGACTTGGACCAGTTAGCTTTAACGTTATTGATTTTAGTTCTGAGTTTTTCAGAAATAGCATGATGCCCAAAATTCATGGTCAATTGAGAGTTCCATTTCTTAATTATTATACATTTGGGATTGCTTACGATGCAAAACGAATTGTTCCACGATTGGAAACCAACGATGGTTTTAAATCTTTTGAATCACTTTTTTCTTCAACAGGGATCACATACATTGAAATGAAAAAAGATCCGTGGACGGGGATTCTCAAGGCAACCATGTCTCAAAATGGAATTGATTATGGTGTCGTTGGCGGATACGCAGTGCATTCGGTCGATCCAGTAACAGATCGACGCACCTACACCAACTTTACTGTCGGCGCATTGTTCATGGATATCGAATATGATGCAAATGTATATCAACCCGGGTTTTTTGCTGGAGTTTTAAAATCTATGGGAGCTGACAGGTCAGTGATTCAAGAAATTCCTACCCCACAGGGACCAGAAACAACTCTTTACAGTTTGGGTGCAGATATTGATGTCATGTTTCGATTTGCTCCTCGACTTCGCTACAACATTCCTCCGGTCCAGATAGCGGCTGAATTCGAATACACACAAGCACGCCATGGCACCATTCTTAACAGTGGAAAAATTGTAGGTGGAGAATCCGCGGGTAACTGGCGCTTTTTGTTGGCAATGTATTACTTCTTCTAAGCAGGAATTCATGATATCTTATACTTAAGTTCCATAGATTCTGTTGAGTTTTTGAAAAGTTCGTATGGTTCGACTTCGTTTCACTTTTGCCCAAGCTTATACCCCACACTTACGTGCGGGGGCCCCGAATTCGCATGGGGCCCGAAACTCCGCTCACTACGAATGGCTAAAGCAAAAAATCAATTAAGCATCAATGAATGAATTTTCTCATGATTTCAAAAATTCAACGAACCCTAGATTTTGCATTCTTCCAAGATTGTGCCCTGTAGAGGATTTTTTAATGAAATTAACAACACTCCTGACGAAAACAAAAAAAGATATTTCAAGTCAAGAAACAAGCATTAACGCGCAATTGTTAGAACGTGCGGGTTATGTGAGCAAGGTTATGGCGGGGGTATATAACTTTTTGCCGCTTGGGCTGAGGGTGCTTTCAAAAATTGAAAACATCGTGCGCCAAGAAATGCAGGCGCAAGACGGACAAGAACTTTTAATGCCGGGGCTATTGCCCAAAGAACTATGGCAAACAACAGGGCGTTGGGACAAAATTGATGTGCTTTACAAGCTTGTTGCCCATGATCGCGACTTGTGTTTGGGGCCAACTCATGAGGAAGTCGTCACTCCATTAGTCGAGCCATTTATCAAATCATACAAAGATCTTCCAAAAGCCGTTTTCCAAATTCAAACAAAATATCGCAATGAAGCCCGTCCAAAATCGGGCCTTTTGCGTGGGCGTGAATTTCGCATGAAGGATCTCTATTCATTTCATATCAATGAACAAGATTTAGATGCATATTATGAACGCATGATTACCGCTTATAACAATGTTTTCAAACGCTGCGGGCTTGCACATTTGACCTACATGACGTATGCTTCAGGCGGCGTTTTCAGCAAATATTCACATGAATTCCAAACAGTTACCCCGCATGGTGAAGACATTATTTACATATGTCATGCATGTAAAGTGGCGATCAATAAAGAAATTATTGCCGAGCACTCACAATGCCCACAATGTTCTTCAACGAATCTAGAAGAACAAAAATCAATTGAAGTGGGTAACATCTTTAAGCTTAAAACGCGATTTTCCGAGCCGTTTAAGCTCCATTTTGCTGACGCGAACGGCGCAGAACATCCTGTTATTATGGGTTGTTATGGCATCGGCACCTCACGCCTTGTCGGAGCCGTTGTTGAAGCATTGCATGACGCAAAAGGAATCATTTGGCCAAAAGAAATTGCTCCCTATAGCATCCATTTGATTGGTCTTGGTAAGGAAACGGAATTAAACAAAGCTCAAGAAATCTATCATCAACTCAAATCACAGTGGTTTGAAGTAATCTACGACGATCGACCTGATATCCAAGCAGGAGCAAAGTTTGCCGACGCCGATCTGTTAGGTATGCCGTTGAGAATTGTAATAAGCAGAAAGACACTTGAGCAAAACAAAGCGGAAATCAAGTTACGAAGTTCGCAAGAAGCGGAACTTGTTGACCTTTCAACGCTTACATCAACAGTTACAGATTTGCTGAATCGCATATAAAAAAATACAATTCATTTTTTGGATGCAAATATAATTTTTGATTTTATTATTGCTTTTTGTCAATGATATGTTTTATGACTACATATAAAGACAACCTATTTTTTAAGGAGTTTTTATATGAATTTGTCTCGATTTGAATTGGGATTGATCAGTCTTGTCCTCGGGTCGTTGATCTTGTTGTATGCGCTTAATCTTTTGACCTCGGGAATGAATTTTCTTTTCATCGCAACCGCCATCGCGCTTATCGCCTGGGGGCTTTACAGTATAAATGCATTTCCGTACATTCAAAATTTCATAAGCGGAATCGCGCGCAAAATTACATCCATTTTTAAAAAGAATAAGTAAGAATAAACCGAGAATTAAAATGAAATTGGGTAGAAAAGATAAAACTTTCTACCCAATTTCATTTTTTATTTATGATGTTCTATCTGCTGCCGTTCGTGATGAAAATCATTATTTCGCAAGATTCTAACAGGAACTGCAATGTCTATGCCGCTTTCACGCAGACGCTTAGTTATGGTAAGCCGAATATCGCTGGCGATTTCCCACTGTTCAAGCGTGTAGTTTGAGCTCATGTAACCGCGTATCAAGAATAGATATCCATTTTCAGTGAAATTTTCAAGACGAACAATCGGCTTAGGATTTTTAAGCATGTATGGGCTATCTGCAAGTACCGATAAGAAAATTTGCTGCGCCAAGTTAGGATCTGATCCATATGAGATGGTCACAAAAATATCATCAAAGGCAATGAAATCGCGGGCGTAGTTCCAGTTAATAATCCGTTGGTTAATCACATGCGAGTTGGGCATAATGACGGTTGTACTATTTCTCTTGCGCAAAACGACTGCTCGTGGAGTAATGCGTCTGACGACTCCTGGCACTTCCGAATCACCAAATTTTACCAAGTCGCCCACTTTGACAGGCCGCTGTACTAAGATAATAAAATAAGAAACAAAATCGCTGACTGGATCTCGAATAATCCAACCAAGACCAAATACTAATGCGAGTAAGTAAACCAACAATGATGTCAGACCCACCGCGTTAAATCCGATGATAACAGCCAAAGCAAAACATACATAATAGGTAATGCTTGATATTGCATTCTGTATGCCAGGATCGACAAGCAAAATATCAAAAATTTTGCCCAGCACAAGATGATTAATGGTAAATGAAAGTGTAATGCCTCCAATGACAAAGAACACGAGTTGAAGTAATAACCAAACTGAGACCGGTTTTTGATCAACATAGCCAAATGATTGGTTGAGCCAATTAACAACATCGCCCAAATGAGTCATTTTTGCCAAATGCTCTGGCCAGCCCCATGTTTTTGCCAAGATAAGGGCGCCCACGAAGATAAAGAGCACGAAAAGTAAAATCATTGTCACGCCGTACCATGTTTTGCCATAGACAAAACGCTCTTTTGAAACTTCATCTTCTTCCGTTATGAAGAAAATGTATGAGACTAACTGTTTGACATAGCCATGCAACCATATCAAGAAGAATACGATTGCGATGCTGACAACTATTTTTCGCAGCGTATACCATATAAGTCGTCCAAACCCAACATATGGGTTACTCATGATAATGACTGATATGACTCCAAATAGTACAAAATAGTAGTACCGATCTATCTTGTTATAGAGCCATTCTCCAATGCCGACTCGCGGGATAAGCCCTAACACTTGCTCTTTGCCAATTGAGGCAATCAGTGCAATCTGCAGCAATATAAAATTAAGTGCAACTAAAATAGTCGGCAATTCTGATCGTCGATAGGTACCGGTTAAAAATGCCAATCGGAAGAAATAGAGAATAATAGTCAGATACACGAGCACAGAAAGTATGATACTGAACCTGAATTCGTATTCTTGACTGATAAAGACATAACCATGATCTTGGTTAAATTGATTTAAGAAAACGAGTAACTTGTTGGCAAGAAATAAAATGTACGGAATAGAAAAAAGATAGAAGAGGCTATGCACGTATGGATCGGCCAAAAATCCTGTTTTAAATGCCGCCCACAACAGAAGCCATATGAGAATGGAATAGAAATATTCTAAAAAGAATCTGCCAATTGCGATAAAAAGCATGCCAAGCATACGCATGTGTGGATGCGTTTGAATCCACACTTGCACATGATGCAGCAGGCGTGGCAAGAATCGACGCAATACAAATAAGAAAATGAGCAAGAAGAGCAATTGCGCTAAAATAAGCAGTGAGCTGATGGGCTCGTTCACATAAGAAGTAAGTCTCGATATAATTCCGCTCGTATCAAATCTAACAAAATGATTTAAAAGCCCCTTAAAATATTCTTCCAAATCAGGAATTAATCTTTGCAGCCCACCCCAGGTGATTGCATACTGCGGCCGGTACCAAATGGTAATGGAATTTAATTCGGAAACAATGAAATCTATTTGCTTGAGAGAACTTTGCAATGAATTGATGATATCGGTATAATCCGCGATAATTGCATTCAAAGCTCGCTGACTTTCAATAATTGTCTTTCGTGATGTATTTAATACATCAAAAATTCTGATCATTTCACGCTGAGAATCTTTAAACAAGGTTTCTCTGCGTGATTGAACTGCATCTTTAAAATGAGTATGGTTATCGAAAGCCTTTTTTCTCGATTCAAGCATTTCATTATATGTGTTTCTTCGCTCAATATATTTCGAGAGGCTAGCTTTAACACTTGCCGTAAGCGCATCATATATTTTTATTTCTTGCGTCAGTTCTTGCGCTGTGTATTTGCGTGCCCGTATCTTATGAAATGTTTCTTTAATTTTTACTAATATTTCTTCATGATGTATTTTTTCTTGTTCACGTTCTAAGCGGACTTGTGTTAAATCTCTTTTGAGTTTTACGAAAATTAAGTCAGTATTTTCAGCGCCTACCTCAGCTATTCCTAAATAGGAAGAAACAACTTCTCGTGGTTCTTTCGTCCATTTATCTAAATCAGAATCAAGAGAAATATTATAACGCTTGCTTAAGACGTCTAATTCTGCCTTTCGAGATTTAATTTCATTATCAAACATCTCCATATCATTATCAAAAGTAGTTCGTCTTGCTATGGCGGGAGATTGCTCTCTTTGCTTTTCAAAAGCATCTTTTACATAAGCAACATCAGCTTCGCTCACAGAAACGGTCGATTTGTGCTCTTTAAAAAGCTCACGAAGTACATCGCGCTGCATTTTTGCATTAAAAGTTTTCAGTTTTAAGAGCTCAATTTTATATTCAATGCCTTCTTCTTGGAGCTGATCAAGTTTCTTTCGTTCGGTAAAGACTCTATCTTCCAGGGCAATCAATTCATCTGATTGACTTAACGCACCCTCTCTGAGCAGCTTCCTATTTTTTGCGTGATTTTCAGCATTGACTATTGCCGATCGTTTATAGTTTTCAAGTTCATAGTACGCGTTTTTCTCTTGACCATCCAAAGTTGCCACTAACTTTTCTTGATCGAGCATTCGCTGATAAATATCTTGGAGATCTTCAAAGGAAAAAACTTGTTTATCCGTACGTTTCAATTTTTCAAAAAGCGGATCTTGTAAATAGTCTGTCAATGTTTTAATAATAGCGTCAATTGAGCTTGAAAGTTGCCCGTATACCTGCTGAATCGATTTTAGAATCGCGTACAACTCATTATATAAATTGAGTTTCTTTCTTAAAACTTCATTTTCAGTGTCTTTTGATTGTGCATCCTTTAGAATCTTAATCTGGGCACGCACCTCTTCCAGGGTATCCTGTATACCTTGAGCAGTCAGCTGGATTCGTTGCTCAAACTCTGTTTTCTTTTTTTGATATTGAGCCAGCATCTCCTGCTTACTTTCAATATCGGTTATGAAAATTTTTTGTGATTCTTGTGATGGTAAGAGTTTTTCACCAATCTTTTTTATATCCGAGAAACTACCATGCAAAGCATTGCCGTATAGGGCTGAAAGCGCACTGCATACTAATATTATTTTTTTATTCATAGGGAACCTGCAGGGGTATTCAAAAATATTTTGTTTTCATTTTTCTTGCCTCAGGATGAGATGCTATACATCGCAGCAACCACTCTTCAATAGTTTTTTCATCTTCGTCAGGAAGTTCTATCAGTGGTAACTCTCCCGGGACCATGCTAAAAAGTTGATATACAAATCTTTTCTTAACATCTTTGTAATCAGGAGTCATCCCAAATAGTGTAAAAAGTTTTGAAAGAAAAATCTTCTTTCTTTTTTTATTTAATAACGCAAGGTCTGAAATGTACAATATCTCGAGTAAATCAAAGATATTTTTTGCCTCAGAGCCAAGCGGAATAAAAAAATAACAAAGTTCTATGACATGATGAAGAAAATAAATATCATCTCGAGCAACTTGCATGGGCATTTCATACAAATGGAACGCCGGCAATAAAAAAGAGTTTCTGTTCCCCGTCCGTTGATCAAAATTGTATTCTATGAATGCCCCCACGCACGCATTTTCTGCGTGTCGGCTGATGACTTCGATTTTTCCATACTGGTCATCAAGCAAAGATAATTTAGACGTTTTTGGGCTATAATTGCGTAACACAATAGCACGATGCAGCGCTGACATACAAACTCTCAGTGCATGCCCCGAAAAAAGTCGAGGCATGCAAGTTTTAATCGGTATAAAAACTATTTTTATTTTGTGATATTTAATCCAATGCTTTCCAAGAACGCCTTTTGGTTCGGTTCACGACCCAAGAAATTATAAAGGAGCGTATTTGGATCAACACTTCCGCCTTCTCCAATTACCTCAGCACGATATTTCATGCCTATTTCAGGATCGAGCAACCCATGTTTTCGAATTTCTTCAAACAGATCAAGTGCGAACACCTTTGACCATAAATAGCCATAATATTTTGCTCCATATCCGGTCAAATGCCCAAATGATGCATACATATGATCTACAGGATCAAAATAAAGGTGTGTGCGAATTGATTCATACAATTGCTTCATGATTGCGTAGGGATCTTTTTGAGCGCCCGGACCAAACATCTTCAACGCGAGACTTGCGTAAAAGAGTTGGGTTTGGGTGCCAATTCCCGAGTCAAACGTTTTGAGCGCTTGAATTTTTTTAATGAGATCTTCAGGGAGCGATTCGCCTGTTTGATAGTGAGAACTAACGAGTTTCAAAATGCATGGATCAAACAACCATTCTTCAAGCATTTGGGATGGCATTTCAACGAAGTCAGTTTTTACCGACGTTCCTGAGAATGATCCAATATGAGTTCTTCCGAGCTGCGCATGCAATGCATGACCGAATTCATGGAAGAACGTATTCACATCACTACGATTTAAAAGCGCAGGCTTGTCTGTCGATGGTCGTGGGAAATTTGCGATAACCACTGAAACGGCAATCGGTTCCTTGCCATCAGGCAAGTAGTAGGAAGGAACAATAGTGATGTGGCACGCATGTGAATATTTAAAATCACGCGGGAACAAGTCAAGAACGATATATCCCAACACTTGTTTACTTCCTTGTGGATGGAGCTCAAGCAACATTAAATCGTCTGACCACAATCCTGAAATTGGTTTTTTCTCAAATGAAATTGATAAGAATTTTTCATACACGGAAAATAAGCCATCAATCGTTTGCTCAAGTGGAAAATATTCTGCGATTTTGGTTTCATCAATATCCAGATATTTCTTCTTATACTGATCGCGCAAATAAGCTCCGTCCCACGGCATTAGTTTTCCGGCCTCATTTTTGGTGACTCCCTGAGGCATCTGTGCGGTCAACTCTTTAATCTCTTGAGCAGCTTTTTCCTTAACTTTGGCAATTAAATCTTTCAAGAAATGTTCAACACGCTCAGGAGATTTGACCATTTGGTCGCTGACGTCATACGCGGCAAAACTTTCATATCCCAAGATATGAGCCAGTTGATCGCGCAATGCGATAATTTCTTTCAACAATGCGTCATTGGTCGGCATTGCTCGATTCAAGCGAGCTTCATACATTTTTTTGCGTGTTTCGCTTACCGAGCAAAGCTCCATCACTTTCGTGAAAGTCGGAGTATCCATGCCGAGTATATAATTCCCGGCGTCATCTTTTTTTAACTGAGCGATAAAATCATCTGGCAGCCCTGCGAGCTCTGCGCGTGTGACAATCACTTTTGTTTGATCAGCGGCGATGTTAGCATCAAATTCCAGTGACTTGGCGGCAATTTCTTTTTTTAACCGAGCAACTTCTGCTTGTTTTTGCTCATCAAGTCCAAGCCCTGCACGCTTAAATTGATCTAACACTTCAGTAAGATAATAGACCTCTTTTTCTGAGAGCATATCTTTTAAGGCGCCGTTTTGTTCATATTCTTTGATTGCTTTGTACAGCTCTTTGTTTTGAGAGATACGATCCACTGCAAATTCTTGTATTTTAATCAATGCCTCACGTGCGGCATTTCTGACCGATTCATCTTTGCTAACCATCTCTACTGTGGCAATACAGTTTGATTGAATAGCCAAATTTGAAAGCGCATTTAAATAATCAAATGCCAAAAGTGTGTTTTCTTTTGTTCTTTGCTCGGGAGCAATGGAAACAATTGCTCGTATCGCTTCATTGGCTTGATCAATGACCTGTTGCGTACGTCTTGTGATTTCGGATGCTGAATTGGGGAATAGATTTACCAAATCCCGCGCTGAGTTGACCTGAGCGTACATAACGTGAGTTCCTTGAAAATATTTAAATACTGTAACCGCAAGTAAAATCGCTCCGAAAAGTATACCATATCCCACTATTTTTTTCATTTGAAAGGTTCCTTGTTTTTTGCAAACAAAAAAGGAGATCAGGTTATTATTTGAACCTGATCTCCTTTTACAAAAATCTTATTCTTTATTTTTTATTAATAAAATGTGGCTTCCTACAAGAGCTAAATCACCGGCCTTATTTGCAGCGCATGCGCCTAAATGATATCCTCCGAGATCAAAATAAGGATGGTTTTTCTCTTTTTTGCGCGTCACCACCGGCGCTACATTATCCCGACTAACATATGGGGTATTTGCAAGCACCCAGAGACCGCCCGCACGATATGCCAATCCAGAGATCCAAGGTCGTTCCAGACCATCTATCGGTTCGCCCTTGTCGCTTGTTGGATAATATTTTGTTTCTTTGTCCATAGGATCTACCAACAACCCGAGGTTATCACCGGAATAGAGTCCGCCATCCTTTGTAAAGCAAACTGCTTGCACGAGTGAATGATCTTTATTTGGTTTTTTTGACCCGGCACGAATTTGCAGTGCGCTTCCAATATCTCCATAGTCTACTTGACACCCGTTGGCGATGGCTATTTTTTTCCCATCGGGGCTCACCTCAACACGCGTGATAAGACCAGGTACCTTATAATATCGTGCTAAGCTTTTTTGTTCTCGAAGGTCATAAACCAACAAAGTGATGTTATTATTCTTTTTTAAAATATCATCATAAGTGATTCCGCCCACTGCAAGAACATTTCCATCATCAGACATTGAAAGAGATTTAATTTGTCCGAGGATACTATTTTCACCCGGCAATGGCTCTTCCGAATTGTCGACTCGCGGGTCACATATTTTTACGTTCGTTCCATATCCTACAGCAACTTTATCACCACCACTCGCGAGCGCGGCGATTTTATCTTTTTTCTCACCGGAAGTATTTACGACGCGTCCGTCAGTATCATACAGAATAACTTCACGGTTTACTCCGGCGACAATTTTATCATGGAACCACGTGACCGCTTCTGCCGGTTGAGTCCCGTTAAAGAAGTAATCGTAAGGGGGTTTACGCATGCGATCAAGACTATCGATGATAAAGCAATCATCTGAGATTCTGCTAAAACCTTCGCTTGCCCGCGGCGCTTTGGCAAAGACGGCGCCGGCCTGATCGGCCGCGTGTATGGTACAAGATGCTAATAAAAAGAGTAAACATAGGGTGCGCATTACAATCCTTTCCTTGATAATGGACGTATATACTGGCGAAATCCTACTATTCTTGGGGGGAAAGATCAAGGATTGCAAATGGGCCCCGAGCGAACATTGTGAGCTAGGGTATAAAATGGCCCCAAGCAGCCCGTCACGCCATAGCTCCCCCTTGAGCGACGGCGGAAACATTGTGAGCTAGGGTATAAAATGCTGCTTTCCGAACCCGGCAGGATGCTTTCATAATTGATTTTCTTTGGTATAATAAGACTAAATCAATATTTCCTTATCTTCCTTTATTTTGTGATCCTATGAGCACTAAACGAGACTTTTACGAAATCCTAGGTGTTTCGCGCACCGCCTCTCAAGATGAAATTAAAAAGGCTTATCGCGCCTTAGCGATGAAATATCATCCCGACCGCAATCCGGGTAACAAAGAGGCTGAAGAAAAGTTTAAAGAAGCCGCACAAGCATATGAAGTGCTCTCTGATGCCAAAAAGAGAAAACAGTATGACCAATTCGGACACTCTGACATGGGTAACATGGGAGGTGGTCACCCGGGTGGCATGAACATGAATGACATTTTCGAAAACTTCGGAGATATCTTTGGCGATCTTTTTGGCGGTGGCGCAACAAGTCGCAAGCGATCCAAAAAGACAGGCCCTGAACCAAAACGTGGCCATGATTTATATAAAGATATCGAAATCTCTCTCAAGGACGCGTTCACGGGAACAACTGTTGAGATCTCATATCCTCATTTTGCAATCTGTCCGACGTGTAATGGTAAGGGAACACAAAAGGGAACTTCCGCACAAACATGCCCTACGTGTGGAGGCCATGGACAAGAGACCATCCGTCAAGGCTTTTTCATGTATTCTCAGCCATGTCCCGATTGTGGCGGAGAAGGTTTCATTATTCCAAGCCCATGTTCCGATTGTAAAGGTCAATCGCGCAAGCAAGTGTACGATAAATTAAGCCTTAATATCCCAAAAGGTATCTATGACGGAGCAGAGCTCCGTGCAACTGAGCGAGGAGACGCAGGCGTCTATGGTGGCGCCCCGGGAGATTTGCTCATCAAAGTGCATATCATGCCCGACAAGCAATTTAAACGCACCGGAGATGATTTGATCGTGAATGTGATGCTCACCTATCCGCAACTTGTTTTTGGGGCTCAGGTGGAAATTGAAAGCATCGATGGATCAAAAGAAGCAGTCAAAATTCCAAAGGGATGTCCAGTCGGCGAGAAGATTATTATTGCAGGCAAAGGCTTCCCAAAACTGAAGGGCGCCACGCGAGGCAACTTAGTTGTTGTTACCAAATGCCATATTCCAACAAAGCTTTCCGCAGAGGCAAAGAAGGCTTTAACAGAATATTCAGAAATCATCGGGACCAAGACTGATGCACAAGAGGGCGCTATCGCAAGCTTCTTTAAAAAATTTCTTGGCTGATTTTAGTCGCATTTAACGGAAATCACTTTTTTGCCGGTTTTTTGTCATCTTTTCTGTGAAAGCTCTTTTTTTTGCGAGAAGACATCTTCTGTGCTTGAGTTGTGGTGCCAAGTGTACGGGGCTTTGGGGATTCAACTCGCCCAATTGCATCATCAATTGTCCATGATTCTACATATTCGTCGGTCGATGGTTCGATTTCAGAATCAGAGTCTGTGTCTGAATCAGTTTCAGGATGATCTTCATCATCACCCACCGAGTCCTCATCAGAAAGAGAAGTAAAATCAGAGAAATATCTTTTCCAAGAATTCTTCGAATGATGTTTTGGTTGGAGAGCTATCGGCTGGTCACCATCTTCACCATCCCATAGTCCAGTTCGAGCATTAAGGAGTATTTCCAATGGCGGCGCGGTTTTAGTATTGAGAGCAATCGGCCGGCCATCATCTTCGTCTTCAGGTTCATACAAATCCGATCCTGTCTCCGACGCATTGTCCGCCAGTCCAAGGCTTGACAAATCGACCACAGGTATTTCCGTTGGCAACGATCCTGATGAGTGTCGCTTGTTTCTAAATGGGGATCCAGCTTCTGTTTCATCTGTATCGTCCGTACTATAATTGCGTGGTGAAGAAGGGGCTGATTTGATTTGTAAAGCAATTTGCGGCGCACTATTTATTGATCCTACTGTCGGAGAGCCGATAAGGCCTTGCAATGAATCAGTGCGGCTTCTTGGCGAATAACATTCTGAAGTAGATTCATATTCATCATCAGGCACCGATCGTAAAGCCGGAATCTTTTTGCCTCTTTTCAAAACTATCTGGCGGAGTTCAAGAAGTTCTGAGCGCTGTGAGACAAGTTCTGCGCTCAATAGTTTGATACGATTTTCTTGTTCTGAAGATCGTTTGTCTTGTTCTAAGACCCGCTCTTTCAGTTTTCGAATTAGGTCATCATGCTTACCATGCGATATCTCCATGGATTCGCAAAGACTGATCAGGTGGTTATCTTTTTGTCCTGCGATATCATTAAGTGTCAAGACAGGTTTTTCTGCGTCGTGAACAGGCTTTGCTATGGTTTCAGTCAAGAGTTGAACATGTTGTTTCAGCGCGCTGATATCATTATGAAATCCATCCATAATTAACTCGATGGAAGTATATTTTTTTGTATGTTGTTTGTCTGATTCAAGTAATTTTTCTATGTGTTCAATGAACCAATCATTGTTTTTCTGTTGTATTTCAAATCCTTTGGCAAATTTGTCTGTAAATTTTACGATGTTCTCAGCACTTTGTTGATTTTGAAGCTCTAACGATTTATTTACTTTGTCTTGAGCTTCCATCCTATAACGTATATGCAACAAGACGGAATTCATTTTTTTATTTAGAGGTAGATTGTCTAGATCAAAGCCTTGACTAAAATGTTCGGCTAACCGTTTCCATTCTCCCACGGAAGCGCTTTCTGTCGGCATATCCGCAGCTTTCACGCTCATAGAATAAAAGAGCATTATCATCACACACGTCTTTTTTATATTCATACGCCGATACCTCTTTTTTTGATACTTTTTTGCGACATGCGAAATTTTTGATTTCGCTCATATCCAATTTTATACACCAAATGATAAAAAAACTCACGATCCGGGCCTTTGATAACCGCTTGTTCATGTGCTTCTGCAAGCACCACCGGATAGCCTCTTCCTTTGAGACATTGATCAAAAACAGCTGAAGCGACAAAATCTACTGTATCCATGTCACGCGCCACCCACGCGGGAATTTCGACTCGTCCGACCTCATCTCCGACATGCATATAGAAAAAATAGGGAGCACAATGATCAGGATAATACCGATTTATAGCGCTGCCGCTTTTAAACACCTGCGTGCGTTGACCCGGAGACAGTTGTCGGTTCATAATCGTCGCATCGACACACTCGTCAAAATCAGAAAGCTCACCTTGATATGTAATCAATTTATTCTCGACACTGGTGCGCATAAGCGTAATAAGATCTTTTGCTTTTGCAAGGCTAATGTATCCGGCAATAATCATCCGCGCTTCATACATTTGATGCAAGAGCGCGAGATAACAGCTCAGGAATGTATGCTTCATTTCAATATCTTTTGATTCCAAGTGCCAAAAGATTAATGATCCATCAAATAAATGTACGGCGCTCATTGGCTCCGGTAAGCTATCTTTTATTTTCATATGATGCGCGAGCATGGCCTTCAATTCATATTCCTGGCGTTTGCAATTGACTAATTCCGCGCTTAAAGGAAACAGATCATCGTCGGTTGCTGAATCGGTAAACACAAACGGTTCATTTTCCATCACAACGCGTGATGCATTTTGATCGTAAGAAATATCTACTAATCCCGTGTTGATCAAAAAGCAGGATGTGCCTTGATGTTTATCAGGGTAAATTTGAGAGCCATCAATGCTGATTGCTCGATACGAATTTTGTATGCTTTTGATTTGAAAAAGGGATTGCAGATGCTCGCCATAGGTCGGAAGTGGAGCTTGTGCCGTAAGCGCTTTGAGCTTGAAAGGGATGGTCTGATCTTCTGCTATCGCGCACCACAATTGATACACGCGTTCGTAGATATCGGCGTTACTTGCAAATAATTCTGATGAAATATCATGTAACTGCGCAAGTAACCGTGCCCGATCAAGCATAGTATTTTCCCTACAACTGATTTTTTAAACCCTCGTGCAACGCTTCCAAACAGAGCATTGCGCATCGCAATCTATTTGGCCCGAGCTGTAGATTAAGAAGTTGTAATATATCTGGAGCGCCCAGTTGTAATATAGCGCTGACTGATTTTTTTTCAATATATTCAGCCAATAATGATGCCGCTGCCTGGGAAATGACGCATCCAGAACCCTGAAAGCGGGCGCATGTCACCATCCCCTCACATACGGATGCCTGGAATGAGATGGCATCCCCGCAGGACGGATTAAAAACACCTGAGCTTACCTGAGGTTTCTCAAGAACGCCACGATAGGTGGAATGCTGAAAATGATGTAATAAGTCGTGATTATACATAAAAAGCCCAAAATTACACTGTTTTCCCCCCCAAATGTTACCATGGGGGGGGCCAGTTTTATTAATTCTAACATAAAAGAGGTTTCAGGTTAATCTTTTCTGCCTGAATAAATACGAAGGGGGGCCGATTTACAATACTCTTCAATTCTCTATGATGAAGAAGAATAACCCTTTTAAAGTTGATAGAAAATGGAGGAATCCTATGAATCAATTTACCCTGTACATGATGGCTTTGGCGTGCGCGAGCGTAACTGGCCTTGCCCTATTGGCGGACAGTTCAAAGACGTCCGTAAACAAACCCGGAAATACTGTTATGACAGCGCCAATAAACGAAGATTTCAATCCCAATCTTAAGGCAAATATCCTTTTTGACCTCAATGGTGTTCTAATGGATACCAAAAAAGCAACGGCTGCCAATGTGATTGGTTTGATTCCGCTTATTAGAATTTTTGTGAACAAAATGAACCCGCGTGAGTTCTTTTTTGAATATTTTGATTCAATAATGCCGCGCGCTCATGATGCTCCTTTTTCTTGCGATGAGCATGGCAGACCAACTCCACAACTCATGATTGATTGGATGAGCGGTACACGAACTGGAAAAGATATTTATGAGTTTATTTGCAAATCGCTCAAAGAAAATCAGAATCTCAAAAAACATGAAAAGAAGGCTATCAGACGATTCTCAAAAATGCTGTTTGGTGACCCTGAGCTTTTCGTGACGACCAAAAAGATGGTCGAAAAGGGTGTCAAGTTTGTGAAAGAATGCAAACGAGGCGGACACAAAGTCTTTATTATCTCCAACTGGGACGTTGATTCGATAGCAATTTTAAGAAAACAAGTTCCTGAATTTTTTGAACTCTTTGATGGCATCATTATTTCTGCCGAGGTCGGATTGCTCAAACCGGACGCACGCATATTCCAACATGCGCTCGATACCTATGGTCTTGATGCTTCACACACCATTTTGATTGATGATCAAAAAGAAAATATTGAGGGCGCTCAAAAATGTGGCATTGCCGGTATTCATATGCAACGAAGTGGAACACCATTATTGACCAAGCCTGATTGGAAGCGAGCTAAACGAGAATTCTACTCGTGGTGTCGACACAATTACCCACAATGGGCAACAGCCAAAATATAAAAGCAAAAAGAACATTTGTCCCCTGCGCGGGGACCAGCGCCCATGCGTCGCCTATCCACGCCTTCCGGCTTGGCAGGCTATGCAGGGCGCGGCCAAAAGAAGGTTTCGCTTGTCCTGCGAAACTTGCCGAGCTGAACGCCCGGACAAGTGAAGCATGGATGACCCCTTTTGGAATACGCACGCTTAAGACTACGTCTTAATAATCCCTTATTTCGTTTCAAACCTCGACACACACAATTTCTCCGAAATTGCTTCGGTCTCGTGAAACTACCTGACTATTTTATTTCACCATTGCCACTTTTCATGCATTGTTATGTTGCTGGAATCGTAATCTCGTATTAATAAAGAAAAAAATCTGATGAGGTTCACCTGAACACATGACAGAATGTTTTTTACAATTATGGCCTGCCCGCCGTAGTTTGCCGAGCCGGAAGGCCCGGATAAACGTAGGCTGGGTGAGTTGAACCTCAAGGGATCCTTAAGACCTTGGTCTTAAGTGTCTGAGTTGCAAGAGGGGAGACAAGACCCTTCTTGCCGTAAGTCCCCGCGGAGGGGACTAATGTCCTTCTTGTTCCCCGACCCCAACTCTCTTGCGCGAAACAACCTTTCTTTTTGCAAGTTTCATATTTTTCAAATAATTTTTTCGTGTTTCGCACGTCGGGTGTGATCCATACCACTCACGATCCGATTTTCTTTTTTCCACCAGATCAGGCCGCTGTGGCAATTCAGCATCGAGTTCTTGGAGATATTCTTCAAAATTATTCATGAGCATACATCCGCCATCGGCCGTTCCGAGCGCTCGGGCAGCTTCCATATCAGCTTGTCGCTCACAAAAACGGGAGAATGCTATTTGTGAGAAGCCAATAGAAATGGGTACCAGCAGGTATAACTCGCTCCACCAATCTTGTATATAATCATTAAATGCAGTTGTTTTGACATAGTCACGAATGTATTGAAACCCTATCGTGATACCAATGGCTGACACAAGTGCAAATAAGATCTTTTTGGTTGAATGGTGATAGACCAAATGCATTGTCTCATGTGCGATTAAAAATTCTTGTTCTTCATCCGAAAGCGTCCAAAACCACGATTCGTTGACATACATATATCGTGGCAGCGGCCCCAAATGTATAACAAAAGCATTATGATCACCAATGCCGCTAAACATCGCGACTCGAGCAATTTGTCGTATGTTGAGAGTGTCGTGATGTTTAAAACCGATTTTTTTTAAAATAGATCGAATTCTTACATCAAGTTTTTTTGATACGGGCCGCGCACCGCACTGATTTTCAATAACTGCTTCACCAACGTGGTCGCAATAGCTATTAAAATGACCTTTAATATATCCGGTTGCAGATCTTGTTTTGTTGGCAATCCATGAAAAAGGGGATGCAGAAACAATGCTTGAGATAAGACCGACAAAAATAACAGATTTTATAAAGATGCTCATACAAATACTTTCCTCTTTTTTTTAAGCATCAGCTTATCAGAAGGTATTTGTTTGCCAACATGAGGATCGTTACAGTTCTTTTTCAAAAAGGGGTGAGATATGGATCGAAAATAGAAGTCTAAAAAAATGTATCAGGCTTTTCAAAAAATGGATACTTTTTGAAAAACAATGCTTGAATACACCCTAAAAGCAGAGTTATTACCATTTAACAACAACTAATTAACAACAACTAATGTCAATTTAATGTTTATTTAATGACGTTTTAATGTTATAATATTATTAGATAGTAAAACAGAGGGGATTTCGAATGTCGACTAAATTTAAACCTGTCTATGAGATAAATTCGAATATCGCAAAAAGTTTAATGCGAATTGAGGCGGCCAAGCAGAAAGTCTTTTTCCTTCCGGTTAATCCGACCGTTTTGGCTTCTTTACGGGAAACCGCAAAGTTATATACGACTCATTACTCAACCATGATTGAAGGCAATCGTTTGAGTGCCGAACAAATCAAAGAAGTGATTACACTGAATGGCCATTTTCCCGGGCGAGAACGGGATGAACGAGAAGTGAGGGGATATTATGCATCATTGGCACAACTTGAACAGTATGCGGCGCAACATCATCCAATTACAGAAGATATTATAAAAGCTTTGCATGCATTAGTTATGAGTGACGGTCGAACCAAGGCGGAGCCGACACCATATCGCGATGGGCAAAATGTTATTAGAAATGGGGCGACGGGCGCAATTGTTTATTTGCCTCCTGAAGCAAAAGACGTCCCTGCATTGATGGGCGATTTAGTCTCGTGGATTGCAGAGAGCAAGGATATTCCGGTTCCAATTGTAGCAGCTATCGCGCATTATCAATTTGCAACTATTCATCCTTATTATGATGGCAATGGTCGCACTGCTCGACTATTGACCACACTGATTTTACATGTGGCGGGATATGGCTTGAAAGGGCTTTATTCTTTGGAAGAATATTATGCCAAGAATTTATCCGCATATTATCGTGCGATTAGTGTCGGACCTTCACATAATTACTACCTCGGTCGGGCCGAGAGCGATATCACCGGTTGGGTAGAATATTTCATTGAGGGGATGGCTTTTGCTTTTGAGAAAGTTATTGATCATATGACTACAGCTCAACGCAAGGGGGGAAAAGACCACTCTGTTCTTATGAGGACGTTAGACCCTCAACAGCGGAAGGCATTGGAGTTGTTTCAAAATTATGCGGTTGTTACGAACAGTCAGATTGGAGAACTGCTTGGATTTAATCCTCGGATTGCCAATGCATTATGCAAAAAGTGGGTCGAAACCGGCTTTTTGGAAATCGTTGATCCGTCGAAAAAAGCACGAAAATATAGGTTGTCCGAACCGTATGAAGCTTTGATTGGTAAAGAATGAAAGATATGAAATTATGTTATTGAATAGAGCCCAGATACAAAATTTCGTTGAAGAACGTTATTGTAAGCGTGGACAGGAATATTATAGAGACGGCATGATTAAGATGCTTTCTTCTGACAAAGAAAGTGTTAAAGCTTGGGTGGTTGGTGAGAATATCTATTCGGTGACATTAATTTTAAAGAATGGAAGGCTTTCGGGCGATTGTTCTTGTATTGCTTTTTCCGATTATGGACCTTGTAAGCACATAGCCGCGACAGGATTTGCAATTATTGATTATAATCAAGGTTTGTATGAGCCATCGGAAGAATGTGTCGAACGCATTGAAGAATATCATGAGTTTGAAACAATTCTGCGTAGAAAATCAAAAGAACAATTGATAAAAATGATTATTCAGATGCAGACTGCGTATCCTGATATTATTCATGAATACTTTGAATAAACCTTTAAAAGGCTGGTCTGCCAGCCATTTCTCTGAGAAGATCGAATTTTCTAGAAATTGCCCAGGCTACGTTCTTACTTTCGAGGTTAAACCTTCCAGCCGTCGCTCTTCGAGCTATGGCGGACGCAGCAGGAAGTATTAAGCTTCGCAGGACAGCCTACACTTGTTCTACAGATGTTAACAGTTCTACCTTTGAGGGTGGCGTAGCATGCCGATCCTAAAGGTCCGGATAAGCGCAAGTATATTGATTGGTCCAGTCCGTGCTACGCTATTACTCCGAAGTAAATCCTCAGGAAGTATTGAGCTTCGCAGGACAGGATTCGCACTTGTGCTATCAATATCAATCATCCTACCTTAGCTTTAGCTACTGGCAGTGCCAGGCGTAGCCCTTTATGGGCGAAGCCTGGAGGAGAGAGGGGGATTCGAACCCCCGATACCCCTCTCAGGGTATAACGGTTTTCAAGACCGCCGCAATCAACCGCTCTGCCATCTCTCCAATATCAAAACTTCGCTATGCTCCGTTTTGATGCAGTAATGTTCGGAATTTTTCAAAGGCCTTAAAATGAATATTGTTTTTGTAATTTCATTGATTGGCCGCGCCAGGCGTAGCTTGCCGAGGAGGAAGCCCCGGATAAGCGAAGACTGGTGCGCCTATAAGGAGTCGAACCTTAAACCTTCAGATCCGTAGTCTGACGCTCTATCCAATTGAGCTATAGGCGCATACATTTCAAGATTTCAAATCATTCCAGGGAGCTTATTAAGCCTTTGCGAAGGATGGGACCTAAGCATAAAGCTGGCCTGTCAGTCATTTCCTGCGGAAATGACTGGCGGAGAGGGAGGGATTCGAACCCTCGCGTCCGGTTTTACCCAAACTCTTGCTTAGCAGGCAAGCGCTATAGACCACTCAGCCACCTCTCCCTAAAATGTCAAAAGTATGGTATTAGAATAAAGTATTTCATATTTTATGCAATTGTTTTTCTTCTATTTCTCTGTGAAAATCATGTATTTTCATTAGCAAGGCTAACAGTAAAATTTTGATTTAAACCCCAAATAAGGGCCCCAAAAAGTAGCGCGAGCGAAATTTTGGGTAAGAATAAGGGGTTCCCAAAAAGTAGCGCGAGCGAAATTTTGGGTAAGAATAAGGGGTTCCCAAAAAGTAGCGCAAGCGAAGTTTTGGGTAAAAATAAGGGCCCCAAACGCAATAAACATGAAGTTTGGGTATTATATAAGGCTCATTGTGATCATAGAAATTAAGGTAGTTCCCTCAGCTGGAAAACAGGGCTTTAAGCTCGATAAAGCCGATAGGCTGGTCTGCTATTTAAAAAGTGCCCCCGAGCGGGGGTTAGCGAACCATGAATTGGTCTCCCAGCTTTCCAAAGCACTTAAAATTCCACAAGCAAAAATAACCATTGTTTCAGGGCAAACATCGCGCACTAAGAGAGTCTCGATTGATGCAAAGCTAGAATATGTCGACATTCTTGCTTTGTTGGGCATAGAGCCACAGCTCTCATTGCTGAAATAGAATATGTGCAACTATTGAATTTTATGTGTGTATTTTGTTACACTTATTTATGGAGTTATATAATAAAAAATGAGAGGGTTATAATGAAAAAATTCTTAATAATAATCACTTCTATAGTAATGATTTCCGGATCAATTTATGGCCGTACTGTGAGCGCCGATACTAATGATAAGTTTGGTAAGCTCAGCGAGCTGAAACAGAAGCTTGAATACGCACGGGACTGGAAAAATTCTGTATTGGAAAAATATGCATCTTATAGAAATTCGAGCCCTGGCATTTTTGGAGCAGCTCCCCAGCCGGCTAATCCTTTTGCAAAGATCGTAGCAGCCGCGAAAGCTGTGAGTGCTTTTGGGGGAGTTCCGACTCCGAATTTTGGAACAGCATCGGCGGTGAATATGTTTGGGCAACCGACACAACAGCCACAAAAGCAAGCTGGAGAAGATGAAAAGGAAAAATTTCGAGAAGAAGCTTTTAAAGAATATGAGGCAGCTGAAGCTAATTTGAAAAAAGTGACTGAAGAGTATCATGCTGCATTAAAAGAATTTTTCATGGGAAGCTGAGAACCCTGAGAATCAGTTATTTAATCATTATGGGCTTGCAATTGAAAAAACATTGCGAGCCCATCTTCTTTTTTGTTACCGATAAATACAACACCCGTTTCGTATGGCTTTTTTCAAATATCTTTTTTAGCTCCGTATGTTTCAAATAACATGTGTCGCAATGATGTTCGAGTCGCTTGAAGTCGAGCTAACTCTTCCTCAGGCAGCTCATAAATAAACGGACGAATTTGCTTTCCAACAGGTAAGCCATATTTTACAGCTTTTTCGGTGGCTATTTGGCTATATTCCATGACCCGAACTGCTGCATCCACTTTTTGCGCGAAAGATAAAGGTTGCGCCTGGTTTGCAAGTGCGGATTCATTAGTTTGGTTCGATGATCCGGCAGCACATATTGCTGCTGCTCCAGCTGCGCTGGTTGGTATTGTAGTAGAAGGAGCGGTAGCGGCTGGTGCGGCCGAAAGGGCTGCGGCCTTCAGATACGCCATGCCAGCTGTGATTTTTACCGCGAGAAGGGATCCGGGAAACAATATCGGTATGAGCACAACGCTTCCTCCAATGACAACCGTCGTAACGCCAAGACCGATTAACACTTTTGTTTTTGTTGAATATCTTTGTTCTATCTTTTTTTGTTCGTTTAACAAGCGGATTATTTCGCGAAATTCTGACCTCATTTGTTCCATTTGTTCGATTCCCGCAACTCGTAAGTATGATTTTGTAAGTGATGTACATGCGCAGGGCAGATCATTTTCTTTTGTGTCGAAAGCATTATCGACAAGGCATTGCTTAAAATATCGTTCAATTTTCAGGATCTTTATTCGTCGTTGGATACATTCAAACGACAGGCGTTGGTTTTCATTTGGAGCAAGATAAGGTTGAGCTTCTGACCAAACGTTTGCAAACGTATTCAATACATAGAGACCACAATTGCTTGCATGTATAATTTTATGAGTTTCGTGAAGCTGATCCCAAAAAGCTTTTTGGGGATTAGCTTCTTGCCGATTCTGTTGCTCAGTACAGGAATTGCCGGAAGCTGGCTTTTTTTCTTGTGTTCCACACGCATAAAAACCGATACATACGATCGATAAAATTAATTTTATTCGCATGAATGTTTTTGTTTGGCTATATCGAATGATGCTTTTTCCTGATTAAAAAGGGCGGTCCCAAAGGCTTTTAAAAAAGCAGTGGATTGTTCCTTGCAACTTTTTGGAAACCCGTTGTCACCTAAATGTTCATACTGATGTTCTCCGAGGCATTCATTAAAAGCTTCGATTACATCCATTCTTTTTATGTCGGCTAAACATTCTTTTTTGTGCTTTATTTCTTCTTCAGTGGGCGCCTTGGGATAAAATTGGCGGTAGGCCCATCGGCCAAATTGATATGTTTTTTCAGCAACATTCGCTCCATCTGAAGCTATAGCTATAACTTTATGCGTCGTATCAAGCGTTTCTTTGCTTGTCATATAATCAACATATTTTTTGAGAGAGCCGGTGGTTTCTTCGGTTGATTGAGCTGTTTCCTGACTCGATTGAGCAATTTGTTCAGTCGATTGAGCTATTTTTTGATTTACTACAAGGATGTCTTGTTGCTTTTTTATGAGCTTGATTTGAGTTATATTGATATTATTGCATGTTTCGTTAGATTTGGTTGCCAATTCGGTTAATTTTTCATTTTGATCTTTAATTTGAGCATCTTTTGTTTTGCTATTCTCTTTTTCAACTTCGTTTTCTTTTTGTAATTTATCACATTGCTTTTTTGCCGCTTCTCCTTCTCCGTGACTTATCAAGAAATTAGTAATAGCTTTTCCTCCGCAAGCATTCCATGCCAATTCTGCAAAAGTCGTTTGTTCAGTTGGTTGGTTGTCCGGCGAGGCATTCGTTATAGAGATGAAAAGTAGTGCGAAAAATAGAGTTTGTTTCATATTGATTTCCTTTAATTAGATTTTGTCCTGCTTGTTGTTTACTGATTAATTTTGATTAAATGTTCACCGAGTTCCTCTATTTCTTTCATAATGAGTTCAAGTTCATCAAGCATTTCTTTCAATCGTTCCGTATCAAGCGCATACTTGATTTGAAAAAATTTTAAAAAAATAGTTTTGTTTCCGAGCTCTTCATAGAACTTGTCATTAGTGAGTAATCCATTTTCTTGGGTAATTGTTTGCAAGGCTTTTAAAAAATCAGAATTTTTTTTCATAGCTAGATCAAACACTGCGTCGTCTGAGATTTGTGAGGCTCCTTTCTCTAGTATATTTTGTTTGATCATTGACTCTAATAACACTAGATACTCAATGAAATTTTTATCCATTTCAATCGCCTGTCGTGATAATACGAGTATTTTCTCGCTTAACTGGTAAGCTCTTTGTTTCTTTTCCTTTAATTGATCTTGTATTGAAGCAAGCATTGTTGACGCACATAATAATGCGCCGGCAAGCATGATGTTTTTCATGATGACCTCGTAGAGTATGAAACGTGAATAAATGAAATGTTTCGATGGGAAAATATGATTTTGTGAAAAATTAGTATGAGTTGAGAATCATGGAAAGACTCCGCTGAAATATGGTTGATGTATAATTATCGCACTGCTTGCTTCATTTCACGGATTTTAAAAGAATCTACAAAATTCATTGTCTCATGTCAAAACCGTAATCTCGGCTTTCAACAGTTGCACGATCGACTTCTTTTTTGTTACCTATAAATATAACGAAACATTTCATTTTTATTGGGTTCTCAATTTGGGTCCCAAAATGTAATTGGGTCCCAAGTGCAGGGACCTGTACTTCATAGCTCGAAGAGCGAAGTAGTAAGCGTATCGGGTCCCAATCGAAATGAAAATGCAGATTGGTTAAAAACTTGGGTATAATAACATGGAGTTTGGGTAAAATGACGATACATTCAATCAAACACGGCTTTTATGCCGGTATTCGAGCATTTAGATTATTATTAGGCAACTCGCATACGCGCACGGTCTTTTCAATTGGGTTATTGGTGCTTTCTGCGGCATTTTCATTTCCAGTCATGATGTTGATCACAAAATTTTCTGCTCTGACTATAACTTTCAATCTCACTTCGGGCAGCATCATTTGGATGATATTAAAATCGATTTTCGCCATGATCACCTTTGTAGTATTTTCGCTTCTGTGGAGTATTTTGATTGTTGAATCAGTGCTGCATCCCGAATTGAGCATTCGAAAACTGTTTTCAACAAGCTTACCAGTAGTTTTGTCAGGCTTAGGGTATGCGGCTGTAAAAGCAGTTGCCATGCTGATTTTAGCTCCGCTGTATGCCATTTCATTTGGTCTGTTTCCGGTGATCCATTTTTTTGTCAATTACCTGACTTCGTTCTTTTTCGTGCAGGTAGTTGACGAGCGCACTCTTTTTATCGATACCAAAAAATATGAGCAATTGATCAAGCACAACCTCGCCGATTATTTTGGCGTGTGGTTATTCAGCTTCATTGTGGGAACAGTTATTGTATTTATCGCAAGTCTTGTGGGATTGTCTCTTGCGGGAGTCATACTCGAATATCAATTTTCTTTCTTGGCTTTGTTGACCAATTCGCTTTTTCTTTTTGTTGCGGCATTTAGTTTTCTTTTCACATTCCTTGTCGCGTCGACCGTTGATTTGGTAGGAGTTTGCTTGTTGTATAAAGATGAAAAAGATGAGAAGCCTCAATTAGAGCAGAATTACACGAAATAAATCAAAGGGTTCATAATGGCAAATTCAATCGGTAATGGCTTTAGAGTTAGCTTTCGATCATTAAAAGAGATTGTAAAGAGCTCAACATTTTATTGGATGGTCGGCATTTTTTTTCTGTTGTCTGTGGTAGCGATTCTTTTGACAAAAGAGATTGGATTCCATTTTCCTTCAATTGTTGAGGCTATAAGAAACTCAAATTCTTATTTTGAAGTAATTGAAAGTTTTAAAATGCTATCTTTTTTTAAAAATAGTGAAAATTTAAAAAATACGGCGGTCCTAATGCCATCAGTTCTTTTAATCGGTGTTATGGCTTCATTTTTGTCGCTGATATATTCTCGGATTCTCATTAATAAAGCACACGGCAAAAAGGGAATACCTACGGATGATATTATAAAGTTTCTCTTTTTTGCAATTCCGGTGAGTTTGGTTGTGGGAGGACTGAATGCATTGATCGGATTGATAGATCTTTCATCGATTGGGTTAGCAATCGGTAGCAGCATACTGCGGTTTGTCCTTCGATTCATTGTATCGATTTTATCATCATTTTATTTGGTGTTTGTTGCTGCCGAACATCGTCTTTTTATTTCGTGGAAATTATTTTTTACTACCATTTCAACCAACATATTGAATTATGTCGGTTTTAGATTATTTGTTATTGTGGCAGTGACTTTATATACAGTCATCTTATCTTTAATAGGCATCAGAATATTCTTGGGCTTGAATTTGCATAACTCTCCAAATGCAGTTTTATATGCGGGAATAGGCGTTTCATTTTTAATCGCACCGTTGAGCTTTTTCGTAGCGCATGTTTTAACCCGCTTCTATCTTGAATCAAATAAATATAGAGGCTAATTTCGTGATTAATTTAATCAGTAAAGGAGTTTTTTGTGGCAAATTCAATTGGCAATGGCTTTCGAGTTAGCTTTCGATCATTAAAAGAAACGATAAAAAGTTCGACATTTTATCAGTTAAGTGCCATTTTCATATTTTTGTCTTTAGTAGCTCTTTTTTTATCAAAAGGTCTGGTACCGCTTTTCCCTTCAATTTCAGAATTTATAACCTCAATCTCATATTTTCAAAGAATTGAAAATCCAAGCAGGTTTGTCTACCTTTTTCCAGCGCTATTTTTGATTGTTTTTATAACGACATTTTTATCATTGGTCTATTCACGTATCCTTATTAATAATGCACAAGGTAAAAAAGGGATAGATGCTAAAGATATTATTCGGTTTATTTTCTTGGCAATTCCGGTAGTGCTCATTGTAGGGGGCGCCCCAGTTTTGATCGGGATGATTACTGCTCCGATTGTTGGTTCAGCGGCTGGCGGTAGAATAATAGAAATGATCCTTAAATCTACCGTAACAATTTTATCATCGTTTTATGAGGTATACGTTGCAGCCGAGCGTCGTCTGTTTGCCTCATGGAAATCATTTTTTGTTACTGTTTCTAATAACATATTAAACTATATTGGTTTTTCTCTGTTTGCTGTTGTGGCGATATTTTTTATAGAACTAATTTTGATCTTATTAGCAGCCGGAATATTTTTGGGATTAAATTTGCATAATTCTCCAAATGCAATTCTATATGCAGTAATAGGTATCATTTTTTTAATTGCGCCGTGGGTTTTTTTTGGAATTCACGTGTTGACTCGCTTTTATCTTGATTCAAACAATTATCGTGGTGAATCTCGTGGTTAATTCAATAGGTAACGGAATCAAGATTGCTTTTGAGGCGATCAAGCTTGTTTTCACGCGCTGGTACACTTATCTTATTGCAGTTCTTTACGCTGCGGCAGCATATATTCTTGCCGAGCTTATGATTTACATTGAAAAATATTACCGAATGCAACAGCATCCACATTTATTTCAAGGAATTGAGGGCTTTGGCTTTGATACATATTTCGATGTTTTCGCATCTATTTTCAAAAGAGGTTTGTGGATAGGGAGTATTAAAGTTTTGATGGTACCAGCTCTGATATTTTTTATTGATGCAATCATGAGTCAATATCGTCGGGAGCCGATTTCGTGGAGCTCTTTGATATTAAAAATTTTTAAATATAGCATGTATTCAATACCGATAATGATACTATGGACAGCCGCATCACTATTAATTTTTGACGTGCTTGGTGATACTATTTTTTTTAAGCTTCTGCCAATATTGGTAGCGACTTTTCTTGGTTTTTACGTTGCCGCAGCGATTGATTCTAAGAAAATTTTTGTGCCTGTATCAGAATATCTGCATATCTTGAAATCTAATTTTTTTAATTATTGTGGATTTCTTTTAATTTGGTTGCCCTTTGATAGATTTCTTTCCTTTGCTGAAATGAGGATAATGGATTTTCTTATCAAGAACGAATTAATAGTTAGTTTTTTTGGGCTATCAAGATTTTTGTTTTTATTTATTAGTTTCAGCACATCATTTTTTATCCTGTGTGCGGCAATAACGCTCATGTATCTATGCACACCGAAAGAATCTCATGATCAATTCAATCGGTAACGAAATGATAGTAAGCCTCTTCCTCAATTATTATAATTGTCGAGATTGGAAAGAAGTTCGTATGGTTCGACTTCGCTATGCTTCGCTCACCACGAACAGGTGAACAGATTTTTTATTTTGTTAGTTTCGGAAGAAGTATATCGGAAAAAATCAGATAAAAAGTCTCAATCTGGGCCCCCAAGTGTAATGAAATGAAGCTTGGGTAAAATTGAGCTTAGTAAGAAGCGCAGATTGAGTATAAAACGGGACCCATACATTGGGCCCCAGTCGTAACGAAGTGTAGACAGGGTAATGTATGGGTATTTATAGATGGTCCGGCGTTGATCTGACCGGACAATTTCAAAAAGGCATGCGGTATGCGCGCTCGATAGAAGAGCTTGATGTGCATTTATTGCAACGCTCTGTTGCGCTCACACGCGCACGGCGGGTACGGAGCTTTATCACAAAAAAATGTAATCAACGAGAAACCGCCCACTTTTATGCTTCGATGGCAACTTTGCTGCAAGCAGGCTTAAAAGTGCCGGAGGCGCTTGAAGTGGTGGTCAAGAGCGCATCGCGTCCTGAAATAGCTCAATTGTATGATATGTTATGTGCTGATGTTGTTCATGGTGCTCGGTTAGCTGATGCGTGCGACAAACAAGCTCAGTTGGCTGATGCACCAAGCGTAGCCATGATTTTGGCAGGAGAATCGAGTGGCAAGCTCGCTGCTGCCTTAAGCGCTAATTACCATCGTCTGCAAGCTATGAATGAATTTAAGTCGCTCACGCGCAATGCGCTTTTGATGCCAATGATCACATTTGGCGCATTTATCATGTTGCTTCTCTTTGTTTTCACGTGGCTCATTCCGATCATGAAACCATTTATTACAAAGGCAACTGGACAGCTGCCATGGAGCGCGCGAATTATGTTCGTAATCAGTGAGATGCTCAGGCAACCGCAGGCATTGTTGTATGTCGCGGCTCTTGGCGGGGGTATCTATTTTTGCTTTCGATTACTTCGGCGACGGCAAAATGTAAAGAAAACGTGGGAACAATTTCTTTTGTCTCTTCCTTTTTTTGGATCACTTTTGATTGTCAGAGAACGGGCAATCGTGTTTGATATTTTAAAATTGCTCCATGCGCAAGGCATTGAAATGTTACAAGCACTTGCCATTGCCCGTGCGTCAATTTCATATTCATCAATTGCAGATGAATTTCTATTAATTGAATCAGCAGTGTCTGCAGGGACTTCGATCAATCAAGCATGCGCACGCACAAAAACATGGTATGATCCTGAAATTGCCGGACTTTTGCTCGTGGGCGAGCGGAGCGGCACATTGCATGATTCTCTCGAGCGCATTGTTCGCTTGCAGCGCACGCAGCTTTCTGCAAAATTGAAGCTCATTTCAATTCTGGTGCAACCGCTTATTATTGCCGTGTTAGGCGGCATTATCGCGCTTGTGATGGTCTCGATCTATATGCCACTGTTACAAATGCCGAACATCATCTCTGGTTGGTAGGAACGCCGATTGTCCAGGCAAGGTTTGAAAAGCAAAAAAATTCTGCTGCGGTGCATACACAATAATCGGTGGCTGTTGCATGGAAGTAGGTGTTTTGAGCTGCTTGGAAATAAACTGCTGTTGGATCATTGCAGGGGAAGGTTTGAAGGCTTTCGGGGCCGCGGGTTGTTTGGGCATTTGAGTTGCTACCGGGTATATGGGGATTGGATGTTGAGGTTGTCCCATCATAAAATGAGGGTTATCAGCCAATGGAGCGGGATTCAGAAGGCTGCTGATGCTCATTGTTGTAGTGCGTTTGGGAAGTTTGGGAAAATCTTTCTTTTTTATGTTCGATTCTGGTTTTGGTAGCTCATAGCGGCTCTCGTCAACAAACTTGATTTTATTAGAGCTCGAAGTAGGTGCGGACAAAGGTATTCGAGTATTAATATGAGTAAGTAGTGCATTCCAATCAAAAAATGTCGGACTTGCGTCTATCTCGGTTTGCAAATAGAACGTTATTCTTTCTCCTTTGCTATAAATAGCAGTTACGGGTTTACCGTTCTCTACCTCTTTTTTGAGTTGGAATTCAAAGGCGTATGTGCCTATCGGACATAATAAAAGGATAAGGGTATATTTCATTTTCATAAGATTCTTTCTAATTATTGGGTAGATTTGTTTATACCTGTGCCGGCGAAAAGGCGCTCAGCTCGTGGGATTGTAGCATTCGGGAATAGGCAATGGATGGAGCGATACATTCAGAATCATCCTGAAGAGCGAAAATAGGGAACAATAGGAGCTTGTTGTAAGGCTGTTATTTGTGGAATATCTATGATTTGCCCCCAAGGACCCAGTTTTATAGCCAGTGGAATGAGGAGTTGTTTTCTGGGTGCTGCCACGGAGGCTTTATCTGTCTGCGCGAGAAGCTCCTTTGCTTGTGCAATACGTTTTTCAATATCTGCAAGACGTTTTGCAACAACGTTTGACTGAAGAGATTCGTAATTATCGGCAGCTTGTATTGCCATACCGCAAAACAAAAGAATAAGGGTATATTTCAGACTTATAGGGTTCCTCCAAATCTTTTTATGAGTTATATCATTATCTGTCATTATACCTCATATCAGACGTCATTTCAAATGCATAATAAGAAATGTTTTCTCCCTGTGTATTATACCGCATTTATTTCTGATATACTCATAATAGCTTCTGATTCTTAATTGCTAGCAGCTGAGGGATTATGTCTTTTATTTCTTGTATAAAAAAATTGGTCTTTATTATCGCATTCATAACCATGAGTCTATCTGCCGTTCAAGAGCTCACAGAGATTGATTCTCTTTTGCAAGAGCGTTTTGGCAGCCATCAGTTTGATACTGCGTATTCTGGGGCTCAAGAGGGGGTAATGATTATTTCTCAGGATGAATGGCAGGAGCTCAAGATTGATGATTTTATAGAAAAACTTCATGAGCAGAATCTTATTAAAACACCAGTTGGAAAATGGGGGCTCAGTCGCACCCTTGTTCCAACGAGTAATGGGTCTCTGATTGCCGAGCGTCAGGAGCAGCTTCGAGCATTGAAAGATCAAGAGCTCTTTGATAGACTTGCTCGGACGTTGCATGTGGCCAGTGATGAATGTACAACGCTTGACTGGTACCTCAAAAATAAAGATAAAAGCTTAGGAAGTTTAGCACCGTATTATTTTCAAACGTTTGATACATATCTTAATAATAATGAACTCATTTTGAGTGGATCATTTGCCGTTGAAGCAGTCAAACGAATCGCCTTTTTGGTGGCTCCGTTAGGCCTTAAAGGATTTAATGATCAAATGGGGCTTGATTTTGTTCAGGACAATCATAACATGTCAACCTATTTATCTCCTGGCTATTGGTGGCAGGGTATTAAACAAGGACTCATGGCCCCTTTCAGGCTTCATTCGCTGCAGCCTTCGATGTTGATAACTGATCAAGATATTGAAAATGCACGGAATCGTCCCGGGGGTATATATCAGCAGTTGATGATGGGAAACTCAACATTAGGTGATTTGTATAACTATGGCAGTAAAGCACTTGGTTGGAATAAAGTGACGGTAGGCGCTCTTGCCGCACTCTTGTGCGTTGGACATGATGTTTATTTGGGTTTGCAAATAAAAGGCACCGTCGATTATTTAAGAGATTTATGGGCAAAGCCATTACCAATCGCTCAAAAGTTGACACACTTGGGCAAAGCAATCAGGGCGTATCGCGCGTTGGCAAAAAAGCTCAAATGTCATCCGGCATTTCAATCGCCGCATTCGAAGCGCATACTTGCGCTCTTGGCGTGTGATAAACAGCTCTTTTCAGAAGATTTCAACAAGGCAGTTGAACTTGTTATTGAGATTTCAAAAAATTCTTCTCTCAATGTTATGCTGCGTGGCAGAGTGTTGTTAGCGCATAAATTGTTGGTTGCATGTTCATCTGAATTTGCCTCTCATTTGGCCTCGGTCGGATATATCGATGCACTGTGCGCAATGGCCGAGCTCTATCAGCGACATTCTCAAATCAGGCCATGGTCATTTGTGAACTTTGTTCACTCGCAAGTGCCACACATTACCGCTCGAAACAGTTGGTGTCCGCTCATTGAGGGACAAGATCCTGTGCTCAATACCATTGTAATGGGCGACCAAAACCAGCGTGTGATGATTTGTACGGGCCCAAATGGAGGCGGCAAATCGACGATCATGAAGGGGCTTGCCTATCAAGTTGCTATCGGACAAAGCTGGGGCATAGCGCCGGCCGAATCATGCACCATGAGCTTATTCGGTTCGTTGCGCACTGCGCTTGATCCGCATGAAGATATTAAAAAGGGATTATCATCATTTATGGCGCAGCGTAAACGAATGAATGAGCTAGCAGCTCTGGCGCATGCGGAAAAAGCATTGCCAATGATGTTGCTTGTCGATGAGCCGTATCGCGGCACTGTTGAAGCAACATCGCAACAGATGGTAACCTCATTCTGTTCATCAATTGGCGAATGCGAATCAGCTGCCATGTTCCTGGCAACACACTTCCAGCAGCCGACGACGCTTGCAGATCAGAACGGTGCAATTTTTGAAAACGTACAATGTTTGTTTGATGTTGATGAAACGGGCAGAATGTATCGCACGTTCAAATTAGCCCCCGGAGCAGCAACGTGGTGGTTTACTGACGATCATGCGCGCAGTCAATATTTGAGCATGTTGGAAGCAGAGGTAGCATAATGAAAATAATTACGCAAAATAAAAAAGCTTTTTTTGATTATGAGATTCTCGACACCATCGAGGCCGGCATTGTCTTGACCGGTGATGAAGTCAAATCAATCCGTGCCGGCCATGCATCGCTTGTCGGCGCATTTGCAACGGTGCATGATGGTGAGCTCTTTTTGATTAATATGCAAATCACTCCTTATGAAAAGGCATATCTCGTTGCCAAAGGACAGGAGCGTCGATCAAGAAAGCTTCTAATACATCGTCGAGAGCTTGCTCGCCTTATTGGCGATCTATCGACAAAAGGGGTGACGCTTGTGGCCCTGAAGCTTTATTTTAATGAAAGAAGCAAGATTAAAGTTTCCATTGGAATAGCAAAACACAAGAAAGCAGCAAACAAGAAAGAAATCATTAAAGAGCGGGACATCAGAAGAGAGACTTCCAGAGAGCTTAAGAACCTGCGGGATTAAGGGTCATTGTTTGGGGAGTATCTTTCTGGTATACTTAAGGTGTAAAGTTTGAAATTTTCGGGGCCCTCCATGTTTCACATGGGGTATAGCTTTTGGGGGCGTACTGGTTTCGACGGGTTTTTGGTCGGGACGAGAGCATGCCGAGCGTTGACTGAGTGCTCGTTAAACAATTGGTTCAACAATAAGTGCAGAACACGCACCAGCTGCTGCCTAATAGGCAGTAACCTTGATAGAAAAGCGCGCTTATCCGTTTGACTATCAAGTATTTACCCAGATAAGACTGTTGCATCAAAGTCATATAGCCTAATAGATGCAGCAAAATTATAGGCTGTCTTAGAACATCAGGCCGCTTTTAGCCAGATTTCTTCGTATCAATAAAAGCTAAGCATGAAGCGCTTGTGTCGATTGATTATTCGGACATGGGTTCAACTCCCATCGCCTCCACCAGTCTTCGCTTATCCGGGCCTTCCGGCTCGGAAAGCTACGCCTGGCTTGCGCCATATCAAATGACTTTATCCAAAAAAGAGCGAAGACCGGTCCCAAACGAAGGTAGCGGAGTTTGGGGGAAAATACTGTCCGGTGAATTTTAACATTTCCTGAGGTTTTTGCTTCGAAGTAAGAATGTAGCCTGGACTATGCTTGGAACCCAAAACTTCGCTTATCCTTCCGGCTCGGCAAGCTACGACTGAACGGATCTTCCTTTAATCCAAAGAAGAGGTGTTATGATTTCATCACAAAAAAGCAGCACGTTGTTACTTGGGTTGGGTCTTTCATTTGTAACCTTTTGTGATAAGCAAGAAATACTGACATGGCCTCAGAATGTCCACGTTTGTTGTTCCGGAATTATACGCACAGAAAAGAACATTATTCGAACAGATGAATTGCAGGATATTACTATCGTTTATCCTCAGTATGACCCTGAATGTGACCTCCTGAATCAAGAAATAGAAAAAATTGTATGTGCAGAGCTGCACAACTTTACTGCTACGTGGCAGAAAGAATATGAGGAAAATGCTTCACCGGATTCTCCGTGGCCACCGTTTCATTTCGCGTTTTCATGTTCATATCGAGTTGCACATGAAGATAATGAACTGATAAGTATATTACTCAGATTTGAGCGTTATATTGGAGGAGCTCATGGCCAGCGTACATTCAAATCATTTAATTATGATCGTAAAAATAACAAAATGATTACTATTGAAGAACTAGTGTCAGAAGCATTGTTGCCCACATTGAGTTCATTATGTTCACAATCGTTGGAGAGCCAAGGAATGGAGATATATTACAAAGAAGGCATTGAACCGGTATATGACAATTTTAGGCACGTAACCTGCACTCCGGATACGATAACTATTCAGTTTGATGAATATCAAGTCTGTTGCTATGCAATGGGCGCACCGAGTGTCACCATTGCACAGCAATGATTATCTTCTGATTTTTGCGGATATTTGCTTTTTTAGTTTCGGGATATGTCTTTTTTTTGTATTATGAGACACGACTTTCCATTTTTGTCGACCGTTTCATTGATGGTTATGAGATCATTTTCTTTGATATCATTAACTTGAGTTTTCGATGATGCGTAAGCATTTTTGTATCCTATTTCCATTCTTGACGCATTTGGAAGATGTTGAAAAGGTTCTTTGCCTTGGGCATAGATTGTAATCTCAGATATATTATCCTCAAAATTGCCTCTTGCTATAATATCTTTGCCTGTGTTGTTTTTCACTGTAATTGCTAGAAGTTGGCTTGCGCTTATCAGAGCTATGACGGCTAGTACTTTTTTCATAAAATTCCTTATTTTCATTGAAACTTCATTTTCCTGATAGGATATTAAAAATTAATTTGGTTATGCAAGTGATCGAGAAAAATTAAAGACGACCAAGGGTATTTTAAAATATTTCTTCAATCAATTGATTAATATCAGTCTGACTAACAACATCGCCCATCGCGCGATAAAACTGTTCATCATATTCGCGCGTTTGCACGACAACCGGCATGGCGACGGCATGGCCCATGAGTAGCGCCTGCTTTTTAGTGTCCAATGTTGCCAACACGGTGCGCAAACTCGATGAGTTGTTAACACCATTGAGGACAGCTTGGATATCTTTTTCATCATTCAATTGCGCCACAATTTTGGTGCCGATCTGGGACAAAATTTCCTCATCAATGCCCGATGGTCGTTGGTCGACGACAAGGAGAGAAACATAATATTTGCGCATTTCACGTGCAATAGTGCCAAAAATGGTCTGGCGCGCCGCGTGCGAATTTAAAAATTTGTGTGCTTCCTCAATGGTGATCATGAGTTGCACTGGTTTGTCTTCTTCTTTTTGTGTGCCGAGAAACTTTTCAGTGCGTTCGATATATTCCGCATGAATGCGTCGTGTGATGATGTTTGCAATCAGAAGATAGACAAATGATGAGGTGAAGTTTCCAAACTCAACCACAATGCTGATACCTCGATTGATATATTCCATCATCTGATCGATCACGGATATTTCTTTGTATGCGCCGCCCGAACTTGGTCTGATAAAATCAAGCCGCTCGATGCGCTTCAATTTACGATACAATGCTGCCACTGATTCTGGATGGGCACCCAAATTTTGTGCAAATTCTTTAATCTGTTCGCCTTGCGAGAGCAATATTTCAAGCCAATCGCGTTTGTATTTTGCCGCAATTAAATAGGCTGCTTCAAGCGCTGTTGAGTGCAGATTGAGCTCATCTTGCAATGATAAAATATCTTCAACGCCGATTTGATTATATGCAATCGTTAGCTCCACATCGGGGCTTGCGCCGCGTCTGCGTGTTGATTCAGGATCAAGAGAAAAGATGGCAACTTTTCCCGGAAACAACGTTTTGAGACCTTTGACAAAGTTGAGGGTCTTTCCTTCTTTTCTCGCTTGCAGCCCATATTCGCTGTGCATATCAAAAATGAGATTGACTGCTTTTTTGTTTTTAATGAGTCCGGCAAGCACGAGTCGCGTTAAAAATGTTTTTCCCGTCCCCGTTTTTCCAAAGATGCCGTTGCTGCGTTCAACGAGTCGTTCAAGATCAAGGCAGACTGGCGTGTTCATATCAAGCGGACAGCCGATATTGAAATAGCGCTTGCTTGCCTCATGCTCGTCGCCAAAAATACGGGCGACATCTTTTTTGTCTGCTTCAAAAACGGTTGAAAAATGAGGAGGCACTGTTTTGACCGGGCTCGGATTGGATTGATGCGTCATCATGAGCATCGGTTTTAAGCGTGCAGTCGCGTAGATGTCTTTTGAGCGCAACACGCGCGCAAGTAGTTTTTCTTGCTCAGTTGGTGGAAACAGCAAAATGTCAGGATGGGCCACTTCCAGCGAAAGATCGGTAATGAGTGAGAAAAAAGTGTGCTCACTACCGACGATGGAAACAAATTTTCCCGTCTTGATAGTCTCCGGACTGACTTCGGAATTCACCCGCATGACAAAGCCATCGGTGAGTGATCCGCTAGTGATGTGGCCAAGAAGTTTTTTTTGCATAAAAAATTCTTCGAATTTTTTGTTTAAATGAATGCTTTTTAGGCTTAGTAGAGTCTTTAAGGAAGTTCGAATGGATTCGATTTCGCTGCGCTACACTCACCACGAACGCCTATTATATCACGGAACTTTATTCTAGTAGACCTCTTACAAAAATAAAAGATTTGTTTACTGTTTTTTATAGGCATTTGTGCAGAGGACTCCGTTCGTGGTGAGCGGAGTGAAAACGAAGTCGAATCCATTCGAACGGGATTAGTCAAAACTTTTAATTGCACCCCGGCACATTTTCAAAAATTAAAAAAACCTTTTAAGCGTTGAAATAAAGAGGGGTTGCTTGGAAATGGCACAATCTGAACTTTTACGAAAGGATTATTTTCTTGGAGCTTCTTTGCGGCATCTTTAAAAGAGCCATCTTTTAATTTTGGCAATAATGTAAGTTTTAAAATAGTTCTCGCCCCAAGTATAGCCATACCTCCCTTGTAATTATTCATAAGTGTTTTTTGCGCATCCGGAAATTGTACCAGCAGGAGAGCAAGACTTTTTAATGCACCATACAAGTCGGGATGGGCATCTTTGAGTTTAGCAATACTGCTGCCTCCGTGTCCGAATATGCCGACACCTCTATCAGGAGCATCTTTTTGCATTTGTTGTACGCGTTCATTTATATATCGCACAAGGCTGCGTAATGCTTTCATCCCCAATTGATTCGCTAGTTTCGTGAAATATATGGAGTTAAAAAAATCAGAATTAAGATATTGATCTTGTGTTAATTCCCCAAGAATTTGTCGGTTCGAAATATCTTTCGTTTTAAGCCATGCCTGACCACCCGGAGTTCCCAGCGCAAAAGCAATAGCGGATTCAGGAGCATTCCATTTTTGACTCAATTCTGCAAGTAAGGGTCTAATCGCGTTAGCATCGTTGAGTAGTGATACCCAAGCTTGGTTGGTCAAAATGGTTTTTGTTATGTTTTTGATTGATTCTTCGAAGGTTTTGCCCGTTGCTACATATTGAATAATGAGTACTTTGAGTTCTTTAGGTAGCGTTTTAGTCAAATCTTGTTCAATGTCGGCCGGGGATAATTGATTTGGTAACAAAAAAACAGTCACGATTAAAATACAATTTTTCATACAAATTCCTTATTCTATGTCCCTTTAATTTCAAAATAGATCAACTCATTTTGAAATTTCTATAGTTTCATTAAGGATGTGGAAAAATGATGTTTGTGGAGAAGCTCGCAAAGAAAATTTGAGATATAATCATTCATCTATAAGTAGTGTTGCATCTGTTCGCGTGACATACAAAAGTGCATCTTTGACACTCATCCGTTCAACAGTAGCGCCCATTGGTTGAAAGATACAATCAGTTCCTCGCTTCAGTTGCAACATTGTCGGTTCATGACCGGGTTGAATTATCCGGTTGCCCTGCGCAGTGGTGCATTCAATCCACTCAACGTCATACGAGCTGTGTTTTCGTATTGAAACGACTGACAACTTCATGCTCATGCGCGTTTGCCTTTGAGCATAACTGCTTTTTCACGCGCTTCTTCAAGAGTGCCGACCATGTAAAATGCTGCTTCAGGAAGATCATCAACTTCACCTCGTACTATTTTTTCAAAATCTTCAACAGCCTTGTCTTTTGGTACATAGCGCCCGTTAAGTCCGCTAGCAAACTCAGCGCTAAAGAGTGGTTGCGTTAAAAATCTTTGTATGCGTTTCGCGCGATTGACAACAATTTTATCTTCCGGAGCCAATTCATCGACGCCCAAGATAGCGATAATATCCTGGAGCTCTTTGTAGCGCTGCAAGATATTTTGAATTGATCGAGCAACGGAATAATGTCTTTGGCCAACCACTTCAGGACTCAGCCCTTTTGAGTTTGATTGTAATGGATCAATTGATGGGTAGAGGCCGAGTTCAACCAATTTACGTGAGAGCACGGTGCTGGCATCAAGGTGCATAAATGTGGTTGCCGGCGCCGGGTCAGTAATATCATCTGCCGGGACATACACCGCTTGAATCGACGTGATAGATCCGTTAATAGTGTTGGTGATTCGTTCCTGGAAAGCACCCATTTCGGTTGCCAAGGTTGGCTGGTAGCCGACCGCCGACGGAAGTCTGCCGAGCAATGTCGAGACTTCTGAACCTGCTTGCACAAAGCGGAAGATGTTATCGATAAACAAAAGCACATCTTTTTTTTCAGCATCACGGAAATATTCAGCCATGGTCAGTCCCGTCATCCCTACGCGCAAACGAGCGCCGGGCATGTCTCCCATCTGGCCAAACACAAGCGCTGTCTTATCAAGCACTCCGGTGCGCTTCATTTCAAGCCAGAGTTCATTTCCTTCACGAGTTCGTTCACCAATTCCGGTAAATACCGACACACCGCCATGTTCGGTGGCAATATTGCGAATCAATTCTTGCACCAAAATCGTTTTACCGACACCCGCTCCGCCAAAAAGACCAATCTTGGATCCTTTGATATAGGGGCACATGATATCGATTACTTTAATACCGGTTTCTTGGATATCGTTGCTAATTTTTTGCTCAATAAGGGGCGGCGCATTGCGATAGATAGACCAGCGCTTTTCAGTTTTAAGCTCCGGCTTGTCATCAATAGTATCGCCCAACACGTTAAAAATTCTGCCCAACACCTGATTTCCAACCGGCACTTGAATCGGCTTTTGTGTATCGATAACGGTATTGCCGCGGGCTATGCCATAAATATTTTCTATTGCAATTGCGCGTACAATCCCATCACCCAGCTGCTGAGCCACTTCAAGGACGGCCTTGGTTGTTTTTCCGCCCGAGGGTATCTCAACTTCAAGAGCATGCAAAATAGTAGGGGTATGCTCTTGGGGGAACTGGACATCAACAACGGTGCCGCTGATACGCAACACGGTTCCGCGGGGTAATGAAGAATTCATGAAAAACCTTCTCGAAGTAGAAAAATCTTTTACTTATTTGTCAAAGTAATGAAAAGGGGTGTTTTTGTAAAGGTAAAATACCCCTTTTTAATGGAATGATTACAGTGGCTCCGGTTTTAATCGGTTTATTATCATATGTCGAACGGATGCAGGAGAAGCTATTTGGATCAGATTCGATTTTGATTTGGCTACGGATTCACAGGTTTCAGCATCGGGAACCATTTGAGCTTGAGCAACACGCTTGATATAGAGCGCTCCGAGTATTTCGGTCATAGTTGCATTGTTGAGGATTTCATGGGGAGTTGTGAGAATATATTGGCTATACTCGGCAGCCCTTCCTGTTCCATAATTATTTATGAAAGCGGTATAAAAAAGACGTTCATCCTTGCTTGCAAAGTGAAAACCCTCTGGATATTTGACATCGGTTTTGTCTACTAGTGGGATGAATGACCCATTACACCATAAACGAGATCTCTTTTGATCGGGCTCATCATTATGCCACTCTTTGCAAAAAACAATTCCGTTACGAGCGCCTTTTAAATTGAATCCGGGATTTGAGTGTAAAAGCATGCATCGAAGACCCGTCTTGAGATTAAGTTTGAATAAAGTGCAGAAGCGATCCTTCGAATCGCTTTTACTGGCCCTGACGTAATATATGTGATTTTCATCTTCATTTGCTCGGAACTGTGTAATGTTAGGCTGTGGAGTAATAGTATGATTGAACATAATTTTTTTCAGACAGGTTTTTTCCAAGATTGACCATATCTGTATGTCTTGTTGCGTACATGCGGCAAACCGATCGGATGAACAAAATTCTACGCCACTAAAGAGTCCGGGTATTTTTAATGTGTGCAAAAGATCTCCGGTGAGACATGAATAGCATGCTACATCTTCAACAATAAATCTGTTAATTGCGAGTGTTTCCGAGCGGTTGATTTTGAGAAAACCATTCCCCAGCAACATTTTACATTGCTGCGTAGTTGAATCAAAGAAATAGTATGGGAGATGGCGACTATCTTTTAAAGTTATAAATCGAGTGGCGCATTGCGATATCCATTCAATTGATTGATATTGATCCGGAATACGGCAGAGCTCTCTTTTGGTGCCGGTTTTCATATCATATCGATATATCGGAGTCGATTGTCCGGGCTCCATTCCTCCAAAGATAATCTGATTTGGGAACGGCACATGCAATTTCGACACATACTTATTTTCGTTTCCATCTGTATATACAAATGCGTCATCTGCAACAATAGTACTTTTGCTGGTCTCAAGATTTACTATAATTGCTTGTTTCTTTGTGAGATCCTTAAAAAGGTAAATAGCTACTGCGTTACGGGGAAATGAATCATGCGCGGCCGCTGCATATACATCTGATATTTTGTTTGCCGGTTGCATAAGTTCAATCAGGAGGGGCATATGTCGCATTTTTAATTCCTTTGAGAGTAGATCAGAGATCTCCGTCGGCGCGTTTCTTACCCCCTGCATGATCGATTCAAGTGTTTTAGAATTGATTTTTGTGTCGGAATTAAACGACTTCAAAACAGCACTTGCAGCCTGCGAGCGCAGGGATCGAACCTTTCTTTTTTCTCGTTCTTGAATGACGATGGGAATAGATGAATCATCCATGCCTACAAGAGAAGCATGGATAAAAATACCGGTTAATACGATTGGTATGATCATGTCGTTTCCTTAATTGACGCAGAAAGCGACGATATCATAACAATGAACAGATGAAAATACAATTGAACGCCATAAAAAATCAAAAAGGCGCATGCAAATGATCATGCGCCTTTTTAAAAAAGAAATTACTTCGTTTGCTACTTCTTTATAAATTCGAGCAAATCTTTGTTCACTTGATCTTTAAGCGTTGAACACAATCCATGTGGAGCCGCTTTGTATATTTTCAAAGTCGCATCTTTGATGATTTTTGATGAGAGCATTGCAGATGCTTGTATCGGCACAATTTGATCAGCGTCGCCATGAATGATGAGCGTTGGCACATCTATTTTTTTCAGATCTTGAGTGAAATCAGTTTCTGAAAACGCTTTGATACAATCGTACATTGCATTAAACCCACCCAACATGCCTTGCAACCAGAATGAATCTTTTAAGCCTTGGGATACGTGCTCGTTCGGTCTATTGGCACCGTAAAATGGATCGGAAAGTTCTTTGAAAAATTGTGAGCGATCTTTGAGCACGCCTGACCGAATGTCATCAAATGCTTTCAGCGGGGTTCCGGTTGGATTTTGCGCTGTTTTGAGCATGAGCGGTGGAACTGCGCCAATAAGCACAGCTTTTGCGACGCGTTCGGTGCCGTGTTTGCCGATATAACGCGCAACCTCGCCGCCGCCAGTTGAATGTCCGATGTGGATTACATCTTTTAAGTTAAGTGCTTCAACAAGTTTTGCCAGGTCATCCGCATAAGTGTCCATATCGTTACCGTTCCATGGTTGGCTCGATCTGCCGTGCCCACGACGATCATGCGCGATACAACGATAGCCATGAGAGGCTAAGAACAACATTTGATCTTCAAAGGCATCAGCCGTCAATGGCCAACCATGGCTAAATACAATCGGTTGGCCAGCGCCCCAGTCTTTATAATACAGTTTGATTTCTGCGCCTTGTTCTTTGCCGACTGAAATATAGCTCATACTATCTCCTTATTTTTATAGGTTAAGAAAGTAATATCCTATTTTATTCTACCGTTGCAACGGTAGGGCGTTTATTGGTAGTGTGGCGGAAATAGAATGAGATTAATCAGAAGGGGACAAAGGGTTATGAAGTGTATATCTATTATGATGCTCGGAATGTTTGCCCTTCAGTCAGCTGATCGGCCGGATGAGCCAAAAAAGCCGACTGACCTATCGGGCAATCCGAACAAGTTTGATATAACTCGTGTTGATTATTCAAAATTGTTTAGACGATCGGGTCTCAATGATGATCAGACGAGCATATTCTATTATCTTGAAGCTGAAAACTTCCAGGCGCTGCAGCAACTTATCGATCAAGCAAAAAAAGATGGCAGGGTTGATGTTCTAGAAAAGGCATTGGATTATGCGGTGCGTGAAAAAAAAATTGGCGCCGTAATAGTTTTGTTGAGCAACGGAGTTCCGATTAATCTTGATTTGTTAGAACAAACAGTAAAGGGCATTACGTATTATTTTGATGCGGATGACCGCGAAAAGTGGAAGTATCAAGATAAAAAGATCATTTTTGATTTTTTGATTCTTCAAATTTTGACTATGTCGTCTAGATGGAAGGAACTAGAACAGCTCGTCTCCTATTTGCAAGACACTAGGAATGGATATTTTTTAAATGACATGCTAGATCAAGCGATTAACGTGGGCGTGATACCGGTTATTGAATTTTTGATTGATGAGGGAGCATTTATTCCTCATGAGCGGCGGCTGCATGAAGTGGTTCGTCAATTGAACGCAATGAGTAGTAGAGACAAAACAGGAGAAGGTAAAAAAAGAATCCGAGCCATTATTGAAAGATTGTACAATGCGTATGAGAGACTTCTTGACATGCGTGACAGGAATGAGAACAAGCGGGAAAATGAACAACGGCGCGGACAGTAGACCAATAAAAAAAAGAGTGAACTATGAAAACAACAATCACTCCGCAAGATCAAGTTTTTTGGTACCTCAAACGATCACGTGTTGAGCCGCTTCGCTCGAACATACAAGCTGATGTTGCAATCATCGGCGGCATGCCCGGATTGACGGCCGCACAACCCTTCAGATTTTATTCTACCGTTGCAACGGTAGCGCATTTATTGGTATTGTGACGAAAAAATAGAATGAGGTTAATCAGAAGGGGACAAAGGGTGACGAAGTTTATATCTATTATGATGCTCGGAATTATTTTCGCTCTTCAATCAGCTGATCTGCCGGATGAACCGAACAAGCCGAGTGAAAAGCGTATTGATTATTCTGTACTGTTTAGAAAATCAGGGCTGAATGATGATCCAACGAGCATACATTATTATCTCGAAGATAATAATACTCAACAATTACAAAAATTTATTTTTCAAGCAAAAAAAGACAAGAGATTCGATGTACTCGAAAAAGCATTAGAATACGCAGTTGGTAAGAATAAGCTTATAGCAGAATTAGTTCTCTTGAGAAATGAGGCGCCAATAAGCGATCGTATTATACTAAAAACCGCGAAATTTTTGCTTGAATATGCAAATATGGAAAACAACAAAAGAGAATTATATGCTCGAGAGTTTGAGATATATGAACCAGTGGCAATGCATCTTATTTCATGGGATAGGGAGAAAGAATTTCAAATTCTTATAAAGTACACGATGAAAGCGAAAGGCCAATCATTTTTAAATTGGCTTTTATATAAAGCTATTAGTCTAGAAAGCATTGAGTATACCAGAAAACTGCTTGATCTCGGCGCATGGATTGAGCAGCCATTGTTACAAGATGCTCTCGATACGTTGCGTGAGATCAAAAATCATCAGCACAATGTAACTCAACAAAATGATGTTCAAACGATTATCAATAGGGTTATTGCAACATCTCAACGGTAGAACGAACGAAACAAATAACAAATCCAAAAAGGTGAGTTGTGCAGAAAACGATTGTCCCTCAAGATCAAGTTTTTTGGTATCTCAAACGTCCTTCCGCCCATTGGGATATAGTAAACACTACCGTTGCAATGGAACAGAATTTGCTGTTATCGTGACGGACAAGAAGAGTGTGTGACAGGAAGGTAATGATTATGAAACGTATGTATGTTGTTTTTGGAATCATTTTCTTAGGCATTCAAGCAGCCGATTTGCCGAATGAGTCGAACAAGCCGAGCGAAAAGCGTATTGATTATTCCACGCTGTTTAGAAAATCCGGACTGAATGATGATCCAACGAACATATTTTTTTATCTTGAAGATAAGAACCAAGAAGCATTGCAACAATTTATTGTGCAAGCAAAAAAAGATGGCAGGATAGATGTGCTTGAAAAGGCATTAGAGTATGCGGTAAAAGGGAAGAAACGTAATGCCATCAACATTCTTTTGGCAGAGGGAGCTCCAATCTCAAAAGATCTAATCGAACAAACGGTAGCTTTTTTTACTCAATACAACAACGAAATGGATGCTGAAGTAAGAAGGCATTATAAGAGAAAAGAGCAAGTGTACGCCAGCATACTTCGAAATATTATTGATATTCCGGACCGAAAAGTTCAGTTTAATTTCATGGTTAATTATCTAACGAAAACTAAAAACACAAGACTTTTAACTTGGCTTTTGGGTGTTGTAATTGAGCTAAATAATATATCATACGTTGAGCAGCTGATTAATCAAGGGGTTTTTATTGTGAATCAAGTTCGCTTGGAGCATACGATTCAAATATTGACTACGTTTAAGAACACTTCAAAGAATGATGCTGATAAAAAACGCATTCAAGCTATTATTGATAAATTGATTTACAACTACGGGAAATGGGTTGATAGTCACGAGAGACATACCACTATGCTTATCAATGAACAGCGACGAGGGCAGTAGACTAGTAAAAAAGTGAAGAGTGAACTATGAAATTAACAATCACTCCGCAAGATCAAGTCTTTTGGTATCTTAAGCGATCGCCTGTTGAACCGCTTCGCTCGAATATACAAGCAGATGTTGCCATCATTGGTGGTGGAATGGCCGGATTGACGGCCGCGCAAGCATTTGCAAACAAGGGCAAAAAGGTGGCGCTTTTGGAAGCATATTATTGTGGTGCGGGTGCATCGGGCAAAAGTTCCGGTTTTATCACGCCCAATAGCGAGCTTGGATTTGAAGATTTTGTTGCTCAATTCGGGCTTGATGCGGCACGCATTATTTGGAAATCGATTGCTTCCGGAGTTGAGCATATCAGAAGCAATATTGAGAAATACCAACTTGATTGTGACTATGAACAACAAGATACGCTGGTTGTTGCCAATTCCGCTCATGGTTTGAAAAGTTTGATTAAAGAGCATGAAGGGCTCATTCGGTATGGATATGCATCCGATTATGTTCCAAAAGAAAAAGTTCAGCAGCTCCTTGGATCGTCGCAATATCATGGGGGAATAACCTATAATGGCACCTTCGGCATTGGGGCCTATGCATATTGCCAAGCAATGAAAGATGTTCTCATACAACAAGGTGTACAGATCTATGAAGAAACCCCGGTTATTGATTTTGGCAAACAGCGAGTGAACACACTTCATGCGACGGTGGATGCGCAACACATCATTGTGTGCACCGATCGATTTACACCTCAATTTAAAAAGTTGACTACGCAAGTGTATCATGCGCAGACATTTATACTTATGTCTCAAACATTGACAGATGCCCACATGAAAGCGCTATTTCCGCAGCGACCACTTATGGTTTGGGACACTGAACTCATTTATAACTACTATCGCTTGATGGGCAATCGCCTTTTGCTTGGTGGCGGCTCAATAGTAAACACATACAATCGATATGAAACGCACGAAAGCAATTATATGTATCGTAAATTGAGCAACTATTTCAAGCGCATGTTTCCACAGGTAACTATTCAATTTGAGCAGATGTGGCCGGGGTTGATTGGTATTAGTAAAGATGTCGCACCATTGTGTGGTGCAGACAAAGATGATGAATCAATTTATTATATCGCAGCAGCAACTGGGTTACCCGTTGCCGCTATGCTGGGAAAGTATTGTGCTGATCATATTGTTGATAAGGCAGATCATCTGAAAGATTTTTTTTCACCCTATCGCTCTTTTCCTATTAATCGAGTGTTACATACGATCATCGGGAACAAACTTGCATTCGCACTCTCGAATTTCATCAAGCTTAAGGTGCCATGATAATAGAAGATTATTAACCTTTTAATTGTAAGGATCATGTATGTGGACAACAAAAGAGATCGTTATATTTTTCGCCGGTGCGGAAGCTTTTCATACAATAAGCCATTTGGTGATAGGATATACTCACATATTACCTACAAAAGTTTGGGGAATTACCTGGGATCAAAAACTCAATCGGATTGCCATCATCGCTAATGCTGTAATCACAGCGGCACTTCTTCTGTATGCGACTCGGTTATAACACTCAAAATCATTGAGGCGCCGAGATTGATCGGTGCCTCTTTTTTAGCTAAATGTAACGCATTTCGGGCCCGTCATTTCAGAGCATGCATTATACGTCATTCATTTTATAAAATTTTTATCTTGAGTTTTTATGATACTACCACGCTCTTTTTACGAACGATCAACAGTAGACGTTGCACGAGATTTACTGGGCAAGAAGATCATACGAATCTGGAATGATCAGATTTTGTCTGGCATTATTGTTGAAACGGAAGCATACCTCGGACTCATCGATCCGGCAAGCCATGCCTATAGAGGTCAAACCGAACGCAATAAGGCACTGTTCGGTCCTGTCGGGCATACGTATGTTTATTTTATCTATGGCAACCATTATTGTTTAAATATCGTCTCTCGGGAAAGAGATATGCCTGCTGGTGGGGTGCTTATACGAAGTCTGATTCCGGTCGATGGTGTTGAGCAGATGAAACGATGGCGCAAAACTGATTCATTTTCAAATATCGCCAATGGTCCGGGGAAAATTGGGCAAGCGCTTCATTTGCTATTGTCTGATACCCATATTGATGTGACACACAAAGGCCCGTTGTATGTCACTCAGGGAATTACAATCGATCAACAAGATATTAAAGCAACGCCACGTATCGGAATCAGTAAGGGACGCGAATGTTTGTTGCGATTTTTGGTCACAAAAGAAATGCAGTATGAGTTAAGCCAAGGTTCTTTTTGATAAAAATTTTCTTGAAGTTGCATTGGCTGCACAATTAAACATCTTATCACACGTCAAAAAAGAACGTTTGCTTAATCATGGCCACAGAAAAAAGTCGGATAGAAAAGTTGAGAGAATTGCCGATGCATGCGTTAGATCATTTCTTGAGTTACGTGGCTTTTCTCAAGGGAAAAGAGCTTACGAGGTAACAGATTGGAATGCGTATGTTTTACGACGCAATAATAAGAAACTTCCTATTGTGAAATTATGTGAAGCAAATGACAAAATAAAAAAAATGTTAACTTCAGATATCGCACATTGTTTGGAAAGGGCCGCTTTTCAATCGGGGCAGGACAATGCTCAAAATTCATTCAAGTATATGGATGCGGCAAGACAGTTTCAAGAAGTATATGTGTTGCAGATCCTTGATAAGTGGTGAGTTTTTGATAAAAAAATTTCTTTAGGATAGGCTACATACGAGTATACCCTGGAGGATAACTATGAATAAAAAATTCTTACTCGTATCATTGGTTACAACTATTGTTGCCTGTTTTGTTACTGCAGCCCCCGATCAGCGCCTTTTTATGGGGGCAATACAATTTCCAAAAATGAGAGCAGTTCCACCGATTCCTATGTATCAAGGAGGAACTAAGATAAGTTGCGAAGTTGATCAAGATGGCTATAAAGTAACATACAGCTTACGAACAGCTTCATACACACGGCTGTTTTATTTAATAATCGCAGCGCCCGAATCATTTGTTGTTGAGTCGGAAGATAATACGATTCAGCAGTGGAAAGTGCTTCCGGGAGTTGAATACAAAATGTACGCAATGCAATTAAATGAAGATAATGCGTGGACAATAAAAGAGCTTCGTTTACCATTGGTAAATCAACATATTCCTGACGAGACCATCCGTGTGTGCTGCGATCCCCGTTATGTGGCAGAGGTGATAGGAGGAAGTTCATTTGAATTACCAAAAATCGCCATCAAGCATGACGTTATGTTAGTTGCGGGCTCGCGCGAGGCTTTTTATGATAATGCTATCAAGGCGGTGCTTGCTTCTTTAGATTATGATGCGGTGCATGCTCGTCCTCGCACCACTATTGTGCAACAAGGTAATACTATTTTGGCCCATAACATACCCTCATGAAACAGATTATTCTTGGCATTGAAACATCGTGTGATGAAACAGCAGCTGCCGTCTATGATTCAGATGATGGAATGAAATCAAATGTGATTTTTTCTCAAATCAGCCTTCATCAGCAATTTGGAGGGGTAATTCCTGAGATTGCTTCACGTGCTCATCTTGAAAAAATTGGTCCGATTGTGAATCAAGCACTTGCTGATGCAGGAGTTTCACTTGATCAGATCACTACTATTGCAGTAACCAATAAGCCTGGCCTTGCCGGGTCGTTACTCGTGGGTGTGTGCTTTGCAAAGTCGCTGAGCTTTGCAAAAAATATTCCACTGATTGGAGTCAATCATTTGGAAGGGCATGTTTTTTCAGCTCTTATTGATAATGATGTCCCCTTTCCGCACATATGCCTGACAGCATCCGGCGGACACACCAGCATGTATCTTGTTGAGGATTTTGGGGTGTATAAAACAATTGCAACAACCCGAGATGACGCAGCCGGAGAAGCGTTTGATAAAATTGCAAAGCTCGTTCATCTTGGTTATCCGGGTGGTCCAATCATCGAAAAACTTGCCGAGCAAGCGGGTTTTGTCGATTATTTCCACTATCCACGAGCTGGGCATTCTATTCTTGATTTCAGTTTTTCGGGGCTTAAAACGGCTGTTATTTATGATCTTGTTGATCGTGGGTTGTACAGTATGGAAAAAAAACAACTTATAGATGACTCAGATCAAGAGCTCAAAAAGCAAATAGCAAGTTCTCTTCTGGTGGCGATTGCCGATATTTTTATTGAAAAGCTTGAGCAAGCACTCAAAATATACCCAAAAGTAAAAGCAGTTACGTTTGTGGGTGGAGTTGCCTGTAATAAATATATCCGCAACCGAATTTCAGAGAGATTAGCGCGATCTGGCCTTCCTCTTTTTTATCCAAAACCGGCTTATTGCACTGACAATGGTGCTATGATAGCATTCGTGGGCAATTATAAGGCTCGCAAAGGCCAATTCGATACTCTTGAGCTTGATATTTTGACGTAAATTGCTATTCTGACTATATCTTTTACATGAATTGCCGGGATGGCGAAATTGGTAGACGCACGGGACTCAAAATCCCGCGGTGGTAACACCATGTCGGTTCGAGTCCGACTCTCGGCACCAGGCTTCGCCCATAAAGGGCTACGCCTGGCGCAGCCAGTAGCTGAGGTAGAACAATAATACTGATAGCATAAGTGTGAAGCCTGTCCTGCGAAGTTGAAATACTTCCTGAGGTTTAACTTCGAAGTGGGAACGTAGCATGGACTGGAATAGTTTGTTCCTAATACGCTACGCTTATCGGGGGCTTATTATCCAAGTTACGTATATACTTCATTTGGGACCCAATTCTGTCTCGCTAAGCTGCGCCGCTGAAGGAAAAAAGTTGACTGTAATAGGGTTATTTCATGGCTGAAGCAAAATCTTGTATATTCTGTTCAATTATTGCGCATACGATTCCGGCGACCATTGTTGCTGAAAATGATTCGGTGCTTGTCATCAAAGATATTGCCCCGAAGGCACCTATCCATTATTTAATCATTCCAAAGACTCATATTACCAACTTGATTGAAATGCAGCCAAGTCAGGCATCACATGCTGCTGACATGATGAAGATGGCACATGAGCTTTCACAAAAGCTTTCAGGGTCAAAAGCATTTCGACTCATTATTAATAATGGCCCGGATTCAGGGCAAAGCGTGTTTCATTTACATGCCCATTTCTTGTCGGGCAAGCAGATGTTAGATTTTTAAATGTCTATCATAGTCTGTCTTTGTGCGCGCTTTGTTGATGAGATGCCCTAAAGTGAGTTGCTAACGAATGATTATGAGAGTATCTTAACTGTCAGCTATAGATGTATATCTGCAATTTCTTATATCGCAACTTTTTTTTTAGGGTTGCGATATCCAAAAATATGAGGCTGATATGTTAATCTCTATATTTATATTATTTGTAACAATATCATTAGCTGTCTTCTCAACCGTTGTCATGAGTTATATTTCTATGGCGACTCCCATTGGCCCGTGGATTGGGCCGACATTAGTTTTGATGGGAGGACTTCTCTTTCGAATTTTTGGGCTGCATAGACAGCAAACCGGGTTGAGTTTAGTTGTTGTTGGAGCATCAATTGGAGGCATTTTAGCAACAGCATTTGGATTTTCTTTTCCGGCACTCTATTTTGCAGACAAAGAAGGATTCAATGCTTTGATGGCAAATCCAGTTCAATTTTCTTTGTTTGTGAGTATCTGCGCTGCGGTTTCAGGTTGGTTTGGAATTTGGGTCGCCTCGCTGGAACAAAAGCCATTGCTTGAAAAACAAGCATTGCCGTTTCCGATTGGACAACTTCTTTATAAAATGATTTATATTCAAAATCAGGCGCGCAAAGGTTTTGAGCTTTTAATGGGCTTTATCGTCACGATTTTGTATGGCATAGCGCAAGTGGGAATTGCCGGTTTTCGTAGCATTATCCCCACAACATTGAAAGTCAGTTCAGCCTGTCAGTATGGCGTATTTGCTGTTCCGGGCATATCGCTTACTTTAGATATTATGCCCATGCTCCTTGCTATCGGTTTTATTACCGGTCATTTGATTGCGGTTCCATTGCTGGTGGGTGCGCTTGGTAAGATCCTGCTCGTTGATCCAATTAACAGACTTTTCTTTAGCGCTGTTAGTTCTCAAGATTTTATGCTTGCCTTTTGTTCCGGGCTTGTCTTTTCAGGAACTATTTCCAGTTTTATGAAACTGCCCAAAATGATTACGCAAGGCATTAAAAAGGTTCGCGGAGGATCGTTCTACCCACATTCCACTTCGCTTCATGTGGGGCCCGTTGATAACGGAATGTTTCAATCGCTTTCAGTGAGCACACTGCTTGAAGGAGCGCTCTGTATTACAGCATTGAGCGCATTTTTCTTTTATTGTGGCATACCGGTTTTAGCGCAGTTATTTGTTATAAGTATGGCTGGCATTTGCATTTATCAAGTGTCGGTTATTGCCGGAGAAGTTGGTCTGGCTCCATTGGGACGCTTTGCCACGTTTGTTATGGTTCCTGCCATGCTTTTGTTTTCAATTGATTATCGTGCGATTGTTGTAATAGCAACTTTTGTTGAGGCAAGCAGTGGCGTTGCTGCGGATGTTTTATTTGGAAGAAAAATTGGGATGCTTGCCAATATCAGTCAAACTCGCGTGCGGTTATTTCAATATCTTGGCTTGATACTCAGTTGTGTTGTCATAGGAATCGTTTTTTGGATTTTAATACAAGCGCTCGGGCTCGGATCTCCGGCATTGTGCGCATATAAAGCTCAGAGTCGCCAACTCTTGATACAGGTAAATTCTTTTAACTACACTGTCTTATGTATTGGTCTTTTGGCTGGATACGGGTTGTCATTTACTAAAATTAATCCAGCATTGGTGTTAGGCGGATTATTGATGCAATTGCCGACCTCATTGGGGCTGATCGCTGGAGGGTTTTTGGCAAAAGCATTTTCAGACCCGGAGCAATGGCATCCGTTGTGGTCGGGAGTATTTGCGGCAAATTCAATATGGATGTTAATTTCCGCTTTGATGCGCGCATAAATGGGGGAAAAAGGGGACAAATAAATGATTCGGTATATATGGTTTATCAGGGTCCCCCATGCGGTAAGTGTGGGGGTTTTTATTATACTGAGTAGTTATATAGCCTCAATCTACTCCGCCGATGAAGATGAAACAAAGATATCTGATTCGAATGTTCCCTTACCAAATACTAACGCTCGGGGACCCCACACATTGCAATATTGGGCTCAAAAGGTTATCGCGAAAAAAATAATGGATGAGCAAGATTCGATTGTTCCTCGGTTAGGGCAATCAATACGATTTGAGATTGAAGGACTTTCTTTTCATCAGGCTATGGATCAGGTGAAGAGTGTTGATAGGCAAATGAAGGCTCTTTTGCCAACTCTTTTAGTCAAAGGAGTGAAGACAAATTTTTTTGCCATTCCTGACATTGTTCAAAAAAACAAAAAACTTTTGCAGGCCATTGACGCAACATGGTCTCATTATATTCGACGAAATCAACGGTTGTGTACTTTGCTTAATGAGGTTGTTGTGCAAGCATCCGATATTTTGAATGAATATACATTGGATACTGTCCACGATACATTACAATCACTTCCTTCATGGGCATTCACCGATATTGTAAGTAGGTTTCATCTTGCAACCGAATATAAATGTACAGAAAAGGAGCTATCCAAGAAAGTTATTGATGTTTCAGCATTACATATAGGTGCGAATGGTTTTTTTATATCGAGGTGTTTGAATGAAGAGTTATCAAAAAAAGTAGAATTAATTTCGCTCGCTGAAGGTCATTCGCGTATTTTGCAAGGAAACAGTTTTTGCGTTCATCAATTTGTATCGCTCGGACATTTTTTATTTGGCGTTGCCCCATATAAGACGAAAATGTACAAAAATGCGCATCTTTATATATGGGATGTAAAAACAAAAGCCAAGTGTCAGGCGCTCAATTTTTCTGGGAAAATTGTGGGAATCGGGTTGAATGGCTCCTATTGTTTTGTCGTCGATTCATTTGGAGTGGTTCATTGTCTCTCTTTCAACAAAAAAGAAAAAAAATTTGAAGCGATCAGCAAATTTCCTTTTAAAAGACCCGTGCATGCGTATCAGATGCTGGGTAGTAGATACGCATATAGCACCGACAATGAAAAAATTATTTTTGGACAGATCGATTGTTCAGGCATGAAACCCATTAATAATGAAATGAGTATTCTTGATTGTCCGGCATCGACATTGTTTTTTTTAAGCGACACTGAGTTGCTTGCCTGTCAACAAGATCACCTTTTTTATATAACTATTGATGATGAGAGGCGATCGTTTGTATCCGTTCCTCAAAAATTGAGAACGGGGCATGTGCAGGATGGAATGGTGTTGCATGGCAAGCTCGTGTATCAAAGTAGCGACAATGAAAAACTCTATACATATGACCCCCGACTGCACGCGTATGGAGAAAGCGTGAGCGATACTTATAATTCTTATAATATTGATCGCTTTTATATAGCGTTCAATACACTTATAGCCTATGACGCAACATCAAACAATGTATGGAGTAAGGGAAATCGTTCTGATTTTAAATCTCTATTAACTACTCTGCTGATACATAAGGATAGGGCAGATCTTGATCTTTTGAAAGAACACTCAAGAATAATAAAAACGGAATGGGATGACTTTATAGAAAAAAAAGATGTTCTACCATCGTATCTGTTGAAAATATTGTATCGAGCGGATTCCGACAAAAAAAGAAGAGCTGCTTTACTAAACAGCTCTTGCTCGACTATTGTCGCGCAGCCCAAATAAGGTACGCTTCGATGAATTCCATTAAATCACCGTCAAGCACCAAATCGGGCTGGGGTGATTCAACATCGGTGCGATGGTCTTTGACCAATTTATAAGGATGTAATACATATGAGCGAATTTGTGATCCCCACTCAATTTTCTTTTTTTCAATGGCAGCGTTTTTTGCGTCTTTTTCTTCTTTTTGTTTTTGAGCCAGTTTTGCCCTAAGCATTTTCATGGCAGTTTCTTTATTTTGACCCTGTGATCGCTCATTTTGGCACTGCACAACGACGCCGCTTGGCATGTGGGTTATACGAACTGCGGATTCCGTTTTGTTGACATGTTGACCGCCGGCTCCGCCCGCACGATAGGTGTCTATTCTCAAGTCTGCGGGGTTAATGACAATTTCTACATCGGGCGTTTCAGGGATAACCGAAACGGCTGCAAAAGAAGTATGGCGGCGCTTGTTGGAATCGTACGGGGAAATGCGCACAAGGCGATGCACGCCGGCTTCTCCTTTTAACAGACCAAATGGGTTTTTCCCTCTGATAAAAAGAGTTGCTGATTTAATGCCGGCTTCTTCGCCTACTTGATAATCAAGGATTTCGGCCGGTAGTTTCTCTCGTTCGCAAAATCTGACATACATGCGGAGCAAGATTTCTGCCCAGTCTTGCGATTCTGTTCCTCCAGCACCCGAATTGATGCTCAAAAAGCATGCAGAGCTGTCTTGGGCTTCGTTGAGAAGAAGGGATATTTTGAAAGCAACAGTCTCTTTTTTAAGGATTGAGACTTCAGCTGATAGTTTTTTGAGCTCAGTTTCGTCCTCCTTGAGCATTTCAAGTAGATCGCTGAGATCTTTATGTGTTTGAGTTATATGAAGATACTGTTCTCGTATCGTTTTAATACGTTGTAGTTCCTTAAGAACTGCAGTTTGATGGGGATTTTGCCAGAAGTTTTCATGCTGGCTTTCGGCGTTAAGCTCTTGATATTTCCGTTCAAGCCCCGAATTATTCCAAAAAGTCGTGATGGTTGCAATGTCAGGGTTCATTGCCTTGAGCTGTTCGTGTATTTCATCGTAAAGCATGCGTATTCCTTATTATATATAAGGATAATTATACAGAGAGTTTCAAGGATTAACACCCTATAATATGATGCACCGGCGTTCTGGCTTGTAATGTACCGCTGAATAGAGAACGCTTTTGTCCTGAGGCAAAAGAAATTCGCTGTTCGATGACGGAGCTATGCTGTTGGGTTCGGGAGCCGTTGGCGTATGACGCCTGGACAATTGCCGCCATCCATTCAGACAAGAAAGGCAGCATGCGGTTTGTTCTGGGGTCTGGGCAGCTGATTGGTAATAAGACGTATCTGGGTAGGGATTATGCTCACTTGCAAAAGTAAGGGGGGCGATAGAGGCTACAATAAGTAATTTTTTCATGATTCTCTTCCTTATTATATATATGGCCTATAAACCTAAGGAAATTATTAGGCACTTTTTTGCAAGAGTCAAACAATGGCAAAAAGAGTTTTATGCTTGAGAAATGTCGCTTAATGGTTCTATTGAGCTTGAGGGGAAATGGGGGTTTCAATCGGTTGGATATATCGATTAGATCGTTGCATCAGTATGAAAGAAATGCCCATTGTATAAAAGGTCTAAAAAAGGCTTTTGGATAGGGCAAAAATTTTTTTTAAAAAATATTTTAAAAAGTGTTGACTTAGGCATGTATGTCTGTATAATTTAACTCGTCTTTGATAATTGAAACAAACAAAACGCGAATCGAAGGTCGCCAAAAGCGGCACCTAGACGAGCGTCTCGTTAAAAAATCGATCGCAAAAAAAATTAAAAAAATTTGCTAGATTTTTAAAAAAAACGAGTTATAATATTAAGACAATGTTTCTTTGAAATATACGAGAAAAACATATACAAATTTGCCTACCGAAACAATTAAGCCTTTGATATTTTCTCACATCATCAATTTTTTAAATTTTGTGATGGAGAGTTTGATCCTGGCTCAGAATAAACGCTGGCGGCGCGCCTAACACATGCAAGTCGAGCGAGAAAGTTCCTTCGGGAGCAAGTACAGCGGCAGACGGGTGAGTAACACGTGAGAATCTGCCCTTTAGTGGAGAATACCCTCGAGAAATCGAGGTTAATACTGCATACGTCCTACGGGAGAAAGATGGCCTCTTTGCTATCGCTAAAGGATGAGCTCGCGCACTATTAGCTAGTTGGTGGGGTAAAGGCCTACCAAGGCGATGATGGTTAGCCGGCCTGAGAGGGTGTACGGCCACACTGGAACTTAGACACGGTCCAGACTCCTACGGGAGGCAGCAGTGAGGAATCTTGCGCAATGGGCGAAAGCCTGACGCAGCGACGCCGCGTGGAGGATGAAGGTCTTCGGATTGTAAACTTCTGTTAAGTGGGACGAAATGGCTTGTTATAATACAGCAAGCTTCTGACGGTACCACTAGAGAAAGCACCGGCTAAACTCGTGCCAGCAGCCGCGGTAATACGAGTGGTGCTAGCGTTATTCGGATTTATTGGGCGTAAAGGGTGTGTAGACGGTTTTTTAAGTCGCTTGTTTAATCCTTCGGCCTAACCGAAGTTCAGCGAGCGAAACTGATTAACTTGAGGGTGGAAGAGAGAAGTGGAATTCTCGGAGTAGCGGTAAAATGCGTAGATCTCGAGAGGAACACCAATGGCGAAGGCAGCTTCTTGGTCCATTTCCTGACGTTGAAACACGAAAGCGTGGGGAGCAAACAGGATTAGATACCCTGGTAGTCCACGCTGTAAACGATGATCACTAGACGTCAGTCTTGCTTGCAAGATTGGTGTCGTAGCTAACGCGTTAAGTGATCCGCCTGGGGATTACGGTCGCAAGACTAAAACTCAAAGGAATTGACGGGGGCCCGCACAAGCGGTGGAACATGTGGTTTAATTCGACACTACGCGAGGAACCTTACCTAGGCTTGACATACATATGACAGTCGTAGAAACACGATCTTCTAGGCTTCGGTCTAGACATATGAACAGGTGCTGCATGGCTGTCGTCAGCTCGTGTCGTGAGATGTTGGGTTAAGTCCTTTAACGAGCGCAACCCTTGCTGTCAGTTGCTACTTGCTTTGCAAGGCACTCTGATGGGACTGCCCGGGAAACCGGGAGGAAGGTGGGGATGACGTCAAGTCCTCATGGCCCTTATGCCTAGGGCCACACACGTGTTACAATGGCTGGTACAACGGGTTGCTAACTTGCAAAAGCATGCTAATCCCTAAAAACCAGTCTAAGTTCAGATTGAGGTCTGCAACTCGACCTCATGAAGTTGAAATCGCTAGTAATCGCGCATCAGAACGGCGCGGTGAATACGTTCTCGGGCCTTGTACACACCGCCCGTCACGCCATGAAAGTTGTTTGTACCCAAAAACATTTTAGCTAACCTTTACCGGAGGCGGGTGTCTAAGGTATGAATAATGATTGGGGCGAAGTCGTAACAAGGTAGCTGTAGGAGAACCTGCGGCTGGATCACCTCCTTTCGAGGGAGATTCATAATAAAGACATCATATCCTGTCTCGATGTTCTTTATTTAGGTGTGAAAATTGGCTTTATTGTTCGGTAGGCGCAAATTTTTTTTCTGGGCCTATAGCTCAGGTGGTTAGAGCACTCCGCTGATAACGGAGAGGTCAGTCGTTCAAGTCGACTTAGGCCCACCACTCAAAATGCTTTCATAGGCTTAATAGTAAGTTTATCCCTAGCTATGTACTAAAAATAGTGAGAGGGGGTGTAGCTCAGTTGGTAGAGCGTCCGCTTTGCACGCGGAAGGTCAGCGGTTCGATTCCGCTCACCTCCACCAAAGCTTGCTTTGCTCATGACAAAATTGTGGATGAGCGTCCCAGAAAAAGATGGTATAATGTTTTGATCGTATAAATAAAGAAGCCCCATGTTTTGCGTGGATTAAAAAGGGTGGTAATAAAAAATTCTTGTGTTCTTTGAAATTTCCGTAGATTAAGTATATCCAATGTAAGGTAGCCTACAAATTCGTGATTAATTGAAAAGGGCTTTTGGTGGATGCCTTGGCATCGAGAGGCGACGAAGGAGGCGGAAGACTGCCATATGCTTCGGGGAGCTGTCAATCAAGCTTTGATCCGAAGATTTCCGAATGGGGAAACCCGTCTTGGCAGACCCAAGACATCTTTATCCGAATATATAAGATAAAGAAGCGAACGACGTGAACTGAAACATCTAAGTAGCGTCAGGAAAAGAAAACAAAGTGATTCCCTCAGTAGTGGTGAGCGAAAGGGGACAAGCCTAAACTTCTGCTACGTAATAACCTGTGCGTGTTGTAGTGGGAGTGTTGTGGGGTGTGCAGATCTGAAAAGTACAGTTTTCAGGTTGTATCTATACGTCTTAGTTGAATGTTCTGGAAAGGACAACCAAAGGAAGTGACAGTCTTGTAAACTAAAAGGCCTATAGAACAATTATGCGCAATCCCGAGTACCATGGAGCACGTGAAATTCCATGGGAATCTGCCCGGACCATCGGGTAAGGCTAAATACTACTTGATGACCGATAGTGAACAAGTACCGTGAGGGAAAGGTGAAAAGAACCCCGGAAGGGGAGTGAAATAGAAACTGAAACCAATTGTCTACAATCGGTGGAAGCGATATATACGTATGCGCAACCACGTACCTTTTGCATAATGAGCCAACGAGTTATCTTATAGTGCAAGGTTAAGTTTTGAAAGAACGGAGCCGCAGCGAAAGCAAGTCTGAATAGGGCGTTTAGTACTATGAGATAGACCCGAAACCTAGTGAGCTATCCATGTCCAGGATGAAGTCTCAGTTACATGAGATGGAGGTCCGAACCGGTGTGTGTTGAAAAATGCTCGGATGAGGTGTGGATAGGAGTGAAAGGCTAATCAAACTGGGAAATAGCTGGTTCTCCCCGAAATATATTTAGGTATAGTCTCGCTGAATTTTCTATGGCGGTAAAGCACAGTTGAAGCTTTGGGGGCGTAAGCTTACCGGGCTTTTACTAACTCGGAATGCTATAGATTTAGAAGGCGGGAGACAGACTGTGGGGGATAAGCTTCATAGTCGAGAGGGAAAAAGCCCAGACCATCAGCTAAGGTCCCAAAATATTCGTTAAGTGGTAAAAGAGGTGAAAATACACAGACAGCCAGGATGTTGGCTTAGAAGCAGCCATCATTTAAAGAAAGCGTAATAGCTCACTGGTCAAGTGTTTTTGCGCTGAAGAACGAACGGGGCTTAAACGAATTACCGAAGCTATGGCTTGTGTCAGATTTTATCTGGCGCAGGGGTAGGGGAGCGTTCTCTAATAGATACAAGTTTGACCGTAAGGACAGATGTCGTTGATTAGAGAAGTGAGAATGTTGGTATAAGTAACGAAAAAATAGGTGAAATTCCTGTTCGCCGTAAGCCTAAGGTTTCCGTGAGAACGGTTCATCCACTCAGGGTTAGTCGATACCTAAGTCGAGGCCAATTGGAGTAGACGATGGAAAGCAGGCTAAAGATTCCTGCACCACTTAAGAGCGTTTGAGCGAAGGAGGGACGCAGTAGGGTAGGTTGATTTGGCGTATGGATGCCAAACTAAACGCAAAGAGGAGTGTCATAGGTAAATCCGTGACGCTGCTATCCTTGAAGCGCGACGGGCATATCAATTCTTCGGAAAAGATGTGTTTGACTGATCCCACACTGACTAGAAAATCTTCTAGCGAGCTTTTTAAGTGATCGTACCGCAAACTGACACAGGTAGGCGAGCTGCAATCAGCTCAGGCGTTGAGATAATTATCATTAAGGAACTCGGCAAAATCGCTCCGTAACTTCGGGAGAAGGAGTGCCTATACTGTAACTAAATTTATTTGGGAAGCAGTTTTAGGTTGCAATAAATAGGCCCAACCGACTGTTTAACAAAAACACAGGGCAATGCAAACTCGTAAGAGGAAGTATATTGTCTGACGCCTGCCCAGTGCTGGAAGGTTAATAGGAGAAGTCAGCCGAAAGGCAAAGCTTTGAATTGAAGCCCCAGTAAACGGCGGCCGTAACTATAACGGTCCTAAGGTAGCGAAGTACCTTGTCGGGTAAATTCCGACGCGCATGAATGGCGTAACGAGTTGGGCGCTGTCTTAATGATACACTCAGTGAATTTGTAGTGTCGGTGAAAATGCCGGCTACCCGCGAATGGACGGAAAGACCCCGTGCACCTTTACTATAACTTGGCATTGATTTTTGGATTGATATGTGTAGGATAGGCGGGAGACTTTGATGTCACGGCGCTAGCTGTGGCGGAGTCGTCGTTGAAATACCGCCCTTATCAGTTTGAAAATCTAACTTCGATCCGTAATCCGGACGAAAGACAGTGTCTGGTGGGTAGTTTGACTGGGGTGGTCGCCTCCCAAACAGTAACGGAGGCGTTCAAAGGTTCCCTCATGACGAATAGAAATCGTCTGTAGAGCGTAATGGCAAAAGGGAGCTTGACTGCGAGACAGACACGTCGAGCAGGTGCGAAAGCAGGACATAGTGATCCAGTGGTTCCATATGGAAGGGCCATTGCTAAACGGATAAAAGGTACGCCGGGGATAACAGGCTGATCTCCTCTAAGAGTCCACATCGACGAGGAGGTTTGGCACCTCGATGTCGGATCATCACATCCTGGGGCTGAAGAAGGTCCCAAGGGTTTGGCTGTTCGCCAATTAAAGTGGTACGTGATCTGGGTTCAGAACGTCGTAAGACAGTTCGGTCCTTATCCTTCGTGGGCGTTGGGTATTTGAAGAGAGCTGTCCCTAGTACGAGAGGACCGGGATGGGCAAACCGCTGGTGTTCCAGTTGTTCACCAAGAGCAGCGCTGGGTAGCTAAGTTTGTAAGAGATAACCGCTGAAAGCATCTAAGTGGGAAACTCGCTCTGAGATAAGATACCCCGACTAACTTCGGTTAGTCATAAGGCCCCTTGAAGACTACAAGGTTGATAGGCTGGGTGTGTAAGCACGGTAACGTGTTCAGCTGACCAGTACTAATAGGCCGAATGTTTTAATCACACTCTAATAAAAGTGTTAGATATAAAAAGAAAAATTATAGGTATACATCATTCGATGTACTTAATCTACCGGAACACAAGACAAATTAATTGTATAAGATAAGTTGATTTGTTTTAAATAAGCGATAAACTAATCTTAACTTAAAAATTTCTGGTGTGTATAGCTGTGGGGAAACACCCGTTCCCATCTCGAATACGGCAGTAAAGTCCACAGCGTCGAGGATACTTGTCTGGTAACGGACTGGAAAAGCAGATAACGCCAGGTTAAAATAAACCCCAAAGAAATTTGGGGTTTATTTATTTTAAATAATCTTAAGGATTTTTGACATGCTCAAGAAAATATCATTGCCGTTGCAGCTCTTGCTCGTCATAGTTATAGTATTGTTTTTTGGTTCCTCTATCCCTCACACGGTTTCTCGTGCGGCACTCACGTTCAGTTTTCTTTTTAAAGAGCTTCTCAACTTTCTTCTTCCTATCATCGTTTTCACTTTTGTAGCAACCGGCATCAGTGCCTTCAAGCGTAATGGCCCAGTTGTAGTAGCCTTGTTGCTTGGCATGGTCTTTGCTTCAAACGCCGTTGTCGCAATGATTTCATATCTGATTGCAAATGGTGCAACGCACTTTATTGCCTGTAATGTTCAGGCGGACCCACTCGCTCATGCGCAGCAACTTGTTCCTTTTTTTACAATCCAATTACCACGTATATTCCGTTCGGATTATATGATGTTGGCCGGAATTATTCTTGGCGTTGTCTCATCGCTGATGACAGTCTTTGATCCTGTTATGTTTTTGCTTAATAAGGTGAAAGGCGTTATTGAAGAATTACTTTCAAAGATATTGATTCCATTGTTACCGCTCTATGTGTTTGGCTTTTTAATGGATATCTATGCGCAGGGAACATTCACGCAACTGTTTGCACACTATGGTTCGACGGTTGTTTTGATTGTGGCGGCTCAAATACTCTATCTGTTGTGGTTCTATTGGTTGGCAGCAGGTTTTTCTTTTTCTACGGCATTGTTTTACATCAAAAATGCGATACCCTCATACATCACAGCATTTAGCACCATGTCGAGCGCAGCAACCATTCCGGTCACCGTTGCATCGGCAGAAAAAAATACCCATAACTCAAGTCTCTCTCGCATGGCAGTTCCTATCATGGCAAATGTGCATCTGTTAGGTGATGCAATCAGCACGCCGATGTTGGCGCTCGTCACGTTAGTTGTCTTTAAAAGCTGTATTCCCGCTTTTGGGACCTACATGCTGTTTGTACTCTATTTTTGCACAGCAATGTTTGCCGTTTCAGGAATTCCCGGTGGCGGTATCTTGGTGATGCTACCGATTTTGCGTACCTATTTAGGATTCAATTCTGAAATGGAATCAGTCATCACAGCGCTTTATTTCTTACTTGATTCTTTCGGGACGGCTGCTAACGTTATGGGTGACGGAGCGTTGATTATTATGCTCGATAAGATTTTAAAAAAATTAGGAATCAAATAAAACAGGAACTTGATGAAAAAAATCTTTATTTGCGTAGTATTGCTGTCCTCTTTTGCGTGTTATTCTTCTGAGCAACAACTAAAGGCAATTACATCTGAAGATACTTCAACTGATCTTTCCTACTATATGGCGCAGGGTCAATTAGCAAAACTAAAAAGAGACAAGCGTCGCAAAGATCGTCAAGCATGTTGCTGTTTTGCACTCGGCACAGGAGCCTGTTTCTGGTCAGAATCAATCTATCCAGCAGCTCCAGCAGTGCCATATGTTGCCGGAGGTTTGTTGTATGTGGCAGGAGCATATTTTTTTAAGCAAGCTGTTTACCTGAATTTTGAAAGAAAGAAAAAAAAATATAAGCAAGACTGATTATGCTTGTTAAAGTGTTAAAGAAGCCGGATGATACGCGGTGAGCACCATATTCGATAACGACGATAAGATTATTTTAAACAAGTGATTCTTCGATTTGATATTGTTTTCTTTTTCTAAGATGAGTACCGGACATCGCGTGAGATTCAATGCTCGCCTGATGTTCTTCGAGTTGTCTTCGTATCTTTCGTCGATCTATTGCTTCTTTGGCACAAAGACCGGCTGCCATTGCAAGCCCAGCAGGAAATGCGAAAACAGTAACATATTCCGGGGGCAGTGTGCCAGCGCATTGTGTGGCTGCCGCGACACTCAGGAAGCCGCACCCGCAGGTCAAACCGCTCCAAAAGCAATAATTTCCGGCACTGCATTCAGTATTACAACATGATTCTTCTTTTTTTAATTTTTCAATATTTGCAATAGCGGTGAAATTGCGACTAACTAAATCTTCCATCTCACTCAAAGTTGATACGTGAGGAGCTCTTTGAAGAGTATATCTGGAAAGTTGTTTATCTGCTCCATGGCAGATCATTGATGCAAAGATCGGTATGACCTTTAAAAATGCTTTTTTCATAAAAATCTCATATGTGCGTTTACGTAGTTTGGAATAGGCGCTTCTAAAACTGTTTATTCTGCTTTTCTATTTTTTTGGTGACGGTTCAAACTGCCCAAAGTAGCGCCTTCAACAGCTGCATTGAGGGTGCCATATCCAGCAATACAAGTTCCGATTCCGGCTAGACAGAATCCGACGGTTTGCCATGCCATAGAGGGCTCATTGCATATCAAGCAATTTGCTGCACCATAAAGACAACAACCACAACCGCAACAGGCTATTGCGCCATTTTTGTATATTTCATGAGTCGTTTGTTTAATATGTTGAGAGACATCAAGACCAGGATTTGCACCTAAATAATCTTGGATCCTCTGAATTTTTGGAGAAGGTGGACGGTGTTCAATGACTTTGGTAAGGCCTTTGTCTGCAGCTAAGCATGTCGCAGAGGCAAGCATCAGCACGGTCTTTAAAAATGCTTTATTCATATAAAACTCTTTAATAAAGGTGAATATATGCAAGTAGTATATCCTACTTATTAAAAGGTGGAAAGCCACTCGGGAAGGATCATTTTGATCTGAGGTGAATATAGGCTCATCGCACTCTTTTTTATGAAAGATATTTCATTTGCCGATTAAGACTTCTGCCTTCCAATCGATAAGTTCGATATCGATATCCACAGGACGCGTGGCCCTTGTTTTAATACCATCTAGCGTTATAGGTTGACTATGAATTGTTTGTGCATTCAATTGCTCCAGCATCGCTACCATATGGAGATGGTCTGGATTCTTTTCATCTATATCAAATTGAGCATCAACGGTTTTTTTCGCTTGCACTAGCTCTTGCTTGCGCGCAGCTAATTCAAGCAGCTGCAAGATTCTTTGAGGATTACTTGTAGCGTAATTTTCCACCAAGCTTATTGTTTTGAATATTCCAAACGCAACAATAGCTATCCCCGGTACAGGAAATTGGGTTGCAAGAATAGTACCAACCGGTGGAAGTATGCTTGTTGTCAAATAGATAGAACGGCATCGCCCCTTATTCTTTTTGTCCATTCGTTTCAATAAGGTGAAGGAAGGTTCAGTATCAAGTTGTTGATCTGGCATATTCAAGAGATCCCAGATTTGCTGACGTTGTGTTGTTTCGGCGATGTTGTCGTCATTTTTAATAAGTTGTAAAAGATTTTCTGATGGATCTTGCGCGTTATCAGCGGCTTGAAATACTGTGCTTGCTGTTAGTAACAGTGCCAAGATGATTTTTTTCATAAAAACCTTCGAATAAATGTTAATCTATTTTATGTGGACAATAGTGAAGTCCGGTCACTTTTCCGATAATACCTTCAAGCTCAGTGACGACTGAGTCAACATGCTTTGCAGAATCATCAATAAAGATCACATGGATGTTTTCTTTATCGGGCCATTGCGATGCAATTTGTCGAGCAATGGATCCTTTTGAACAGTTTCCACAAAATATAATTCCTTCTACATGCCCTGCCGGATAAGCTCCGATAAGTGGATGCTCATGAGAAACAGTGTCAAAACACAAGCCAACTTGCTTGCAATGTTTGTGAGTGATATCAGACAGATGTAATGAACGAGCAGTCAATCCATGGATAATGATATTCCTTTCTCTCAGTTCTTGTAACAGATCGCAAAGATGCGATTCCATTAATCGAAAATCAATAGTCTTATAAACTTCTCCAAGATCGCTAATGGCAGTCTGGAGCGCTTTATGATCCTGATGACCCATTGATTTATATTCATTCCACTTTTCAACGAACCATTTTGTACTTCCAATATGTTCAATAGGGCGCAGAAGCGTGTCGTCAAGATCAGTAAAAAGGTAGGTCGTTTTGTCTAACGTGACGTGTTTTTCAATATCAGTCCACGTGGAGATCGATTCTATAACGGAGTGCGGATATAGTGCAATGCTTGGAATAAAAATCGATGTTAAGAGTGCAACTTTAAATGACATGAGAATTCCTCCCTAATATAGTTTTTCAGTGAAAGATTTTATTAGAAAAGGAAGAAAATCGCAAGAAAGCGCAATTTTTGAGGGTCATTTCTGTATAATTTTATACCGGAGGAGTTTGCTTTTGTTGAAGAAACAACAGAATGCGTCGAGCATTGAAAAAATTCTTAGCTTGTCCATGAACGAAGAGCCGTTCAGCTGATATAGCAAAAGCGCTTCCACTTCCTCTGTCGATAAATGTGGTCATATATGAATTATCATTTAAATACGACCTGCTCATAAATCCTATAATTGGTAAAAAAACACATGCACATGTTCGCCAACATTTTTTTTCTGCGGAGCAATCGGCCAATCGAGCTTGGGAAATATGTTGATCAGTGATGGTCGGAGGATTTGTACAATTAAAAAGTTCGTTTACCGCCGGCCAATCATTATTTTTAATAAATAATGAGAGTGTATCCTGGGATTGCTCAGCGGCAATTAAAGCAATTGATTGTAACGCGTTGAAGCACAGACATAATATTTTTTTCATATATATCTCTCTCTAATAAAAAAAGGGCAATCGAAAATCGATTGCCCCATTAAATATCTACTTTTTTACAATAACTCAATGGTAAAGAGCTGCTCAAACGAAGCAAATCGAGAACGGGTTTCAGCTGAATGAAGCCATTGTGGGACTACGCGTTGTGCATAGTCCATAAAACTATTCAGTCCGACTCGATGTTCTACATTGCCAAGTGGATCTGTGTATTGTTCAGGAAATGCAAGGCCGATTCCAAACAATCCTGGCGCAATAATACCAGTTTTATCATCATAGGAGATTGGTTTGTCATCAATGAGAGGAAGATCATTTCTTTCATATCCAACAGCACAAATTTTTTTGTTGCAAATAGGGAGCCATGCTTCGCGAGCTTCCTTGCTGTTGTAGATGCGAATTAAGTTTGCCGGTGGATTTTTTTCGAGCACCTCGCGTGCCCACTCAGCGGTTATGCCTTTGAGGCCGGAAGCATTGTGAAGCAGCCAAGTGCCCATGTCGACTGCATATAATAATGGATTTTTGTAGAAGTTAATAATGCGTTTTACCTTCAATTCGGTCAGGTATTTGAGGATTAAGATTGCAGAATGAGAGCTGCCGATTACGGCAACCGAGTCATTTTCGCTCATTTGTTGTTCCAGGCGTTCTTTATCAAGAGCAATATCAAGTGGAATATCCATTTCGCATGGATAATCTAATGTTTTCGGATGACTTCCCGTTGCCAAGACAACATGCTTCGATTTAAGCTGACGCGATGCGTCTGAGCACAAGCAGTTAACAATCCAATGATCATCAAATGAGAGACCATGCAGTGTGCCGGTAATTGTTTTTATCTTTGTTTTTAAATATGCACTGATTTCTCGTAATGGATCGATAATCGTTTTAAGCGGGTATTCTTTTTCCAGTTCAAGCAGAGAGAGTGTTTCGATGGCTGTCGGAGCAGCAGTTAAAAATGTTTTGCAAGATTGCAAAAACGAAATGAACAGTTTGTTTTTTGTATTCGCGGGAACTGATTCGTAATATGCTCCAAGCCGCCCAACGTTAAATTCCGGATCGATCCACGTAATTTCATCGGGGCTAATTCCCAGATCGAGCAACAGGCCGACGGTAATAATGCCGGCAGGACCGGCGCCAATAATAGTCCATTCGGCATCAATTTTGTCTGAGGAATTTTTGAGGAATAGGTATTTATCCTCGGTTGCACTGTTTGAAAAAAAATAAGAAAGGACTAGTGCCCATATGAATCTCAACTTCATTATGTCTCCTTAAAGATGGTTGTTTTTAACCGGCGATAAAATCAAAACCCCCAATTACACCATGGGCACAATTGAGTATAAAAACTTTTGTCGGACGCGCAGCCTACGAAATGTTATATCAATATACTGTTTTCAAATATTGAAAATAAAGTGTTAGCAGAATTTAAAAGGAATGGTCTAAGGATTTTTCAGGTTCTTATTATGTTCTTCAAGCATGGTGACGATACTTTTTGAGCCAAAATAGCTGCGCCAATCTTTGCCTGTTTGCACCCCATAATAACCGCCCGTTCCTGCTGAGCCGGCAGAAGAGATCCATAAACCAATACCGGTGAAACGACTATCTGGAGAATAAGTTATCCAAGCAAGGGTCGCGGAATAGAGTGTGCATGCTGTGAATCCAAGGGCAGGAAGCAAGTTGCTGCAACATTTTTTTTTCCTATATTCCTCTTTTCGGTGTGCCAGTTGTATTAGGTTTTCTGGAATGGGAAAGGAGGGATGATCGGTCAAGAGTTGAGAAAGACCATTTTTATCGTGATCCCGAATACATTGTGCTAGAGCATCTTTTTTGGGTTGTAAGAGTGGCGTTTTTTCATTTTTTTCAGCACCGAATACTACGTGCGCTAGTGACAATACCATGAATAGATACATGTTTGCATACTTCATCAAAGACTCCTTGATAGCAGCGACAAATACTGCTTGTTTACGGTCAAATCTAGTTTCTACTCTTGGAGGGGTGAGAGATCCGACTGTTTCGCTTTATACTTTTCCAGCATTTCGACAATGTTTTTAGAGTAAAAATAGTTACCCCAATCTTTTTGCATTTCTCTTGCGCTATGGATAGCGTAAGCCCCTGTACCAACTGTCGATACCCAACACATCCCGTCTCTTACATAACGAGTCGCATCCATTTCCCTACATTTAAATGGTTCTAAAGCAATAGAAATAGAATAGAGAGTACTTGCCATAGATATAAGTAAAGGAGGAAGGTTACGACAGCACTTTTTTTGATATTTTTTATCTTTTTCACGCGCCAGTTCAATTAAATCATCAACAGGAATTGTGGTGTCTGAAGCCAATACTAAAGCAAGTGCATCTTTTCTTTGCTCGCGAATATATTGTGCAATCGCTGTTTGTGGGTCTAAGCTGGGGGCACTTGCTGCCAATAAAGGTGTTTTTTCAGTCCGGTCTGCGCCGAGTAACGTGTGTGATGCTTGTAGTATGACAGGTAATAAAATGATTTTTGCGAAATTCATAAAACTCCTTTTTTGTAATTAGGCTCACTATATAATCTAAGAATTACGAAAACAATAAGTAATGAAAACAGATTTTGTTTATGCCCCATCACACTTGGGTATCTGAACTTGCATGTGCATTCAGTAAATCAGAAATATTTTCAGATTGTTTCCAAGAAGATTTATAAAAATGATTTTTGACCACATTTTTTACAGTTTTGAGTCCATAAAAAGTTGTAAAAATAATAGGTACTATCGCCAAATCTGGTGAATACGCTTTAACAGCAAAATAACATGCTGCGCTCCCAACACATACGCCAAAACATCCACCGACACGAGATAAGCGGAAACATTCTTGCGCTTGGACAGATTCTTTCTCCGCTTCGGCTTGAATTGCTAATGATTCGGGAATAAGAGCAGTGTTGGTTTTGAGAAAAGCAGATAGACGCTCTTCATTATGAGATGTTATACAAGATTGAATCAGTTTATAGTCATATAAAGGGACCATAGAAAGATCCACTACACAATCGTCTTGCCCATTCTGTTTTACCAGGTCTCCTCCGAAAACAAAATTCTGTACAGTGAGTAGTAAAAGAAATGCAACCGTTTTCATTAAAGCTCCTTAAAAAATCCTCTCTTGTAATTCGAGCTCACTATACAATGGAAGGATCATGAAAGCAATGAAACTATTGAGTTGCAATGTGTATTGGCTATAACTGCTTGCGGGTCCGATACTGTGCCATTCGCGCTTACGCCGACAAGATAATAGGTATCAATAACATTGGGATTTCTATTATGATCCAGAACCAGCAAAGAGCTACCAGCTGCAATGGTCGCGACAACTTGAGTGAGCGCGGCATCCCGATATAGTATGTACTCTGTCGGAGCGTTTGATGCTGGATTTTGCCAACTGATTTGATTGATAAAATCGGTCTGGGTCAAAAATTGGTTTTCAAACCGGCAGGCACGCAAGTTGGTTGGTCCACTCGCGCAACTTGTATTGACGGTAACGGTTTGTATTGGTGATCCTTTGTCATTTGTGCTGACGCCGACGATATAATAGGTATCAAAAACATTGGGATTTCTATTAGGATCTAAAAACTGCAAGGGATTGGCAGTTGCCGCAATAGTTGCTGCAAGTTGTGTCAATGTGACATTGCGATAGATGTTGTATGTTGCCGGAACATTTGTAGAAGGATTTGACCAATTGATTTTATTGACAAAATCGGGTGGCATTGCAGAAAGATCTATAAACTGGCAACCGGTTATATTAGTTGGCGCACCGACACAACTCGTATTGACGGTAATGGTTTGTACCGGCGATGAGCCTTCGTCATTCGTGACGCCGACAATATAATAGGTATCGATGGTCGGATTGTTATCTAAAAACTGCAAGGGACTGGCAGTGGCGGGAATAGTTGCGATAAGTTGTGTCAATGTGGCATTGCGATAGATGTTATATGTTGTCGGAACATTTGTTGAAGGATTTGACCAACTGATTTGATTGACAAAATCGGGTGGCATTGCAGAAAGATCGATAAACTGGCAGCTGGTTATATTGGTGGGCGCACCAACACAACTTGTATTTACGGTGACGGTTTGTACCGGCGAGCCTTCGTCATTCGTGACGCCGACAATATAATAGGTATTGATGGTCGGATTGTTATCTAAAAACTGCAAAGGACTGGCAGTGGCGGGAACAGTTCCGGCCAATTGTGTCAATGCGGCATCGCGATAGATGTTATATGTCGCCGGAACATTTGTAGTAGGATTTGACCAGCTGATTTTATTTACAAAATCGGGTTGCATTACAGAAAGATCTATAAACTGGCAGCTGGTTATATTAGTTGGCGCACCAACACAACTTGTATTTACGGTAACGGTTTGTACTGGCGATATTGCACCATCTGCGGCGTTAACGCCGACAATGTAATAGGTATCAACAATACTCGGATTTCTATTAGGATCTGAAAACTCCAAGGGACTGGCGGTAGCGGGAATAGTTGCGGCAAGTTGTGTCAATGCGGCATCGCGATAGATTCTATATTCTGTCGGAGCCTCTGTTCCGGGAATTGTCGGAGGATTTGACCAACTGATTTGATTGACAAAATCGGGTGGCATTGCAGAAAGATCGATAAACTGGCAGCTGGTTATATTAGTGGGCGCACCAACACAGACCAGCTGAACTATGCTGACGGTATTATTATTATTTCCTACATACGCAAAGGTAGTACTATTGATTGCTATAGGAATTGGCCCGGTAATGGTTGCTTTTGGATCACTGACCGTTCCAATGACCTGTGCATTGATTGGGTTGCTTATATCCACTATGCTCACGCTATGATCGTTAAAATTCGTCACATACGCAAAGTTACCGCTGATTGCGATATCAGCTGGGGCATTGAAGGTTGATGATGGGTCACTAACCTTTGCCACAACGAGATTAAGATTGATATCAATTACGCTTACGTTAAAGTGATTACTACTAATTCCGCTTGCCACATATGCATAGTTACCGCTGATCGCTATCGCAGTTGGCCCGAAAATGATTGATGATGGGTCATTGACCGTTGTCAAAACCTCGCCAAAACTCGGGTCGCTTGGATTTACATCGACTACACTCACGAGATTATTTAATTCGTTCGTCACATAGGCACGAATACCGCCGCTGATTGCTATTGCGCTTGGTCCATCAAAGGTTTCTGTTGGATCACTAACCGTTTGAATGACATGTGCATTGAGTGGGCTGCTTATATCAACGATGCTTACACTACCTAAGTTTTCACCATTTTGAAAAAAGTTTGTTACATATGCAAAATTACCATTTATTGCTATAGCATTTGGGCCTGAGAAGGTTCCCGGGAAAGGGAGGTCAGTAACCGTTCCCACAACCTGGTTAAAAGTTGGGCTGCTCGGATTTACATCAATTATGCTCACGCTCCCGGGCAAAAAATCATTCGCCACATATGCAATGTTACCGCTGATTGCTATAGCGATTGGCGCTTCGAAGGTTGATGACGGGTCACTAACCTTTCCCACAACTTGATTAAACGTTGGGCTGGTTGGATTTATATCAATTATGCTTACGCTATTGCCATGTGTATTCGTTACATATGCCAAGTTACCGTTGATTGCGATGGCAGCTGGCACGTTGAAGGTGTGTGTTGGGTCGCTAACTATTCCTACAACGGTTGGTTGGCATGTGTATACAGTGCTGGGAAATTGTATTAATGAAAAAAACAGTGCAATGCGCGCATATTTCATTGGCATCCTTGATCTGAAAGAAATTTTCTTTCTGATCCTATATAGCTAATCGCACTGAAATCAAGCCTCGCAAAAACAATAAACGCGGCTTTTAGAAATTAGGCGTCGTTTGCTTGTTGTTTTGCTTTATATTCTTCAAGCATTCCAACAATGTTTTTAGAATAAAAATAGTTACCCAAATCTTTTCCCAGTTCTTTTGCGCAGTAGAGAGCGTTGACTCCTGTGACAGGCGTTAACCACCAACCCAAAACACGAATTCCGCCCCTATTGCCACATTCAACTGCATTTCTACAATAAGATGGTTCCATGGCGATATAAAGAGAAGAAAGGGCACAAGTCACAGATACAGCTAAGGGACGAAGGTTGCGGCAGCAATTTTTATTATATTTTTCATCTTTTCTGCGTGCGAGTTTGATTAAGTCATCAACAGGAATCGTGGCATCTTGAGCCAATAGGCAAGCGAGCTGACTTTTGTTTTGCTTTCGAATGCATTGTGCAATTATTGTTTTCTGATGTGAATGATCGCTACTTGTTGTCACAAGAGCGGTGTTTTCCCCCGGTTCTGCGCTGAGTAATGGATGTGATACTTGCAATATAAGAGGTAATAATATTATTTTTGCGAAATTCATAAAACTCCTTTTTTGTAGTTAAGTTCACTATACAACGGAGGAATTATGAAAACAATATCCACACGACTGTTGATGTATCGGTACATAAAAATGAGAGGCTCCTAAAAGAGCCTCCCCCGAGATCGTTAATTCAATTTTTTAGATTTTTCTGCATTCATATTGTGTTGACGAAGTATTCTAAGAACTGATTGTGCATTAGAAGTACGCGTTGAGCCTTCCACTAATGTGGTGATTGGTTCATATATATTAGGAATACTGAGCATTCCGGTTGCGGTGTGTAAGAGGCCGAAATCAGATTTTTTATTGAGGCATATAGACATAATTGAAAATGACAAAGAAAGAGTTGATATAAATAATTTCGATGTTGCAAGACAGCAATTTGGGCATTCACGAGCTTCCGCTTTTTCTTTTCGATCTGATGCGAATTCAATGAGATCGTTAGCGACCTCATATTGGGGATGGCATTCAAGGAATGTTGCTAATCGAGTGCTATCTCCTTTCGCAATATATTGTTCAATTTTTTTGGAGACTTGAGAACTAGGATTTTCAGCTGCCACTACATGGTTAGCCGCAGAGAATAAAAGCATGGTAAGAAGAACTTTTAGTTTCATAGAAACGTCCTTTAGTATTGAAATATTAATTATTTGCAAGTCTAAACGAGTTCGAAAAAGATGATTAGTTCCCGAATTCACGTGTTAGAATATAAGACAGTTCAACTTTTTGCAATTTTTGATCAATTAAATAATGAAAGCAATTCATAAACGCTGCCAAAACGCCTAATTGCACATTTTGATTCATCAAGCTTTTGATTGCGCGCAACAAAAATGTTTTTGATTCCGAATTTTTCTGCTTCTTTGATAAAGACGTTCACCTGATTGATGGGCTTGATTTGTCCGGTTAGGCTGACTTCGCCCAAGATGATCGATTTTTCCGGAAGCGGTTGTTGAAAGTAGCTCGAGAGCAGCGCGAATGCAATGCCTAAATCAGCGGCACTTTCTTTAATTTTAAATCCGCCGCTTGTTTTGAAAAAGATATCATGGGCGCTCAAACGCACTTGTAAATATTTTTCCAAAATAGCAGCCACCAGCACCACTTGCTTGTGTTCAACGCCGGTCACCACTCGCTGTGGGATCCCGATTTTTGCTTCAATGGTGAGTGCTTGCAATTCAAGCAGCAGTGGACGAGAACCTTCAATAACGGAAGTTAAGGCTGATCCGCTCGAGTGAGAGACTTCATTAATAAGATGTTCATTGATGTTGGGCACTTCATGCAAGCCTTGTTCGCCCATGTGAAAAAAACCGATTTCATTAATGGTCCCGAATCGATTTTTCACCGATCGAAGCACTCGCGTTTGCCAGCGATCTTCGCCTTGCAAATAAAATACTGCGTCTACCATATGTTCAAGCGTTTTAGGGCCGGCAATGTTCCCTTCTTTGGTGATATGTCCACTGACGATGACGGTAATACCATTATCTTTTGCCAATCGCATAAGATGAAAAGCTGATTCGCGCAGTTGCCCAACGCTGCCCGGAATGGCTTGGCTATTGTTGGTGTAACAATTTTGAATTGAATCGATGATGACAATATCAGGCTTGTGTTGCTGTGCAGTTGCAATAATTTCTTGTAGGTCTGCATGATCTGAAAATAAAAGTCGGTCTTCAATGGTTCCCAACCGAGCGGCTCGTTGATGCACTTGTGCGAGCGATTCTTCGGTGGAGAAATAAAATACGGTGTGTCTTTTTGCCAGCTGGTTGCAGACTTGCAGCAAGAGAGTTGATTTCCCGATTCCTGGGTCGCCGGTCAAAATAATGAATGATTCGGGCATAATGCCCCCGCCAACAACGCGATCCCATTCATCAATTCCTGACTGCATACGTTGTTTTTCTGCCACGGGACGATTTTTGAGTGGCGTCATGACAACAGCGGCTCCGGTTGTACTTCGTGCTCCAGCAAAGGCGGATGGCTGCGTTACTTGCTCGGCAAATGTGTTCCACTCATTGCATTCCGGGCAACAGCCGAGCCATTTGACCGTTTTATAGCTGCATCCGTTACAAATAAAAAGAGTTTTTGCTTTGCTCATGAGACTTGCCTAGGGTTCGTTGAGTTTTTGAAACCATGAAAAATTGCATTCATTTCTACGCTTAATTGATTTTTTACTAGCCGTTCGTGGTGAGCGAAGTTTCGGGCCCCATGCGCAAAGCATGGGCAAAAGTGAAACGAAGTCGAACCATTCGAACAAAAAAAATGGAATCTAGAATTACCATTTTGGCAATTTATCAATCGTGTAACATCCGCGGCAGCGGGCTTGATATGCTTCTTGTGCGCCAATCATAATGATAGGGTCATCAAAACGCGCAGGACATCCATTGACTAAACGTTGAGTAAAATGTGCATCTTTGCCACATTCAGTGCAGATCGAGCGCAATTTTGTCACCGAGTCAGCAAGTGCCATGAGCATCGGCATAACGCCAAAAGGAACGCCGCGAAAATCAAGATCAAGTCCGGCGGCGATCACTTTTTTGCCTGAATGCACAAGCGAAAAAATGGTAGCAACAATTGATTGGTCAAAAAATTGCGCCTCATCAATACCGATGACACATGCATTTTTTTCAGCGACAACAGTTTCCAAGATATCAACTGAATCGATAGGAAGCGCTGCATGTTTTGTGCCGTTGTGTGAAACGACATATTCCGCCGCATATCGATTATCAAGTGACGGTTTAAAAGTGATGACCGTTTGCTTTGCGATTGCGGCGCGACGCAGCCTGCGCATGAGTTCTTCAGATTTTCCTGAAAACATAGGGCCGCAAATAACTTCCAGTGAACCATTGGTAGTGAGCATGAAATCCTCCTGTAGTAATCAATTGTCTATTAAATATACAGGATAAATCGGTTCATCTATTTTGCAACACTCATTTTTATTGCTATGAAAATTGCAAATGTTTAATCTGTTTATGCAGTGATGATTAAACATTTACAATTTTATGAGAAAGATGTTTGTATGAACCGGATTTCAATAATTCTCTGCATACTCTTTTTTCCGCTTCAATCGGCAGATCTCAAAAAGGAGTTGGTCACAGTTGAATTTGATGACAAAACAACTCTTCAATTAGAAAAAAATGTTTTAACAGCTTCCAATGTTTTTAAAAATAAGTTTGATCGTTGGGGTGGGCAAACGCTTCAAATACACGATCTATCGCCGAAACTTTTTGGGAAGGTGTTGTATCCTCTCATGCGGTCTGTGAGTACAGAGGATAAAAAATTACAGAATGAGCAAGATGCTGATAAAGGCATACGTGCTCGTATTAAATTTTTAAGCTTTGATCAAATAAAAGAACTTGCAATGGCGGCTGATTATTATGATATTCCGCAACTACTTCCCGTTTTTGTAAATCGATGTGCCGAACTTTTGACTAAACCGTCTTCTTTGAAAGATTTTGCGATCGATCCGGAACTCATGCTTGTCAGATTAGACATGCCAACTGATTTGACGAATCAGATAGAAAACTCTCCCATCATAGAAAGTAAAGCGAGACAATTCTTTTTGCGATCCCCTTTGTATGAGTTGCCGGGCGAACATCTTCCCGTTTTTTCATCTACCGGAAAATTTCTTGCAACAGCATCAACTGATCAGGTATATGTGCGAAATCCCCAGACGGGTAAGTTGTTATATTCTTCTCCAAAATATGATAACAGGGTATGGGATCTTTCATTTGCATTTGATTCACTATTTATTACAGATCCTTACGGTCTTGTTAGGATCTGGACTCCTCCAACGGGCAGAGCATTTCCTGCTGCCGTTAATGTTGGGAGCATGGCAAAAGTGCAGAATATTGCATTTGCTCCCGATGGAACGTCGATGGCTGTTGATAAAGAAAAAGGGAAAATTGAAGTTTTTGGTACACACGGAAAATCGATCCCATATGTCATACCCAATTTGAGTGAGTATGGTGCGTATACCATTACATTTTCATTAGATGGAAAGAATCTTTTGGTTTTCGGAGATGGGAAAGCCCGATTTTTGAGCCTAAAGACAGGCCACTGGGATGATTCGCTTAATTTTTCACGTGATCTGCAGAGAATTCAAGTCTCACCCGATCAAAAGCGGTTTGCCGGTTCCTTTTTTAAGCACGATAATGTAAGGGGGGCCGATCTTTATAGCATGGAGGGACAAATAAGCCATTTAGATAGTAAATTTGGGGGAGGGAGAGATCCTTTTCTTTTGTTTTCTCCCAATGGAAAGATAGTGGTTGCAGCTTTCGATTTTGAGACCGTAAAGTTGTATGATCCGCTTACGGGAGATAAGTTACGTGAGATTTCAAGTGACCAAAAAAAACATTTTGATGTGAGCGAAATCGCAAATTCTCCTAATGGGGAATTAATTGCCATAGGATATAACAAGGATCCTTACAGGAATTCTGCTGACACAAGAGATGCCACGTGGAAGATCGACCTTTGGAATGTTCAAGATCGCCGTAATATCAGACTTATCGATACGATAACAGACTTGGAACAAAGCAGAGATAAAATGGCCGTCTATAAGCTTACATTTTCACCGGACAGTAGGTTGTTAGCAGCAGAAATTGATTCGGATCGTGCCTTCGCGAGGGGTGAAAGATATCAGGACCCGAAAAGCGTTAAAGTGTGGTTTTTGGGTGGTAAGATCCCGCTTGAATTATCACTGGCTCTTTTGGCCTTGGATGCCACTGTCCCTCGACCAGCCAATTTGAAGCCATTGCGTGACTTTGTGAACCATGAGGTCAAACAACTTCCGAATCAATCAATGCGAGAGATATTACAGGCCTTTTTTGATAAAAAATTTGCAAGCGTGTAAGTTGGTATTTAAAGTTAGATTTTTTTATGTATAAGGCGGGTTTTAGGGGATTTATGGATTCATTAAGTAAATATATTGCGCAATCAGGAGCGGCTTCACGGCGAATGGCTACCGAGCTGATCAAAGAAGGAAAAGTAATGGTCAACGGCGTTGTCGTCAAAGAGCCGGGGCATAAGCTGGAGCCGGGAGCGGTAGTTAAAGTCGGCAAAAAGACGATTGTTCACCAAAAAAAGGTGTATATCGCGATGAACAAGCCAAAGGGATATATCACAACCGTTTCGGATGATAAAAACAGACAAACGGTTATGCAGCTTTTGGTTGGGGCACCAAAGGTGCGGTTGTATCCGATCGGGAGACTCGATCAAGACACGACCGGGATCTTATTATTCACCAATGACGGCGATTTTGCACAAAAGTTGGCTCATCCCAAGTTTGAGGTGGTTAAAGAATATATTGTGACGTTGGATCGAGATTTTTCGGATGCTGATCGTGAACTCTTGTCAAAAACCATACATCTCAAAGACGGTGCTGTAAAAGTGGATCATTTTGCGATCATACATCCGCGCAAAAAAAATGTGTTAAAGATTAAAATTCACAGCGGTAAGAACAGGGTAGTACGCAGAATTTTTGCTCATTTGGGGTATTTTGTGAACGCATTGGAACGAGTTTCATTTGGTGGTCTTTCAAAACGAGCAATTCCTATTGGCCGCTGGAGATATTTAACGAGCAGCGAAGTGCGTCGGTTGATTGGGTCCCAGGCATCGCCTGCGCATGGCTCAAGTGCAAAAGGGCAAGAGGTTTCAAGCAAGGCCGATAAACAACCGAAAAAAGCAACTAAGGCACGAGTGCGGACGAAAAAAGTGACCGGCGGCAGAAGAAAGCCAGCTTCAAGATTGCGTTAATAGCCGGAGAACGGAATGAAAAAAATAATACTTATTTTTTTTGTATGTTTGGTAGGTGCGAGCGACAAGCGGGTCAAGATTGAATTGAGCGATAAATCTACTTTTTTGGCTGACAGCGATGTATTACGGGTTTCCAAAATAATTGGAAACTGGTTGGCTGATTCGAAAGACTATTCAGAGACGATTCCGGTGAATCAGATTTCACCAGAGCTTTTTAAAAAGGTCTTATATCCTTTAATGCAATATGATCCAAATAAAGATGTCGATAAGCGGCAGGATATTAAAAATCGATATAAGAATCTGAACATCAAGAGTCGAAGTTTCGACGCAAGGGCACATACCAATTTGTTGAATTTTGATCAAATTAAAGAGCTGACGTTAGCGTCCGATTATTATGATATTCCGACGCTGTTGCCGTTATTTTTAAATCGGTGTGTCGAGATTTTGACGTCTGAAGCACATTTAAAACGTTTTTCGCGTGATCCAGAACTATTTATGGCAGGTATGGATATTCCCGATCATCTTGCGGATATGATAGCCAATTCACTGTTTATGAAAAATCGGATTCCGTATTTTTTTTCAACAAATCCGATTTATACCAATGACCGGTTTTCATATTCGATAATTCCCGCGTTTTCCCCTGATAATAATCATATTATTATGGGTAATAGTGAGAGTATCAGTGTTTTGAATTCCTATACCGGAGGAAAAGAGTATGCTTTTAGCGCAAAAAATGAGGGGCTGGATATAAAAGATGTCACATTTTCAACGGACGGAACTCGTTTTGCAGTCAAGTTAATTCATTTTGATAAAACATCACCGAACGATAATGAAACATTCGTTGACATTTTAGATACTCATACCGGTGAGATCTTGGCGAGCTATGACTTTGGAAGAAGAGATGTTAGCCGCCGAATGCTGGGAATTACGTTTTCTTCCGACGGTAATAAAATTGCTTTTCGATTTCCTCGAGAAATCAATGTTTTTGATATGAACTCTCAGGCAAAAATTTTTTCGTCCAATTTACCGAGTTACTCGAAGGATGCCGCATTCTCTCCCGATTCCAAGAGGCTTGTTGTAGCATTGGATGACACGCTGTTTAAAATTTTTGATTTCAATGGCGGTCAGGTTGAAGCGGATATGCCGAAAAAAAATAAATCAGAGATAGCCAGGATTAATAAAATAAGATTTGATTCCACGGGAAAACATGTTGTCGGCTTGTCCAGAGGTGGGTGCTTTGTGTGGGATTCGCAAACGGGTCAATTGGATTGGTCGAAACCCTATCCAAAAGCCCCTGCGATACGTAATTATCCATCAGGTGGCTACTTTTTCCCAGATGGATCAAAGATTGTTGCGGTAAGCGAGGAAGGTCTTTTTATTGCGTCCGTGTTTCCAAAAAGTCCATGGCAAGAAATTACTGAAAGCAAGCTGCCATACAAATATCCTAATACGCCGACTGCAATATCATTTTCATTCGATGGGAAGTTGCTGGCGGCAGGAAGTGATATCGGTATTATAAAGCTTTGGAATACTAAAACAAATGAGCTGTTACGTACAATTGACAATCGCATTGAAGACCGTCCTTTGGATACTATCGAAATGTCTCCCTTTGGCGATTTGCTTGTTACTGTGTCGGGAAATCGTGTAATTCGTATGTGGCAGACCTTTATCAATCCGAAGCTATCACTTGAAACCGAGCTAACGTTTTTGGCATTGAGCGATAAGAAGTTGTTACCGAGAGATGTGGAGCAGTTACGTCAATTTGCAGATAAAAGTCTTGAGTCTATAAAAGATGAAGCAACAAAGAAAATATTGCGCGGTTATTTTGATGGAAGGTTTAAGGAGGTTGGCAAAAAGTAATGTCGTGAAATATCATCAGCGTGAGAAAAAGAAGGAACCGCATGAAAATCGTACGAATCATTTTGTGTGTGTCTATAATAATATCAAGTGTAATGAAAGCCCAAGAATACCATGGAGCATTTATGAGCAACGATCAAGTTGCCGGATATCGTGCCGGTGAAATTTTTATCATTAAAAATGAATCGATAAAAAAACTGTTTGATTCGTTACAGCCGGAAGAACGGGTTGTTTGTTATTATTTGTATCGAGCACTATTGCCCGGAAATCGTATTGCTGCTGATCAGCTTCATCGACATTCGCTTTTAATTCAGGATATCTGCATTGCCTTGCTTGAGCAGAAGGAAATCTTGCGTAAATCGAAACAATTAAAACAGGGTGCCGATTTCGTTTCACAGCTTGAGATATACCTCACCTATCTGTTGGTTAATCATAGTCAGTATTTTGCCAAGGAACACACTAATGAAAAACGTACGCCGCAGCGATTAAAGTTACATGAACTGACCGTTGAAAATGTGACTGAGAGTTTAAAAATTATCGGAAGATCAGATTTGCTAACCTTTCTTGCCCAGGTGAAGCAATCATGGTTTGATCAAGGTTATGAACCGACCAATTGCGTTGCCAATAGCATTAATGAAAGCTCAGTCAATTTTTACGCCCCCGAATTTACCGATGCGCATTTTGATGCGTTATCCGCTCGCGATCAATCATACTTGAATGCATATTATGCTGTTGATCGCATCGAAAAATATAAAATCGACGGAAAATATAGCAAAGAGCTTTCGGTGGCGGCCTATTGGTTGACACAGGCGCGGGATTATGCAAAACAATATTCTGACGTATTTGATCAGCCATTTGTTGATAGTTTGACCTATTTGATTGATTTTCTTCACTCGGGTGACGAGGAAGATTTTCGTAAACATGCGATCACATGGATCAAAACAAATAACAGAATTGATTATACGTTTGGATTTATTGAGAATTATCAAGACCCTAAAGAATTTCGTGGGATGTTTGAAGCCGAAGTGACGATAAAATCAATAGAGTTGGATAAGCTCAATAAAATTCTGCCCCATTTGGAAGCGCAATTGCCATTCAAGCTTGAACACAAAAGAGAACTTGGACAAAATTCAACGATGAATGCTTCTATAAACAGCATTGTCTATGCGTCGGGAGAGATGGGCCCAGCCGCAGTTTTGGCGGCCTATTGTTTGCCTAATTATGAAGACATTCGTGCGAAATATGGATCAAAGCAAATTATTTATGATTCACAAAAAGGATTGGCGGCTTATTTGAATCCCAAAATGTATCGCAAGCTCTTTTTTTCTCCTGAACGTGCGCGCTTTTTAGATGAATATGACCAATCCGATAAGTTGAACTCACAATTCTGGAATACGCATTGCATTTTGCATGAAACGCTTGGCCACGGGAGCGGCAAACTTGATGAACACACCTTCGTTGACGGAGATCCGGCGGAGATTGATGGCCATTCATACAGAATCGGACAAACAGTTCCGCTCACTGAAAGCATGGCCAATCTGTTACTCAAAGGTGATGCACAAGCTTTGGAAGAATTGCGCGCTGAGATCATTGCCTTGTACACAAGTATTGCTCATTTTGATGAACTGGATGCAATTGGTTTGTATGGCGAATGGCCCAAAGTTATCGGAAAAGAGAAATGTATTGAATGGCTCATTTTTGGCATGGCAAACACAGGATTGCGCAGATTGTTATCTCAACCGATTGATACGTATGAAATTGCCGGTGCACATGCGCAGGCAAATACCATTATTCTGAATTATTTGATTGATGCGGGTGGGCTGACACTTGCTCAAAAAAAGGTCGAATATGAGCAAAAAGCACACGAAGTTTTCTGCATTGATCGAATCGATGCGCACAAAGCGATACAAGCAGTGAATGATCTGGTTGTTCTCGTGCAGACAATAAAATCAACTGCGGACGGTGTTGGATTTAGAGCCCTCAAAGATCAATATGGTGCTCGGGTGCGCTCGATGGTGCAGGTGAAATTGTTGCAAGACAACTTTAAATCAGTCGTCGGCGACGTGCAAATGCTTGCACATATTTTCCCTGAGCTTGTGCCCGTTGTTGAACATGAAGGAAAACTCATTGATTGCGCTCTTCACTGGCAGGACTCGCTTTTAGAGCATTATAATAAGGTAAAGCCTCTGATTCTCTCAATCGAAAAACCTAAACATTCGCATCAATAATGCTGATCATTGCCAAATACTGATTATTGATCGCTTGTCCGGTTGTTAAGATATGCATCAATTGATTGGCAACTGATTTTTTGCATATGTGAGCATGTGCAGTTGTAATTGGTGTGTTGATCCATCCTCCATATACAACTAAATCATCTTTGATATATTGCGTAGTTAAAGATGCGGGAATTTGATCGTGAGTGCAGAGGTGAATCCATTCGGCTTGAGCTTTTTTTAGATCAATCAGTGCCTGTTCGAGCATATCGGGTGAAATCGTTTTTTGGAGTGCGTTTCTGTGCACGATAACGACGTACTCGTCAGTAAGATGGGCAAGTGCATGTGCAACTGACTGCGCTTCCTCTTGAGTCGTTATCATGTTAAAAAGCGTTGATTGTGAATTTTCTTTTAAATGAAGATTATTTGTGAAATGCGCTTGATTATCTTCGGTTGTCAGCAACACAGAAACAATCGGCTCAGATTTTTCTCTGCGCACCGGTGAGCGCAGCGGTTGATAGCGTTGTCTGCCCTTCACTTCCGTTGCTGATTGGACTTGTAATGTTCGTTCGATTTTAAATCCATTGATGGGCGACCCAGCATTATATAAATAGACAAGCTGGTCATTGAAAAAGAGGTGCGATCCAGCCATTTCAAGCATTGGATAGATGTTGGCGTAGTCATCACATTGCGGATAAAATTTGCCTTTAAATCCCGGCACATTGAGCACCAATAAATCGCGCAGTTGTATGTTTTTGTAAAGCCATGCTCTGAATGCACGAATATGCATATAGATCCAACCTTTGTTACGGAAATCATTTTTTCTAATAGTCTCCGCATCTGTCGGCGCACACAAATGTCCTGTTGAAACTCCCCAGTGACGCGCTTCTTGCTCAGGGAATGCTTTATCGTTACCATACATAAACCAGACAGAATCGTTGCTCATGATATTGGCAACTCGTTCAAGTGCGCGAGTGTGAGCCAATCTATCATCACAATCGATAAAAACAACAATATCATCGTCAGAACACAAATAATGAAGTGCATAATAAATGTTGCGTAATTTTCGTTGGCGCACCGGATTTTGGATGGCAATCATTTTGTCATGCCAACCATGTTGATTAATGTAATTTTGCACAACCGTAAAGCTGCCATCGGTAGAACAATCATCAATGTAAATGATGCGATAATTTTGATATGTTTGCCTTCTAATCGATTCTAATGTGTCAATGACATACGATTTGTTGTTGTAAGACGGAATGAGGATAGTCAAGAAAGGTTGAGCCGCGTAAGTGAAATAAATAAAAGACACACTCAATAGATAGAGTATATTTCGCTTCATCATTAAAAACTCCTTGAATATGTAGTACAGTATTGAAATAGTTTTCATGTTCGTCAAGTAAAAGGGATTGAATGCAAGAATATCTTGTTGTTGAAAAATCAGGCCCCCTTTCGGGAGAAGTGTCGTTATGCGGCGCAAAAAATGCGGTGTTGGTTATTATGACATCGCTGATTCTCACTCGAGGGAGATCAGTTTTGCATAATGTGCCTGCGATAGAAGATGTGTATGTCATGATGACCGTCTTGCAAGAGTTAGGAGCGGTTGTTGTGTTTGACAAAGAGCATCATATGCTCACGGTTGATACCACGGAGCTTTCAGCAACATCAGTGCGTCCTGAGCTTATGAAAAAAATGCGCGCATCAGTGCTGGTCATGGGGCCATTGCTTGCAAGAATTGGGCATGTAATGATTTCATTACCCGGTGGCGATGCAATTGGGGCTCGCCCGATCGACTATCATTTGAAAAATCTGGCAAAGCTTGGAGCTGTTGTTACCCAGACACAAGAAGCAATTGAAGCGCATTGCACCAAATTGACTGCTGCACATATTGTTCTTGAGTATCCAAGCGTCGGCGCAACTGAAAATATTTTGATGGCTGCTACTATGGCCCGAGGCATCACCAAGATTGTCAATGCCGCGCTTGAGCCGGAAGTGTATGATCTCATTACAGTGTTGAAAAAAATGGGAGCAAAAATTTCACTCGGTGAGTCGGCAACTATCATTGTGGAAGGCGTGCAGCGATTGTATTCCGTTGAACATACCATCATTCCTGATCGGCTTGAGGCCGGATCATTGCTCATTGCATCGGCAATAACTGGCGGAGAAATTCTTTTGCCCAATGCGCGTCATGACCACCTTGATTTAGTGCTTGCCAAGTTGGAAGAGATGGGGCATATCGTCCATCGAATGTCAGCGCAAACCGGTGTTCGGCTTGTTTCGATGAAAAATCCGAATGCGGTTTCAATCAAGACGACTCCGTATCCAGGATTTCCAACCGATTTACAAGCGCCGATGATGGCAGCGCAGGCGGTTGCTCGCGGCACATGTACGGTCGAAGAGACGGTATTTGAAAACAGATTTCAGCACGTGCAAGAGTTGAATGCCATGGGAGCTCAAATAGAAATCGTTACAAGCAAGGCCATTGTTAAAGGAATGACTCGTCTTGATGGAAAATTCGTCAAAGCGACTGATATTCGCGCCTCATGCGCGTTAGTATTGGCAGGTCTTGTAGCCGATGGACAGACTATTATTGATGGCGTGAATCATTGGCGTCGTGGGTATGATGAGCTTGAAAAAAAGCTGTCCGCTTTAGGTGCAAACATTGCCTGCAAGCCAATGGATATAATTCCAAATCAACGATTTGGAATTGCTGAAAGAGCGATATAAAAAGAGAAGGGCGAGTTATTCGCTCTTTTTTTGTACAGTTTGATTCAGGTGCTCGAATGCATGAAGAAAATTCAGATAAGAAAGCATTTGTTTGCCTAATTCATGCTTCTCTTCTAGGGCTATTTCCTCTTCACTGCGAGAAAAGCAACAGGAGCAATTGTTTTTAAGATCTTGCCAAACAGAATCTTCTCGGGTCAGGTCGCGAGCATCATTGAAAATTTCATTAAAACGATTGTTATCTAGGGAACCATTTTGGATAAGATGTTTTTCGAGTAATTGATAAGGATGCTGTTGTTTAATTTCAAGAATTGTCCGGTGTGGGTCTGTAAAATCGGTAGGGAAAACGCGAGGTTTCTCTTGTTGTCCGGAAGACCAATCCAATGATGGTGGATTTTGTTGAGTTGCTTCAGTGAGTTGTATAAAAAAATCACTCGAATATGAATGATAAACGGATGTTATAACGAAAAAAAATAAAAAAAACTTCATGTAATTTCCTTTTTTATTTATTGCAGGTTTCCAGATCCTGTTAACTCTGCAAGTTCTTTGGTGATAATTGCTTGACGCAATTTATTATAGGTTAATCGAGTTTGATCAAGCAAGTTATCTGCATTACGAGTTGCACTATCCATTGAAACAAAGCGTGCCGCTTGCTCGGCGCTGAGCGATTGGAAGATAAGTTGTTCAATGGTGAACTTGAGTAACTTGTCTGAAATAAAGTTGATCATGTGCTCACGATCTTGCTCAAAAGCAATATCCGGGGAGACTTTTGCTGGTTGCGATTCGTTTGTTTGCGCAACAAATGGGATAAGTTGCGTAACAGTCGGCTTTTGGTTAAAAAAGGTGAGCCCAATGGTGCTGATAACGGTCACTGTCTGAAACTGTTTGTTTTCTACGATAAAAGCATACAATTTTTCTGCAATAGCATGATAGCGCGTTGTTGTTAACTGATCAAAAGCTACCAAAGGAGTGATCTTCTTTTTGCCAGTCACATATTCATGCGCCTTTTTGCCGACGGTAATAACTTCAAAGGGATAGTTGATCTGTTTTATATGCTCTTCAAAAAGGTAGTGGAGTGGAAGGTTAAAATTGCCACATAATCCCTTTTGAGAACCGATAAGGATAACAAGCTCTGTTTTTTGAACTGACTCGTCTGAAATGGACTGTTTCTCTGTTGGCTCTGGGTGAACTGCTGAAAGCAAAGAGGTCAACGTTTTTTTGTAATGGACGAGAGCACCCTCTTTTGCCTTGAGTTGGGCATGGGCAGACATCGAGATGAGCCGCATAGCGTGGGCAATTTTTTTGATGGTTTCAACCGCTTTTATACGTTGCTTGATGGAAATAAGAAGTGACATGATCACATCCTGTTAAAATAATGCTGATTTCTAAAAAAATGGCTTTATTCTACTTCGCTGCCTTATGGCAGCTTCGAAGAACTACGCGCTCAATGGCTTTTAAGGCTGAGCGCTTCATACCAACAGTAATCGGTTCCTGACATCTTTGCAACTAAATCGATATTTTTAAGGGTGCCTTGGATTACTTATAGCGAGCTTCAATAGCTACGCGGGCTGCGGCAGCTGATTTGGCTTGTTCGGCTTTTTGTATTGCTTGTGCGCGATCCCATGCAGGGGTCAGTGCTGTGTCTATGACGGTCATTTCTTCTTTGTAGAGAGCATAATTATCGTCCATTAATATCTGAACTTCTTGTTCTATCTTTTGAGTAAAATAGGGCTTAAAATCATAAATAATCTGGGGAAGAAAGATGGCTTTTGCATAATATCTTTTTAGGGAGCCCGCTTTTTCACTGGCATCTAAATCCTCAAATAGTTGTTGCAAAGTCGATTCAACTCGATCACATGAAGATCGTGTTGTGCTATCGTAGCCAAACAAGCCAGTCCTGCGAGGCTCTTTGTTATGAATAAGTCTTACTGATGAATTTTTAGGTAAGAGCTTGTTGATAAGATCTTCTTTTTTATCGGTGTCAGCTGCATTTAAAAAGGTAGCTGATATAAAAGTGGCTAATAAAAGATTTAATTTCATAGAAAATTTCCTCAATTGGATCACTTGTTGTATTGAGCTAAGATTGCTGCGCGAGCTGCGGCAGCGGATTCAGCTTGCTTTTTTTCTCGCTCTGTTTTGCTTATTTCTTTATATGAACGATCGATTTCTTTTAGTTGAGTCAAAGCGGAATTAATTATTCTATTTATAAATTGGAACTCTTCCAGGGTCAAATCCATATTATTGGTCAATGATTGAATTTGTTTCTGAAATGTGTGCGCAAAATACTCCTGAAAGCCCCAATGTAGGCTATAATCGCTAACATCAGAACACGATGTATAGATCGGATATTGAACATAGGGATACTGTGGCAAATAATGAGTTTTTTTATAGCACTCCAAATCTTCAAATAGTTGTTTGAGTGTTGACTCAATTGCATCGCAAGCAACTCGCATGTTCCTATCGGAGCCAAACCAAGCAGTTTTGCGAGGTACTTTGTTGTGAATAAGTTTTACGACTGAATCATTAGGCAAGAGCTTGTTGATAAGGTCTTCTTTTTCTATATCAGCTGCATTTAAAAAGGTAGCTGATATAAAAGCGGCTAATAAAAGATTTAATTTCATAGAAAATTCCCTTTAACAAAAATTATCATGACCAACTTTGTATGGTACAATGACTTTATAATATCAGCATACCATTTGTCAAAAGAGCATTGGTTCATATGATCTTACTTATTGATGCATATAACGTTTTAAAAAGACACTATTCCGATCAAGAAATTTCTGAGCATATCAGAAATCAGTTTATCGCACGGTTGCGACAATATTCAAAAATCAAACAGCACTCAATTATTTTGGTGTTTGATGGGGGCGACTCTCCATGGCCGATTGTCAGTGATAAGGGCGTTGTTGAGATAGTATATTCCGGATACAACAAATCTGCAGATGATGTGATCAAATCATATCTTGATGAGTATAAACAGAAAGATATTGTTTTGGTCAGTTCTGACAATCAGCTCAATCAGTATGCGCAGAATTATTCAATTGTATCGGTTGACGCTGATGCATTTTATATGCTTTTTAAAGCCGCGCTTGAAAAAAAGCGATCTACCCAAATCAACAAACCACAGAAAGCAGTTAAAACATCGCAAGAAAGCAATTCGGAGCTCGATCTGCTCATGATGCAAACTGGACCTGTGTATGATGATGAACATATCATTGCTGAGCATATGGCAATGGCGCATGCTCAGAAAGATGACCGATCTGTGAGACGATTAAAACAAGTTATTCGAAAGTTGTGATGGAACAGATATATTCAGGGTCCTATACTCTTGAAACGATATCGACTGTGATTGATATTGTAAAACGATATGTGGACAAAGTAGCGGTGATAACTCTTACGGGGGATTTAGGTGCCGGCAAAACGACGCTCACTCGGGCATTGCTTGAATCCTTAGGGGTGACATCCGACATTGTGAGTCCAACATACACCTATGTAGTGACCTATCGATTGCCAGATGGCAGAATCGTGCATCACTTTGATTTGTATCGTATCGCAACGGTCGATGATTTTTTGCAGATGGGCTTTGGCGAGTATCTCTATGCTCCGAATGCATTGTGCATTATTGAGTGGCCGGAAGTTATTAAAGAATTGCTCACCCACGATCTGCTTGATATTCGGCTTACATATCGCCGACATGATCGGGCAATAGAAATGTATTATAAACAACTTTGAAGGATTTCATGAGCAAAATAGTTCTTATATTAGGTGCGGTTTTTATGGTAGCCCATGCAAGTGATGACGACAAGCAACCGAAAATATCATTTGAATCGGTTCCCATTGATATGTGGCGATTGATTGCAGCACAGGCTGTACATGCTCAACCGGCAGATCGATACGGCGTTTTCCAATTCAGTGCGGATTTGACCAAGCTAAGTATGGCAAATAGAGGAATGCGGGGATTGATCAGTGATGAGAACAGCACGAATCTTTTTATAGAGGTTGCGCAAAAACATACCGGATTTTTTGAGGGACAGATCCTTGGATTGTTGAAAACGAAGGGTGCGGTGCTGCTCATTGAAAAATTAAAGAAAGAGATTAAAAATAGTGATCAACGCTTGGTTGATTTGGTAAAGGCTCACATAGCTTATAGTGAAAGTGAAAAACAGACATTGGTATATTCCCATCTTCCAAGCCTTCGAGCCATGCACGATGCCTTGCTTCCTTTGAAAAATGTTGGTATGTCTATTGCGCCGCAAATTGCTTGTGATGGTGATGAAGTCGACCCGGCTGCGATGCTCAGTGCGCCAGTGGTTTTGACATCAGATGATCTTATCTATTGGTTAAGCAATAAGCAAAAAGATATGATGCTTCGTACACTTCGATTGAAAAGACGGGGCGAGACATTTGATGTGCTCTCGGAAAGATCAGGCCTTGCGTGCAAACATAATTTTAATTCTTGTTGCAACAACATTTCTAATTTTTGTTTAAAATCAAAAGAAGGCAAGCCTCATTCACTTCTGTTTGGTAGACAAGGCCAAGAAGTGGGCTTCGGATTGAAACCATTGTTTAATTGCGATACAAAATCAGTCACGCGTGCGTTTCGCACTCGTTCGGTTGGGAATTGCACAATAGAGCAACTCAAGATTATTAACGCTCTTGCTTATCAAGACTACATCTTTGCACATTTGCTGGCGCCTTGCAAAGATGCGCCGGATAAAAATATGAACATTCTTTTTAGGCTTAATTTGAATGACTGTAAAAATGATCCTCGGGTATCGGCGAATACTATGGTTGGATGGGCGAAGATGATTGGCACATGGAGAGACATCGACAACGAAAAAGATGTTTCATGCATGACCGTTGATCAATCGGGCAGATTGTTAATCGGAAGTGTGAAAGGTCCGAAGTTTTCTTATCAGATCGATGAAGATAAGGATACTGTAAATAATCAATAAAACTTTTTATATTGGATTTTTTGCTGACATGATCGCGGGATAGAGCGTTTAGGAATTTTATGAAAAAATCATTTCTTCTTTGTTTCATATCTATAGTTTTGCAAGCGAGTGACGATGCTCAATTGAAAATATCATTTGAATCGGTTCCCACTGATGTTTGGTGGGAGCTTTTTTCCAGTCACGTAACGACTGAGCCGGCCGATCAAGAAGGCGTACATCGAGCAGGCAGGCATTTAGCAAGGCTTGGTATGACAAGTAAAGTATTACATCGCTCGATTAATGATCCACGCAGCTCATTTCATTTCGGCGAAATTGCAGGAGGTCATGCGCATGTTTCGCATCTGCTCGCAATGGGGCTATTAAACATGAAGAACGCAACCGATCTTTTTGATTTAAAGAAGCCGTTTTTTGATTATACACAACGAAAAACTATGGGTGATAAGATTCGAAATCTTGTGGCGCTTATGATTGCCAAGCAGGAAAGCGAAGAACGTGCATTGCAAACAGGATCAGCTCAGAATATTTATTTTATGAATTCATTGCGTTGTTTATATCATGCAACCGTTGGTTTTAGAAAGAGTATAGATGAGCATGTGCGGGCAAAGACAGGTCTGAGCGCTTTCGAAGATTGCAAACATGCGATTTCGTTAGATGAGGGGTCAGCTTTATTGTACAGTAAACGAGATCAAAAGTATAAATCGAAAGATTTAAAAGTATGGAAGTATGAAAAATTGACGTTAGAGCCGATAGCGATTTCGTTGCCATGCGCCACCGGTTATTATCCGGGATCAGTAGCAATGATAAAAGGATTGGAAAATGACTTGTATTGTGTGTGTATTTTGTCAAAAGAAGATTGTAAAAACGACCAAGTGGTATTTGTGGGCAAATTAGATTTTGAAGTGAGAGTAGTGCGTAAGTGTTTTAGTAAAACACAACATGATTGCACTCTGATGAACGTAAAACGTTATGGAGATAATTTATTTATACAGCAATGGTGGCATCCGGGTCGAGGTAAGGGTTATTGTAATTTGATGAAATTTTCCTTGTCGAATGGAGATTTGATTGGAATTGATTTGGGTAGGAAATGTATTGAACCTAAAAATCTCACGCATATGACCATTGATCAGACAGGCAAGCTGCTAATGGGAAAAGATGGGAAAGCGATATTTTCTTATCAGATTGAGTGATATCTGATTATTCAGCTTGAATAGCGCTGACACGGCAGGATAGAATAGAAATATATTAAAAAGGAGATCAGTAATGTTAAATCGTAAATCAATAGTGTGGTTATTAATTATATCCATAGCGAGCGCGCTTGTATTTGCATATGCATATAGAGTGAGATCTTGTGGAGTGAGCAATGGTCAACTGAATGTAAATAATGTGAAGGCGGTAAAATAAGTTATATGAACAAAAGCCCTTTATTACAACGTCCCGATTATGTCGTGTGCACCTGCATGGGTGTGATGTACTCAGAAATTTGCCAAGCTATTGAAGAGGGATCAGACTCACTTGAAAAGTTGTCTGATCTGCTCATGACGGGCACCGGATGCACTAGTTGCGTTCCTGAAGTGCAGATGATTCTCAAGGAGTATGGTAAAAAATCCTGAGCCATCCACGATATTTTTGCAAAATTCAGTTGAAATCTCAGATAAAAACGTTAATATAGTGAAGCTGAGTTTGACATTTTTCGGCGAGATTCCCGAGCGGTCAAAGGGGACGGACTGTAAATCCGTTGGCTTATGTCTTCGAAGGTTCGAATCCTTCTCTCGCCACCAGGCTTTGCCCAAAGGGCTACGCCTGGCGCAGCCAGTGGTTAAGGTAGAATAGCTAATATTGATAGCAGGAATGCGAAGCCTGTCCGGCGAAGTTTATGAGGTTTTACTTCGGAGTAAGAACGTAGCCTGGACTGGAAAAATAAATTCCTCTATTATAAAAGCTTATCCGGGGCTTTTCACCCAAGTTACGCTTTGCTTCACTTGGGACCCGATTTTCGCCTCGGCTGCGTGCGCCATAGCTCTTCGAGCGACGACGGGCCAGACTTCGCTATAAAGCGACGGGATTCCCATAGCTTTGATTTGAAAATTGCCAAGTATAAATGGAACTTGGGTATAAATATGCGGGAATAGCTCAATTGGTAGAGCGGCAGCCTTCCAAGCTGTAGGTTGCGGGTTCGAGTCCCGTTTCCCGCTCCAGGCTTCACCCATAAAGGGTTACGCCTGGCGCAGCCAGTTGCTAAGGTAGAGCGGTCTATATTGATAGAACAAGCGTGAAGCCTGTCCGGCGAAGTTTAAAGCTTCCTGAGGTCTTACTTCGGAGTAAGAACGTAGCCCGGACTGGAACAACAACCCGCTCATTTCCTTTAGAAATGGCTGGGCAGGCCAGCAAAAAAGGTTTTGAAATTTTGTTAATATTGAGAGTGCAATAGCGTAGGCTGTCACGCCATAGCTCTTTGAGCGACGGTTGACTATGTTGTTAGGCGTCTTCATTTTTAGCCTGTACGAGTAAAGAAATCCGGATATTTATTCCGGTCTGCATTTGAAAATTTTTTAAGAAACCAGGATTTATCGATTAATGAATACCTGGTTTCTGTTTGAAATTCTAGGAGCGCCGGTGTAGCTCAGCTGGTAGAGCAACTGATTTGTAATCAGTAGGTCGTTGGTTCAAGTCCAATCACCGGCTCCAGCCTTCGCTATATCACCCAAGCAGTACTGCTTGGGTCCGATAGAGCTTCGGCTGGGCAGGCCAGCAAAAAAGATTTTGAGATATTATCGATTGCTGGCAGTAAAAAGCGATGGCTGGGTCCCAAAATGTAGTGAAACGAAATTTTGGGTTATATGCTGTCTCGCCATGGCCTTGGCGGACGCGGACAATCTTTTTGTATAACAAAAGGCTCTTAGACTTGTAAAAACAGGCAGAATTAGTTGTTTTTTTCTTATTTTTCTTTAATCTAGGAAAATAAAGAGCGAGTGGTGCCCACGTAGCTCAGTTGGTAGAGCACTTCCTTGGTAAGGGAGAGGTCACCGGTTCAATCCCGGTCGCGGGCTCCAGATCTTAGGAACGGCAGTTTTCAGTTTACACCATAAATCAATGGCTTTTATAACATGGCAAAGAATAGAGTGACCACACATTTATCGTGTGAACAATGCAAAGAACGTAATTACACCCAGGTTTTAACAAAAAAACGTACAATGGGTTCTTTGAGTCTTAGTAAGTTTTGTTCTCGTTGTCGCTTGCATACAAAGCATAAAGAGACAAAGTAAGATAGCGAGAATGGTATTTGAAGGCCAGTAGCTCGAATTGGTAGAGCGGCAGACTCCAAATCTGCGGGTTGGGGGTTCGAATCCCTCCTGGCCTGCCAAACAGGCGAGCAGTAATTGATACAATTTTTTCAGATAGGCAAATCAATGAAGGATATTATCCAATTTTTGCAAGAAGTTAGGCTTGAGTTTTCAAAGGTCGTTTGGCCCAAGTCCGATGAGTTTGTAGGTTCGGTTTTGGTCGTCCTTTTATTGGTGGCCTTTTTTGCTATCTTCCTCTTAGTGGTTGATTCTTTTTTGGCTAAAGTTGTCGACATGGTCTTTGGGGCGTTTGGCTTCTAAGTTGCATCGCAGATGTGTGGGAAAAATCAATGAAACGATGGTATGTAGTTCAATTGTATGCGGGGTATGAAGAAGCAGTAAAAGCAGATGTGCAGCGACGCATGCATGACCAGGGTCTTGAGGATTCGTTTGGTGAGATATTAATCCCGTCTGCAAAAATGAAACAGTTTTTCGATATCCAGGAAGAGAAAGATGAACAGCTCTTTCCCGGATATATGCTTATTGAAATGGTTGCTAACACTCAGACAATGCGCTTGGTTCTTTCTAATCCAAGGGTTGTTCGCTTCTTGGGTGGAATGGAGCCGATTCCATTGAGTCAGAAAGAAATAGATCGCATTATTTCTCAGATGAGGGGGGATGTAAAAGTCGCCGTCTCTGAAAAGGCAGATTTTGTGGTTGGTACCGAAGTTGAAATCAAGGACGGACCATTTGCGGGATTTGTTGGGATAATCGATAGGGTTGAGAAAGAAAATGAGCGCTTGGTTGTTATGGTGAGCATTTTCGGAAGAATGACTCCCGTTGAGCTAGGGTTTAATCAGGTAAAGCAATAGGCTGAAAGTAGGTTTTTTCGATGTCAAAAACAATAAAAGCTAAAATTAAGCTTCAGTTGGCCGGTGGAGCAGCGACTCCTGCACCGCCAGTGGGTTCCGCGCTCGGTCAACAGCAAGTAAATATTATGGATTTTTGTAAGCAATTTAACGCGGCAACAGCAAACCGTAAAGGTCAAACTGTTCCAGTTCAAATTACCGTTTATACGGATAAAACGTTTACATTTGTCACAAAAACACCTCCTGCTTCGGAGCTTATCAAAAAAGCAATCGGTCTTTCAAAAGGTTCATCTCGTCCGCAAGACAAAGTTGCAAAAATAACGTGGAAAGCAGTTGAAGAGATTGCTCGCGCTAAGTTTGAAGATTTGAATGCGGTTGATGTTGAACAAGCAAAAAAAATTATTGCCGGCAGCGCACGTAGTATGGGCGTTGAGGTTGTTGAATAGGTAGGTTGCACATGGCAAAGCATGGAAAAAAATATATAAAAGCTTCAGAAGCTTTGGGCGCTAAAGAGGTGTTGCCTCTTCAAGTTGCTCTTTCAAAGATTAAAGAATTGGCCTACGCAAAATTCGATGAGTCGGTTGATGTTCATGTCAACTTGGGCATTGATGCGAGCAAGGGTGAGCAAACAGTGCGAGGTTCTTTGGTTCTTCCAAATGCTCGTGCGGCAGCTCCCCGCGTGATAGTTTTTGCAAAAGGCGATCATGCCACCGAAGCTGAAAAAGCCGGGGCTGATTTCGTTGGAACAGATGATCTTGTTGAAAAGATTAACAAGGGCTGGATGGATTTTGAATACGCTGTGGCAACTCCCGATATGATGGGTCTTGTCGGTAAGCTTGCAAAACTCCTTGGTCCTCGTGGATTGCTCCCTAATAAAAAGCTTGGCACGGTGACCACTGATGTTGGCGCAGTTGTCAATGATTTGAAGGGCGGTCGAGTTTTCTTCAAGAATGATAAGAGTGGATTGGTTCACTTTTCTTTCGGTAAGCGTTCATTTGATGTACAAAAATTGCAAGATAACCTTGCAACATTTGTGAAGGCTTTGGCTGCTGCCAAACCTGCGTCATCAAAAGGTAAGTTCTTAAAGAAAATGACGATTGCTACAACCATGGGTGTTGGAGTTCAAATCAATCCTGACGAATTATTGCGTTCATAAATTGCAAGGAATAGATCATGAATCGTCAAGAAAAAGAACAAGTTATCCAATCGCTCAAAAATGATTTTAATTCAAGCGGAGCATCTTTTGTAGTTGGTGTTAAGGGATTGACCGTTTCCCAACTTCAAAACTTGCGCAAGGGGCTTCGTGCTCAAGGCGGTAAGCTCAAAATAACGAAACCGCGCCTTATGAAGCTTGCTGTTCAAGATAATGCTGATGTTTCAGCCTTGGATCCGTTTTTTAAAAATCAAATAGGGGTAGTTTTTGCAGGTAAAGAGCCTTCGAAAATTGCAAAAATCCTTAATGATTTTGCAAAAAATAATGGAGCTTTAGAGTTAGTTGCGGGATGCGTTGAAAAGCAACTATACGATAAGCCTCTCATTAAGCGCATTGCAGAGCTTCCATCTCGTGAGGTGTTGCTCGCTCGTCTCTGTGGTGTTCTCGCTGGACCTATTACAAAATTGGCCGTAGTGGTAGACATGATTGCCAAGAAGAAGGCTGAACAGGCTAGTTAATAATAATTATTTTTTATCATAAGAATTTATTTATAATTTGTGGAGAAAGCGCATGGCTTCAAAATCATTTGATTCAATCATTAAAGAAATCGGTAGCATGTCCGTTATTGATCTTGCGGATTTGGTTAAAGCATTAGAAACAGAATTTGGTGTGTCAGCAGCAATGCCTGTTGCTTCAGGTGCCGGTGCTTCAGCCGAAGCTGCTCCAGCTGCTAAAGAAGAGAAGAATGCATTCAAGGTAGTGTTGACCAACGGTGGCGCTGAAAAATTGAAAACAATCAAAGCTCTTCGTCAAGTTGTAACAACACTCGGTCTTGCTGAAGCTAAAAAAGCAGTTGAAGATGCATCAGATGCAACTCCATTTGTTATAGCGGAATCAGCTCCTAAAGCAGATGCTCAAAAAATGAAAGAAGTTTTAGAAGCTGCAGGCGCTAAGGTTGTTCTTCAATAATCGAGCCTTTGCATTCACCTGTATTTTTTGTTTTGAGAGGTTTCAGCTTTGCCATTTTATATGGCAAAGCTTTAGTATTGGAATGTTTTGCAATTCGTGAGGAGCGACTTAATGTCTCAATTGCACATGGGTAGAACAAATATTCGCAGGTCCTTTGGTAGCATCAAGGATATAGCGCCTGTTCCGGATTTAATCGAAATTCAATCATCATCCTTTAATGATTTTGTGCAATTAGATTACTTGCCTGAAGAACGGCAGCTCATTGGCCTTGAAAAGGTACTTCGAGATATATTCCCGATCGAATACAATGATAAAATGTCATTGGAGTATGTCAGTTATGAGCTTGGTCATTGGAAATGTACCTGTGGTAAAATAACAGGCATTGAGAGTAGGTATCAATGGAGTTGCTCTTCGTGTAAGAAGTCAGGCACGTCTCGACTCAATAGCGAGTTGCAATGTCCTCATTGCAGCAAAAAAACAGCTCGTTATAAAACATGTTCCAACTGTTTGACACGCGTTGAGCTTAAGTTAACTATGACACTTGATGAGTGCCGTTCAAGTGGTCAAACATTTGCAATGCCTCTCAAGATCAAAGTGCAATTAATAAGCTGGTCTTTGGATAATAACGGAAAGAAAGTTGTTCACGATATTAAGGAACAAGATATCTTCTTTGCCGATGTTCCTGTGATGGCAGACTTGTATGAAGATAACGGAAAATTCAAAGTTGGTAATCTTGGCACATTTCTCATCAATGGTGTCGACCGCGTTATCGTAAGTCAGTTGCATCGTTCCCCAGGTGTTGTGTTTGCTCAAAGCAAAAAAGTAAAAGATCTTCGCGATAAGCCATATTATGTTGCTCGTATTATTCCAATGCGTGGATCATGGCTTGATTTCGAATTTGATAGCAATGACTACCTGTATGCTCGCATAGATAAAAAGAAAAAATTATATGTTACCACATTGTTGCAAGCGTTAGGTTTCAGCCGCGACTCAATCATGCCGTTGTTCTATGATTTCGAGACGGTATATTCTGACAAAGGTTCTTTCTATGCAAAAGTAGATTCTTCGATGATTGGTCGACGTATCGAAAAAGATATGTTGCCTGAAAAAGAAGAAAAGTCTCTTTTGGGTAAGCGTATTACAAAAGATGTCATAGCCAAATTGCTTAAAGAAGGTATCGATCGTTTCACTATTCGTCCATCCAGTCTTGTCAATCGTGTGTTTGCAAAAGATGTTATTGATGCAAAGACAGGTGAGATTCTTGTCGAGCAAGGAACTATTTTTACAGAAGAACATCAATCTCTTTTCAACAATCTCAAAGCAATTGAATTTCAACTGATTCAATCATCTGGATATGTGCTACAACCAACTATCGCATTAACTCTCAACCAAGATAAAGTGACGACAGAAGAAGATGCATTGCGTGAAATCCATGCAAAAGTATGGCCTGGTGATAGTGCGACATTGCAAGAAATTAAAGAGCGTCTCCATTCGCTTTTCTTCAATAGCAAGTTTTATGATTTGACTAAAGTTGGTCGTATCAGAATGAATCGTAAACTTGGTCTTTCATTCCCTGCCGATTTGGCCGTGTTGACCAAGGAAGATATCGTTGCAACGGTTAAATACTTAGTTAATTTACGTGAACGTGGCGAAGGTGAACTTGATGATATTGATCATCTTGGAAATCGACGCGTCCGTTTGGTGGGTGAATTGCTCACAAACCAAGTATATCTTGGATTCTTACGCATCGAACGCATTGTTCGCGAGCGATTCAGAATGCAGGAGCCGCATGGAGCATTGATGCCGCAAGACTTCCTCAATGTAAAACCATTGAGTGCTGTGTTGAGAGAATTCTTTGGAATGGGACAGCTTTCCCAATTTATGGATCAAACAAATCCATTGTCAGAAATTGCACATAAGCGTAGACTTTCCGCTCTCGGGCCCGGCGGTGTGTTAAAAGACAGAGCAACCTATGAAATTCGTGACGTTCATACTTCACACTATGGAAGAATCTGTCCTATCGAAACACCTGAAGGTCAAACGATCGGTTTGATTTCATCTCTTGCAACCTATGCTTTGGTAAATGATCTTGGATTCATCGAAACAGGATATAGACCAGTCGAAAATTGCAAAATTAAAGAAGAAGTTGTTTTCCTTGATGCGTTTGAAGAATCAAATCAATATATTGCACAGGCCGATACGGTAAAAGAACATACCAAAAACGGAGTGTTGGAAGGGAAAATCTTTGCGCGTCACCAAGGTAACTTTATGTACGTTGACGCGGACAAGATCACCTATATCGATCTTTCCCCAAAACAACTCGTTTCTGTATCATCAGCATTGATACCATTCCTTGAACATGACGACGCATCGCGTGCGCTCATGGGTGCCAACATGCAACGCCAAGCTGTTCCCCTTATTCGTACCGAGGCTCCTATTGTTGGAACTGGTATGGAGCAAGAAATCGTGAAAGCATCTGGCGCTGTTGTTCTGGCAAAGCGTGCTGGAACCGTTGTATTTGTTTCTGCAGATAAAATTATCGTTCAATCGGATGAAAACAGTTTCGTTAATCAGGAAGATTGGATTGCCCACAGCATCGACACCTATTATCTCAGAAAATTTGAACGATCAAGCTACCGCACCTGGATACATCAAACTCCTATCGTACAAACCGGTGATAAGGTGAATGCGGGAGATATTCTTTCCAATGGTCAAGCAGTGGATACCGGTGAATTGTCATTGGGAACCAACTTGCTTGTTGCATTCATGCCATGGAATGGGTACAACTTTGAAGATGCTATCGTATTAAGCAAGAGATTGGTTGCGGATGATACATTGACTTCTGTTCATATCGAAGAATTCATTGTTGATGCACGCGATACCAAGCTCGGGCCTGAAGAAATTACCCGTGACATTCCAAATGTGAGTGAAGCGGCACTTTCAGGGCTCGATGAAGACGGTATCGTTAAGATCGGTACTCGAGTAAAGCCGGGCGATATTCTTGTCGGTAAAGTGACACTCAAGGGAGATATTCAATTCTCTCCTGAAGAGAAATTATTGCGAGCAATTTTCGGTGAAAAATCTCGTGAAGTTCGTGATACTTCTTTGCGTGTACCACCGGGGATTGAAGGAACCGTTATTGACGTGAAAATATTTTCACGAAGCGGTATCAGAAAAGATAAGCGATATAAAGAAGAAGTTGCGCTTCAAGTTACAAAGATCGAAAAAGATTATACAGATCATTTGAACTATTTTGATCGAATGATTGCACATAAAATGGTTTCGATTCTTGATGGGCAAAAAGCGGCAGCTGCTACACCAAAAAAATATGTAGAATCTGGCGTTTTTGTAAAAGATAAGTTGTCTGGCTTGCCAGTTCAAGAGCTTTTTGATCTAAAAGCAACTGATAAGGCAAAACAAGCCGAATTGGAACAGCTCAAAGAAGCACATGAAATTCAAGTGCGAGTGTTGAACGGCTTGAAAGAAGAACACATTGATCGCATGAAGAAGGGTGACGTGTTGCCATCTGGTGTGATCAAGATGGTGAAATTGTATGTTGCAATGAAACGTTCGATTTCGATCGGTGATAAATTAGCTGGCCGACATGGTAACAAAGGTGTCGTGTCAACTATTGTGCCTCGTGAAGACATGCCATACATGCAAGATGGAACTCCAGTTGATATCGTGTTGAATCCGCTTGGTGTACCTTCTCGTATGAACGTGGGTCAAATTCTTGAGACAGCGCTTGGTCTTGCAGGTAAAAAACTTGGTGATCAGTTGCAAGAAGTGATAGCCACACAAGGTTATAAAGAAATTAAAAACTTTATGATCGAATCGTATGGCAAAGAGCTTGTAAATTCTTATGAATCTGAATATGGCAAAGATGGTCTTATGGAATTTGCTCGACGCTCTGCCAAAGAGGGTGTTCGCTTTAGAACTCCGGTTTTTGATAGTGCGCAGCTAGATACCGATATTAAACCATTGCTTGAAAAGCTTGATTTGCCAGCCTCAGGATCGTTCAAACTTCTTGATGGAAGAACTGGTGAATCTTTCGATCAGCCCGTGACAGTTGGAAGTATTTATATGATGAAACTGTATCACATGGTTGATGATAAATTGCATGCGCGTTCTGTCGGGCCATACTCACTTGTTACTCAGCAGCCATTGGGCGGTAAAGCTCAATTGGGCGGACAAAGACTTGGTGAAATGGAAGTATGGGCCTTGGAAGCATATGGAGCCGCATATACATTGCAAGAAATGTTGACGTATAAGTCAGATGACGTCAGTGGACGACATAAAGTGTATGAGGCGATAGTTCGTGGTGAGGATGTTCCTGAGCCAGGCGTTCCAGAATCATTCAACGTATTGATTAAGGAATTGCAAAGTTTAGGTTTACAAGTTGACCTGTTCAAGAGTGGCAAGGAGAAAGTCGGTGAATAATCGAATGCTAGACCGCTTTAAAGAATATATAAGTGTGACCCAATTCAATGCGGTAAAAATTGGGATTGCTTCACCTGATAAAATTAGATCTCTTTCCTATGGTGAAGTCAAAAAAATTGAGACAATTAACTATCGTACTTTAAAACCTGAACGTGACGGTTTGTTCTGCGCACGCATTTTCGGTCCGGTTAAGGATTGGGAGTGTAACTGCGGAAAATATAAACGCATGAAACACCGTGGCGTAACTTGTGAAAAGTGTGGCGTCGAGGTGATTCAATCACGCGTTCGTCGTGAGCGAATGGGGCATATTGAGCTTGTTGCTCCGGTGTGTCACATTTGGTATCTCAAGGGTATCCCAAGCTATCTTGGGCTTGTCCTTGAAATGCCGGTGAAAGATTTGGAACGCGTAATTTACTTTGACGCGTACATGGTTGTTCATCAAGGTCGTTCACCATATCCCCGCAAAACGCTTTTGAGCAATGCAGAGTATGAAAATTACAAGATGGCTCACCCTGAGGATCTCGATTTTCATGCTGAGACGGGTGCTGAAGCTGTGCGACAAGTTCTTTCTATGCTTGATTTCAAACTTGAGATCGTAAAGCTCAAAGATGAATACGGCCGCAATAGTTCAGTTGCTATTCGACATAAGATTATGCGTCGCATTAAGGTTCTCAGCAGCTTAGAAGATGCTGGGTTAAGGCCGGAATGGATGATTATGTCTATACTTCCGGTGCTTCCACCTGATTTACGACCACTTGTTCCTTTAGAAGGTGGACGATTTGCGAGCTCAGACCTCAATGAATTGTATCGACGCGTTTTGAATAGAAACATTCGTTTACAGCGCTTAATGGAAATTGAAGCTCCTTCAGTGATTATTAAAAACGAAAAGCGCATGTTGCAAGAAGCGGTCGACGCTCTCATTGACAATGGCCGCCGTGGTCAGCCGGTTCGCGGGTCAAACAAACGTCCTCTCAAATCATTGAGCGAAATGCTTCGTGGTAAACAAGGTCGTTTCCGTCAGAACTTGCTTGGTCGTCGTGTTGACTATTCAGCTCGTTCTGTGATCGTTGTTGATCCGGAACTTCGCATGAATCAATGCGGATTGCCGAAAGCTATGGCGCTTGAGCTATTCAAATCATATGTCTATGCCGGATTGCTTGAACGAGAATTGGCGGCAAACCTTCGTGTTGCAAAGCGTATGGTTGAAGAATTTGATCCTGTTATTTGGGACGTTCTTGAAGACGTGGTAAAAAACAGACCGGTACTTTTAAACCGTGCTCCAACATTGCACAGGCTTGGTATTCAGGCGTTTTATCCGATCTTGGTTGACGGTAAAGCTATTAAGATTCACCCGTTGGTTTGTTCCGCGTTTAACGCAGACTTCGACGGTGACCAAATGGCAGTTCACTTGCCACTAAGCCGAAAAGCGCAAGAAGAGAGCAAAAATCTCATTCTATCAACACGTAATATTCTCTCGCCTTCAAACGGTCGTCCCGTTGCTGTTCCTTCTCAAGACATGATTCTTGGTCTCTACTACATGACTAAGATTCGTATGAATACTGCGGGAGAAGGTATTACATTTTCCAATATTGGCGAAGTGGTTAACGCTTTCCAATGTAATCGTATTAATATTCATGCTCGCATCAACTTACGCATGGACAATGGCGAAATGGTTGAAACAACCGTTGGCCGTGTACTCTTGTATGAAGCATTGCCAACAGGATCTGATCTGCAATGGGTCAACAAGATCATGAAACGAAGCGATGTCACCAAGTTAATTGAGAAAGTGTATTACCGTTTTGGGGCAGAAGCCACTATCGAAACACTTGATAAAATTAAGAAACTTGGGTTCTCATATTCGACTCGTGGTGGGATCTCTATCTCTATTGATAATCTCGTTATTCCGCAAAAGAAAGATGAGATTGTTCATAAAGCTGAAGATCAAGTTGAAAACGTTGAGCAGCTTTATATGGATGGTGTTATCACCAATGGTGAGCGCTATAACAAAGTTATTAGTCTTTGGTATCAAGCAACGGCAGATGTCGCACAAGAGATGAGTAAAGAACTTGAAAGTCAAGATCGTGCAAGTTATGCCAACGAATCCCATGCAAATAACCCATTCAACCCAATCTTTATGATGCTTGACTCCGGAGCTCGTGGATCAAAAGACCAAATCAAGCAGTTGGTGGGTATGCGTGGTATGATGGCAAAACCGTCCGGTGAAGTTATGGAAACTCCGGTCAAGACCAACTTTAAGTCTGGCTTGAGCGTGTTTGAATACTTTATTTCTACCCACGGTGCTCGTAAAGGGCAGGCCGATACTGCTCTTAAGACCGCAAACTCAGGTTATTTGACCAGAAGACTCGTTGATGTCGCGCAAGATGTCGTAATAACGACAGATGATTGTAAGACACTCGGATATATTGAAGTTGAATCCTTGAAAGAATCTGGGGATATTATTTATCCACTTTCTGAAAGAACATTCGGTCGCGTTGCTGCAATGGATATCAAGGATCCTGTTTCAGGTGAATTGATTATCAAGCAAGGTCAGGTCATCGATCGTGATGAAGTTGCAAAATTGACTGAGTCGGCTGTCACCAAGATGCCTCTTCGCTCCGTGTTAACGTGCCAGGCACGTCATGGGGTATGTAGCGCATGCTACGGTTTTGACCTTTCAAAAGGCTCTATCGTTGATGTTGGGACAACAACTGGTATTATTGCAGCACAGTCGATCGGTGAGCCGGGAACACAGCTTACGATGAGAACCTTCCACATCGGGGGTACCGCAAGTGGTCTTGCTGAACAGCCATACTTTGTTGCAAAACAGGATGGTATCGTTGAGTGGCGTGGCATTAGAACTGTTAAAAATCGTGCCGGACAGTCAGTGGTCATGACTCGTAAAGCGAAATTGCTTATCTTGTCACCCGACGGAAGAGAATTGCAACGACACGATTTAGAATATGGTTCAACCATTTTGGTCGAAGACAAACAAGCGGTTAAAACTGGTACAAAACTTGCTGAATGGGATCCAAACAGCAAAGTATTGATCACTGAAAAAGCAGGACGAATTAAGTTCATTGATCTTGTTGAAAACGTTACCTTGCGTGAACGCTATGACGAAGCAACAAACAAATCAAATCTCATTGTTCTTGAACATAGAGGTGAACAGTATCAACCGGCAATAGCGATTCTTGATGGTGATGAAGAGGAAGCGGTCTACTTCTTGCCTGCAGGGTCATACTTAGGTGTTCATGACGGTCAAAAGGTACAAGTCGGCGATATCTTGCTTAAGATTCCTCGAGAAGTTTCCAAGACAAAAGATATTACCGGTGGTCTTCCTCGTATTGCTGAGCTCTTTGAAGCTCGTTCGCCGAAAGACCCTGCGATTATCGCTGATATTGATGGAGAAATCGTTGTTGGTGGGTTGCAACGAGGCTTACGTAAAGTGAGCGTTGTTAATGGAAGCCAATCAGTTGATTACTTCATTCCGCGTGGCCGTCAAATGACAGTCGTCAATGGCGACCGTGTGAGTGCGGGTGATCGTCTGACAACAGGTTCTCCAGTGCTTCATGACATGCTCAGAATTATGGGCTCTGATGTAGTTCAAAAATATCTCGTTGATCAAATTCAGCAGATTTATCGTTTGCAGGGAATCAATATCAACGATAAGCATATTGAACTTATTGTCAGACAGATGATGAGAAAAGTTCGTGTGGTTGATTCTGGAGATTCAGAATTCCTTATCGGTGACCGTGTGGACAGAATTCACTTCCAAACCGTTAATTCCGTTATTAAGGCCCAAGGTAAAAAGGGTGCGATAGCAAAGCCTGTCTTAATGGGTATTACCCAGGCATCTCTTGGTACCGAAAGCTTTATATCGGCTGCATCATTCCAAGAAACGACAAGAATCTTGGCGGAAGCTGCTATTAGTGGACAAGTTGATCACTTGTATGGATTGAAAGAGAACGTAATCGTTGGTAAATTAATCCCGGCAGGAACTGGATTGGCCAATTTCAAAGAGAAATACCTCGGGCAAACTGCCAGTGATCTTGAAAAACAGGTTCACCAAGAAGAAATGTACGAACGATCAATAACACAGTATACTGATAGTAAATAAGTATTGTGTAGGCGCGTAGCTCAGTGGTAGAGCATTGCTTTGACGTAGCAAGGGTCAGCGGTTCAATCCCGCTCGCGCCTACCATAAACAAGATACAGAACCCCATGCTTTGTATGGGGATTAATTAGGGTCCCAAGCGGCCTGTCACGCCAGAGCCTAAATGGCAAAGGCGGAAAATGAAATGGAGCTTGGGTGAAAATAATGTTAAAACCATAATGAGGTTTATATTCAAATGGCTGTAACTCTAGACATGAAGAAGCAGATGGTAAGCACCTTTGGTTCATCAGCAAATGACACGGGATCAACCCAAGTTCAAATAGCGCTTTTGACCCAAAGAATCAGTTCAGTAACCGAGCACTTAAAGGCAAATAAGCACGATTATTCTTCAAAGCGTGGCCTTTTGAAAATGGTTGCAAAGCGCCGTTGTTTAGTGCGATATTTGGAGCAAACAAATCCTGAGGTATATTCCCAGGTTATTGTGAAGCTTGGTTTAAAAAAATAAATGTTAGACGAGAAAGATTAGGGTTATATGGTAAAAAGGTATTCCTTGCCGGAGTTTGGTTATAGCGTAGAAATCGGTAAGTTTGCTCAACAAGCAGACGGCGCCGTTTGGTTGCAACAGGGGGGAACAGTTGTACTTGCAACGGTTGTCTCAGCTCCATCCAAGGAGTTTCCTGGTTTTTTACCATTAACTGTTGAGTATCGCGAATTATTTTCAGCTGCCGGCAAAATTCCGGGGGGTTACTTCAAACGTGAAGGAAAACCCACCGATAAAGAAGTTCTGACTGGACGCATCATCGATAGATCAATTCGTCCACTCTTTCCTTACGACTATTTCAATCAAATTCAAGTTGTAGCGACAGTTTATTCCGTTGATAAGCTGTATGAGCCGAACTCATTAGCGCTTATTGCTTCATCACTTGCGCTCTCCATTTCTAAGATCCCATTTTTAGGACCGGTTGGTGTTATTGACATTGCGCGTGTGAATGGAGAATGGATTTTTTGCCCAACTCATCCCCAAGCACTTGCCTCAGATGTTCGCTTAGTAATTGCAGGTACCAAAGAAGGTATTTGCATGATCGAAGGATCAGCAAAAGAAATATCAGAAGATGATATTGTTGACCTTATGTTCAAGGCGCATGACAAAATTAAGCAGCAAATTGCATGGCAAGAACAGATCAAAGCTGAAGTCGGCGTTGCACCTGAAGTGACAGCCTTCGATTTTGATTGGAATGAATGGCAAAAACGTATTGCCGATTTTGTCGGTGCAGATCAAATCACTTCTATCTATAAAGCAGATAAATTAGAAAGAAGTGCCGCTCTTGATGCATTGCGAGATTCTTTCCTTGAAAAATACAAAGAAGAGATTGAGCAAACGCAAGTTCCGGTTAAAGTGTTTGATTACATGCTTGATCAAACAATTCAGAAAAAAATTACCGAGCGTATCTTTGAATTAAATAAGCGTATTGATGGAAGAGATTTCAATAAAATTCGTCAGATCTCAACCGAAGTTGGTCTATTGCCATCAGTGCATGGTTCTTCATTGTTTACTCGTGGCAGAACGCAAGCATTAACCAGCGTCACTTTGGGCGGTGGTTCCGATGAGCAAAAAATTGAAGGAATTATGGAAGATGCCGCTAATACCGGAACTTTCATGCTTCATTATAACTTTCCTCCGTTTTCAGCCGGTGAAGCTCGTCCAATGCGTGGCCCTGGTCGTCGTGAAATCGGTCATGGATATTTAGCTGCATCGGCAATTCGCCCCGTGTTACCATCAAAAGAAGCATTCCCATACACCATTCGTGTTGTTACGGATATTCTGGAAGTTGACGGCTCAAGTTCAATGGCTACCACTTGCGGGAGCACGATGGCACTTATGCACGCAGGCGTACCGATTTCAAATATGGTCGGTGGTATTGCTATGGGTCTTTTAAAGAGCGCCTCAGGAGAATTCCGTGTGTTGTCTGACATTTCCGGATTTGAAGACGCATTTGGATTGATGGACTTTAAAGTGACTGGAACTGATCGAGGCGTGACTGCAATTCAGATGGACATCAAATATAAAGGTGGATTCACCCGAGAAGTGTTCCAGAAGGCATTGCAACAAGCTCGTGAAGGTCGCATGTTCATTCTCAATGAAATGCGCAAAGTCATGAGTGAACCAAATAAAGAGCTTTCAAATCTTGTTCCAAAATTAATTTCTTTCAAAGTGCCAACGGAAAAAATTGGTGCGATCATTGGAACAGGCGGTAAAGTTATTAAAGAGATTATCGAAAAAACAAAGACCAGCATTGATATTGAAGATGATGGGTTGGTCAAAATATTTGGCGGTCCGGATTCTCAGCTTGAGACAGCAGTCAATTGGGTTAAAACCATTGGCGGGCATATTCAAGCAGGTGCGAGATATCAAGGTCCTATTCGCAAGATCGCTGAATTTGGCTTGTTTGTTGAACTTGTTCCGGGAGTTGATGGTCTCGTGCATGTGTCCAATATCCCAAGAGAAAAACAAAGAACATTTGCAAGAGATTACAAGCAGGGCGATATCGTCAATGTTGAGGTCGTTGAATACGATGAATCAACAGGAAGAGTTCGCTTGAGATTGATTGAGTAATTGCATGACTGTTTCAGAAAAAAAATATGCGCGTCCGTCAGGGCGCGCTTTTCATGTCCCTCGCACAATAAAAATAACGATTAATCCATTTGGCTATGCCGATAGTTCAGTTTTGTATGAATCAGGCAATACAAAAGTGCTTTGCGCCGTGAGTTTGTCTCAAGGAGTGCCACATTTTTTAAAGGGAAGCCGTAAAGGCTGGTTGTCTGCGGAATACTCCTTACTTCCTATGGCAACTCAAAGCCGCAATCAGCGGGATGCTTTCGGTTCAAAACCAAATGGAAGATCGATCGAGATTTCACGCTTTATCGGACGTTCTTTGCGTGCGATGGTTGATCTTGATCGCCTTGGTGAGCGCACGATTCAGATTGATTGTGACGTGCTCCAAGCTGATGGGGGAACCCGCACTGCCTGTGTCACTGGAGCATCCATTGCTTTGCAGATTGCGCAAGAAAAATGGATTGAGCGCGGCGATATGAAACATTCAATTATCACCGACAGCCTTGCCTCACTTTCAGTGGGGGTCACTAACGGCACCGTTTTGGTTGATCTTGATTATCAAGAAGATGTTGCCATTGACGCAGATTACAACGTGGTTATGAGTAAATCAGGTTCTGTCGTTGAGGTGCAAGGAACGCTTGAGCATGGGACAGTCGATTGGAAAACATTCCAGGCAATTGTTGAGAATGCGCGAGCTGGAATTCAAGAGGTATTTGCTCAAATTGATGCATGCACCAAAATACAGCCGTCATTTGCCCAAGAAGATGTTCGCAGCAACTCTCAAAAATCTGAAGACACAAAGCCTGCTGTCGGTATGTTCAGTCTAAAAAATCGCTTGGATAGTTTGTCAAAGTAGATTCTACATGCTTTCATTTTCTTATCTTTTATCAGGGACACTTTTTCAGTCAACTCCATCGGCGAGTGTAGTTGCCATACGCTATGCCGATGTATATCCCATTTTTCTCTCTCAATTGCTTTGTTCGCGCGTGCGTGAGCAGGTACAATTGCAACGGATTGATCTACCAACATATGATCTTGACGCATTTATACTTGCAGCACAAACAACCTTTTTGGGGCAAACGTTTTGGTATTGGATTACGGGAGTCGATGAATTGTCGGAAAAAAAACGAGCATTGTTTTTCCGATTTCTTCAAAGCTATTCCGGGCCCCACACATTAATTGTTTGGACTTCAAGTCCTGTTTCCGGGGTAGATTCCGTCGAGATTCCTGAGCAAGTTCAGAAAGATCATATCGAGCATTTGCTTTCGCTGGTAGTTATTGATGGCAATCCGGCCAAAACATTAGTCACTCAAGCGCAACGAATGTTACTTCAGTACAAAAAGCTTTCCATTGAACAAGCGCTGCAATTATTAGTCTATGTAGTTGTTGCCGCGTCCGATCGAGAACAAGTTTTTAAGGAATGGGGAAATGCGCTTGTCCATGTTGATCAATCGCTGTTTACTTTGAGCCAGCATTTACTTGCAAAAAACCGGAACAAATTCCGTGAGCTGTATGACACAATGACAGCATCATTTCAAGATACCTTTTGGATATCCTTCTGGGCCGATCAAATCTGGCGCGCTATTCATGTCATCGATGCATATGCAGTCAAAGATTTTGCAACTGCAAAGGCGCATGGCGCACGACTTCCCTTTTCTTTCATGAATACCGATTGGCGTAAATATACGGCCAAAGAGCTTACAACGCTGCATGATTTGCTCTATACGTTCGATTATCAATTAAAAAACGGCGTCGAACCGCAGTTGGATTTATTTTATTTGAGCTTTTTCAAATAAAAGACAAAGACCAACAGATTTCATTGTGCGCCATAAAAACCCTCGAGCGTAAGGTGTTCATGATTCAGAAACCACGGCTTTCAAACCGTTTAGGTCATTGAACTTTTTTCAAGTCACGCGAAAAAGCTATTATTTCTTCTATCGTGGCTGGATCTGACGGTGGTTCATTGCGAGCTATATGATCCTTTAAATATCGATTAAGAATTGATATTTTTCTGCGAAAATCAAGGTTATGATCTTCAAGTGCATTATCGCTGAAAGCTAATAATGACCCATGTAGCATATCGAAAAAAGTTCTTCTTTGGTTGATATCCGATTCGATCTCAGAGAGTTTATTAATCAGGTTGAGACTGTTTTGAGGAAATCTAGATAGTTTAATTGAAAGGAAGCAGAGAGCTTTCAGTGAACTATCCCGGGGAAACCAGCCCCTATCAATGAGTGAACCGCTCTCTTTATTTTTGATGTCACGATACAAACCAATTATGGTTTCCTCATCAATTTCTTTTGCCAATTCATAACCATACTTTGAGCTCAAAAAATTAGAAAAAGGTTTTTTAAAATCTACGTATTTTTTTTCCATCATTTCATTCAGGATAGCAACCAAGGTCTCGTTTTCATTTCTAGATGAGGACTCTTTGAAATAAGTGCCGAGCCATTGTTTGGTTGCAGATGTTCCAAGTGCATATGCAATGAATGATGCAGGAGCATCTAACTGTTTGGACACATCTTTAAGCACAGAATCAATAATGTGAGGAGGCAGCTCCATTCTCTTTAGAGCATCGATCGATGCATCGAAATTATCTTTAACAATTATAGATTTAAGATTTTCTGGCAGACTATAGGTAGATTCCTGAGGATGATCTGCTCCTGATGTTGGTGTGACAATCCAAAAAGAAATTGTCACGAGCAATAGATTGTTTTTCATAAAGTAGATTCCTTTCAAGCCAATAAATCGACAATTTCAAAAATGGCGCAATGATGTTGGCTGTTCCTTGAAGCGCTCTGGTTTGATAATTCCCCCTGAGATAATAAGTGCCATGGCTTCTTGGCGGGTCAAATCGATATGCGAAATATCATCTGCGGAAACAATAATATAATAACCGGTGGTTGGGTTGGGAGTCGTCGGAATGAAAACATTGTAATATTTCTTGCCCGGGCGTGGTGCCAAAATAGCCGGCAACTCGCTTGTTAGAAAGCCAATGCAATAAAGCCCTTCGCGCGGAAATTCAACGGCAACAACTTGCTTGAAACTTTCATCATCTTGGGGGCTGAATGCGTGGACGAGTTGTTTGATTCCCGAATATAACGGACGAATCAACGGAATTTTGAATAGAAGTTGTTCAACAGCGTGCAAAATCCATTTTAAGAAAAATAAATTAATAAGAAATCCGGTAAAAAAGATAATTGCAATGGCAATCAGTATTTCAGCATAAGGGATTCGATGTAAAAATTCGGGTTCAAATACCTTTAGCGGGGCGAGCCAACTGACGAGCCCTTTAAAAATAAGATTAAGCAGTCCCAACGTGATTGCGATGGGTAAAATCGTTAACAGGCCTTTCACAAAAAGCGTTGAAAAAAATTTACTTATTTTTTTTGTTGATTGTTTCATAATTTTAAAGTTCCTTTTCGATACATTTTTTAATTTCATGCGATAAGTATGCCATCGCTGTTTCAAGTTTCTCAAGCGACGCGGCTTCGACCATGATTCTGACGCACTGTTCCGTACCCGAGTTGCGAACGATGATTCTTCCAGTTTCAAGCATATCGTGTGCGGTGTCTACGATGGTTTTTATTGCCGAATGTGTAGTGTCAAGCGGATGCTTGGTCTTTATATTACGTATTTTTTGCGGGAATCGTTGATAACCGATAGCAATGTCACTTGTTGCCAAAAATAGAGTCAGAAAAAGTGCTGTAAAAATGGCATCACTGCTTGCAAGATGATCTTTCATGATGATGTGTCCGGATGGTTCACCACCCAAGAGTGCGTTGTGTTCTGCCATTCGGGCGATAACATGTTTGTCGCCGACTTGAGTGCGCAGTAATTGTTTACCCTGTTGGATAAGCCAGTGTTCAAAACCAATATTGCTCATCAGCGTTCCGACGATCAGTGTTTCGTCGCGGTATCGGGGGTGTTGTGACAAAATCGAAAGAATTTCATCTCCTGTATACAGGAGTCCTGTTGCATCAGCCATGACAATGCGATCGCCGTCGCCATCAAAACTAAATCCAAGAAACGCACCTTCTGTTATAACCGTATCAATCATTGATTGGGGATGCGTTGCTCCACATTGCTCGTTAATGTTGGTGCCGGTCGGCCTGTTGTTCACATGGATCGCTTCAATGCCAAAGGCATTAAAAACCAGAGCAGCTAAAGATGAACAGGCGCCATTACCCGCATCAATAATCACTTTCTGAACAATAGGTTGTGATGTGATTTCTATTTTTTCTCGCACTAGTTGAATATAATCGAGTTCGGCTTGAGTATATCGGTTATACGTTCCCCGTGGTTTGAAGCTGACCGCCAGCTCTTGACCCATATAATGAGAATACAGTTCAGAAATCAATTGTTCTGCACTCGAGTTGATTTTACCGGTTTGTGCGTCAATAATTTTGATTCCATTGTCTTGATAGGGATTGTGTGAAGCTGAAAAAACAATGGAACAATGAAAGTTATTTTTTTTTATGAGGCTATGAGCTGCCGGAGTTGGAAGCATTCCCGCGTCGTGGAAAGCGATCGGATATTGCAAACATTGGCCAACAAAATTCATCATAAGCAGCTGTGCCGACTGTCGAGAATCGTGGCATATGAGCACATGAGCATGAGGCCCATAGGTCGTCACGATCCAGTCTGCAAGAGCATTGCTTAATGCCCGAAATGATTCATTAGTGAAGGGTTCCATGCCAACGGTAGCACGAATGCCGTCTGTTCCAAAAAGAGTTTTGTTTTCAAGGGTGTTGGTCATGCCGTTTTCTAACAAAAAAAGGTTAATTCCCAAAAACCGGTGGTTTTTATATATATCCAAATTTTGGGCCCACGCTATTAGCATTGGTTGAAATATAAGAAATAGCGTAAGTATGCATTTTAGTTTACCAGGTTCAGCTTCTGAGGTAAAAATAAATTTTTAATCAAAATGGATTAGAGAGGCCTTTCCATCTTATTGAGCCCGATACGTTTTTATTTTATTCTCAATGTCTTGATCAAAGAGCTTTCTGAATTCAGATTTTGTTTGGGTTTCATAGGCTTTATAAACAGGAAACTGCGCTATAAACGCGGGGACAAGGCTATCGATGAATGAGTTAACATTGGCCGAGTATGTATTTGGGAATTTAATTGTTGCCGGAATGATGTTATTGTAGGCACGGGTTTTGCCACTTGCGTAATTTTTCTCGAAATAGTCAAACACTACAGGTTTGAGTTCGTTTGGCAATTCATTCTTTGGTTGTTTTTGAATGGCCGAAGGAGCTATTTCTTCGGCTCCGTTTTTCTGCTTTGATTGTTGTGCTTTCAATAGAAATCTGTTTTTAATATCTTGTTCGATTAATTTTTTAAGTTCATTTTTAAGAATCAGTTTACTTGGGTTATCGCTGCTTATTAATGGTTTTATGGCGTTATCAACGAATGCATCAATTTTAGCATAAGCACCTTTTGGTATTATAATGCCTGTTTTAATATCGCTTACACTTCTTCGCGTCATTCTTACTGTTCGCAAGAACACTGCATAAGACAACCACTGTTTTGAATCATTTTTAGAAGCAAAATAAGTGTTAAAATGATCAAGAGCAATCTGTTTTGCCAAGTCTGCAGATGTCATGCTGAAAATATCATTTATTTTCGCTGAAAATTCGCTGTCATATTCTGTGAACTCTTTGTAAAGAGGATCATACAAATAAGTGCCAACGTTTTCTTTTTGATCGGGCAGATTCAATATTTGTTTTAGATAATAAACATCTTCCGACTTCGTCTTTTTAAAAATGTCATCTTTCACCAGGTTGACAATCGCTAATCCGACTAATGTTTCTCTATTTGTATCATCAGGTTTTTCAAAATGCATGATACGTATTTTTTGCAATAATTGTTTTTTCTTTGCTCCATCTGTTCTATATTCAGTTTTTACTGCATTTTGAAATTGCTGAAGAACTGTTTTGATCGAAGAGGCGGCGGGAGATATGGAAGGCAATCCAGGGCCCGATACTTCCGGATTGCTGTACATGCGAGCAATTTCGCGTATTCTTTGCCACCAAGATTTATTTGTGGAGCCATTTCCAGATTCTATGGTCAACGCTGTTGTGCACGTAATAATGAGAACTATTTTTTTGCAATGTTTCATATACATTCCTTCTCTTTGGTTATCCATATTGGACAGTATCACGTGTTGTACTTGGGAATCAATGCTCTGTTGTTTCGTAGAGACATGAAAGTCTGCAGGGAAATTGTTTTTCGTGTTGCATACGGTATATTAAGAGAAATCATTCTTACGGAGAATACATGAAAGAAACGATCGTTTTAACGGGAGATCGGCCAACCGGTCATTTGCATCTTGGTCACTATGTCGGGTCACTTGCAAGCAGAGTTGAGCTACAAGACAAATATAAACAATATGTCATGATTGCCGATGTGCAAGCATTGACGGATAATTTTGAAAATCCACAAAAGGTGCGTGAAAATATCTATGAAGTCGCGCTTGATTATTTGGCGGTTGGATTGGACCCTCAAAAAACAACGATCTTTGTACAATCATTAATTCCGGAAATTGCAGAGTTAGCGATCTTTTATCTCAATTTGGTCACCATCAATCGTTTGCGTCGCAACCCGACAGTCAAAACGGAAATAGCCCAAAAGGGGCTTGAAGAAAGCTTAACGGCCGGATTTTTGGTATATCCGGTGCATCAAGCGGCTGATATTACCATCATGAAGGGCTCGTTAGTTCCCGTTGGAGAAGATCAACTTCCCATGATTGAGCAAACGAATGAAATCGTGCGATCATTCAATCGCATTTATCAAACGGAAGCGCTTGTTGAAGCGCAGCCGCTAATCACGAAAGCATCTCGCCTGCCTGGTGTTGATGGAAAAGCGAAAATGAGTAAATCGCTCGGGAATGCGATTCATTTGTCTGACAGTGAAGATGTGGTCACAAAAAAAGTGATGTCGATGTACACCGACCCCGACCATATTCGTGTCTCAGATCCGGGTAAAGTGGAAGGTAATGCGGTGTTTACCTATCTTGATATCTTCGATCCGAACCAAGCGGAAATTAAAGAGCTCAAAGCGCAGTATCGACGCGGTGGTTTGGGTGATGTCGTTCTTAAAAAACGATTGGCAACGGTGTTGAATGATTTCTTGTCGCCCATTCGCACCAAGCGCATGGAACTGCAAAAAGATATGGAATATGTAAAATCGGTGCTTGCGCGAGGGACAGAGAAAGCTCGCGAGCGTGCCGCACAGACCATGAAAGAAGTCAAAGCGGCTATGCATTTAGATTATATGTTTTAAAAAAGTTGTATCGCGATTTTCAAATAAAACATCTCCAGTTTTCGCCATTCGAATGGATTTTGTCCATGCTTACGCTGCGCTCACATTGGCTTCTTATCGGGATCCCAAAATAGCACGATCTACTGTGTCAAACTGTCCGAATGTTAAATTTTGTCCGTTCGAATGGATTCGACTGCGTTTATACCCCAATTTCGCTTACGCTCTATCGGGGACCCCAAAATTAACTCCGCTCATCACGAACGGCTAGTTGCTTTCACCCGCTACGAGCGGAACTTTTTTAGGTTATATTCATTTATTCACTCTACAGTCAAACAAAAAACTTCACCCGCGCTCGTGGTGAGCGCAATGTAATGGAGTCGAATCCATTCGAACGCAGATTCTCAAAACTCAGCGCACCTAATTCTTGCTATTTTTCAAGCGATCATGATATCTCTTTAAAATGGTTGAAGGAGATATCATGATTAACAAATTGTCATCGAGATCGATTCTATTTGCGATCATTTTATTGGTTTTTCTTATCTTTACTATTTTTTTCACGTGGTTTCAATATAAAGACGATCTGGGCAGCAAGATGGTTTCCGATATAGCCCGATTAGCAGCGATCATGAAAAAGATTGATGCAACTGCCGGCATATTGAATTTTGATTTTGACAAAAATCCGATTAATTTTCTTACTATCAAGAAAGGTGGCTTTGTCGGCTCTGAGGTTGGTGCACTCAATTTAAAACACGCAAAACGATGGGATGGGCCCTATCTGCCAGTCACACCAACGATCGAAGGCCAAGAGTATATTGTGCTCAAAAATAAAAATGGCCTCTACGTAACGCTTGCAGATGGCGTCAATTTGCCCAATAAGAAGCAGATTGGAAAAGACATTATACTTGATTACAATGCCAACGTTGAAGATCTTATCCGTGACCCGAATGGATTATCATACAAAGGTCAGCCGCTGGCGATTAAAATTATTGAATGAGTTGATCCGATTTCGCGGGAAGTTGACTTTTGAGCGCAGCAACTTCGTCTTTTAGGTCTAGTATAGAGCGCAGTTTGCTGATTTCGCTAATACGCAACATGCGACAGTCTTTATTTTTTACGGCATTATTAGTCAAAAAGCAACCTGTGAATGATAACAATGTACCAGCAAGCGAACCAAACAAAGCCTCATAAGCGGAAGTACTCAATGAGACAAAAGATCCTCCAGTGCATAAGATGCCTGTGACTGCGCATGTTCCCTGAATTGTCAAAAGGGTATCATATGATGCGTTTTGTGTATCTTCTTGAGTGATAAGATTGTTGTAATGATCCGTAATTAACTTCTTTATTGAGAGAATATCTGCTGTTTGTCCAGATAATCTTTTCGTATCTATAATATCGGTTATTTCTTTTGTTTCATAATAATCAATTGGAACTCTGGTAGGTTTTTCCAGAATTTGCTGAATTCGCGCAATTTCATTTGCCTGAACACAAATCGATATGAGTGCAACCGTTAAGGTTATAACATTCTTTATTTTCATGATTTTTACCTCATTTAAAAAAACGTAATCATCCTAACCTTAGCATAGAGTTATGAGGTATAGCAAACGGTGAGTTTTCTATTTGAAAACCCTAAACCTTATTCACAAACGCTGCCGACACCTTTTTAACACCGACGCCTTTAAAAGCAATAGTCAAAATGGTCGCCGATCCTTTGACTTCAACCTCGGTGATAAGTCCGCTGCCAAAGGTGGGATGTTGCACCGGTTGGTGTTTTTTCCATTCTGAAGATTCCTGCGCTTTTTGCGCCTGTGAAGAACTAACCACTTTTTTTGCCGGTTTGATTGACCGATCCGACGGCACAGCTGACTTTTTTTGCTCTGTGTATGCTATTTGCGCAGGCTTTCCCGAAAGCCAATGGTTGAAAGTCAGAGGAAGTCCACCCATGGTTTGTTGGGTGATTTCGTGGGTAGTGGCCAAAGAGTTTGGAATTTCTCTTAAAAAGCGGGACGGCTTTTGATCATTCATCGACCCAAAGCTGTAGCGATAGCGGCTGTTGGTGATCAATAAATATTCTCGCGCCCGAGTGATGCCTACATAGAGCAGGCGCCGCTCTTCTTCGACCGCATCCGCATCAGTCAGTGATCGAGAGCTCGGCAACAATCCTTCCTCAAGCCCTGAAAGAATGACAAAATCAAATTCAAGCCCTTTGGCGGCATGAAGCGTCATGAGTAAAACGGTGACGCCGGAAGTGTCTTGCGTTTGTTTGTAGTTTTCCTGCATAAGCGCAATATCATCAAGAAGTTCGCCAAGTTTGAGCTCTTTTGTTTGTTGCATGTAATCGATTGCGCGCGATAATTCTTTGATGTTTGCCAATCGGTCAGCTGATTCAGGACCCGGATATTCTTCTGTGATGTAGCTCTTGTATTTGGTGCGTGCGATAATCATCTCGAGTGCTTTTCCAGGAGCCATTTCAGAAGTGATTCCTTCAAAGACTGTCAAAAATGAGATAATAGCATCTTTTTTAGTTTTTGGTTGCTCTTCTCTGAGCAATTTCAAAATATCTTGAAACTGGAGCAGTGGTTCTCGTGCCCACGCATCAAGCAGTTGCTCTTCAAATTTTGCTCCCAAACCCCGGCCGGGTGTGTTAATGACGCGCAGCAAGCTCGTGCGATCAAACGGATTGACCACCAGTTTGAGATAGGCGAGCAAATCTTTAATTTCTTTTCGCTCATAGAATTGCACGCCGCCGATCATTTTGTATGAAATGCCCTGTTTGACAAGCACTTCTTCGATTGATCGTGATTGAAAGTGAGTGCGATACAAAACGGCAATCGTATTGTTTTTATGAGCTGTGCGCGAGGCCTTAATTGCACATGCAATCGTATCAGCCTCGTTATAATCAGAAAGACAGGTCATCACCTTGATGCGATGTTGTCCGGCTTTGGTCGACCATAATTTTTTTGGGTTGCGCTTGCTATTGTTGATGATGACATGGTTTGCTGCATTCAATATAGGTTGCGCGGAACGATAGTTTTGTTCGATGGTGATGGTGCGTGCCTGAGGAAAATCTTTTTTAAATTCAACAATATTGGCAATCGTTGCCCCGCGCCAGGAATAAATCGACTGGTCTTCATCGCCCACAACGCAGAGTGAATCGATAGCAAGTGCTTTGTTTTGATCAAGCGCGATACATTTGAGCAGTTCATGTTGTACGACGTTGGTATCTTGATATTCATCGACGAGCATGTGGCGAATTTTATGTTGAAACTGAGTTCGAAATCCGGGATTGTTTTTAAACAAAGCCACCGTTTCGAGCAACAAATCATCAAAATCAAGGCATTTGCTCAAGCGTTTTTCATGCTCATACAGACGATATATGCTCAAGAGCTGCTCGTTATCAATGCCACTTTCAATCTGCGTTATTCGAGTATTTTTAATTTGTGAAAGGGCATAGGCAACTTGCTTGGCGGTCAACTGTTTTTGCAGATTGGCGCGAGCAATGATCGATTGAATAAGCTTTATTTGATCATCTTCATCCATGATTGATTCAAAAGGATGTGTAAGCAGATGTTTATTTTGTTTGAGCAAGCGCAGACAATAGGCATGAAACGTGCCGACAAACGGGAGCTCAACGGCATTGTTGCTCATGTGTCCAATGCGCTCTTTCATTTCTTGTGCCGCTTTGTTGGTAAAGGTAAGCGCAACGATCGATGAAGCAGGAATTGCATGATTCATCAGAAGATTTGCAATGCGCGAAGTGATGACGCGCGTTTTTCCCGATCCGGCACCGGCAATCACCAAAGAAACTCCATTGATTTCAACAACCGCTTGCTTTTGCGACGGGTTCAAATGTTCAAGACTAAAAGCGGAACTGTTGTTCATGGAGAATCCTTTACAGATGAAAGAAACGATCTTCTCAAGTGTAACGAAAAGTTATTAAGTTGCCATTAAAATTCGGAGCCTTCAAAGCTCTTGTCCCGACATAGCCTTGGCGACGTCGGATTCGCATCTCTCCTGCTCGATTGAGTATGTAATCTTATCAAAAGCCAAACCTGTCATTTTTGTCAAATGCTCTTGTGCAAGTAATAATGCCTTCGAGATCGGTACTTTTTGTCACTGTTATTTTACCGGGTGTTGGATCAATGGGTTCGGCGGAATCAAGAATGGTTTGAAGATATAGCTTTCTTCGAGCTTTTTGTACATCGAGATAATATGTCTTTGCGTCGGATAATCTTTTTGCGTCGCGTACTCCATTTGTTGATTCGGTCGCTTTACCGGTTACTTTTTTTAAGTTTTTTGCCGAATCGGGGTTAATTTTTTTTAAAGTAGGGATATAGTTTGCTTTTACGGGTGCGGGAATTTGTTGCAGGTATTGTTCTCGCGCGTCTGTTTTCTTTTTTTCCATGATTTCTTGCGCAGCTTTGTTTTTTTTGTGTTCGGCAAGTTTAATTGCTGATGCTAATGCTTGATTTCGCAATTCTTTTTGCACATCCGGCATTACCTGTCTTTTTAATTTTTCTCGCGCATCTTCAATTTCATCTTGAAGAAAAACTGACATAGTCATGGAATTTTGGCTACAGAAAATTGCTTGAGATGATAAGGCTGAGAAAAGAAGCAATAATGAAATTTTAATATGTGACATAAGAACTCCTTTGTGGCTCTTTGCTGGTGGAAAACAACTCCATCCATTTTAACAAAAAGGAGATGCTTTCGCATCTCCTTTAAAAAGTCTGATGACTTTTGAAGATTTATTTCGAGCCGAAAATTCTTGCGAAAACACCCTTTGCTGCCTCTTCTTGTTTTCCTACAGCGACACCATGTTCATATATAGCGGTAAATTCTTTTGCGGAGTATTCATTGGTTCCCTTGACACCCATTCTTGCATCCAACTCTTTTTCAAAGCGTCTCAATACTCTTTTGCTTATTTTTGGTATCTGAGAATATGAGTCGGTGAATTCATTTAAAAGCGCTTGTTTATTTCTTTTTACATCTTTTATGGCCGTTAGAATTTCTGCTGTTGTGATTTCTGAAATTTTGCCATCTTTTTTCTTATATTCTCTCTGAGTGTCCTTTATGATTTGTTCATTATAATGGTCATTTATTATTTCTGATGCTCTGCTGTGTTTGTAGAGTTCTGCGGCGGTTGAAACATATTCTTCTTCCAGCCTGAGTGTGGTGCTCAAGCAAGCGCTTGTATCCCAAGCGTTTTCGGAAGCGGTTATTCTAAGAGATACAAGTGACAACAGGGAAAGATACATAATTTTCGACATAGGCACTCCTTCATACAGTAGTCGAAATTGAAACTTCATGAGTTGAGCATGGTTATACCATGCAAAAACATTTTCATCATATGCATAAGATTTTAGAAATTTCAAGGAAGTTTTTTTTAAGAGACGCGAGAGCAAAATGAGGCCGCGCAGATTATTTAACAGGGAGAAGGTCCTCCAAGTCGGTGATTTTCATGATAAGTTTTGTTCGAACCTTTTTGCCAGTTGTAAGATATCGAACGGTTCCATCATAGTCGCAAATGAGCCTTCCTCGGGTCGGGTTGGGCGTGTCTTTGTAATAGCAATAGAGCATAAGAGTTCCGTCCCAATCGTAGACCGATTCCCTATATATTTTTGCATTCGCGGTGAGATATGGGGCAGCCGACACATTACGATTTCGTTCACGATGTTGCTCCTCGCCGCTCTTTACGGGGAGCGCGGCATATTTGTCGGCGCATCCTGTTTTGATAGCGGCTATGTGCGGCAGCCTTCGGCGCGGCGTTTGGGCACAAAAAATTTTTCCCCCCAGCAATAGAAAGAATGAAAAAAGAATAATACGCTTCATTACTATCCTCTCTTACTCATTTATATGCCAGCTCTTCAAAGATCCGTCAGGTATGCCATTGTATCCACGATTGTCTTGCGACTTTGTGTTCGGATTGTTGTGTTGAGTTTGAGCAAATGATCGATTTACCGAGCTATCGAGTAATACTACTATTGCATCATCATCGCATGAATGTACTGACTGATACAAGTTTTCCAGAGATCCCTCATAGTTAATGAACAAAACTTTTTGATTATTATAAAAAAAATATTTTCCCGGCATAAAAGGAGCGGGCTTGGGTTGTTGGGAACTGGGTTCAATGGGAGGTGTTTGGTGTTGGTCCATGCAGAGAACACTTTGGGCAGCAGAACAGATCAACAAGGAAATAATATGTTTTATCATTTTGAAACTCCTGTATAGGTGTGTTTTTAATGCCATATAGTGTATCGACAAAGCGTTCAAATTCAAGAAATAAAAAAGAGGAGACTCATACGAGTATCTCCTCTTTTAAATATTCGCTTGCGACTTTAAAAATTACTTTTGTCCCCACAAGTTCAACGGATTAAGCTTACTCAGCGAGCTCAGCAAACTGGTGGCTTGTGCAGGTACAGTTGGTATGACAATGTCTGTTTTTTCAGGCAATGGTGGCCGTATTAAAAACTGACCTTGATTTGGTCCACCCGCAACAATTGCCCGTCCGGAAGCGCTTACGTTGTAATACATGACGCCCTTCATGATGTGGGCGATCGGAGTATCTTGTTCAAGTAAGGTGTTCCATATGTTGATGCCGTCCATACCGACGCCGATAACGTATTGAGTTCCGATTCCCGAAAAGCAACAATCTTCCATCGAGTAAAACCAATTTTTATAAATATTTGATGGAACTGCATTGAGGCTTTTGAGGCAATTTCCCGTTTGCAGATCCCAAACGCGCACGTTCAAATCGGCGCAACTCACTGCTCGGGGGACGCCGTTTGTGAGCTTAACGCTTGAGGCATGGGAGGTGTGTCCTTTCAGTGTCGGCAAAAAAGATTGTATCGACGGATCATATATTTGTATGTTGTGAGCATCATCGGTGAATGCGGCTTTGATCCATCCGGAATAATGTAAAAGAGACAAAAATTGTGCTTGAGTCGGGATATCGGTTGTCTTTTCCCTTTTGTGAGAAACGATTGCTATGCCGTCTTGCGATTTTGTCGCATAATGGAGCGTGTTTTCGGGGTCGAAAAGAGCAAAGGATCTTCCAATATTTTTGGTGGTTATTTTTTCATTCGTGATTGGTTGTACTGAACCTTGCGACCATTCATAGAGCAAAATACCAAGGGTATGTTCCTTGTCTTGCGGGAGAGAGACTGCGGCATGGAGCTTATCGTTCGAAAGGGTAACGTCCCACTGTTCTTTGTTGAAGATCATACCTTCATCAACATCGATATCAGCCCATCGAATAGGATTTCCTATTCCGAATTTGCATATATTGAGGCGATTTCCGACCCAAGCGATAAAATGATTTTCATTGCATGCGCTTGGTCCGCTATTTATGCGATTGTCCTGATAAGGCCACGGTATCACAGCATCGGAATACGTTGTATCAGCAATCAACTGTGGAAGCATATTTTCATGGAGCTTCTTTCCGCGGGACGCTTGAGGCGTCATATCCGTTTGATTGTCTGCACACATAACAGATGCACCATAAAACGACAGGAACAGTATTAATCTTGTTTTCAAAAACTTCATAGAATATCCTCTTTTATCAAGATGATTTTAAAATTATTTTTGTCCTCTCAACCAACTCAACCAACCGGCTTTTTGTGTCGCGCTCGCTTTATCGGCTTCTTGAAGTTGATAAAGCGAATTGGTCGGGTTAGTTTGTTTTGTATTCGCCGGTATGGTCTCACTTGTTTGCTCAGTATTTGATTTTTCTTTCGGAATCCAAAATTGTTCCTGGTTTCCTCCGCCTGCAGCGATTAATCTGCCCTGTGCACACCCATTTTGAAATGCTCTTCCGGGGAAAAAATGATATGCCGGCGTATCATTGCTGGAACGTGTATCCCACACATTAACGCCGTCAAATCCGAATCCTACAATATATTCACTATTGTCACCGGCAAAGCAGCAATCCGTCGTTAAACACGGGGTATGATCGCCTAATACATTCGACGAGATCGCTTTAAAACTTCTCAGACATGTCCCGGTCGAAAGGTCCCACAGGCGCGTGTTTGTAAAAGAAGAACTTATAATGCGAGATGCATCATTGGGGTGTGTGTTTACACGTACAACCGGTTCAGTGTGGCCTTGCAATGGAAGCAAGAATGAGCGCGTGTATTGATTGTAAATCCATACATTATAGTCTGTGTCATAAGTGAACGCGGCGGTTATTTTTTCTTTTTGCTTTATGAGAGAAAGAAAGAATGCACTTGTTGCAATAGAGGTTCTTTCTTTTGTGTCATGATTAACGAGATCAAATCCGTTTTCTCCCTTTTCCGCGTAATGTAATTGGTTTTGCGCATCAAATATAATTGAAGGTGTTGCCACCCCGATAATATTGTCCTTTCGACCGGACCATGAACCCGGCCATTTGATTTCAAATGTTTCTACAATCTTTCTTTCGTTTTCTGCCAGTGAACAAATAGAAACATCGACGGCTTCTCCGGATTCGGCAAAGCCACCATATGCGCAAACGGCAGCTCTTTTACTGTCTGGCGACAAAGCAGCTTGCCAATTGCTTCTGATCCATATTGGAGTCGTACCCATGTCGAAATATATTTCTTTGCGTGCCGGGCCGGTTCCCCATTCACATGTCTGTAAGTGATGTCCAGTCCACTTAAGAAAATAGGATCCATTGTATGAGCTTGGCCCGCAATTGGTAAAATCCAGTTGATATGGCCATGGAATTATGGCGTCGGTCGCACTATTTGCCATGGCCGATAGGATCTTTTTTTGATGATCCATTTTTTTTGCAAGAGCATCGGATGCAGCTTTCGTGTCTGCGCTGTCTGCGCATATGGCTAATGAGGAAGAAAATAGTAGGCAGAGTATGAAACTTCTTTTTGAATAGTTCATGACGAGTCCTCTTTTTAAGAAATGGAAAAGTTGTCATGAGTCTAGCAAAAAAGATTTTTGGGGCAACATGAACATGCTCCCCCAGTCGAGTGTAAATCGATTTGGAATTTCTTATTTTTCCCAATTGCGCAAGAAATCAATCAGCTGATCAAGACCACCTTCGGTTATTATCGAGCTGATGACAAATGGCTCATATTTTTCAAACGCAGGGATTTGAAACTCAATCATTGAAACCTTATCTGCTTTGTTAAACACATAAAGCATTGGTTTATCAACATTCAAATCTTCCAAGATGTCGTCAACGACTTCTATATGGTTTGGCCAGTTTGGGTCTGACACATCAATGATCTGAATGAGCAGATGAGCATATTGAAGTTCAGAAAGAGTAGATTTGAAAGCTTCAATCAAGTGGTGGGGCAATTGTTGCACAAATCCAACGGTGTCGGAAATGAGGGCTTTCTTTTTGCCATCAATAAACAGTTCGCGGGTTGTCGTATCAAGAGTTGCAAAGAGCTTATCTTCTGCCAAAACATTACTTTTGGTCAGAGCATTTAAAATTGATGATTTGCCTGCGTTGGTGTATCCGATTAAGCAAAAGAGCGGGATTTCACTCGATAAGCGCTTTTTACGCTGCGTTTCACGAGCTTGAGCAAGCTTTTCTAGCTGTCGCTTGAGTTTGAGAATGGTGTTCTCAATATGTCGCGTATCTTTTTCTTTTTGCGTTTCTCCCGGGCCTTTGCTTCCGATGCGTCCGGCTTGTTGGGAGAGATATTGCCCACGTCCGGCAAGACGGGTTTTGGAGTATTGGAGCATGGCTATTTCAACCTGAATTTTACCTTCGGCTGAATGTGCACCTTTTTCAAAAATTTCCAAGATCAAACGAGTTCGATCAAATATTCTGCAGTTTAAGAAATCGCGCAAGTTGCGTTCTTGGTTGCTGGTCAGTTGTTCGGAGATAATAACTTCTTCAACATTATTAGTATCGCAAAACTCTTTGAGCTCTTGAAGTTTGCCATGGGTGATAAAGTAAGCACTATCTATTTCGCGCAACTTAATAAACTGCTCAAAGTTTGGCGTGACGCCGTTTGAGGAGATGAGATTAGCAAACTCTTCAAGGTATGAATCGATGTTTTTGTTTGGGTTAAAAGGGGTTTGAATGCCCAATGCTAAGATGACAGGTTCATGATGTTCGTAAAAACGTGGTTCTTGAGCCATACTGATTTTTCTTTAATTTTTGATCAACTTTTTCAACTATCTATGCTATAGTAACATAAAATTTCAAAAAACCTTACTATTAAAAAAGACATGTTTGATTTTATTTCTCAAAAAATGGCGGCCCTTTTTGAAGGGTTCCGCGGCAATTCTATTACGAACGCCCAATTAGACACCTTTTTACAGGGGCTGCGGGAAACATTGCTTGAGGCAGATGTCCCCTATCAGCTGGCCGTTGAATTCACTGAGCAGTTGCGCACTGAGCTTTCTGGGCAAAAAATTACCCAATCATTGAAAGCAAACGAATATTTGGCAAAAGCAGTGTATGACAAGCTCGTCGGCTTTTTATCAGGTGGCAGCAAGTCGGTTGGCTTTAACCTTCCCATCCCTTCAACCATGATGGTTCTTGGACTGCAAGGTTCGGGTAAAACAACCTCGCTTGGCAAACTTGCCCATTGGATTATGCAAGAGGCGCAAGCTAAGGGTAAAAAAAGAAGAATATTGCTTGCTTCAGTTGACTACTATCGTCCGGCAGCAATCGACCAACTTGAAATCGTTGCCAAGCAGGCAGGGGTTGATTTTTATCGAGCCCAAGCAACCGATCCAGTTGTCGCCGCGCGAGAAATATATAAAAAATTCCAAACCGACTCCTATGAATATTTGATGCTCGATACCGCCGGCCGCTTGCACGTTGATAATGCGATGTTGCAAGAGCTTCGTGAGATTGAGACGATCATTAAACCAAAATATAAGCTCATTGTTCTGGACTCAATGACCGGTCAAGAATCGTTAGCCATTGGTAAGGCCTTTGATCAAGCGATTGGCTTTGACGGGGCCCTGATGAGCAAAATGGATTCTGACACTCGCGGAGGAGCCGTCTTTTCGTTTCGTTATTCCTTAAAAAAGCCTATTGTTTTTGTGGGAATGGGTGAAAAGGTTGCCGATCTTGATCCGTTTAATGCTGAACGCATGGCAGGGCGCATGCTGGGCATGGGGGATATTGTTACCCTGGCTGAAAAGGCAAAGCAAAAAATTACCCAGGCAGAACAGGATTCGGCGCTCAAATCGTTGCAAAGCGGTCAATTTACCCTCAAAGATTTTGCTGACCAGCTTGAAATGATGAACCGACTGGGTTCATTAAGCCAAATAGCAGGTTATTTACCAGCTATGGGGGGCATGCGATTGAACTCAGATCAGCTTGAAAAAGGTGAGCAAGAACTTAAAAAATGTAAGGTTATCATCAACTCAATGACCCCGAAAGAGCGCATTATGCCGGCTATTCTTGATGGATCTCGCAAGAAAAGAGTCGCAAACGGTGCTGGGGTGAGTGTAGAAGATGTAAATCTTTTACTTTCTCGGTTTGAAGAAAGTAAGCAATATGTTAAACTGTTTAAAAAACTCGGAAAATTTAATTTCTTTAAATAATATACCACTATAGGGTCCCATACTTTTGTATGGGTAGATTATAAGGATGTTACATGGCGGTTAAGATTCGCTTGGCCCGTATCGGCAAAAAAAATGCTCCTTTCTATCGTATCGTTGCTATCGACAGCAGAAAAGCACGTAACGGCGCATTTTTAGAAAATCTCGGCACTTATGACCCAATCAAGGAAACCTTGGTACAATATCATGCTGATAGAGTGCAAGATTGGATTTCCAAAGGCGCTATTGCTTCTGATGCAGTTAAAAAATTGCAAAAGATGCATAAATCAGTAGCAGCGTAATACGGGGTCCCCACGGTTGTGGGGGTATAAATACGGGGTCCCCGCAGTGTATGTGGGGTTTAATAAGGGTCCCCGCATGACGTGCGGGGTGTAATAAATATGCTAAAAGATGTTCTAGAATTCATGGTTAAATCACTGGTCAACGAGCCTGAAAAAGTGACGATTGATCAAGTTGATACTGATGAAAAAATAAACATTTCCGTTGCCGTCGATCAACAAGATATTGGCAAGGTAATTGGTAAGGAAGGCAGAACTATCAAGGCGCTTCGTGTGTATGTCGCTTCTCTTGGTTCTCCCGAACGACCGGTCTATATTGAGTTAAAAAAATAGTTTTCATACTTTGTTATGGGCCCCAAATGGCCTGTCGCGCCATAGCTTTAGCGAAGGCGGAAGCGTACTGCTTCGTTGAAGCTTCGTAGTATAGGCGTAATTTGGGTAAATTAATGAAGGTTTCGATTCTTTCAGTTTTTCCTGATCTATTTTCTTCATTTTTGCAGACAAGCCTCATAAAAAGAGCTCAAGACTCTGGCAAGGTAGATATACTGACCCAGAGTTATTTTGCGTATGTTGAGCCCAAAGAACGGATCGATGCCCCAACCTTTGGTCACGGGGCAGGCATGCTCATTCGGCCTGACGTTGTGCAATCTGCGCTTGAGGATATTCAGTCCAAAAGAGGCAATGGTCTGCGCATATTTTTTTCTCCGGCAGGGCGTGTTCTTGATCAATCATACTTGCAAGAGCTGGCACAAAAGGTGCAGGCGTCGAGCCACCTCATTCTGGTCTCAGCTCGCTATGAAGGTATGGATGCGCGCGTTGAGCAAGAATATGCCGATGAGATTGTTTCCATTGGAGACTATGTTTTAATGGGAGGCGATCTTCCGGCAATGGTATTGCTTGAGGGTCTGCTGCGGCATGTTCCGGGAATTGTTGGCAAAACTGAGTCGGTAGAACACGATTCATTCACTGGGCCTTATGTTGATCACCCTGAATATACAGCTCCGGTGGTTTGGAAAGAGAAAGAAGTGCCTGAGGTGCTGAGATCAGGCAATCATGCCTTGATTGATGAGTTCCGACGTTCTCAAGCGGTCAAAAGAACGGTATTGAACCATTTTGATTGGCTACGAACTTGGTCATTACCTGCGCCTGAGAAACAGGCGGTGCTTGAGATGATACCGCATCATTACGTTGCTCTGTGCCATAGCGAAGTTCTCATTGGTCCCGAGAAACAGCCGGGAACAACGTCAGTCACTTCAATTGATATTCATGATATCGCACGTTCATGCAAGACGTATGGAATCCAACATTACTCAATAGTCACGCCTCTGGAAGATCAGAAAGCGATTGTGTCTACATTGCTTGATTTTTGGCAAAAAGGTTCAGGCCCGGAATATAATCCAAGCAGGCATAATGCGCTGAAGACCGTTTCATTGGCAGATTCAGTTGATCAGGTGATGGCAGAGATTGAAAAAAAAGAGGGTAAAAAACCACTTTTAGTTGCGACTTCAGCCCGTGCTATTGAAGGTGTAGAAAAAATAAGCTTTTTTGATCAAAAAAAGGTGTGGTCTTTGGAGCGGCCGGTATTATTGGTATTCGGCACCGGAAAAGGGTTCACCCAAGAATTTTTAAAAAAGTGCGATTTTTTATTACTTCCCGTATCAGGCTACACTGATTTCAACCATCTTTCGGTCAGGTCAGCGGTGGCTATTATTTTGGATCGTTGGTTGGGAATTAATATGAAAATACGCAAATAATGGAGTTTGGGGTTAGAATAGTTTGGCATAATATCTATTTTGGGTTATAGTAAAGAAGTTATGGCTCAATTTGAGCACAAAATTTAAATATATAGGTTTGATTTCTCCGAATTATCGGGTTCCCAAAACGGGTTCCCAAATAAGAATTTCGGGGCCCCCAAGGGACTTGGGGTTATTCAAAGGTTCTGCACATGAAAGCAACAACATTTACTCGCGAAACAATACGCGATCTTGGAATTTCCGAACGTAATTTCCCTGATTTTAAAGTTGGTGATACTATCGCGGTTCACCAAAAAATAAAAGAAGGTGATAAGGAACGTGTTCAAATTTTTGAAGGCGATGTGATCGCACGTACCAACAATGGCATTGCATCAACATTTGTCGTAAGAAAAATCGGTGCAAATGCGGTAGCGGTTGAGAAAATTTTCCCTTACTATTCTCCGCTCATTCAGTCCATTACCTTTGTGCGCCAAGGTCAAACAAGAAGAGCAAAACTCTATTACTTGCGTGATCGCGTTGGTAAAGCTGCACGTGTTCGTGAGAAAGTTGTTACCAAATCTCAACAAGAATCTGCAAAATAGTTGCATGACCTTGCTGCGAATGCAAAATTTTTACTACAAACTTCCATGGCTCCTCCGTCATGGAAGTTTCTTTTTTATTGTAATTTGCATGATGTCGGGTTGTCGAAAAGAGAGGGCAAAGCCCGTTGTTGTCCGGCGACAAGATCAATCAATGGTCGTCTCTTCCATTGAAGCTCGATGTCTTGATCTCTATATACCGTTTGGCGTTATTTCCCGAGAATTATTATTCGAAGCTTCCGATTCATCGATCGTGCAGTTGCGTTATGAGGTTGCAACGCCGACTCAAGAATTGCGTCATGCGTATCAAACCGGCATGGACGCTCACGGTTGGGTGCTCAAGACAGATATCGATGGTGACCCTAAAATCTTACTTTTCAAAAAGCCTCAGGCGAGTTGCGTTGTATATCTGCGATCATTGAGTGAAAATCGAGCAATGATTGAGGTTTCAATTCAATGGAGCGGCAATAAAATTCTATTGTGATGCCTGCAATCTTTTATCAAAATCAGCATTTATAAATACCATTACTTCATTTGTTAATTTTTGAGCAAATTCTCTATATAATCGTTTCATTTTTTCTGATTCGATATTTATTACTTTTGATGCTAAACCCATCTTTGATTCATTGGGTTTTTGCGCGAACTTCTCTAAAAGAGCATCGTATATATTCTCTTTTACATACGCTAAAACTGTTTCTTTGTTGGATTGCGTTACGGAAGCAACAGCCTCTTTGTAAAAAAGTGTTCTTCGAATTCCTTCAAAAAATGCGCCTGCTCCTTTTAGGTGGGGCGGCAATTCCGTGATTGCGCCACTTCGTAACGATAGTTCGCTAGCGAATGAAAAAGCTGGTGATGCGGTTATGAATGCAGCGAGTGCTGCAAAGGTAATTTGTTTGATTGTTTTCATTATAACCTCCAAAGCTTTTACTTTTGTTCTTTATATTCTTTTACCGAGTCATTGATGGCCTGAATAACGTACTGATTGTTTTTTTTGAAAACTTCAAATTCGTCGAGTTCCAGGTTGTGGGTAAAATATAGATAAATCGCTCCGGAAATTATTTTGTTCCGGTATGTATCCCATTGCTTTTGTAGGATTTCTCTTCCCATATCGGTCAAGTTTTTTTCGTCGCGGTAGTAGGTAAAACCGTCATAGCAAAGTCGTATTAGGTCTTTTTTTGCAATTTCTTCTTTTAAAGTTTTATTTTCAATGGCTTTTTTCAAAACTTCTTTCATAAATTGGGGAGTATATTTGTGTTCTTTATGAAGTTTTTCGTTAAGATAGTCAGCGATGTTATATCGTAGTAGATTTGTCTCTTCGTTTATGCGCGAATTTTTAAAATCAAAAAACTTTTTCGTGCAATAAATGCTTGCCGCTCCAATAGCGCACATAAAGGCACTTGCTTTAGGATTTTGTTGGACGTAACTCCAAAGCCCATTCCATAATCGTTGCCACCAAAATTGTCCTTGCTCGGCAGCAAAAGCCGGTGATACTGTCATGAGCGCAGCGAGTAATGCAAAAGTGAATTGTTTGATTGTCTTCATTGTAACCTCCAAAAATAATCTAATAAGCTATTGCTAGTCAAAAGAATTAGTATTCATAATCTTGATAATAATAATCACCAGGATAATCATCGTACTCATCATCGTAATAGTCATCATAATAACGACGACGAGCTCGATTTTCGGCAGCTGCACCGCTTAAAAGGCCAACACTGGCACCAACACCCGCACCGATTCCGGCACCACGACCACCACCGGCAAGACCACCGATAAATGCCCCGCCGAGAGCTCCACCAAACATTCCCTCAAGAGGGCGATTTCTCTGCGCATGTGCGACGAAAACAGTGCTGAGCATTGCGATGAAAGTAAAGATATATTTCTTCATAATTTCCCCTGTAAATTTCGATATTTCTCTGCCTTTAGAGTATCAAAAATTACAGCTAGAAATCAATAAAATGAATGAAGAATATGGTGAAGGCTAGCTTATTTACAGCGGAGAGATGTTTTGCGCACTATCCCTACTTCAGTTGTTCAGGAAGCTTATCAAGTCTTCCAGCCCCTTGGAGAAGGATGAGATTTCCAGGTTCAAGGTCTGCCTTGAGTGCATGCAGTATGTGCTCATAGTTGTTTTCTGCCGAAATAAATTCTATTGGGTAGCCCAAGGCCTGTTTTTGTAAGGCTTGAGCAAAGCTTTGCCCCGATATACCGGCAATGGGGCTTTCGCTTGCGGCATAAATATCGGTGATAATGAGCTTATCAAGCGGAGCTTGCTTAAAAACTGAAATGAAATCATCCCATAAATGCGCGGTGCGAGAGTAGCGATGCGGTTGAAAAACGACAACTAATTTTTTCTGAGCACATTTTTTTGCGATCGTGAAAGTGTGTTCAATTTCTTTTGGATGATGGCCATAATCGTCATACACATCTGTTCCATTGATGCAGAGCTTGTGAGTAAAGCGACGCTCTACTCCCAGAAATGTTTTGATTCCTGTTTTGATATCATCAATGCTGGCGCCGACTTCAAGTGCGGTAGCAATGGCAGCTAGGCAGTTGCTCACATTATGTATGCCTGCCATTGGTAGTTCAATGCGTCCATAATTTATTTGGGGCCCCCATGAATTATTCATGGGGTATCTTATTCCTTGAGAAACATCATCAACCATAAGGGTAAATGTGCTCGTATGAGTTCCCAATTCAAGAGCATGAGCCCTGATATTGGCGGTGTTGTTGATGCCGAATGTAATGTATCGTGCGGTGATACGAGACATAAGCGCGCGTGTATGTGGATCATCGGCGTTAATAATAGCCGCTCCATAAAAAGGTATTTGATTGATATAGCGCAAGAAACTTTCAGTGATATCGGTCATATCCGTATATGTTTCAAGATGCTCAAGGTCGATATTGGTAACCACTCCAATTGCAGGGTGTAGCTGCAAAAATGAGCGGTCTGATTCATCAGCCTCGGCAACAAGAAACTTTCCCGATCCGGCATGGGCATTTGAATGAATGTTATGCATAATGCCTCCGACGACAACTGTTGGATCAAAATGAGCTGACAAAAGAATATGAGAAATGAGCGAGCTTGTGGTTGTTTTTCCATGCGATCCGGTGACTCCGATTCCATACTGCAGCCGCATAAGTTCGCGCAAAACTTCCGATCGATGAATGACCGGAATATCTCGTTTGCGCGCGACGATCACTTCCGGGCTTTCATGAGAAATTGCGGTTGAATACACGAGAACATCATAAGGCGTTGATAAACAGAATGTGCTATTATTTTTATTCAAGACAGCGCATCCTGCCGAGTGCAGCTGCTCGATCTGTGTTGATTCAAGATCTTGATCGCACCCGGACACTCGGTAGCCACGTCGGTGTAAAATATGCGCAAGCGCACTCATTCCTATGCCGCCAACTCCGACAAAATGAAAATGAAGCGAGGGTTTGTACATAGAAGCTCCTGCTGAATGGTACTTTTTATCCCTCAATTGTACTTCACGAGCGGGCGATGCTCAAGTGTGCAGAATTATTGCAATTGCTCTTTGAGGCGATACAACTTTTCCCGTATGGCCAATAGCTGATCTTGAGTTTGATCGCTTTCTTGATTGAGGGCCCCGCGTCTTGGCGTGAGGTTTGTATGAGGGTTCTCACACATTATTGAGGAATCTTGTATTTCTTCAAGAGTTGTTTTTCGAGCCGCATGAGAAAATTGAGGTTCTTGCTTTTCTAATTCTTTTTTTGCTCCGGCGATAGTAAAGCCGTCTTGATACAAGAGTTGTTTGATGCGTTGAAATTGTTCGAGATCTTCTTGGCTATAACAGCGCTGTCCACCCTCAGAGCGGGTCGTTTTAACCTTGAATTCTTTTTCCCAAAATCGGATAACAAATTTTTCCACCAATAATTTTTCAGCCAAATCACCGATTCGAAACATTCTTTTTTGCATTTTCATAGAATCTCCTTATAGATACCAAACCTTCATTTGAGGCTTCGAGTAAAATTGATTGTTTTTTTCTATTCTATAAAAGAGTCGTTTTATGCTGTAAAGAATTCGCGTGTTTTGCATTTTAAAGACGACTTTTCCGGTGGTAAAAATATGTGGGTATGTTAAACTTTGTCTGATCTATTCTCGGATTCTATTATTCAACATTAAAGGTAAGCTTTATGAATTTTAAAGATATTGTGGTAACGCTCATGATTGCATTAGCGTTTACTCTGGGGTTTCAATACTTCTTTTCGGGTAAAAATACAGATGCTGATGCGAATGCTCGTAAATCAGGTCGTATGTTTAGCGCGGCGCAATCATATCAAGAAGCGCGACCATTGCAGCTGAATGTTGATTTTCTCCCCGAATCTGATGTTAAAGCCCCAATTATAACAACCATAGAAACAGACCTTGGCATCTATGAATTTTCAAATCATGGTGCGGCGCTGCAGAGCCTTACATTCAAGGAGCATAAGGCTGAAACGACCCGATTGATGTCTACCATTGATGGATCCAAGGGCGATAAAGAGCAAGCAGCCTTTTTGCTGGCGCTCGATACACAAACCCCTTACGTCTATCAATTGGCGGGTACCTCAGAAGATGACGAAGGGTATATCGTTTCATATAAAGCAAAAGCTCCAGCGTGTTTGGTGGAAAAAACCTTTAAAGTGCACAAAAATAATCACCGAGTTGATGTTACAGTTTCCTGCACACCAAAAGCCGGATCTGAAGTAAGGTTGCGATTACTGTTCCCATCTCCGTATATGCCGACTGTTTCGCAAGATGTTGTTTCAGCTCTCGCAAATGATGAGTCAGGGGTTTTACAAAAAATCGCCCGCAAAAAGGTTGAAACAAATCGTGGATGGTTTAGCCCAACGCTTTTTGGGTCTGAAAACAAATATTTCATACACAGCTTGATCTCCGATGAGCAAGCCTTTGCGCAACGAGCTTATTTCAAGCCAGAGTGCGATAACTTAAAAGCTATCTTGGAAACTGAAGATATCAAGCAGCCGACTCGTTTTAACGTCTCGTTCTATCTCGGGCCTAAGACTGAAGAAGCAATCAACGCGGTTGATACCCGCCTATCCGGGGCATTAGAAAATTCCGGGTGGTTTATAGCGCCGCTTTCTCGATTGATGCTCAAGATATTAAATCTTATTTACGACTATGTTAAAAATTACGGTTTTGCGATTATTCTCTTGACGCTTTTCCTTCGATTGCTCCTGGTTCCGTTGAGCATGAGCGGTCAATCCTCACGCAAAAAACAACAAGAGTTTCAACATAAATTGACGTATATTCGTCAACGATATAAAAATGATCCGGAAACTTTGCAGCGTGAACAAGCAGAACTGGTGAAAAAATATGGCATGCCAGGGCTTGGAATGTTGGCGATTTTATTGGTACAAATTCCGGTATTTTTTGCAATAAACCGATTGTTATCGTCATCGGTGCAATTGTATCAAGCGCCATTTTTATGGATTTCCGATTTGTCGGCAACTGATCCCTATTATATTTTGCCTATCATTATTGCACTCTCATTTCTCGGGCAAGCATTGTATGCTGACAAATCGCAGCGTTTGACAATGGCAACAGTAGGATTGGTATTTGGCGCCTTGTCGACCAACTTTTCTGCCGGAACAGCGCTCTTTGTGGCGGTTGATGGTATTTTGCGTATGGTTCAGAGTGGATTGCTTGGTGGAATGTAAGCAATGATAAAAGATGTTCCAAGCTTAGAGTTGTTGCTTAAAGCGCTTCATCAAGTGCCTTACCTTGCATCAAAAAATATTTATCGCGTTGCGAATTATTTTTTGAATTTGGATCAAGAAAAGCTTGAGCAGTTTTGCGCGGTGGTATTGCAAGCACATCAACAAGTGATTCCCTGCGCTGTATGTTTCAACTGGAAAGAGCGTGAGCGGGAGTGTAGCTTGTGTTCATCGCCCAAGCGAGACCATAGCATTGTCTGCGTCGTTGAGACGTGGCAGGAGCTGCTAACAATAGAAAAAACCGGTGGATATAACGGCGTATTTCATGTGCTTGGGGGCGTTATTTCTCCGCTTGAGGGGGTCGGACCGGAAGATTTACAGATTCAATCGTTAATCGGGCGGGTGTCTGCAAGCGAATCCGGTATTAAAGAAATTATTCTTGCGATGAACCAAACGCCGGAGGCTGAAGCCACGAGTGCATATATTGCTCGCAAATTAAAAGAGTCGCCAGTGCTTGTTAGTTGTTTGGCGCGTGGTATCCCCGTTGGCTCTCATTTGGAAACGATGGATCGATTGACTGTTTACAAAGCGTTATCGGAACGACGACCATTTTAAAATCCGTTCGAATGGTTCGATTCCGCTACGCTACACTCACCACGAACGCAAAAAAAGATTAAAACTCGGGGGCAGGAAAACTTCCCGTTTTAGCCACGCTTCGTTTGCGCTATGCATGAAATTCACGTTCGTGGTGAGCGATAGTCGAACCATTCGAACGGTAAAAGTGAGTAATTCTATCTACAGAATCTAAAAAATTTTCAGGTGAGGTCATGTTTAATATTCCTTTATCACTGTTTATAAAACGAAGAAAAGAACTATTTGAGGCCGTTAGCAAGAGCAATAATTGGTCAGAAGGATCAATGATTGTTTTATGCGGGGGAATTGAAGTTGATCATGGAAAGTTTGTCCAAGAAAGTTCGTTTTATTATCTGACGGGAATTGTCGAGCCGGGAGTAATCGCCACAATCGAAAGCAGTGGAAAACAGATTCTGTGGCTTCCGCATGCATCGATTGCGCGTAAAACATGGGTTGAAAGTGCTGTTGATTGTGATGAAAAGACGTGTAAAACGTTTGGCTTCGATGAAGTTCGCTATTTGGGTGATGTGAGCACCGGATATACGCTTGGCATGTTTGCCGGTAGAGAAGAGTATGGGAATATTATTGACTACATACAGTCTCATATTCGTGAAAAAAGTTCACTGTTTACTTTGGGTTCTCTTGCATCAACTCATTACCATCAACAGCGGCTGCTTTTACAACAGCTTGTCTCATGGATTCCAAACATCAGAGATCGGATTGTAGATAGTGCATCAATAGTGCATGCTATGCGTCGTAAAAAAGATGCCGCAGAAATTCAGCTCATGTATAAAGCGATTGAAATCACGACGCTTGCGCATGAGGCGGCATTAAACACAATAGTTCCCGGTGCTACAGAATATGAAGTACAAGCATCACTTGAGTATATTATGACCGGTTCTCAGGCAACAATAGCGTTTCCTTCTATCGTGGCAACCGGTAAAAATGGGGCAATTTTACACTACACGAGCAATAATGCAACAATCAAAGACGGTGATATGGTCGTTGTAGATATCGGAGCGCGATACCACTATTATGCGGCCGATCTCACCCGCACATACCCTGCCTCAGGAATCATGACTCAACGTCAGAAAGAGCTGTACACTATTGTGCTCGATACACAACAGCTTGTGTTTGAGCATGCAAAGCCTGGCATCTGGTTGTTTAATGAAAAGCAACAAGATATGTCATTGCATCATATTGCAAAGAATTATCTTACAAAAGCCGGTTATGGCAATTATTTTCCTCATGGTATCGGCCATTTTCTTGGAATTGATGTTCATGACGTTGGCGATCGTACATTGCCGTTGCAGGAGGGTGATTGCATCACCATTGAGCCGGGCATATACATCAAAGAAGAAAATATTGGCATTCGCATCGAAGATAACTACTGGATCGTTAAAGATGGTGCAGTTTGTATGAGCGAAGAGCTTCCAAAATCTATCGAATCAATTGAACAGTATATGCAATATGATCGTCCCGAATATAAGGACGAATCTGCAGAGCAAGAGTATCACTAAAAAGTAACGATATTTGGTCTATTCTTTTTTCACATCAGGAAGAGACACCGCAATTTTTGGAACAGCGATAATTAGTCCGAGGCCTGACGCGGAAATAAGTACGCCTGCGGTAGAAGCAACGGCATTCACTACAATTTGAGAGCTGTTTTGTTGCCCGTTATTATTGTTCATGGCACTTCTGACTGCAAGTAATAATACTCCTAGTCCGGCCATTACAAAGCTAAGGCCGCTGGTATAGAGCGCCGTTTGTTGTGTTACAGAATATTGCAGATTGATGTTGTTATTGGTTTTTATTCCGCCGGCGTGAACGTTACATGTCGAAATAAGCATCGAAATTAAGAGAGTAACATGGAGGGTATGTTTCATAAGATCCCTTTCTTTTCTTTATAACGATAGTTTAGTAGAAATACTATCAATAAGTTCACCACTAATCCAATCATTGCAGAAATTCCATATGAAACCATTGGACTCATTCGTGAATACGTAACTCCAATCGTTATGAATCCGACGAGTGTGCCGATAATAACTGGAATAGCATAAAACAGTTGTGTGATGGCATGGTCCAATGGATATGCGCCGGAGCTGGTTGATGCCATAATGGTGGTTTCTGAGAGTGGAGAGATATGATCACCGCACACTGATCCTGAAAATATTGCGCCTAAGATAGCAAGCAAAATTGCGCTATCCTGGGGAGAACCATTGAGGTTAAAAGAATTCAGTGATGACAAAAGCTGCATGGTGCTCGGTAACATAATGGCGATAGTCCCCCATGATGAACCGGTCATTGTTGAGATAATCGTGGAAATGATAAAAAATAATGCCGGCAATGTCCATGGCACTAGAACAGTTCCCAGTGATTGCGCGACGACAGTTCCTATTTGAAGATCAAGCTTTAAAAGAGCGCCCAAGGTTGATGCAAGAATGACCATGATAATAGCTCCTTGCATGAGCGAGACCCCCTGCCTGATAATGGCACTTATGTCAGATGTTTGAATTGTTTTTCGCATGATTGCAAAGATAAACGTGCCGATCACTGTTATCGCAGATGCAAGGCACAGAGCAAAGAAGGTATTGGTATTGTTTTTGAGTGCCATCAAAAGGCTGTTATGCCCCCCAAATAAACTAAAATCACCAACCCATAAGATCGAACTAAAAACTAAGAGCACGAGAAATCCGAGCGGAAGTATCAAGTCCCAATAGGTGGCGTGAGGATGTTCTTCGGGATGAAATTTTTGTATCAATGGCGTTTTTCCACCAAAAAGGTTGTGTGTTTCTCGAGCTATTTTTTCTTGGGTGCCCATAGGGCCATATGAAATGCGATAACGAACAATCACCCAGGCGGTAATAACGGTCAAGAGTGAGTAGAAGATATAGGGGATGGTATTAAGAAAGGTAAAGTAGGGGTCTGCGACGATACGAGCGAATGGATCGGTAGTGCTGATTCCGGACGATTCGATTTGACTGGTCAACATAGCTACCCAGCTTGAAACAGGGGCCATAATCACCAAGGGTCCGCTCAGTGAGTGGACTAAATAGGCGAGTTTTGCGCGTGGTATGTGCCATGCGTCTGTGAGCGGCCGCATAATATATCCCACCGTCAAGGTGCTCAGATAGTCATCAAGAAAGAGGCCGGTTGAAAGAATAAGCGATGAGGTTTCAACCGAACGTTTTGATCGTAAATGGTGGGTGATCGCCTTGCCAAACGCATAAGCGCCGCCAGCCTTTGAAATAAGTACGATAAAGGTGCCAATAAGTAAAAGAAAGCCATACAGATAGAGGTAATCAGGGTCAGTTATTTGAGCAAGAAGGCGCTTTAAAGCAAGAAGAGCGGATGCTTGTATGTTGCCGTGCGACGCAATAAGGGCACCGGAAAGAATACCCAAGGCAAGCGAAAGGTTGAGTCGCTGAAAAATAAAGGCACTCAAAAGTACGATGAGTGGGGGCAGAAGAATAAACCAGGTTTGCATGAAGACCCTATTATGATTGAGGTTAAGAGCTTATAAAAAGCTTATACAAGCTCTTATTCTACTATTTTCATTTGACCAATAGAATCTTTTTGTTTAAATTTAAAATGTTCCGTTCGTCTTTCCCATATTTTAGTAGATAAATGATTTTAAAGGTTTCTCCATGGACATGAACAAAATTTTTCTTTTAAAAAAAGAGCAAGCTAAGCCTCAATGGCATGTTGTAGATGCTGAAGGTAAGGTGCTTGGTCGATTGGCAACTGAGATTGCTGACAAGTTGCGCGGCAAAGATAAGCCATACTTCACCCCTCACACCGATTCAGGTGACTACGTTGTCGTTATTAATGCCGACAAGGTTATGTTGACCGGAAACAAGTGGGAAGGCAAAATTTATGACTGGCATACCGGCTGGATGGGCGGGTATAAAACAACCTCAGCAAAAGATCTTATGGCAAAGCATCCAACTGAAATAGTCTTCTTGGCTGTACGCGGAATGCTTCCAAAGAATAAGCTCAACAGACAAATTATTAAGAAATTGAAGGTGTATGCCGGTAACGAGCATCCACACAAAGCGCAAGTTGTTGAAGTTGCGTAACAAAGTAACAAAATAAAAATGGGTCGCTCACTGAGCGACCCATTTTTATTATCAAGGACAGAAAGCTTTAGCTTTTGCCTAAAAAGCTCATCACAATGCGATAAATATCGTGATAGCTCAAATAGAGAGCCAAGGCAATAAAGCTGACCCAGGTTCCTATAAATATGATCTCACGAACTCTATCAGGGAGAGATCTTCCGATAACGGCTTCAATGCCGTAGAGTAAGATTTGACCGCCATCGAGAATGGGGAGTGGGATCAGGTTTAAAATGGCAAGGTTAATGCTGATAAACGCAAGCAGTAATAAGAAGCTTTTAACCCCCTGATTTGCCCCTTTTCCCGTTTCGGAAATGACAGAAATGGGCCCTTGCAATCCTTTAACACTGGCGGTGGTAATAAGCTGTTTAAATGCTTTGAAGGTTATGTAAATAATGCGATTGGTGAACGCAAAGCCGTTTTTGATTGCTCCAATCAAACCGGCAGATTTTTGAGCTTCTTGCTTTAAGATGCCATACAATGTCCCGGTTTTTTGTTCGGCTCGTTCAGGAATCGTTATGTTAATGATTGGAATGCGAAAAGCGTCTCGTTTTGGGGTTGTTACTATTGAAGGAATTGTAACAGTCAGGTTCATAACTTTCCCATCACGTTCAATCGAGAGGGCTACCTGTTTATCAGGAGAGCTTTCAATCTTTTGTAATAGTTCGTATCCATTAGTACCAACGCTTGTCCCATCAAAAGTGATTATTTTGTCGCCCGGCTTCAAGATATTTGAGAGCGGTTTATCAGGAGCAAGTTCTGCGATAGCCGTGGATGCGTTATAGGGGTATCCATACCTGCTTTCAGGCAGACCAAGCCCAAAAACAAAAGAAATGGCTGCATATGCAAACATGAGGTTAAAAAGGATACCGCCGAGCATGATAAGGAATTTTTGATAAAAAGGCTTTGAGGAGAAGAGTTCATGGTCTGACTCTTTTTGGACATCATCTGTCCCTGCCATTTGTACGTATCCTCCAAGAGGAATTGCTCTGAGGGTAAAATGGGTATCGCCTATCTTTTTATCTACCAGCAGAGGGCCAAATCCAATAGAGAAAACGGGCGTTTTTACTCCAAAAAATTTTGCAAAGAGAAAATGCCCCAGCTCATGAAAGCCGATGAGAAACCCGATGCCAAAAATTCCGGCAAAAAGGCCAAAGGCTCCGGTGAAAGTCGCCAGCATTCTGCCGGGCAAAAAAGAAAAAAGATGGGACAACGTCATAAATACTCCTTATACTGATAAAAAACCTATTAGAGATTTTAACAACAAACTAATCATTCAATTTCATTACGGGAAACATCAAACCCTTTAAGCAGAGCCTAAGGTGTTAGATCTATAATAAATGTATACTAACCTTATCATTCGAGTAATCTTTAGTCTATGGAATGCATGAATCTGAGGGCAATGTCATTAAGGGCAATCGGACCAAAGCCTGGAAATATCCTTAGGAATAGCGTTTTATCTTGAAAAAATTATCAAAAAGGTTAAAATACAACTAACCCTTTTCATAAAGAGTCATAAAAATTGGTGGTTTGCCCAGCCGGATGTGCGGTTTGCAAATATTTTGTCACACTTTTAAATTTTAGGAACGTTTTTTTATGCCCACGATAAATCAACTCTGTCGCTCAGGAAGACGACACGGAAAAGATAAGTCTAAGAGCCCTGCTTTAAAAGGTGCTCCTCAGGCGCGCGGTGTTTGCACTCGTGTTTTCACTCAAACACCAAAAAAACCGAACTCAGCATTACGAAAAGTTGCCCGTGTGAAGCTATCAACAGGGATTGAAGTAACAGCATATATTCCTGGAGAAGGACATAACCTTCAAGAGCACTCTGTTGTGTTAGTGCGTGGTGGTCGTGTTCCCGATTTACCAGGTGTTAAATATCATATTGTTCGTGGAACGTTAGACTCTGCCGGAGTTGAAAAGCGTCGTCAAGCGCGATCTCATTATGGTGCAAAGCGTCCTAAAAAATAGGGTTTAAAGGATAAAAAATATGCCTAGACGTAAAAAAGAACTCGCTAAACGAGTCATTGGTGTTGATCCAGTATATGGCTCAGAGTTGATTCAAAAATTTATCAACATTGTTATGTGGCGCGGCAAAAAAAATACCGCCCGTCGCATTGTGTATGATGCGCTTGATGTTTTGGTGAAAAGAAACCAGGGCGATCAAGAAAAAGCACTTGCTCAGTTTGATCGTGCTTTTGAAAAAGTAATTCCTCTCATTGAGGTTAAACCGCGTAGAGTTGGGGGCAGTGTCTACCAAATTCCTACTGAAGTGAATCATGATCGCGCGCGTGCATTGGCAATCCGTTGGATTATTAGTGCGGCCGAAGAGCGTTCGGATAAAACAATGGGTCTGAGGCTTGCTGCAGAGATTCATGAAGCCGCAGATGGACGTGGTGGAGCTGTTAAGAAAAGATCTGATGTTCATAAGATGGCTGAGTCAAACAGAGCCTTCTCTCACTTTGCTTGGTAATGGTAGGGGCCTGTAATGAGTATTCCATTAAAGCGATTTAGAAATATTGGTATTGCGGCGCATATTGACGCCGGTAAAACAACGGTAACGGAACGAATCCTCTTTTATACCGGTGTTTCACACAAGATTGGTGAAGTCCATGAAGGTGAAACCGTTATGGACTGGATGGAGCAGGAGCGTGAGCGTGGTATTACCATTCAATCAGCTGCTATTACCTGTTTTTGGAAAGATCATCACGTAAATATTATTGATACTCCGGGACACGTTGACTTTACTATTGAAGTTGAGCGTTCGTTGCGCGTTCTTGATGGCGTGATTGCTGTGTTTGCAGGTGTTGAAGGTGTTCAGCCTCAATCTGAAACAGTATGGCGCCAGGCAAATCGTTACAAAGTTCCACGTATTATCTTTGTAAATAAATTAGACCGTGTTGGTGCAAATTATGCCCGTGTTATTAACGATGTTAATACCAAGCTCAAGGCAAATGCGGTGCCTATGCAAGTGCAAGTTGGCCTTTCAGAAGATTTTACCGGAATTATAGATGTTCTTTCCGGTAAGATGGCAACATTTGAAGGTGATTTTGGTACTCAGGTTAAATGGTCACCGTTTCCGAATGAATACAAGGATGAAGTTGAAAAAGCATACAATCGTATTTTAGAAGCGGCGTGCGATGTTGATGAGACGCTTGCCGATAAATTCCTCAATGAAGAGCCAATTTCTGTTGAAGAAATTAAAGCGGCGATTCGTAAAGGGACTATTGAGCTTAAGCTGGTTCCAGCATTCTGCGGTACTGCTTTTAAAAACAAAGGTGTTCAACTCGTTCTTGATGGCGTCATTGACTATTTGCCATCACCTGTCGATGTTCCACCGATTGAAGCGATTAATCCTGACACTAAGGCAACGGTCGAGATTCAAGCGGATCCTAAAAAACCTTTCTGTGCACTTGCCTTTAAGATCGTCACTGATCCATTTGTTGGTGTGCTCAACTTTATTCGTGTGTATGCGGGTGAGCTCAAGGCCGGTTCCTATGTTGTTAATGCTCGTACGGGATCTAAAGAGCGCGTGAGCCGTATTATGCGTATGCACTCAAATAAACGTGAAGAAATTGATTTGGTTCAAGCAGGTGATATTGCTGCGATTATCGGTGTGAGAGACACAATAACCGGCGATTCCTTGTGTGAGGAAAAACACGTTGTATTGCTTGAGTCTATTAACGTACCACCTCCAGTGATTTCGACTTCGATTGAGCCGAAAAATAAATCAGATTACGAAAAAATGGTTCTCTCCTTGCGTAAAATGATGCAAGAAGACCCTTCTTTCCAGTTTACCTATGACGAAGAAACCGGCCAAACCGTTATTCGTGGTATGGGTGAGTTGCATCTTGAAATTATTGTGGATCGATTAAAGCGTGAACATAAGCTTGAATTGGTGCAAGGTAAACTCCAAGTTGCATACAAAGAGACTATCCAGAAGCCAGTACAGGTTGAAGGTAAGTACATTAAGCAATCAGGTGGTAAAGGTCAATACGGTCACGTATGGATTAAATTTGAGCCGCTTGAGCGAGGAAAAGGTTTTGAGTTTGTAAATGGGGTTGTTGGTGGTTCAGTTCCTCGAGAGTTTATATCACCGGTGCAAAAAGGTCTCGAAGAGGCTAAAGGCACTGGCATACTCGGTGGATACCCGGTTGTTGACTTTAAGGCAACGTTATATGATGGTTCCTACCATGACGTGGACTCATCTGAACTTGCGTTTAAAATTGCAGCTTCTCTTGCTTTCAAATCAGGTATGAACCAAGGAAGCGCTGTGCTTCTTGAGCCGATCATGAAAGTGACTGTTGAGACTCCGGAAGAATATATGGGCGATGTGATGGGTGACTTAAACTCGCGCAGAGGCCGTATTCTCGGTATGGAAGCTCAAATGGATAAGCAAGAAATCACAGCAGAAGTTCCACTTGGGGCAATGTTTGGATACGCGACCGACTTGCGATCTATGACCAAGGGTCGTGCAGGCTATACCATGGAATTTGAATGTTATCGAGAAGTTCCAAAGAACGTTCAAGATGCAATTGTTGAGAAAAAATAAATATATATTGTTTTAGTTCGGGAGAATTTGTCATGTCACGAGGTGTATTTGAGCGTAAAAAGCCTCACGTTAATATCGGTACCATCGGTCACGTTGACCACGGTAAGACGACTTTGACTGCTGCAATCACAAAAGTTCTTGCAGATAAAGGTTTGGCGCAATTTAAAGCATTCGATCAAATCGATAATGCGCCTGAAGAAAGAGAACGTGGTATTACCATTAATACTTCACACGTTGAGTATGAAACAGACAAGCGCCACTATGCGCACGTTGACTGCCCTGGTCACGCAGACTATGTAAAAAACATGATCACTGGTGCCGCTCAAATGGACGGAGCTATTCTTGTAGTTTCAGCTGCAGATGGTGCGATGCCTCAAACTCGCGAGCACATCGTTTTGGCACGAAACGTTAACGTTCCTGCACTTGTTGTGTTCTTGAATAAAGTAGACATGGTTGATGACCCTGAGATGGTTGATATGGTTGAAGAAGAAATTCGTGATCTTCTTAAAAAATATGACTTCCCAGGCGATGAAATTCCTGTTATCCGTGGTGCAGCTGTTAAAGCTCTTAACGGTGACAAGAGTGAAATCGGGTCACAAGCAATCCAAAAATTGATGGATGCTGTTGATAACTATATTCCTCAACCGGCTCGTGAAATTGATAAACCATTCTTGATGCCAATCGAAGCGGTGTTCTCAATTTCCGGTCGTGGTACTGTTGCAACCGGTAGAATTGAAACTGGTAAAGTTAAAGTTGGTGATGAAGTTGAACTCGTCGGGTTCGGCGCTAACGCTAAAACAACGGTAACCGGTGTTGAAATGTTTAGAAAGATTCTAAACGACGCTCAAGCTGGTGATAACGTTGGGTTGCTCTTACGCGGTATCAAGAAAGAAGAAATTGAACGCGGAATGGTTCTTGCTAAATCAGGCAGCATCACTCCTCATACCAAGTTTGAATGCAAAGTGTATATCTTGACCAAAGAAGAAGGCGGTCGTACTACCCCATTCTTTAATGGTTACCGTCCTCAATTCTATTTCCGAACCACAGACGTGACTGGAAACGTTACGCTTCCTGCAGGTCGTGAGATGGTTATGCCAGGTGATAACGTAGAGTTATCTGTGGAATTGATCGGGCCTGTTGCGATGGATAAAGATCTTCGTTTTGCTATCCGTGAAGGCGGCAGAACTGTTGGATCTGGCGTTGTTACAAAGATTCTTAAGTAAGGTTTTTGATGAAGAAACAAAAGATTCGTTTGACATTACGTTCATACGATCATCAGTTACTCGACAAAGCAGTCAAGCAAATTGTTTCTACGGTAAAAAGAACAGGCTCCCAGATTATGGGGCCTGTTCCAATGCCAAACAAAAGACGGTGTTTCACCGTTTTGCGATCTCCTCATATCGACAAGAAATCGCGTGAGCAGTTTGAATTAACAACTCATAGTCGAATAATGGACATTATTTCACCATCGGATCAAACGATGGACGCTTTGATGAAGCTCAGTATATCATCAGGCGTAGATGTAGAGATTAATTAGTAGAAAGGTCATTCAATGATATCAGGTTTATGGGGTAAAAAAATAGGAATGACCCAGGTCTTTGCTAAAGAAAAAGCAATTCCTGTTACTGTTATTGATGTTTCTGGCTGGTTCATTACTCAGGTAAAAACTGAGGCAAATGACGGGTATGTTGCAGTGCAAATTGCGCAACCTCGAGACAGATTCAGAAAAGAGAATTTCTCTTCAGAATGGTTGAAAGATGCTAAAAAGTATTTTCAATTCGTTCGTGAAGTGAAACTTAAAGGCGGTGAACACGAATTCGTGGTCGGACAGCCAGCTGTTTTCCATTCTGCTTTGACAGAAGGTGGACGAGTCAATGTTGTGGGCGTTTCTAAAGGCCATGGCTTTCAAGGAACGGTAAAACGACATGGGTTTACTGGTGGGCGTGCGAGCCACGGCTCTAAAATTGGTAGAAGACCGGGATCATTAAGCTTCATGAGATCTCAAGGACGCGTTATCAAGGGTAAGCGTCTTCCGGGACACATGGGCGGCGTAAGACATATGATTCGTCACTTAGAATTGGTTAAAGTACATGCTGACAATAACCTTCTGCTGATCAAAGGGTCAGTGCCAGGTAAGTCAGGTTCTTTAGTCTATGTTCAACAAGCGTAGGTTTGAAATGGCAAAACAAGCAATAAAAAACTCTAATCAAGCAGTGCCTGATATCGTGCATCACGTATCCGCTTCTCAGCTCGACTTAGATTTATCACAAATCAAAAAACAAACGCATGTAGGTTTCGCAACTTATGTTCGTTCATTGTTACAAAATTGGCGTCAAGGAACCGTGGCTGTAAAAGGCCGTGCTGATGTTTCTTTCTCGAACAAGAAACCTTGGAAGCAAAAAGGAACAGGGCGCGCTCGTGCTGGATCTCCTCGTTCTCCATTATGGAGAAAAGGTGGTGTTACCTTTGGTCCACAACCACGCGTGAGAACATTGACCCTCAATAAGCAAGTAAAACAACAGGTAATGCTTGAACTTCTTGCTTCATATATCAATTCTCAGCGTGTTATTCAGTTAGATTGGAATTTGAATTCAGAAGTTCCAAAAACTGCATTGGCATTCAAGGCATTAAGAGATGCTGGACTTGCAAATCGCGCCGTAAATATCTTTTTACCGGTAGATGATGCTATGAGCTTTGCTTCATTTGCAAATATACCGAATGTAAGAATACTTTTCTTTGATCAACCAAATGCGTTTGATTTAGCTCAGGGCGATCAGTGGGTGTTCTTGAAAAAAGATTTTGATCATTTTAAAAATATGGTGTCACGATGGATCTAAATATTTATCAGATTATTATAGGCCCGATTATATCGTCAGATGCTTATAAACAAAATAAAACGCTCAATAAACTTGTGTTAAAAGTACATCCGAAAGCTAATAAATCTCAGATTGCAGAAGCTTTGGAAAAACTTTTCAATGTAAAAGTTGAAAGAGTGAACACCAGTGTTCGTCAAGGTAAAACAAAAACGGTTCAGCGACGTACGACAACCGTTGGTGTGACGAGCAAGAAAGCTATTGTTACATTGAAAAAAGGTTACACACTTGATTTTATCGATCAAGCAGGTAACCAGCCGATTGCAAAGCAAGAAGCAGCATAATCGCTTGAGGATTTGAATAATATGGCAATAATTAGAAGAAAACCAAGAAGTGCGTCACTCCGATTTCAGACATTTCTTGATTCAAGCGACATTACAACCAACAAGCCTGAAAAAGGTTTAGTTGTTGGGTTACGTAAACGTGGCGGAAGAAACTCTTATGGAAGAATTACTGTAAGACATCACGGCGGCGGAGCGCTGAGAAAATATCGTCTTATCGACTTTAAACGAGTGACAAAGGACGTTCCAGGCAAAGTCGTTTCTGTTGAGTATGATCCAAATAGAAACGTTCGCATCGGACTTATTTCCTTTAACAACGGCGCTAAGTCATATATGTTGTTGCCGGATGGCCTAAAAGTGGGCAGTGTCGTTATGGCCGGACTGAGTGCCGAAGCAAAAGTAGGTAATAGTCTCCCATTGAAAAACATACCAATCGGTTTCCTTGTTCACAATATTGAAATTGTTCCGGGATCAGGTGGCAAATTAGTGAGAAGTGCAGGATCATCAGCGCAGTTTGTAGCTAAAACGGATGATGGATATGCAACTCTTCGTATGCCATCGGGAGAAATGAGAATGGTTTCTCTTGATTGCTGGGCTACCGTAGGTGTTCTTGGTAATGCTGATTATCAAAACATTACCTGGGGTAAAGCTGGACGTACTCGTATGAGAGGTATCAGACCGACTGTCCGAGGTATGGCTATGAACCCTGTAGATCACCCACATGGAGGTGGTGAAGGTCGTTCTAAATCCGGTTCACATCCGACAACTCCATGGGGTAAAGGATGCAAGGGAACAAGAACACGTGTCCGTAAAAATCGTCTTATTCTCAAAAGACGTAGACCATAATGATATTTCAAACGAGGAATTAAGATGGCTCGATCAACCCGTAAAGGCCCTTACGTAGAAGAATCTTTAATGAAAAAGATTCTTAAAGTAAAAGAATCAGGCAAGCGTGAAGTCGTAAAAACATGGTCACGCCGCAGCATGGTGATACCTGAATTTGTAGGGTTAACCATTGCAGTGCATAACGGCAAAAAGTTTATCTCAGTATTTGTCACAGAGAACATGGTAGGCCATTATCTCGGTGAGTTTGCACCAACTCGCACCTTTAAGATGCACAGTGGGCAAAGACAAGCCGGAGCTGAGTAAGCCGCATGAACCATAGAAATTTCTATGTGTACATAAATAAGCAACTGTGATAAGATAACTGTAGTATAATTTTTTGAATTAATGGTAATTTTCAAATGAATTTTTTAGCAAAAGCACGCTATATCCGTATTTCACCCTATAAAATTCGTCCGCTTGCGGATGTAATCAGGGGAAAATCAGCCGAATTTGCTCTCTCTTGGCTCAATACTTATGCTGTCAAGAAAGCAGTTCCTCTTTATAAACTGATTGAGTCGGCTGTAGCAAATGCAAAACACAATGGTAATGTTGCTGCAGACTCTTTGTATGTAAAAGAGATACGAATTGATCAAGGTCCTATCGTCCGCTATTTTAAGCCGGGTGCTATGGGTCGCGCCAATCCGCAGCGCAAAAGATTGAGTCACATGAGTGTAATTTTGGAATCTAAATAGATTAAGTAAGAGGTAACGCGTGGGACAAAAAGTTAATCCGATTGGATTTAGATTAGGTGTTTACCGTGATTGGGATGGTCGCTGGTTTGCTCGCAAATCGTATGGCAAAGAAGTATTGGAAGATATCCACATTAGAAAGTACTTGAATAAAGTGCTTGAGAATGCTGAAATTGCCAGAATTGAAATTGAAAAATCCGGAGAAAATATCCGCATTGTTCTTCATACAAGCCGCCCTGGTGTTGTTATCGGTAAAAAGGGTCAAGAAATTGAATCTTTGAAAGCTGAGATAGCGCATCGCTTTGGCAAAAAAAATGTTGAAGTTTCAGTTCAAGAAGTAAAAGTAGCAGAGCTTAATGCCGTTTTGGTTGCAAAAAGTATCGCTGATCAATTAGTTAAGCGTGCAAGCTTCAAGAAAGTTATGAAACGTGCGGCATTGTCAGCAATCAAATCAGGCGCAAAGGGTGTAAAGATTTGCATCTCAGGTCGTTTGAATGGTGCTGAAATTGCACGTCAAGAATGGGCTCGTGTTGGATCTATTCCTCTTCATACATTGCGAGCAGATGTTGATTACGGTTTTGCAGAAGCTAAGACTACCTATGGAATTATTGGTGTGAAAGTCTGGATTTGTAAAGGCGAGTATCAGCTTGCATAACGTTCGAAAGATATCAATATGTTGATGCCTAAAAAAACAAAATATAGAAAAGTACAAAAAGGCAAGATGCGTGGAAGATCAAAAGGCGCTCGAACCTTGGCGTTTGGTGAGTTTGGTTTGCAAGCATTGGAACCGGTACGATTGACTGCGCAGCAAATTGAGGCGATTCGTGTTACTGTTTCACGTAAGCTTAAAAAGGTCGGTCAATTCTTTTTGAGAGTGTTTCCAGATAAACCTGTGACAAAAAAGCCTGCTGAAACTCGTATGGGTAAAGGTAAAGGGAATCCGGAATTATGGGTTTCTGTAGTTAAGCGCGAACGCGTTATTTGCGAAATTGCCGGACTTACTGAGTTGGAAGCGCGTGAAGTATTAAAAGCAGCTTCCTATAAGTTGCCAATGAAAACCAGATTTGTCACCCGTGGTGAACTCGCCGCTCAGGAAGCAATTTAATTTTCTAGGAATATGATGAAACGCAATGAACAATTCAAAAAATTTCAACAAATGAGCCCTGAGCAATTGGGAGAACATCTCAATGAGCTCAGACGGGAACTTTTTAGTTTGAAATTAAAGAAAGTAACTGCGCACGTAAAAGATTATTCTGCTTTTGCAAAGTTGCGAAAAGATATCGCTCGTGCCATGACGCTTATGAATCTAAAAAAAGCCCAATAAAAGTGGGCAAATATGAAAGAACAAATGAATAAAACTACAGATACAAGTAAACGCGTATGGAGCGGTGTTGTTGTTTCTGACAAAATGGATAAAACCATTGTTGTTGAAGTAGAAAGAACCTATCGACACGCGTCGCTTAATAAAGTGATGAAATCAGTTAAAAATTATAAAGTGCATGATGAAAACAAGGTTGCAAAGTTGGGTGACCATGTTGAGTTTTTCCAGGGAAGACCTGTTTCCAAGACTAAATTTATGTACTTGTCACGTGTGTTGAATACGGGCGCAACTCGGTAATTTTGGAGTTTTCTATGATTCAGAAACAATCTCGCTTAAAAGCTGCTGATAACTCAGGTGCACAAGAAATACAGTGCATCCACATCGTGGGAAGCACCCGTAAGCGTTATGCCTATATCGGTGATGTTATCGTTTGTGCGGTAAAAAAAGCTATTCCTGGTGGAATGGTTAAAAAAGGACAGGTCGTTAAAGCAGTTATTGTGCGTGCGGCAAAAGAGTTTCGTCGTGAAGATGGAAGTTATATTCGTTTCGGTGATAATGCGGCAGTGATCATTAAAGATCAAGAGCCGATTGCCACACGTATCTTTGGGCCAGTTGCCCGCGAGTTGCGAAAAGGATTTCCAAAAATTATTTCATTAGCTCCAGAATCGTTATAAGGAATATCCATGGTAGCTCGAATTAAAAAACAAGATACAGTGTTAGTCCTCGCTGGTAAGGACAAAGATAAGAAAGGCCAAGTAATTGATATTGTGCCTGGCAAAGACATGGTAATGGTTAAAGACGTAGCTGTTAAAACTGCGCATGTAAAAGCGCGTGGTCGCGGCGAACGGTCCGGTATTGTGCGAAGCGAGTCATTTATTTCTTCAAGTAAAGTTATGCCTGTGTGCACCTCTTGCAAGAAAGCATGCCGAGTGAATGTCGTCACTTTGGAAAATGGCTCACATGCGCGTGCTTGTAATTTATGCAAAGAAACATTTTAACTGCTCCTGAATGTGAGGACATACTATGAGCAAAGCTCGTCTTGAAGAATTATACACTGGCTCCATTAAGCCAGAATTGAAAAAAAGTCTTGGCCTAAAAAATATTATGGAAGTGCCAAAGATTTCAAAAATTGTTCTAAACGTTGGTGTCAAAGAAGCGGTTGCTGACAGTAAGTCGGTTCAGTCGGTTTTGGATGCAATGAGAAAAATAGCGGGACAACAGCCTGTTAAAACAGAAGCTCGTAAGTCTATCGCCGGATTTAAATTGCGTGAAGGTATGCCAATTGGTGTTAAAGTTACTTTGCGTGGAGACAGAATGTATGAGTTCTTAGATAAACTCATCAGTTTAGCTCTTCCTAAGGTTCGTGACTTCCAAGGTGTTCCTACTAAATTTGACCGTGGTGGTAACTATAATCTCGGTATTAAAGAGTGGACGATATTCCCTGAATTAGATATGCAATTCAGTGAAAAAGTTCATGGTATGAATATAACAATAACGACCAGCACAAAAAACGATGCGCATGCTTTCGAGCTTTTGAAAAGCTTCGGTATGCCATTCCGTAAGCAATAGGAAAACGCATGGCAAGAAAAGCTTTGATAGAAAAATCGAATCGTACGCCGAAGTTTGCGGTACGTGCTCGTAATAGATGCAAGTTGTGTGGGCGTCCACGTGGATATATGAGAATATTCATGATGTGTCGTCTTTGCTTTAGAAAAAATGCGCTTGAAGGAGCACTTCCAGGCGTTAAGAAAACCAGCTGGTAAGATTTGAGAGGTTTATAATGTCAATTGATATAATTGGAAATTTCCTGACAATAATTCGTAATGGTATTATGTCATCCAAGTCGTTCGTCTTGGCTCCATATTCAAAAGTAAATCTTGCAATTGCTGACATTTTGAAGCAAGAAGGCTTTATCAATGAATATGATTCAATCGATGAATCCGGCAAAAAGATGATTAGGGTAACTCTTCGATATGTTGATGGTGAATCAGCAATTCATGAATTAACAAGAGTGAGCAAGCCTTCATCGCGTCGATATAACAGTATTAAAAACGTAAGACCTGTCATTGGTGGTTTGGGTATTTCGATATTAACTACCAATAAAGGGATCATCTCTAACAGAACGGCACAAAAGCTCAATGTTGGCGGTGAAGTGATTTGCACCGTTTGGTAAGGATACCCTAATGTCAAAGATTGGAAGAAGACCGATTGATCTTGGAACTACTTCTGTTGAAGTGAAAGGTCAAGAGGTACTATATAAAGGTAAAAGTAAGTCAGGTTCCTTCAAACTTCCTGAACAATTGAAAGCAACTGTTGCTGACAATAGGCTTACATTGAATCTTAACGAATCTGTAAAAAGTAAACATTCTCTCAGAGGTGTGAGTCGTATATGGGGGCTCAATAGAGCGCTTCTTTTCAATATGATTCATGGTGCTGAAAAGCCGTTTGAGAAAAAACTTGAAATTAATGGTCTTGGATTTAAGGCGGTAGCCGCAGGTTCAAAAGTGACCTTTACTCTCGGATTTAGTCATAAAATTGATTTTAATTTACCTGAATCAGTTTCGATTGAAATCGACAAAACGGGACAAAAATTAGTTCTTAAATCAACAAACAAAGAACTTTTGGGCCTTGTATGTAGCAAAATACGAGCATTGAGAGAACCTGAGCCATACAAAGGAACAGGGATTAAATACGCTGAAGAAGTTATCGCTCGTAAAGCTGGTAAAACGAAATCTTCATAATTGATTAAGGTATTTTAGATGAGTATTCAAAAACAAAAAAGACAACGATCCATTCGTAGGGCTTTACGAAACAGAAATAAAATTAAGGTTTCGTCAAATCCCCGTGTGTCTATATTCAAAAGCTTGCAACATATCTATGCGCAGCTCATAGATGATTCAAAACATGCGACTATTGTAAGTTGTTCCACGCTCGAGTTGAAAGATATCAAGGGCGATAAGAAGCAAGCTGCACATTCAGTAGGAAAAGAATTAGCGCGTCGTGCTCTCAAGTCCGGTGTATCAGAAGCTGTTTTTGATCGAGGCTCCTTCTTATACCATGGCAGAGTGAAATCACTTGCCGAAGGACTCAGAGAAGGCGGACTAAAAATTTAATCTCAAACAGGAACAATGAGTATGTTAAAACGTAAAGACGATAAAGATAAAGTTTCCACTTGGGTAGACTACGTAGTCAACGTCAACCGAGTTACCAAGGTAACCAAAGGTGGAAAGAGATTTTCATTTTCAGCGCTTGTCGTTACTGGTAACCAAGAAGGAAAAATTGGTTTAGGTCTTGGCAAAAGCAAAGAAGTATCGCTTGCTATTGCAAAGGCGACAAATAGAGCTCGTAAGAACACCTTCTCCATCCCACTCCGTGGCGCAACAATCCCTTACAACATCGAAGGTCATCACGGGTCAAGCCGCGTGGTAATTCGTGCTGCATCTAAGGGTACCGGTGTTATTGCCGGAGGAGCTATGCGTTCTGTTATGGAAGCGCTTGGTATTAAAGATGTTCTTGCAAAATCGCTCGGTTCATCTAACAGACAAAACGTTGTAAAAGCAACATTGAATGCGCTCTCAAAGCTTCGTACTGTTAAATCTTTTGCTCTCTTGCGCAACAAAACTATTAATGATATTACAGGATCTGTCGATGCTAAAGCTGAATAGTATTACCAAATTGGTAAAAAAACGTAAAACGGTTGGTCGCGGCGGAAGCCGCGGTGGTACATCAGGAAAAGGCGGAAAAGGTCAAACAGCTCGTTCAGGCGGTTTACCTCGGATCGGATTTGAAGGCGGTCAAATGCCTCTGTTCCGTCGTTTGCCAAAGCGTGGTTTTAATAACTACGATTTCCAATATGACGTTGTTTGTGTGAACCTGCAGCAACTCAACGATCACTTTTCAGAAGGTGATATTGTTGATAGAAAAGAGCTCATTGCGCGTGGACTTGTTGATATCAAGAATGGCGCCATTAAAGAACATGCAACAAAAATTAAAGTTTTGGGCAATGGTGAATTGAAGAAGAAGCTAACGGTTCATGCAGATGCTTTCAGTAAATCTGCCAAAGAACGTATAAGTGCTAATGGTGGTGAGGCTCTGGTAAATAAGGAGAAGTAAAGCCGTGATAGTATTGAGGAACTTTCTTAACATATTTCACATTCCTGATTTGCTCAGGAAGGTGTTTTTTACTTTGTTCATTTTGTTTGTTTACCGCGTAGGAATATATTTTCCTGTTGTAGGCATTAATATTGAAGCTTTAAAAGAATTGATAGCTCAGGGGAAGGGTCTTGGGGGGCTCTTTGGCTATCTTGATCTCTTTTCAGGAGGGGCATTGCAGCAATGTACATTGTTCGCCTTAGGAGTCAGCCCATACATTACAGCTTCAATTATTATGCAAATTCTTGGAATGTCGATTCCCGCACTTGAGCAATTGCTCAAAGAAGGTGAATATGGCAGGAAAATGGTGAATCAATACACGCGCTATTTAGCGGTTGGTGTCGGAATATTCCAAAGCTTTGGATATATCTTACTTCTCAGACAGATGAATTTAATTATAGACCCATCGTTTGGCTTCTATTTTATGTTCATTTTTTCTTTGACAGTTGGGTCGCTTTTTGTGATGTGGCTTGGTGAACAGATTTCTCTGTTTGGACTTGGTAATGGAAGCTCAATGATCATCTTTGCAGGGATCGTTGCCGCTTTTCCAGGAAATATCGCCAGAACCATTCACAGCGTATTCCAACTTGAATCGCTGAGCGGTTGGGTTGCTCTCTTTATCCTATTCTTTTTCCTCGCTATTACCGCATGTATCGTTTTCCTTGAAAAAGGTGAACGTAAGGTGCCAGTTCAATATAGCAGACGTGTTGTCGGAAACAGGGTATATGGCGGGCAAAGCACCTATATTCCATTCAAGATTAACGTTCCCGGTGTGATGCCAGTCATTTTTACCGGAGCTGTTCTGAATATTCCTATGTGGATTGCATCCGTGCTTGCAGACAGATTTGAAATATTTAAATCTGTTTCAATGGCTCTTCAAAGACAAGGAGCTCTCCATAATGTGTTAGAGTTTCTTCTTATCATATTCTTTTCCTATTTCTATACCTCAACCATGTATGATCCAAATGAGCTTGCAGATAATATAAAAAAGAGTGGTGGATTCATTCCTGGTATTAGACCGGGCAAAAAGACTGCCGAATTCTTCAATTATATTCTTGGACGAATAGTGCTCGTTGGGGCGATTTATTTGGCTCTCTTAGCTCTTTCTCCTAACTTCCTCCAAGCTGTTATTAAGAATATGCCATTCTATTTGAGTGGAACAGGATTGTTGATCGTTGTGGGTGTTGCTATGGATACGGCGGCACAGCTTGAGGCGTACCTCATTGAAAATAGATATGAAGGCTTTTTAACCTCTGGAAGAATGAAAATGAGGGGAGCACGTTGAACAACAGCATGGCGACACAGCAAGTATACATTTTCATGGGTCCCCCGGGCTCCGGAAAAGGGACCCTTTCCTCACTCTGTCGTGAAAAATTGGGGTGGCGACAGCTATCGACTGGCAACCTATGCCGGAAACATATTAGTGAGGGGACTGAGATCGGTAAACAAATAGATTTTGCTTTGAAATCTGGTAAACTAGTTTCAGATAGTCTTATTACTTCAATGGTAATAGAGTGGCTTTCTCAGGATAAGTTCCATGCAAGTCCTATTATATTTGATGGATACCCACGAACTTCATGTCAAGCACAGGAATTTGAGCAAACTATTCGTTTTGGTGACGGAGTGGTTACCTCAACAGTTATACGGCTTAAAGTGAGTGATCCCATTATAATTAAAAGACTTTCGACGCGGTTTACTTGTTCAAATAGAGATTGCCAGCAAGTTTATTCTGTTCAGGAAGACTCTCTATTGCAACCGGCTATCAAAGGGATGTGTAGTAAATGTAACGGTGTACTTGAGCAAAGAGCTGATGATACTCCCGAATCGATTGTTGAGCGTTTAGCTACGTATCGAAGATTTGAGGGTGAGTTGCTTGATTTTTATGCACAAAACAAGTATCCGATTGTTGAAGTTTGTGTTGAAAAAACAATAGATCAAGTTTTTGATGAGTTCAAACAAGTGGTATGTTTAATTTAGCCTTATGATTACGGTAAAAAATAAGTTAGCAATTCAAAAAATGGAACGCGCGGGAGCTCTGCTTGCCGAGGTGTTTTCTTTTTTACCTGAAATAATCAAAGGTGGAATTTCAACCCTTGAATTGGATATATGGATTGAAAATAAATTGAAGGCCCAGGGGCTGGTGAGCGCGATGAAGGGCTATCATGGCTATAAGCATGTTTCATGCATTTCTGTCAATGATGAAGTCGTTCATGGGGTTCCCACAAAAACAAAAATTTTGAAATCAGGAGACCTTGTCAAATTCGATGTGTGTGCATCGTGGCAAGGATATTGCGCGGATATGGCACGTGTTTATTTTGTCGATAACGTGATTGATAGTCGCTCTGAAAAATTGGTAGCGACTGCTCAGAGTGCGCTTGATGCCGGTATAGCTCATTCCGTTTCGGGGAATCGTTTTGGGGATATTTCGGCCGCAATACAAACAGTTGTTGAGGCAGCTGGTTATGGAGTGGTACGAGATTTTGCAGGACATGGTATTGGAAAAAATATGCATGAAGATCCTGAAATACTCAATTATGGAAAACCTGGAAGAGGGCCGTTGCTGCAAGTCGGCATGGCATTTGCGCTGGAACCGATGATCACAATGCATAGCTATAAGGTCGAGGTGCTTGATGATGGCTGGACTGTCCGTACCGTTGATCGTTCCTTGGCTGTGCATGTAGAGGATACGGTAATAGTATGTCCTGTTGGACCAAAAGTTGTTACAAGAATTTAGCGATAGGTAAGAGATGGCAAAGCACGAGCAGAAGCAAAAAGAAGATGTTATCAAAGTGGATGGTATAGTGAAGGAAACATTGCCGAATGCGATGTTTAAGGTTGAGATAGAGGGTGGGCACGAAGTCTTAGGGCATGTATCGGGAAAAATGCGTATGCATTATATCAAGATAGTGCCAGGTGATAGAGTTGCATTAGAGTTATCACCATATGACTTGAAGCGTGGAAGAATTGTGTTGCGGTATAAAAATTAATTTAGTCAGTATTCATACTTTTGGCGGAGACTTCTATGAAGGTTAGAACTTCTGTAAAAAAAATTTGCAAGGATTGCAGAATAGTAAAAAGAGATCGAGTAGTTAGAATAATTTGTAAAAGAAATGCACGTCATAAACAACGTCAAGGATAAGGAATATTCGGTATGGCACGAATAGAAGGTGTTAATTTACCCTCTCACAAAAGAATTGAATACGCATTACCATATGTTTTTGGTATTGGACTAAAGACTGCGCGTGATATTTTAAACAAACTTAATATCAATTTTGATACACGCGTTAAAGATCTCTCGGATGAGCATGTTGCTGCTATCCAAAAAGAAGTTTCTTCAAACTATACAGCCGAAGGAGAACTTCGAAAAGAGATCATGCTTAACATAAAGCGTCTACAAGAAATTGGAAGCTATCGCGGACTTCGTCACAAAAAAGGACTTCCGGTAAGAGGCCAGCGCACAAAGACCAATGCTCGTACACGTAAAGGTCCAAGAAGAGCGGGTAGTGCAGTTGCGCTTAAGCGTAAGGTCACCAAGAAGTAAACCATAGTTTGTGAGATATAAAGGACATAATGGCATACAAAAAAACAAAAAAAGTGCGCAGAAATATTGACTCCGCAGTAGTGCACGTTAAATCGAGTTTCAACAACACTCTCGTTTCAGTCACCACTATGGAGGGTGATGTTCTCTTGCGTGGAAGCGCAGGAAAAATGGGGTTTAAGGGATCCAGAAAAGGTACTCCGTTTGTAGCGGGTCAAATTGCATCACAATTAGCAAAAGAAATGCAAGGCATGGGCATCAGAAATTGTGAAGTTAACTTGCAAGGTCCGGGTTCCGGTCGAGATGCCGTTCCGCGTTCACTTCAAGCATCCGGTGTTAACGTAACAATCCTTCGAGATGTCACTCCGTTGCCTCATAACGGATGCCGTCCACCTAAAAAACGTCGTGTGTAATTGCATCTGTTTTACATTTTTTAATGAGTTTTAGAATATTATGGAACCAAGAACTTCAAAAGTAGCAAAAAGCGAAACTACTGGTGCAAAAAAAGCACCTCGTAAACTTTCCGCTTACGGTCGTCAGTTGGAAGAAAAACAAAAAGTAAAAGAAATGTACGGCTTGCGTGAACGCCAATTTAAACGTTTCTTTGATATGGCCGCTCGTAAACGTGAAGGTGTTACCGGGGAAAAATTATTAGCTTTCCTTGAACGCCGTTTAGACAATACCGTCTATCGTCTCAAGCTTGCGACAACACGTATTCAGTCACGTCAGTTGGTTACACATGGCCACATTTTAGTAAATGGACAAAAAGTATCATCACCGTCATACCTTGTTGCAATTGATGATGTGATTTCTTTGGCTCCTAATGTTTTGACTAAAAAACTGTTTGTTGAACAAGTTATCGACAAACGACTCAATTTGGCAGTCAAAGTGCCAGATTGGCTCGAGCTTAACAAATCGGAAAGAACCGGGAAAGTATTACGCAGCCCGGTACGTTCAGATATTCAAGCGCCAATTGAAGAATATCTCATCGTCGAATTGTATTCTAAATAATTAGATTCAAACAGTTTTAAATGTGTATAAAATCAATGCTCGGGTAGCGGAGGTTTCATGAATAAAAAAGAATATAGACCATTAATAATTCCTCAGTTGAGCTGGAATAAGAAAGCATTAACTGATTCATACGGTGAATTGATAGCTCAACCATTAGAAACCGGTTTTGGAACAACTCTCGGTAATGCGTTACGACGTGTATTGCTTGGTGGAGTTGAAGGTTCCGCGGTGACTTCTGTGATTATTAAAGGTGTCAACAACGAGTTTTCGACGCTGCCCGGTGTTATTGAAGATATAATGCAATTGATTCTCAATATTAAAGGCATTGTAATTCGTAACAATGAGGGAAGAGCTGGCAAGATGTCTCTTCACATTAAAGGTGAAGGTGTTGCACGTGTGGCAGATATCAAAGCTGATGAGCATCTTGAGTTGATTAATAAAGATCATATCATTGGTCATGTATCAGAAGGCGGGGAGCTTGATATTGAGTTTTTTGTTGAAACCGGTCGTGGGTATCAACCAGCTCAATGGCCTGCTGGACAATCGTTACAAGAAAATGGTCGCATTTATATTGACGCAATGTTTACTCCTATTCGTCAGGTTTCTTACGAAATAGAAAAAACTCGTGTTGGACAAGATATCGACTATGATAAATTGATCTTGAAAATTCATACAGACGGTTCAGAAAACCCTGTTGATATGGTGCATTATGCTGTCTCAGTATTGCGTACGCAACTTGAGCATTTCTTAAAGAGTGCAGAGATTCCGTTTAATGAAATTTCAAAAATTCCAGATCAGGTAGAATCAGAAGAACCGGCACAATTAGATCAATATGGATTGAAAGGTATTCCAGTTGACCTATTGATGAAGCCTATTGAAGAGCTTGAGCTTTCGGTTCGTGCGCACAATTGCTTAGTTAATGCAGGTATTAAACGTATCCTTGATTTGGTAAATATGACTGAAGATGAAGGCTTGAAAATCAAAAATTTTGGTAGAAAGTCTTTGAACGAAGTAAAAGATAGCATGCAATCATTTGGTCTCCACTTTGGTATGAACATCAAAGAGAGTGATTTAAAGCGATTGATGCACAATCAACAGCAAGAGAGCGAATAACTTTCAACGGCTTAAAAGCCGCAGGGCTTTACGGCCCGGTAAAATAAGATAATTGATTTAAAGGTAATAATACCATGATACACCAAAGTGGAAAAAGAAAATTAAACCTCAAGCCATCACACAAGAAGGCTTTGATCAGAAATCAAGTGATTCATTTGATTACCTATGGTCATTTGACTTCAACAAAAGCCCAAGTGAAAGAAGTGCAACGATTTGCGGAAAAAATGGTGACTGTTGCTCGTGAAGGAAACAACTTCAATGCACGTCGCAGAGCAAAAGCATTGTTGCCATACAAAGATGAAGCGCTTTTGAAGTTGTTCACAGAAATTGCGCCAAAGTATACTCACAGAAACGGTGGTTATACTCGCGTTATTCCTATGGGCAAACGCATGAGCGATACCGCGACAATTGCAAAGCTTGAGTGGGTTGAGTAGTATGGCCGGCGATGCGGCCTTGATGCAGCGGATTCACGATGTGTTAAGCTCTATTCGTCCCTATATTCTTTCAGATGGCGGAGATATTGAAATTGTCGATTTTAATAATGGGATCTTGAAGATCAAATTATTGGGGGCATGCGTTATGTGTCCTGCTTCAGAATTTACGCTGAAGTTTGGCATAGAAAAAGCGCTCAAAGAATCGATACCGGAAATTATATCTGTCGAAGCTGACCTATAAGCAAAAGCTAAAATTTTTGATACGAAGAACGAGGCACATGAAAATGTGCCTCGTTTTGTTTTTAGAACGCCCTCCTATGGGCGTTTTTTGTTTAAATTGTCATCAAATTCATGTTGAGATGGATTTTTATTGTTTTCGTTGTAGAATGTGTTGATTCTTACTTCGCCGTCATAAATATGGCAATTACGAAGGTTGGAGAGCCCCCAAATGTTTCATTTGGGCAAAAAGAACAGGTTGCATCAGTTTACGAGTTGGTTTCTATTGATCAACTGCGCGATCTGACTGATATAAAAAAATGAATTGTTGGGTGTATGTTGCATTAAAAAGAAAGTTCCTATGAAGATCCAATCCGGTTTTATGCTTTTGTGCTTGTTTTTCTCCTCAGTATTTTTGGGCGGTTTCCCGGAAATTAATGATGACACATTTGATGTTCGAAATAATCGTTTTCGAGATAACGATGTGCAAACGATATTTACCGCAGCCGCATATGAAAAGCTGAATGAAAATCGGGATGATTATAGAGCGGAAACGTATCTTATGGCCGCATCTGAAAAATTAGATGAATATCGAGATCGAAACGATAACAGTCGCGACAACTCATCACAGGAACCACAACAAAACGATTCGCACGAGCGTGATTCATCGGGATCTCGTCATGATCCAAATGAACGTGACAGGCCTTCCGATCATGAGCGATCAATGGCCGCTGAAAGTCGACATGAACGTCGAGAGAAGAATTTTGATCAATCGGCACATTATGGTAACCAAAAAGGAGTGAGTGGAGCATCTCAAAGATCAAACAACAGATATTACGATCTTTTTACGTTTATTAATCACAGCAAAACGTTTATAGAAGAGTTGACCAATAATGGCCAAACGAAGCGCTGTTTTACGGATAAAGTTCTTACGCTTACTCATGAAGCAAATTTGATGCTATCCGACCGAGCTCGGTTTCGAAGAGTTTTTTAAAGCAGATATAGAGCGTTACAATAAAAAAGAACAATCGCTTCTTTCATGGACGAATAATTTGCTCAATATAGCCGGCGCTATTTATATGGGCGTCCAATTCAGACATCTCAGTGTGCGTATGATACATATTGCAGTTCTATGCGCGGTAAATTATGATTTGATTGAAAAAGGTGAACTTCGTCCTGTTCCGGACTTGCTCAAGATCGGATATGCAGCTATTGGCAAAACACACGAATACACCCTCGACTTTGTCAAAGGAATGGGTGAGAAAGCAGCATCAATAGCGACGGCACCGCATACGTTTATCTGGGAAAAAGCGAAGGGATTTTGGCATTGCCTTGTCGGAGCGAAAAAGGTGATCGAGTATGCAGAATGGTTTTTTGATGCAAGTTATTGGGTCCAAGTAAAAAGCATGAGAACCGGTGTGGCAACGGTTAAGCGCGTCTCGACCCTTATTACAACCAAGATGTCAAAGATGTCTGCTGATGATTGGGACAATTGCGCTAAAGCAACGGCAAAGGGTGCTGGAGGATTGGTAACCGATTTCGCAGCAGTGCATTATTCGTGTGCAGGGCTTGCTACAGTATTTTCCAAGATAGGTGCTTTGTTTGGGTTGGAAGAGGTTGCCGAGGCAGCAGAGATTGTTGAAGAAGCCGCCGAAGTCGCCCAAGAGGCCGTTGAGGTAGCTCAAGAAGCAGCCGGAGCCGCGCAAAGTGCGACAAAAGAGATTCTCGATTTAGTATTCGATGAAGCATTGGGGGTCTGGGTGCTTCAAAAGCAATGTATAGCTCCGGCAATTGTTAGAGCTACGGAGGTTGTTGCTGAAACGGCAGAAGTAGCAACGACTACCGTTGCAACCGTAGCGCAAACAACGGAAAAGTTCATGGCGCCGGCAGTTCGTGGATTACAATTTGTTGGTAAGCTGAATGAGGCAGTCGCCGGAGTTAGTCCTACCGTTGCTGTTGGATCCGCGCCATCAAATCTACCTAAGATCACAACCGCGGTAAGTACGGCGGTAGAAGCGGGGAATGCGGCGGAGGTTGCTACGCGTTTTTTTGATATCACACAGTATGATCCGTCGATAGGTGACCTACAAAAGATAAGTGATAACTGGGGTTTGATAGAAAAACTTTCGAATTATCAAGAGGTTTATCAACGAGTCGAGAAATGTGGTCGCATCGGAAATGATAGAGGAACATTGGGGACGGCACGTGGGGCGATGTATGAGCTTGAAAAAGCTGTTGATTTAGTGAGCAAAGGGGAAGAAGTTGTTAAGCTTAGCGACAAAGTTAAGAAGATGAGTAATGATCTATTAAGAGTAATAAAAACTGTTGATATAGATATTGTAACCAAAAATAAGTTTATCGAATGCAAAAACATAGATTGGAAGGTTCTTACAGGGGATCGAATTGGGCAAAGAATAGCGGATTTTAAAGAATTGAAGGATATAGCCCTCCAATATGGAAAAGAGTTTGAATTACATTCAAAAAGAGTTATTCCCGAATGCGTGCAAACATTATTAAAGGAAAAAGGGATAAAATTTGTTGAAGGATAAACATGAATACATCACCCGCAATACATGCTTTGTTATGGATTGATTATAGCAGGAAAGAAATAGCATCAATTATCACAAAAAGTCGTTTTTTGGGTTTTAACTATAGTGTTGAGGGTGAACCAATGAGAGGCCCTCATGTAATTGATCGTGCGATACAACCAAATGTTTGGTTTAACATTAATTTTCAAGATACTTATTTTGACTTATCATTTGTAAAGGACGGGCAAATGCTTTTGGTAATTATGAGTCGACTTGGTCCGAATTGGCAGAAAAAATATGTGGGAAAGTCTGATTATGAGATTGATACTCAACGATACATATATCTTATGATGGACTTAGTAGCCGATTACAAACCAGTTGATCTTAAGTTAGTTCAAGAATTGTGAAGGACTGAAAATTATGGGAATGGTCTATTCCGCAAACGCATATCTTGATTTTGAATACAGTCGAGAGAATGTTCGCACAATTATGCGCAAAGGTGCGTTAATGGGATTCTTTTATGTTAAAGATGAAAAACCAATGTCTCCCGATGAAGCTGCTGATCATGTCATTAATTTTGATTTGCATTATTGTGATGTTTTTTTCCAAGACACCGTATTCGCTCTTTTTTTAAGTGATGGAGAATTCGGTTTTTATGTCTCGATGGCGCTTTTTGGCGGTTGGTGGGAAAAGCGATATCAAGGCCAAAATAAATATGATCACGATATGTATAGATATGGCAGATTGTTGTTAGAACTTATTTCTGATTACAAAATGAATCAATTTAGTATTGCTTTGGAAGAATGAAGTTCTTTTATTTTGCGAAGATTGTGCCGCTAGTTGATTTTATAGATGAATGAATTTCATGGGTGTAAGTCAAATAAATGAAATTAACGCATTGTTATGGGCATTGTACGATAATGGAGCAGATATACCGTATATCATCAATATAGGAAAAACCTTGGGTTTTAAGTATGAAACAGGTGATTTTAGTTTTGATGACTTTGTGGGTAAGCGCGTCATTGAGTCCTCGAAGTTCAAAGTTTCATTCGAAGGTGCAGAATTTTTTTTGACATTTAAAAATCAAGAAGGTTTTTTATTGGTTAGCCTGACTCATTTAACTAATGCAAAACAAAGAACATATTTTGGTAAGCAAAATCCTGAAATCGATTGGCCTTACTATATCAAATTGATGCTCAATTTGCTTGACAACTACATACCGTTCGAATTTAAAACTGGTCCTATTGAATCGGTGGAGGGAAGGTATTAGCACATGAGTAAAACATATTTTGTGTCTTGTGATATTGACCTTGAATTCAAGCGAGAAAACCTTTTACAGTTGATGGAAAAGGGGCTTTCAATGGGTTTTAAATATGCACTTGATTCTCGGATCCTTTTGTTGGAGGAAAGTGCTGATTTTTTTATTAATTTAGATAAAGATAATTTCGAAGATTTTTTTTCAGTGTTATGTGATGGTTCGCAATTTACCATTCGCATAACAAAAAAAGATAGCGGGATGTATATTTCACTTATGACGAATCTTTATTGGGAAAAAAAATACAGACAAGACATGCTTACGTATACCCCGGACATTCACAGGTTTTCATATCTTCTACTTGACTGGATTTCCACATATAAGCTTAATGAATTTCATATTGATTTTTGCTAAAACCGAAATTCAATATTCTCAGAGCTGAATTATTAAAATTCGTTACAAGGTAAGTATATGAACGAAATTTGGTCAAAATGGATTCCTTTAGCAGGTATAAAGAGTTATTATTACATAATTTCTGTTTCGATGCGCAAGGATTTGAGGTTATATTAAAAACTTCTAATAATTCTGATAAAACTATCAGAATTTTTTTCGAAAATTCAGTAGATTCTTCTCGCCGAACCGATGAAAGTTATGTGGGTGGTATTGTTGGACCGATGGCTGATAAGTATGGAAGAGAGTTTGCTCAATGGCCATTTTTTAAGATTGAAAATTCAGAATATTTGAAATGGTTTTTTGACACATCAATTGGTATGGCACAAATAAGAGGATGGAAATTTACTCATTTTTCGATTATGGCTCTTGATTCCATGCTTGACATCATCGCCCCACAGAGCCGGTAGTTGAGTTTATAGATGAAAATGACGAATCGTCTTCACATCTCGCCGATATCGATTGAAGTAAATACCTCAAACTGTGCAGTTTTATCTTGCCATGCGTTCGAAGGCAATCCTGCTTTTTCGCTCAACTGCGTCAGCGTTTCCGGTAAATTCCACTTAAATTCTACCGGCACTTCTGGTAAAAAGACTGCCGATGCAAGCCCGTGGCTTAAGATAATGCCATGTTTGCCGAGAACAATGTTCTTGTAAGAAGTAATCGGATGGGGATCCGATAGAATAGACAGCTTGAGGCTTAGGTTAGGCAATTCATTTTTGGTGATCGGGTTAAATCGAGTATCATGCAGCGCCGTATCACGCATGACTGTTGCAACGGTTTTATACAATGGTTCAGGAGTTGTAATGCGTCCGATGCAGCCGCGTAGCTGTTTTCCGCGAGTCGTAACCGTATCGAGTGTTGTAAATGCACCGTGCTTTTGTCTAACCCCAAAGGAGAGGATGGGGTATAACAGACGGTCATCAATAGCATGTGCAAAGATATTAAAGAGGACATCGTGCGCCTCTTGCCACAACCCGCGTTGTTCTTGTTGAGTCAATTGTGTCTCAAAAGGCTGTGAAACAAGCTTTTGGGACGTAAATAACATGCCAACATAGCTTACAGAACTTGTCTGATTTTTTTCTTGATTGCCAGATGTGTCATACGCGATAAGACGAGGCTCTACCGATCCGAATGCATTCAATTCCAATAGCGACAAAAAAATCTCCAGGGGATAATGGCCACAGATGGTTGCTCCGGTCGATTCCATGAATTTCTCAAATGCTGAGCACGAGCCGTGCTCGATAGTCTGAATTGCTTGTGAATCAAGTGAGCGAATGAAGTGATGAATATATTCTTGTTTTACTGGTTTTGTGCGATATTGTTCCGATCGAAGCAGTTGCGGTAGCCCAAATCCAAAACGGCTTCCATAATGAGTAAAATCGCTACTGACAATCACAAGCGTACGGTCATCGATGACTGATTTGAGCGCCTGTGCGATAGCATGTGCTTGTGCGCAGGTGAGTTTTCCCACAATCAGCGGGACTATAGTGGCTTGAGCACAATACGTTTGAATCAGTGGTAGTTGCATTTCAAGCGAATGTTCGATATCAAAAACGGTATCGTTTTTTATAAAAAACGGTTGATTTTCTAGTTTTTTGATTATTTCTGTATTCACTGGAATATTACTCAAGGGCGTATGATACTGATCAAATGATGGTACGGCAACTCCTTGAAAAGACACCGAATGGTCAGGCGCTAAAATAATTATTTTCTTGATATCGCTTTTATCAAGGAGACGATACACGCTTGCAGCGACAGTTCCCGAATACCTATATCCTGCGTGTGGAACAATAAGCGCTCGAATTGAGCGCGAGTCTACGGTTGCATCGTAAAGCTGAGCTGCTTTATCAGAGAGCTTCGACACTGTTTTTTGCAAGCTTGTTTTTTCGTTGGGATACCAGTTGCTGTCTAAGTGAGCCTTTTTTATTGTCCCCTGAGCAATAGATATCGCAAAAAGAAGAGAAAAAATGTGCTTCATTCTTAACATCATCAAAAATCTTTCATCATCAAAAATTTTGGATCTTCATCTATCCTCAGCACGCAATACAACAGTGAAGCGAGTCGTATCATAGATGGGCTCTGGATGACTTCAAATCCCTCCGAGCGATAGAACTGAACAAGTTGCGCAAGTTTTTTTACCCGCTCTTCACCTTCAATTTTTTTGAATTGATGGTCTACAACATCGTAGGGCCCCGGTTGGATAAAAATTTTTTTGATGCCCGATTGCTGCAGTTCTTGTAATATCCGCGGCAATAAAGAACGCCCATATCCATGATTGCGAAATGAATGATGAACATAACCGCTATGCAAAACGCCGATAGGAAGCAGAGGGAATTTCAAGAAATCTGCATATCCGATTTCTGTGCCATCAGTGTCATGTGCAACAAAACCGATAGTGTGTACTCCGTAGTAACTTTCTTCGATCTTCTTAATTGTTACGTCTTGGGCATACAAGGACACTATGCTTACAATCAAACTTGCTGCAAGATAGGAGAGTAGTTTCATTTTTTACCATTCGTTAGCTGACAAATCCGGCATCTTTCATCTTTTGCAATCTCATACGAGCATGATCAACAGCAATAGGATCTGAATTTTCATAATCTTGAGTGATGCTCTGCCACATTTCATGTGATTTTTTCAAATCTTTTTCTTTGCCTTTGCCGGATTCATGGGCATCAGCTATCCAAAATTTTGCCCACGCTACAACTGATTTATCAGTAATGTTTGCATCATTTTTTAAAATTTCTTCAAAAAGCTGAACACTTTTGTCGGAGTCTTGTTGAGCTCCATTGCCTTCACGATAGATATCGCCAAGTCGAGCTTTCGACCATGCAATAAGATTAGGGTCTTTTGCATTTTTTATAGCTTGCTCATAATGAATTTTAGCCTTCGACCAGTCTTTTTCTTCACAAACGCCATCGAGCGTCCCTTCTCCTAAATAAAAGTGAGAGCGACTACCAATATCTTCTTTGGAAACGTCGGCATAATCTTTGACAACTTCATTGAAGCATTTACATGCTAATTGTGGATTGTGATAAATAACCATTTCCCCGAGACGATATGTTGCTAAAGCAAACGCAGTTTTATTTTCAATGGATTGAAAAGATTCGTTTTTGCATTTTTCATGTATTGCATGCAATAATCCTGCTGTTTCAACTATATATTGACTGCGAGCTTTCACGTATCTTATTGCATTCTCATATTCTTCCTTCAATCGGCTGCAATCGGAGGTGCGGTCTTCTGCGAGTGCGATTGCATTCAGGAGAAGGCTTAGAGTGAAAATACGTTTTATTGTGCTCATGGAGAATCCTTTATTGAATCCGGGAATAGTGAAGCTAGTCTACTGAAATTATGCCACTGTCACTCATTTTCCACAACTTTCACCATACTTCCCTGTGATCCTTTCTCAATGACAAAATGCACCGGGAATTGGTCTTTCATGTTGGGCAGGTGGGAAACAATGATAATTTTTGAGAAATCTTCTTGAATTTTGTGAATGGCTTCCATGATATTATTGAGCCCCTCTTCGTCTTGAGAGCCAAAGCCTTCATCGATAATCAATGTTTGCAGTGCAGTGCCTGCTCGCCGTGCCAGCAGCTTTGAAATGGCAATGCGCAGTGCAAAATCGATGCGGAAAGCCTCGCCGCCGGAGAACATTTCATAGGGGCGAATGCCAACTGAGTCTGAAATTTTTATATCAAGTGTTTCTTTTGAACCGCCTTTTTTTAAGTCGCGCAGAGAATCGATAGAGATATGCGATTGGTTGTCTGTGAGCTTTGCAAGTAGGTAGTTTGCTTCTTGCTCAATTTCAGGAATCACCTCTTCAATCATAAGCGCTTGGATGCCCTCTTTACCGAGCGCGTTGCTCAAAAGTGTGTGATCACTGATCTCGCGTTCAAGACTTGTCAGTTTTTCTTTACACTCGCCATATTCTTTTTCACTTGCAACTATTTTTGCAATTGTTGCATCGGCGGTGCCTAGTTTTTCACGCAGCTGTTCTCGCGCGGATTGGAGTTGCGCACTGTTCGTGTTAATCGTGTTGATGGTTGTAGCGATCTCTTGTAATTGTTGCTCAAGATCTTTCTTTTGATCTATTTTTTCCGATAACGCAGTAAGTTGAGCTTTTAATTCTTTTGCTTTTTTGCATACACTGATGCATTCGCGCTTTATCTCATGAGCCGAATCTTTTTTTGATAGCGCAATTTTGTATGCTTCCAATTGCTCATGAATTTTTGCAAGTTCGGCCAAATGGCTCTTTTGAGCATTGGTAATATGTTCCAGCGAACCGGTTTCTTTGGTTGCGAGTTCTATGGCACGCGATAATTCTTGCAATTGTGTATTGTTTTTCAGCGATTGTTCACATGCTGTTTCGTACTCTTGCAACTCTTTTTGTTGAATGCTGACGGCGGTGTGCAGAATAAGCAGTTCTTGGCTCAAGCTTTCATGCTGCTTGTCGAGCATGCTGAGCTGTTGCTCAAGAGCTGCTCGCTGTTGGCCAAACATCTCATGTCGGCTTCTCAGTTGATAATAAAATTCTTTTCGTTTTTGACGTTCCTGAGCAGTTGTTTCTGCCTCTCCAAGCTCAATTTTTAGTTGTTTCACAACGGTGCTTAATCGCTTGATCCAATGAACAAGTCGTGCTTTTTGGTCGGAAAATTTTTGTTTTAAAAAGCGACGACGAGCTGCCGATAGATTTTGTTCACACAATGGACAACTGGGATCTTCTTCGCCGAGAGACAGGGAATCCTTTTTTTCTAGTTCAAGATATTCTGCTTTGAGCCGTGTGCCGAGCGTAATAAATTTTTGGCAATATTCTTTCTTTCGTTCAATGTGCTTTTCTTGATCCGTTTCTTGACTCACCGCTTTTTCAAGAGTGGTCAGTTCAAGCGTTATTTTGGAAAGAGTCGCCACTTTTTCAGCTTGTTCGCGAGTTGCCAATTGACGCGCTTCTTGCAATTTTTGAAGATGCGCCTGCGCAATGGTATATTCGTTATTCACCTTTGAAGCGGCTTTTCTCTTGGTATCCAATTGAACAAAAAGATCTTCACGCAATTTCGATTCAAGCGTCGTTTTTTTCGCATTTAGATCTATGATGGCTTGTTTTTTTTCAAGTAATGTCACCGTTTGCGTGTTCAAAACTGCAAGTTCGGTATTGAGCTCCAACTTTCTTTGCTCTAAATCGTGTGCTGAGTAAGCCATAGAAACATGAGCTCGCGCTTGATGCCAATTATGGCGCAATTGTTTGACGGTAAGCAGCAGATCATTTTTTTGATTGTTCAAGAGAGCGTGTGAACGGAGATCGACGGCGAGTGTTTCTGATTCTTTTTGTAATGCATCTTTGCGCGCATACGTTTGTTTGAGCAGCTCTTTGCAGAGCACGTCTTGCTGTGCGAGTTCTTCAGTTCGTTTTTTTATTTCTTGCAATTCTTTGAGTAAGAGATCTTTATTTTGGATATCGGCTCCGAGTTTTTCTTGCAAAGCGGCCATATGCATTTTTGTAATACCCGCCGTCTTGCTTTTTTCAAGAGCTCGCTTTCTTAACGTTTCATACAATTCAAGACCCAAAATGGAAGCAAGAATTTCTTTACGGTCTTTGGGAGACTTTTGAGAAAATTCGTTTGACTGGCCCTGCTTGAGAAAGGCTGAATTGATGAAGGCTTCATATGAAATGCGAATCACTTTTTCTATGGTGTCCTGCGTTGCCTTAATCGTTTTGTCAGTGAACGCATGTTCTTGACTCGTTTGATCATCGATAGAACCAAATTCTAAAACACTATATGGCTTGCCATAATGATGATGATATTCGCGTTTGATACGATAATGGGTGTCATTGCACATAAAATCAAACGTGATTGTCATGGAATGCTGACCCAGATGAACGAGGCCTTGATCAGCCTTGCTTGTCGATCCAGTTTTTCGCGCCTGTCCCCACAGCGCCCAGGTGATTGCATCAAGAAGAGCTGATTTCCCATGGCCATTTTTTCCAGACAAACAAATGAGGTTATAGTTTTGAAAATCAATTGTTTGCGTTTCTGGGCCGTAACTTAAGAAGTTTTTGATTTGTATTTTTAAAGGAATCATTTTAAATACACGATAAAAAAGTTATTTTTGGTTCGCCGTAGGATATGACATCAATGACAGCTTCCATTGTCATTAAGCAGATGTGTTGTAATGGATTAATAGTCGAAGACCAATGCGATGCAATGGTATCTGATTCCTGGTCAATCCATTTGACATATTCAGAATCATTAACTTTAAAAAACGTCCAACTAGCATGAAATTCGGACCCATATTTTTCTCGTAATTCTCTAAACAGTTTTACCCTAAATCCTTCGTAGGAAATTCTATAAGCCAACGCTGCTTGTTCAACTTGAAACAATATTTTGTGAGCATTGTTATCATTATCAATTAATATTATTGAAAGTCCGTCATAATCTTCGACAACTTTTTCTGCATAATAGTTTTTTGCAAGACCCTCAACAGGTTCCCATCGTTCCCAAGATTCCGTCATTGTCTGTTTCCCTTCTGATGCGCTATAAAAAAGTTATTTTTGGTTCATCATAAGCAATTATGTCTACAACAGCATCAATAGCTATGAGAGAGAAATGAATTAGTGATAAACTTGATGTAATGGTGTATGATTCCTGGTTTAACCATTTGAGATATTCTGAATTATTGACTTTAAAAAAAGTCCAATGACCATAGAAATCACTTCCGTATTTTTCATCTAGTTCTACAATTAATTTGTGCCGAAATGTTCCATAAACACTTCGATATGAATCAACTAAATAATTAAAATCGAGCAAGATTTTGTTACTATCATTATTGTAATCAACTAGAGAAATAGAAAATGCTTCATCTAATTCTTCGATTTTTTCAACGTAATATTTTTTGGCGAGACCTGATACGGGTTCCCATCGTTCCCAAGATTCTGTCATTGTTTTGCTCCATATCGGATTTTAATTTTTTTCCCATTTATACGATTAAGAACTTCCAAGGTCGGTCTGGTGTCATCGCTTTTACTTCTGACATTAGCAGTTCTTCCGTCAGGAAGATCACCTTTTTTACCAGTAGGAATATCTTTGATATTTGTCGGACCCAATGATTCAAAATCCTCTAAGGCTTCCTCAAAACCTCCCGGTTTTTCATATTGTTTTGTCTTGCCCTGGGTTTTTCTGCCCGGCGTCGCTTCTCTGGCGATTTCTTCTATCGTTTTGGGTTTTTTATCTTTAGGCTTTGATTCGTCAGTGGATTCTTCATCTGAAGGGTCGGATTCATCGGAATCGTCTTCAGGTTTTGAGGCATCATCGCTATCTTTTTTTTCTTCACCTTCTTTGATTTCGGTGCTTTCAGAAAATAGCCGTAGATCATCTTTATCGTAGCCAACGGCAACAATTTTCTTAGAAAAATTTTCTACAAGCGCGAATTTACGAGAGTATCTATGTCCATAGAGCGTATGATATTTGTGTTTTGTGGGCAAAGTGCCAGCTTTTCGTATCATTTCTAGGACATGAGAAGGTGTGATATATTTGTGAACCATGTTATACAGTGCATGAATTCCAAATTTTCTTCCATAAATTTCCTTTTCAAAACACCCAAATCGGGATTTCAAATCAGATGCTTCCTGGAATATATTTTTTGATTTGAAAAGTTCTTTTTTTAAATCTTCCGGGACCGTTTTCAAATATTCACGTAATCCCGATAGCTCTTTTTCGTCTTGCATTTGTAAAAAATTGGCTATATATGGATCAGAGCTATCAAAAACGGTTTCCCCTAATCGATGCCACTCATAAAAGTTATGTTGAGCATCTGAAAAGGCAAACCGCAGTCTATGTAAATATGCTTTCACGCATCCATCGGTTGTCATTTCTCCCGTTAAGAGATATGGGCCATAGCGGTATGGCTTTTGTATCATATCTAAGTAATCGTCAGCCTTAATTTGTACACCGCCTATATTCGGTGGTTCCCCGAGTAAAAGATTTCGTTTTGGGTGGTTTAGATGTTCTAAAGAGTTTTTAAAAGGCTCGAGATAATTATTTGTTTGAGATACAAAATCATCTTGGATCTTTAATGTATGCTTTATAAAATCATCTTGATTTTTTGGGTACAATGAAGAGTTTTCTTGATTGCCCCAAATGGCTATCCCCACGACTCCGATAACCCAACTAGCGAGAGTTGGATATATACATAGACCACCGTCGCAATTATGTACCATCAATTGTAAATCGCTTATGAAATAGATATGCGGCTCATCAAGAATAATCGCACTAATATCATGTTCTTCTTCGGCAAATTCAACCTTGCCGCATTGATAGAGGGTTCCCGATCTCGACAAAAAAACAGTGCGATCTGAAATTTGGTTAGCAGGAATAAATTTTTGGGTAGCAGCATCAAAAAAAAGTTGATTTTGTACCGTATAGATAAAATGAGAGCCTATGGTAATTTTGAGAGGGTGAGACGCTTTATATGAAACGATTTGTTTTACCGGAAGAACAATTGGCTCATTCGTGATGAAATCATAACTCAATACCGGGTCGTTGAATGTGATATCGGAAATTGGTACAGAGCCGTTTGGTGTCTCCAACAATGTTTTCAGACAAAAGCCCGGTAGGATTTCTTTATTGATAAAAATAAGAATGAATAGAAGGCAGTGAAAATTACGGATGCATGTAAACATTTGGAGCCTCTCTAAGTTATTGTTGAATTGTCATAAGGATACCGATTCAACAATAATTTTCAAATGTACTTCTTGCAGCTAGTTTTTCGCGCCTGGCCCCAGAGGGCCCAGGTGATCGCATCAAGGAGCGCCGATTTTCCATGACCATTTTTGCCTGACAAACAAATCAGATTATAATTTTGAAAATCGATTGTTTGTGTCTCAGGGCCATAGCTTAAAAAATTTTTGATCTGTATTTTTAAAGGAATCATGGTTGATAGCCTCAGCAATTATGTAATATGCGTAGTATAACACAGATGACCATCAACGAAATGCGAAAAAATAAAAAGCCATCTACTTCCATGTCAAAAGTAGTGGCTTTTTAAGTTTTAAAAAGAATGAGTGAAAAATCTATTGAGTATGAATTAATTATTGCAGATTTCGCGGTATTCCAAGCTTGCGCACGTGAGACATGAGAGCCTGAGCCGATTCAGAGGCAATCGTTGAATTGAATCTAATTAAAAATGAATGATATGAATATTGATTCGATTGTTTTATCTTTTCTTTGAAGGATCCAAAGGTTTGCTCGGATGAAAATTTTTTATCATCTAGAATTTGATTAAACATGGATCCTGTCTTGGTCGATACGATGACGTCTCTCACGGCGCCCGGATTTTCCTTGCCTGATTTTTCGATCATATCTACAATATAGCCCACGGTGTTTTGCGGCATGAAATAAGCATCATCTCTTATTACACTCCAATTGTTGTCAACAAGGCGCAAACTGACCAGAACATCATTACTTACGTCATGGTTCGGGTATTTTGCATCACTTGAAATGGTAACGCTGGGAATCGATAAAATAAGGAATAGGAAGGTGTTATTTTTTAAATTAAACATAATACTCCAAATGTTAGCTTGTTCATATTTACATATTATAATTATAATTGAAATTATAACCTTGTCCAGCGGTATTTCTAAAAAGATAGAGCAGTATTGCATAGCATCTTCCTTTTTTCTTGCTATGATACTCATTAAAAGAGATTTCTTAAAAAAGGACATCTATGCTCGCATCAGTATTTCGAGAGTATGATATTCGGGGAAAAGTCGGACAAGAATTAGATTTGAGCCAAGTATATAATTTGATGAGTGCCTGCGCCGTTTATTTTGATGCAGCGTCATTAGAATCGCGCACTATTGCTGTCGGAATGGATGGACGAAATCACTCTCAGCAGATTAAAGATGAGACATGTCGCGCATTGCGCGATGCCGGATTTGATGTTGAATTTATCGGCGTGTGCCCGTCACCTGCATTGTATTTTGCATTGCACACGCGAACGTATGGTGCGGGAATTATGATTACGGCTTCTCACAACCCGAAAGAGTATAACGGATTCAAAATTTGCGTCGGACAAGAGTCGCTCTGGGGTGGCGCAGTCAGAGAGCTTGGTCGATTGTACGAGCAACGAGCATCAGTGCCTATCGCTGAGCGAGGGAATTATACAGAACACGACATTATCAATCCGTATGTGCAGTGGCTTGCGCAAGAATTTGCTCATTTAAAAGGGGCAGATATACGTGCATTGGTTGATTGTGGCAATGGAGTTGCCGGATCAGTGTTGCCAATGCTCAAAGAGCTCATGAATTGGCAATCGGTTTGTTTGTTGTATCCTGAAATTGATGGCAACTATCCGCATCATGAAGCTGATCCGACCGTATCTGAAAATATGGCAGACTTGAAAAAAATTGTTTGCAATTCAGATTTTGAACTCGGGATCGGGCTTGATGGCGATTGTGATCGCATGGCAGCGTTAACAAAAAAAGGGCGATTACTCACCGGTGATATCTTACTTGCTCTTTTTGCTAAAGATATGCAAGAGCAGTATGGTCCGATTAAAGTGGTGTGTGATGTGAAAAGTTCTCAGGCCATCATTAATTTCTTGGAATCGCTGGGAATTCATGTGTATATGTCTCCCTGTGGGCATGCTATAATTAAAGAAAATATGAAAAAATGGGATGCGCTGATTGGGGGAGAATTGAGCTGCCATTTTGTATTTAATGATCGCTATTTCGGGTACGATGACGGCATTTATGCCATGATGCGGCTCTTTGAGTTACTTATCAAGAAGGAAGTAGCCCTCGACTCTTTGGCCGATGTCATTCCGCAATGGTATGCATCTGCGGAAATACGGCTTGCTTGTGCGGAAAATGAAAAACTTGAGTTGGTAAAAAAGGTACATTCCTATTTTAATGAGGCGCACAAAAGCGCGCGTTTTATTACAATTGACGGCATGCGCATCATGTTAGAATACGGATGGGGCTTGGTGCGAGCGGCTAACACACAGCCTGCCATTTCATTACGCTTGGAATCACCAACGCTTGAAGGTCTTGAACAAATGAAGATAGAGTTTATGCAAGCGCTTGGTGATTCGCTGACAGAAGAGCAACAAAAAATTATTTTGAGAGCCTAAAAAACTGCTATGAGAGAAATCGGATTACATTTACGACTGAAAAGTACATTGCTGGGTGTGTATGAGCACGCGATTGGGCTCAATGTGGATAGTTTTCAATGCTTTTTCGTGCTTGAAGAAAACGGAAGCTATTATGATCTTTCAAATAAAGAAGCACAGGAATGTGTGCACTTAGGACATCACTTCAAGCATCGATATGCACACGGTTCATATTGGATTAATCCGGCAGCAGAGCAGGGTTCAAAACTTCCCGCATTTAAAAAAGAAATCGGCATGGCTCATGCGGGAGGATTCACGCATATGATCCTGCATCCGGGCTCAGCGCGTGGACCGGTTGATAAAAAGGAAATAATCGATCGCCTGGCAGAAAATATGGAATATGCATGGAGTCGAAATTACAGTGTGCAGATATTGCTTGAAAATGCAGCACACGGTGGACACGCGTTGGGGGGCGATTTAAACGATTTTAAGTTGTTGCGCGATGCTGTCAAACATCCTGAGAAGCTCTCGTTTTGTATCGACACGGCGCACGCCTTCTCCTATGGCTATTCCTACGCAACTGCGCAGGAGTTGGAACGGTTTATTGATCATATGGATGAAACGGTTGGCCTTGGGTCGATTGCGCTCATACATTTGAATAATACGTATGATGCACAAGGCTCAAAGCTTGATCGGCATGCACCACTTTTGGAAGGACGCATTGCAGAAGATGCACTGAAAAATTTTGTCATGCATGAACGATTGAAGCATATACCGCTGCTGCTTGAAGTGCCGGCGATGAGTGATGCAGACTATAAAGCGACGGTTGAACGAGTGCGAGGGTGGCAAAAATAAAAGGTTACACGAAAATTAAGCTTTTTAACTAAAAAAGGGTTGATTGTCATGCTGAACTTGTTTCAGCATCCAGCTTAAGTTAGATCCTGAAATAAATTCAGGATGACGTAGCAATAAGGAACTTCCGTGATTTTCGGATAAGCTCTAAGAAATAAAAAAGGATTGTAATTATGAAGATAGCAATTAATGGATTAGGAAGAATAGGTAAAAATTTTTTGCGTGCCATCGTTTCTGATGCAACAACGCCATTGGATATTGTCGCAATCAATATCGGACCGGCAGATCCGGAGCATGTCGCCTATACGTTACGGTATGATACGCTGATGGGAACCTACACGGGAGCAATAGAACAGAAGGGTGATTACATTAGCATCGGCAATGAGGGTAAAAAACATACCATAAAAATAGTCCATGAAGCTGATCCGAGAGCTTGCCCGTGGAGAGAACTTGGCGTTGATTGGGTTGTTGATTGCAGCGGCCGATTTACCGATGCGCAGAAAGCGCAGGCGCATATACAAGCGGGCGCACGCAAAGTGCTCATTTCTGCCCCGGCAAAAAATGAAGATGTGACGATTATTCCTGGCGTCAATGATGATGAATATCATACGAGCGAACACACAATTGTTTCACTCGGAAGTTGTACGACGAATGCTTTCTTACCTCTTTTGAAAGTGCTTGATCGCACCTGTGGAATTGTCTCAGGATTGATGACAACGGTTCATGCGTACACCAACTCACAAGTGCTTCTTGATGGAGATCATAAAGATCTTCGCAGATCGCGAGCTGCAGCGATCAATATTATCCCAACAACGACGGGAGCATCAAAAGTAGTCGGTAAAGTAATGGCTCATTTAGAGGGAAAAATGTATGCAAAAGCACTTCGCGTGCCCGTTGCAAAAGGATCATTTATTGAGGTGATTATCACTCCCCAAAAAGCATATTCTGCAGAGCAGATTAATCAAGCATTTGGCAAAGCGGCGCAAACTGATTTGAAAGGAATTCTCGCAATCAATTCTGATCCGATTGTTTCATCTGATTGCACCAACACGCCATGGTCTGTCATTGTTGATGGGTTGTTAACCAGTGTGAATAACAATACCATGAGTGTTTGTGGATGGTATGACAATGAGTGGGCATATAGTCTGCGAATGAAGGAGTTTCTTTCTCAACCGCGCATTTAAAGGAGTTGAGCGCTCGCTTGGGGTTGCGCATCTCATTTCGGTTGTGCTGGGAATAACATCTTCAATCGTTGGGAAATGATATCATTATTATCATGCTGTAACCGCGGGTCAGTTGAGTATACGCAGAAGCCATTCGGAAAAAGATTTATCATAATGGTCTGCATATTTTCTGATACGGTTATTTCCTGGCTTGGACGTTCTTGTATATTGAAGCCTATTTCTTTTCCATCGACCCAAAGTTTTTTTGATTTGAGCGTGATAAAACATTTTTGGTAGGAGGGCCCCCAGTCAGGACGTGGGCCAATGTTAGTATAACGCGGTTCTTTGCATTTCGGGGAGACATCGCGATATAATCCAGTATTCGAATCGAGCAAATAGCTTGTGCAGGATACATTGACTTTATCAATAATTGAAAACAACATTTTTGCGTTCTTCTTAATCTCGATAACCTTACAATTATTGAGGCAGGCATCTAACATAATGCGACGAACAAGAGTCTTGTTTTCAACAGACCATATATCAATAGTTGATTGGTCATTCACTTTGTTTTTTGCATATACGAGCGAGGATTTGATGCCTATTGCTTCTCCATCCCCGGCAAAAACTCTGGTATGTTGCAGTAAATTATGGCATGTAAAACGATTATCGCAGAAATTTCTTATGGCGTAATAATTTTCCATACCACAAAAGCGACCTGACATGTAAAAGGATTCGTCTTCGTTTATCAGAAACCTTTTCCAAAGTGTGAAATTTGTGACGAGTGCCAGTGAATTTTTATCCGGAAGCCAACACAAAATGTCGGTTGTCGAGGATGGAACATGTCCGACCTGCGTAAGTTCACCGGTTTTGGGAATATATTCAAACAATCGATTGCCGGAACCCTCCATAGTTATAAGAATGGAATTGTCATCCATGAAATAAGGCTTCGGATAGTTAAATTCAAGAGGTTTCTGTACGAAGGCCTCATGTTCAAAGAATGTCTTGTGCCCTGTTGTAAAGTCGATAACATGCAATCGGCCAGTATTGCCAGGATCAGAGTAGATCATCATGGTTCCGGCTTTGTTCATTTTGTGAGTCATTGAAATGCCGTCATCTGGACTATTATCAGGATCGTCGATTCTGATGAGTGGTTTAAGAACATCGATCCGATTTTTTGGTAATTCTTTTTGTAAAAGAGCTTGCAATTCTGTCGGGAGCTTCTCATAAGCTTCAAGATGTTTTTTCCATTCATCGTCGCTGCCAGTTTTTGCGATCTTTTGCATGTGTTGCACAGCTGTTTGCGCGGCAAGTTTTTTTAACGAAGGAAATGATTTGGGCTTTTGTATTGCTTGTATAATCTCAACATTCGGCTCGCAATGGTCAGCCGCTTGAAGCAGGTGAGTTGTAAAAATGATGAGTGAAAAATATTTTGTCATAGAGTTACTCAATAGTTTTTTTATGTAGTTTAAGCAGCTTGTTAAAAAGTTCAGGAAGCGGTGTTTTGTATAAGGTATTAAGCGGTGTCGTGTAAATAAAAGGAACACATCCATCAGCAAATCCGCATAATCTAGTAAAGTCTTTTGCTTGCTTACCATAAAATGTAATGTTTAATCCTTCAAGAGGAATTCTTACATTACGTGTTATAAGATAATATCGCGATTCCCAAAGACCATTGATTTGTATGCGTTTGCTTGTAAAAGAAGCGGGCGTTTTCACATAAAATTGTTCGTCTTTTAGAATAGGACGATTCTTTTTGAAAACGCCCGTTTTTAAATCAACACTATAAAACGTAGAGTCGTTGAGGTATTCAAGTTTGTTATTGCAATATGACAAAAACACAGGAGAATCCTGCAAAACAATTCTTCGCATCACTTGCCTATCGGGAAGATTCCATATCTCAAGTGTTGTTGGATAATGCTCATCCGGACGAGTTTTTTTAGCACATATGAGATCTGGAAAGTGAATAACGCATTCATCTGTTCCTTGGCCACCTTTCAGATAAAGGTTACCATCGTCTATGGTGTAACAGTGAAAGTGCTCGTCATAAATTGTTACAAGATGATTATCCTCCGCGTAGGATAGATAACCGAGAATTTCAGTTTTAGTATGAGCTTGAATATCATATAATATTCGTTTAGTATCAAAAATCCACGAACATACATGTCTTACATCTGAATAGAATAGTTTTTTTAAATTATTTGAAACCCAATGAGGAGTGTCAAGGTCACAAGTTGTTTGGTGTTTTATAAGTGTGTTCGACTCAGGAACATATTCGAAAATTGGAGTATTCTTTTGATTTTTATAATAAAATAAAAGCTTATTATTTCCAGTAAAATATGGCTGTACCGATTTGATTGATTCTTGAAAGTCATGAGGGGTAATTATAGATACTTTTTTTGAAAAATCTTGATCTTCAATTATTTTTTCTTTTTGGGTATCCAAATTTTTCAAAATAAAACGATGAGTCACTTCTTTGTCTTGGTATGCTACTAAAGTTCCATCAAAACTCATGCAATAAGTGTGGCTGGGAATGTAGAATGGTTGTGCTGTGTGAATATTTGACAATACGTCCATGCCATATTTTGCAAATCTTCTTTTAAAAGCTTCTTGCAATTCAATGGGCAGAGATGCGCTTTTGTTTGCATATTCTTGAGTAATTACACGTTGCTTATCATCATCTTTATGCCGCATGAAGTGATTCATCTGTTGGATGATTGCTTTTGAAGCAAGGGTTTTGAGCGAAGGAATAGATTTGATCTGAGGAGTTGCTTTGATGACTTCAAAGTCGGGCAAATCGGCTGCATGTACGAAAAAAGTCACAAAAAGGATAAGTAAAAAATGAAGCATTATCGATTTTCCTGTTCTGTCGCAGACGCATTTATTTTTGTGCCGGATTCAAATAGCTTGAGCAGAAATGAAGGTAGTTGAGAAGGTAAGACTGCAGCACCAAGAATAGTTGCTAAGTTTGTTGCTCTAAGAACATTCGTATCTTTGTCGGAATAAAAACGTGTTTTTAGTTGACTGTTTAAATAAACAACCATGTCATCTTTACGCAAGCAAATGCCATTTTTAATAGTACCACTATAGAGAGCGGGTTTTTCAGACATTTCAACTTCCATATAGTTTCCTGTTGCTATATCAAACAAAAAATGCCTAGAAAGTATTGTAGAGCATACTTCAATCGTACCACTATCTAAAAAACCAATTTTTTCAATGAACGTATCATTACATGTAATTCGTCGGACGAGTTGTCGACTTTCTATAGACCATATATCAATGTTCTCGGGGTTAACGCTCTCGGGTAGATTCTTAGTGGCGACAGCAATAAAGGGGAATCGAAATGTACAATTCTGACTTTTTTCTGGTCCTTGTAAGAGGAGAGTGCTATTGTGAACATCATAGCAATAAAATCGTGACTTATCCCTTACAACTAAGAAATTATCGTCAGCCGCGATGAAATCACCAGGTAAAGACACCACCTTTTTGGTGTCGGTATTACACAAACGCATATTCAGTAGTGAATCAACATATACGAGTGAATTTGCTTTGGGAGATATCCAAGGAACTGAGGATATCCAAAGAATATGTGCCTTTTGGGGCAGATGGATTGGATTATCAAATTCTTTATTTTTGAGATCAAACACGAAAAAGTCTGGATTGTCATTATCAACATGACGATTAATAGCGCATAGTATTAATTTTTCTGACGTGAAGTATGGTGGAAAATCTAAGCAACCAACGTCTTTTTTGGGGATAATATGATATTCCGCGCATCGGTCTCCATCGATATGAAATATCAATAGCGTTTTTTTGTCAAATGCCAGCGCCCATTCAAGATTAGGACTCACATTAAGCTGGGCCGGATCAACATGATATTTTTCGTCGAACGCATGTAATATTTTTTTCATCGAATCAACTCTTTTATACCGGTATGCTGTTTCAAAATAAGTTTTTAGACAAGAAGGTAAAACTATACGCTGATCGATATATGACTGAAGCGTCTGTGCTATCTTGGGATGATTGAGATTCATCACAACAGATCGCGCAACAAGATCTTTAAGGGAAGGGACTTGGGAGTGAGTGGCTTTAATTATTTCGATGCTTTGCTCAGACAAATCGGCAGAATGACCGGAGAATGCCGTTGCTAATAATAGTACAAAGATCTTACGCATATAATCCTTTTATCGGATTGTCGATGAAATCTACAATGAGCATAGTGTATCTTGCAATATCTGCTCAGGCAAGTGCGATGATGGAGTTCGTTATCTTTAAAACGGGCTCCAAATGAAATGGTTGTGAAATTTGGGTATTTAACTCTTGGCAAAGCAGCCGAATGTGGTACAATGCTTAGCAGCAGCATTTTTGAGGGCCCATAGCTCAGTCGGTTAGAGCAATCGGCTCATAACCGAGAGGTCCCAGGTTCAAGTCCTGGTGGGCCCACCACAAACCCTCACAGCCAGGTAGGTAGAAGCAATGTCTTTTGATCCATTTGCAGCGTTTATAGATCTGGTTTCTATGGATCACAGAGTTCAAGCTTCCCGCGCTTCTCTTGAACAAAAAAAAGAATATATTTCTCAATTAACTGATTCACTCAACGTGGGCAAACGAGCAGTTGGAAAGATTGAAGATGAGCTGCATGCTCATAAAAAAAATGCTGATGCGCTACAACTTGAACTGAGAGCCATTGATGATCGCCTCACTTACGTTCGTAAGGCTTTAACAACTGCGGGTAGCCCCAAAGAATATTTTTCATTAGAAGCGGAATTAAAGCAGCTTTCAGAAAAACAATCGACCATTGAAGAGCAGTTATTTGCCGCATTAAACACACTTGATAAAGATGCGCAAACTCTCGTTCAAGAACAGGAGCGATACAAAAAAGCGTCCCATGCCATTCATCAAGAAGTTGCTCAAGTCCAGAGTTTATGCAAAGAGCTTGAGGAAATAATAGCCCACTCTTTACAACAGATAGAATCGCTCAAGCCACAGGTTAATCCGGAAGTTCTTGAACGTTTTATGCAAATGAAGAAAAAAATAGCTGATCCGGTCGTTCCTGTTGTTGATGGCGCATGCAGCGGATGTTTTAGCACAGTTCCTGAGAAAGATTTATACGCATTGAGTAGGCGCACGTTGGTTGAGTGTAAAAATTGTTTTCGCTTATTATATTTGCCAAGCGCCGTTTAAAAGGTGAGAGATGCAGTTATCGATTTTTCAAAATCCTGAATCTGATGTTTCCAAACACGTCAAACCAAAAATCAAAAATTATAAGCTCTATGTTGATGGGGCATCACGCAATAATCCGGGCCCTTCGGGAGCCGGCATTTATATCATCGCGGATGACAAAGAGATGGTAAAAGAAGGCTTTTATTTGGGAACAAAAACCAACAATCAAGCAGAATATCTTGCGCTTTTGATTGGGCTTTGTTTGTATTCAGAATATGTTTCTGATACAACGCATCTGCATATTTTTTCAGATTCCCAACTTTTGGTGCGTCAGCTACAGGGAATATATAAGGTAAAAGATCAGAATTTGTTGCCGCTTTTTACCGCAGCAAAAAAAATGCTTTTGAAAATGCATTATACAGCATCGCATATATTGCGGGAGCATAATGCAATCGCAGATCTCTGCGCCAACAAGGGTATAGACACAAAAAAGAGGGTTCCTGATCATGTTAAAACGATTCTTTCTGAATATTCTATTACTATTTAGTGCGGCGTTAAGTGGTGATGAACAGACTCAGATCGAGACTGTTCCAGCTGAGACGTCAGTGCAATCATCTCTGATTGTTCAATCAGAACCGGCAGTGCCGACACCTCAATCTCATTCTCCCGGCGCTCAGTCTGAACCTCGCATTGCAAAGCCTGCAGAAAGTGCACAAATCGATACCGCCAATAAAACGAATAACATTCCTACGGCGCAACGTCGGCTCTACATTAGGGTATTGCTTGATGAGATTTCCCAAGCATCATTGTGCGAGTGGGATATTTCTTCGCAGGACAAATTGATCATACGGTTTGAAAATCCTGATGCAACCGTTGCGAGCAAATCGCCAAATGCTCAAATGAAAATAGCGGACGGCATGGTCTATTTAAATGGAGCCAAAGTCGAAAGCGAACGCATCTCATTTCGCTCTTCGGATAACATAATTACCTACAATGGAATGAGCTATTTCGGTTCGCTTTCGATTGTCAAACAAGGTGAATCCTTTTATCTCATTAATAAAGTTGAGTTGGAAGATTATATTTGTTCGGTATTAGCCACCGAAAGCTGGCCCGGCTGGCCTCTTGAAATTAATAAAGTATTTGCCGTCACGTGTCGCACTTATGCGATTTCAGTCGCACTTCGATCAAAAAAGCAAAAGAGTTTGTATCACGTGCGCAATACGAATCATCATCAGACCTATAAAGGTATGACAAAAAAAGATATCTTGCGTCGCGCAGTTGAAGATACAAAAGGTATGTTCATCATGTATGATAATAAGCCGATATTAGCGATGTTTGATTCTTGCTGTGGGGGAGTTGTCCCTGCTCATATAGATGATTTTAATTTTGAAAAGGCGCCCTATTTGGCGCGCACCTATGCATGCACACATTGTAAAGAATCAAAATTATATCGGTGGACACACGAGTTTGATGTGCACACATTTCACGATTTGTTATCTGAGTCATTTTCTCATGTTATACCTCTGCGAGAAATTAAAGTGACAAAAAAAGATAAGGCAGGATTGGCAAAAGAGGTTTGGATCAGGCATAAGGGTGGAATCGAATCTATCACGGGCAAATCATTATATGGATTGTCTCCCAAAATTAAAAGTTATTGTTTTGATGTAAAAAAACGTGGATCGAAAGTGATTTTTCAAGGTCGCGGTTTTGGACACCATCTTGGGCTTTGCCAATGGGGAGCTCGGGCGATGGTTGATAAAGGATGGGATTTTATGGGAATCATATCCTATTATTATCCGGGAACATCATTGGCGCGACTGTCATAGGTTTTGTTAAGTTTTTGAAAATCAATAAGAAGCTGATCCGAAATCTCCGAAAGTTCCTTATTGTTTTGTCATCCTGAATTTATTTCAGGATCCAGTCTTCGCTTATCCGGGCCTTCACGCTCGGCAAGCTACGCCTGGCTGCGCCACTAAAGGATTTTTGCATTGAAATAGCGAAGACTGTCCTGCATAGTTGAACACATCCTGAGGTTTTACTTCATAGTAGGAACGCAGCATGGACTAAAACTCGCTCAAAACAAAATTAATTTCTTCGCCAAGATGCTGAAACAAGTGCCTCTTGACAAGCGATCTTTTTTATTCAGAAAGTTTAATTTTTGTGTAAGCTCTAAAATAGTTCCAAACCGTTCGTGGTGAGAGAAGAGAAACGAAGTCGAACCATTCGAACGGCAAAAAAACGAGTAATTTTTTTAAAGGATCAACATGTATAAACAGATTTTTGCGTTGCTTTTTGTCATTCCTACTTTTATGTGCGCTGCTGATCAGCGTCGATATGAAAAAGTGGATGACATAACTAATCGGCTTATTAAAGTTGCCAAACAGAACCTACTTGTTAAAGAATTTGTAGAGCAATACGGGCAACATCCTTTCACACCGGAATATACACCCGCCTTTACTCGTCACGGTCACCGAAGAATAGGCGCAGCTCTCTTTCAAGGTGAACAAGGCAAATAAAGGATTTTTCGGAGTAAGTAATGCCGCAATATAAAACACATCTTGCTGGTGGTATCATCGCATTTTTAGTGACCGCCTTTTGCGTATCTCAAATGGTACATCCGACGGTTCCGGTGCTTTTTGAATGGATGCTCTGCACGTTAATTGGCTCATTATTTCCCGATGTTGATATCAAAAGCAAAGGGCAGTTGAGCGTTTATTGGCTGATCAGTTTATTAGTTGGATATTATATTTTGTTTCGGCATGATTATCGTATTGCGGCCTGGATATCTTTTTTAGCATTTTTACCATTATTGGTGAGACATCGCGGCATTTTCCACTCATTTACCTTTATTATTTTCATTGAGCTGATCGGCTTTTGTTTCATTGCCATATACGTGCCTCAGGTAGCTCGCATTGTCGCCTACGATCTCATTTTTTTCACGTCAGGGGTTTTGAGTCACTTGTTGCTTGATTATGGAATAAGAAGATTTTTACGAATCTAGAATACTACTATTAATGTACTGTCTTAAAAGAAATAATGAAAACCCATCAGGTCTAATCGGAATCACGTGATTCCGATGGTTGCTTTGCGCGAAAAATATTTTTTTTGCATATATCCCGGTGGTAAAAGATTCATTTGTTTTTTTATTACGTAATATGAGGGAATCAAGGCCGTTCTCAGCTGAATCAATCGAATTTTGAAATTCGAATGTATAATTCGACTGATTATTGTCAGTAATAATATATGTATTACCATTGGATTTAAAAAGAATGCTTGAAGATGTTCCTTTTGATGTGGAGCAGAATTTTTCATGCGCAGATTTATTACGTGCTTTACAAGTGATAGAGCAATAGAAAGTATTGTGACAATCGAGACATGCAAGTGAGTCATCTGTATCGATATCTTTGTTACAGGCGCAACAATAATTTCTCAGATCCGCAAGAAGCTTTGGAGTCAGCTCTTGTTCTTCAGCTGCTTGCAACTCTGCTATTTTATATGATCGAGTAAGATCTTTCAAAAGGATTTCATGATCTCGGACGTAACCAGATTCCCCGATGGTTGATCTATAATAGGGAGACTGACTGAGGAATTGTGCGATGGGTTTTCGGTCATTCAAGTCGTTCATAAGCATATGTGAAAGATGCTCAATAAAAAGTGGATGCTCAAGAAGGCCTTTAAAATCTACTCTATAGAGCCGATTTGCGGTAGTAACGGAACGGTGTATTTTGTCGATGAGTTTTTCATAGCACATACTTCTTAAAGCAAGAAGTGGTGCGGAATATATTCCAATTTCTACCTGTAATTTATCTAGCTTTGTCTTTGGTCCTTTTAATTTTTTGCCTAACTTTTTCAAGCGGAATAGTTCACTCTCTGTATGAGCCTGTTCAAATACTTTTGTGGCAGAAAATGAAAATTGTCGTTTGCTGCTTGGCGGCAATACGCTTAACATTTCTGAAAATGCGATATCTTCTTGTGCAATGAGCATTTTAATTTTTTCCGAATCTATGAGCGAAGGAATCTGTATGCCGGACGCTCTTTGTGTCAGTGTGATGAGTGCTTGTATCGTGTCCTTGATAGGAGCCTTATGTGGAAGGAACTGGTGACATTGGTCTATTTCCTTAAGAAGCTCGCTATTTGTTTTGATAAGTGAGTGTATTTCATCGCGCTTTTTTTTGAGTTCTTCAATGCGTGTATTGTAATTTTCCACTAATTCAAAAGGGTTTGAAAGCTCATCGAGCATGTGTGGGTTGGTTTTTGAAGATTGTTTTGTTTGATCTGCCGCTTGAATAAGGTAAGTTCCAAATGAAATCAGAAAAAAAAGAATGTGATATACCATTGTGCGCTGCCCCTATGAACAATTTTTTCTATACATTATACTAAAATATACTAAAAAAAATTCACTTTTGTAATGATAAGGAATCTTAATGGACCTTCTTTCGTTGGCATTTCTTTTGTATATCGGCGTAATTGCCATAATTAGTCTGGGAGCCGCTTTGAGTCGCGGGGGGCAAGAGCTCGTGCTGGGAGGCCGTCGAGTGCATTGGCTGGTGACAGCAATTTCAGCTCACGCAGCAGATATGAGCGATTGGCTTTTTATGGCGCTACCCGCAGCAATCTATCAAAAAGGTGCCATTGAAATACCTATTGCGCTTGGGCTCGTTTTTGGCATGTGGTTGGTCTGGCAATTTCTTGCAACCAAGTTGCGACAAGAAACTGAAAAAACGGGGGCAAACACCCTGGTTTCATATTTTGAAATCAGTTATCACGATACGCAAGGCATTATCAGCATTCTAAGTGCCATTATCATGATTTTCTTCTTTACAATCTATCTTGCTGCGGGCATCAAGGGTGTGGTGTATGTGTTGGGCAATGTATTTGGCATCAGTGATGTTACTGCGGCGCTCTTGACGATAGGAGTGACGCTGATGACATTATTATTTGGTGGATTTATCGCGGCATCGTGGGTTGATTTTTTTCAAGGGATATTCTTGCTCGGGTCAATTGTTTTGACGGCGGTTTTTGGTTATCAAGCGGTTGGCGGCTGGCAAGCAATAAGTGCAGCCGCTCATGCGCAAGGCTTGTCGCTCAATCCATTTTCCGGGCACAGTATACTCCAGATTATTGTTGGGCCCTTCGCATGGGGGTTGGGATATTTCGGTATGCCACATATTTTGTCAAAATTTATGGGAGCTTCCGATGCAGAAAAATTGTATAAATCCAAATATATCGGGCTTTCATGGCAAGTTGTAGCGCTCGCATCAGCTGTCTGTATTGGGTTAATTGCAATACCATTTTTTTCAAATGGATTGGTTAACCCCGAAAAAGATCTTTTTATAAACATGACACTTCAATTGTTTCCTACATTCATAGCTGGTCTTATCTTTTGTGGCATTCTATCGGCAACTCTTTCAACCATGAATTCACAAATGCATGTATTGGCCAGTGTGTTTGCAAATGATATTTATGCAAAAAAAATGAATCCTGCTGCAACACAGAAAGCAATTGCGTTTGCATTCCGCGGGGCTGTCATTGTGTGTGTATCAATCGCATTTATCTTGGCATTGTGGCACAACACCACTATTTTTAGTCTCGTGCAATTTGCCTGGGCGGGGCTGGGCGCTGCGTTTGGCCCATTAACACTCTTTACCGTGTATAAATATCCGGTTACGCGCTTGGCAGCTCGATTGAGCATTGTATTAGGGGCGGCGGCCTCCATTTTGTGGAAGCTGTATGGAATTACCATTGCCGGTCTTGCGATTAACGAAATTGTGCCGGGGTTTATTGTCGGGTGCGCAACATTACTTCTACTTAGCTGCCGTCCTCGGCCTACGAAGATTTAATGAAGTAGGCAGCTTCGAAGAACAGGTTATTAGGGAATTATTGCCTGCCCTACGAAGGCTTGCCGGAGTAGGGTTTCAGCGCTGACACATGTTCGTAAAGCTTCAGCGTGAGCTCAGCGTTTGTTGTTGTTTGCAATGCTACTTGTTCAAAACTAATTTCTCTCAGTTTCGCGATATAGATTGCGATATCTTTAATGTAAAGTGGGTGATTTGGTTTGCCGCGAATCGTTTGTGGGGGCAAATAGGGGGCATCTGTTTCAAGTACGATTTGTTCAAGTGGCGCATGAGCGACGATCTCTCTCAGCTGCACATTCTTTGGGTAGGTCAGAATGCCACCAATGCCGAGCATGAAACCCCATGAGAGAACAAGTTGTGCAAAATCAGGATCTTCAGAAAAACAATGGATAATGCAGCGCTTGAGATCATTAGTATATTCTTCAAGCACGCGTAACGTTTCTTCACCCGCATCACGAGTATGTACAATAAGTGCCAAATCATTATTAAGCGCTATATCAATCTGTGCCTTGAACGCATCTTTTTGTCGTTGTACATCAAAATCGGGATAATGAAAATCTAATCCGCATTCACCGATCGCGACAATCTTCTTTTCCATCTTTTGGCGCGCGAGTATCTCGATTTGTTTGATATCGTCTCTCCATGAGGCAGTTGTATCATTGGGGTGGACGCCAATTGCTGCAAAACAAGAGTCATATAATTGAGCCAAAGCGATACAATTGAGGCTTTCCGGGAGCGATGTGCCCACATTAATAAATGTTGTGACATCATTAAGCTCCGCTTGTTGGATAATTGATGCTGCTTGATCAATTTCAGAACGCGTCAGTAAACGATCGAAATCTTTTTTAAGCATAATATTCATATGAGCATGGGTATCAATCAACATAAAATATCCCTTGTGTTTTTTCTGCTTGCGATACATGCGATTAAATCGTCTGTATCGTGACGTAAGTCAAACTAATCTAGAGTCGGACAAATGCAATGTTCGTGTCAACATTTGACAAATGAATAAATGAAACTACTCTAAGTTACAGGAATTGTAAATTGAAAAAAGACAGTATTAATGAAGAAGCAGTGTTTTAACCATATTTTTTTATTCAGAGGAGTTCTCCATGAACAAAAGTGAGTTGATAAATTCACTCAGTGAAGAGACCACATTCAGCAAAAAAGATGTGACTCGTGTTGTAGATTCTCTCACACGTATCATCGAACGTTGCCTTAAAAAAGGTGAGAAAGTATCAATTACCGGATTCGGTAGTTTCTGGATTTCTCGACGCCCAGCGCGTAAAGGGATTAATCCATCAACAAAACAACGTATTGATCTTCCGGCGGTAAATGTTACTCGTTTCAAAGCCGGTAAAAACTTACGTGAAGTTGTTAAAGCTGTTAGAGTTAGTTAACTAATAGCCTTAGATATCACAAAGTTACTCATGCAAGAGGCCACCATTTGGTGGCCTTTTCTGTTATGTATAAATGATGTGACATCATTCTACATTATTTGATCGGAATTCCAATTGATTGAGTGTCGATTTTTATACTTTTCATAGACGATAAGTTGTGACAATAAGCGTCACAGCTTCTATAGTAATCTCCCAAATGTTTCTCATAAGTATCGACAGAGTTGTGGCCATATTTTGTAAGGTCTGCTGCAAGAAAAAGTCCAACGTTTTTTTCAGCTTCATCGGCAAGCCATGCTTTTAAAGATTGCGGGTAATTTTGTCTTGCATTTTTTAATCGAATTTTTTGGATAAAGTTGTTTTCGATAGCAATCAGAGTTACCGTTTTAATACAATTGTTAAGAATAGTTGTATGAATATTGGGTGATTGGTATTTTTCTATTAAATTGCCCCATTTGATAAGGCGATACAGTTCTTCCCAAACTTCACATAAGCGAATAAGCGTTTCCTCGGATTGGTTGAGGGGAACTGTATCGTGAGGTCGGCGTTCTTGTAATGCTTTTCGGAATAATTTTTTTAGCAAATAATCAGGCGATAAAACAGATGCAACGATCATTTTTTTGGGGAATTCTTGCGATGAAAATGTCATGCGATTAGAAACAGTATATCTTTCGCATGGCCAAACTTTATTTGGAGAGAAAAGCGTGTACTGCTCGGGGAGAGTAATACCAAGCCTTGATCGATTTGTTATTCTAAGGCGCGTCATATATTTTACGGAAGAAATTTTTTGTTCGAGTGGAATATTCGCATCGCTTAGATCTTCTAACCGAGGTAATATTATTTTTTTGATATCATCGGGAAGGAGCTCCCAGGTAGAGGAATCGCTACTTTCCGATCCTAAAAGAGCGAAAGGTAAAATAAAGAGCGATGATAGTAAAAAAGGGATCATATGTTCTTTCAATCAATTCAATTAAGATAATTCTGCTAATAATTTTAATTTGCAGAGAGATAGAGTCAATCTTGTATTATTGCAATACTGGTGCGAGGCACTTTTTTGGAACAATGGAACCAATTTCAATAGCCAAATTGTTGTCTTATTTCTTGCAATCAAGCCGTTTTGCATTACACTCAACTCAAGAATGTTTACTACAGGCTCTTGGAGTGCTTTATGATAGATTTGGGATTATTGCGAAATCAGCCGGAACATATTATCAGCTTAATTGAGAAAAAAGATCCGTCGTTTGATGGAAAAAAGCTATTTGATTTGGATTCTCGTGTGCGTTCGATACGCCTTGAAGTCGAATCGCTCAGACAACGTAAAAACGAGTTGGCTCAACAAGCAAAATCAGGGGTGACTCCGGAAATCAGGCAAGAATCCATTGAGGTCGGTAAGAAGCTGAAAGATCATGAACAAACACTTGCTGATGTTGAAAAAGCATTTATGGATCTTTATTTGTCGTGCCCCAACATCGTGGAAGAAGATCTTCCGGTTGGTGGTAAAGAGGCAAATGAGGTTGTCAAAGTAGTTGGGCAAAAGAAAGAATTTTCATTCAATCCGCAAAATCATTTGGAAATTGCCACTAAGTTAGGGTGGCTTGATTTTCATGCCGGCTCCGTCATGACCGGCAGCCAATTCCCGCTCTATCGTGGTGTTGGGGCGCAATTGCTGTACAACCTTACCATGTTTATGATTCAAAACAACTTAAAGCATGGGTATGAGCTTATTTTGCCGCCGGCATTAGTCAATGAAAAATCTCTTGAATTGGCGAGCAATTTCCCCAAATTTAAAGACCAAGTCTACGCCGTTACGGAAGATCATTTATATCTCATTCCAACGGCGGAAGTGAGTCTTACAAATCTCTATAGAAATCAAATACTATCCGGTGAACAATTGCCGATTCGCATGACTTCGTGGACGAGTTGCTTTCGAAGAGAGGCAGGAGGCCATGGAGCTACCGAGCGTGGATTGATTCGAGTGCATCAGTTTGAGAAAGTGGAGTTATACACTATTTGCAAACCGGTCAATGCAAAGGAAGAGCAAGAACGAATGCTCGCCTGCGCAGAAGATATTTTGCAACAACTGGGGCTGCATTATCGCATCAGCTTGCTTGCAACGCAAGATTGTTCATTCCCGTCAGCGCGCACCTATGATATCGAAGTCTGGCTTCCGGGGCAAGGGCAATATTATGAAGTTTCTTCGGTGAGCAATTGCACCGACTTTCAAGCGCGCCGTGGCTTGATCAGATTTAAGGAAACTCCCGACAGCAAGCCCGAGCTTGTTTATACGCTTAATGGATCATCGCTTGCTTTGTCTCGCCTCATGGTTGCTCTTTTTGAAACATATCAACAAGCTGATGGTTCGGTTGCATTTCCTGAAGTCATTTCAAAGGGTGTGTTTAAGTTATCTTAACCAGTCTAGGTTTCCGTTGAGTTTTTGAAAAGGTTCGTATGGTTCGACTTCGCATTGCTACGCTCACCACGAACGGAAAAAAATGAAAAAAAGATCAGGTCATAGCAAAGTCACCGTTCGTGGTGAGCGAAATGTAATGAAGTCGAACCATACGAACGACGGGCCCCATGCGTAAGCGTGGGTAAAACGATGCAAAATGAAAATAGGTAAGAGCATTGTAAAGGAGATGTATGGATCGTAGTATGACTCATTTGTTACATCAGATAAAAATTGAAAGCAAGCGCATCGCAATGATATTAGATGCCGGCACGTCTCGATCTGTTGTCAAAGGCGCGGGGTTTGATTTTGATCAGCTGCGTGAATATGAAGCGACCGATGATTACCGCATGATCGATTGGAAAACGAGTGCTCGATGCAACCAAGTGTTGGTGAAACAGTTTAAAGAAGAAAAAAGTCGAACCTTTTTGCTTGTTTTGGATGTTTCCTGGTCAATGCGATTTACGAGCACCAAAGAATCAAAAAAAGAGCTTGGTTCATATCTGACCTTGTTAATAGCGCATGTTGGCCATTTTTTGAATGATAACATCGGGCTCATCCTATTCTCTGATAGAATTGAGTGTTACATTCCACCGGCTCGGGGCAGAAATCATTTGCAAGCGATTATCGACGCAATTACGCGCCATGCATCAAAAGGAAAACAAACGAATCATCGACTTTTGTTTGAACATATCATGAGCTTGGCAAAGAAGAACTGGATTATCACATGCGTTACCGATGGTGTTGATACGAGCTGCGAGCAACAGTTGCGCATATTGAATAAAGTGCATGATGTGAGGATGATCATTGTTTCAGACGAAAAAGAAAAAAAATTGGCTGACGGTCCGTTGATTCATATGCAAGATATAGAAACGGGAACTCAAATATTGTGCAATATGTCTCACAATAGCGCCATTAATAAGATACTTACTTCTCGAGTTGAACAATGCAAGAAAACAGTCTCAAGCGCTCGAGTTCCAACCCTCTGGATCGACACGCACGTGCCATACATACCGAAACTGATTGAATTTTTTAAACGAAATATAACCGTAGCATAGGGGGACTACTATGCAAGAACCAAAACTGATCGATATATATCCGGTGGTAGGAAAGTCGTTTGAGTATTATTTCAGTATAAAAACGATATTATTGGGCGTTGGATTATTTGTCTTACTATTCGGCGTCTTAGGTGCGCTCGCCTATTATCTCTATCGATATTATACGAGTGCTCACAATCGAGCGCGTCGCGATTTGAAGCGCTTGAAAAATGAACCATGTGCTACGCAGGCTCAGGCAAAGGAAGCTATTTCTCACGTTTCCCACATCGTACGTCGGTTTTTAATACAAAAATATTCATTGTCATCAACAGGCATGACTGATGCGGAACTTATTTCATTTTTGAAGACAAAAACCTCTGATCGGGGTATTATAAAAGCAGCTGAGCAGCTTCTGCTGGCAACGCAGCATGTTCGATTCTCTCATGAGAGGACGCAAGCCGTTGCGTGTCAACAGGCGCGACAAGAGGCAGAGCGGTTTGTTGCTGCTTGTTCTCGCGGTGCGTAGCTCAGTGGATTTTTGATAAATATGAACTAATATCTTCTGTTGAAATGGATTTTTTCGTTGTTATTTGATTCTCGCGCGCAGACGCGTTCTCTTTATATTCATTGGCCTTTTTGCCCATATAAATGTCATTTCTGTCCGTTCGTCGCTCTTGCGGGGCACGATCAATTTATGCCACGCTATCATGCCGCGTTAGTCAAAGAGATTGAGCTTTTTTTTGAAGGTAAACCGTATCAGCAGTGGGATACCATTTTCTTTGGGGGTGGAACTCCAAGCACCTATCCGGCAGAACTTCTACTTGACATGTTTGGTATACTAAGAAAGCGAGGCGAAATTTCCGAACATACGGAAATTTCATTGGAGGTTAATCCCGGAACCGTCAAGCCGGGAATGCTTAAGATGTGGAGGCAGCTTGGCATTAACCGGTTGAGTATTGGGGTGCAATCTACAAAAGATACGGTGCTTAAGGCCCTGAATCGACATCAAAAGGCGACAGACGTTCATGCATTATTAGATGAGGCGCAGGAGCATTTTAATAATTTGTCGGTTGATTTGATTTTGGGATTACCGGGAGTAAGCAATGAGGAATGGAAGGATTTGATAGAGCATGTGGCGCAATGGCCGATTAAGCATGTTTCTATTTATTTTTTGACCATTCATGAAAATACTCCCCTCTATTTCAAAGTACAAAAAAATGAGATTGAAATTCCTGCAGATGAAACCATAATTCCGCTCTTTTATTGGACCATTGATCGGCTTGAAAAAGCAGGGATATACCAATATGAACTGTCAAATTTCGCGCGACCCGGATTTGAGAGTCGGCATAACAGTGGCTATTGGAATAGAGTGCCGTATAAAGGATTCGGGATTGGGGCATGTTCTTTTGATGGACGATGCCGGTTTCAAAATGAAAAGAGTCTCATGAAATATGTTGGATCATTGGAAGCAGGAATGCTGCCAAGTGAAAGCTTGGAAGAACTGACCGGTGATCAAATAAAAATTGAAATTCTTATGCTGGGGCTTCGAAGAAGAGAGGGTATAGCTCGACAGGAGCTTCTGGCGACTGTGGGGACATCAAGTGAGCGAGTCAAAGAATTTCTTTTGCTTGCACTTGAAAAAGGGTGGCTCGTTGAAGTTGATTCGCGCATTAAGCTGACGCCAACAGGGATGTTGCTTGAAAATGAAATTATTACTCAGCTGGCGCGAGAATAGATTTTTAGTGGTTTTTAAATGTACATATTGGTCCTAAAAATGAACCAGTTCGTTTTTGGGTATATTGAATGGAGATTATTTTATGGCGAAACATGTTGGTGTTAAGTTACCTGATGATTTGATTGCGGTATTAAAAGAAGGAAGAACGGTCGGCGTTTTGGCAACGTTTTCAGAAAAAAGTTTGCCGCATACAACGCCAATACAATGTGTCTATCCAAAGGGGTTGGAAAGCATTCTTATATCTATCCATAAAGATCATACCGGATACCATAACATGGTGTGGCAAAAAAAGGTGATGATGTGTTTCATGGATGAAGGTAACGTAGCTTACAGCATTTTAGGGCGTGCAGGAGTAGTTAGAGCTCCATCATTAGTGCATCCATTGATGAATGTTGTGAGGATTGATATTATCGACATCAAAAGCGATCGCTCAGTTTTAACTCGGGTTGATTCAGGTATTGCCTGGTCGTATACCTCCCCTGAAGCTGAAGAGTTATCGGTTGCATTAATGGATGAACTTCGAGAGCTTGCGAAAGTTCTCTAAAAATAGGTAAGGAGTGAGTATGCGCATGCGATTTGTAGTTTTATCCCTGGTAATGCTTTTGAGCTATAGTCCGATCGTTTGGTCGGCTGAAAAGCATGATGATGAGACGCATGAGGAAGCAGAAGAATCTGCCACTCAAGCAAAAAAAGAGGCTACGCCTGCTCCATCAAAAGAAGAGGCAGCTCAAAAAACACCGGAAAAAACTGCAAGCAATGGCGCAGCTCCTACAACATCAAATGCTGCTGCAAAACCGGCTGAGAAACAAGCAGAGGCAGCAGCAAAACCGACTAATGGTGGGGCAAAACCCGCAGAGACCACAAAAGCTGAAGCTCCTGTTGAAGAAAAAACAAAACCAAGCGAGCAAAAGCAACCGAGCGGTAAAAAAGAAACAGGGCCTTCAGCTATATTAAGTCCCGCTGTTCCAGCAAAAGAAGCAAAAGAAGAGAAGAAAGAAGAATCCGCCGCTAAATCCGACTCCGCCGACGCTAAAGCTAAGGCCGTGCCCGGCAAAGCTGCAAGCGGCGACGTGGCGGGACAGGCAAAACCGGAACTTCCGGCCTCACCAAATCTTGCGCCGGTTCCTGAAAAAAAGCCTGAATCAAAATCGGTTCACGAAGAACCTCAAGGGGAGGCGGAAGCGATAAATATCGATACGCTCAACTTGGAAGAACCGCGCGGCAATTGGTTGCTCAAGCGTCGCTGGTGGGAAGAGTCTGAACGGTTATATGAAAAAATTCAGGCGATTAGCATTCGTATCGATGATATAAAAATGGCCTTTTATCAACAACGCAGCACACTTGATCGGGAAGTATTCCCTCATTTTTATCAAAACATTGGCATCGGAGAAGGCCAATTGACGCAATTACTTGCGACGTTGAGCTCAGAAGTCATTGATAAACATGTTCTCGCAAACAAAGAAAAAGAAGATGCGTTGGAGCGTCCGCTCATTAATCGCATGAAGGCGGAAAAAGAGAATCTCGAGCGGCTACAAAAAATGGTGAAAGCTGTTGAAACGTATGATGTGGCAATGCAAGAAGCCCTCCTTAAATTGCGTGACCAAGTAAAAATTGCTCGTCGTTATGAAACGGAAGCATGGGAAACCTTCAAAAATATCGCACGAGAACTGTCAGACAGAAAAGCATACGAGCATTATTATGCGGTCAAGGGATATTTAGGCAGCATCAAAGACATAGAATCATATCTAAAAGGTGCCTTTGGCGATTATTTCAATATGCTTGATGGAAAAATTAAGCAAGAAATTGCGCAAGTGCAGAGGCTGATGGCTGACTTGCAAAAACGCGGAGTCGACTTGAAAAGGGATGCGCAAGCTCTTGAAGATATGTTGAAAAAGAAAAAAGAAGAAGAGTCAACTGAAGAGGAAGAAGAAACCGTGCAAGAAGGTTCGATTCTGTCATATATCACCTGGCCATTTGTGACCGCTTGGGCAGGTATAAAGTCGGCATTCTCTTCACTGATTTCCCTATTTTCAAATACATCGCAAGAGGAAGAAGAAGAAACGAGCGAGCCGGAGCCTACTTCAGCGCCAAAGACTAAATCGAACATAAAGGCGCCAACTCCTGCATCAAATGAGAAATAGTTTTGCGGCGATATACAGGTTTTTTTTGATAATTAACTTTTATCGAGCTCGGTTTTTGTGCAAGCAAAAACCGAGCTTTTTGCTTGATTAATTGCTCAGATATGGTACATTTACCCCTGAATAATTTTGAAATTCTGCCGAGGTGGTGAAACTGGTATACACGCAGCCTTGAGGTGGCTGTGGGAGAAATCCTGTAGGGGTTCGAGTCCCCTCCTCGGCACCAGGCTTCACCTATAAAGGGTTACGCCTGGCGCAGCCAGTTTATAAGGTAGAACAATAAATATTGACAGCACGAATGTGAAGCCTGTCCGGCGTAGTTTAATAGTTCCTGAGGTTTTTACTTCGGAGTAAGAACGAAGCCTGGACTAGATCATTTAACCTTATGAATGAGCCTTTCGTTTTAAATTGCAAAGTTCTGATTTTTTGAGAGTAGGGAGCCGTTATGAGTCTTGCTATGCGTCGTATATTATCATCATCTTTTTTTATCTGGGTTCTTGCACTCGCAGGAATACTTTTCTTTTTATATCCGTTGAGAAAATCGCTTCGATTTGGGATAGACCTTGTCGGCGGTAGTTATATTATGCTGCAGGCGGATATTAAGAAAGCGGTTGAAGCAGATTTAACGAGTCGCTTGACTTCATTAGAATCGATTCTTGGTGATGGTTTTTCTAAAGAAAATGCATCTGTTGTTGGTCAAACGCTTGAAATAACCGCACATGACAGTGCGCAAGCTCGTGAATTTGCCGATAGACTTTCCGGTATGTGGAAAGATATGTCGGTGACTGTTGAAGGGTCTTTGGTTAAAGCAAAATTCACTGATGCAGCCGTCAATGCGATCAGAAAAGATGCGGTTGATAGAAATATTGAAGTACTTCGCTCTCGCCTTGACCAATTAGGCGCGTCTGAAATTACAATTGCTCCTCATGGTGAGAATAATATTATTATTGAATTGCCCGACGTGAAAGATCCGCAACAAGCAAAAGCGATGATCGGTAAAGCCGCCGTTTTGGAATTTAGGCTTGTTACCGGGCATGCATACGCTTCAAAGGAAGATGCTATGTATGATTTTGGTGGTGATCTTCCTTCAAATCTTGAAATACTTCCCGGACAAGATGGCAGATTCTATGTTGTTTCTCGATATGCGGAAGTGGGCGGGACTTTATTGAAAGATGCGCGCCCCGGTGTTGATCAATATGGGAAGAGCGTTGTTAACTTCCAATTTAACTCGCAAGGCTCAAATCTCTTTTACGAACTAACCAGTAAGAATATTGGTCGACAATTGGCAGTAGTGCTTGATGGAGTTGTTATCACTGCTCCGAAGATCAATAGTGCTATTAGTGACTCGGGGCAAATCACCGGTTCTGGTTCAGTAAAAGAGTCAAAAGAATTGGCGCTTCTGCTTCGCTCCGGCTCATTTGTTGCTCCCGTTACCTTTGAACAAGAAAGCGCTATCGGGCCATCGTTGGGCGAACAAGCAGTAAAAAATGGATTGCTCGCATGTGCAATTGCACTCGGCTTGCTCTTTGTATTTAGCATTTCTTATTACAAAATTCCGGGCTTGTTTGCATTTATCGCGCTTGCCTTTAACATGATTCTCATTTTGTTTGGATTGTCTCAATTAGGCGCAACCTTAACCTTGCCGGGCATTGCGGGTATTGTCTTGACTTTGGGTATGGCAATCGACGCATCGATCTTGATTTACGAACGAATTAAGGAAGAGCTTGCGGCAGGAAACCCATTGCCAAAAGCAGTTGATTCAGGCTTTTCAAACGCAATGACGGTGATTTTAGATGCAAATATTACCACCTTTATCGTAGCGGCAGTTCTATACTGGTTCGGAACCGGACCTGTGCAAGGATTTGCAGTTACTATGATGCTTGGTATCGTATCGACATTAATCACTGGTTTGTTCTTCTTAAGATCGATTTTTAGCTTTGCTATCAATAATTTTGCTGTTAAAAATTTGAAATTTTAGTATATTAAAATAGATATTTTTTCGTGGCGACGTAGCTCAGGTGGTTAGAGCGGCGGAATCATAATCCGTAGGTCCGGGGTTCAAGTCCCTGCGTCGCCACCAGTCTACGCCTTAAGATGGCTGGCGCTGGAGTGTAGCGAAGGCTACGCCTGGCACGGCCAGACTCGCAAATGAGGTATTTATAGCTACGCCCGTGTGCGGCGAAGCTCTTTAGAGTGAAGACGTGCTGGCAGCGGCCATTTTTTTTAAGGTGAAATCATGATAGATAAATATGGTCTGGGTTTGTTTGAATTCATCTTTGGCCTCATCATTGTTGTAGGTTTTTACTACATTATTTATCGAGTATTGATATATATCGTTAAGAAAGGCGTCAAAGAAGCCTTAGCTGAGCCATGCGAATCTTGCAAAAAGATAAAATAGAGGCTTAAGAGATCTGCTCTGTTTGCTACTGAAGATTTAGTTTTTTCTCTTCATGTGAGATTGTTTTATGATCGCTACTCTCAATTCCATTTCCATACCTCTCCGTTTAACATTCGCCCGACTTTTCGGCGGTTTGTTGATTATGCCGGTGCTTATCTATCTTTTATTGCCGTATAATCATTTCGTTTTAAATTGCCTTGTTGGAGCCATTTTTTTTGGCTTCGTTTTCACCGATCTGTTGGATGGATTTTTTGCACGAAGGAATAATCAGGTCAGTGCGTTTGGTGCTTTTTTAGATCCGATCGCAGATAAATGTTTAATAATAACAACATCATTAACATTGTTATCGATCAATAAGATGGCTCCCTTTTTTGTCGGAGTCGTTGTCTTGCGCGAATTGATTGTTATGTCGTTTCGCCAGCTCGCGCTTGAGCATAACCAACAGTTAACGGTATCTTTTGTTGGCAAATGTAAAATGTTTATGCAATCGATATATATTCTTTTCTTAATTATAACTCCTTACTATGATGCATGGTATGAAGAGGTGCCTCTTTACTTTCGAGTCCATTATGTGCTCTTATTTGCAACGGTAGGGGTTACGCTTTTGAGTGGGTTATTATATATTCACCGGTTCTTCAACATGACTTCACTTCTCCGGTTGCATGATTGGAATAATGATGCAGATCGGTATTAACAGTATTATTTTCATATGCGCATATCTTATTGGTTCGATTCCTATCGGGTATCTTTTTGCAAAAAGCAGGGGAATCAAAGATATCCGTGAACATGGCTCCGGTTCGATTGGAGCGACCAATGTTGCCCGAAATCTGGGAACTCGCTATTTCTTTCTTATCTTTTTTTGTGATGCGCTCAAATCATTTTTTTCTATCGCGCTCATAGCTTGTCTTTCATCCGAGTTTGTGACATTGTTTGGCGCATCATTGTTTCTTTTGCTTGGAAATGTGTTTCCCATTTTTTTAGGATTTAAAGGTGGCAAAGGTGTCGCAACTTCTGCGGGCATTATGGCTTTTTTTAATGGCCCGATCTTTTTGTGCGCTGCATGTGGTTGGGCACTATTGCTTGCCTATTTTAGACGAGTTGGGTTTGCATCAGTGCTTGTGAACGTCGGGGTTGCGAGTGTGTCATTCATTTGGTTGTTGTATGGCGGCCCGCGCTATTTATTTATTTTTATGGTAGCTGCGCTCCTGAGTTTATTGCTCCATAAACGACATATCAGTGATTTGTATATCCATTATTTTGGAGGACGAGTAGTATGAAATTTGCGCGCGTTGCCGATGTATTTGCAAAAGTGGAATCTGAGTCCGGTCGAACATTAATAACGGGCTATCTGGCAGAACTTTTTCAAGAGGCGTTTCCAGAGGAAATTGGCCATATTATCAATTTTTGTTTAGGGCAATTGAATCCTCCCTATATTGGAACTCAATTTAACATTGCAGAAAAAAATATTATGAAAGCGATTTCGCTTTTGACCGGCATTCCCGAGACTGAGCTGACAATACAACTCAAATCAGTTGGAGATCTAGGCTCAGTTGTTGAGCAACAGAAATGGAAGCAAGAGACAAGCCTTTCAGTCACAGAGGTCTATGATGCCCTGTTTCAATTGGAATCATTAAAAGGGACCGGCTCGCAAGAAGATAAAGTGCATGCGCTTGAGCGGTTGCTCAGACGGTTAGATCCCCAATCGGCCAAGTATGTGGTGCGCATTATTTTGTCAAAGTTACGGCTTGGTGTTTCAGATATGACGCTCATTGATGCGCTTTCTTGGATGCTGGTCGGGAACAAAACCTATAAGGCAACCATCGAGGATGCGTATAATATTTGTGTTGACCTTGGCTTGATCGCTACAAAAATAAAGCATAAGGGCGTTGAGTCACTTGCTGATATGCATATACAATTGGGTATTCCGATTCGTCCGGCAGCGGCAGAAAGAATGCAAAATTCAGAAGAAATTTTCCAGAAATTGGGGTTTTGTGTTGCCGAGCCAAAGATTGATGGTTTTCGGTTGCAAATTCATGTTGATAGGACACAAAGTAAGCCACAGATTCGTTTTTTCTCTCGCAATTTAATTGATATGTCGCACATGTTTCCCGATTTAACGGAAGCGGCTGCACAGTTGCCGGTTTCGAATGCTATTTTGGAAGGCGAGGCAATAGTTTATGACCCGAACACGGGAACCTATCTTCCGTTCCAAGAAACAGTCAAGCGTAAACGCAAACACGGCGTTGAGGAAGCGGCTGAAGAAATGCCATTGCGGGTGTTCTTGTTTAATATTTTGTATTTAGATGGAGAGAATCTTCTTGATAAAACTCAGGAAGAAAGAAGAATTTTGCTGGAAAACATTTTCGTAGGTTTTTCAAACCCGGCATTGAGTGTGATTCAAGAATACAAAATGAACTCGGCTGCTGATATTGAGCGCTATTTTAATGATGCTATTGAACATGGGCTTGAAGGTATCATGGTCAAACGGACTGACTCGATCTATCAGCCGGGAAAACGAAATTTTAATTGGATCAAATATAAACGATCAAGCGCCGGCCATTTGCAAGACACCGTAGATGCGGTTATTTTGGGCTACTATGCCGGAGAAGGGAAACGTTCATCATTTGGCATTGGGGCGTTTTTAGTGGGCATCCTCAATGAAAAACATGACCAATTTGAAACGGTTGCCAAAATTGGAACCGGTTTGAGCGATGTTCAATGGAAAGAGCTGAAAGAAAAATGTGATGCGCAGAAAGCTGAACATCAGCCAAATAATGTGATTGTAGCAAAAGAATTGGCGCCCGATGTGTGGACATATCCAGAAATTGTGTGTGTCATTAAAGCCGACGAGATTACGCGTTCGCCATTGCACACGGCAGGTAAAACAACTGAGCACCCGGGGCTTGCGCTACGGTTTCCGCGCTTTTTACATTACCGAGATGATAAGAATGCATCAGATGCAACGACAGTCAAAGAATTACAACGAATGTTTGCAGTTCAATTGTCACAAATGAATAAAGAGTAAAAAAGACTGGAAACAAAGAGCAAATTGGATGATATTGAACATAATAAAAAAGATATGGGCAGAAAATTTTTTCTGCCCATATCTTTTTTATTATTTTTTGAAAAACCGTTTAGTTTACTGTTGGACTTACGGGTACGTTTACTGTTACAGGATTGGTTTTTTTAGGAAGATTACATCTTTCAGCCGCTTGTTTCAATAATAGGGCTGCTGCATATCGTAGCGTATAATCTTTCAAAGTATCCGCAATATAATTCAAGGTAGCATCTTTTTTGATGAAGGCAGGTCTTTCAATTCCTGTTGCTTTCGAAACCTTGTTTATTCCTTCATTGGCAATTTGAACCAATTTTTCACGAGCGAGTACTGTACCTACAGCTATTACAGTGTCTTTTGCCGCCTTTTTTGCATCTTTGTTAATATTGTATTGTAGTGTTCCCTTTATAGCATCAGTCACAATAGTATCAGTAACGGCTTGAACAATATCTCCCTGACCAACCAATGTAATACCCTTATAAGTCAAGCGTGCTTTTGGAGCGTATTGGTTTGCAAGAAGGGTAAGTGCTTCTTTTCCTAATACTTTGCACCCGGTTTTTTCAGGAAAATCTGAAAATGAAAGTTTACTTCCCGCAAGCGCAACTGATGAGCTAATTAACGCAAGAGACAACATATACTTCTTCATCATAAGGATATACCTTCCGTATAAGATGATTGTGTTAAAATCTGCACCTACTCTAGTACGAGATTAAATCTTTGTAAAGCTTTGGAATCAATGAAGGATCAATATTTTGAGACAAGTTCTTGATAAAAGGCAGCTTCTTCTTTTGGATTATCTGCTTGTGTGATTGCTCTGCCAATAACAATTCCATCCGGTTTGAGCGTCAGCATTTGTTCAATTGTTTCACGTTTGATTTTTGCCGAAACAAACACGGGTACTGAAGCATTTCCTTTGACAAGTTCCCATTTATCAAAAGCAAGTGTTGCATCTTGCTCTTCGGATGGTTGATGAAAGAGAAGTGCGTGAGCACCTAAATTTTTCGCCTCAAGAGCTGATTGTGCCGGAGAGCTTGAATCAACAAGATCAAGCATAATTTTTTTATTTAAGTTGCCGGCGGTATTACAGGCAGAGTGGATCACATGTTTGTTGGTTCCTGCCATGACGGTGATCCAATCAGCACCTGCTTGTGCAAAGCCGGTAACTGCATCTTTGCCTCGATCGACAATTTTTGCATCAGCCATAATAACAGCTCGAGGAAGGAGCTCTCTGAATTTTTCAATAGCAGTAAGACCATGTGTGTAAATTAATAAAGTGCCGACCTCAAGTACATCCGCGTGGGCCTCAATCTGTTTTGCGATATCAAGCGCTTGATTCAGATTGGTCATATCAAATGATACTTGAAGTTTCATTGCATGATTCCTTCATTAAAAGGTCTTTTGTTATGTATATCCAAGCAACGTTTTTTTGCATCTGCTTGGGGATTTTTGTAATCCAACCGTCCAAGTATATCCAATAATAACGGGAAATGGAAACCGATTCAAAAACCACGCTCAAACACAGCGAAAAAGTATAGAACCCAACTGTGGTTTTTTAGCGGGATTTTTTTATTTGCTTGGATATACTCGAATTCCCAAATATTTTTTCGGTTCAACTTTATATTTTTTCGACAAGCTATCAAAAAATTGACTGATATTAATCAGATACAATGCACGAGCTAGCCGATTGGTATTTTTTTTCACATACAATGTGGGCAGCAACAGATTATTATCATTTCCCGCCAAACTTGCTCCCAATGGTACAAATATATTTTCAGGAAAAGCAAAAATAACAATAGCTTGAATCGGTATAACATTATCTTTCGGCAGCGACACTTCTTCAAGATTCCAATACCATGATTTTTCATTCGGACCATGCACTTTTTCTGCCTTGATCATGCGCGCCGGAGTATTTTCTTCTATCTCCCAATGATGGATCGTATTTCCCAGCATAATAATAGGACTTATTTTAGGAGTAATGAGCAGATAAACCATGTTGCTTGTTTGTTGCCGTGGAAATGTAACGCGGCCGTTATAATCGGTGGCTGCCACATATCCGGCATATGAAGCGTTTATTCCATTTACTATGTTGAGTGTTTGTAAATGCCTGAGTTTATTTTTCAACATTCTTTTCGGGTCATTGAGTTCGGCAATGGCTTCTTGCGAATTGACTTCACCCAAGCTCGCTGTGTTCGTTTGGGGGCCGTTTATACCCAAACTCGCGGTGCTTCCGCCTTCGCCGAGGCTATGGCCAGACGAGCCACTTTTGGACCCGTTTATACCCAAGCTCGCGGTGCTCACTTGGGGCCCGGATGGCTTCGATTTTAGAATGATTTCCGGATATTGTCTAAAATTGAGCGATACGACGGTGGGCGAAATTTGTATGAAAAAAAGACACGCATATGTCAGAAAAAGCCATTTCATTTGAAACTGTTTCATGGAATGCTGACCCTGTATCTATAATTTTTAAAATCGGTATACTAACGCAGGATTATAATCCAGATATAACAGACAAAACGGTAAAGATGCTATGGTTTTTTCAAGGATTTCATGAAAAACACGCAAGATACAAAAAAAATCGATCAAGCATGGAATCAGTTAGCGCATGATTTTCATTTAAGTGACGTACAACTGCAGCAATGTCAAAAATATAGTGATTTGCTTGGAGAGTGGAATAAGCAATATGATTTAACGGCAGTGATTGATCCGTATCAGATTATAGTGAACCATTTTCGCGATTCTTTAATGGGCGCTCATTATATCGATCAGTATAAGCCGCATATGATGGTTGATGTCGGCTCAGGCGCTGGTTTTCCGGGCGTTCCACTTAAAATTAAATATCCTGAGATGTCAGTTGTTTTGATTGAAGTTTCCGGCAAAAGAATTAGCTTCTTGAGAGAAGTAATTGAAACGTTGCAGTTGCAATCGATTGAACTATACACGTTGGATTGGAGAACTTTTTTAAGAAAAACAGAGTATCAAGCGGATCTTTTTGTTGCCCGAGCTTCGCTTGATCCGGTTGAGCTTTTGCGCATGTTTAAACCAAGCAGTCCGTATACTCGGGCTCGTTTGATCTATTGGGCATCCCGTTTGTGGGAATCTGATGAGCAGACAAAACCGGCAATTGTTGATGAATTTTCTTATAAATTGGGCGATAAGCAGAGAAAGCTGGTCGTTTTTGAAAATCCCAAGGATGCCTAGGGTCGCATTTTGGATATGTTCGAATGGATTCGATTCCACTACGTTTTTACCATGCTTTACGCATGGCACGTAGTTTCGCTCACCACGCACGGAGGTCGGGTTTGTCATCAATTCATTCACGGTAAACGTAGCGCATCATTTTCGTTTTCACCCAAGTTTACGCACGAGGGTCTTTTCGTTCGTGGTGAGCGGAGTGCAACGAGTCGAATCCATTCGAACGAGAAAACGAGCAGTTGATTGAATGTCGAGATCTATACTAGTTTTCATTAACAACGTCTAATTGTTGCGTAACATATTGAAATTTATATGCTTGGGTGTGAAGTTTGGCATAGATTTTGAGCATGCGTAAGGAATAAGCGATGAAAAAAGGATTATTTGCCAGTTATGTAACGGGGGTGACAGACAAAGTATATGGCGAAAGCAGTATAACGCTTTTACGATACTTTTTTCCTGAGCTGATTACCTCTTTTATTTTGTATTTGTTTCCGCTGTTGTTAGATCTCTATTTTATCGGGCATTTAAAATCGACGCCCGCATATGTTGCCCTCAGCACGACGAACAACATGATCCATTTTGCCATTAAAATCGCGGAAGCCTTTTCCGTCGGAACCGTTATTTTGGCCGGACAATTGAATGGTGCACTTTCATACAAAGGCGTGGGGAAGGCAACGCGTGATTCATTTTGGGTCACCACTTTGCTAGGCATTTTGGGCTCTTGCATGTTGTATTTTGGGGCACCAATGGTCTACCGGTGGTATGGCGTTCATGAATCGGTTGCTGTTTTTGGCGTACCCTTTTTGCGCATCCGAGCGCTGGGCGTTTTATGCATGTTTATGTTCTTTGCGCTTGTCGGCTTTATGCGTGCAATAAAAAATAGTTATGCTCCCATGATCGCATTTGCCGCCGGGGCAATCACGTTTGTGATCTGTGATTATATATTCATTTTTGGCAAATTAGGTTTTAGCCCGCTTGGATTACAAGGATCGGCGTGGGCTTCAGTCGTTCAATATTTTGTCATGTTTTCTTTATTAATTGTGTGGATGTTTTTTGACCCGCGATGTCGCAAATATTCGGTCGATCTTTTTGCTGCATGGACGGAGCCGACCTATATGGTTCATTTCTTGAAAGTTTCTTGGCCGATTGTGCTTGATAAGGCGACGCTTGCCGGAGCATACTTATGGCTCAATAAAATGATTACTCCCATGGGGCTTCAGGCATTGGCTACTTTCAGCGCCATCAAAGATATTGAGCGATGCGCCTTTTTGCCGGCGGTTGCGTGTGCTCAAATTATTACTTTTTTAGTGAGTAATGATATGGGTAATAACAATGCGTTGGGGATAAAGCCAAATATTAAGCGTATTATTTTAATGGCGACCTTTTTTGTTTTTACCATGTTGGCATTGTTGTATTGGCAGCTGGAGTCGGTGTTGGTTTTATTTGATAAATCGAAGGAATTTACTCCTTTTGTGGTGCGTGTTTTCCCGATTTTGAGTGTACTTGTATTTTTTGATTTGGTACAATTGATCCTATCGGCCGCATTGCGTGGCTCGGGAAATGTTAAATTGGTGATGATTGTTAGGTTGCTGGTCTGTCTCTTTTATTTTGTACCAATGTCCTATCTTATATCATATCTACCAATTCAAGATGAAACGATAAAATTTATTCTTGTGTATGGTTCGTTTTATATCGGCAATGCTCTCATGAGCGTTATCTATGTAAATTGGTTTCGAAGCGACGCATGGAAAAACTCTGCTTTGTAGGAGCGTTATGGCTGTTGTAACAAAAGATGAAATTCGTAAATTAGCGCGCATTTCACAACTAGATCTGACCGATAGTGAAATGGATACTATTATGATCCAAGTTGAGGCAGTATTGTCATATGCGATTCGCGTGCAGCAAATAGCCGCTGAATCGCCACAACGGTTTAATAAAAATATCAACGTATTCCGCGATGACGTTGCGATTCCATCACAATCAGATGCCATTTTAAGCGCAGCTCCTGTCCGCGAAGGAGATTTCTTTGTGGTGCCGGCCATCTTAGAACACAAATAAATTTTTGAGGCTGAATAGCCATAGTTTTAATAAGTTTGGCCTTATATTTACCCGGGCTGAAAAGCCGCAGGTTTTCGGCCCGATTAATAAGGAAGATACATGTACGCATTTCACTCCATCGATGAATTAGAAAAAAAAATAGCCCTCAAAGAAGTTTCTCGACAAGAACTTTTGCGCTATTTCCTTGATCGCTTCGCACAATACGATAAAGAACTTGGATCGGCACTTGAAGTTTTTCTAGAACAATCCATTTTGGAAGGCTCACAAACCCATGGAACTCTTTCAGGAATTCCGGGAATTATTAAAGATAATATCGCGCAAGCCGGGAGACCTCTTTCCTGCGCTTCACGCATCCTTGAAAACTTCATTTCTCCGTATGATGCAACGGCAATTGCACGATTAAAACAATCGGGGGCATTATTGGTCGGTCGAGCAAATATGGATGAGTTTGCAATGGGAAGTTCGACAGAAACATCCGCATATAAAAAGACGCGCAACCCATGGGATCATAAACGAGTTCCGGGTGGGTCAAGCGGAGGTTCAATTGCAGCTGTTGCTGCCGGCCTCGTACCATGGGCGCTTGGTTCAGACACCGGCGGCTCAGTGCGTCAGCCATCAGGATTCTGCTCAACGGTTGGAATCAAGCCGACCTATGGGCTTGTTTCTCGGTATGGACTTGTTGCATATGGTTCATCACTTGATCAAATCGGCGTGGCCACTCGCAGCGTTAAAGACAATGCTCGCGTATTGTCAGTCATTGCCGGGCAAGACATTCATGATTCTTCCACGAAAGCAGTTGAACAAAAAGATTATACAGCCCATTTAAAGCCAACCTTATCGCGACCGGTCACTATTGGAATCGTTAAGAATGCATTGTATGCAGAAGGTATGGATTCTGAAGTTATTGAAGTGATAGAAAATGCAATTGCCGACTTGAAAAAGCTTGGTGTTTCTATTGCGGAAATTGAACTGCCAACCATTGATTATAGTGCAGCAGCATATTTTATCATCAGCCGCGCTGAAGCAGCTTCAAACTTGGGTCGCTTTGATGGCGTTCGATATGGCTATCGAGCTCCCAACATTGACACCTTAGGCGCGATGTATAGCAAGACCAGAAATCAAGGGTTCGGCGCTGAAGTCAAAACGCGTATCTTGGTGGGGAATTATGTGCTTTCAGCCGGTCACGCCGGAGCATTTTATGATAATGCGCGCAAAGTGCAAGCCATGATCAGAGCTGAATTTTTGCAGGCATTCAAACATGTTGATCTTTTGTTGATGCCAACCCAACCGGCGCCGGCATTTGAGCTTGGTGCGTATTCAGATGACAAACTCAAAATCGATTTACAAGATTATTTCACCTGCTCAATTAACTTGGCGGGAGTTCCGGCAATATCAATACCATGCGGATTTACCAAGACACGGCTTCCTCTTGGCATGCAGTTGATTGGTCCTGATTTGTCTGAAGAACTGATTTATCAAGTTGCGCATGCGTATGAGCAAGCAACCGAATGGCATACCATTCGTCCAACTATGTATGTGTGAGCCCAAAAAGAAATGTGGCGAAATAGAAATACATACTATTCAAATTAAATAGCTTTGCATATACCATTATCGCAGTTTGTATATAAATTGTTGTAGCCCCAATGTCAAATATACTATAATTCCTATCAAGGGATATGAGTATGTAATGCATTGGGGCTCGTATGCATATTAGGGCGGTAATTTTTTTCTTGTTGGGGACAAGTCCCGTTATTTTCTCATGTCAAAATCCGTTTGCAAAACAAGGCATAAAAAACTGGGGTCCCCAATCGAAGATTGGGGTTAGAAAATCATTAAGTTCACGAGAACAGCGAGAGCGACGTGTCGCGGCAGAATTCAAAAAATATCAGGGCTATGGGCCTATCTATTCACACATTGTTGAAGACATTATTCGACTCAATCTCAACCTCATCAGTTGGCAAACCTATAAAATAGCAGTGGGGACATTTCCTTTCTATGTTGCCGCTCGAATGGGCGATGAAGAGTGGCACAAACATTTTTATTGTCGTAAACGACATAAAAATTTGAATCAATTTCCAAAATGGTGTGATAAATTTGCGCAATTCGGGTTGTCGATCCCGCTTATCGCGCTGGGGAGTCTCGCATTTCTGGGTGTCGATGACGAAATGAAAATGACCGGGTGGATATTTATTTTAGGATTTCCATTCTTAGTATTTGGAAACAAAATCAATAAAAAGATTCAGTTTGAGGGTTGCCACCGCCCGTGGCATGAACAGTTTAGTTGCGTCAAGCGCGCCGGAGGAGGATTCCCTTCGGGACACATGTCTGAAATCACCTACATGGCAGCGCTGTTTGGTTTGCGCTATGGCCCCAAATGGGGCTTGCCATTGGCAGCCTATGGCCTTTTTGTGGGCGTCGATTTTTGGGTTTCAAACCGCCACTATGCATCACAATTGATTGCTGGAGTCGCATGGGGGCTCATGTATGCTTTTGCTGCAGATCGATACATCGACACCAAACTGTGTGAAAAGCGCCAACTTGCCTATGATCTCGGGTTTGATAAAGGGGGCAATCCTGCCGTTTCAGTGTCGTATAGCTGGTAAAAAATTTCTTTTTTGATAGAATTTCATTCAGGTTTATCTTTTTTTTTAATATAAGGGTTTTTTATTATGATGCGACGCGTAATGACATCACTTTTTGTTTCCGTATTGGCGACTCATGGGATTTTTGCAGCTCAAGAGCAATCGATGGATAAAAAACATGAATGGACAAATTACAAAAAAGTGGGTTACTATGTGCGAAGTTTTACCCCTGCGTTTGTTTGTGTAGCGTCTCCTTTGGTAGTCGGGTATCTTGCCAATAAGAGTTGGCCGGTAAGATCGGGTAACAATACAGGAAGTAAACTTGATGGAATAAATGCAGCAAAGGTGGGAACAGTCGTTATTGGAGCAGGGCTGGTAGGAGCACTTTTTGGCTTAGGTTTTATTGCTCAGCCGATGGCCGATGCAGAGGATAGGACTTTTGTTGATCTCATGAAGAAATATCCGAACCAGGATCCTAAAGAACTGTTAGTTCCGTATTCAATAAGAGATAAGCTTCCTTATTTTTCTCAATATTACATGCATATTTATGTGAAAGAATATAATGATGCATTTTACAAAGCAAGAATAGATAAAGGGCTCAAGGCTGTTTAAGAGCATATATTTGCGTTCTCATGCCTCCCGCTTTCGGGAGGCTTTTTTATTTGTATTTTTATAATGGGTCCAATCTGGGTCCCATGCGGAAGCTTTAGCGTAGCATGGGTGTAAAGCGATAGCTTGATTGGGTATTTTATTTTATACTGATATAAAATAACTCTAAAATGTATCAAAGATATTTATGAACAATACCTATTGGCAAGAAACCTTTTCGATCGGAAATCTAAAAGTCCCTCGCTTTATCGGCGGCCCGCTTGATGGGATTACCGATTCTCCGTTTCGGCAGCTGGTGCGCAACTATTCAAAAAATGAATTGCTCTACACTGAAATGCGCCATGTGGCTTGCGTTGCTCATGACAAAGCCGGGCTCAAAACCTTACAATTCGAGCAATTTGAGCGCCCGCTTAACTATCAGATTGCGGCAAATTCAGTTGAATATATCGATGCGGCACTTGAGCGAATCGTAGCAGCCGGCGTCGATGCAATTGATTTAAATATCGGGTGTCCCGCGCGTAATGTCATCGGCTCGGGTTCTGGCTCGGCTTTGATGGCAGATTTGCCGCGCTTGAAACAGATTGTTACCCACATTCGCAACAAACTTTCCATTCCATTCACTGTTAAAATTCGTGCCGGCTTTAAGCAAAAAAATGCCATCGATGTGGCGCTTTTGCTCCAAGATTGTGGCGTTGATGCCATTGCCATTCACCCGCGTCTTCAAACGCAACTCTTTGCCGGTCAACCTGATTATGCATTAGCAGCAGAAGTCAAACGAGCTCTTTCTATCCCGGTTATTATTTCAGGAAATGTGGTTAACTTCAAAACGGCAAACATGGTCTATGAACAGACTGGTGTCGACGGATATTTAATCGGCAGAGCGATTTGGGCACGTCCGTGGAAACTGGAAGAAATGCGGATGGCTGCGCTGGGGCAACCATTCACCATTGATAAAGTAACAGTGCTCAAAACAGCGTTAGCACATCTTGACGGCATGCTTGCACACTATGGCCCGCGAGGCTTGTTTGCCTTCCGTAAGCATTTGCCTTTTTACTTGCGCGGATTACCGGAAGCTTCACAATTGCGTGAGCGATTGGTAAGGTCTAATTCAGCAGATGAAATCAGGGATGTGTTAGGAGTTTTATAAAAATAGACTTCTCATGGTGTAGACAAACTAATCAAGGATTCGCTACTCTGAAAATATAATCGATCGGAGAATTCTATGAAACTGTTGCAGACACTCATTCTTGGTAGCATTGTTGCGTATCAAACGGTACCTGTTTTTTGCGCCGAAACTAAACCTACGCTTGAATGGGGCTTTGCCGAACGGCAGGGTCGCCGAAGCGAAATGGAAGACACTCACCTCATTGAAGAGACAGGTCCTTACGCTGTATATGCCATTTTTGACGGACATGGCGGAACTCGCGCTGCCCGTTATTCAGCTTTGAGCCTAAAAAAGGCAACCAGCATAAAAGGAGGCAATGTTACTCCGGATATGCCATTTCCAACATTAGATATCATGACAAAATGGACGCGTGGCGTGGAAGTTATGCTGAGTTTTATGGCTGCATCTGGAAAAGAAGCGAACCAAGCGAAGCCCGACTCCGGAACCACCATGATTTCAGTTTTTGTGGATAAAAAAACGAATGAGGCTCGTCTTTTTTGGGCCGGTGATTCCCGAGCCATTGTTGTTCGCAATGGAAAAGTTATTCTTGCGACAGAGGATCATACATTGAATGTCCCTGCCGAAGCAGAAAGAGCTCAAAGATTAGGTGCAGTAGTAGAAAATGGTCGCATCACGAACAAGAAACTCGGGCTGCGCATTGCCATGACTCGTTCAATCGGAGATCTCAATATTAAGGAGGGTGCCCCAGCGGTTATTTCAGAACCTGAAGAGAACTCGATACAATTACAAAAAAATGATTGGTTGGTAATCGCGTGTGACGGTTTGTGGGATGTCGTTTCCAATGACGTCGTAGCGTCTTTTGTAACAAATAATAATCCGCGGCCCGTTGATGATAATAAATTGCCAAAGGAAGGTTTTTTTGAGGGTCGACCGATGTTTTTTCCTAAAAATGCAACGGATACCGCTTCTTCTGAGGGAACACTCAAAGGAATGGCCCAGGCTCTGCGAGATCTCGCCTTTAACAAGGGAAGCCTCGATAATATTTCCGTTATCGTCGTAAAAATATAACTTCTCTCACCTGTCGTCATAGTTTGCCAAGTCATCTCAGTGAATTTATAATTATGAATCGCAGGAGTTCCGGAAGAGGTTTCATGAAAACTCAAGTGAAAACGATAGTAAAAGCAATATTAGTCGGTATCGGCATGTGTGCGGCTGCATATGGATTCGTTATTTCAGGATTATGGAATCGAGTTGCCATTTCTTCAACACTGGTCTATCCGATTTTGGTGTGCGAAAATGCATTGGTCAAGCCGATAAAATCGTTTTTTCAAAGACGTAAAAATGAAAATGAATTGCGCGTTGAGCTTGAGAATATCAGAAAAGAGCGGAATGCCCTTTCTGCTGAAGTCAGCGGACTCAAGACGCTCATTGCCTATCATCATGATGTTGATGAACTGATCGAATTTAAAGCTCGCTATCTGACTGAAAAAGCACGAGTATGCCAAATTATTTCAAAGCAGATTGACGCTCAACAACATTCCATTTTGGTTGACGCCGGCAGCCGCAAAGGGGTCAAGGTTGATATGGTCGCAGTTTATAATAATGCAATTGTTGGACGCGTGAGTGAAGTCTATCCGCTCTATTGCAAAATCGTCTTGGCTACCGATGCACGGTGCAAAATCGGAGCATTGGAAATAAATACGAAAGCATGCGGCATTTATTGTGGAAAAAATACGCTGAACGTAGCTCGCCTTGAACAAGTAAGCCATTTATCAAACGTAGCGCAGAATGATACGATTCTTTCCTCGGGAGAAGGATTGATATTCCCTCGAGGGTTTTCGTTGGGCACCATCAAAACATATTCCAAAAACGGGTTGTTTTATGATATCGAACTTCAACCATCAGTTGATATTAATGTATTGGAATATTGCTTGCTCATTGATCATGACGGGGCATATTTAAATACGTTACGTAACAATGCTTAATAGTGCAGCTCCCCCAAGAATAATAGCTCCTGTTGCTGCACCAATTTTCATAGTAGTTATACCGTCTTTGGGGTTATTTGAGTACGCAGTAATAGGGAGACTAATCCAGAGTCCCACATATGCTCCTCCAAAACCACCCACTGTAGTGGCAAAAATGCCGTTAGCAATCCGATCAGACAGAGTAAGTTTTTCATCTGAATTTCCATCACGACTGGAGCAATAGAACTTTCTTTGCATATCATTACACTTTTTCATTGCTTGTTGAGATGCGACTTTTCTTACATAACTATTTTGCATACGTTGCAACATGGCATGTGAATGGGAAATAGAGCAAAGGGATATCGATAAAAATAAGATCTGCTTGATATTCATATACTTCCTTATTTTGTTTCAGAAGAAGGCTTACGAATAAGGTCATCTCTAAAAATAGCTGCTAAGATTGCTGCGGAGGTAGCTGCAGTGGAAACTGCTCCTATAGGTCCAGCTACCAATCCAGCCGCAGTGAAGGCACCGAGCAACGCGCAGCTGTTTGAAGCCTTAGCTTCGAAGGCATGAAAAGCAAGCTGTTGGTCAAGTGCGCTATCATATTTTTCATTCGAAAAATAACTGTACGGAATAGTGGAATTGCGAGCCAGAACGAACCCTAAACCATATCCAATTGCACCACCGGGAATGGCAAAAATAGGTCCTAAAAAAGATTGAGCAAGGGGTGTTTCAAAAGGTGATAGTTCTTCTGTTTTTTTCGATTGTGTAATATTGGTAGAACACAGTCTTTGTTGGTTAGACAATGCTTTTTGGAGAGCGACTTTTCTTACATAACTATTTTGCATACGTTGCAACATGGCATGTGAATGAGAAATTGAGCAAAGGGATATCGATAAAAATAAGATCTGCTTGATATTCATATATTTCCTTCTTTTAAATGACTACGAATTTGCAGAGCAGTGTAAACATTTATAAAGTAAAAGGCCAGAAAAATCTGGCCTTCTTAATATCGGGGCCCCCATTTTTAAAATGGGGTGATTTACATCATCATTTTCGACGAGTTACCATAACGTTGCTCGATTCTATTCAGCAATGCATCGCTGAATTTTGCAAAAACGCCATCTTCATCATCGCTGCCGCTTGCAAGCATGGAGATAAAGCCTTGTTTTTTAGCCGGATGCACCCAGACAATATCGCCTTCGATCATTCCCTTTTCTTTAATCCAGGCAATTGCGTCTGATGAGGTGCCGAGTTTATCAATGAGTTTGAGTTTTTCTGCTTGGCGGCCGGTGAATATTTTGCCTTCGCCCCAAACAGCTCGATCTTTGAGATCAAGTTTGCGCGCAGTTGCGATATCTTGTGCAAATTGGTCATACGCATCATCAAGCACACTTTGGAGCAATTCACGCTCAGCTTGAGACATATCTTTGAGCGGATCGGTCATAGTCTTGTAAGCACCTGCTTTGAGGCCGACCGTTTTAATCTTGTATTGATCCAAAAACTCTTTCAGTTGGAACATGTAAGGAAATGCAGTTCCGATGCTTCCGACCATTGCTGATCCAGGAGCAATAATCCAGTCAGTTGCGCTGGCAATATAGTAGCCGCCGGAAGCGCACATATTTTCCACCAAGGTCATGATCGGTTTTGGGTATTGCTGTTTGAGCGCGATGATCTCTTGGTAGATTGCCTGGCCGGTGCCCGCTGCGCTACCTGGGCATTCCATTTTTATCAAAATTGCTTTAATGTTGGGGTCTTTGAAAAATTCATGCAATTGACCTTGGTATTTATTTGAGTCGTATAATACCCCTTTAATATCAACAACCCCGACATGCTCGCGGACCTCTACATTCACCGAATACCACTCTTTGGCCTTTTGAATGAGCGTCGGTAAAAAGGAAAGGGCGATAAATACAAGAATGATGTTAAAAAAGCTTTTGAAAGTGCTCGATACTGACATGATAAACCTTGAGAAATGTAAAGTAATACATGAGTTTTTTAGACAACGTATCGGAAATTAAGGATAGGCGCAAATTTTTTTGAAAAATGGCTTTGACAATCGACCTGAATTGCTTTAAAATTCTTGGAGTCTTTGGAATAAATGGGCGGTTAGCTCAGCTGGTTAGAGCATCAGTCTTACAAACTGGGGGTCACAGGTTCGAATCCCGTACCGCCCACCATTAGTTCAAAAGTTGATATTTATTCCTCGGTAGCTCAGTTGGTAGAGCACACGACTGTTAATCGTTAGGTCGCAGGTTCGAGTCCTGCCCGAGGAGCCAGTCTTCGCCAAGTCATCCTTTGGGTGCCTCGGCTTCGCCTGGCTCAAGTGCCGCCACTGCTTGGCTAGGGATTAAGTTTTTTAGCATAGGTGCATTGGCACAGCCAGAAATTAAGGCAAAAAAATTATGGGGCTGTAGCTCAGTTGGTTAGAGCGTCCGCCTGTCACGCGGAAGGTCGCGGGATCGAGGCCCGTCAGCCCCGCCATACTTCGCCAAGGCTTTGTATGGCAGGCCATCCTTAGCAAAAGTATGGACATAATTAAGATTTTAAGGCAATTCAGAAATGAGTTGCCTTTTTTATGTGTTTTATCACGCCATAGCCTTGGCGAAGGCGGATTGCAATCATTTCCAATCCATGTTATAAACTGAGCAATCAACAGCGTTGAAATATACAAAAAGGAGTTCATCAATGTTTATAACAGTTCTCTTTTCACTACTCTTTTATAATTCGCTCTTTTCATACAATCCCGATAATCCTGAAATACCTTTTATTCCTGAAGAACCTGAAAAACCGCTTTACAATCCTCAACATACTGATGATATTTATCGTGAATTCGGTATCGGGCAGTATGGTAATCGAAGAAAGTGGTTGAATCTTAATTGGGTAAGTAAAGATTCAGCTCTTTTTGAACGGCATAGAGAATGTAAGAATTGGTCACAAAAAGAATATGTTGTGGCAATAATTCATCAATGTTGTAATGAAGTTTCATTCCGAGATGATGATAGTGCTTCTCTCAACGGATACAATCTTTTTTACTCTGACGGTAGAAGACATTTTTATCTTCACCGTAATGATGAAGATCAGATTTTGAATCAAGCCGATTTGTATGAGTATCAAGAATTTAGAAATATGGCGAGCTTTTTGGCCGGTTATAAAAATAAAATCCGCCAATTGTATTCGCTCATTCAATCGAATCAAAATGTACGAAATCAATTGCGTCAGAATGCCATACGAGCAATTGAACAGCAGTATGAGGCTGTTCAACAACAAGAAGCCGCACGAGAGAAAGCTATAAGAGATTGGCAAGAGCAAGAAGCGCGCATAGAACAACAAGAGGTGGCTGCCAAAAGATTGCGTGAAGAACAAGAAGCATTCAGAAAACTTGGAGCTAAACGAACTGAAATCAGAAACACTTTTAACGACCACTTAGCAGTTATCAAAAGTGAATCACAATCGTGGAATGATCTATCTGATATCACTCGTGAGTATAGTTTGTCATACGAACATCTTGATAAACGAAACTCCGCGCTTGAAGCGATGAATAATGTAGGCGCAGTCTATACACAATCAAATTATGAGTTGAGTACTCCCATCGGTGGGATAATCAGTGAGTTTAATTATAATCCGAACACATTCACAACCAATTATGGCAATCAACTGCAACAGGTGGTTCATACAGAATGTATCGATATTTTAGGGCGTACAGCACAGTTGAATTTGGATGATTGCTTGTATGGTTACAGAGGGGATTTTGTTGATTGTATTGATGCGTCACGAGAATTTAATCAACTCGGACTAACTCACAAATCAACGGCAATTAATGATTTTTGTTGGACTATGCTTGATATCGGACAGGCAATGGGTAAAGGCGCGTGCCTCGGTGTATATTATGCGGCATATGATTTGGCGACTCATCCCTTTCAAACGGGTCTTTGTCTTCTTGCCGGACAATATGTGTTGGCGTATCAAGCATGCAAGATTGCTTATGCGGTGGCTGATATTGCGATTACCTCATGTTATGACAAAAGAACTGCTTATGAAAAGCTCGATTCCTATTTAGCGCCCGTTGATGCGTTGTTGACGCAATTTGAAAAAGGGGTTTCGGCAGCTCAGATTGCTGGAACCGCAACGCAAGTAGCTGTTGGATACTATGCTCAGGGCAGGATGCTCAAAGGATTGAATTCTATTTATAGCAAGGCTCGAGTCAAGGCAGTTGATTTTATCAAGAGGTATCCACAAGCAGAACCGGAGCTATTTTTGACAACGCCTGAAGGAATGTTGTTGAAAAGTTCGGTTAATGAAGGTGGACATCATTTTCCGCAACCTAATTCAGGTGCGGGAACATCGAAACCGAATTTCCTTGAAGAAGCTTTAAATAGAATAGATGTTAATAAAATTCGACATATTTTCAACAAATCGGAACACAATTTGGCACCTCTTGTGAAAAAATTAGGTGGAAATGAAAACGTTATCAAAGAAGTTCTTCTGGCGCTTGAGGGAAAAATTCCGCAAAGCGGATTGTTTAAAGAGATTCCCGTTTCAGTGGGAGGATATATCGTTCATGTAAGGGGCATGGTTATAGATGGAATTCCTCGTATTGGAACACTTTTTATAAAACCGGAGAATGTTTAAATGTGGAAACAGCAGCTTAGGAAACTTGAACAAAATAAAAAATGGGATGAGGGTATTTCTCTGCTTCAAGATGTTCTTGCGAAAAATCAGAATGATCTTGATGCATATATATGCCTGAATTATTTACTTATTAACTTGTTGATAGAAGAGGATTTTGATGACTCTAAACATGATTTTTATGCTCGGACGGCAAAGCAAGCCTTTGTCGATTCCTTCCAAAAATTTCATGATAATGCAGAATATTTATTTTTTACTGCAATTACCTGTTATATAGCGGAATATTATTATGATCTTGATTTTTCACAAGTTCAAGCGATGATTCGAAGAGCGGTAGAGCTTGACCCTGAAAATATTTTGTATAAATGGGGCTATTATTTATATTTACATCAAAACAATCCGGAGCACGCTAAAAAAGGTCTCCCGTATGCACATATTATACTTGATAAGCATTCTCGAGAGCATAAGTATCTGGAATCAAAGGGCGCAATAGGATTTTATATTCTCGATATTATGCAAAACTCTACGAAAGAGCTTTCCAATTAAATTCCTTTCATAAAGGGGGTTCGTTTGAATGTATTCCATCTGAAAGTTCGAAGTGTGCCCAAAGTGAGCCGCCATAGTAGTCTATCGGCGGAATTAAGTATCAAATCGAAGGGCGAATGTGCGATGTAGAGCACATTTTCACCTTCGATTTTTAAGTTCGATAGAACAAGTGCAATTAACTGCCTCTTTTCTTCCACTTCCGAACTTTCAAAAAGATCATACGCACGGCTTACAAGATCCAGTACATATTTTGCAGTCGTATAGTAGTTATCTTCAGCATCTTGTAATTGGCTCATGCGAGCTGCCAATTGTGCGCTTTCATCACGGAATGATTGGTAAAATCTGTCATATTCGCTCTCAGTAATTCTCCCGCGGAGTTTATCAAGGTACAAATTATCCATCATTTTGGTTACGTTTTTTTGTTCCTTTGTGATCTTTTCATATTCCTTGTTATGGAAATCTATTTTGTTTTGATGAACTTCATCTAATGTGCCCTTTATTTCTGCAAGGATGTCAGCTGGAACTTGGAGCCTTCTAAATACAGAACGCAGTTGTTCAGTGACCTCTTCTTCACGAAGCCATTTAGCGCCATGCTTGCCTTTATATTGGGTGCAATGGTAGTAGACATTTCCTTTTTGTTCTTCTGCGGTGATGGCACAGTCGCAGTGTGCGCAACGAAGCATGCCTCGGTATATGAAAGGCTTGCCGGCAAATTTAAACGGCTTCTTATTAAAACCTTCGCGCACTTGTTTTGCTTGGTCATAAAGGGAAGGTGAGATGATGGTTGGGTAGCGATGTGGATATTCCTTTCCTTTCACGAGCATAACGCCATGAAAGAAAGGATTTTTCAAGATTTTACCCATTTGGCTTTTGGGCCATTTCAACCCATGTTCTGAATTTATCTTTTGCACTAATACCTCAGTCGAGTAAGTGCCGGATGCATAGAGTTCAAATATTTTTCTGATGATATGGGCTGAATATTCATCAACAATGATATCCGTTGCTCCATTTTCTCGTTTTATATTTTTATACCCAAAGGGTGCTTTTGAAAGCCATTCGCTTTTGCGGAGCTTTTGCTCTTGGGCCCTTTTAACGTTGTCACTAATGGCATCCGAATAATATTTGGCCAATCCAAGGCTGATGCTAAATTGAAACTTTTCAACGGCGGAGATGCGGCTTGTGATCACTTGCCCATCAGAGACGAAATGAAGCTCGAGTTGATCACTGAGGGCTTTGTCATAAAGAACTGAAATTCGCTTATCAAAGACGTTTCTTGAAAGGCGATCTACTTTATCGCAGCACACGGCAATCTTTTCAGGCTGATTGATTATAAGGTCAATAATCCCATCAAATTCAGTACGATCGTCGGTATAGGCACTTTCATCAAAGCTGTAGACTTCCTGAATGGTAAAGCCTTTGTTCTGGCAATACTTTTCGAGCCGTGCCACCTGGGCGGGCAGAGAATTGCCGGCTTCTTTTTGTTCTTCTGTGCTGACGCGCGCTATTAGGATTGCTTTCATAATGATGCCTCTGCTAGAGATGAACCGTTTTATCGGCTAGCAGTGTATCATAAGCACGAGATTTCGATAGGAATTTTCGGTGGGGATGGTGGATGTTTGACACTGGTTGCTTATCATATTAGGATTAATATTATGAGTAATTTGCGTTGTTAAATTTTATCATAAATATAATTGTAATAGGGATGCTATGAAAAAAATATTGATTGCTTTTTTGGTGTTGACAATGCAAGTTGCAGTTGCAGAACTTTCTTATGATTCAAGAACGGGAAAATATTATTCGAAAAATGCACCCAGAAATATCAATCAAATCGAATACAATGAACTTGCAGTTGTTTTTTTTAAAAGAATAAATAAAATACAGAACATTGTGCCAGGGGCTGAGATAGCAGGCGCTTTTGGAATGCTAAGAATGGTCGGAACACCCACTGCTTTGCATTTGATTAAAGATTTAAAAGCTTGGTTCGAAGCAATAAATAACGATATGAAAGATATTGGTATATAATCAAGGTTGCTTTCTTAGGATCGTGTTTTTTTAATGATAATTTTTTTGATGAAGGAAAGTGGAGATTGACTGATAGCGAGTTGGATGTCGTTTACTTCTGCCATCAGTCGAGACAAGGTTCTTTGATTTGAAACAGTAAGCATAGCTTGTAATTCTCTTATATTCAGAGCATCCATTACTTTCTTTAACCCGTAAATCTGCAACACCCGTCTCAAACTCAGGTCAGGATTATAGAATATCAAATCGGCTAACAATGCTTTGCCGTCGGCTTTATAGTCGATTAACGTTGAACGTTTTCTTTCCACTTCATCGATGTAGTGACAGAGCACGCTTTTCGATATCGCGGGCTTGAAGAGTTTTTTAAATGAGAGATCACTCTTTATCCCGAGCTTGGTAAACAGTTGCTTCATTTTCTGCCGCTTGTTCAATCGAACTTCCATGCGCAAGACTTCTAATTTCTTTTTTCCATCAAGCGGAGGGAGGAAGTTCATTTGTATAGCATTATCTTTTTCCAGGCTTCATCTTTCGCTCTTCTTAGCCATGTGTAGATCTTTAATCTTGTCATAAAAAACCACCTCATAAGAATTACAATGCCATTTGTAGCTATGTCCTTCGTTACGGTAATCCGTTTGGTTGGTATCCAACGAGCGTTTGACGTTGGCCTCTTTTATCTTATTTATGTAATGGTAAGGGGTTGAGCCATCCGAGAGGATTATGTTTTTTGAGTAATGGATGGTCAATACGGGTGCTTTTGCAAGTTCGGCGGTAGTTGTGACAACCCCCATGTCGGCAAGCACGGCGGCTAATTTTTCGACTAATCGATTGAAATCTTTGAATCTAAGCTCATGAAAGTTATTTCCAAAAAAGAGCTTAGGTAATGAGAGATCTATCTTGAGCATGATTTCTTGTCGGCCCGCGAGATTAGTTCTCCGAGCCAATGTAAGCCGTGGCTTATAAATGCCGGCAGCTAATTCTTTTTGTGTTGGATTTTGCTTGGATAAGATGCCCGATGTTGATCGATCCAGCACCCACCGGGCGGATGGTTTGAACTTTTCAACATTCGTAACCTGAAAAGAATCTGAACCCAGAAGAAGAACTATCGTATCTATCATGATCTGCCTTGCTATGAACAAATGCTGTGTGCATAAAAGATACCGTAGATACGGAGAAATAAAAAGGCTCGCTGCCTAAACGAGCCTTGATGGAGGTTATTTTTGTTTTAGATTTTGATTTACGAGTTGATTTGGTCTTTTTATCTTTGTTGACGCGCTTATCAACTTCCATAAGCAACATAACAAACGAAACCAAACGATTACGATCATCGATCGACAAAGTCATTTTTATGGATTCTTTCTTCAAAGCCATAACTGCTTTCAGAGATATAAAATGTAGAGCTTATAAAGCTCACAATAACGTATATTAATAAATTGGATGATGGGTGGATGAATCTTAGCTCTGTGTGAGACTATATTCGCGCCATAAAAAGAACAGACACGGTTTGTGGGCTGTAGTGACGTGCGATTGGTTCATTGTTATCTCCTTGGTGTCGATGCTTTTACTACTTCGAAGAAATAATAACGAGGAATATTGATAAAATCAAGCGGAAAACTTTTGTTTTATCCCATTGCGTCTTCTTGTTTTGTTACTTACCTTGTACTTAATATTGAATTAATCTATTTCAAAAAAGAGGTTTTTAATGAAGAAAATTAACATGGCTCATTTGGAAGAAGCTTTTTTGTTACAGCAGTATGCGGAGGATCGAAAAATAATTTTTGAAAACCCAAGAGAGCGAGTGAAAGAGAATCAATTGCGTAAAGGCCAAAGTATACCGGATGCTATTATTCCTGAATTAAATGAGTGGGTTGAGCTTACCACTTTTTCTCGAAGTGAGAGAATGCGCTCACTGATCGGAGAAATAAGAAAGTATCCAGATAGATTTCAAAACATGAGGTATATTCCAGGATACTTATTTGGAGATTTTAGGCCATTAGAAGTAGAAGCATATAATGCTATCGTTAGGAAAAATAGCAAGGACTATAGTCAATTTTCTTCCTTAGCAGGCTTGTCACAGAATGGCATTCTTTTACTTCGATTTGTGAATATTGATCCTTTTCATGATATCAAAGAGTACAATAAATTAATTAGTATTTTGAGTGATGAAATAGTTTTATTTACCCGGGGAGTGCATCAAAGCCAATTTTGCCAAATTGTGTTTGGCGCATATGTTTGCGACAGAGGAGTTTGGCAAACAAAATTTACAGTGGTTGCCGATAAGGATAAAATGGCAAGACTTAGAAACCGAAATGTAAATGAAGAAAAAATATTAAATGAAATTAGAATTAGGCACATTCAATTAGCGGAGAAGAATTCGTTATATTCCAATAATCGTAATATTTAATGACTCATACACTCTTTGAATAAGCTGTAATTCAGGAGAGAAGGCGTGAACTATACCAGAAACCATGGCTTTTAATCCGTGGGGCATTTTTATGATGGGCACAATACTTACCTTCTTTTACTAATTCATCTGAAATTTTTATCCATGACTTCTTAGACAGATATCCATCTTTATCGGTTTCATTCTCGGTATCTGATTTGATAAAACTTTTCTCACGTACACACTGAGCGCATGCGGAAAGATAAGCAGCCTCTGTGTCGGCTCGTTTTTCCTGATAACGATTTAGCAGCTTACTTATTGCATATGAATTGACTAATGTAAATAGACCCGTCAGTGCCATCTTCGTATTTGATAAATTTGTATTGTCTCCACGATTATCAAAAAGAGTTTTTTCTAGCAAAGAATCCGTGGCATAGCATAACAAAGGCACAGTGAATAACGCAATAAGGAGACTTGATCCCCTATCACCATACTTAACATGCGTCGCTTCATGAAACAGGGTTGTTTTTTGTTCTGCATAAGAGAAAGTGTCCCAGTCAGATCCTAGATAAACAGCATCTGCGCGCGCCTGTGCTATATTTTTTGTGGGCGATGATGTGTGGTATAAAGGCAACTGTTTTCTTTTGGGGATACCATGAACATCTTGTATTTCTTCCCATAGTTTTTGTAATTCGGGAGAAACTGGCTTCCCTTTTGACCTCACTAAGCGCTCAATAGGGGCGGCTCCGTATTTACTAAATAAATAGACCGGCTCTGATCGACCAAACGCGCCAAAAGCTTTGTCAAACCATGTTGGTTGTGGTTGAGCTAAAACAAGCATGGGTAAGCCGAGAATGACACGGAAAAGAATTTTTGGGATCTTCATGAAAACCTCTCATTTATAACCATTCTTAAACATTTTCTATTATAATATATTATACCAGATTTACCCATAAAAACAACCGCTGCCCACTAAAAATCAGCCCTTAATGCGAATGTTTACTACAGTAATTCAGGGGAAAACGCTATAAAACACCTCAAATTTATCGTTTTTCATTATTGACAAACTGAAATATATTGGTATTCTGGGAATATACATAAAACTTAAAACTAATGGAGATTTCTATGAAAAAACAAATAATTTTTCTTATTCTTGGATGCCTGTTTACTATTTTTCAATCACAAGCGATGATGCACCGAGCATTCGGTAGACAAATGGTTCAAAAAATGGGCGCATCTTTAAAGGCAAACACGAGAGCTTTTTATTCAAAAAATGGACAAGTCAGCGAGCAAACAAACGAAAGAATAGTTCACATTCTCGCAAAAGGTATGCAGGGAATTAGTGGAATATTGGGTGGAAGCGTAATACAGTTTCTCGGTTCGCCTTCAATGCAGGCTTGTGTGAATGATAAATCAAACCTTATTTACTTTCTGCTTGCCATGCCGCCAGCTGCGGCAGCTGTAACCGGAGGTCTTCCTGGTTTGATCGCTTTTTCAACATTATACGCATTACCGGCTTATGCAGTACATGACGCGTACAAAAAAGAAAAGAAACAATTACTAGAAAGCAGGAAAAATAGTTGATTTTAAAATTAACTTAACAAATAACTTTTTGAATAGAATAAGCTCCTATGTTCATTTTTTGAATATAGGAGCTTTCTAATTGTGGAGAACGACAATGCTTTTAAACCACGATACAAGTATCTATGGTCTTATGCAAAGCTTTGTTACTTTAACCCCAGTGATTCATATACTCTTTGAATAAGCTGTAGTTCAGGAGAGAATGTAACTTCTCCGTTTCGAAACATGTCTACTAAGTGCCGCCATCCTACGCATAAAGCTACGGATGGCAGGCCATTCAGTAATGATGTAAGAGCAAAAAAATATATAGTACAAATGAGCGTAGGATGGCCTTCGAAGCACTTAAAGGTGCGAAGTAGGACTGAGTTATATACGCCACACGGTATTAATAATTTATTAATTAAAAAAGGTCGCTTTCAAAGCGACCTTTTTTAATTATCTTAGATATAAGGTATTATGGGATCTATCAGTTATAGAGCTTAGCGCAATCCCTGGCGCGCCAAGGGGCCACACTTTTATTAAACAATAAAGAAGTTAATCCCAATCATTGTCTGCAGCGAACAGCTCAAATGGATAACCAACTTTTTTATATACTTCACGCATTTCCAGCTGCATCTTGCTAAAATGGCCAGGTGCATATTTATCCTGCAAGGCGATATAATCTTTCATGAATGCTTTTGAAGATCTATCTCCATGGTGTTTAGCTGCCAATGCATCTGCCTCTGCAATGAATGCCGGGGAGCCAAACTTACTTGTTTCCTTTGAGTTTTTGGCCATTGTTGGAGCAAGTGCTTCAGTCAATCGAGAAAAATTCTCTGTGCCCGGCGCCCATTCCTCAAGCACACGTTTTTTATCCGGATCAGCCTTGGCTGCTGCATGTTTTTCAGCACTTATATTCATCAAGGTTTCATTAGCATTCAGCGTTATGCTTGAAGCCTTTTCCTCCTCGACCGGCGTAATGATGAGCGACTTGCCATCCGTCTTGAACTTCACTACCGATCCCTCCTGCATATTAAGCAATTCCATGATTGCTCGATCAAGGATTAAGGCATTGCTATTGCCATATTTGACCAATTTCTTTAGCATGTTAGCTCCTTAAAAAATAAGGTCGGTTAAACATTTATATGACATAATATTATACAATGTTATTACATTGTCAAATAAAAGTTCTGCTATCTATATAGACAAAAACATCAAAAATAGTACTCTGGAAATAGGGATTTTTTCTTATCAGTTAGGGATTTTCATGAAAAATTTATTATTAGGTTTATTGTTTGTTTCAACTGCTTTCTGCTCAGAACAACAATCGGTTAGGATTGTTGATTATGAGCCATCGCATAAGGATGCTGCGATGGAGATTTTCTTTCAAGATCCAGAGCTGCTTTTTGGTGGAAGTCAATTGGTCACCATGGGTATTTGGACCATGGAGCAATTTAATAGTGAGAACAGAAAAGTTATGGAAACAATTTTGGCTGATCCGCTCAGAATAAAAAGAATTGCGATCGATTCAGGAAAGATAGCTGGGTTTATCAACTTCTGCAAAACAAAAGAGCACAGTTTGGAATCATTAAAAAGACAAGCAGCATTTTCGTTGACGCCGGAGCAAGAAGCACAATTTGTTGTTATGAATCCTTATTTAAAGAAAACGGATGCTGAGTGCGAGATTTTTGCAAAAATTGAAACGGTAGCAGTTTCTAGGGATTTCAGACGTCGCGGACATGCAAGAACTTTAATCAAAAATTCAATTGATTATATCAAACAAAATTGGCCGATGATTCATCGAGTTGAGCTTGATGTGAATGCAGTCAATGAAAATGCAAAAAAGTTATATGAATCTGAAGGTTTTAAACAATCTGTAATTCAGCCACAACGTCTAGTTATGATGCAAGCTGTCCAATACGAAAAAGCTCTATAAAATTTATTAAAGAGTCGATCTTTTTTTCTAATATCTTATTGTGTTTGGGGATATAATGTTTGTAATCAGAATCATTCAAGTCAAAATAATTATTTTTATGGCTTTTTTGTGCATTTCTACCAATACTGAATGCTTTATCAATAAAGTCTCTGTATGGAAGATTGGTGATAAATACATGTTTAATTGTCATGATGTTCACAATTATTCTGAAAAATTAAATAAAGATCAGATTGATAAATTTCAAGAGATCATTCCGCAACTTGATGATGCATTATTGATTATTGAAAATCAGCCAATATCTGCTCAAGAATATAGATCCCACAATCTATTTAACACAGCAGCAGAAATTCAAGATTTATTTTTGAAGAGATCGTTTACCATCCAAGAAGCTGATTTTAGGCAGAAACAATCATGGTCTTCTCATAGATGTCTTCAATCAATTTCGTTTGATAATAATAGATTAAATGACCTAGATAAAGAGTTAATTGAGCGTGGTTTGACTACAAAAGCGATAGCACGAGAATTTGAAGATGCTTTTAACCAAGTTAAACACATGATTGACAGTGTGTTATCTCAACAAAAGATATCATCGGCAATGGGGCAAATGCTTCATCAGACATGCGAGAACACTAAGCTTTTTTGGGGTAAAGAGTTGGAAGCATGGAAGGAATTTGATGGTTCACTACTTCAGTATTGTTTAAAAAATGATTGCTTTACGCAAGAATATCTAGTTAATTCGTTGAATTTTTCAAGACACATTTTAGATATCAAGATGTTTCTTTCGGTGATTACGTCAGATAGAATGATGATTTTCGTAACAGCAGGATCCGCGCATTCTCAGACTATAGAGTATTTTTTGAAATGTGCACGAGCTACAGAACTCTCAAGTGAAGGGAAAGAATTTCCTCTGGATGGTCTCAGATTGCCATCAGATATCCCAGTTGAAAAAGTTCCTCGCTATACGATGACAGCCGACGAGCTGTATTTGAAAACAGGTGAACAAATTCATCCTGTATCGGCTCAATTTTTTAATGGTCTAATTAATCCGGAGTTCTATAAAGCTCCCTCATTGTGGTCACGATTAATTAGTTTTTTCGTGTGAATGATTAAATAAAGAGAGTCAGTAATCCTTTTCGACCAATAGTTACGAACCGTTTTGGCGGTACAATTATCTATGGTCTCATAAAAAAGCTTGGTTACTCCTGGTGACTCATAGACTCTTTGAATAAGCTGTAATTCAGAAAAAAATAATACTTGTCCGAAGCATGTTTACTAAGTGCAGCAGTCTTCGCTTATCCGGGTCTTCCGACTCGGCAAGCTACGCCCTGGCTGTCGCCATAGTAAAAATAAAAGGTCGCTTTCAAAGCGACCTTTTATCGCGTGATACCATTTATGGGAACGGCCTGTGGTTAAGTATTGAGGGGAGGAGGGGTTACAAGGCTCTTGATAATTGCTAATCTGTAATTTGTACAGATGTTTTTTGTTTGATTAGAGGTATGCAATTATGAATAAATTGTTTTTTGGTGTGATGTTGCCCTTGCTTATTGTTGGTTCAACGCAATCGGTAAACACAAAAAAAGGGGCCAGGTTCTCAAGGCGTAAAATAGTAGCTATTATGCAGAAGAGAGCTGAGCTCATTCCATCTGTAGATCAAAAAAATAATGATGAAGCGGAGCAAGAGTTCGATATAACAACGCCATTCAAAACAGATTTCATTGAAGAAAAATCAGAAAAAAGGATTTTTAAATACAGTTTGCATAGTTTGCAACGCATGAGGGAAAGACAAATCTCAACTGCGGCAGTTGCTCACGTATTGAAGAATGGTTCAGGAATGGATTCACGCGGTGTAATAAAAAAAACTGCGATATATAATAATAAAAGAATATCAGTTGTGATGAACCCGATTAAAAAACTAATTATTACTACTTATGCAGTCAATAAATTAAAATCTATCAAATTAGGCAATCATACTACTGACATGAAAAAAATCCGTTTTTATAAACAGTTTCTAAATACACCATTTAAATCTACAAAATCAGGTGATTTTACCACTGATATGAAAAAGAGTCGTTCGTATAAACGATTTTTAGATGCAAAATTTAAATTTCTATCTTTAAATAGATAGGGATATTTTCATGAAAAAATTATTGTTAGTTGTTGCTTTATGGGTGGCTCCTCTGATAACTGCAAATGAGGGCAGCCTTCATACGCTTATCAATAAACTATCTGACCATCTGTATTGTGCTGCGGAGATGACTGGCGGCGGAAAAGACGGTAATGAGTGCGCCGCAATTATTGCTGAATACGTTACAAATATTAAAAGTAGTTTGCAGCAAAAAGATATATCTGTAAACCAGTTTGAAGGTGGCCTCACGCCTCTCATGTTGGCCTCGTATTATCATCAATGGGAAGTTATTGATCTTTTATTGAAGGCAGGAGCAGATCGCTCCCTTCAAGATAAAGATGGGCGTTCATCTGCTGATTATGTAGTATTGCGAGCTAATGCGAGCCCAGTAAGTATTGCTGGTATGACAAATCTCATTATGTCCGGTTATTTTACTGAGCAGCGGTATCATAAATGTTTAGATTTACTTGTTGATAATACAATAAAGCGAATGTGGTTAAGCAGCCGGAACAAGATAAGACATTTTCTAAACAGGATTATCTACGGGGTATCTTAAGCATTTAAAATGCCAATTGTTCAGAATCGACAATAATAAAGATTGTATAAAGGGAAATCCTCAGTCTTTTAGCCAAAGATTGGGGATTTTTTATTGCCTGCTTTAGTAAACTCATGGGAAGATTTGTTTTGGGAAAACATAAAGGCTCGTAGGTGCATTTATTCCCTTTAAAATTGTGATATTTAGACCATGAACCATATAACGCTTAATACTCTGCGAGACTTCAATAGTGTAATCAACGCTGATCTTGTTTTTACAGGCAATGTTGATGAAGAAATTGATGCAAATATGTGGGCGATAACATTCGATTGTTCATTGGCAGAATATATAACAATTGTTGAACTGAAAAAATGTATCGATGCATTTTTAGAAAAAAAGAGAGAACAGGCGGCGGAATGCGCGATTCCCATAGCTTGCTATATATGGGTAGACGAACAGGCATTCCAACTATGTTTGAATATCATATCAGGCCACACGACAAAGCTACCGTTTGGTTGCAAAATTAATTTAGTGGAAGATATAAATCCGATATTGGAAAAATTTCTTACAAGTGCAAGAGTAGGAGTTATTCCGTGGGAAGATATTATTTTTGTAGATGAGTTTTCAGATGAGGATGACGGCCAAGATTATACATTGGATGTTTATCTAGATTTAATGTGAGCAAGAGCAAATTTAGCCAATTTGCGCACTGACATTTCATCTTGTTCCATTAAGGCTAAGATAAGTTCTGAAATAGCAAATTCCTTGTATCCTTGTTTATAATCGCGGAGTTCTTTTGGTGTTAATGATTCGATAAATTCATCATGAGTAGTTTTTATTTTTCTTGAAGATGTTTTTTTATTCATAATATGATTCATCATTATCTAAATCTCAGTTTCGGGATGTCGTAACCTATATCTTCGTCGGTGAGAAAAACGGGTTGCTTGCATCCGGGGTAAATAAAGTCGGCTATCGTGAAAAATTTTTGATATGCTTCACGCTCGAGTGGGTTGGGAAGAAATCTACATTGTAAATCTTGTGCGTCATAAGAACCCGCTTCAAAGATCGTCTCATACCCGATACTTTCTAAGTAATACGCAACCCCTACGCAATGTGCAATGCCAACGAACAGGGTAACGTTTTTGTCGGTATGGCGCGCTATGAAATCAAGATATCCGAAGTCGGCAAATCGATATCGAAAAAAATCCTCCAATGTGGAGGGATAATGTAATCTTCTCGTGATGGCTTGAGCATGTTTTTCCATGAAAGATTTAAATTTCGGGTCATATTCATCGCTTGTTGCAAGAAGGTTTTGAATGTCTGTTCTGAAAGAATCTTTGTTTTCACGTAATTCATGACAAAATAGATCATATTTATCTTTATCAACGGGAAAATTTAAATGATAGTACAGTTGGGGATATTTGTTCCGAATATCATATTCAGTGATCTCAATTGTCGGATCAAGTAGGTATGAACCAATATGCGCCGCTTTCGATCTAAAGGAGCTATCTAGACTAGAATCGGCTAAAATACCCAATCGAAAGATTAAAGTAATGGCGGCAGGGTCAGGGTCCGATAGAGCTTTACCCCAATATTTTATCGAATCCAATTTATTTACACTTCGTTTCTCGACTAGGACCCGCTCTTTTGTGGAATCACTTGTGTTTAGAAACTTAACTAGCGGTTCAGTTATTGCGTTAGTAGCTGATCGATCTAAATCCTGAGTTCTGTATGTGGCATGAGAATCATTTAGAAACTCAGTATGAATCAAATCTCCCGCCAAGCGAACAATGTGTCCATCAGAATGTGTCATTACTTTTAACGTGACTATCCAGCCGTACATTGTCATAGAACTGCACAAACAAATGAAGTAAAACAGGGTGATTGTTTTCATGTGTGTTAAGACTCTCTCTTTTTAAAGTAAATCGAAAAATTGATACGTCGATAAAATCTAGAATGATTTTCAGAAGAAGTAAATGTTAATATCTGATGTTATTGGAGTCGGGTAGTAATATCAGGATTGGTTTTCTCATGCATTTTTAATACCTCCATTTTTATTGACTTTTTCATTGCCAATTTGTTACTATTTGAATTATGGAAGGTAGTGTATTACATCAATTAAGGAGGTTTTTATGAAGTTACATTTCTTTTTATTATCTATGATCACCGTTCTTACTGTATCTACGGGGTTACATGCTTTTGATATTGTTGGAAGCGCAGTTGAAGGCGCAGGGGATATAGTAAGTGATGTTGGTCGCGGTGTTAGTAACGTTGGTGGCGCTATCGCCGATAGACCTTATTACTATGGTTATTATGACAACCATTACTATGGACGTCCTGTTGGCTATGATAGAATTTATGAAGTTCGTCCCGATCGTTATGTCGAACCGGTCTCTGTCGAAGAGATGGTGTACTAAGATTGTTAGTGCCAGATATTTTATCTTCTTGATATAACAAGAGAAGATATGAATTTAAGGCTCCTGAAAAGGAGCCTTTTTTTTGTCGGTAAGATTTATCATAAAATAGTCTTCGAGAAAGTGCGCTTCTATGCGCTCTCATGGACAAAATCAGTGTGAGGAGTAATATAAAAAGAGAATTTTCTTTTATCAGACCACATTTTTCAGGGGTTTTTATGAAAAAACTATTGGTAAGTCTGTTATCTTTTGCAACCGCTGTATGCTTTGGAGAGGTAACGGTTGTTAATTATGATCCGGGTCACAAAGACGCCGTGATGGAGATGTGTCTTCAAGATTCAAAGCAGCTTGTTTGTGGAAGCGCAGTGGTCGACATGGGGCTTGCGACAACGGAGCAATTTAATGAAGAAGCCAAAAAAGTAATGGAAGCAGTTTTGGCTGATCCAAACAAAATAAAGTGGGTTGTTATCGATTCAGGAAAAGTAATCGGGTTTGTTGAATTTTTTATGACAAAAGAGCAAAGCGTTGAGTCGATACTCAAACAAGTAAAAGCTCAATTTCCTCAATTAACTACTGAACAAGAGTCACAAATAGCAGCCGGTTTCTCATACTTGAAAAAGACCGATGCTGAATGTGATCTTATTGGAAAGATTGAAAGCATTGTCGTTTCAAAAGATTTCAGGCGTCGTGGACACGCACGCATGCTCATTAAAAAAGCCATTGAGCGTATCAAGCAGGCTTTTCCTGAAATTAAATGGGTGGGACTTGATGTCAATGCGGCCAATGAAGGAGCAAGAAAGCTGTATGAATCTGAAGGATTTACACAATCTGCAGTTCAACCACAGCATTTGGTTATGATGCAAGTAGTTCAATACGAAAAAGCTCTATAGATTCATTTTTATAATCGATAAAAAGACCGCTTTAAAAGGCGGTCTTTTTATTAGGATAATTTCTTTTCATCCATGAGCTAAAGGTAAGACTTTTTCTGACCTTCAGCTTTCGAAATGAGAAAATTCGTAATTTTTCGCTAAAACAGTAGCTCGTCATTAACCCATTTTCGTGCAAATGCTTTGTGCAGCGCGAAAGTTCATGCTAGTATTGCCTCTAAATATCATTTTTTTCAGAAGGAGTATTTATGAAGCGATTATTACTTGCCGGGCTGTTGTGCATCGTGTCGGCCCAAGCGGCGCATCATATGCAATCAGAAGAAGCCAAAAGGTTGGAAGCCGATTACAAAAAGGAGAGTGAACAGAATGAAATCATATGGAAAGACCATTGGGAATCGATCGAGCGGGACGCTCTTCGCTTTGTTTTCCAATCGGCCGACAAGATCGAAAAAGAACGGTATGAATCAATGGCTCGGTGCGCCCGATTTTTGAAGGTTCATCATAACTATTATACCTACCGAGATCGCATCAATCAGGTAACTCAAGGAATACCTGAAAATGAGCTTGATACCGTAAAAACAAAAGGATTTGGACATCCATTATGTCAAAGAATTGAAAAAGAGTGTGATGATGCATGTAAAGAGCAACTGGTTCGCGACGCACGTTCAGTAATGAAAATGGTAAAGCTTAAAGCGACATGGTCATACTGGGGATATGGCTGGTCGCCACAATGGGGATATTACGATGTTGATCAAAAATTGATTGCAGATCAATCAATCGTCTCGGACGAAATGTATCCCGAGAGTGCCACGATTCCTGAGCCTGACATTGCAAAAAAGGCCGCTGCCATTTTGGCATGTCAAAAATGCGTTGAACATGGCAACTTGGATTATAAATCGAAACAGAAATTTGATGAGCGATTTTTCGGAAAAAAGAGCTCGTAATAATAAATGGTCGATTTTAGGTTATCGCTCATGAAATGAGTTGACCTCTTTTAACGTTTCAAAGAGAACCGCTTTGCAAGAAATTATGCTTGTAAAGCGGTTCTCTTTTTGACAAAAAAATGTCTACATGTAACAATGATTATTCGGAATTATTACTGTGAAGGGGCATTCTTATGTTCAAAAAAGTTTTTTTCTTATCTTTCATGACAGTTGGTGTCCTCATGGGCCAACAAGCGGCCGTTGAAGATTACAGCACTGGGCGATCAAAAATAGTCACCATTATGTCAGACGATCGCATGGGGGTTTCCGCATATAATAGGGACCATGTGAAAGTTGCCGAAACACAAAACCTAGCGGCTGATCTTAATGCGACTGAAATTGCTCGTTTTTTTGGGTGTCAGATGGTGATGGGAGAGACTCATTTAATCGAAACGTTACAACATTTGGTGAGCAAATTTGATGATGAAGCAGTGTTATCTCGACGAACCGCAATCATACACGCGTTGAAAGAAGATCCGAAATTCAGAAAAGCCGTTAAAGAATTGCTCGAAATTGCCAAAGAGGCCGAGCCGGATGTTATCGTGCTTATGTCGGATATTTTCAAGGGCAGAACATGTCCTGAATTGGCGGGTCTTGAGCTTCTCAAGCAACAAAATCCTGCATTGTATCCGGTTATTAATTTTTTTCATTCCAATTCAACGGCAAGGACTGCCGGAACAATTTGGAATCTGGCATCATGGGGACTCCTTGCATTTGCAACGCAATTTTTTGCTCGACAAGCATATACACTTGCTCGGGCTGGGATTGATTATTCTGAAGCAGTAAAAGGAACACTCTATACCGGCGTGGCAGCTGCCCTTTCTTCTTATGGCAACTATAAAGACTACACGAGCGCAGCTGAAAAACGTCGTAAATTGCATGCGCTTAATCGCATGGTGTATGCCGCTGAAAAAATTGAAGCTTTGTATGATGAGTATGGGCTTAAAAGCCAATTTAAAGTGAGTGCCATTGAAGGCACAGGCAAAACGATTATTAAAAAATTGAAACATCCTCGTTATGAGCATAAGAGAACCTACGTTTTCATGTTGCCATCAGTACACACGTTTCTCTACGAGCTGTATCAAAATGAGGCACATTTAGCTCAGCTTTTTGCATGCATTGCGGAAATGGATGCTTATTATTCTATTGCACAAAAGATGGTTGATTCAGAAGGAACTGCAAATCCATTCTGCTTTGTGAAGTTCACTGCTGATGAAAAAGCTGGAATTGTTTCTGAAGGATTCTGGAATGTCTTGGTTAAAAATGCGGTTCCGAGTAACGTCGATGAATCCAAGCACATTATCTTGACCGGGCCGAATGCCGGAGGAAAAACGACAACCATTCGCGCGCTTTTGCAAAACATCATGCTTGCCCAAACATTTGGTATTGCTGCAGCGCAATCATGCACGATGCCGATGTTTGATATAGTGCATTCATACTTGAATATTTCTGATGATATTTTAGCAGGTAAATCTTTGTTTGCATCAGAAGTCAAACGTGCTCAAGACGTGTTGTTGCGTATTAAAGAGCTTGCGCCAGGAGAGCGTTATTTCTTCGCACTTGATGAATTGTTCACCGGAACTGCGGCTGAAGCCGGAGAAGAATGTGCCTATGAGTTTATCAAACGCATTTCGGAATTCCCGGGTGTCCAATTTATTTATGCGACACACTTTAATAAGTTAAAAGAACTTGGCAATGAAAGCATCATGTGTGCGAACTATAAAGTCGATGCTCCGATCAAAAATGAAGAAGGCAAGCTTGTCTATCCATTTACTTTGAGCAAGGGAGCTAATGAGGTGAACGTTGCTTTGGATTTAGCAAAAGAAGCAGAATTGTTTGCATAATAAATTGTTGTAAAAAATGATTTCAAAAAGGTCGCTTAATCGCGGCCTTTTTTGTTCAAATATTCTCAAAAACCGATATTGACATTAAAAATCATTGCGGGCGAAAAGCAGTTCATGAGACTCTGAATTTGGAAATGTAGTTCGGGGCCTCCGCCGAAGTTTACGTGGATGGGGTAAAAAAAAGGGTTCCCCGAGTGAATTTATGCGCTTGGGTTTAAAAGGGATGATGTATGCACAAGAAACGAATTTCGGTTTACGAAGCTTATCAATTGATTGAACCGGGTCCGGTGGTAATGGTCAGCACAGCACATGGAGATGAAAAAAATATCATGACCATGGCCTGGCATATGGTCATTGAATTTAAGCCGCCGATGATGGCTTTTATGTTAAGCAATCAAAACCATTCATTCGAGCTTTTGAAAAAAAGCGGAGAATGTGTTTTGAATATCCCCGATGTTGAGCTGGCGCATACGGTTGTCAGAGTTGGTAATTGCACTGGAGCCAAGATTGATAAATTTAAAAAATTTGGGCTCACCGCAACTCTAGCGGCCAAAGTGAAAGCACCATTAATCGCAGAATGTTATGCCAATATTGAGTGTAAAGTGATTGATACGCAGCTGGTTAATACCTATAACATATTTATTGTTAAAGTGGTTGCCGCATGGAAGGCAAAGGCAAAAAAACAGTTTCGCATGATGCACCATCGAGGAAGAGGAGTCTTTGTAATCGACGGTAAAATTATACGCATTCCATCAAAAAAAACGGGTAGCTGAATTTGTGTATATCTCTTCTTGTGCAAAACACCCTGAATGCAGGGTAAATGAGGGTAGTTCGATATATTGACTTTTCAATGCTCGATTTGTTACTATTTGAATATAATAGCAGGTGATTATAACCTGTTTTTAACTATGAATATGAAAATAGGTGACCTAGTATTTAGGAGGTAGTTGTATGAAGTCATTATTAAAAATTGTATCACTTTTGAGCATGTTGGCCGTTTTAACTATTGCAGTTTCTCTTGAGGCAGCACAACCAAAACCGGTAGTGCAAACCCCAACGCCACCAGTTACCCCAAATCAAACCGGCAACAAACCCGTCACGCCGGGTAGTCGTTTCACGAAAGAAGAGAACCCACATGCCTCGATCTTCGCTGCATCGTCAATTCAATCCGCAGGGTCAACTTCATCTAACGAGTAAATGACTACACATTCAAATTAAAGAGAGATGTTCATGAGGATACGTTATCTTTTATTTACTTGCTTAAGCATTATGATGTCGGGCCGCATTTTTGCTGCTCCGCTTAATCTTAATCGCGATGAAAAGATGGCATTAATAGAAAATATGAGAAGGCAATATCCTAATGATTATGCAAAGCAGAATGAGATTATCAAAACCTTAGGTATTACGCCTGATGATTTGAATTATTACGATGGAACACACAAATCTCGGAATAACATTTCCGGGAAAGGTGTTAGTATCCCGTGGGACACGATAAATTGGCAGTAAAAGTTTTTTTTAATCCGCCGTTAGAACTATGGCGGTGCCAGGGAGGTTATATCATGAAAAAGTATATTATTTTTAGTTTAGTTGTATTATCTTCCGCTCTTCGCGCTACAACTCCTGATGCAATAAAGCAAGGATTGACCGGCACTCAACCTCAGCAGCAGACACCAATTACTCAGAGTGGCGGGCAACCGGTACATCCGATTTCGGGAGCAAGGATGATGGCTACGATAATGCCTCCGTCAGTTATGTCTCAAACACCAAATCAGGGGACTGTGAATAATCGGGCTGATGAATAAATAAAAACTTGAATTCTGTCTGAATAAAAAATTTTATTGTATTTTCGTAACATTTATTTAAGGAGGTTTCTATGAAGTTACGTTTATTATCACTTATTGCTGTAGTTGCAATGACAACTGGATTGAATGCCATTGTTGGTGACGTCTTAAGAATGCCCGGTCGAGCAGCTGCCGGAGTTACCAGTGGTCTAACAGGTCGTGGTTATTACCGTGGCGGTGATCGCTTTGCGGGAGAAGAAATGCATAACCGACCATTGGAAAAAGTATCTGCAGGTACGTATGAAGAGCCTGGTCAGCTTTATGCCCCGGTGGAATTGGGTAACGAGTTAAGCGTTAACCCACAGACTGGGTCGTATCACCACTTCTTAAATGAAGGTGCAGAGCCTCGCTTTGGTAATTTCTTGACACCTAGATATTAATTTCTAGAATAAAGAAAAAGAAAAAGGAAGGGATTTTAAGTCCCTTCCTTTTTTTGTTGCAAACGCAAGATGTAGGGCGATTTGTCATGGTGCGAGCAATCCAGTAGTATTTGACTATTTTTTCGCGCTGTTATAGTATAGCGGCGGTTATGAGAGCTTTTAAAAAACCTTTTAGAAAGGATACTGGATGTCATCTTCATTTAAAGCTGCCGTACTGAGCATTGCGCTACTCGTTAGTGTTCCCGCTTCAGCAATTGGGTTGCCAAAATTAAATGTGCGTAATGCACTCAAAGGCGGATTTGTTGCTCTTGTCGGAGCCGGCGCCATTGTGTATTATTTCAAAACACAAAAAACAGAATCAGAAATTGCAGAAAAAAAATCAGTCCGCATGGATGAAGTCGACCCATTGGCTCAAACAATGGAAATGGTAAACGATGTCATCGGTCAAGATGGTAAAGATGATAAATTGGATTATGTAGACAAAGCGACCGGTGCTATTATTAAAGAAAAAACCCCCGCTACCGGGTTTGGCGCAGTAAAAAAATTTGTAACCAAGAAAGTGATGCCTGTAGCAACTTCTTTGTATGTTCTCAACAAAATGCGTACAGAATTTGTTGATGGTATGAAATTCTTTGGAATTAATCTTGATTCATGGATTCCTGAAATTCCAAACATGAGTAAGCTTAACTAATTTGACTCATACGTTAGAAATGAAAGAGAGCGAACTTTTTAAGTCCGCTCTCTTTTACTTTACCCCAATTTCGCTTTGCTCTGATTGGGGGCCCCAAACGAAGCGAAAGCGTAATTTTGATTAATATGCCAATAAATGTTTCAAAGAAACACGACTTTCAAGTCAGGGAAAGCTTTTATCGTGAATGAGACACTAAAACAGACGCCGTTTTTTCTACATGTTGAGGCTGCAAGGTATTTCGCTCTTGTGCGTAGCGATGCGCGGCTGTCACAAATCCATAAAATAATGGGCTTGGATTGCCGAGTCTGCTCATAAATTCCGGGTGCGCTTGCGTCGTCACAAAAAATCTATGCCATGGCAGTTCAAAGAATTCCATCAAGCGTTTGCCGTCGGCGCGTGTGGTAAATCCGGAAAACAATGCCCCACAGGCTTCAATTTGAGCAACATAGTCGGGATTGACTTCATAGCGATGTCTATGCCGCTCCACGACCGTTGGTAACGAGCCATCGGACGAAAGCGCAATTCGTCCCGCTGCTCGATATAAATCAAACACCTTTGATTCAGGAATCACCGATGCTTTATAATCCCCAAGCCGCATGGTCGCGCCCATATTTCCTTCGCTCATATGCTGCATCTGCTCAGGCAATAAGGTGATCACCGGATATTTGGTGTTCGCTTCAACTTCCGTTGTATGCGCGCCAGCCATAAAGCAGACATTGCGTGCAAATTCAACAACTGCCAACTGCAGGCCATAACATAAGCCGAGCAGTGGAATATTCTTTTTGCGTGCATATGCAAGGGCCATAATCTTGCCTTCAACACCCGCATTGCCAAATCCACCCGGCACGATGATACCATCATACATTCCTAACGAATCAACTGAAGCCGGATCTTTCTCAAAATCAGTGGCATTAATCCAGGCAATGGCAACTTTGACATCATGTTGCGCGCCTGCATGCACGATGGATTGATAAATACTCACATAGCTATCAATCAAACTGTAATCGCCGACTTCCAAATATTTCCCGACAATCGCGATTTGTATAGAGCGTGTTGGCTCTTTAATGCGATCAACGAGCATTTGCCAGAGATTCCATTCAGGATCTTTGTGGCGCTTGAGTTTAAAATGATCAAGGATTTTTTCTCCCAAACGCTCTTTCTCAAGGTTGAGTGGCATTTCATAGATAGTGCCTAAGTCAGGCGCCGAGATGATGCGATTTGACGAGATATTGGCAAACACCTCAATTTTCTTTTTCCTGACATGATCAAGCGGATCTTTTGAGCGACAGATAATAAAATCAGGATAAATGCCTTCTTGGGCCAACATGCGAATGGCTTGTTGCGTCGGCTTTGTTTTCATTTCTTGAATATGCGATGGCACCGGCAAATAGGTCACTAACACATGAGCCACCATGTCAGAGCCAAATTCTCGCTCGAGCGCCTTGATGGCAAACAAGTAAGGAACATTTTCATAGTCGCCGACGGTGCCGCCGAGTTCGATGATTGCAATTTCATATCCGGCGGATGCATCAAGAATCCGTTGTTTGACTTCATCAATAATGTGCGGGATAAATTGCACGGTTTGACCCAAATACTGTCCACGGCGTTCGCGATCAATAACGGCTTTGTAAATTTGTCCGGTTGTTATATTATTTTTTTTCGGGATATCTTGATCAAGAAAACGCTCGTAGGTGCCTAAATCTTGATCAATCTCGCCACCATCATGCGTCACCCACACTTCTCCATGCTCAGTAGGGCGCAATGTTCCGGCATCAAAATTGATGTAAGGGTCTATCTTTATAACGGTTGTGGAAAAACCATACTCTTTAAAAATCCTTCCCAATGATGCCGTTGTGACCCCTTTGCCTACACCTGAAATTACTCCACCGGCTACAAACACAAACCGCGTCATTGAGAACTCCTATAACCAAATAAATTTTTTACATCGCAAAAGATTCTAACAGCTTTTTATATAAAAAGAAGAATGGACCTCAAAGTCGTTCTTCAAGGTCCATTCTTCTTTTTATAATTTTTTACTTAACTATTTTCGGTAACTTATTCAGCATGAGACTTTGAAATGCTTTTATGGCCTCATTATTTGTTTGGTATGCTTCAAATTTTCTCAAATAATCAGCATCCAGATTATCACGTCGTATATACAACTCAAGCATCGAGTCTTTTTTTGCAATTTCTCCGTCAAACGCTTCCAAAATCCCAACAATTGAACCGGCCATAAAGGTTGCCGCTTCTTTATCACTTACGTCTAGATTCATTCCTTCCTGGAACTTTCCGTTAAAAAAAGCATACGCATCTTTATACCCTGCAGGCCTTCCCAGATCTGCCACACGATCCAAGTTTCCTTTATGTTCTCTTAAAGTTACGGCCAACGCGCATTCTACCTCAGAAGCCCTACTTGAGAATCCCGATATTGCAATCAAACAGATCGAGAGTAATACTATTTTTTTCATTGGAACCTTTCTTTATAAAAAATTATTGATCAGCATTTTGTACCAAGGGACGCATAAAATTTTGAAAGTTTATCATGGTTGCATTGTTGGTCGGATATGAATTTAATTTTCGCAAATCATCGGATGATCCGCCAATGGCGTTTGCTATATAGGAGATAGCAGTTTTACCGGATAATTTATTACGTTCAATTGAAGATACAATTGCATCTACCGAGCCAGCCATTGCAACAGCAGCCTCTTGTTCCGTTAAATTCATATTTGGAGACCGCATATCTTCCCAACGGTACCATTTTGCCTTAAGAAGTTTATGCGAGTCATCATAAGTTACTGCAGACTTTCCTGATACGGCGGTTAAAAGCCTTTGATATTCTTTTAACGTGCTTACAACAACAGTCGCATTTTCCGGATTATCCGATCCGAAGGCTGCACATGAGATCAAACTCACGAGTGAGAGCATGATTTTCATTTTCTTCATATCGTCCTTTCATAAACATTTCTCAAACCGTATCCTTCATGATGTCGTTATACTATCAAAAAAAGCTTTTGTATAGACGGGGGGCTGTCGCACTTAAATATCCGTTCGAATGGTTCGACTAACGCTTATACCCCTAATTTCGCTTACGCTGCATTGGGGCCCCAAAACCACGAACGGGCCCCGCGCCTAAGCGTGGGTGAAAACGGGTTCTGTGCCTTTAGGTGGGTTAATTTTTTTATTTTTTGCGTTCGTGGTGAGTGTAGCGTAATTTTTTGGGGTCCCCCGATGAAGGGTCCCATGCGTAAGTGCAACGTAAGCATGGGTAAATGGAGCGTACGCGAAATTGGGCCCCATACGAAGTTTGCGAAGTATGGGTAAAAATTGGGGCAATAGCGAAATCACGGGCCCCATGCGTAAGCAATGGGTGAAAATCGAACCATTCGAACTTCCAAGTTTGTATAGACGGTATGCTTGACAATATGCTATTGATTTTTTATACCAGTAGGCAGTTTGTGCATATCTGTAAGGAGGTTAAAATATAAAGATGAATACTATCTATTCATATTTGTTTGTTTTGCTTTTTTCCTGTTGCGACATCTCAAGCGGAGATGGCAAGGTCGCAGTTTCAATTGATTTCATGGGAAAGCATCAAGATTTACAAATAAATAATGATCAAGCCAAGGATTTAGTAAAAACGATTGATGGCATATACGTACAACAGAAGGCTGCTATCACCTATTTGCTCGCCTCTGCCGTTTGTGGAAAAAATAAGCAATTTGCAATGGAGTATCGCATAGATTACACCGACCAGAATAGAACAATACGCCTTATATGTGGTACAAAAAGCACTCGACCCAAAGCGGTTGACTATAAGGGGTTCGATGATCACGTTTTTGACACAACGCAATTTACCAAATTCATAATCAGATGCTCTCAGCAAACTGCCTTCAATCAAATAGCCGAGATTGCTACAAAATAAGCGCGGCAATATAAGCTGTTAATAAATTGGAAAGAGCTGCTGCAAAGACTGCTTTCACCCCAAGACGAGTGATGAATGTTCGCTTAGCAGGATGCAAGACGCCGAGTGCACCGATTTGAATACCGATACATGAAAAGTTTGAAAAGCCGCACAATGCATATGTTAAAATATCTTTTGTACGTTCTGAGAGGTTCATATGCACCAATGCATCATAGGCAAAAAGCTCATTGAGCGCAATCTTAGTTCCCAGTAAACTTCCTGTCGCCATTGATTCTTGAGATGTGAATCCAAATAGGTAACCGAATGGCGCAAAAAGATATGCCATAATTGACTGAAATGAAAGGTTTGGTAATTGCCATGTGTGTGGCAAGCTATGATTTATTAACGAACCCCCAACCGCGAGGAGCGCATTTGCGCATGATAAAAGCGCGAGAAATGAAATAAGCATTGCTCCAATGTTGAGGGCAAGCATCAATCCATTTGAGGTACCGTGTGCGATGGCATCAAATATATTGTCAGCAGCACACACTTGCTCAGCGTGCGCATCTTTAATTTCTTGAGCTTGTTTGTTGTCAGGAATAATGATTTTTGCAAATAACAATGCTCCCGGTATGGACATCACGCTTGCAGCCAACATATGAACTGCGCTGACTCCCATAGCAGCGTAGACTGCCAAAATTGAGCCGCTGATGGTTGCCATGCCGCTGACCATCACGACGAATAATTCCGAATCATTCATACGAGGCAAATAATTGCGAATGAGCAACGGCGATTCAGTTTGCCCCAAAAAGCTGTTGGCAACTGCGCATAATGTTTCAGGTCCGGATGTTCCTAACAACGGCTGAATCACATACCCAACGGCTTGTACGATTTTTTGAATAATGTTGAGATGAAAGAGAAGCGAGGTAAGTGCTGAAAAAAAGATAATGACAGGCAATACCTTCACCGCGAAGACAAATCCCCATGGTCCATTTTGTATGAGATTTCCAAATAAAAATGCAGATCCAACATCGGCAAAACTATAAAGTTTGACAATCCCGTGCGCGAGCCAAGAAAACAAGGCAATTCCCAAAGAAGTTTTTAGTATGGCAATACCAAACACCACTTGCATGAGTAATGCTTTGCAGACAAAAGACCATGAAATGGCTTGTCGATTGTGCGAGAGAAGCCAGGCAAGAGCTATGGTAATACCGATTCCTAAGAGTGGTAACGCGTAAGATGCATTCACTAAGAATGTCATGTAATTCCTTTGGAAATGTATTGAGGGAAGATGGTATTAAGAAAGAGCAGCGACATCTTTTTTGCGTTGCTCACGATCATATGCGCGCAATGCTTGAATGATCTCATCCATGTCACCGGCAATTACTCGATCCAACTTGTTAAGCGTGAGGTCAACCTGATGGTCAGAAACGCGATTTTGAGGAAAGTTATAGGTGCGAACTTTTTCAGCGCGCATGCCAGTTCCCACGAGTTCTTTGCGCTGTTTACTAAGCTCTTCTTGTTTTTTTTCCATCTGATGCGCGAGAATACGCGACTGCAAAATCTTTAACGCTTTTGCTTTATTTTTATGCTGCGATCGTTCATCTTGGCAAGCCACAACAACGCCGGTCGGTATGTGAGTCACACGAACTGCAGAATCGGTTGTGTTGACGTGTTGTCCTCCGGCACCACTTGCGCGATAAACATCGATACGAAGGTCTGCCGGATTGATGGTCACATCAACATCTTCTGCTTCGGGAAGTACGGCGATCGTTGCCGTTGAAGTATGAATACGGCCTTGGGTTTCAGTTGCTGGAACGCGCTGTACTCTGTGGACACCAGATTCGCGCTTTAAATGTCCGTAAACACCTTTTCCTCGAATATAGAGAATAATTTCTCTATATCCGCCAAGATCGGTCGGGCTTGCGCTCTCAACTGAGACCTTCCATCCCTTAGAGATGGCATAGTTGGTATACATATTCATGAGATCAGAAGCAAACAGAGCTGCTTCTTGTCCGCCGGTTCCAGCTCTGATTTCAAGATACACGGAGCGATCATCAAGTGGATCAGATGGATACAAGATCGATTCCAAATCTTCATTTGCCGATTTGATTTGAGATTCAAGCTCGGAAATCTCCTCCTTGTACAACGGAGTGAGTTCAGCATCAGTGTTGCTTGCTTCAAGAGCACGCGCTTCCCTGAGCTTTGTATCTAGCTCAAGAATATGAGTATGCGCGTCAACAAGCTGGGTTACTCGAGAAAGCTCCTTTTGCAAGGTATTTCTTTTCGAACTTTCCAGTGTTGGCTCGAGAAGTTGCTGAGTTATTTCTTCTTTTCGAGCACGAAGCTGATCCCAAGAGATATTCATGGACAGACCAGACAGCAGTTATTTTGATTTTTTATAACGCTTCTCAAATTTTTCAATTCTTCCAGCAGTGTCGACATGTCGTTGTTCGCCGGTGAAGAATGGGTGGCATTGAGAGCAAATGGTCACGTGTAATTCATCTGCTGTTGAGCGGGTTCTAAAGGCGTTACCGCATGCGCAACGAGCAGTGATTTCGTGATTTTCTGGGTGGATTGAGGCTTTCATATACATCCTATCAGTAAATATATACACATATAATCAAATATTTCTTGTATAGTATCGTAAAAAGGCCTTATTGTAAAGGCGTCTGAGCGTGTTTGCCCTTCGAAAAGCCTTTTTCTTCCAGGGAAAAAACAGCTGAAACAAGGAGCGGGGTCAACACTGTCGTTATGATAAGTGCAACGACCGCAGCCGCATACCATTGTTCATCGATAAGACCGGCAGATTTGACCAAAAGGGCTATCACCAACCCGACTTCCCCCCGCGCGACCATGCTAAAGCCAAAAATAAGGGTTTCCGACCATGACCATTGATCATGGGATTCGCTTCGATAATTTTCAAGGGCGATGACTCCAGAACAGGCTATGAGCTTACTGAAAATGGCCAGTACTGTCAGAGTAGCAACAACTATCCATTGGCCCGCCGAGAGAAGCCGAGCATCAAGTTGCAAGCCGACGCCAACCAAAAAAAGTGGCAGAAGCAATTGGGTGACAAACGGAGCAACCGCATGTTCTAAGCGAGCATCACTGTTTCGGGCGTGGAAAAATCCGGCAAAATAAGCGCCTGTAATTCCCGCGAGCCCTATTGCCAATTCAGCGGTCGCATAAAAAAGAAACATGGTCAGTATACCAAGGTAAAAGGGTGCTTCTGCATGAAATGAGCGAGCCAAGGCATACAATTGTGGAAATACATAAAATCCGCACGCAATCATTCCTATCAAACCGAAGATCATCGTCAGCATTGTGTAGACAATTCCCGATGATGCCACACCTTCCCCCATGACCATTGAAAAGAATACTGATACCATAATCACTGCAACAATATCATCAACGACTGCCGCTGCAAGCGTCGTACGCGCCGGTCGAGTGTCCATTTTTCCAAGACTCACCAGCAGTGCGACTGGAATTGAAATACTTGTTGCCGCAAACATTAACCCAATTGCGCAGGCGCCGGTGGTTGAAAGGCCGAACAGAGGAATTATCCCTGCACACATAATAAAGGGGACAAGAGCGCCCAGAATTCCCGCTGAAACAGCAATAAAACCAACAGATTTTACTTTTTTTAGATCAGTTTCATAACCAGCCAACCACATGAGCCAACTCACGGCAAACAGTGAGCAGACACCGGTAAAAAATTGAAAGAGAAAATCAAATTGACCGACATGATAGGTGTGCTGAAACCCATGCTCAGCTAACGCTTGCATGGGGCCCATTTTATACCCATGCTCAGCTAACGCTTGCATGGGACCCATTTCACCAACTACCTGATAAAAACCATTAAAAAAGCGTGCTATATTAAACCCGGTTGGCCCGAGAATAATTCCGCTGAGCAGCATACCCGCAGTTCTTGAAAGGGAAATATATTTTTCCAAAAGCAGGCTGATACCGATTGCTCCCGCGTATAAAAGCGCGATAAATAATGCCCCTACTGCTAGTATATGCGCGTTGTTTGCAAGACCAGAGAGCGATGAAACCGTGATAAGATTGTGTGAAGCATGACAAGCAAAGGAGAAGGTCATGCTCAAAATAAGAAGAAGCATGCGCATGAGGATCCTTTATTTTACCCAAATGTATTTGTATACGGGATTGGAGTCCCCCCCACATTTATGTGCGGGGGGAGCATTTTTTATAAAATATAATATGCGTATGTTACAAGGAGCCCTGTTATAAGCACCGGAATTTTAACTGGTTTAAATCCAAATAATTTATAGGCTAAATTTGCAAACGTAAGCGCTATGATAATTGGATATCCGATATAAACAAGCGGCCCTCCTGTCACTGCAAGCACTTTTGCCAGTCCAAAAATGGAAAGTGGCAAACTGGCGATGAGTACAGAAATAAGAGAAGGTATATAACCGATGCGTGATTGAGCGAGTGTTTTTTGGACATATTCTCCCACGACTGCTGACAAAGCGATGGCAGTTGAAAGACATGCCATGAGCACTGCGATAGCAACAATAATTGCCCAATGGTTGCCCAAGATTCTCAAAGAAATGTCTTTAAACAAAAAGCCGGCATTGCTTCCATCAAATCCATATCCAAAATGTTCACCCAAATAAGCCATGCCGCAATAGACGATCGCTAACAAACCGACGCCCAAAATTCCTGACTTTAAAGCGAGTGACAAGCGGGCAGCGCGCGTTTCACTGCCGGTCCCCAGCGTTTGCTTGAGAATAACAAGCACAATGGACGAGAAGAAGATGGCTCCCAATAGATCCAGAGTTTCATAGCCGCGTTGCAGGCTGTGAGCAACGATCGAGAGTGCTGAAGCATGTGATTGTTCAACTGTTCCTGTCATGAAAAACGCCTTGATCATAATGATTGCAAGCGATGCAAGCAAGACCGGGCTGATGATGTTACCCAGCAATGAGACAATAGCGCGTTCTTTATAGGTGCATAAAAAGGTGATCCCCAAAAAGATCACTGCAAAAACAAATGATGATGCGGGTGTGACAGTGCTTAAAAATGAAGTTGGCAAAAAGGGCGTCATCATCACGTGCGAAAGCGTAACAATACGCGGGATAACCAGCATCGGCCCAATGATCAGCATGCAGATTGCGATCATGATCTGTCCGGGGATTTTGCCCAAACGTTCAAAAAAGGCAGTATAGTTACCATCAAAGAGAATCATGGTGATAAGCCCGATAAGCGGCAGCAATACTGATGTCACCAAAAATGCAGCAATGCCAAGCGGGGTTTGACTTTTGCTTTCAATGCCCACAAGCAATGGATACATTAAGTTCCCGGCACCAAAGAGCATAGAAAAGATTGCAAGGCCGGTGGTAATTATATGCGATTCAAAGAATTTTTTCATAATAAATCCGATGTAAGGTAAGAAATAACAGTTTTAAAACAAGGGGTGAAGAAGAAAATTAAGATACTATGAGCGAATGCCCATAATAATAGACCCAGCGCACAGAACCATACATGAACAGGAAAGAAAGGTGTTCATCGATGAATGATATACGTTTACAACGGGAAGCTGAAAATAATGCATGAAGACTTCCTTGCGTCTGGTTTTTTGAAGCCCCAGTCGGGGCTCAATTAATAATATTAACTATTGCAGTATATAATAATGGTGTTTTTTTTCAATATAAGCTTCCCAATTCAGGTAAAAAAAAGACTCAAAAAAAGTCTTGCAACATTTTTTATCGATACAGATTCGGGTGTTTCTTCTGATTTATATCTCGTCTAATGAAAGCATTAATTTTATTTAACAGGATCTTTTTATATTGATTCTTATATTGATCCGGCAAGTTGGAAGGAAAATAGGTAAAACCATCAAGAGTTTGCTGTGCAAGTGGGGTCAATTGTTGTTGTGCGCTCTCAATATCCTGGAGAGAGCTTTGCGCATTAATCTTTTTAAGTACTTCTTTATACAGATCTTTACCTCGTATCTCATTGAGAATGTCTATTGCCGTCTGCGTACTGACTTCATTTCCTTTCTGGACATATCCATTTATGATGGATTTCAGATTCTTTTGAAGTGCGGGCTTAAAGAACTCTGATCGAATAAGCCTGTCATATGAGTCCAATCTATCTGTTAATTGCTGACCAGCCATACGATTTGAAATTTGTGTCATTTTATACTTTTCTAACTGTGAATCTAAATTGGTTAAAATAATATTAGAGATCTGATCTTCAGGGCTTTGAGTATTTTTTTCTGAGTAGAGAGCCTGATAGGATTCAAGTGTATTCATATACTGATAAGGTTCAGATAAATAATACGCAATGCTTTTTAATAATGGTGATAATTGCTGATTTTGACCAAAAAAGTGCTGCGCTTGATCTTGTTGCCATTGATCGGCAAGCTCAGAAATTGTGTCTTGGATGGTGTTTTTTATTTCTTCCGGATATTCCTGCAGAGCCAAAAATTGCAAACGCTGTGGGTAATTAGCAAAAATGCTATTGCCGGAAGGATAATCGCCAAGCTCTAGTTTTTCCAATTGTTTGATTTGTCCCGATGCCTTTTTTCCGGGAGCATAGAGTTTTTTGAGCTCGTTAAAATAATAATCAGTACCAGAGGTAACTTGTTGATGAGAATAAAGCGCTTTAATCGCTTTTCCTATCATGCTTTTTATCCCCGATCGAGTGTTGTCATCTTGAAGCATTTTTTTATACTGTTCATCTTGCTTACATTGTTGATCAGTAATAATCTTATTTCCCAATTTATATACGCAATAAGAACCGACTACCGTTGCCGCAAATCCGGCCGCTGTCAGATAAGGATTTGATCTTGCTCGATCCCAGAGTGATCCGAAATAATTTTGAACGGATTGCCACCATGTCTGTTTTGAATCTGCCCCAAATACAGGCGATTGCAAATTGAACAAAATTAAACCGGAAAAAATAAGAGAATTCATGCGTTTCATAAGAGAGATACCTCAAATAAATACTATGTTCTTTACATGTATTATCTCATTTTGAAATTCTATTAGTCAATGTTTTAAGGCAAGGGTAAAGAAAAGTATGTAAGATACATGATTTCAAAATTGAGGTTATATGGTGATATTTTCATGTTTAATACCGCAAGAAGCAAACTCTCCCGTTTTACCAATGCTTATACCCCACACTTACGTGCGGGACCCCAAATACGCACCGGGCGCCACTCCGTTCGTGGTGAGCGAAGCCGTATTTACGGCGCAGTCGAATCCATATCGAACGGAAAATACTTGATCAAAATTTTATTCTTACTCATGTTACGTGAACGTTCGTATGGATTCGATTTCGCTACGCTACACTCACCACGAACGAAGTGGAACTATTTTGTACTTTCAAGAGTTCAACGGAACAAATGAGCACATTAAAAAATGTACTCATTTGTTCTTCTTTTTTGCATACTGAGTCTGATTTATAATTTTTATGTGAAAGATAGTATGAACTATATACGCTTTTTTGATCAGATACGTATTACCGATATTCCGCTTGTCGGAGGGAAAAATGCATCGCTGGGGGAGATGATTCAAACGCTTTCTCAGCTTGGTGTTCGGGTGCCCAATGGGTTTGCCTTGACAGTGGTAGCCTATCATCGATTCATGGAATTCAATAAACTGAGCGAACCGATCAAATCTTTGCTTGCACCAATCACAAAAGATTCTGATACGAAAGCATTGGAACAAGCAGGTAAAAAGGTTCGTGAGTTGATTTTGGCATCTTCGTTGCCATCTGATATTGCCCAAGAACTATCTGAAGCATATAAAACCTTGTCCTCACACTATGGAGAGCTGGCTATTTCTGTTGCCGTGCGCTCATCTGCAACGGCAGAAGATTTGCCCAATGCATCATTTGCCGGGCAACAAGAGACATTTCTGAATGTCCGCGGAGCACAAGAATTGGAACGCGCCTGCGTGAAAGCATACGCATCACTATTTACCGATCGCGCCATCTATTATCGATTGGAACATGGCTTTTCTCATGAACAGGTGGCGCTTTCGATCGGGATTCAAAAAATGGTGCAATCCGACGTTTCTGGAGTTGCATTCTCGCTTGATACAGAAACCGGATTTCCTGATGTGGTGCTGATCAATGCGTCATATGGATTGGGTGAATTGATTGTGCAAGGTGCCATAGTTCCCGATGAGTTCATCGTTCATAAGCCGACATTTGTACAGGGATTCCGATCCATCATTCAAAAAGTACAGGGATCAAAGAAGGAAAAAATGATCTATGGCGATGGCGCTGATAAAGCTACTCGCATTGTCCCCGTTGAAACAAGTGCGCAAAAACGTTTTTGCTTAACGGATGATCAAGTGCTCGAGCTTGCTCATGCTGTTATTGCCATTGAAGATCATTACACAAAAATCAAAAAACAGTGGTGTCCCGTCGATGTTGAATGGGCACTAGAATCAGGGACATTATATATCGTTCAAGCGCGACCCGAGACTGTTTTTTCACAGCAGCAAAATGCCGTCGTCGTTGAAAGATTTCAGTTGCGAGGAACTCCCGGTAAAGCGATTGCGTCAGGGGCTGCTATTGGTTTTAAGATCGCCAGTGGAAAAGCCCACATTTTAAAATCAGTCTCACAGATAGATTCCGTTCAGAAGGGCGATATTATTGTCACAACAATGACTGACCCTGATTGGGTGCCGGCATTAAAAAAATGTGCAGGTATCATAACAGAGCAAGGAGGCAGGACCTGCCATGCGGCTATTGTGAGTCGAGAGTTGGGTATTCCGGCAATTGTCGGTGTTCAAGGGGCTCTTGAACGCATCAAACAGGGCACAGAGATAACAATTGATTGTAGTCAAGGGCAAATCGGCTTTGTATATGAAGGGTCGGTGCCGTTTGATCGGATTGAACAAAAGCTACAATCAAAGAGGACAGGAAAAACAAAATTATATGTGAATGTGGCCGAACCACGGAGCGTATTTCGCTTGAGCCGGTATCCGATTGATGGGATAGGGCTTGCGCGGCTTGAGTTTGTTATTAGCAATGAAATTAAAATTCATCCCATGGCCTTACTGCATCCGGAGCGAGTGAAAGATTCAAAAACAAGAGCTTTGATTGACGAGCGGATTGCCGGATATGCAACCGGGGCTGAATTTTATATTGATCGTCTTTGCCAGGCGATCGGCACATTGGCTGCCGGCATGTACCCACGAAGCGTGACGGTGCGGCTTTCTGATTTCAAATCAAATGAATATAGATCCTTGCTCGGCGGCGCTTTTTTTGAGCCTGAGGAGGAGAATCCTATGATTGGCTGGCGCGGGGCCTCGAGATACTATGACGCTGGATTTAAGGAGGCGTTTGTGCTTGAATGCCAGGCGATCAAAAAGGCTCGGGAATACATGGGAATGAAAAATATCCGAGTGATGGTTCCTTTTGTCAGAACGCTTACAGAAGCGGAAAAGGTAGTTGCGATTCTCGGGCAACAGGGATTAGTTTCCGGGGTGGATGGCCTTGAGCTGGTCATGATGGTTGAAATTCCCTCCAATGTGATTTTATTGGAGCAATTTGCCCATTATTTTGATTCTTTTTCCATAGGTTCAAACGATTTAACACAAATGGTACTTGGAGTTGATCGGGATTCTTCCCTGGTTTCACATGTGTTTGATGAGCGGGACCCGGCCGTTATGGAGATGCTCCACCAGGCGATCGTTAAGGCACACAAGGTTAAAAAGCAGATCAGCATTTGTGGCCAGGCGCCATCCGATTACCCTGATTTGGCAAAACAGCTCGTTGCCTGGGGCATAGATGGCCTATCCTTAAACCCTGATTCAGTATACGAGCTTGTAGAGAAGATTTTTTAAAGGGTGCGTTCTGAAAAACCTTTTTACATCAACGTTTATTTGACATAATTTTCAATCTGAATTAGGATAAGAAGGTATTCAGTAGGGCGATCATAACGGGCCCTATCGAGGGCGTACCGCGGCGGTACAGGAATAATATCTCGTTATGAAATGCTTTAACTACAAGTGATACTATGACATTTAAAGATCTTTCTTTGCGTCCTGAAATTCATCAGGCGCTTTCTGACCTTGGATTCACTAACCCAACCGAAATTCAAAGCAAGGCTATTCCAGCCCTGCTCACCCAAGAATTTGTTGATTTCCATGGTCAAGCTCAAACAGGAACCGGTAAAACGCTTGCGTTCGGGATTCCTCTTGTTGAGCATGTAAAAGTTGAAAAAAAAGTAACTCAAGCGCTTATTGTTGCGCCAACCCGTGAATTGGTATTGCAAATTGCTGACAGCATTAAGTCAGTTGCAAAAGGGTTGCCTCTTTCTGTTGTGCCTATTTATGGCGGTGCTCCGATGTATGAGCAAACTTCTGCATTGCGCAAGGGTGCTCACATTGTTGTGGGAACTCCAGGCCGACTCAACGATCATCTTCGTCGAGGAACATTAAAATTAGACAATGTCAAAACATTGGTTCTTGATGAAGCAGATATCATGCTTGATATGGGCTTTAAAGAGGAAATGGAAGAGATTTTATCTCACATTCCTCAACAACGACAAATTTGGTTGTTCTCAGCAACCGTCAAACAAGGTATTAGCGACATTATGCGTACCCACATGAAAAATACCGTGAGTGTGCGTGTTGCAAAACAAGATACCGGTGCTCCAAAAACAAAACAATATTTTGCAACCGTTTCTCAAAAAGATAGACTTCGTGCATTAATTCGCTTTATCGATGCGGTCCCTTCTTTCTATGGATTTGTGTTCTGCCAGACAAAATTGCTTGCAGCTCAAATTTCGCAAGAGTTGGTCAAAGCAGGATATAAAGCAAATGCATTGCATGGTGATATGAGCCAAGCGCAGCGAAATCATGTGATTGCTGAATTTAAAAGCAAAACATTTACCATTTTGATCTGTACCGACGTTGCAGCTCGTGGTATTGACGTTTCAGACTGTACCCATGTGATGAACTTCAGCTTGCCGGAAGATCAAGAAAGTTACGTTCACCGTGTGGGCCGTACCGGTCGTGCCGGAAAAGAAGGAACGGCAATTTCATTTATCTCTTCCTGGCAAACACGCTTTATTAAAACATTGGAACGTAAGTTTAATGTTGAAATAAAGCCGATCAATGTGCCAACCTTTGAAGAAATTGCACATATTAAGGTCGTTCAAGCGAATGATCATCTCAAGCAGATGATTGAAAGCAAAACTGAACAAAACTATTACACACATAAATTGTCAGAATTCATCAACGCGTTTACCACGGATGAATTAAAAAAAGCAGTTGTTCAATTGCTCAATGAAAAATTCTGCAAAGAAATGAAAGTGGAAGATGACAAATCATTTGCGAATGCAGCTTCACGCCAAGTTCGCGAAAACGTCAGTGATGAGGCTCGTTCAGAAGTGACCATTTTCATGGGAACCGATGATGGGTTAACCCAAGAAGAGTTAGACCAATTCTTGAAAGAATGTAAATCGGTCGATATCTCCGACATGGCACGTGTGCGCGTAATTAGAAAACGCTCATTTATCAAGATTTCCCCTGAACAAGGTAACAAGCTTGTCAATGAAATCAAGGGACAAATGCTTGCAGGAATGCGTATTCGCGCAGCTGTGACTGTTGATGAAGATCGAGGCTTTGAATCCGGTCGACGTGAAAATCGCGGCGGCGGAAGAAGCGGCGGTTCTTCTCGTGGAAGATCTTCCGGTCGTAGACGATAAACAAGAAGATAATAAAAAAAGGCTCGGTGAAAACCGAGCCTTTTTTTATTAAGTTAATAGGGCGCAATTTGAATTGTCAAAGGAACAAGCTGATCTGGTTCATCAGGATTCCGGACAAATATTCGTACTTTTCTTAGCCCTAACTGACGAGCCACATCTTCAATGATTCTTCCTGTTGCTGAAATGGAATCAATTGCAGGATCAGTCAGTCGCTCCTTGATATGGTTCCAAATTTTGCGGAAGGTTTCAAAGTCTCTCTTTGGGTTATCTGAATTGGCTTGTTCCATAATGCGTTGTTTGATGCTTTTATCATTTTCTTCCATAACGCTTTGCACATATTCTCGCACGAGTCGATTTTTCTCGGCATCGGCCGCACATAATGAGAAGTTTACCCCGCAAGTCGCAATGATAGCAAAAGTTATTATTTGTTTAGTTTGTCTATTTGTTTTCATCCCAATTCCTTACTGAATCTATCCTCATTAAATTCTATTTTTGAACTGTTTGTACAATCCGGGCAATGATGTTACCTCTGACCGAGAGGGGGCTTTCTTATATGGTCCTCTCACGTAGGTGTGGGGTATCTTATTTTTTTCATAGTTTTTATACGATTTATACGCATGTAGGTCATATTTTAAATCATGTGCGTGGCCACAGCGAGAGCACTCTCCACGATTATCAGATGTTTTATATTTCCAACAGGGGCAATTGCAGGAAACCGGCTGATATGATTTGTTGTCAAATCGTTCCGTTAAGTGCTTGCTGTTGTCCAGACACCCAGGGGATGCATTTATGTGCAATGCACAATTGATGAGAATGATACTCGCTATAATCCACACAGGAATCAGTTTGTTTGACCTGATATGGGTCATGATGTAGGTGATTATCTTGTTATTCATGAGACCCTCCACACTGAGTACACTCTTCGTTTGAGTGATCCATTTCTCGCGCTATGTTGCGCTCAAGCGGGGTGCCTTCATAAGTAGACTCAGGCATAACATGGGCAAAAAAGGGTTGCCCGATGGTATGCGCGCTTATTGAACAGTCTGGACAGGCATGTATATTTAGCGTGCTGAAAAGTAGAAGGCCAGACACGCATATGATTATAAACTTCATTTTTTTATCCTTTTTTCTCATTAGCACTATTGATATTACAATATAAAATATTCAATTTGCAATAGAATTGAAAGGATAATGTGACAAGTAGTTAATCAACGCATGTTTTTTATGATAGTTTTCACCTGCTCCGCATAGACGGGATGATTGAGTCCAATGGCCACTAACGCCTGAAACCAGCCAATAGGGTTGCCAATATCGTATCGATTTCCTGTCAACGTTACGGCAATGAGCGGTTCTCCGGTTTGTAAAAGCGTTGAAAGGGCTTGGGTCAGTTGTATTTCTCCCCCTACCGTTGGTGGAGTATCGGCCAGTATGTCAAAAATTGTGCGAGAAATAATATAACGGCCGACAATAGCAAGTCGCGAGGGGGCATTTGAGATATCCGGTTTTTCAACCAAGCCTTTGACTGAGTACACGCCATTTTGCAACGTATCTTTAACGTCAATGATGCCATATGAAGATACCTTATCCATAGGCACTTCTTGAACAGCGATGACTGAGCATTTATATTCATCAGCGTATTTTTTGAGTTGAGCGAGCGCGGAGGGAGTTTGATCTATAATGTCATCGGGCAAGATTATGGAAAAATAATCATCTTTTACAAACGGTTTTGCCATGAGAATAGCATGTCCAAGCCCATGCGCTTCATGTTGCATCGCATAATCGAACTGTACGTCTTTTATGAGATTATTAAGAGAATCAATCAGATGGAGTTTGTTCTTTTTTTCAAGAAAGGTAGTTAATTTGGCATCCGGCGAAAAATAATGTTCGATGGCATCTTTTTCTTCATTGGTGACAACCACCAGATGATTGCAGTGAGCATCGAGCGCTTCTCTGATGATATAGGCGAGGGCGGGCTCATCAAACAGAGGAATAAGTTCTTTGGGAACTGATTTTGAGATCGGTAAAAAACGAGTGCCATAACCTGCAGCCGGAATTACAACAGTATCATTTTTCATAGTGGCATCCCCAGCTAAAATTGTTTGAGGAAGTCGATAGTGCCGCTATGAAAAAGCCTGATATCGGTTATTTTATGACGAAGCATAGCAAGTCGCTCAATGCCGAATCCAAATGCAAAACCTTGATATTCCTCCGGGTTAATCCCACTCTTTTTCAAAACATTGGGATGCACAAGGCCGGCGCCCAAGAGCTCAACCCACCCGGTTCGTTTGCATACCGAACATCCGCCCGTGCAGAATGGGCAGGTGGCGTCAATTTCAAGGCCTGGCTCAACAAAAGGGAAAAAACCTGGCCTTACTCTGATTTTGAGTGATTCCTTTTTAAAAAATTTTTGTAAAAAAGTCTGAGCCGTTGCAAGCAAATGGGATAGAGAAACTTTTTTATCAATGACCATGCATTCACCCTGGGTGAACATAAAATCATGGGTTGCATCAGTGGCTTCATTGCGAAAACATCGACCGGGGGCAAAAATGGCAAGGGGCGGTGTGGTATTTTCAAGACAATGTGCTTGCGTACTGGAAGTGTGTGTGCGCATAAGCATGCCAGGGACATTGAGCCAAAAAGTATCATGCATATCACGCGCAGGGTGATCGGTGGGGATATTGAGCGCGTCAAAGTTGTAAAATTCATTTTCAACTTCGGCACCATCAACGACCTGGAAGCCCATGCTTATGAAAATATCTTCCAATTCCTCAACCAACTGAGTGTAAATATGCAACGATCCTTGCTGTAGATGAGATTTACTTGCAGTGACATCAAAAGAACGCATTTTTTCTTCTTTGGCACTGTTTTCCTGTTTTTCAACGCGTGCCAGAGCTGCTTCAATTGCTTGAGCGCAGAAACTTTTCAGTTCGTTGAGCTGAGGTCCAGAGGCGCGTTTTTCTTCAGTTGAAAGAGATTTGAGCGTTTCCATCAAAGCAGCAACATGTCCGGACCTGCCGATATAGGCTATTTTAATACGATCCACTTCTGGCAGAGTTCCGGCAGACGCCAGTTCACTTTCCAGTTGCGTTTTGAGGCTGTTGATTGATTCATTAAGGTTTTTCATGGGGGACTTTTCTAAATTTCAATAATTTTAAAGCTTTTATGAGCAATCGTATCAGAGGGAGGCTTCTCTGGCAAATAAAGGGTCCCATGCAAAGCGTAGCGCAGCATGGGTTTAATACTGGGTCCTCTCCTGTTACACCAAAAGTAAAAAGTCGATTTTAAATGAAAAAACGAGCAGATTTTAAAAGTCTACTCGTTTTATTACTAAACTAGTGGTGCCGAGGGTCGGAATTGAACCAACGACGCCAAGCTCTTCAGGCTTGCGCTCTACCACTGAGCTACCCCGGCACATAATAAAAAGCAAATTAAAAGACAAGATCATATTTTTAACGGCTCCCAGCGTAATATGGGACCAAATAAAGCGAAGCTCAATTTGGGTATAGTACTTGGGTGTTAAAGATGTTTGTATGATACCCTTTTGAGCTATTTTGTCAATATATTCTACGCATTGTGTATTGAGACAGAACCCCGGACAGGGGGTAGCGCTTTTTCATGAATATGTTATACTAATAGAAATAAAGACAAATGAGGTTCAATGGAGGTATAACATGGTAAAAAATCTATCTATTTTTACCTTTCTTTTCTTAATGCTCTCTGCTCAAGCAGCAGATACGATGACTCCCGCAGAGCGTTTTGAAGAAGCTGTTCTGGAAAACAGGGTTACATTAGTTGATACATTATTAAAATCAGGAGTCGACGTTAATACTCTCATTACTTCTTTCAGTGATACGCCTGCTTTGCTCATAGCAGCTGAGGAATTTAATGTTCCGATGATGAATGTGCTCGTGAATCATGGTGTGGATGTTACAGCCACCGATTGGGATGGTAATACGGTTTTGCACGCTTTGGCAAACTCACGCTATTATCGTCCAAGAATCAAAGAGGGCGAAGTCGCTTCCGTTATGCGTTTTTTTATTGAAAAAGGGGCCAATGCATCAGCAAAAAATAACGACAGAGTGACTGCATTATCGATAGTGGCCGAGCGGCCATCCAGCAGCTCTTGCGTTGACGCGCTTATGGTTGATGACTTGAATGATAGGAAAGATGCTTTAAGGGATGCGATTGAATCTTGTGAGGAAGCAAATATTTTGAAATTGTTCCTGCATGGAATACCAATAAATCAAGACCATAAAGAGGGCGCGGAATACGCGTTTGATTCGAGCAATTTCAAACTTCCTAAAAAAGAAAAAAAGATTCGCCATCTTATCAAGCATGGAACGCAATCAAAATATTTTGTGAAACATTGTTTCGGAGAATTCAGAGAACGATTACGTGATAAACGAAATATAGTTCAGATTTTAAAAACTCGTCAAATTGGCAAGAAGAAGTAATCGTGATCCTAAAAATGAAAAATGAAAGGTTATAAAATGGTAAAAAACCTATCTATTATTGTTCTTTTTTTCTCAACGCTCTGCATGCATGCTGCTGATAATCAAAATGCCGTACAGATGTTTAAAAAGGCAGTTTTGAAAGGAAAAGCTAATTTAGTTGATACATTGTTAAGAACGGAACCCGTCTCTGTCGATACCCCTATTAAATTTTTTGATAAAGATGTCCCTGCTTTGCTCGTGGCAGCAGAAGAAGTTGATGTACCGATGATGAATACATTGATGAATCATGGCGCAAACATAAAGGCGGTTGATTCAGATGGTAATACGGTATTGCACTATCTCGCAAATTCGCGCCATCAAAATATAGACATCGAAGATGGTACAGTTGCTTCTTTGATACGTTTTTTTGTTAAAAACGGGGTAGATACATCAGCGAAAAATAATGACCAAGAGACCGCGTTGTTTTTAGCAGCTGCGCAAAAGTCCAGTAGCTCTTGCGTTGACGAACTTATGACCGATAACATTGAAGACAGGCATGATGCTTTGCTTGAGGCAATTAGTTATTATCAACCGAAGAATATCTCAAAATTGCTGTTGTATGGAACGCCGATACATCAAGATCATAAAGAGTGCGCGGAAGAAAAGCTTAATTCGACGGATATCAAACTTCTTAAAAAAGACAAAAAGACCCGTCATCTTATCAAGCATGGAACACAATCTGAATATTTTGTGAAACGTTGTTTTGGCGAGTTTCGTGAACGATTGAAGGATAAACGAAGTCCTTTTCAGATTTTAAAAGCTCGTCAAATTGGTAAAAGAAAGAATTGAGAAAGAAAAAATAATGTCACGTTATTCAAGTTGGCAGAAAGGCATATGTAATTTTACATATGCCTTTTATTTTTTACGACATCAAAAATATATCTGCACGAAATCCTTGATAGTTTTTTCCTATCGTTGCAGACTGACTATATATTATATCAAACAAATTCAAACTGACAAAGTCACCTGTTGCGACGGTTCTTTGAGTAAAAAGGGAAGAATCAGAGTGAATAAACGGGTCCCAAACGAGCTGTCGAGTTTGGGTAAAAAGGAGTGTATATGAAGCACAATACTGATAAATATAATGTAGCATGGTATCGGCTATCTGAATGTGTGGCAAAAGGTGAGCGTGAGCGTGCGCTTGGCATGTATCGGCTGCTTGCCCATTCAATTGATAATCAAGCCTTGGTAAAACAGCTTGAGGGAGATATTTTGTATCTCTTTCACGATGAGATGGCCTTTGAGCGATATAAAGAAGCCGCGCATCTCTATCGTGAGCGTGGTCACTATTTGCAGGCGCTTGCGCTCCTTGAACAAGTCGTTCAAACGCCCTGCGCAACACTCAAAGATCGAGTCACTTTGATAGAACTTTATGGCAAAACAGGAGCCGAAGATCGCGCTGAGAATTATGCATTACAAGTCCAGGAGGACCTCATCAAGCGTGGAAGTATCGCGGAAACCATTCAATTGCTGTCCCTCATTTGCGCACATAGTAAATCAATTCTTGTGCCGGGAATCATGAGATTGTCGTGCGAAGATCTTGTGATGGTAGATAATAAGCATCTTTTGCCTCACTTGATTGGTTTGGCAGTTGAGCATATTCTCGCTCATTCTGATACGCATGCTCTCGATAGATTTGTGCAACATGTACGAGCGCATAATACGTATCTTTCTGACATTGCGCGAGAATATCTTGATAATCCCAAGTTAAAATAAATTTCTGCCTTCGCATAAAGCTATGGCGCAACAGGATGGCGGGAAAGGGCCGCTTGGGGGGCTCTAGATTTATAATTAAGAGCTTATATGAAAATTAAGCATTCTAAGTACAAAGGGTTGGTTGTCATGCTGAACTTGTTTCAGCATCCAGGTTAAGTAGATCCTGAAATAAATTCAGGATGACGTAGCAAAAAGGAACTTCTGGGATTTTCGGATAAGCTCTAAAGTGTGCATCGACTCATAACATGATGAGAAGCAAGCGTGTTAAGAAGATCAAATGATACTGACACTTTCAATTGTGTGCTGATTGCAATTTGAACACTGTTTTCAGTCAAAGAAACGATCAATGGCACAGAGCCATTACTCAAAAGAGCTTTGATTGATTGTAACAGTGATGCATCTGCGCTGTCAGGAATGGACAACTCAATATGTGACATATCATTCCAGTGCTCAAAGAGAAGTTCTATTGGAACCATCTGGTTTGCTTTAATTTTACATTTTTGGACTGATGTGCCATCAACGCCGCCTTTGACCAAGAAGACTTGGTGTGTTCCCAGCCACGGCTCAATTTTTTGATACAGTTTTGGAAACACAATAATTTCAGCCGTGTTAGAGCCATCTTCTAATGTCAAAAATGACATGCGCTCACCTTTTTTGGTGACAATATCCTTGCGTCCTTTTAATAACCCGGTTACGCAAACGACGGTTTCTTTATCGGGGGGGAGATTGATGCCAGCCGTAAGGGCCTGCTCAAAAGAGATTGTTTTGAAATAACGCAACTGATTTTGATATGTCTCAAGGGGATGCGAACTCAAGTAACATCCAATAACTTCCTGTTCTTTTTCTAATTTTTCTTTATCAGTAAATTCCGCGCGTTGCGCGAAGCCATATTCTTGTTGATCGGCACCTGGTTTTTTGAGCATGCCAAACAAATCCATTTGACCGGTTAGTTCAGCTTTCTTTTGTGCGAGCGCCTGTTCGATAATGATTCCCAGTTCCTCAGTTTTTTGTGCGCGGTTGCCCGGAAGACCATCAAGAGCTCCTGCCCAAATCAAATGTTCAATGACTCGTTTGTTTGCAGTGCGCAGATCAACTCGTTTGCAAAAATCGAGCATGCCGCTGAATGGTTTTTTATTTCGCTGTTCAATAACATTTTCAAGCGCGGCCAATCCAACATTTTTGATCCCCTGTAATCCAAACAGAATTTCCCTGTTGACTACGCTGAAATGAATATCAGATTTATTAATATCGGGGGCAACAATGGTAAGCCCCAAAGCTTTTGCCTCTTGGATGTAAAACACCATTTTCTCAGCGTTGGTTGCTTCAAGGGAGATGAGGCATGCCAAGAATTCTGCCGGGTAATTTGCTTTCAAATAGGCGGTTTGATATGCAATAAGGGCGTAGGCGGCTGAGTGGGACTTATTAAAACCGTAGCCTGCAAAATATTCCATCAAATCAAACAGTTCACCGGCTTTTTTTGTATCAAATTGCTTTGATTGCGCACGTTCTAAAAATATGGCACGTTGTTTTGCCATCTCTTCAGCTTTTTTCTTACCCATTGCGCGGCGTAAAATGTCTGCTTCTCCAAGGGAATAGCCACCAATTGCTGATGCAATTTTCATAACCTGTTCTTGGTAGACAATCACGCCATACGTTTCTTGCAAAATCGGCTCAAGATCTGAAAATAGATATGAAATTTTTTGACGGCCATGGCGACGTTCGATATAATCGTCAACCATTCCAGAGCCAAGCGGCCCCGGTCGATAGAGTGCGTTAACGGCGATAATGTCTTCAAATTTATCCGGCTTGAGCTTGCGCAATACATCTTTCAATCCATCAGATTCAAGTTGGAATACGCCTGACGTTTTTCCCTCGCAGATGAGTTTGAATGTTTTTTCATCATCAAGAGGCAGCTTATCAATATCAAGATCAACGCCATGATTTTTTTTAATCATCGCAACTGCATGATCAATGAGCGTTAAGTTTTTGAGTCCCAAAAGATCGATTTTAAGAAATCCTAAACTCTCAAGCTCGGTCATGGCATATTGTGTGACGAGCTCATTCGTTTTTGGGGGCACATAAACCGGCAATACATCTTCAATCGGTTCGGGAGATATCACGATTCCGGCAGCATGTTTTGACGCATGGCGTGTGATGCCTTCTAGGCGAAATGCAAGGTCAAAGAGTTTATGCGCACGGGGATTTTGCTCGATAAGTTCTTTCAGTCGCGGTTCTTGTTCAAGTGCTTCTGTGAGCGTTATTTTCAATTGCTCCGGGATGAGGTTTGTGATGCTGTTTGAATCTTCAAATGAAAACCCGAGCGCGCGCGCAACATCTTTGATAACACCTTTTGCAAGCATGGTTCCAAAAGTGATGATTTGACACACCTTATCATGTCCGTAGCGATCACGAATGTATTGAATGACCCGTTCACGCCCATTAATGCAAAAATCGATATCGATATCAGGCATGGTGATACGTTCAGGATTCAAAAACCGCTCAAAGAGCAAATTATATTTAATGGGATCGATATTGGTGATTTCAAGGGTCCATGCAACGAGTGATCCGGCTGCCGATCCACGACCCGGGCCAACAGGAATTCCATTGCGTCGAGACCATTGAATAAAATCGGAAACAACTAAAAAATATCCAACAAATCCCATGGAAATAATGAGCTTGATTTCAAGTTCCAATCGATCTTTATACAATTCCTTTTGCGACACCGGAATGCGCCCTTGCGATACAAGCGTCTCAAATCCACGATAGCAGAGATGGCTGAAATAAGTCTCTGGAGTATGATCATCGGGAATTTGAAATTTTGGGAAAAAAAGTTTTCCTGTTTCAAAATCAAAGGTGCAGCGATCTGCAATTTTACCGCTGTTCCACACTGCTTCCGGACGGTCTTTGAAAATTTCTAGCATTTCTTCTTGGGTGCGCATATATACACGACAATCGCCAAAAGTATAGCGATCAGGATTGCTCATTTGATCATGCGTTTGAATGGCAAGCATGACCTCATGCGCTTCATGATCTTGCAGTGTTGGATAGTGGCAATCACCGGCTGCAACGAGCTGAATGTTTTTGCGCGCACTCCACTCATACAATCTTTGATTTAAAACGGCTTGCTCTTTTTGATCTTCCGGCTGCACTTCAAAATAAAAACGATCTGGTCCGAACACGCGCAAAAACCAGTCCATGCGATCTGCTGCCAGTTCATATTTTTCTTGCATGAGCAGTTGCGGGATATGTCCGCCCAGACATGCGGTGGTGACAATAAGGCCTTCGTTATATTTTTCAAGCAATTGATAATCGATTCGCGGTTTAAAATAAAAACCCGCTTGAAACGAATATGATATGAGCTTGCACAGATTTTTATATCCGATCTGATTTTCAACAATAATCAACAAGTGATAGTATTTTTTTTCAGCATCTTTGATCGCAGTGTCTTCAGTTAAATATGCTTCAATGCCCAAAACCGGCTTGATACCGGCTTTTTTGGCCATCTGGAAGAATTTTACCGCACCGAAAATATTGCCATGATCACTAATTCCAAGCGCCTTGACTTTGTTGTCTTTTCCAAACTTGATCAGCTTATCGAGCGTGATCGCGCCATCAAGGAGTGAATAGTCTGTATGCAAATGAAGATGAGTAAAGTGTTGATTTGACATAGCGTGGTTGATAAAGCTGATATGACTGATTTACTTTTTATACTCATACATCGGGAGGACGTCAATGCTTGGCTCTTCGTACGGATGAACTTCTTTAATGGCCGCTATCACTTGATCAAGAATAGTAATCGGACATGGCATTTGAATCGTTTCTTCGGGAACCACTTCTAAAGTGCCTTTTTTCCCGATAGCCGGATTCGCTTTATCATTTGGTAAGAATCTGCCAAAGCCTTTATAGGAAAAACTGCAATGTGTATAGTTGCCAATAACTCCCGCCCCAGCCTTTCCCATTGCTTCTCGCACGGCATCCGCATGTTCTTCAGGAACAGTGACGACGACAGTCACCGTTGATGAAAATGGAAGCTGCGATCGTGAAGGCATTTTAGACATGAAAATAAATCCTATTATGCCCGTAAATACTAACCAAAAAATTATTATAAAGGGTATATTCATACTATGCCTCAAACGATGTTTTGAATTTGTTCACGAATCTTTTCAAGCTCAACTTTGATGTTGATGGCATGTGAACTAATGGTAGCATCGGAGCATTTCGCCGTGATTGTGTTAATTTCTCTGCCGAGTTCTTGCAACGTAAAATCAAGTCGTTTGCCTTTTTCAATCGTTGAAGATTGTAACAATTTTTGTATCGCTTCTAAATGGCTTTTGAATCGAACAATCTCTTCATGAATATCAATCTTATCTAAATAAGCAAACAAAGCATTTTTTTGAGCATCGGCGAATTTGCTTTCATCGGTGCCCAGCTCTTTCATGGTTTGTGCGATTTTCTGCTTTTGAGCCTCAACAAGAGCGACTGACAGCGATTGTATAGTATCGATCTCTTTTTGAATGATACTCAAGCGATAGGTAATATCTTTTAAAAGAGTAGCGCCTTCTTTTTCTTGCGCCGTAATTAATTTTTGAATGGTACTCGCAATCAAGTTAAAAATGATCTGCTTCGACTTTTCATCAAGTGCAACTTCTTCTGAGGTGAAAACATTCGGTAATGTCACGAGTGTATCTATGGTAAGTGAACCCTCAGGATTGAATTCTTTTTTGATGTTCTTGACAGCATCAAGATAACCGGCAATCACTTCCAGAGAGGGTTCAACACGAGCTTTTAATACGTGCTGATTGCTCATGTTGATGCCGACAAACAGATTCCCACGAATCAATTTCTCTTTCAGTAACGACTGAATGTCTGTTTCAAGCGAATTCAATGCGTAGGGGAGTTTGAATGTTGTTTCAAAAAAACGAGCATTCAGCGACTTTAGTGAGAGGGTTAATTGTGATTTTGTTTTTTCATCACGAGAAAGCGTTGTCGTTTCTGTGGCAAATCCGGTCATACTGCGCATTTTTCTTATTCTCCCTACTCCATATTGGCGTAAACGTTTTTGACATCTTCATGCTCTTGAACAGCGTCTAAAAACGCAACGACCTTTTCGGTTTGCTCAGGAGTGAGGCTTGTGGTATTTTTTGGGACCCATTCCATTTCGGCACTCTCGACTTTTAACCCTTTGTTTGCAAGGGTATTTTTGATTTTATCAAGTGCTTTTGGATCACAAGTGATAGTAAATATCCCCTCGGAACTTGATATGTCTTTAATCTCATAATCGAGTAACAATTCAAGCAGTTCATCTTCTGATGTTTTTCCGCTAACGCGAATGACCCCGAGTCGTTCAAACATCCAGCTCACCGATCCAGTCTCGCCAAGCGTTCCGCCGTTGCTTGAAAAAAGGAAACGAAGTTCTGCGACGGTTCTATTTTTATTATCTGAAAGAGTTTCAAGCATGACGGCAACTCCATACGGGCCATAGCCCTCATAGGTGAATTCTTCATAGCTTTGTCCGGGAAGTTCACCGGTTCCTTTTTTGATTGCGCGTGTTGTGTTTTCAAGCGGCATGTTAATATCGCGCGCTTTATCCATTAAAAGGCGAAGCCGTGGATTACCGTCAGGATCGCCACCGCCCACGCGTGCTGCAACCGTAATTTCTTTGATTAATTTAGTGAATGCTTGTCCACGTTTTGCATCTTCTTTGGCTTTTTTATGCTTAATCGTCGCCCAATGGGAATGCCCTGCCATGTGCAGTCCTCTCTAAAATTTCGATTCTGTTTGATAATGGTATTTGTTATATTCTTTATGGTATCCTGTAAATTAAATTCTGTCGATATGAAATCTGAGTGAGGCTTTCATTCACGATTGGGGTCCCCAATTGAGGGTCCCATGCGTAAGCCCGGCGATAGCATGGGTAAAGTGGGAGCGAAGCGAAGTTGGGCCCCATACGAAGCCCCTGAAGTATGGGTAAAAAGTTGGGGTAACAAAAAGGAGTATTTCGCTATGAAATATTGTTGTATGCCATGTTCTATCAAATCGCGCATGAGAACCATAGCATTAGTATTCATGCTGGTATGTTGTCCAAAGTCTGTTCAATCAAATCCACCGCTTCCAACAATCCCCGGTGAACAGATTGTAAAAATGATTCCGTATGAAGCGGGGTGGCTGACAGTGTTTTCCGTTCTGAGTATATTATGGATTGGATATGCGATAAAGGGCGATTTTGAAGAAGATGGAGAGTAAAAACTAAAAATACATCTCATTTTATTTTTTTCCCAAATCAGTTGAAACGAGTGACGTCGAAGCAGCAGCATGCGCAGTTGGGTTTTCATTTTCTTTTATCTTCTTTTTTCCGTCTGCCAACTTTGCTCTTTCAATACTCAGATCAAAGTATGCTTTCAATGCTTTTTTCGCCATTTCATCATTTTTCGTGCTGATTTCGTGCCCTTCCGCCAGCCATCCCTTTAATCTTTTTTCATCCAGTGATGCTGCAAATTTCATAAGCTCCAATTGTATCATTTGATTAAGCATGCCTTTTTTATTGACTCTTTTTAGAATAGGGTTCGTCATCTCAGAGACAAATCGAATCAATGCTAACATGGTAAATGAAAGCGGATAAGCACTATTGTTAAAAAGAATAGGTAATTTCCATTTACCTGGCGACGGGAGAATTGCCGATTGTTCTGCAAAGATTTGATCAAACGGCCGCGCACATTGAACCGTTGCCCTTCTTATCCTTGTTGCAATATCATAAACAGAAATTGTTTTACCAGTATCAGAAAGAGCTGCAATATTCCTGTTGCCCAAAAAAGCTAAAGATTTCGCAGGACGCGTTTCTCCCTCTCCTTCTCTTCCCAATTGAAAGGCGGTTACATTCGATAAATCATTTAAATCATGTTCAAAAACTATCACGGGGACACGATCGACGAGTGCACTGAATGTAAACATGCTTGAAAAAGGATCTTTTGGAAAAGCGAGAGCCCGAGCATACGACGTAAGCGCCTGGGTATCAGGACTATTTTCTTTTGTTGCAATAGTATGCACCACAATTCTTCCATTCATTCCTAATGCAATGCATTTTTTTGAGTCATTCGAAAATCTGATGTCGGTTATCAAATCACCTACCGGAATAACAGCCACATTAGTTTCAGAAATACGCCTAACAGCCATTTGGTTATCTTCTATCGCACGAGCAAGGTATTTACCATCAGGAGAAATATCAAATGCTTTCGATGGACCACTCATTTCATAAAGCTTTATTGCGGGGTCGCCTGGAATCACAAGTGCGATTTTTTTCTTGTCTTGCGCAAGCAATAAAATTCGAGGATTACCAATTGAACTTACCCTAACTTTGTCGCCCGATACATCCGGATTCAGAGAAAAACTTATTGGTTTATCGTCATTTAAATTTAATATTAATTGCCTTCTGTCATTATCTAAGGCGACCTTATAATTTCCTTTCGCAGAAACTGCGTATGACACGATGTCCTTACGATCTTCAACAAAATCAGGAGATTCAAGAATTATATCATTTATGTCAGACGCTAAACGAGATTCTGTAGAAGAAGAAACAATTCCCTCATGATCAAGCAATTCTCGGGGGGAGATATTAAACCTTGCTCCCATGTAGACTTTAAAAATATCCGGATCATACGTTTCAAAGGAAGTGAGATATGAAAAAAAGCTCTTTTTGAATCCTTTTTGATTGATAATTTTTTCATAAAAATCCCCCCATAGAAATCCGTCACGCCCGGTCTTGATATCAAGATCATGTACCGTTTTTAAAAGCCGCGTAGAGTCTTGCTCGTTCGTTGTCTTGGGAAAAACCGGTATATTTGAAGACGCTGAACCAGAACCAAGAAGATTGTCATATATAAATTTAAAATCGTCGACTCTTACTCCCGGAAGATGAATTATCGGCTTGAGGTCGATGTTTGTCTTCAGTTTATAACCATACTTTTTTCTCATTTCTTCATTTTCAGGCTTATTTAACTGAGCGTGAAGTTCTTTTGCCCGCTTCTCTTTTTCCTGTTGCTTTAACTTTGACAAAAAATAGAAAGGGCTTTCCATGTAGGCGCGACTCTCTATTCTTCTTTTCAGTGATTGTGACCCCGATAAAACTGATGTCTCTGCAACGGGAAACTCTCCATCAGTAAGTTTAATTTTAAATCGCTCGGGAATTTTTTTTGCAGTTATCTCACTCGCTTTTGGCTGGTCAGATTTCGCTTCCGGTCTATCGGCCGCATAAACAAATGAGTTCAAAAAAAGGAATGCAATAATATATTTTATCATGAAATTTCCCTTAAAAAATCCCTATTTTGTTATCAGCTCACAATAATGTTCGTTGTCCCATAAAGCGCTGTTTTAAAAAGGGCAATGTTGCATGAGGGATTTGCCTACCGCGCGCGGTTTTTTCCAAATATCCCTTGCGCATGAGATATGGTTCATAGACCGTTTCAATGGTTTCTTTATCTTCACCAATCATAGAAGCAATCGTTTCAAGCCCAACAGGGCCCCCCTGAAATTGCACAACGATCTTTTCAAGAATCATAAGATCAACAGTGCTCAAGCCTTCACTATCGATACCCAAAAATGAAAGTGCTTGCCGCACAAATGCTTCATTCACCGCAAGTTCATTTTTTACTTGGGCAAAATCGCGCACACGTCGGAGTAACTTTTTGGCTATACGAGGCGTGCCCCGTGCCCCTTTAGCGATCATGAGAGCCGATTCATGTGAAAGAGCAAAATCTAAAAACGAGGCACTTTGTAAAACAATCTGTGCCAAATCATCATCAGTATAATAATCAAGTCGTTCAATAATGCCAAAACGGCTATGCAGCGGAGCAGAAATCATACCGCTTTTGGTAGTTGCGCCCACCAAAGTGAATGGATTCACCGGCAAATTCATCGATTTAGCGCCCGCACCTTGGCCAATAATGATATCAACACGAAATTGTTCCATAGCGGTGTAGAGTACTTCTTCAACATTCGCGCTCATACGATGAATTTCATCGATAAATAAAATATCTCGCTTTTCAAGTGATGATAAAATGGCTACCAAATCGCCCGTTCGCTCAAGCATAGGGCCGGAACATATTTTAATACCGACGCCCATCACAGAAGCCATAATTTGCGAAAGTGTTGTTTTGCCCAATCCCGGAGGCCCAAAAAGAAGCAGGTGATCGAGTGGTTCGCCGCGCATTTTTGCTGCCTGCGTGTAGATATGTAATTTTTCTTTGAGGTCTTTTTGACCGAGATAGTGATCAAAAGTTGTGGGCCTAAACTCATGATGAGCTTCTTCCTGCGTTTGAGCAAAAGAAACAATATCTATTCCTTCAAATGATTCATTATTCATGAGTAAGCCTCTTAATACAAATTACTTATTGCATTATCTTTGCTTAAGCATACTGAATTTGCGCACATACTTGAAGAGAAGATAGAGAGTCTGCAAATATAATAAAAGAAAGGAAGTACGCTTTAAAAGATTAACTTTGAAATTTTGTTCGGAAATTTGACAGGGCAACCATTTTTAAGGTGCGATTTAAATACCTTAATACCAATATTATCGGGCTCCCCAACGACTTGTCACGCCATAGCCTTGGGGCGAAGGCTGAAGCAGAGCGTTGTTGGGGCATGTTTACCGGGGAGAGCAGGATGAAGAAGGTAGTAATGATACTCAACATCACCATGATAGGACTGACAACAATTGATGCGGCCGACAATGATTCTCAATCAATGAATGCTGTTCAGCCAGATGATGAGAATAATCTTAAATTATATTTGGCAGTTGGTTTGGATAAAGTTCCTGATCAGTCTGATGGTGTCGATGCGACACCTGATGCAATTGAAAATAGTAAAAAATTTTCTCTGAGATTTTCCAGAGGAAGGGTGAAATCAATGGATTTTTCCAAGAATGAATCGACCGTTCGAAGAAGTAAATCAATTCAAGAGCTCTTTCCAGAATTACAGTGGCCGGCACCTCAAAAAGATGAAAAAACAAAATGATCACAATTCCACGCGCGCGTGTATCATTGAAATGGAATTAAAAGTCCGAGTAAGCGTATCTCATTTGCACCACATACCCGAAGAGAATCAGAAAATACAAGCTGAAGTGAAGGGATTTTTCATTGCAGTATTGTTGTTTTATATTCTATTATAAAAAAGCGATGCCAGTAAGGATGAATTCATGCGAGGGGTGCTATGAAAAAGATGTTATTTGTTTTGTTCTCGGCCATTGTTTTTCTGCGCGCAGCAGATATTGATCAAAAAGAATCGGTACATATTCGTAATAAGCCTTCAGATAAAACGACTGTTATTTTCAGTGACGGAAAGAAATGGAATGACGCTGAAATAGATGTCTTGAAAGTTTCAGAAACGTTACGAAATATGGGCGAAGATATCGGAAATTTTGATGATATGCAGGTGAATCATATCTCTTCGAAATTATTTATCGATATTTTATATCCGTTGATGAAAATCGCGAAAAATAAAAATATGGCGCAACAAGAACCGCTGAGCGAAAAAGATATGCGCAAAAAGCTTAAGGCCGACTTTCGAGCCTTGAATTTCGACGAAATAACCGAGCTTTTAAAAGCGGCCAATTTTTTTGACATTCAACCTGCGTTGCAACTTCTTGTAGATCGATGCGTTGAGCTGCTGCCGCTCAATTCACGGCAATTCGCGGGAGCCCCTGAACAATTTATACAATCTGTCGGTATACCTTCAGATTTACAACCTTACTTTCAAAAATCTCCGCGCGTACTGAATAAGATATGGTCCGTGTTCATGGCAAAGCCGATCGCAACATTAAAGGACAACTATTCTCCCATCTTTTCCCCCAACGGAAAGTTGTTGGCAACAGTAAACCCAGTTACCAATTTACTATCTCGTAGGTCGATTAAAATATGGGATACTGAGACATGGAAGGTATTGCGTACATTAATCGGACATAAAGCACCAATAACGGATATCGCATTTTCACCGGATGGAAAATTATTGGCAGCCGGTTATAACAGCGGAATGATAAAATTATGGGATGTTCAGACAGAAACCGTATCGCGCACCTTGACCGGTCATGCGAGTGCAGTAGGCAAAGTTGTTTTTTCCCCGGATGGATCTTTATTGGCAGCTGCTTCAAAAGACATGACGGTAAAAGTATGGGATACGCGGACATTGACCATCTTAAACACATTGACTGATCACAGGGGAGAAATAAAAGGAATAGCTTTTTCACCCGACGGAACATTATTGATAACCGGTTCTCCTCATGATAAGGATGTAAAAGTTTGGAATGTTCAGACATGGAAATTGTCACACTCGTTACCCGGTCATACTGATGGAATAAGAGCTGTTTGCTTTTCAAAAGATGGAAAATTATTGGCAACGGGTTCTGCTGATAATACGGCAAAAGTATGGGATACGCGGACATGGACAGTATTGAGTACATTGGCCGGTCATACGAAACAGATACAAAGCATTTCATTTTCACCCGGTGGAACAATATTGGCAACAAAAGCCGCTGATGGGACGGCAAAAGTGTGGGATGTACCAACCGGGACGCTATTGCATACGTTGACCGGTTTTAAAGAAGACAGCGCACCTTCCATTTCGTTTTCTCCCAATGGAGCATTATTGGCAACGGGAAGCTACGATATGAGCAAACTATGGAAAATGCCCGTTTCGCTGCCGATTGATATATTGTTAACTATGATGTTACTAACCGATCCTGAAGATCAAAAGACAGACTTGTCGAAGGCAAAACAGTTTGCCCGTGATAAGATTAAAACCATTGGCGATAAAAAAACGAGACAGATATTACAAAACTATTTTGATGGATTGTCTGGTTGGCCCGTTCCTATAAAATCTTTTTTGCGCAAGCTTATGCCCGCAAAGGAATCGTAAACGATTAATGTTTTCAAAACTCAACAGAATTTAACAAAAACTGTTGACCGTAACTGCCTGTGCTGCAGATTGACTTCCGGATGCCCCGACACCGACAATATAATAGGTATCGATAACAAACGGATGTCTGTTATGGTCAAAAAATTGCAATGGTTCGGTTGCAGGTATAGTAGCAGCGACTTGAGTCAGAGCGGCATCTCGAAAAATGATATATGAAACGGGAATATTTGTAGCGGGAGACGACCAGGTAATTTTGTTGATAAAATCAGTTTGTGTTAAGAAGATGTTGGCAAATCGACATCCTTGAACATTTGTTGGCCCGTTAACGGGAGTAGCAGGACAACCGAGCACGTAGACGGTGCTAGAGCTTTGTGAAGCAACATAGGCAAACTGGCCATTGGGGGTTATTGCTACTCCTCGGGGGGTAGGAATACCTGTAACTGTTGCCACAACTGCGTTAGTAGTCGTGTTTATAATGCTCACGGTATTGTCACCAAAATTTGTGACATACGCGAATTGGCCATCAGGGGTTACGGTTACTCCTATAGGATTTACCCCAACGGGGATCGTCGCCACAACGGTGTTGGTAGCGGCATCAATAACGCTCACACTATTGCCACCAAAATTTGTGACATAAACAAATAGACCGTCGGGAGTTATTGCTACTGCCATAGGCTCACTTCCAACGGGAATCGTTGTCACTGCCTCAGTAGTGGTGTTTATAACACTCACGTTACTGCTTCCAGAATTTGCGACATATGCAAATTGGCCAGTGACAGGAGTTATGGCTATTCCCACAGGCCCAATTCCAACGGGGATTGTTGCCACAAGCGTGTTAGTGGTATCATAAACATCCACCACGTTAGTTTCATTATCTGTGATCCAGGCGAATAAGTCACTGGGATTTATTGCTACCCCTTCAAAGATGACGGTTCCAGTAGAACTGAACGACGCGCTAACCGTGTTGGTAGCGGTGTTTATAATGCTTACCTGGTCACTGGCGGGCGTCCCGGAATTACTTGCAATAGTTACATAGACAGATTGACCGTCAGGAGTAATAGCTAGTGCCGATAAAGCAGGTTGTGGTATGCTGCCGATTAAGGGGACTGTAATGGTGCCCACCGCGTTAGTAGCGGTATTAATAAACCTGACTATCACACTACTTGTTCCTGCCTCTTTATTTATGACATACGCGAATTGGCCGTTAGGAGTTATGGCTATTGCTGTAGGGAGAGCTCCAACAGGGATCGTTTCTACAATTTCAGTCGGCATGTCGCATCCGCGCAACCACACAGTTGTTAAAAAAACCAAAGCGTGCAACATTCCAAAGCCAAAGGATTTAAACGTCATAAAAGTTCCTTTAATTATACCCAAGTTCATTTTCATTCACTTGGAGCCCATTATTTTAAATTCAGAACATTTTGGGGCTTAGTTTTAGGTTTTTTCTTATACTTTATGAAATTACTTTTTGTGGGAATTCGAAATCAAGAGATTGAGTTTTGCATCTTGTAACGTGAAAAAATTACAATTCCACGTGCGCGTGCACCATTGAAATGGCATTGAAAAGCCCGAGTGTTGCAAATGTGATGAGTAAATTGCTCAATCCATAACTCACAAATGGAAGTGGTATGCCCACGATGGGCAACAAGCCCGTTACCATTGCGATGTTAATGATCATCGAAAGAAGTGCGTGAATAATAAGGCCAAAAGCACACACCTGAATAATTGGCTGATCTACTTTATACAAAATGCTTAACAGACGCGCAAAAAGAAGTATGTACAATAACAATAATCCAAGCGCGCCTAAAAAGCCCCATTCTTCGCAGATGACGGCAAAAATAAAGTCGGTCCTGCTCTCGGGTAAAAAATGAAGTTTGTTTTGTGTGCCGGCCAGATATCCTTTGCCGGAAAATCCGCCTGATCCAATGGCAATTTTAGACTGTTCAATCTGGTACCGCTCTTTGCGTTGATCGCCCTGGCCTAAGAATACGAGCACTCGCTTTTTTTGATAATCGCGCAAAATGTGCCATGAAAGCGGCGCAGTAATCAGACAGAAAATAAATCCATATAAGAAAAATTTTTTTGAAATTCCTGATAACCACAAGAGCATAAGCGCCGAAAATAAAAAAATAAGCGCTGTTCCCAAATCGGGTTGTTTTAAAATGAGAAGAAAGCTGGTGACAATGGTGGCAAGCAGTGGAACAAACTCGGTAAATGTAAATCTAAAAGTCTCTTTGCGCGTGTAGAGGTAGCCTGAGGCAAAAATAGGAAAGGCGAGTTTAATAAGTTCTGCCGGTTGTATTTTTAAGATTCCCAAATCAATCCAGCGCTGGGCTCCCATACCGATGCTGCCTTTGATAATGGTGAATAGCAACAGCCCAATAACACTCAAATATAAAAGGCTTCCCCACGGCATAAGCGAACGATAATCAATAAAAGAACACAGCCAATACAAACTGATTCCGGCGATAAAACCGATAAATTGCTTTTTAAAAAAGATTGAATAGATCATGTCAGGTCTGTAGGTCGCACTTAACACAAAAGACAAGCCAAAGAGGCAAATGCACACGATCAGGAAGAAGCTGATCCAATCAAAGTAACGGAGGTAGCGCAGCGAAAGGAACATGGTGATCCATACCCAATAAGGTGGTGTTAATTTTTTTAAAAGTTGTTGCCCCTGCGCGGGGCGTGCGCCAAAGAGGGATGCTGCCATCCCCTTTGGAATCCAAGCACTTAAAACCAAGGTTTTAAGAAATCCTTCATCCGTTTCAAACCTCGACGCACACAATTTCTTCGAAATTGCTTCGGTCTCGAGAAACTACCGGATTTTTTTATTTTACCATAGCCGATCTTGGGTCATTGTCAATTAGTTTGGAATTGTAAATCTCGCATTAATAAAGAAAAAAAGTCTGATGAGGTTCACCGAACCAATGGAACAATTTTGTTAAAAATTGTGTATGGTGAGTTGAAGCTCAAGGAATTTTTAAAACCTTGGTTTTAAACGCCCGAAATGCAAAAACGGTGGCGAGACCGTTTTTGCCGCCTGCCCACGCGCAGTGGGCTAAATGTTCTTCTGGTGCTCGCCCCTGCATAAGGGGCTAAAACGTTCTCTTGCCCTCCCGCGGGGAGCGGGATTTCCAAAAGGGTTTCCTTTGTGGTGACCGACCCTCACGCAAGGTCTAACTCATCTTTTTACACTCAGCAATAGTTGCCTTAAGCGCCATAATACTGTCTTCTGCTTTTGATACACATTTTTCATCGCCGGATTTGCAGGAGCGAACAAGCTCGTTACATTCCTCAACGCATTCTTTGCATACTTCAATGCAGTTAACGAGCATTTGCTTTTTCTTGCGATCGGTTTCCTGCGCAAGAGCACTGTTGCATTCCGCCATGCAAGCATTGCATGCATTGATTGATTGTGTGACTTGCGCAGTGGTTTTTCCAATTTCGCGCGCACATTCTTGGAGATCTGAGCCAACGCATTTTGCGATTAAGATTTGTAATTCATTAATTGATTTTTCACTTTGATTGATGCAATGTTGGCAGGCTTGTTTGAGAGAGTTGTTCATAATAATTTCCTCATTTATACCCAAACGTCGTTAGCACTTCGTTTGGGGCCCATTAATAATGATTTTAGTTTGTTTTATCATGCCGTAAAATCTTGCGGCTTTACAAGTCTAATGTGTGCGGCAATAGAACAGTATGTCCATCAGTCGATTGATGAAGTGGCATGATTTCGTGGTCACCTGCAGCTTGATATAAGCGCTCATACGCATATTTCAACACGCGAGCACGAGCCGTTTCAACGGCTCTCCAGACAGCATTGCTTGCACATTGCGTGTTATACAACAATGACCAATGAGAATCACTCGCTTTGACATAATTGATATCAGCTTTGACGAATGTATCGAAAGCAATGATTGGCAATTTTTCGCGGATGGTTTCAAGTAAGGAACGATTAACCGGTTCTTCCGTATGTTCTGTGCTATCAAGTTCGTCGATATCGATTTCGGCTAGCTCATCACCCAGGCGAGTCACCCCTTTAAATATCCAATTGAGGCTTGAACATTCTTCTATGAGCGCTTTTACGTCAGTGAGCGCAGCAGTAATTTGAACGCGCGTTTCTGCCTTGACCGCTTCAAGAAATGTTTGAATGGTTTTATTTTTAATGCAGTGTGCGGTGAAGATGCGTGTTGAGAGGGCGTCATAATCATCAAGAATTTTTTCATACTGTTCAAGAGTTTGATGCGTTTGTTCTGATAGATGAGTCAGTTTCTGCAAGGCATCGGCATGGGGGGCAGACTTTGAGGGATTTCTTCGTCGATGCGTTATAATTTGCCAGCTTTTCCAACTTGCATCCAACAGCTCAAGAGTTGCTTTTTGGGCATGTATCGTGCCCATCGATCGTTGGTACCCGGCATGGAGCCAGTTGAGTGCATATGAAATATCGTCAGGATTAATGTCATCCGAGAGTCCAATGTCATCGGTCATTCGGTCAAAGAGTGGAAAGTTTGCGTATGCATTGTGCACAAGGCATAAAAGGGATATCGAAAAAGTATTGAATAAAAATTGTTTCATTGCATTCCTATTGAAAAATGGTGGTCTCAAAGCCGTAGGCTCAATATACCTTTTTTACAAAAAAAGATGCAATAACGATTTTAAACTTGATGAACGAAATAGTGGATTGAAATGTTGAAATGGCTTTTAAAAATGGCCGTGCCAGGCGTAGCTTCCAGCCGCCGCTCTTTCGAGCTATGGCGGACACGTGCCGAGCCAAAATTGGGCCCCAAGTGAAGCAATGCGTAACTTGGGTAAATAAGGCCCGGATAAGCGTAGACTGGTCGGGGCGGCCAGACTCGAACTGGCAACCCCTCGCTCCCAAAGCGAGTGCGCTACCAATTGCGCCACGCCCCGAAAATATACCCCACGCTCCGCGCGGGGACCCCGAAATACACCTATGCTACCCGCCTTCGCCTTTTGGCTATTGCGGGACAGGCTATTTGGGATTCCGACCAAATTATGATATTTCAAATTTTTGACCGACATCTGAATTGCGTAAGTAAACTGATGCCGTATAAAGTTGTATAAAATTTATATGTTTTTTTGCGTGCTTGCAAGTCTTTTTTTAACGCTTTACCCGACAACCGTATACTCATCTTCGTGATGACACTGCTTTTTTGAACGTTTGTTGAAAATCGAAAGCCCATGAAAGAGTAAGGCATAAATGCCGACAAATGAGGTGACCCCAATAAAGGCCGCAAGTTTCGGATTTTTTTGTGTAAAAGCAGAGATGTTTTGCGCTGATGGATTCTTTTTCAAGAAGGTGCAGAGATCTGTATATGCTTTTATAATATCATCCGGAACAGTGAGGTTAAAAAGGGGAAGTCTGTATGATCGATTTGATAAAGCATTTTCAAGCATTTTATTGACCTCAATGGGTGACGATGTATTGGTGGAAGCATTGAGGCTGGTGATGGTAACTAAAAAAAACGTCATTTTCAGAAGGGTAAACATAGCTTATTCTCAATTAAAGGGATTAATAGCTTACTATATAAAACATAGCCGGTTTTGGAATAAGTGTAAAAAAAAAGACACCCGAAAGTCGGGTGTCCCAGAATTGATGAAGTTACTTTCGTTTGACTGAAGCTGCGCCGGATTTCTCAATAAAATTGCGAGCATTTCCAGAATAACGTACTGAGCTACATCCAGATGCATCTCCCGTGATATTTTTTTCTGCATTTATGAGCACTTCTGATGCCCCGGATGCATCGACTGATGTGAAATCAGTTTTCAATGCATGAGCGTCGAGTTTGCTGGCGCCGGATGATTCATTTTTGTGGCTTTCAACTAGTCCGTCTACTTTTATATCACTTGCACCAGAAATATGAGTTTTCAAAGTCATTGCTAATATATTTTTAATTCGCATCTTCGAGGCGCCATCTGAAACAACTGTAACACGATTGGTTTTTTCTCCGGTATGATCAGAACTAATGTGTGAAGCTCCGGAACTTATGATTCGGGCATCCTGAGAAAATCGATTGTTTAAAAGAGCCTCAATGCGAGAGCTGCCACGAGCCGAAAGCTTTTTTATTTCAGAATTGCTGATGACCACATTTGATTGGCCTTCAGAAGAAAATACATTTTTTGTTGAGAGGCGAGCGAGTATTTTGCACGGAGTTGTTGTGAAATTGCTGCTGTAGATTCCCTCAGGCATATCAAAGGTTAGTTTGCCGTCTATATTTGAGAATGTAAAAATATCTTTTACGCCCTCGTCGCAAATAACTTCGCCAGTATGGGCGGGATCCAGATGAACGTGGGCAACTGTAGATGGAACGTCTGCAGAAGTGACTTCCGGATTTATTTTTGTTGAAAATGTCTTGCCAGTTTGTTTTATGGACTTGATATCTGATTCGTTAACTTTTTTGTTATTGACGTATGGCTGTCCATTAATAAAGTTTATGTTTTTTCCACGAGCAAAATATTGCTTGCCATTGATGGTAACAAAGCTAATTCCTTGCCCATAAAAGCTGGCGCTTGAATTTACCATATTGTTGCCAAACATAGTTTGTGTTATGGTTGACCCATTGCCAAAGGTGGCGGAAAATTGAACATTGTTATGGCCGTCAGAACTTCCAAACCAACCAAAGGCGGATTGTGTCAATAACAGACCTGTTAAAGCAGGGATAAACATCTTCTTTGAGAACATACTGAACTCCATTAAAATATTGATTTTTTCTCTATATAATAGAGCATATCAGAAATAAAAAAAGTGTCAATTTGAATAATCTTCAGGTTGGGTAGATGTTTTACACAATATGTAGAGCGGAACAAAGGACATGAATAGAAAGGGTGAGCTCGGGAGTCGCTCCTGGATGGGTCTCAAAGGCCATCGAAGATTGATGTCCCTGACCTTTGCCAATGATGGTTACGGAACTGGCGGTTGATTTGATAATGATTTTGGTTGGTGTGTTGGGAGAAAGTTTGAAACTCACATCACTGAAATATGCATGATACACATGTGTGCCGCGGAATCGATCGGTATCGATATAGGCCATGGTGAATGCAGCTGAATTGTCATTCGGATTTGATCGGATAAATCGCCTGTAGAGCCAGACAAGCACAAGCGCAAGACCGGCAATAATAAAAAGAGGAATAATGATAAGGCTTAGTTTCATACGAAAATCCAAGTCGGTCATGAAATATATTTTGGGGTGAGCGATGGGGCTCGAACCCACGACCCTCAGAGCCACAACCTGATGCTCTACCAACTGAGCTACGCTCACCACACCAAATATTTGAACCCAAGCGAATGCTAGAGGTTTAATTGTGATGATAGTATACGCATTTTAGATAAAAAATCAAAACGATTTTTTGAGAATTTTGCGTTGCAAAGAGGATTATTAATAAAAAGCCCTATTTGTGATTTTTTTAAAATACTGTAGCATCGGTGGTAACAACATTCTTTTATATGTGGAGTTATCTATGAACTCATTCCTACGATATATATCAATAGTGCTGCTTTGTGCCGGAACGACCGGCGTGCAAGCGCGAGCGAAAAGAAACATTCAATGGCCAACAATGAGCTATCATGCAAACCAAGAAGGAATGGTTGTTGATGCGCGAGTGCTTGGCAAGCAAGAGGCCAACGACCTTTTTGACAATCGCGGATACAAACTCCTTGGCAGAAAGCCCATTATTCCAATCGAAATTTCGATCACCAATAGTTCTGAAACGCCGCGCATTATTAAGACTATTGCAACCCCATTCGCACTAATTGATCAACAATTGATTGCAGATCGCCTGCACAGACAAAGCTACACCAAGGTCGTTTTATGGGCATTGGCCGGGGGGCTTGCCGGCATAGTTGGCGGAGCTGTTTTTGGGTCAATGGGCGTATTTGCACTGACAACTGGGTTGTACGGCTATATTGGAATGGAAGTGCTGCCAGTGATATTGGTCGGCGGATTTGCAGGAGCATTTACCGGATATCCGATCGGATCATATCTATTGGCCCGAAGTGAATATGATGCTCAGTTGTTCAATAATAAAGCGATCAAAAAACAGCTTGTTTGCAAAATGGTTGATACTGAAATCGTCATCAAGCCGGGGCGCACTTATAGTGGCTATCTTTTTACCAAAGATTACGATGCTCTTATGAAGGATTTTTCGATTAGTGTGGCATAAATTTTTCATCCTATGATCATGAAGGGAATACTATGGATACATGCATACGTATTGTTTTCTTAGCATTAGTAGGGGTGAGTAGTGTGCAAGCGGCGCGAGCAAAAAAAATTGTATGGCCGACAACAACATATCATGCCGTTGATAGAGATATTTCCATTGACGCGCGTGTGCTCAGCAAAGAAGAAACGAAAGAACTTTTTAATGGCAAAGGGCGCAAACTTTTGGGCAGCAAACCGATTATGCCGATTGAAGTAGTTCTTACCAATCAGTCAGATGAAACTCGAACAATAAACAACATAGTGTCGCCGTGCACATTAGTAACTGATCATCAGCTTCAAAGCCGTTTGCGCAGCAGCGTTTTAAAATCGATTGCTTCCGGCTTGTTGAATTTCACCGTGATCGGCATTTCAGGTGTAGCTCTCGGCTGCGTGGGGGGTCTTGTTGGCGGGCTTGCTGCATGGGGACTGTCGACATGTCCATGTCCGTGCGGCGCGATTTTTGGTATTACGGCCGGAGCGCCGATCGGATTCGTGAGCGGAGTTGTTGTGAGTTCGCATTATCTATTTAGGTCGGGATCAGAGGATGAGACGCAAGAACAGGATCCGATTATCTTACAACCAGGTGAGCGATATACGTGTCTGTTGTTCTCCAAAGATTACGATGCTCTTGTGAATGATTTTTCGATTACACTTGCTTAAATTATCAGGAATACATATGAAATACATTTTATTATGTTCATTTTTAGCAACCGCTTGCGGTGCTAATGATTTGCACCTTGAGAAATTTGAATCGCTGAGCGCAAAATATCAACCGGGAGCGAGCACAGACCGCATTATGAACGGACATTCACATGAAACAACGCATCAAGATTTGTTTCATGACGCATTGGCGCACGTTGCAAATGGGAACCATACACATCATATACCGGCGCATGATTCATTGGACGGAACAAGCTCATTGCAACTACAGATAGCGACAGTTGCACTATTGGGCATTATTGCCTATATGTTGAAAGTGCTGCATCAAAAAGGGTATCGTTGCAACACAGATACTGTTGTTGCATACCTCAAACGATGCGGTGTTACCATCAAAGACAGTGACGTTCAATATGATTTGATTAAACGTTATATGAAAAATGTACAATAAACCTCAATCTACGTAATCTGATGGCTAGAAAATAGATATTTTTTGAAAAAGGTGCTTGATTGTTTGTCGGAGTTTTTATGAAAATACGATTCTTTCTTCCGGTGATTATAGCTTGTTTTGTTCTCTGTTATGCCCAAACGGCAGTTGCTGGAGAGCAGTCAAGAACCTGGTCTGAATATTTGTATAAAAATTTTAACCTCTTTAGATCGATCGCTTTGTTTCACGTCAGCAGGTTGTATAATCGCTATTGGTATGGCAATGCATTTACGCATCATCGAATTGCCGGCGATATGATTTCAGAAAGTGAGTTGGGAAAATTCTTGATTGAGTTTGATGCATCAGGAAATATCACAAAAATTCAAGATTCAAAACAATCTTCGCCCATCATTTTATCAAGTATTCCAACTTCACAGGATGATATAACAGCACTGAAAAAAGCATATTGCCCAAATAATCCAGCGGTACAGATTGATATCTACACCTTAAATCGTGATTTTGAAATCAACTGGGCCGGACTAAACCTTCTTTTGCAACAAAATCCAGCTATCAGGCAACGTCGCTACCCGACGATCGATTATAGCGCCCCATCACTTATCAATATCATGCGCTATGTTGATCATATGATAACTCGCGATGAGAATTCTATAGCGGTCACGCATTGCAAAGCCGGTCGCGGCCGCAGTGCATGCGTGAAAGCCGCCTATTTGCTTACACAAGCTCATGAAGCCCGTTATACTGTAAAGGTTTCTATTGATGAAAATGATTCTGCTGAAGTGGTTTCTATTGATAAAATTGAAAACTATATGAAAACAAAACGGCCACAAGTCTCTTTCAACAGAGGACATAAAGCAGGTCTTGCTCAATTTGTGAATGAGCTCAAAAAAGCCAAATCATTTAAGACTCACCTGGAAAACTATGAAAAAATCATAACCGCGCGAGAAAAGATATATGGCGCATGGGCTCGACCCGATCTTGTAAAAAAGCTCCAGTAATTCGGGGTTATTCTTCGAAAAATGCCCATATTTTACATCCTCGGCCACCCCCCCTTTTTTTGCTTATTGACAAATTGAAATGTTTTGATATGCTATTTAGACAAGTACTTAAATGGAGTCTTTTATGAAAAAAGTAATTAAATATATCTCAATGCTGGCCATAACAGCCTTTTCATCGCTTTTACCGGTCGATATAGGCAATTTCAGGTATATATCAAATAAATATCGCACCTATTTTCCGGGCAAACAATTATCAGTGCAAAGCCAAGATTCTTCTTTAGATAAGACTGCGTGGAATGTTATCAAAGCACATTGGCCAATACTAACCCAAGCAACCCTCATTGCTGCTGGATCTGCGGTAGGTTATGTGGCGCCAAAATACGACAATGTTTCACGATTGACAGGAATTTTTTTGGGTGGAGGTATAGCTCTCTTCTCTTCAGATCCTAAACGTAAACAATATCGTCTTGATTACAAACGATACTCGAAAATACACTCGGAACAAGTAGAAAAAATACGTTTTTTAGATTTAAAAAAGATCCAAGAGCGGGTTGTTCAAAAAAGAGGACAAGCAGCGTATGAAAAAGAGTTACGCGACTACAAGTCGACATTGGAAGAATATGACGTGTTGAGTAGATATCCAAAGAAAAAAAATGTTGAACGATTTTCGACATATAATGGAATTGGAGCATTTGCCTTATTTGCCGGATCGCTTTTTAGAGAATGGTATAGCAAAATATATATAGTTCATAGCACCATTTTTTATGGCGGAAGTCAAAGCAAAAGAGAGGCTTTGGAAGCAACAGCTAACAATTACAGAGCCTTTATCAATACCGACGCTAATTATCGTCACGCAGAAAGATAATACAGTACAAATGGAGTTTTTATGAAAAAGACAATTTTTATATCATTATTGGGTTCAATGTTCAGCCTTTTATCAGTCGACGTGGGCAATTTCAGATATATATCAAATAAATATCGCCCCTATTTTCCGGGCAAACAATTATCAGTGCAAAGCCAAACGTTAACTCAAAATAAAACCGATTGGTGCGGAGTGCAAACAGGAATTTTGGCAGCTGGTGCTGCAGTAGCAACCATGGTGCCGACGGACTATCAAGGCTATGTGCGATCAGCAGCTATTACAGCCGGAGCAGTTGCCGGTTTGGGTGGGATGATCATCAGTGGAAAAAATGAAGATAAGCTCTACAGCCTGGAACATAAAAGATATTCTCGTACTCACCAACAGTTCGTTCAAAAACTTCTTAATCCAAATAAAGAAAAGGAGTTTGAACGGATGACTCAGCTTCTAAATTGGAATGAAGCGGTTGTTGAAGAATACGATCTCATAAGCAGATATCCAAAAAAAGAAATGCCAGCTTTACATGATCATATGAAGACAAGAGAATCTCATGCGATCAATAGTCTTTTGATTACAGCAGCTTCGATTGCGTGGGGAGTTTGGGAAGTAAGTAAAAGACATCAGGGACGGCTAGCCGCAATCCAAGAAAGTGATGATGCAGAAGTGAGAAGGATGAACAATAGGCGTGCTTCTTTTCAAAATGCGGCGGGCAACATGCAACACCAAAATCCTCAGTTGCCTCAAAATCCACCAAACCAACCACAAGGCAATAATTAATCGCCAAGTGTTTGATTTCTATTTGTAATATATAAACCTTTAAAAAATATCAATTTCTGTCATACTTAGATAAAACCTTCAATTATTAGGGTTCCCGATCCTTAGATTGGGATGTAATCAATGGGGCATGCCATATGACAAAACAAAAATTTTCTAATTGGATCAAGATTTCGGGGGCGCGTGAGCATAACCTGAAAAATGTATCCGTTTCCATTCCAAAAGACACATTAACGGTTGTGACTGGGCCATCAGGTTCGGGCAAAAGTTCGTTAGCTTTGGATATCCTGTATACCGAAGGAAAACGTCGGTATATGGAGTCTTTATCTTCCTATGCCCGTCAGTTTTTGGGTATTGTCAAAAAGCCTGAAGTTGATCATATTGATGGCTTATGCCCGGCAATTGCCATTGAGCAAAAGACGGTTGGGTCAAACCCTCGATCGACGGTGGGCACCATCACTGAAATTTATGACTATTTACGGGTGCTCTATGCGCGAGTAGGCACCGTTCATTGCCCTGAATGTTTCTCTCCAATTAAGGCTGAGTCTCCCGAGAGCATCACGAGCATGCTCATGAACAGTTTTGAGGGCAGCACCATCACTATCGCTGCTCCCATTGCGCATCAGAAAAAGGGCGAATTCTTTAATGAATTAAGCGAACTATTCAAAAAAGGATATTATCGATTCCGTATTGATGGGCAAAACCATCGCTTCCGATCAGAAGATGAGATTCGGGCATTAAAGCTACAAAAAACCTATAAACATACCATTGATCTATTAATCGATTCACTTGAAGTGCAATCGGAAAAACGTTCACGCGTGCAAGAAGCGATTGAAACATCATTCAAGCTTGCAAACGGTATGTGTAAAATTATTGTCGGTCATGAAGAACATTTGTATTCTTCTGAACGTATGTGCCTCAACTGCGCCACCTCAATTCCAGAGCTCGAGCCGCGATCATTCTCATTCAACTCGCCTATTGGCGCCTGCTCGACATGCCATGGTCTTGGTATTATTCACGAATGGCCATGGAACCCGAATGATCCGGAAGCATGGAAAGCAAATTATCCCGATTTCTTTGGCAAATATGCGCAAGAAAAAAGTTGTTCAGCTTGTCATGGCAAGCGCTTAAATCCGTTTGCACTCGCAGTCACTGTTGGCGATAAAGATATTTCTGAAATGGGACAGATTTCCATCAAAGATATGATTCCCTTTATGCGAAAGCTGAAGTTATCGGCACAACAGCAAGAAATTGCAGCAGGGTTGTTGCATGAAATTATCACCCGACTCACTTTTTTATATGATGTTGGCCTTGGGTACCTTAATTTAAATCGAAAAGCACGCACACTTTCAGGCGGAGAAGGGCAGCGCATTCGGCTTGCAACGCAAATCGGCTCAGCCTTGTCAGGAGTGCTCTATGTGCTTGATGAACCGAGCATCGGGTTACATCAACGCGATAACGATCGTTTGATCGCAATGCTCAAAAAATTACGCGATCAGGGTAACACCGTGGTGGTCGTTGAACATGATATGGATACCATGATGCAATCGGATTATTTAATTGATATGGGTCCGGCAGCGGGTGTGTTGGGCGGGCAAGTGACTGCGGTCGGAACACCGGCAGAGCTTGTGGCAAATCCAAAATCATTAACCGGGCAATATTTGAGTGGCAAGCGCGGAATCGCGGTGCCAAAAAAATTACGTACGCCAACCGGCTACATGACGCTTTCGCATGCGAGCAAAAATAACTTAAAAGACGTAACGGTAAAGTTTCCGCTCGGAGTCATGTGCGGGATTTCCGGAGTTTCCGGCTCGGGCAAGAGTACGCTTATTATGCAAGAGCTGGTGCCCGCGGTCACTCGTGAACTTGAAGGGGCAAAAGGAATAGATGCCCATTCAGATTTAACGGGCGCTGACAATCTTGAGCATATGGTCGTTATTGATCAGACGCCGATTGGCAGAACGCCTCGCTCAAACCCGGCAACCTATTTAGGCATTTTTGACGAGATTCGAAAATTATTTGCAGCGCTTCCTGAAAGCCAGGCTCGCGGATACAAAGTCGGTCGCTTCAGCTTCAACGTTGCTGAAGGGCGTTGTTACGAATGTAATGGTGACGGCATCATCAAAGTGACCATGCATTTCTTGCCGGAAGTCACCATGGTGTGCAAATCATGCAACGGTGCACGCTACAATAAAGAAACGCTCAGCGTTACCTACAAAGGCAAAAATATTGCGCAAGTGCTTGATATGACTGCCTATGAAGCAAAAAGCTTCTTCGATGCGCATTTGACGATTGCAAAACGACTCAACCTGATGTGTGAAGTCGGGCTCGATTATGTCAAACTCGGCCAACCGTCAACCACATTGTCTGGCGGTGAAGCGCAGCGTATCAAACTCGTCGACGAGCTTGCAAAGCGCGGAAGATCGACGCTCTATATTCTCGATGAGCCGACAACCGGATTGCACACAAGCGATATTGAAAAGTTGCTCCAAGTGCTTAATACCTTGATCAACAAAGGTAACTCAATGATCATTATTGAGCATAACATTGATGTGCTCAAAACGGTTGATTATCTGATCGATATGGGCCCTGAAGGCGGCGAGCTCGGAGGAACGGTCGTTGCACAAGGAACTCCGGCCAAGGTGGCGCAGTCTAAAGAAAGTTGGACGGGGAAATATTTGAAGCCGTTTTTTAAGAGCTGATTTTTTTGGAGGTTTCATGAATAAGCTAGTTAAATATATATTTTTTTCTTGTTTCGTAACAAACATTCCTGCGCATGCTTTTTGGCATGAGGTTCAGCGTGGAGTTGCAGAGTTGCAATCGAAACGGCTTAGAGATGAAGTAGCTCAATCAGATTCATTTACTATGACAATACATCGCGTCTCTAAACCGATAGAGCAATGGGTTACACAAGCAGTGAATTCTTTCGGTGTCTCGGGAAATATTGATACATATGTTGATTCAACTGCTGAGTTTGCGTCAGCTCATGGAGCCAGGTCTGTTCGTGTGAGTCCTAATATAGCATCATTCATTGCGCTTGATGCAGCAAAACAAAATAATCCAAAATTGTGGTACCCATGGTCCAAAAAAAGCAACATTCAATGCATAGACCATAATAATCGAGACTTATCTTCATCTCATCTGTTTTTTCAAAGCAACCAATTTAAATCGGCATTTAGTAAAAAATATCTCGTCAAATTTGGAGATATTGATCAGCGATCACTGATACGTGGTATCCTTGCGCATGAAGCAGGCCATTTAAAACATTATGATTCAGCGTCGATTTTGCTCACGGTTGCGCAAAGCTTAACAGGGGGAACCATAGCCCTTATTAAATTAGGGGTTTTGATAGTGGGAGGAAGCTTTGTGACCGGGATTGGAGCAACGAAATGTATGGAAAGTAAAGATGATAAAGTACAAATCGGAGCTGTGGGAGCGATTTTGGGCGCTATGACTGGGTTTGGTATAGCTGAGGTCTCATCAGGCCTTTGTAATTTGAAATTGAAAGCTACTGAGCGCGCTGCTGATGCAAATGTTCCGAACGATCCTGAACTTCTTTTTGCAAACTATCAATGGCTTAATCAAAATCCTTCTAACGCAGAGGATCGGGATTACCGAAAAGTCGGTGGTTTTTTTGATTTAAGTAATCATCCATCAGATCAAGAACGAGCTGCATATTTCAAAAAGCGATATGAAGAGTATATGAAGAATAATTCTGCAGAATCAAAATAATTCGATTTCAAAGTTAATGTAAAAAAACTTTTAAGTCTCTATAAAACGGGACTTAAAAGTTTTTTACGTTATGATACCATTAATGCATCGTATTACAATGTAAAAAAAGGTATTTCTTGTGTTATTCATAATCCTAATCGCCTTTATGGCATGTGGCGGAGCGAATGCAATTAGTAGAGAAGATGTTGTTGAGCAGGAATGCGTTAAGGCATATGAGAGTGCCAAAAGCATGTCTCGCACGAACAAACTACAGCGTGGTGCGATTGTGCTAACGGTGAGCGGAAGCATCTTGTATCTTGCGTATCGCGTTTTGAACCATAAATCTGAAACTGATCGAGAAACCGGGACGCTGTTGCATCCATCATTTGCAACTTTAGGGTGGTGGTATAAAATTGGCGTTTTATCGCGAGATCTTTTTATCGCTATGGCCTGTGCTGATGGCGGCATTATGTGCGCGCGCAGCTTTCTGAAATCTTTTTTTCATTCGGGCGATTTGCAATGGTTTGTTACGACGCATGCGAACATATATGAAACCTACAAACAGCTTGAAAGATTAAGAGGGAAAGAGGGCGATTACATTGAGAGCATGCGCTGTATGTATGCACAAGCACTATTTAAAGAACTAGTCGCTATTGATGGCTTTATTCGATACAAAATAGAGCAACTGTATAAGCAGGGAGATCGATATGCACAACAGCTTGAAACTCGATTGAAGCGAAGCATCACGCATATATTATATATGATTTCTGACCAGCAAGTGCGTGATATTTCAAAAGAATGGGAATTTATTGATTCAGTGTGCATCAATTTTGCTCAATGGGAATATTATCAAATGGCATCGTTAGAAGACCGTGGCCCATCGTCTCATTTATGGATGGAATGAAAAATGAACAAGACAGATTCTCTGCAAGCGCTTGTTACGCGTATTGACACATTTATGAAAGAGCGCACGTGGCGAGCGTTTCATGATCAACAAAGCATGCTCATGGCTTTATCGGTGGAAGTCGGTGAACTTATGGAGCATTTTTTGTGGCATAAAAAAGAAGATTTGCCGCGTGTGATGCGCGACAAGAAAGAACTGATTTCGCACGAATTTGCTGATGTATTTGTTGCATTGATAGAATTCGCACTGATTAGTGATATTTCTATAGAGCAATCGGTTGAGCAAAAGCTTGCCATTTTAGAGAAAAGATACCCTGCGAAAGAAGTATCAGATATGAACCCTGATCAGTTGCGTTCTTATAAAGAAAAAAGAAAAAAAGACGGATACAAATAAGGAGGTTCGAATGGTTCGACTTCACTACGTTTTAACCCCAATCTACGCTACGCTACGATCGGAGACCCCGTTACGCTCACCACGAACGCGGTTTAGTCTCCATTTGTTTGATATTGATCAAAATCCGTGCAGGCAATTTCCGAGAAAAAACGAATTTTCTCTAGGGAATATGCGATAATCCCTCCGTTCGTGGTGAGCGGAGTGCAACGAGTCGAACCATTCGAACGTACGAAAAAGATGTTGAATCTTGAGAAATATTTTAAAATAGGATCACATGCTCGAACAATTGCAACAAGCTGAATACACGCCCTTAATGAAGCAGTATTTTCAGATTAAAAATGAGTTTCCCGATGCGCTTCTTTTTTTCCAAGTCGGTGATTTTTATGAGCTCTTTTTTCAAGACGCAGTCACCGCATCTTCGTTTCTGGGCATCGCGCTCACCAAACGTGGAAAAATAAATGGCGAACCGATTCCTTTGTGCGGTGTGCCGATTCATGCATTAGATCATTATTTGACCAAACTTGTTAAAGCGGGATATAAAATTGCACTGTGTGACCAGCTTGAGCCGGCGGTTGCCGGAAAGGTGGTTTCCCGCGGCGTTACGAAAGTTTTGACTCCCGCGACAGTAACGCAAGATACATTGCTTGATGCAAAAAGTGCTTCCTATTTGCTTTCATGCGCGACTGAGAATGGTCAGTGTGCACTGGTGTTCGCAGAACTGCTTACCGCGCAATTATATGCGACAGCCATTCCGGTTGATCAATTGAAGACGATTGAAGCAGAACTTTCCCGCTTTTTCCCCAGTGAAGTGGTGATTGATCAGAATGATCAATCAGATTTGAAATCATACTTTAAACGCATGGGATATTTTGTATCAACCGTCGACAAGGCGACTGTCGATGAGCAGAAATCAGATGGATGGAAGACGCAATTAAAAGGCGTTTCCAATGATCTTTCAATCGAACGTAAAAATGCGTTTGATGTCGCTCTTTCCGCTTTTTATGCTTACATGAGCAAAAATCAACAAAGCGCGATTGATCAATTTCGCCTCATTAATTGGTACGAATCTGATGATTTTCTCATTCTGGATGCACCGACGGTGCGCAATTTAGAGCTTGTGGCAAATAATCATGATGGCAGTAGTAAGAACTCATTGTTCAGTGTTCTTGACCATGCATGCACCCCAATGGGCTCTCGCATGATCAAAAAATGGATTTTGCGCCCGTTGACTGCTCGTGAACCGATTCTGCAGCGGCAAGCAATTGTGCAGCAGTATGTTCAAAATTCGCAGTTGTGTGAAGCGACACGAAACGTGTTACTTCATATTGGAGACCTTGAGCGCATTGTCGGACGAATGGCGCTTTATCGATCACCACTGTCAGATTATCGATCATTACTTGATATCCTGCGCGTGTTGCCCGAATGTGTGAGCATCACCAAAAGCCTTGAGCATTTGCCACTCATGAAGGTCATCAGATCATACATCAGTGATTTTGCACAACTGCATGAGCTTCTTGAGCGTGCGATAAATATTGATCCAATGCATGAGTGGATGATTAAAGCGGGATTTGATGCGACGCTTGATAGTTATCGTGAACTCATTGCTCATGCACATGAAAAAATTGTTGATCTTGAACGGGCCGAACAGGGGCGGCTTGGCATCAATTCGCTCAAAATCAGATACAATCAAGTTACGGGTTATAGCATAGAGATTACCAAAACACATCTTGAAAAAATTCCCGATGATTACAAACGATTGCAAACATTAGTCGGCAAAGAGCGTTACATCACGCCTGCGCTTGCGCAATTGCAGCACGATATTAATGCCGCACGCAATAGCATTGAACAGCTGGAAAAAGAATTATTCGACTCAGTCAAGCGATCAGTGGCTGCGCAAAGTTCGCGTCTGCGTAAATGTGCGCATGCATTGGCACATTTGGATGCGCTGATTTCATTTGCTGACTCGGCATATCATCAGGGCTATGTGTGTCCGACATTTATTTCTGAAAAAAGGTTTTCAATCGTGGGTGGCAAACATCCACTTCTCTCGCAAACATTGAGCCATAGCTTTATTGCCAATGACACGGAGCTCGATGCGCTTCAGGCGATTCATATCATCACGGGGCCTAACATGGGCGGTAAATCGACCTATTTGCGCCAAACGGCACTCATTGCCATCATGGCACATACGGGTAGTTTTGTGCCGGCATCAAGCTGTGAGCTCTCCTTGATCGATCGTATTTTCACTCGAATTGGCTCAGGGGATAACTTGGCACAAGGAAAGAGCACATTCTTGGTTGAGATGGAAGAAACGGCAACGATTTGCACGCAAGCAACAGCCCGCTCGCTGGTGATTCTTGATGAGGTCGGTCGCGGCACCAGCACCTTTGATGGACTTGCTCTCGCACAAGCGATTGTTGAATTTTTAAGCGAGCGTGCAGTGTCGACATTATTTGCGACACATTATCATGAATTAGCACTTTTAGAAAAGACACGCCCGGGCATCGTGAGCTTCCATGCTGCATGCAAAAAAGCTGATAGAGGCATTTTGTTTTTACATAAAATTGTCAAAGGGGTGGGCGACGGGAGCTTTGGAATTGAAGTTGCCAAACTTGCCAATGTGCCGGAAGCTATTATTGAGCGCGCACAAGAAATTGCGCTGTCGCTAGAAATGACGCCAACACATTCTTATCAACCGGCACAGCGAGACGTGCCGAATAGCGAATCGGGAATGCATCAAAAAGAATTAGAATCTCGATTGAAAGCTTATGAAGACAAGTTGGCAATATTTAATAGTATCAACATTGATGATTTATCCCCACGTCAGGCTTTTGATTTGGTACTAAAAATAAAAGCGATGTAATTATTTTGCAATAATGGTTCTAGTGTAGATCTATTTTATGAATAGTTACTCTATTATGGCCGTAATTGCAAACCGCTAAATAGTTCCCGTCAGGAGAAATTGAAAAGCCATGAGGGAAGCTCAATTGGGCATCCGGATTAGTCAGCGCACATTCCTTATGGAGTATATGACCGGTACTTGAATCAAAAGCATATACCACGATTGAATCATTTCCTTGATTTGAGATAAAGATATGAGATCCGTTTGGATGAAATGCAATATTTTCCGGCACATCAAGATCCAAGGATTGAGAATAAAAGACGGGTTGAGGATTGAGAGATCCGCCCTGAGCATCAAACTTGAACGTTGCAACAGCTGCAATCGTATTGTTAGCAATAGTGCTTGCCCGTAAAGAATAGACTGCTGCTAGATAACGAGAATCAGGCGAGAAGTCTATGCCTTTGGGTTTCAGGGGATAAAAAACATTTTCCAAAGATGAGCAGAACTCAAAATTATCAGTTCCCTCTTTCTTTTTACACATATGTATGTAACCGGGTCTATTAATAGTGGTGTATGCCAAGAATTGGCAACTCGGAGAAAATCTAACGCCATGGGTGTTATATTCGCCATTTATCCCCTGTATAGTTTTTAAAAAATGTAATTGACTATCAGGACTGAGCGAATAGAGGTTTATTTTTGCACGGCTTTCTTTGAGTGGCACGTGATCATACAAACTAACAGCATAATATTTTTTATCTTTTGATACATGATCCAGTTCAGGATTACCATTTAGATTTTGCATGACTTGTACAATTTCTGCATGAGAGCCATTAATGCGATATACATAAATCGATTTATCATAGAGGTTTGAAATAATTAACGTATGTTCGTCAAACCAACTTACACTCGTGCAGGTAGAATATCTTGATTTGCTTTCTTTAACCTGTAAGCGAAAATCAGAACTAATATTTTCCATCGTGCTGGCGGGCAGAGTGATGGAAAATAATGGTTTGTTATCTATGGTTAAGCAGTTAATAAAATTACACGCAAACAGGCTTACTATAATCATTTTATTGTTCATACAATTCTCTTTTTTTAAGCAGATCGTTAAAAAATTTATCTGGCATTCGCTTGTTCTCGATCGAATTAGGATTCTTTTCTAAAAATTTTTTAAATGTAACTTCGATTTGAGCATAGCAAACAATTTTTTGAGAGCCAATCCCGTATTTTGGATAAGAGCTTATACGAAAATTAAGCTTTCTAGCTAAAAAGTAATTGTGTTAAAAGTCAATTAATTTTTAAGCACTACATACTTCGCCCTTTTTCAAGATAACATTTGCAATGATGATCAGCTTTCGCATTACTGCAACAATAGCTACTTTAAAGCTTTTTTTGTTTGCTATTAGTCGATCATAAAAGGATTTTAAAGGAGCATAATACTTAATAGTCGTTATAGCACACATATATAATGCATTTCGAGGAATAATCCTACCGCCTTGAATGAACCGTTTGCCTGTATAGTTGCCACTTTCTCGATCGTAAGGACAAACTCCGACAAGGGCTGCTATTTCATTATTGCTTACAGATCCAAGTTCAGGCACAAACGAAATCAATATCGCGGCCGAAGATTTACCGATTCCCGGGATTGATTCCAAAAGCTCTGTCCGTTTCTGCAGTACCGCATCTTGATCAATCAATTCTTCAATTTGTTCATCCAAAGCCTTGATCTCTTTATTTAAAAAGAGGATCATTCTTTCGATACTTGAAACACCGAGTGCATGCGAGGGGTGTTTAAGTCGAGTTTTTTCAGTTGCCAAAAATTTGGTCAAATCCTGCTTTCGATTAACCAAAGATAGCAATGTTTCTTGGTTATGAGTTCTGCTGACTGGCTCATAATCTTGAGAATTCTTCGATGCAAATTCAGCAATTTTTTGTGCGTCTATTTTGTCTGTTTTGCTTTTGCAACCAGTTGCGATTATAAAACCCTTTATCCTCCGTGGATCAACTATCCAACAACTATAGGAATGTTCCTGTAATACCCGAGTAAGCAATTTTTCGTAACCACCGGTTGCCTCACATGCAATTTGCTTAATACTGTAATTGGATAATTGCTTCACAAACTTTTTTATTCCGCTTTCTGTATTGGGTATTTTAACCCATTGCTTCAACGGATGAATAAAAATGTCCAAATTGTTCTTTGAAATATCGACGCCGATAAATACTTCTGGTAGGGTAATCATAAATACCTCATCCTTGTAAACATTCGAGGTCGTATTAATACGCCTCTAGTAATTGTTCGAGGTAATTTCGTATAAGCTGATAGTCTCAAACTTTTTAGCAATCGATTACGATTAGGGTTGGCGCGAGCTCTATCAGCTTTTCCCGAGCAACTAATTTGTGAAACAATATACCGATCACAAATTAATACATTATCTATCAAAATTTGAATCAATTTTTAACATACAAGGGTTGGTTGTCATGCCGAACTTGTTTCAGCACCAAGGTTAAGTAGATCCTGAAATAAATTCAGGATGACGTAACAATAAGGAACTTCTGGGATTTTCGGATAAGCTCTAAAATAAATGGGAAATCAAAGATTATTGCTTATAAGCCACATGTGCTTTTGAAATCACATCGAGCGCCGTCTTTTTATCATGCCAATCCCTGACTGTGCACGATTTGCCGGCCTCAAGTTGTTTATAGGTAGCAAAGAAGTGCTGAATTTCTCGTTTAAGCTGCGAGTTAACTTGATCGATGCTCTCTATGTGTCCATAATAGGGATCATCTTGCGCAACTGCCAAAATCTTCCAATCGTGGCCCGCTTCGTCTTCCATATCAAGTGCGCCGATAGGGCGTGCTTTCAAAACGCAGCCGGGAAATGTTGGCTGGGTAATGAGCACTAAGATATCAACATGATCCCCATCGTCGGAGCGTGTTTGCGGGATAAATCCATAATCACTCGGATAAAAGAGAGTTGAATGAAGCACGCGGTCAAGATGGATCAATTCGGTATCTTCATTATATTCATATTTGTTTCGCGATCCGCGCGGGATTTCAATCACAACGTTGACTGATTCCGGGAATTTATTACCGATGGTGAGTTTTGAAAACGACATTTTAACTGTCCCCTTGTTCTTCGACTTGTTAAGCCATAGCCCTTATCGGGCGACGGCGAAAGCCCCCATTTTTAAATGGAGCGAAAGTAGAATTTAAGCAAAATCAGGAGCAGTTTTATCTGCTCCTGATTTTTTTATAACGATCCAATTTTAATATAAATTATTTGAATTCGGTTCAAATAATTTACTCAACAATCTTACCTTCTTTGGTCAATTGAGCATTCTTACGACCAACATACAATGCTGCGGCCATCCAAATACCCACAAGGCCAAATCCGATGAATGTACCATACATCATCAAGTCGCCGAGATTGTGTTTGAACATATCGCTCACACGTGCACCGCCCGCTTTTGACATACGGCCACCGAACATATCAATCCAACCTTTTGATTTGAATTTAGCATCTTTGCTGGTTGGGATGTACATCATTTCTTTGGTTGGGTTACTGACTGCATATGAAAGACCTTTTGCAAGCATCATCACACCAAAAGTAGCCCACAGGAGTTGGCCTGCGTCTGGAGAGGTTAAGAAATAACCATAGAGAATTGCAAGCGCAACGCCCAAGCAAGTAGGGAACACAAGCAATGAGAAGGTCAAGCCATATTTTTTAATAATGTAGCTGGTTCCAAGCAATGCCATAACAAGCGCAAGTCCGTTGGTTGCCATTCCGTAGATTGAGAGGAATTGTTGGAAGTTTTCTTTCAACCCGTAGACTGGGTGAAGGGAAGCTTGAGACTTCATTTGGTAGTCAACGATAGTGTTGATCACTTCGTAGAAAGTTGAAACAACCAAAATACCGAGCAAATAACCGCGAGTTAAGAGCAATTTGATACCTGCCAAGAATCCTTCAAGGAATCCTTCTTTTTTCTTTTCCGTAGCATGAGCAGTTTTGTTACCCAAACGTTCATTTTCGGGAATGACAGTCATGAACATGTTGATTGCAAACATAATAGCAAATAAGCACAGTGTGCAGAGCAAGAATAATTGCCATGGTCCGACAAAGTAGTTCAATGCTGATCCCGCAATCGCCCCAAATTGTCCCAAGGCGATGATCATCGGATAACCCTTTTTAGCGCTGTCTGCAGTGATCACACTTGCGCAGAAAGACCAGAAAAGAGCAACCAAGATTGATCCGAAAGATTCAATGGCAAAATAAGAAACCCAGCCAATTGCAGCAAGTGTTGTTTTTCCAAGGTATGCGCTACCATATTGCGCTTGTAAGAACAAGCCGGCAACAACGCCACCAAAAATGAGAGCGTAGAATCCGCAGAGAATGTAAAACAATTTGTGTTTTTCAAATAAGTCAACGAGCTTGGAATAGACAATAACGAGCGCAAACACTACAACAACGGATAGTGTTTTTGCGAGTGGTTGGTAAAGTTGACCTTGGTGTGCAGCCCATCCGAGCTCAGCAGGGAAAGCGAGTTTGAAGAAAATTACGTCTTTTAACAAACGGACAGCCCAATAGGCGCCGATTGTAAAAAAGAATGCAAGTGCTAATATCCCGAACTTTTTAATTTCGTCTTTTCGTAAGTCGGGATAAAAGTAGGTAACCATACTCGTAAACATAGTGTTCTCACCTTTCCAAGGCAGATTATAAATCAATCATTTTTTCAAAAATGGATGATTTATGTAATGTTATTAATTCTATTAACTTAAGATAGTTTACAGGGAATTTTCCATTCTGCAAAGAAATTTCAGCGGAGTAGGGCTTTAACGGTCGAGGTTTTCAGACTGAAAAGATCAACGCCGGACCCCCGATTTAATTATAGGATCAGAATGCAAGCCACTCCAATCAATCCATAATGAGATTGGGCAAAATAATGCGATTTTGATCTTTTGGTGAGGTTGCGAGGTCCCTAATTGAGTTTTTTTAACGAAATTGGGGTTTAATTGTCACTTTGGGGTGTACATCTTTGTATCTTATGGTACAATTAATGAAAATTGTAAAAAATTTATGACTCACGTCTATTTCTCTTCAGGATATATCATATGAAAGCGGCAAAAACGACCCGTCAATTGACCACAAGCGATTCAATCCCGTCATTTGACAAATATGCCATTTTTAAGACCGGCGGTAAGCAATATCAAGCTATCGAAGGCAAAACTGTTGCTATTGAAAAAATCGAGGGTGAAAATGGTGCTACCCTTGAATTTAAAGAAGTATTGTTCAAAAAATCAGGTGACAGCAAGTTCGAAGTGGGCACCCCATTCTTGAGCTCCCCGGTAAAAGCTTCTATCGTTAAGCAAACCCGCGGGCCAAAAGTGATCGCCTTCCGCTTCAAACGCCGTCACAAAGTTCGCGTCAAACGCGGCCACCGTCAAGATTTGACCGTGATTCGCATCGAAAGCATCTAAGTTAAAAAACCTCGGCCAAAACCGAGGTTTTTTGTTGTCTTATTTTTCATCTTGCATAATCATTTGGTAGTCGATCATGAACCGCATACCAAGCAAGTGCGGCGGCAAAATAGCCCGAGATTGCAGTAAGCAAGCCGGTGCCAAAAATTGATCCAACTGAGCTTATGAAATCAGCAATAAATGAGGCCTCTTGCTCTGCTATTGCTGGTGCGATTTTTGATATAAGCCACAAAGAGCCAATTGTAAGGCCAAGTAACAGCGGTAGCATTAGTAGTATGAGTAGAATATAGTTCAGCATCCATACAAAAAAAGCAATAATTGTTTTTGGCAGTGTAGTTGTCCATCGTTTAAAGGTTGCCATTAATGAACCAGTTTCAATAATGCTCATGGCAAATAGGTAATCGATTAGAAAAAAGACTGCGCCAGCCACCAATCCGGCTAATAATGCAAGTGCGAGTGTGCTTAGCGAACTAGTGACCAATAAATAAAACGCAAACAGTGTGAGTGTGCTTAGTGAACTATTGACCGTGTCATTAAATACAAACTTGTTTTGCCCTGTGAGCAAAACAAGTGCCCATCCCATCAAAAATAATATGGTTGCAAGAAGCATTGCAATACCAATTATATATATAAAACGATCAAAAAGTTGATTAAAGGCAGTTTTGAAATGCGGTTGTTTTCCTTCAAAACGAACCTTTGCATAACAACAAGCAAGTGCTGCAAAAAGGAATTGAAAGAATAAGTGAATATTTGGGTAAGCGGTCTTAATATCGTTATATTGTGTGCCGGCAACCGTAAAAGCAAGGCTCAATATGACTGAAATCAGCAATAATATACCCGACATGTCTTTGAATGCGTGAGCAATGCTTTTACCAAATATCCGCTCGCTCTGTGAAAATGAAACCATTTTCATACATTTCCCCTCTGATAATTCACATACTTTCTCTGAAAGTGTAACAAAAGCGTCGATGTTGTCGCAAGAACATTGAACCCGCTCCGCGCGGGTGAGCGCCCATGCGTCGCCTTTCCACGCCTTCCGGCTTGGCAGGCTATGCAGGCACGGCCAAAAGAAGGTGCTGTCACCTCCTTTTTACCATTTTCGGCCAGTCCTGTGGCCACTTGATAACCAAATAGGCCAAGGCCAATCACACAAAATTTCATAGTTCATTCCTATCATTGTTATACACTATGCTATCAATTGTAGGTGTTTTGCGTTCCGGTTGGCAAGTTTCTTCGGGCAAAGCGAAAATATGAAGGTCACCGCTATCATCCCGTTGGATCATTATTCTTGAAGGGCGAATTTTTAGGGCATTTCCCCATTGTCTAAATGCATCAATTAATTGATCTCTTGTACATTTTAAGAAATTTTCGCATTGATTTTCCATCTCATCTAATTCACACCCAATTATTACATCAGTATCCCCTTCGCATTTGATAAATGCATAATTGTTATAAAAGGATTTAAAACTGGGGCTAAGAAGATGGTTGATGTACTTTTCCACATCACCATACATCTCGCTAAAAAACTCGTAAAGATATAGTAAATTATTGCATGGATTATGATTTTTTGGGTAATAGTGATTGTTCAATGATTGCAAAAGCAATGTTTGCGTTTCGACATAAGACCCCATTAATCGGTCTCCCGTTTTTCTGGCAAGGCAAAAATATGAAAATCACCATCATCATCTCGTTGGATCATGATTGGATGAGGTGCGTTTTTCAGGGCTTCTTTCCATTGTTGAAGCGCACTAACGAGCTGATCTATTGAACATTCAAATGCCCAGTCTTCAGGCTCATCGGTATGCATACATCCCATGATCATTTTGTCCTTGGGAAGTTTTTCAATATATGAAAAATTGCCGTGTGTATAATCGTATGACGTGTTATGGAGCCAAGCAATTGCCCTATCGATGTGAGGACCAACATCATCTATCAAATAATAATAAAATAATTTTAAATCAGCATGGTCTGCAAAAACTTTGTCATAGTGTTTGTTTTTATATTCTAAAATCATTTTTTGCATATTATTTTTCGATTTCCTTGTGATCAGGCAAAGCAAAAATATGAAAATCGCCATTTTCATCTTGTTGAAGTATGATTTTTTGAGGTTTATTTTTCAAAACATTCCTCCATTGTTGGAGAACATCAATGAGCTGCTGGGGTGTGCACTGCAGTGTGTTTTTGTATTGATCTTCATAATCGATAACAAGGTGGGAACCTATTATCATAGTATCTCCCTCACGTTCGATAAATGTGAAGTCGGTTTGAGTATACTCAAAATCGGGGTTAGAAAAAATTTTAATATATTCATCAAATTCGTCAAAAATATCACGAAAAAATTCGTAAAGAAATAATAAATTGTTATTTGGGTTATAATTGATTGGCTGATAATAGCGATTCTGAGATAGTTCTAAGATCAAATTTTCCATTTTTCCAAGTCCGGGTATGAAGTGATGTGTTGTCCTATTTCCGAAAATACATTTCTTATTTCAATGCCACGGTTTGTGTATCCCGTTACAATGTATGCACGATCTTCTTTGGCAATTTTTTTAACTTTATCAAGTGATTCTAAAATCAGATCAAAAACTTCCGTAGGTGTTAAGTCGGAAGGAAACATTGTGTTTTTTGTACAAGTTTCACCCATATAAGTAACTGCGCAACGGTATGTGCCGTCGGGAAAAGTTTGCGTTGTCCTAATATCAAAGACTTTTCCTATTTCGAGATTTTTTTGGTAATCATGGTGAAAGCCGCCCCATTTTTGAATTATCTTTCCCGAAGGCTTTTTGAATTTTGTTTGTTCAAATGCAAATACATGTTTTAATTGCTTTTCTGTGAAATATACCTTGTCAAACGGTAGGTCGCTTCTATTTGCAAGATTATAAGAATCCTCTTTGAGTTTCAATAGCTCTTCAAACAGACATTCATCGGAAAATACATAGCTTTTAATAGGAATATTTTTTTCTGGCCCCGGTCCTCCGGCTGCGGCAGTTCCCGCTTTTGCGGCAGCGGTTGCTTGAGCCGCCACGTTGACGGCCCTCTTGGCCTTATTCGCCGCTTCTTGCGTCAGGGCAATAGTTTGACCGACTTCGGCAACTTCGATGCCACCCAGTTGCATACCTGCTTGAATGGCAATAGAATCGGCTCCTTCTATGATGGAAAAAGCATCCGGTTGTCCGGAAGAAAAAAAGCCCTTGAAAAAGTTTTTTACCTGATTGAAGAAACCTTTTGAGGTGTCGGCAGATTCAGCAAGCGCAGCGGCATCGACGGCGGCTAAGCCTTGCAAGGCCTTGCCTATTATTTTGCCCGAACCAAGCGTTAATACCGTTTCAGTTCCCAAGGCGAGCGATGCTTCCAAAAATTCTTCATTGCTCATGCTTGTTAGTTTTTCGCATACTTCCAGTTCAAAGTCTCTGAAATCAAATGATGCTTGTTTGGCGACTTCAATACCCGCCAACGGTCCTCGCAACACAGTTGTTCCGGCAATGACTCCCGCATTGAGGCAAAATTTAACCGCGACATATGAAATGACACCTGCAGCTCCTTGTGCAGTTTGAATCGGATGTTCAATCATGTTCCCAAAGCCTTCAAGACCTTGAAGAATCCCTTTTCCTATGCGCACGTAAGTGTTTCTGTTTGCGCGATTTTTCCACAAGGATTTGATGGAACTGGCAATCTTGTCGATGAGTTTTCCGGTTACGTCTAAACATCTGTCATTCCAATATTCATCGGGCCATTTTTTCAGTGCATCGGCAACGGCCCAACAATAATCAAGTGCGGCTCCCGTTAATCGATGTTGTGATTTTTCATTGCACGTCACGGCAGTGAACAGCATTTGGGAAAATTGAAACAGTTCTAATTCTTCATATTTGCGTGTTCGAGCAGCCAAATCACCGATTTGCAAAATTTCTTTGTGAAATGCATGTTGAAGCGCCGTGCCATATTTATGCTTTAATAATTCGCAGTTTTTTTTCACGTCACCGAGAAATTCAGCAAACACATCCGACATCATATATTCCTGATATCTAAAATCTTGAGACTCTTCTTGAGCGCATTGTGCCGCATGGCGTTCTTTCCAGGCTTCTTGAATGCATTCGGGCATGTCGTCGTAATCATCGGCGACCGCTTCGGGTCGATCATGATCTTCGATGCCGCCAATTTCGCGCGCGGATTGTTGAGTGGTGATTTGTCTGCTTTTTTCCCGCTCCGCTTGTTCGTCCAATCGCTTGGCGTTTTGTTTTGCTTCTTTTGAAACATATTTATGAATTTTGCTCGATTGTAGTGCTGCCGCGACAGCGGGCATATAATCATGAAATCGCGGCATTGTTCTCAATGTTAAGATAAAGCGCGGATATTCATACAAATGGAGCATTCCGTAAATTTTGCGTAAGTCATTATCATTAAAACATAAGGTTTGATTTCCTCTTGAAAACCAGGGGTATACATTGTTCTGGTGAGATCCGCGTGTGACAATGGTTCCAATTTGTTGTTCAGCCAATGCGTTCGCATAATTGTGAATATCCCAATCTTTACAAGCAGCGTGATTTTTTGAGAGCATCACCGAGCTTGGCAAAAAACGCAGGTATTGTGCTTGCGAAAGCGGAATGGGGTCCGGAATATGGAGCGTAACTTGATTGTGTCCATACACGTGGTTTTTCGTGTCATTGGCATGAAAAATGTGTTCTGAAGATTGATGAGTCGGCTGCTCAAAATTGTAATTTGGAATGACGGGGCTGAGATCAACCGGTTGATTATCTTGATCACAAGAAATGCCGAACACAAGAAAGAGTAAAGAAAAAATAAAAATGTGCGTCATGCTACAAGCCATTAAGAGTTGTTTGTTTGACACACTATACAACGGCTTGCGTGTTTGCGCAATTTGATCATAACTACTGAACGTGAATTGTAATGTAAAGTCTAATGAGGTTCACCGAACCAATGAAAGCGATTTAATTAAAAAGTATGGCCTGCCCGCCGTAGTTTGCCAAGCCGGAACGCCTGGATAAACGTAGGCTGGGTGAGTTGAACCTCAAGGAATTTTTAAAACCTTGGTTTTAAACGCCCGAATTGCAAAAGGGTTGGCGAGAACCCTTTTGCCGCATGCTCTGCGCAGGAGCAAAAAAGTGACCGGGAGTCACTCTACTCCCTAGCTACTCTCTCTAATGCCTCAGCTTCACCGGCACACACCAGCTCATCACCGGGCGTGATAATGTATTCAGGATGCGGCGGCAAAATTTCATCTCGCTGTCTGATTCCAATGCAGGTGACTTTAAATTCATGTGTCAAATCAAGCTCCTGGATTGATCGGCCCAAAAAGCTTTCCGGGGCATCAATAGGAGTGATTGCAAAATTTTTAGACAAACGCACCAACTCAGGAAATGGTGAGCTTAAGTTGTCGGCCAGGCGAATACCGATTTCTTTTTCGGGCAAAATGGTGCGATCTGCGCCGATCAACTCCAAGACTTCCGCGTGAATATCATCAATGGCGCGGGCGATGACTGTTTTGACATGTAATCTTTTTTTGAGCAATGCTGTTAACAAAATTGATTCTGCATAGCTTTCCGCCATGGCGACAATCACAGTATCCTTTTCATCAACACCAATGCTGCGCAAGGCTGCCTCTGTCGTGACTCTGACGCAAATTGCTTGAGTAACTTGATCTTTGATTGACCCGACAATTGATTCATCGCTGTCAATTGCCAAGACATCTTTACCATTTTCCGCCAGTCCTGTGGCTACTTGATAACCAAATCGGCCAAGACCGATAACACAAAATTTCATGGTGCCTTCCTTATAATATGTAATCTATTAAAAATGCCGCTTTTTTCTCAACAGCAACGATCTATTAGCTGAGCATTACTCGCTCTTCCGGATAGCTAATTGATTCGGAAGTAACATTTTGCGGCTGATTATTACGTTTACGCAATGCGAGAACCAACGTTAATGAGCCGATTCTTCCTATAATCATCGTGAAAATAATAAGTATTTTACTCGGCAGAGTTAACAAAAATGTCAGCAATCCGGTAGTGAGTTCTATATTTGCAAAAGCAGAAACTGCTTCTGAAACAATGTCTAGAAAATTATCATGAGGTTGTGTTATTGACAGGATAAAAATTGTTGATATCACCAATGAGGTACTTAAAATAAAAATTGTAATTGCCCTCAGTACTTGATCTTTAGGAATTCTTCTTCCTTTAATATTGATCATCGTCATATTACTGAGAGCTGATTTTATAGTAGTAGCTAGTATAACTAAGGTGGTAATTTTGATACCACTTCCCGTAGAACCCGGGGCAGCACCTATAAACGAAACTGTCATGAAAAGTAATAGCGTTGATGTATGCAATGCGCTTATTGAAACACTGAAAAATCCAGTACTTCTTAAGGCAAATGAATTAAAAAAAGCATTAATAATTTTATCTGGCCAGGACAAATCCGCAAAGGCATGGTTATACTCAAGCGCGAGCATGAGAAGTGCTGGGATGACAATCAGAAAAAAAGATCCCATAAATATTATTTTAATTAAAAGTGAAAATCGAAACCGTTTTTTTAAAAGGAGAGATTTGGTTGCCTTTACTACTTCTATCCAGGTAATAAATCCCGCACCTCCGATAAACATGAGAAGTGCAGTAATAAGTTGAAGGCCGTAATCTGAATGAATGTGTCGTAAATGATGAGGGCTGAATAATGTGATCCCGGCGTTGCAGAATGAAGAGATGGAATGAAAAATCGAAAAGAAGACAGCATCGTTCAGTGGATAATACTGCTTAATCGAAAAAAAAATAAAAATTGCCCCGACGAATTCAACAATGAAAGTAATACCCATAATATATATGAGGAATTTTCTCACTTCTTTCCAGCTTTCAATTTCTAATATTTGGCTCACTAAAATTTGTGTGCCGAATCTCAGGTCAAAAAAGAGATAGAGAAGAAAGAAGGTGAGCGTTATGAGACCAACGCCACCAATTTGTATCAAAAAAAGAATAATACAATGTCCAAAATAAGTGAAACTATCAAGGGGAACCGTAAAGATTCCGGTGGCACAGGTGCTGGAAGTTGCGGTGAAAAATACGTCTATGAGAGCTAAGTCTGTTGTTCGAGCGATTGGCAACGAAAGCAGCAGTGTTCCCGTTACAATAGTGAGAAAGGTGAATATTAGAATTGCTCTTGCCGGAGATAAACGAGCAAAGGAATTACTAATCATAATTACCTCAGTTGGAAAAGTTACGCTTTTAAAACAATCATATACATAGATCTATCGCCTGGTGTATAGATTAATATTCTTATACGTTTATAGCAGCTTTTAAATATGCTTCAACCTGATCAATTGCAATTCGTTCTTGTTTGAGTGAGTCTCGAGAGCGAACGGTGACTGAATTGTCATTTTCCGAATCGAAATCATACGTGAAGCAAAATGGTGTTCCGATTTCATCTTGTCTGCGATATCGTTTACCAATAGAGCCTGTTTCATCAAATTGGATAGAAATCCCGGTTTTTCTGATGGCTTGGTAGATTGTGTTCATCGGTTCCGTTTGTTTTTTAGTCAAAGGGAGGAATGCTGCTTTAATTGGTGCAATTTTTGGATTCAATTTGAGCATGATACGTGGTTCACCGTCGACCACATCTTCATGGTAGCTGTCAAACAAGAGTGTTAAAAACAAACGATCAACACCGACCGAACATTCAACGACATCCGGAAGGTAACTTGTTTTTGTTTCTTCATCAAAGACGGCCAAGTCTTTTCCTGAATGCTTGGTGTGCTGTGACAGGTCAAAGTTTCCTCGGTGTGCGATTCCTTCAAGCTCTTTCCAGCCAAATGGGTAGTGGTATTCAACGTCGAAACAATCAACTGAATAGTGTGCGAGCTCATGCTTTTCGTGTGCGCGGAGACGGATTTTGTCTGCGGCGATGCCGATATCAACGAAATACTGTTTGCGAGCTTCGGACCATTTTTTGAAAAATTCGGGGGCGGTTTCTCGTTTGCAGAAGAACTCTATTTCCATTTGTTCAAATTCTCTCATGCGAAAGAGGAACTGTTTTGGAGTAATTTCATTGCGGAACGCTTTACCGATCTGCGCGATTCCAAATGGCACCTTGATGCGATTGGTCGAGAGCACGTTTTTAAAGTTAACAAAAATGGCTTGCGCTGTTTCAGGACGTAAATAGGCGATAGAGCTTTGATCGGAGGTTGCGCCAAGATTGGTTTGGAACATCATGTTAAACTGACGCACTTGCGTCCATGCTGTTTTGCCACAATGAGGGCATGCTTTTGCAAGGTCAATATCATCGGCACGATAGCGGTGTTTGCAGTTTAAGCAGTCAACCATTGGGTCGCTAAAATGTTCAACGTGTCCTGAAGCTTGCCAGACTTGTTGCGCGCCAAGCAAGGCACCATCAAGAAAAAGGATGTCTTCATAGGTGTTCATAATTGAACGTTTCCACGTTTCTTTGATATTTTGGCGCATAAGATACCCAAGATGTCCAAAATCGTAAACTCCATTGAGTCCGCCGTAAATTTCAGCTGATTGATAGGCAAATCCGCGACGCTTGGCCAATGCGACGATTTTTTCAAGAGTAACAGGGGTATTCATGAGTTTTATATGCTCCAAAATGATCATAATGTAATGCTATTTAGAGTACTGGTGAATCAAATTTTTGGCAAACGAAGACAAAAAGAGGCCGCATGTTTATGAGGCCTCTTTTTGGATGATTTGTTATTTTTAAAGAATAGGATCTTCTTTCGCATTTACTAGTACATCTTTTGCATACGGATTTGTTGGCGCCGCGGCGGATGCTGGGGAGGTTGGGACACGAGCAGTTGAGTTTTGCTTGTTTCTTCTGAATTGGGTTTGTCGCTCTCGGGCGTTATTTTTTATTTTATCTAAGGCCGGAGTAAGCGCTTTTTTGGAAAATGCAGTCGTTTGTTCTATGTTGATTCTGAGTTTGGCAAGTTCTGGGTGAACCTGTTCATCTGCCATCTGCGTTTCATACCGAGCGGCTATCTCAGTCTCACCGTTTCCGATGAGAGTTGTAGTCATGAGATTAATATTTCTCTGGGCATATTCTGAATCTCGCTCTGTAATAGCTTTTTTACCTTTGCTCGTGCGGATGAATTTTCCGGGCGTATTTGTAACACCGAACACTGGAATAAGAAATTCTTCATATTTCAATTTAAGATATTTGATCCTGTCTGGGAGATATTGCCTTACCGTTTTGCCCACGGCTGCACCTTGCTCGCCGGCGTATTTCAAATTCAGCACGCTTTCAATGGGAAAGTCTTTTTTTGCAGATTCAGGATTGAATTTGAATTTATTAAGTGTCATGCGGTTAACAAACTTGTTCCATGCTTTGGCAGTTTCTTCCGCTCTTAGGTTGCCTTCTTGTTCTGTTCGATACTTCCAGAAATTTTGTTCTTTTTCTTTTTGCTTGTCAGATTTGTTTGTTTCAAGCTTTTCGTTTGCTTGATCTGGATCTTCAATGTTCCAAACATTCTTCCATGCTGTGGCAGTTTCTTCCGCTCGGCGGTTCCCATTTTCACGGTTTGGGTATTTCCAGAAGCCTTTGCTTTCTTCTCTGTCGGCTTGTTTAGGAGGTCTATTACCATGGTTGAGCACTTCTACTTGTGAAAGGTTTAATGCGTCATCAGCCGGATTGATGAAAAGGCTTCTGAGAGTCTCTTCTTCTGTTTGATAATCTTGCACGTGCCTTGACGCCAAAGGTTGTTTAGCGTTGCGAAATAATGCTACAAAATGCATTGCTTTTGCTTTTACCCATTCCATTGAATATGCATTCTGAGTCATAAGGCCGACCAGCAAAACAATGATTATGCTCTTTTTATTCATAAAAACCTCTCTTACGTGGTTTATTTACATCTGTTTTTTCAATGCTTCATACCGTTCTTTCATTCTATCAATTTTTCTACCGAGGGTCTTAAGATTCGGATTGACAGACTCAAGCATTTCTCTCGTTCGATATTTCTGATAGGTGAAATCTTGTGGATCATTCTTTTTTTTCAGTTCTTCTCCCGTTTCAGAGTCAACAAAAGAGAAGCTTGAGCTCACATTAAATGCAATATCGTTTTCAATTTTTGTCTCAGGTTTGCCGGGCACTAGATATGCACCCTTCAATGATGTGCCGTGCGCTTTTTTGTAATACTTTTGTTCTGCCGCATTTATTCTTTGCGCGAGCCTAGGAGTTACATTTTTTAGCGTTGCACGCATCACACCCGAGATGTCGTCTTTTGGTTCAATGGGCAGCTGTTCGGGGAAGAGCGGTTTTGGCTCGATTATAGTAGTTGGTAATTGTGCAAGATTAATCCTAGTCACTGGCTCTTTTGGTTTGATTGATTTTCTATTTAATTGACGGTTTGACGTTGTCTCTGTAAAAATAAATTTTTTCTGCAAATGTGTGAACCGACGAAAATCCGCAGGGGCCATGCGGATAAAATATCCTATGTTGCTCTGGCGGTTTTGCTTTTTGATTGTCGGCTCAGATATGGTCGAGGTTGGTTCCGGTTGGGGCTGCTTGGGTGCGTCTTGAATATCTATTCTATTGGCGTTTTGGCTGTCTGCCCTTAAAAATAGGTTTTTAATCTTTGCAACAAGCATGCTCACATGCTGCTTGGTCAATTGCACATAGGCATCCAAAGACGGCGGTTCCTGAGCAACATACCCATCATGGGCATACCCGCAGGCAATTGTTGCATTGAGCAATAGAAGGAGGAAAAAATACGTATTCTTCATGCTTTTTAGATTGCCTTAAAATATCCTATTTGTCAAGTTGATTTCGGGAGGTATTTCTGTATTCTCATTTGCCTGACTTTGCAGTAGGATTGAGTTTCGTAAACATATTTCTTTAGACCCATAGTGCCAATTTCAGGCCTATAAAAAAGGGCATTGTTATGATGTATGAACAACGATCTCGCTTCTCATTTGCAACTCTCCTGACGCTCGTGTGTATGGCCGGCGGGGGATATTTCTACTATGGCTTGCGCCAAGATCAGCAACAAATGCGGGCAATGCTTGCTCAACGGGCTGCCTACGAGGCTGATCTACAGAAACATATTGCCGTCCAGGAAGCTGAACCCGAGAGAGTGGTGGTCAAAGGCGACGCTTGGAGAAATATTCAAGATAATGTGAAAAACACCGTTGTGCAGGTCTTTGCGCAAATTTCTGAGATTGATATTTTACAGCCCTATAAAGCTCCGCATCAATATGGTGCGTGCGGAAGCGCGTTCTTTATCAATGAACAGGGAGATATGATCACTAATGCCCATGTGGTCAATCAAGCTCTTTCCATTTGGGTGCAAATTCCCTGCCTTGGCAAACGCATCCTTGATGTAGAGCTTGTGGGCGTGAGCGAGCGAGATATCGCGCTTTTGCGTCTCAAGCCTGAAGGGTTAGCGCTCGTGCGGAAAGAATTGGGTTCAATTCCTTGTCTATCCCTCGGCAATTCAGATTCCATTCGACGTGCTGACGAGGCTATGGCGCTCGGCTACCCTCTCGGTCAACAATCACTCAAGAGCACGACAGGTGTAATTAGTGGAAAAGAACAAGGAATGGTGCAAATGAGCGCCGCGATCAATCCAGGCAGCTCCGGTGGGCCATTGCTCAACACAAAAGGAGAAGTGATCGGTATTAACACCTCAGGCATTATGGAAGCAAACAATGTGGGTTATGCATTGCCAATTAATGATTTGAAAGTGGTGTTATCTGATTTGTATACTAATAAATTGTTGCGTAAGCCATTTTTGGGAGTTTACTACAATAATGGAACCGAAGCATTGACTGAATATCTGGGTAATCCGCAGCCAGGCGGTTGTTATGTGGTCGATGTTGTTAAAAACAGTGCGTTAGCAAAAGCGGGCGTGCAACGAGCAGACATGATTTATGAGATTAACGGTCACAAGCTTGATATTTTCGGCGATATGAATGTGCCGTGGTCTGAAGATAAAATGTCATTAATTGAATACACCGCGCGACTTGCAAAAGGACAAGACATACATTTAGTGATTTATCGCAACGGGCACAGAAAAGATATTCAGCTCACATTGAATCAGTCTGAATTGCCTGCAATTCGCAAAATGTATCCCGGTTTTGAAGAAATTGATTATGAAATTTTCGCCGGCATGGTGGTTATGCCGCTTTCACTGAATCATATTCAGGCATTGATGAATGTGGCGCCCGGTCTGACACGCTATGCCGAAACAAAATCGCAAGGCGAGCAAGCACTGGTCGTGACCCATATGTTCCCCGGCTCCCAAATTCAAAGAAGCCGAGCTATGTTGGTCGGATCCGTGTTGCATGAAGTCAACGGTGTCTCGGTGAGCACGCTTGATGAATTGCGCTCAGTACTAAAAAAGACAGCAGATAATCCATTCCTCACGCTCAAGGCGGTAGACAATGTTACTCGATCAACGGACAATCTCTTTGTTGTGTTGACCTCAGACAAGGTGCTCAGTGAAGAGCGCATGCTCGCGCGCGATTGCAGATTCCCGATAACGCCAGCAATGCAAGCCGCACTCGCGGATTATGATCAGAAAAAAGGCACGATCAAAAAATCGAGCATTACGGCGTAAATTACAATGAAACCCCCTTGGCTTCAAGGGGGTTAGCTCTTTCGTTTCCGATCTCAGATTAAAAAATTAACGAGGTGGCGTGATTGGATTGATAACTTTGTCAACATAGGTGCGAATTGTCGGTGCCATGTGCTGTGAGGTAATATATTTCTTGAGAGCTTCCTTTTGTTCTTGTGTTTTTCCGCCATAGAGGAGTGCGGACAAACCAAGATTGATTTCCAACGGAAGGAATATTTGTTTGTTTGAAATATCCCATATGTTTCCGAAATTATTTGCGAGCAAATTTCCATGAATGCATAAGCGTTGAGGCATATTTTGAGCGGCTGATCCCGCAAGAGTCATCAAAAAACGTGCGTCATCTATTTTGTTAATAGTAATCGTATTATCTCCGGAGTTGATGGCAAATATATTATCGTCGCTCAGCGAAGTAACTATGTGGGAAGCATTATCCGTATCAATTTTGCGCAGTAACTGCTTATTTTGGAAATCCCAAATGATGAATTGATTTTTGTTATCCGGAAATCTGTTTTTCCAGAGCAGATATTTTCCGCTTACTGAAAAACTAATTTCGGTAACGTGAGTTGTATCAGGAGTTTTGATGGGAGCGATTTTTTCAGGCGGCAATGGATCGAATTTAAAGAGTTCAATGTCACCACCCCGATCCTTAAAAATAGGGTGGGTTAATGCAAATAGACGACTATCCACAGATAAACACGCCGCCAAGGTTTGTTCTTCTGGATAAGTATCTGGAGAAAAGTAACCCATGTTTTGAACAGGATTGTTCTGAACTAGATGAGCGCACCCATTATCATATTGAATGAAGAAATATTTATTTGAAGCGGTTGTGAATTCGATTTTTTTCGGGGGTAGTAGTTCTATTCCGGCCGAATTAAATTTTTTGAAAATAGGAGATAGTGATACGCAGCTATTATGAGCGGAACATATTTGAGATCTATTTCTAAATGGATAATAAAGATGCGCGGTTGGAAGATTGACTCGAGCAGGCTGAAGATTAAGATTATTTATAATAAAATAGCTTCCATTTGGGCAGACTGCGTCGGGAGCTTTTCCTTGCCAAGTATCTTGTTTGTCTATCAATCCTCGTGTACTCAGATCAAATTTGCGTATTTCATTTTTGGAGAAAAAGAGAAGAAATTCACCATCATCGGAAAAGGTCACTTGAGTCGTCGCATTATCGCGCAAAGCAAGGGTCGATGGACTCAAATAACTGATGGGGAAAGATTCAGTCAACTCATGGGAAAGTGCGTCTTTGATGTCATGGGGAATCTCCAATGAATTCAAATACTCTTCGGGAATTTCAGAAAAAAATTCGGACGTTGAAATCAACTCTTTGATTCGACGCGCGAGCCTGTGAAGCAATTTGGGAATTCCTAAATAATTGGCACCTCGAAAGAGCAGGATGCCTTCATCAAGCGGGGTATCCAAAGAAGATGTGGCAGGAAGTTGCGCCAGCCGTAATAATTTTTTAAATCGTTTTTCTGTTATGTTCGATTTATCCGAAGGAAAATCGCTAAATTGGTATTTGTTTGATGTAACCGGATTGATATCAAAATGAAATTTTAAAAATTGGATGTTTTCGAGCAAATCGCGATCATATGTGGCAAGTGATCCATCTCCGAATTGAATAGTATATGATGAAGGAGGAGTCTCCGGTTTGTCGGCGGCATATACACTATTGAGCGCAATGCAGATAATGAATGAAATATTTTTCATTATGATACCTGTAGTTTTTAAAATGAGGAAAGTTGATTTTTGTAATATATAATAATTGAATTTATTCAAAAAAGTCTAGCGTTATCACATAAAAGCAATTTAAACTTTCACGTATCTATTCTATTGACAGCTTCCGGATTTTCAGAGGCTGTTTTGTTATTTCGGGAGAGTTTTTAATGAAGCGAGCGCATAAAGGTTCTTATCAAGTCACTGCCGAAGATGCTGTGGTGCATCTGTATGTCTATTGCGCAAAATTTAATTGGGCTGAGCCGTATAAAATTCGTGAACAGACGCAATCGATGGGAACCGGATTTTTTATTGATCAAGAAGGACATATCGTCACCACGGCACATGTGGTCTTGGAAGCGTGGCGAATTGAAGTGCGGCTGCCTTCAATGGGACATGCGCCTTTGTATGCCGAGCTTGTTGGCATTTCGCCTGAGCGAGATTTGGCTCTTTTAAAACTCGTTGAGCAAGATCGTAAAAAAGTGATTGATTTGTGTGGGTTGATTCCAACGCTCCCGCTGGGTGATTCGGATCATGTTGAGCGCAGTGAACCGGTACTCGTGTTGGGCTATCCACTAGGACAATACAATTTAAAAGGCTCAACGGGAATTGTCAGCGGTCGTGAACCGATTTTGTGGCAAACAGTGTTGCAAATCACCGCTCCGGTCAATCCGGGAAATTCTGGTGCTCCGGTAATCAATCAAAAAGGAGAAGTGATTGGCATCACGCAGGCGGTCACTCCCCAGGCAGCCAATATGGGATATGCAATTCCTTCAAATGATTTTCGTTTGATTGCTGCACAATTGAATGCAGATCACGCGCTCGTACGGCTACCCAATCTGGGGCTTATGTATGCTGTCACCACGGATCAAGAGGCTCATTATTTGGGAAATCCCGTTCCCGGTGGATTATATGTGTGTGATGTTATTCCTGATTCGATCTCCGCTCGAGCTGGTGTGCAAGAGGGCGATATGATCTATGAGATGAGCGGATTTTCGATTGATAGTTACGGATCGGTTGCGGTGAGCTGGGCGAAGGAGCGGGTCACTATTTTAGATTTACTAGTTCGATTGGCGCATGTAAAGAAGAATAGTATCGTTGTCTATCGAAAAGGAAGTAAGCTTGTCATGCCATTTTCATTTGATGAAGAGGTTGCATTACCCATTCGGCAGGTGTATCCCGATTATGAATCGGTTGATTATGAGATCGTTGCCGGCATGGTGCTTATGGAATTGACTGAGAATCATGTGGAGCTTCTTGCCGAACAAAATCCGGCATTGGCTTGTTATGAGCGAGCACAAGAACGCCATAAGCAGCGAGTGGTCATTAGTTACGTGATTCCCGTTTCAATGGCTGACGATCGAGAAAGTTTTGCGCCTGGGCATGTTATTGCTTCTCTCAATGACAAAGCGATAAAGACGATTGCTGATGTAAGAAAAGCGCTTATGCTTAGCCTTGAAACCGGCGTTGTCACCTGCAAGACACAAGAGCATATCTTTGGTGCATTCCCATTACAACAGATGCTTGAGCAAGCTGAAAGGTTTCATAAAGAATTTTCATACCCAATCACGCCGGCAATCAGAAAGTTAATGAAGTAAGCGATGTTATCGTTTGAATATTTTTTGTAAAACTGATTTTTTAGACACTTGCTCAAGCTTTTGCATTAAGTAATGGTGTAAAAGAGCTTTATCTTTCTCATCACCTATTGTCGATAGAAGCGAGAGGATGAGTTCTCGGATCTTCTTTTTATCAAATTGTGGTATCACATTTTGGTTAAATGCAGAGATGAGCATCGATACTCCAAATGGTAGTTGGCGTTTGGTGATTGATATATCCCAGATTTTCACAATTGGTGTCGAACACGAAACAAAAAAGGTCCCATCCGTAGAGAAAAGATCTGATCCATGCCGAGGAAAAGAATTGATATTTTCGAGAATGTTTCCCGTTTGTATATTCCAAATATCAGTGTCTTCATGAAATTCGTGACATGCAAGCCACCGATTACCAGCAGAAAAATCTAATGATTGTATGTAAGACTGAGGCGCATATTGCTTTCTGCGTATAGTTTGTAATTCATGTGCGGATATTGTGTTGTCTTTATAAATAAGTTCATAGACCATGATTGTTCTATTCATAAATCCAATTGCAATACGGGTGTTATCATGGGAAAAATTTACTGTTGAAATTCCAGCAGTTATGCCGGTTTGTATGGTTCCAATCAACGGGAGTTCGAGCAAATTCATATCTGACAAATTACGCAGTTCGATGGTTCCATCAGCGCACGCAATTGCAAGATAACCGTTCGAAGCGCAGTCGACTGCTTGGGCGTTGCTACCAATATTCCCAAGCGTTTTGCGATAATTTGTTTTGATGATATCGAAGATTTTGAGCCCGGCGTCTTCGGCAGCCCAAACTAGATATTTATTATCGGTTGAGAAACGCATCATATGTTTAAAAAAATTTCTATCATAGTGTAGTGGACTGGTCAAAATTCTTGGGGGCTCGCCGGTTTGTATGTCCCAAAAATAGATTTTTTCGTTGCGATACGCAGCCGCAAGTTCCTTCCCATCGGGAGAAAAATTCATTGTGAATGCACCATGAGCGTCTTGTGCTGGGGTGAGAACTTTTATTATGTTTTTTGTTTGCAGATCAAAAATAGTGATATGTCCACTTGCATAGCCGAGCGCAAGATGATTATTGTTTGGGGAAAGAGCCATGCATCTGATGGTGGCATCTTGTTTGCCCCTAATCTGGTAGGGCTCTTGGCCTAACGCTACTTGTAGCAATGTATCTTGCACGGCGTTAGTATTAAAAAGTTTTTTTGCAAGTATAGGTGAAATACCAACATTAAATTGCGAAAGGAACGTCTGTGGATTTGACAAGAAATAGATGAGCGCTCCCGGACTTAGAATAAGATCAAATAATCGCTGCGTAAGGATTTCTTCTATCTGTGGCAGGTTGAGAAACTTTGCGACTTCAAGCAGTTTAATGGTTTCATCATTATTTTTTGACGCCGCTTCTCGAATAATATTTTTGTCCTTTTTCTTTTTCATCCAATTATATAATATCTCAAACGTTTGCTGATCGAGTTGCTCCAAAGGTATCGGCTCATTTGACTCGCCGATGTCTTCTAGTACATGTTTTAGTGTTTCGGCCTTATTTAAAATCTCATTCTTATAGGTTCCTTTTTTGTTGCCAGCGAAGATCAGTGTTGTTGTCTTATCTGCAATGTCGGCACTAAAGACAGCCGTCGTTATGCATATAAAAACAGGCAATAAATATTTCATGAGAGCTCTTCTTTTTTGGATTTTTGTTTTATTTGATACTACTATAAAAAAAGAGAGAGTCATTACGCTAGGTTTCATTGTGTTGTAATACCACGGAACTTGTATCATATCAACAGGTAACCAAAATCTCTCGCTTTAGCCGTTTTACCCACGCTTTCGCAGGGGACTCAGATCTTTTGTGGTGTGCGAAGTTTCGGGCCCCATGCGAATTCGGGGCCCCGCACGTAAGTGTGGGGTATAAGCTTGGGCAAAAGTGAAATGAGTCGAACCATACGAACTTTTTTATCGTTTGAATATTTTTTGTAAAACTGATTTTTTAGACGCTTGCTCAAGTCTTTGCATAAAGTAATGGTGTAAAAGAGTTCTATCTTTCTCATCGCCTATTGTTGATAGAAGCGAGAGAATGAGTTCTCGGATCTTCTTTTTATCAAATTGTGGTATCACATTTTGGTTAAATGCATTGATGAGCATCGATACTCCAAATGGTAGTTGGCGTTTTGTGATTGATATGTCCCAGATTTTCACAATTGGAGTCGAACATGAAACAAAAAAGGTTCCATCTGGACTGAAAAGATCTGATCCTTGGTTTACTAGAGAATCGATCTTTGTGAGAATGTTTCCAGCTTGTATATTCCAAATATCCGCATGGTTTTCATATTCGTGACATGCAAGCCAGCGATTATCGGCTGAAAAATCTAATGATTGCATATAAATTTCAGATGCATACCCCAGTGGTTTTTGCATTGTTTGCAACTCGTACGCGGATATTTTGTTTTCTTCATAAGTGAGCGCATAGACCTTGATTGTTCTATTCATAAATCCAATTGCAATACGGGTGTTATCATGAGAAAAATTGACCGTTGAAATTCCTGATTTGATATCGGTTTTGATGGATCCGACGGAAGTGAAGTCTGACAGATCAAGTAGATCGATGATTCCATCAGCGCATCCGATTGCAAGATATCCATTGGAAGAGCAGTCAACTGCATGAGGGTTGTGCGGATACATAAGGTTTTTGCTAGGATTTTTTTGAGTCGTATCAACTATTTTGACAGAAGTATCTCTCGGCGTCCAAATGAGATATCTATTATCGCGAGAGAAGCAAATTGAACGTTTTTCAGGATATTTACTATATTGTATTGGGCTCGTAAAAATTCTTGGCGGATTGTCCGTTTGGATATCCCAAAAATAGATTTTTCCGTTGGCATATGCGGCTGCAAGCTCTTTACCATCAGGGGAAAAATTGATTGTGAAGACCACAGTAGCATCTCCTGTCGGCGTGAGATCTTTTATGATGTTTTTTGTTTGCAGATCAAAAATGGTAACGTGTCCATTTGTATGGCTGAGCGCAAGATAATTATTGCCTGAGGAAAGAGCCATAGAGCTGATCATAGGGTCTTGTTTGGTACCAATAATAGAGGGGGCTTGGCCTAACGTAGCTTGTAGCAATGTACCTTGCACGGCGTTAGTATTAAAAAGCTTTTTTGCAAGAATAGGTGAAATGCCAATATTAAATTGCGCAAGGAACGCCTGTGGATTTGACAAGAAATAGGTGAGCGCTCCCGGACTTAGAATAAGATCAAATAATCGCTGTGTAAGGATTTCTTCTATCTGTGGCAGGATGAGAAACTTTGCGACTTCAAGCAGTTTAATGGTTTCATCATTATTTTTTGACGCCACTTCTCGAATAATATTTTTGTCCTTTTTCTTTTTCATCCAATTATATAATATCTCAAACGTTTGCTGATCGAGTTGCTCCAAAGGTATCGGCTCATTTGACTCGCCGATGTCTTCTAGTACATGTTTTAGTGTTTCGGCCTTATTTAAAATCTCATTCTTATAGGTTCCTTTTTTGTTGCCAGCGAAGATCAGTGTTGTTGTCTCTTCTTTATCAGCGCAAAAGAGGGTTGTTGATATACATATCACTATAAGTAATAGATGTTTCATGAGGACTCTTCTTTTTTGGTTTTTTGTTTGTTTGATATTATTATAAAAAAAGTGAAGGTCTTCGCGCTAGATATAAGGATTTTTTATGGCAAAACAACGACTCGATGTCAGACTGCTGGAATTATTGCCACAGTATAGTCGCGCTCAAATCCAAAGCTGGATTATGCAGGGCAAAGTAAAGGTAGATGGAACAGTGGTCAGCAAGGCGGGGATGGCCGTTTCTGATGACGCGGTTATCACCTACGATATTGCCGAGCCAAAATATGTGAGCCGCGCCGGGTTTAAGCTTGAGAAAATGCTGGATGAAGCAGCTCTTGATGTGACCGGATTTGTCGTGCTCGATGCTGGCCTGTCAACCGGTGGATTTACCGACTGTCTTTTACAAAGAGGTGCCTCAAAAATATACGGCATCGATGTTGGATATGGGCAAGCGCATGAAAAAATTCGGGCAGACAAGCGCGTTGTTGTTATGGAGCGGGTCAACTTGCGCGAGCTTGATAAGTTGCCCGAATTGGTTGATCTTGTCACCCTTGATCTTTCTTTTATTTCAGTGCTCAAGGTGATGGACGCAGTAACGCGACAGCTTAAGGAGCGTGGAAAATTGATTGTGTTGATTAAGCCTCAATTTGAAGCTGAAAAACATGAGGTTGGCAAGGGAGGGATCGTCAGAGATGTGGCAGTGCATGAGCGAGTGGTCAAAACCGTATGTGATGGTATTATCGCGCATGGGTTTCAGTTGCAAAAGTTGATCGAATCTCCGATAGAAGGGACAATGGGTAATAAGGAGTTTTTGGCCTATTTCGTTACCGTGTCCGCCATAGCTCATGGGAGCGACGGCTGGAAAACATCGTAGAGGCGGGGGCCTATTTCGTTACCGTGTCCGCCATAGCTCATGGGAGCGATGGCTGGAAAACTACGTAGGCCGAGGCCTATTTTATAAAAAATCATAGGCAGAGCTCATTTTTTCTGGTACAAAATATACATCCACTCATATTCAAACAAGTAATGTTAGAAAATTTTGCGCCCGTAGCTCAACTGGATAGAGTAGCGGACTTCGAATCCGTTGGTTGTAGGTTCGAGTCCTACCGGGCGCATATAAAATGTCGGGGGTATGCGCGTGAAACAAAGTACGTGTTCTTTTATGTACGCCATTTTATTTGTCGTAACGTTTGTTGCTCCAATAGGATTGTTTGGAGCAGACAGGCAAAGTAAGCATATCGATAAGATCCCGATATACAAACAGGAATTTCAGCACCCGTTTGGCTATATGCATAAGTTACCCGATGATGGTGAACAGTCTCCTGAATGTTATGAACTGCTGACAAGGGATCGAAATACAATTGCTAAAGTACATGTTCATACTATCGAACCAAAGCATTTATGGGTTAAATTGATACCGAAAACAGAATCGAATAGAAGAGAAGTTGAAGCATTACTTCTATTGTGGCAAAACGAGTATTTTAATTCTGAAGAAATGAAGGTTCAGCTATCGCTTTGTTTGAAAGAAAAAAAATAATATCGGTGTCTCAATCTTGCCACGCACGTTTAAAACGAAGATTTTTTTCTTTTGCGCCCGTAGCTCAGTTGGATAGAGCGACAGATTCCTAATCTGTAGGCCATGGGTTCAATTCCCGTCGGGCGCATTTGAATTATTTTGAATTATAGGGTATCTTTTTTTCCGATTTTGCCAATAAAATATCATCCATTTTAATATCATCCGCTGTGACGGTTCGATTAAGACGGCGATTAAGTTCATCAAATTGATCAGTAATTTCAACAACATCATTGTCAGAGAGGGCTGGGTTAGGCTCGGCTGCAAGCTCCCGTAACATTGTCGGGGAAGTCACCATTGCAAAAGTTTTTACGAAATCCTCTCCGTCAGCCGTAAGTTTTTTCAGATTTGTATCATACAACGTATTGTTTTGGGTGATATAGCGATAGAATGATGGAATTGCAACTGAGATGCCTTCACCCTTTGTTAAAAAGAGTTTTGCCAAATTTTCTGCCTCAAAATGAATCTCACCGGAACTCAGGGCGAGTATAGAAAGCTCTTTTTTTAACTTTTTTCTGCTTACGTTAGTAAGCGCAGTATCATCTGGTGTAGTTTCATACGCACAATTTCGTAAATTTGAAAGAACGGCATCAAGACGCATTCGTGCTTCATCGTTTGAAGGAATCTTGGTATCCCATATACTCAAGTCAGCACATGAGATTGGCCATGAGAAGAGTAGCGTGAAAATAGCCGATGCAATAATTTTTTTGACCATGTCTCCCTTTCTATTGGTTACTTTATATATTTTTGACATGATCATACGAAGTTTCTTTGCCGCATGCAAGCGAGGCCTAGGAAGCTACTTCTCTTATTTTCGGATGAGCTCTTATAATTTCTATAGTTGTATCAAGCTTTGCAGATTCAACTTTTAGTTTTTCCGCTAAATCACGTAACTTCATACAACTTTTGCTTGATCCTATTGACTTTTGAAGAAGTAAAATTTTTGTATCATAGTACCAAAAAAATATAATGATTGATATTTAATGAGCGCAAAGTATTCCTGCGAAGTCTTGGTAAAGTAGAACAATATTTTACCCAAATTCCACAATACTCCATTTGCGTCTCCGGAGATCGTCGATTTAAGACTGCTGAATTCAGTAAGATCTAGTGTATATAGGAACTGATGTATTTGGAACAACAAACGCATAAGTAAGGAAATAAATCGCGAAGCATAAAAGAGTCAGCACAAGCGAATTAAACAAAACATTTTGTTTTTTATTATGAACAAATGATAGTAGAAAATAGAACAAAATAAAAAAAATGAAAAAAATAAGAATCATTGAATTGCCTCCGGCATCCAAGCGCCCAACAAACGGCAATCTATGCCATAACTCAATAAAAGCTCTCAGCATATTAATCTTCCTTATTAGGATGTTTCGTTAGACTTTTATATTCTACAAACCTATTTTCGAAAAATACAATGATGTTGATAGCATTTATTTGAGCCTAAGATCCAAGTCATTCATTGAGAAGGCTCCTGGGCATTTCAATCGTCTATTGTTTCTCGTTTATTACAACGCTACTTTTACGCCCGTAGCTCAGTTGGATAGAGCGACAGATTCCTAATCTGTAGGCCATGGGTTCAATTCCCGTCGGGCGAAATATGCGCACACTTTGTGTAATTATCCAAAAATTACCAACCACCGCCTCCACCTCCACCGCCTCCTCCTCCGGAGCGACTACCGCCTCCGCTTCCAGATGATCTACCAGGTGGAGTTGATGATGCTGAAATTGCAGAGCTCAATGATGAGGTAAGAGAAGAGGCAAATCCGTTAGAAAAGCCCCTTGAAAAAGATCGACCTACATACCATCGTGGTTGATATGGATGACCTTCAGCGCGTTTCTGCTCAAAGAGAGGAGCAAATTGCCCCGTCCATTCATCTTCTAGCCCCAGCACCATCGCATAGGGTAAATATTTTTCATAGAGCTCGGGAGTTTTTATTGGCGGCGTTCCTACTATTTTCATTCGATCAATTTCTGCTGCTTTCAAAAATAATTTGAAGCCGTCTATATGATCTTGTGTGCGTCTACCTCGTGGCGTATACACATCCCCCCATTGCACTGAAAGAAAAGCCAGTATACCCAAAATGATAAGCAAAAACATGTAATATCCAGGTGCGCCACCCAATAACATGGAAAAGACAACGGGAGCAGCAGCAAACAGTGCTATCCCACAGCCTACATAGGCAATATCATGACCTTTAAAATCTGCCTTAAACGATGTAAGATCTCGATACAAAATGTCATTGCAAAATAGTTTTGTCTTTGTTGAAAGCCAGGCTAAAGTTAATTGGTTTTTTTGTTCAATTTTAATTGATGAACCTTTGGCAAATAGCCCGAATACAATCTCTTTTTCATGAGCTGTTAATGCATCATCACTTTTTGCTTTTTTTGTTTTCTTAAGCGTATAGGTATAACGTCCCCAGGAAGATTTTTCTGCCTCTATTTCAATAAAACCATGAATTGCCAAATTAACGATATCGGCAGCAACGAACTTTTCTTCGAAAGTTTTATCATTAAGATACCCAACAGCCGAGGGCAACATATTCTCCGGCGGATAATAATGTGGAATTACAACGCCCGGTGCGTTTATTTTCTCTCGTACGCGATAACAGTATTCCATAAATAACAATATGAGCAGGAGAGCCAACAATACGAGGGCGATCACCCAATTATCCCTAAAAAACCACCAGAGTTTTTGCAGTAAAGTTGGTTCTGCAACCCAACCTTTGGGCCATGTAACCGCAATGGTTAAGCCTTCTTCAGGTCGCAGTGGTCGTGTGGTAGAAAAAATGGCCTCGTTCTTATCATTAATACTTGCAGTATAATTTTTTCCCTGTTGACCAAAATATCCTGTTGCAGCTTCAATAGATTTGATGGGAACATCTTTGGGTAGATGGACAATAGCCTTTGCATAATCAATGGGTAATCGCCATCCATTACCGGTTACATTCCAATAAAGTTCATCATGCTGTTTGAAGAAGCCAATTTGTCTCTGAGTTTCATACTCAATGGTATACGTGTAATGTCCAGGCCTTAAATAGATATGCTCACTTCCGATGTATACCTTCACGCCATTGGATTCTTTTATTTCTTTATGGTGTACCGGCTCGTCATCAAGCAATACTCTATTAAGTCGAAAGTCTACAAAATATGAAGTTCCCAAATAATCGCGATATTTGGTTGGAAATTCTCGTACAATACCTCGTTTGATAGTTGTGCCAGTGCTATTTACGGCAATCGTTTCCGTAACCAATATGGAGCCATCGGCACGAATCGTGATATCACTCTCAAAAAAAGTAATACGCTCACTCGCAAAGGACAGTGATGTTATACATGCTATAAAAGCAATGATCATGTGGCGCATACCAAAGTCTCCGTCTGCCGCTTTATTTGGCATTGAATTCTAGAACTGAACTTTAGGAACATCACGTTCTTGAGCTGAGTTTAATTCAAAGTATGGTGCTTGTGTAAAATTAAAAAAATTCGCAATTATATTGGATGGGAATGAAAGAATAGATTTATTATAATCTCGCGCAGTCCCATTGTAATAGCGGCGTGCGAGTTGGACTTCCTGCTCAATATTCGAAAGATCCTTTTGCAACATCAGAAAATTTTCATTCGCCTTTAAGTTTGGATATTGTTCTGCAACCGCAAATAATGTTTTGAGCGTGCCAGTTAACCCACTTTCAGCAGCAGATTTCTCTGTCACCCCGTGTGCCGACATTGCGGCCGAACGCAAACGCACAACCTCTTCAAGTACGTTTTTTTCATGAATACTATATCCTTTCACGACCGAAACCAAGTTAGGAATCAGATCATACCGACGCTTCAGCTGGACATCTATACAACTCCAGGCCTCGTCGAGCATCGTTTTTAAGTGAATGAGACCGTTATATTTTCCAGCAACCCACAACGCTATAAGGGCACATAAGCCAAGTAGTAACAAAAGTATCATCATGATTGTCATAGAACACCCTTGAATAAGGAGATGAAAATATCGATTAAAAACGTATAGATTTTGTATGAAATGTGATCTGTTAACTTTATTCTACCAAAACCTTCTTAAAAATTCAAAATCAATAGCTATTTTTGTTTCAATTAGCAATGTTTGCATTGAGTGAATAGTTTTTCATCACTTTTTTGCGTTTGCCAAATGAACATAATGAGCGAGCCGCATCTTGATAAAATTCTCTTTTGGTTCTCGCCCTAAGCGACGGTTAAGTTCATTAAATTGCTGATAGATTTCAATAACATCATCATTGGAAATGTCAGGATCAAGGAGCATGAGTCGAGTGTGCAATCGTGATCGATGTTCTTTATATCAAAAGGGTCCCGAGCGAAGTGAGCTCGGGACCCTTTTATTTTAGATCGTAAGTTAGTTTTCGAAATGGATGTTCTATCCTTTACCGAACTTTAGGCGGCCACGTCCATTCTACAGGTTTTGGTGTTTGAAGGTTTTGGGGTAAAGAGTTCTGTTGATTTGTATCACGCACAGGTGTAGACAATAATTGGCCGGCAAATTCATTTTTAAGTTCGTTAATAAGCCCGGTTCCTTCTTCCAGCACATTTGTGGGAAGTGTGTAGTGCACATGAGCATCTTGCAAGAGTGCAAGCATTGCTTTTAAATATCCTTGTCCCGCTGGAGTTAGAATGCCGTTTTGGCTGTATTGCGGCTGCTTAAGCGCTTCTCTGGTCGCTGCTATTTGATTTTTTATAAATTCAATAAATCCTGTCGGATTTAAAGTGGGGTTTGCCGCGGTGCAATTTTTATCGCCCCGGCGGCATACGACCGCATCTGAGCTTTGTACCGTTTGACAGGAAGCAAATCCAAGTAAAGTTAAAGTTATTATTGAAAGTTTGTTCTTCATATATAGTGCTCTCTTTTCTTTTTATAATAGCATATCTTTCTTGAATATTGCCATATTTTTACATGCTTTTCATTGCCTGGTATCATTAAAAAACTATGATAAAAAAACGTTTTCTATGCATTGGTGCTTCCGCTGCGGGCATTGCATGCATTAATAAATTAAAAATGCTCGATCCTAACAGGGAAATTCTCTGCTTTTCGGCAGAACCTGAAATTCCCTATAATAAATGTGTATTGGCTGATTGGTTGAGCCTGAAAAAGGCTGAATCCGAGGTTGTGTTGGCTTCTTTGGAGCAAATGCGACTCAAAGGAGTCCTTTTTTATCCAAATACTCCCATTGTGCGTATCGATCCGATCCAAAAAACAGTCATGAGCGCTTCAGGCGAGGTTTTTGCTTATGATCATCTCCTGATTGCGACTGGGGCACGGCCCACCCAAATGTCCTGCATTTGGACTCCTTTTATGGGGGCCCCCACGCGGAACGTGGGGTACTTTACCTTTCACACCGCCGCCGATACCCGCGCCATCAGTGATTTTATTGCTCAAAAGCAGCCGAAGGAGGCAATTATTGTAGGCGCAGGGCTGACTGGACTTGAGGCAGCCGATGCACTATGGCAACGTGGGGTTACTACGATCACGATTATTGAAAAAAATGATCGGATTATGAGTAGTGTAATCCCTGAGAGCGCCTCAGATTTTTTAGATCGTAGGATGAGGTCGTTGGGAATCAATGTTGTCTGTAATCAGCAGATAGTTTCAGTCTCTGAGAATGAAATGGGTGTAACCATAGGCCTTTCTTCAGGGGAAATCCTGAAAACAAGTATGCTCATTGTTGCCGCCGGTGTGAAATCAAATAGTGAGCTTGCCCTTCAAGCGGGCATCGCCTATGATCAGGGGGCAATTATTACTGATTCCTTCATGCAAACTTCCATTTCAGGTATTTATGCTGCCGGTGATGTTGCCCTGGTAACTGATCAGATTACGGGTGAAAAAATCGTCAGCCGAACCTGGCCAGATGCCATGGCTCAGGGAATGACAGCCGCCCATGCGATCGCAGGCGTTCAAAAGCCCTATGCCGGGGTAGTCATGAGCCTCAACTCTGCCTTTTTTGGCCTGAAATTTGCCGCAAGTTATGCAAATTTTAATAGGGAGGTGGTCATGGAATCTATACAATTTCAAGAGGATCCCGAGCCTTTCTTTAGGTATGTCAGGAGTCACCAAGGGGTAGTTAAGGGCTATTGCCTCATTGGAGACACCAGGGAAGCTCCAGGTTTACGACGGTCCTTGGTCACCAAGCAGCCATAATACCCCAATTTCACTTCGCTCCAGCTTTACTATGCTATCGCTGGACCCACGCATGAGACCCGAAATTGGGGACTCCAAATCTGATATTTTCTATTTGTAACAATGCTAATTGACGGCCTGAATCATTATGGTATATTGGTATTAGTTTAAGAATCATAGAGAATCAAATGGAGGTTTATACTATGAAATTCATGAAATATGCCCTATTGGCAACTGTAAGTCTGCTTTCTGCAGGTTCATTTGCAATGGACCCCTATGAAGCAGAGCTCAATTTAAAATATGCGGCTGTGGAAGTGGCTCAAGCAGTAGTAGAACAAACGGCTCCTGTTGCACAGGCAGTTGGTGAAGCTGCATCAAATCTTGGTGAACAATTATTGAATAATGTTGAAAGATATCTGGACGTATCGGCGGCATCCAATGCTTGGGAAGCTAGTAAAATTGCTGCAAAAGATGCATGGGCACCGGCAAAAAAATACGGCCTAAAAATTGTAAATGATCTCGGTGGAGCTTGCTATGACGCTGGAATTTGGTGTTGGCATAGAACACCAAAGGTGCTCGGACATATGTTAGGCGAAGTTTCGGAAATTACAGAGGCTTTAAAGAAGACCCCTGTAATCACGACTTGTCTTGCAATAGGTGCTACTTATGGTGCTCTTTATAGTATTTGGAAACTCATACTTCCTACATCAGTTAAAACATCGGTTAAAGAAACAATACACCGTGTTATTACCAGAGAAGAACGCAGCAATAACTAAGATATCAAGTGGGCTGGGCGTATGTTCAGTCCACTTTAATAAAGAGGTTATGTTATGAAAATGAAAAATATATTTTTTACTATACTTGCGGCATTTCTATCTACCGGCATGTCTTATGGCATGAAGGTTGGAAAGTATGAGTCGATTAAAATAAAAACTGATAATTTACAAACGGATTTTTTGCATGAAGGCATGACTTTATCATCTGTTTTAACGGCGACAACTAAATATGGTGCGCTCATCGCGTTCGGCGCCAAGCTTATGCATATGGGTTTGTCTCATTATCCCAAAAAATGGTTTGATGTAAAAGCCGGTAGTCGGGACAAAGAGGGAACAGCCCGTTGGTTTGCATATAATAAAACAACATATAATCATGAGTTTTTAAAAACCACGGATAATAAAAGGAAATTGGAACGGGCGATATTGGCAATAACGCCTTATGCGCCAGATGCTAAGCAGATTAATGAGGCGTTTCAATTTGGCGATGCGCAAAAACAATTTCGCATGAAACAGCAATATACTCAAACTCGAACTATGACGGATTTTATTTATCGTTTGTTTCCCGGGTTTCTTCCGCAAGGAGTTAAACAGAAAACGGTAGGGGAACTATTGTATTCACTTATTTATGTAAATGGAAAAGAAGCAAATGAGTTGCTTGTCCAATTATTAGAAATAAAACAAGATATGGTCGCATAACTCGAGCTATCACAAGAGATTGATTAAAAGAAAGAGGAGCTTCCTACAATGGAAAACTCCTCTTTTTACTTTTCTTGGGTTACAACAGCAGCCTAAACTAGTGCTTTGAGAAGCCGCGTTAAGCTTTACCTCAAAATATGCTTTAAAATATTTACCAATTAATCATTTCTGCTCAGTCAATGAAAGAATCGCAAAATCATAATGTGTTTCTTTGGTGTTGCCTGCTCGGTCAATGCGGGTGATTTGTTTGCGAGGGTCATCAAGCATTTGTTGTAAATCATCAATCGTTTTAACGTTTTTAAAGATCTTTTCAACAGGAATTTCATGTACTTTGCCAAAACCTACTCCATAACCGCGGGCTTCAATCGCCAATGATTTTTCTGGATCTGAAATAATAATGACATGTCCCGGAAACCAAATAATATCACCGGGCAATACGGTATCTTTTTTTGTCAGATGTTTGAGCGTCAGGTTGGCCGCGAAACTATTTTTACAAAAGTAAGGTATGCCAACAATTTCGGCTGCGCGTGCGATGAGCCCTGAGCAGTCAAAGCCTTGTTTAGGATTCTGCTTTTGATCCGAGAGTGTGTAATAACTGCATGATCCGTTTGGCGCGGTTACTTCTGAGATATATCCAGCATGTGAACGGCCGGTAAAGCTGGTTCCTCCCCAGACATAGGGAATGTAGCCATCATTATTTTCTGTCCACGTTCGAAGCAACTTAATAAAGGCTTCTCTTTTTCCGGCCGCAGGTTTTTTGACGTCAAGCAACACAAGGTTGTTTGGAATATATGAATTGATGACTCTCTTTTTACGATCGTATAATTTCACCATGATCGTATCCGGTTTTTTATGTGAATCGTTTTCGTTTCTTATCTTTCGATCGATTACAAATCTCGTTCCGGCTGAATAGGTTCGTTTGCTTACGTGATCATGCCAAGGCGCAATAAGAATGACGGTATCTACCTGTTTGTACCGATCGGGGCTAAAAGAAGGGCGAGGGAATGCATTCAGATCGATGTTTTCTTTCTTGAGTTGTTCAACTGTTTTGACCGCTTTTTTTTCAATCCAATAGCGGCACTCTTTTTTCTTATTTACTAAATAATACACAGTTGGTAACTCAACATGGTATTCCTCATTATTTTCACCAATAATAGTAACTTGTTCATTAAAAATGGCCTGATGAATGCGGGGACAACAGCTTGCGGTTGTTGGTTTTGCACCGCAGAGCGAGATATCTTTGTATGAAGCGATCGTCGATTGACCGGTAAGAGGATTTCCCGCTAAATCGGCGATCGGATCAACCACATATCCAATGTGTGTCGCTAACATGCAGTACTGTATAAGAAGCGATACGCATGCTATCGTTTTCAATTCTTTCATGATTTATCCCCAAAAAATGTTGGTCCCTATTTCTCAATATGCATATTTTGCATTCATCGAGTAAATGAAAGGGGCTTTTTAGAGTTAAAATTGTTTTGTCGAGTGATGTTGCTCTATACTCAAAGAGATAAAAGTGTGGGTAGTGTTTTTTTTGCGTGGGGTATATCATGCGGTTTTTTTTTATGACGCTGTGCGTTTTCTTACAGATGAGCGCATGTGAGCCATGGACATGGACGTATCGATATGCACGTGAGAAAACAGCAAAATCGCGGCATGGAACAATTGTTTTTAGCAGAGAACGCACGCCTTCCTTTAATCAACTCATCTATTCTTGGAATTGCAAAATGCCATTACAAGGCCATTTTTCTTTTTTTGTGCAAGTTCGTCATGAAAAGGAGGGGAAGTGGTCTGATTGGATTCATATGGCAGATTGGGGCGTCGGTGTTAAAAAAACATATCTGCAGAAAGAAAATGGACTTGATTTTCATCATGTTCGTCTTGAATTAGGCGATGCAAGAGCAAACGGATTTAAAATGAAAGTCATTAAGTCAGATGGTCGCAATTGTGATGTTGATTGTGAGGGGTTGGGTGTCTGTATTTCAGACTTGCAAAAAATGGTCCCTGATGAGCCAGAAAACATGAACTTGAAATCTTGTTATATTGCAGGAATACCTTTTTTATCTCAGTTCCATATAGATCATCATAAAAATGAAGCCTTATGCTCCCCCACTTCATGTACCATGCTGCTTCGCTATTATCTTGGCAAACCATATGATCCTGCAAATGTTGCAGACTCCGTATATGATGAAGGACTTGGAATTTATGGAAGTTGGCCGTGTAACATGGCCGCCGTCTATGCATTATCGCACGGAAAGTTGAGTGCCTGCGTGACTCGTCTCGATCATTTTAAAACATTGTATCATTACCTTGCGCGCGGAATACCGGTGTGTGTGAGTGTGCGTGGACCGCTTGCCGGCTCGGCAACTCCCTATGCTTCAGGACATATTTTGATTGTTAAAGGGTTTGATGCCATATCTCAGGAGGTCATTTGTAATGATCCCGCGTTTGAGTTTCAAGATGAGCGCGGAACCCGTTATCCATTAGTTGATTTTTTAAGGGCATGGGAGCGATCAAAACGACTTGCTTACATTATTTCACCCCATGTTTAGACTTGGGGGCCCCAAGCGAAACAACTGTGCAGCTTGGGTGAAAAGTTAGGGTAAGAATAAAAAACACCACGCTCATGCGCGGGGACCCCAATAGAAGAGCTCAGTTGGGCTGAAATTTTTCATCAATATTGACAAACAGATAATAAAGTCAATACGATAGAAAGTGTTACATCTCATGAGGGGAGAATGGTATGAACACTTTTGTATTGAATTATAAAATATCGTGGATTGCGTTTATTTGTTATTCAGCTTGTCTTTTTTCTTTGTCGGCATCTTTACACGCCCAAACCCAGGTCGAAAAGATTTTTTATCATGTCATGAAACCAAACAATATGGGCAATAAACTACTCGGGACATCCAATAAAAAAAAAGATGCTCATGATAAAACGCTTGAGCTTGCAAAGCTTGTCCTTTATTTTTCTGATTCTTTTCTCATCAGTCAACTTCCGGACGGTATCGTGCCGCAATCAAAAGGTCGCAAAACGCTTGCATTTATTTTGCCCGGAGTTGGCGTTGCCGCAGGAGATGTTCAAAAGGAATTGAATAAATATGCTGCATTGGATGAACGCCATTTTCGCTTTTCAGTGGCACCGATAAATGTTCCTACAAAAGGATTAAGTATCAAAATTGCTTATGAGCCTGAATGGATTGAAGTGGCGGTGCATGAATTTAAAACAATTGGCAATCAACAAGCTTTGGTGATCACCTGTTATGATAAAAAATGCATTGAGAATCTCAAAAGTAGTCGCCCAACCGTTCTGCAAATGGCATCACTGCAACGGCCAACTATTGTTGTCGATTGTGGGCACGGAGGGGATGACACCGGTGCATGCGGTTTTTTTAATATCAAAGAGAAAGAGCTCGTAAAAAAAATAGGGGACCAACTGGAGCATGAACTCAAGAAGCGGGGTTGGTTTGTTGTGATGACGCGCAAGGGCGATGAATTTGTTCCACTGGACAAACGAACATTCAAAATTAATTCTGAAAAATCGGCAACAGTTGCGCTTTCTTTGCATGCAAATTCAGGAAAGTCTGATCAAGCGCAGGGCATCGAAACCTTTTATTATGACCCGGTTTTGTTGACTGAAAACATAAAGAATAGCATAGATATTTCTTTTAGCACCGACATGTCTGATAACACGTGTAAATTAAGTAAAGATTTAGCTCATTGCATGCAAACGGCCCTCCTTTCCTCAGTATCGCACATGAACCCTGATGTTATTGACCGCACAGTCAAGCAAGGAACGGCACAAGTGCTCATGGGAAGCTCAATACCGGCGGTATTGGTCGAAATGGGTTTTGTGTCACATCGCAAAGAAGCGCGCTTGCTTGCAAATCAGGAATACCAAAAATTGATTGTTGCAGGCTTGGTCGCCGGTCTTGAAAAGTTCGTGGAAGATGTAAAAAAACGCGTATCTTAAAAACTTTTTTCATCTGTCTTTTTAAAATAACCTGCATATGGTACATTAACTACACTCAAATGGAGAACATTTGGGAAGTACTACCAAGTTAGTTATAAATGAACAAAAAAATTATTCAGGTCTCATGCGTGGCATGGGTGTATATTATGGGCCCCAATCGTAATGGCAATGAAGATTGGGTATGTTATGATGATTTCCTTAGATACGTTGTGGCAGGAATTTTTATCGATAATAAAGGAAGAGGCGGGTACTCGCGTCGTTGATACGTGGTTTAAGGCTGTTTCCTTGATCCGATGGGATCCTACGGGCAGCGCCGCGTATCTTGAAGTTCCGAACATTTTTATTCGTGATTGGATACAATCGCACTATATGCCCTTAATCGGCACTCATTTGGCGCGCCTGTTGCATGTTCAAGAAATTCATGCACTTCTTGTTGTTCGTGGGGCACAAGCAGCGCAAGAATCAAAAGAGATTGTGCATGAAATAGTTGTAAAACAAGAAGAAGTCGCCATCGTTTCCGAGCCGAAACATCAAACGCAGGTTGCAAAGGCGCCTACTCATCGAATTCAACCTGGCATTCGTGCGACACATACTTTTCAGACATTTGTCGTCGGACCGAACAATTCTCTTGCATACGCCGCTGCTCAAGCGGTGACCCAAAAACCGGGAGTTTTATACAATCCACTGTTCATTTATGGAGGCTCCGGACTTGGCAAAACGCATTTATTACATGCGATCGGAAATGGCATTAAACAAGCAGATGAAAAAGCATCCATTTTATATCAGACAGCAGATCGATTCGTAAATGAGTTCATCAATGCGATTCGCTTTGATCGTGTGCATGTTTTTAAGGAAAAGTATCGCGCAGTTGATGTGCTCTTGATTGATGATATCCAGTTCATTTCCAATAAAGAGCAAACACAAGAGGCCTTCTTTCATATATTTAATACGCTGTATGATTTACATAAGCAAATTGTATTTACCAGTGATGTAATTCCTCAAAATATCGTTGGTTTGGCTGAACGATTACGATCTCGTCTATCCTGGGGGCTCGTATCTGATATTCAGGCACCTTCACTCGAGACTAAAATTGCTATTGTGCGCAAAAAAGCGGAACAATCACATGAGTCATTTCCGGACGAAGTCGCATCTTTTATCGCGTCGATGGATGTATCGAATATTCGAGAGCTTGAAGGATTGTTGATTCGTGTGCTCGCGTTTGCCTCATTGACTGGGCAGCCGATTACTCTTGGTTTGGCACAAAATGTGTTAGGAATTCAGAATCCAACACCAAAGTCACAGTCGATTGATTTTGAAGCAATTATTCGTTGTCTCTGTCGACATTTTGCATACACACTGGATGATTTGCGCTCAAAAAATAGAAGCAAAGAGCTATCATTCGTTCGGCATGTCGCTATGTTTCTCATGAAAAAATTCACGGAGCGCTCCTTGCGTGATATAGGCGTATTCTTAGGAGGCCGTGATCATTCAACGGTTATGCATGCACTTGAAAAAATTGAAGAATCGATCAAAACAGATAGCATAATCCGTGAACAGATAGAAAAAATAGAAGCTTCTATTCTGAAAGCCAGTCGCTAAGCGCGCAGATCTTCCATTCCCAGTGCGCGAACAGGATTCATTCTTTGTCGTGCGAGCCGTTCTCTTTTGGTCAGAAAAAGTACGTCTTTAATGCATTTACTCGTCAGATGAAAATACCAATGTAAATATGATTTGAAAGGACCTTTTGAGTAGAGTCCGGTTGCTGTTGGAAAGTGTTCGGTATCAACGATGACAAGACTATGAGTGCGTTTATCAATCATAAAATTTTTGATATGAGGGTCGATCATAAGATTCATTTTATTACACAGGGTCAGCGAACGGGATCGATCTTGCGGTGAAGAAAGACTGAATGGTCGTTCGGGTTCAATGCAATCGGCAACAATGACATAGGTGCCCGGGATTGTGCTTTCAAGGGATCGATCAGCAAAGTTATCGCCGCGTATGGTTATCATGCGACTATTGGTTGGGATCCAAAACCACTTGTTGGGAATTTCCACTTGATTTGCCAGCTGAGGATTTTTTGCGAGCTCACGTAAAACAATTTCTCTATTTTTTATACGAGTAAAACCTGTCAAATGGCGGCTGACTCCTGAACCCATATAAAAAAAGAAAATTGGCTCAATTCCTTTGTTAAACGGGTTTACAATTCCTTCAGGAGTTTCGATAAAGAGCTTCAAGACATACGGATAGTCTCTAAATTTTAATACAAGAAGCCCCCAATTTTTATCAAAATTATAATCTTTTGATTGTAAAATTTTAAAATGAGTAAGGCGTTGTTTTTTTTCGTTTAACTCAACAAGCAATTCATTAATAAGCTGTTTCAGGCGCGAGCCCAAGACTGTTTTTCCCGGTTCATAATGAAAAGATAATGCACTGTCAGGCAGTTCATAACGACGTAGGTGGCTCGGATCATATAAATGAAAAAAAGGATAGATCCCTAAGTGGGAATGTGTGATCTTATATGGCTTGGTATCATCACTCCAGTGGGTAGTGATGGTAGGGGTGGGATTGCGGCGAGCACGAAGTGGTGATCGCGCCTGCAGTGGGAAATTGGTGCTTATCAGCATGAGCACAAGCACATACCGAAGTAATAGATTTGTCTTCATTCACTTACATCTCTCAATGAACATTAAACCCATGCTTATACCCCCACGCGAGCTTGTAGGAACGATTCGGGATCCCGCTTGCGCAAGCATAGAACATAATCTTTTTCAACAGCTTGGCAAGTTAGAAGGGCTGTGTCAATACGTTTGAGTGTATCAACAGTGTCATCGACAGGTGAAATTTTGTTTTTTCCGCGACCTGTTGCCCTTCATCTTTAACTGGGGTATGGTCATAATAAAAGGATGAGTAAAAATAGTGAAGCCCCCCCAAAAAGAAGGAAGTTACTATGGAACCTGATGGAATACTCAAACGTCGCTGTGAACTACTCCAACTTGTAACTGCGTTACCCAAAAAAATGATTTCACTCGATCATAATTTCAATCATAGTCAATTTGTGCTGCATGAACTTTCTAAAAATAATTGTTTCAATCTTCCGCGCGTTGCCTACTTTGTTGATAATCCCGATTTTAACTGTTTCAAAGGTATATCGGGAGTGAATCATCAAGAACTGGGAACGAGCTGTGTTATTGATTGGACAAAGCCTGAAGTATTTGATGCGCAAATAGGAAAGTCTGCATTTCATCAAAAAGTGCGTGCTATAAACATGGAAAGTCCGATGCATAATAAACGTGCAGATAAAGATGTTGTTGATCAACTGGCCGATTCTCTTGCACTAAAAGAGGTGACCTACTGCTCATGGCCGCTGAAGCATGACAATCGTGGGCTTTTGGTGTATGAAAAATCAAACAAAAATGATCCGTTTGTCGATGAGCACCTGGCCGACGCACTCTACTTGTTGAGTTTTTGCCCGATTCATTGATTATGTTCTGCTAGCCTCTTCAAAACGGGAGCGTATTGTTCAAGAAACTCTTTTTTAAATTTTTCGAATAGCTCGTGTCGCTTTTTCGCCCCCAGGTCTCGATCACGCGGAGTGATAATGATACTGTTATTAGCTCCGATCATATCGATTCCTGTTTGTTCATCGATGCCAATTGAGTCTAAAAAGTATTTGTCAATTTCGAGTATCAAATTGCCGTTTTTTTTGAATTTTATGTTCAATGCTATCCATTTTGATTGAGAGTCTGTTCATTATACTTAATGTACCATATCTTGCTTTATCTTGCTTTGAAATAATAAAAATGGAGCAAAATCAACAAAATCCCCTGAGCAGCACTGTTTTTTGATTCATAATCTTGATTTTTCAGAGTCAAATCAGATATGCTTAACATGAATATAGATGCTAATTTTTTGGGGGGGTTATATGAAGAAATTGTCATTTATCACGCTATTCTTGATGCCATTTGTGGCATTGCAAGCAAGTCAATCATCACTGTATAGATACCGGGCACCTGCCGGCCAGGGGATGCAATTTTCTTATACGCCCAATCAAACTCAAACGATGGGCAGATCTGGCCCGCGAGAGTTGCTGGCTCGGTACAAAAATTTTATGAATAAAGTTAATTCGCCGTGGACTTCATACGTAGATGTTGATCGGGAGAGAGAATGGAGTAATGCCGAAAAAAAAGCTTTGGCGTTGCGCCTTCGAAAGCATAGAGAAGAAGAACGTGAGGGTAAAAATTTAGCCAACAAGATGAAAGATAAAGAATTTTTTACAGGACTAGAGCAGCATGCTCTTTCTGAATCTGATCCTGACAAGAGAGCGAGCGATAAGCGTATTGCGTATTATGCAGCACTAGAAATATTAAAGCAAGACGAAGATCAAGGTAGATACACTCGTTTTCAAGGAGGACTCAAAGACCATGGTATTTGGGAAGACGATTTTGTGGAGTTTATGCCCAACTGGGGCGGTGTTACTTGGACTATGCGTGATGACGATGATAAACGAAAAGAATTTAATAGATATCGTTGGGCAAAAAATTATATTGCCAAAAATTTCCCTGAACAGTTTGCCAAACTGAGGGGGGACACTTCTTTAGTCATTTCGGACTTACAATATTTTCGTGAGAATCATTCTCCCAAAGGTAAATGGTTTTATCTAGAGGATACTTTAAAGACATCTGATCCTGAAATAACCCTGACTCGAGAGGATATTAATATATTCAGAAAAAATAATAAAATGGACCATCCACATTATCAAACACTCGGGTCGAAGATACGGAATTATTTCTGGCCGCCGAATAATTAGGTCAAAATGTTGTTTTCAATCTTTTACCGGTGGGTATGAGACGATTCAAAAGTGCAACGAGCTTTGAATTAGCAAAAAATAGTATTTGAAAGAGAGAGTAGAAATTTTCTGCTCTCTCTTTACTTTAAAACAACTCTAATCCTGGCATTGTCTTGTTACAAATATAAGCCAACGTTGCACCGCCGCCGGTTGAGATCCAAGTGAATCTGTTTTCATATCCCAAATCGTAGGCTGCTTGCGCAGTTTGTCCACCGGCAATGATTGTTGTTCCTTGAACGTGAGCAAGCGCGTCAAAAATTAATTTATTAATATTCATTGAGTGTTCATTATCAAGAAAACCCATCAATCCGGCATAAAGCGCGGTGTGTGACTGCTGGATGATTTTTACAAACGCTTCCACAGATTGAGTTCCAAGGCCAATAATTTTTTGATCAGTTGAAAGCTGGCCGATTGGAAGTGACCGACTTTCACCCGTCATTTCAATTGCATAGTCTTTTGGAATCGTCATATTAATTTTTGGTTGTTCAACTCTTTTAATAATAATGCGTGCTTGTGCGACTATTTCCGGAGAAAATAGTCCTAATGATGCAAAGTAGGCAGTGTTCTCGTTGCGCGCACAGTGAAATGGAAATGATTGTGCTGGACCGACTAAAATATGGCCAGCTCGCGAAGAAAGAGCTTCGATAGCAGCTAATTTTTCAGCATATTTTGCACCGCCGATGAGTACAGTGAGTTTCTGCGCAGGGACTTGTTTGAGAGGCGCAAGATGGTGCAATTCTTTTTCGACCAGAGGACCGATACTCCGTTTACTTGGCTCAAATTCAGACGCTAATTGGTCAACAAACGGATCTCCTCGATGAGCACTCCCCCATGAATCGTTGATATAGAATTCGCATGTTTCTTGCAGCAATGAAATTAAATGTTCAGGCTCTTGGAAAAAACGAAGATTCTCTAAAAGTAAAAATGAACCGGGTTGCAATTGATGCGCCATTTGAGGCAGGTCATGTACTCCGGGACAAAATGCAATCGGGAAGTTAGCATTCTGAAACAGCGTGGCTAATTGCTCTGTTGAAAGCCATGCATCATATCCATGTGGCCTGCCACGATGAGTGCCGATAATGGTGCGAGCTCCGGCATCGTGCAACCATTGTAATGTCGGAATAATTTTATTAAATTTAACCGTTTCTTCAAGTGATTCAATATTAAGATCAACACGCAAAAATACGGCTTTATTTTTGAGACTCCAATCGTTACAAATCATTTTCGGTAGCATGGAAACTCTCCCTATTTCTTGAGTTTTGCCAGAAATTTATTGGCCGCAGTCAAGTCGTTAATAGTGAGAGTTAACTTTGTTGAAGTTTGCTCGTTATGTGGATATTCAATTTTGAAAGTCTCACTTAATTTCGTATTTTTTTTATGTTTGGTTATTCCGTTCATTCCTTCGTAGTCTCGCAATTCGGGGACATCGGTAAAATGTTTTCTGTGCATATCGTTGGTTATTATTCCATTTTCAATAATATACTTGTCTCGAGCACGTATTATACCTCCCAATGAGACTTTTCCACTGTTTTCCGATTCAACATTGATCTCAAAATTGGTTTTATTTTGTAAATAATCTAGAGCACCCAAAAACGTTTTCAAAGCGGCTTGTCCGGAAAAGTAATCTGCTCCGTCAACCGTAATAGTAAAAGATACATTTGAATCATTAGAGCTCTGCGGAAGATCAGCGGAATACGCCGGTATTGCTGCACATAAAATTGAAATGAACGAAACGAGTTTCATTTTCATAGTGGAACTCTCCTTTTTTAACAAAGATTCTAAAATTACGAATTAGTATTCACTTTTTAATAATGAAAAAGCAATGGCAATTTTATCTTCGGCCTTTAGGTCAGGGTCAATTAAGTTTATTCCCGCTAAAAAATTCTCGTTTTTTGGACGAAGTACCGGATTTATAAGTGGCTTTACAGCAAGAGCGATTGCTTTCGATGCAGCTTGATTCATGTAGGTGATTTCAACAGCCATTGCATTTCTGATAGCTTGATCGAGTACATTCTGTTCGGTATACTCATACCCCCGCTTATTAAATTCCAGCATTTGTTTTGTGATTTCTTTTTTATACAATTCGCAGGCTAGAACTTGCTGATTTCGACCCTGTCTTACTATACGCAACTCGGCATCATTGGAAAAATGAAGTTGTATCATAAAGTCTAAATTTTCCGGTTGCAGTCTAAAAACTAATGATCCTATCACATTGCGCATTTCTTTTTTTGAGATTTTTTGGGAATAATTTGCTACAAAAGAACCGGGGGGAGCGTCTTCATGAATTGATAAATTCATGGTAGTGCACGGAAAAAGATAATAGGGAAGCCACGGTTTTGTTTCTGCGCTATAATTTTTCAAGAAAACGATAAGCGTCAAAAGTATTCGTTTCATAAAGAGACCCCGTTACTAAGTTGTAAGATTCGTAATGTGCAAAGAACTACCGGAAACAGTGATAGAAATTAAAGCTCTTTCAAGAGGTATTTGAATATGCCTTTTGGGCATGATGCGGCTGTGGTGATATGCGGTCAGGGATCCATCAGCTTTTTTCTCAATCATAATGCTGCCATCTTTGACATGAGCGATAATGTCACACGTGCGTAATTGCAAATATCCTGGAAGTATTTGTCCAATACTTGTCCGTTCAAAATGATACGTTGTCGCTTCAATTCTGACCGGTATCTGATGCGCTGAGGGCTCCGGCAAGGTGGAACATATCCATAAGGAAATGATTGTAGCGAAGATGTATTTCATAAAGGCTTACTTCGATTTAATTTGTTTCTTATTTTTCGAGCAACTTTGCCAAACAGGTCACATCACTTTGATTTTTGACCTCGACAATAATTTTGGTGGAAACTTCTTCATTGTGAAGATTTATAGATGCGAAAGAATATACATTAATAAGAGGATATATTTTCCCGAGTACGAAGCTCAACTTTGTCTTTTTATCATAAGTTGCTGTTCTTGTTGAGCTATGGGATTCTTTTTTAGAGTTGAAATATGACTTTTGATTACTCGATTCAGTTATAATTCTATTTTCAATAGCATAACTTGTTTGCGATTCCATTTGTAGATCAGTCGCATCACTGTTGTTACTTTTTGATTCGATTCCGAGAGAAAAATTATTCTTTTTTTGAAAGACATCAAGCACTTGCAAGAATTTTGTGTGTGATACATGGTCAGAAAAAACAGAATTATTATTTAGTATAACAGTGAATGATATGGCCGGGAGAGTGGTGTCGGTAAAATCAGCGGCGTAAGATGCTGTTAAATTAAACAGGATTGTAGATAAATGAACCACATATTTCATAGCAAAGTGCCTTTCGCGTATTGTTAATTGATATGCGTATTGTTAATTGATGTGCAGAGTATAGTGTAATTGAATTTTACAAAAAACCAATGTCATTCTGGGGTCCCCAAATTTAATTTGGGGTTTCTTTATTCTCCCTTCAACAACGTTCCCACCTGAAAGGTTGCTGATCGATATGCACTGAATCCCGACAGCATGAGAACTATAAGCATACTGCACGCCCAGCAGAGCATAATGGTTGGCAAAGAAATGTTGACCGGAAGGTGAGTGACATAATACATGTCGGGAAGTTGTATGTGAATAGTTGAGTGTAACAGCCAGGCACACAAAGTTCCCAGCAGAGTTCCCAAGCCGACAGCAAAGCCGCCAATGAATAGACCTATTAAGAAAAAAGTTATAAAGAGGTCTTTTGCACGCGCGCGGAGCAAAACTAGCAGAGCCCGTTCTTTACGCTTGTAAAAGGCATACATAGTGAGTAATGACATCAAGTTGGTTCCTGCAATTAAAAGTACGATGGCCAAAATGAAAAAAGTAACCCATGTTTGCAGAGTCAATGTTGAAAGCAATGCCGGATAAAGCTCTTGCCAGCTCATTGCAGTCATTTTGAATCGATGCGACAGTTTCTTTGTCAGTTGATGAATATCTTGATGTGGCTGCGCCTGCATGTGGCATTGTGTGATCTGAGCGTCGGCAAAATGTGTGCTCAAAAAATCAAACGAACAGAGCATGAAAGCCATATCATATTCTTCAATTCCGGTGCTAAAAAATCCAGTTATGCGAGCATTCATCGGTTGAAATTCAAGCGATCGGGTTTTCATACGTATATCTTTTGCGACTAAAAAATCTATTTGATCACCGATTTTTTTCCCGAGAAGTTCGGCGCATTTTTTACCGATAACGACCGAGTCCGATGAAAACAAAGCATGCTTGTCTGAGGTAACTATGGTGTCCATGATGCCCCCCAATTTACGTTCCTTTGCCGGATCAATCGTTTGCTGGATCATGACCAATGGAGCGTTTGTTTGCTCACAGGGGATAATAATATGTTGCTGCGCAATCGGACTGATGAAAGCAACTGAATCTTTGAACTCTGTTGTGATGATCGATTCGATGGCATCATACGCAATTGGTTGCCCGGATGCATGCATGATGATTTGGGGGTGTATCGATTGCAATTTTTTGATTGTTTCGATATGGAACCCCTGCATAATGCAACAGATGAGTGTGAATGCAATACTCGTGATGGTCATTGAGAATACGCAGATTTTTATCATACCCGAAATCGCATGATCTTTATTGCGCGTGAAAATGTAACGGTATGCTAAAAAGAAGGGAAGTTTGAGTTGGGTGAGCATAAATGGTAAAGTCCATTGAGTTTTTAATGTAATGTGAAAGCTGCTTTCTTAAAGGGTACAAAAATAGTTTACTCGAAAGTAATTTTTATCAAAAACTCAACGGAGTCTATTTTTGCTTGTAAAAGGACCGACTTTTTTTTAGGATACGTAGTAATATAACACCCAAGCGAAACTCCCTTACGTTTTTACCCACACTTCACTTAAAGGCTTCGTGTGGGACTTGTGCTTGGGACCCGTTAAAAAGTTAAAAATAATTTACTCATGCTTAACATAGGTTATGTATGGGGCCCACTTATGAGAGGCATGGTATGAAGCAACGCATTATAGTGAGCATCTTATGTTCAAGTATACTTGGTTTTTCCGGGTGTGTCAGGATATATAACTGGGCACAAAGCAATTTTTATCAAGGAATTGATATTCGAGATTGTTTTGAAAATCCTGAGTGTTATCTTAAATCGGTCCATGTGTACGACCAGTTCACAACGGTTGCCATGTTTGATGCGTTGTGGGTTTCTGATCAAGTGCGCCGTGATTTTGCCCAATTGCATGCGTTTCGCCATTGCAAAACGGGTGATCAAATTAATGAGTATGTAAAAAGAGAGCTCGAAAATAGCAATGATTACATTACTTTTTATGTATTGTCATTGTGGGATATACCATTGTCCGGCATCGATCCAGTTTGGACAATTTGTCTTGAGATTGGTAATGCAATGTATCATCCAATAGAAATCAGGCCGGTCACGCTTTCTCAAGAATATAAAGCTTATTTTGGAGAGGCATATGGGAATTTTAAAACCGCATATCGCGTTGTTTTCAATGCAAAAGATACGCGCGACAATCCGATTCTGACTCCTTCAACACCAATGATGTCGTTGGTCTTCAGATCGATCAACAAAGAAGCGGCTCTTACCTGGTGCTTGTATGATATTTGTTCAATGGACACCAAAAATGGTGAAATTATTTCACATGAGGCGCGACTATGATTATAGCAATTGGCGCCGATCATCGTGGATTCGAGCTGAAAGAAGAAATAAAAAAACGCTTGTATCTTGCCGACACACCAATTAAATGGGATGATGTGGGCGCCTTTGACGCTGTGCGCAGTGATTATCCGATTTTTGCTCAAGCAGTTGTTCATGAATTGTTACATAAAAAAGCTGATGTTGGAATCTTGCTCTGCGGTTCCGGCGCCGGGATGGCGATTGCTGCAAATCGGTTTGCACATATCTATGCAGGGTTAGCATGGAACGTTGAAACCGCGATTTCGGCAAAAGAAGATGATAATGTAAATGTATTAATTATCCCGTCAGATTACGTTGATGCGCAAACAGCGTTGCAGATGATACAAAAATGGCTGACCGCTCAGTTCAAAGAAGAGCGATATCGTCAGCGAATTGATCAAATAGATAAAACATAACCCATTAAGTTGAACACAACTCTTCATTGTAATCGCAGATCCGTTCGTGGTGAGCGGAGCGTAATTTTGGGGTCCCCGATGAAGCGTAAGCGAAACTGGGCCCCATACGAAGCTCGCGAAGTATGGGTAAAAAATTGGGGCATTAGCGCAGTCGAATCCATTTGAACGGCAAAAAAAGCAAGATTCAATGAGGTCCTAATAAAATGAGGTGCTTACTTTGTAAACACCTCATTTTATTTTCTTTTTCGTTCGTATGGTTCGACTTCGTTTGCACTTTTACCCATGCTGTGCGCATGGCTCAAAACTTCGCTCACCACGAACGACAACTCAACGAACATCCAGAGCACTAAGGCTGAAAATTTTAATTAGTTACTGCTTCTAGGCCGATTTCCTTTGAAGCGGGATCAATGACTGGCGCAGAGTTTTTGACAGGAGCGTCAGCTTGCTGCTTAGATTGTGCTTCTTCAAATGCCTTTCTACCTTGTTCCATCATTTCTTTTTCTTCAGGAGTCAATTGATCTTTTGCCAAACGATCAGCAAAACCAACAAAGTATACAAATTGCTCACCTGAAAGGGATTTATGTTCCATAATCATCTGTGTCAACATATCAAGCGCTTTACTATTTTGTTGTAAAAGCTCTTTAACTTCGTTCTCAAGTTTTATTATCAAATTATAAGCCTGAGTGAGTTTCTCTTTTTGTACTTCTTTTGGCAGTTTGTTGAGGTCCATGCCGTTAAGACATATTTTTTGAGCCAATCCGAGAGCCTGTTTTTTGTCTTCATTTTGATAATCAAGTGTGCAAGTGTTGAAGAGCATTTCTTGTGCAATAGATCCGGCAAGGAGCACTTTTATTTCAAGCTCAAGCTCTTTTTTGGAATCAATTTTTAAACTGTCAGTCGCACGGTAGGTAAACACTTTGCCGTATTGAATTGCTTCTTTGTTAAGTGGTTGTTTTTTTTCTTCGGGAGAGTACCACCACGATGGTTTTTCAGTGATTTTTATGTTCACCGGGTTGAGCGTGATGTACGATACCTTATCGGTGGTATTGAGTAATATACGAGTCAATGCTGATCCGGTCAGATAGGCAGCAATGAGCGCTTGTTCTTGTGCTGAAATGTTTTCATCTGGGGAGTGAATGATTGATCTGATTTCATCATTCAAGCTGTCCTCAAGCAACGCTTGGCTGACAGTCGTTCCCATAATTTTTGCTTTACGGAATGCACTTTTGACCATTGAATTCAGATCTTCATAGTTGCAGCCATCAGTTTCTCTGGCAAGTCTTTCAACATCAAATAGATTAACATCAAGCGCGAGCTCCGACAATCTACGCACTAAATATTCTCGACGATTTTCAAAGTTTGGCAAATCAAAATGAAGGGTTGTTCCAAAGCGGCCTTTGCGACGCAACGCTTCATCGATTTGCTCAGGCTTGTTCGTTGCTGCAAGCAAAATGACTTGTTTAGCCGGATCGGTTTCCATAAAACCGCTCATGCCGGTCAAAAATTCACTCAACACGCGCGGATTTGATGACTGTGCGCCGAGCAAGTGTATTTCATCGATAAATACCACCACTGGAGCAATAGATCTTAACGAAGCGAACATACTTTCGACGCTGCCAAAGAGTCCACCATTTTCCAATGGTAAGAGAATTTCAGAAGCTGAGAAACTGTAGTATTTGAAATTGGTGCCATTATTTGATTTCGCTATTTGTTTTTTAATTTCTCCGCACAATGCTTTTGCAAATTCGGTTTTACCCGATCCCGGCCCGCCGATAAGCAAGTAGCCTTTATCAGGGAAGCTTTTTTTTCTGCCATGCATTTCGGCATTTGCCAGGTAGTCTAAGATAGGTAGGCATTGTTGCTTTTGATAGTCGCAGCCGATAATTGAGTTGAAATCAGACGAAATGTCGTTCCATTGGGTAATGCCGCCTTTTTTGTAACGATATTCTCCGCCACGCAAGAAGTTGGCAAGATTAGTCGCTTTTTCACTGACAAAGGCGTTGATTTCCTTTGCCAAAAAACCATATGCAACGGCAAGAGGTGGCACAATGTAATTCAGAGGAGCTAATCCACCACGCGCATAGTCTGTGAGTGATTTAAAGATATGTCCAAGTCGATGAACTGGTTTCTTATCATCCGGAACGGCAAGCATGTTATCCGGAACAGGAAACCCAGTGTAATTTCTGACAAATGTTGGCGATTCCCAACCACCATAAAACCATCCGGTAAACGTAGCAGCGGCAGTTAAGCCTACAATTGCCGCAATTTTAGGAACATTGTATTTAAAGCATGGCTGCATGATTGTTCTGTCAAACTTACGAAACGCGTGGTTATACCAGGCGAGGCCGGCAGTTTTTGCGCGCGCACTAAAGATATCGCATGCTTTTGCAACACGTGTTATTTTCGTATCAACTTCTTCAGGAGAGATTTCAGTGTCAATCTCTATCGATTTTTTAAAGACCGATTCAATATCAACCGATTCGAAATCTTTAAAGTTATTTTTTAGTGACGCGTTGACTAATTTGAGCAAAGAGTGTGTCAGAGTAGTCGCGCGCAAAAGATCTTGCGGCTGAGCGCCCAAAAATTCATTATTTTTGAGCATAAACGTCAGTTGACGGATTTCGGTTAATTTTGTGATGACATCTTCTTTTTTGATTGCCGGCTTGAGAGTGCCAACAGAGATTTCAAGAGAAAGATCTTCAATAAGAGCGTCTAATTTTGCAACAAGGGCGACCAGTTTTTCTACCAGTGGTTGCATAATTGAGGCATGAACAATGCTTTGTTTTGGTGTCGTTTCCGGGGTGTCCGAAGCAGGTAGACTACTTGCACATGCAAGAAGGATGGATAGTAGTCCTTTTTGTATTAATTTCATAAGAAAATCCCTTTATAACAGACTGTCTATTTCTTTATGTATTGTCTGTTAGTATAACAGGTATTATCCGTTTGTCATTGGGCTTATGCCCAAAATTATTATTCTTTGAAAAGTAAGATATTGAGTGCGATGTTCTATTTTTTAAAATTGTTACTCATGGTACGCTTAATTGCATAAAAATATTTATGAAGTTTAAGAAAGGTTTTTTATGCAATTCAATAAATCAGGTCTGTTTTCTTTTCTGCTTGGAGGGGCGGTTGTCCTTGGGCTGTCTGCTCTTTACACAATGTACACCAAATCGGCCTGTTGCGGGGGGATCTTTGAATCGGTTACTCATCCCAATATGAAAGACTTTTTGGCAACAGACCATAAAGATCGAACCTATATTCCCATAGCAATTATAGGAACGGGACCTTCAGGAGCAAGTGCGGCCATTTATGGGGCGCGATCTATGATGAGAACGGTGGCTTTTCAGGGCTCTCGCCCGGGTGGCTTATTGACTATGACTTCCGATGTTGAAAACTGGCCGGGAGTCAAAAAGAATAAGGGAATGGAAATCATGGATAGCATTGCCAATCAGGCAAAAGAATTTGGAGCTATCTTTGCCGATGACACTATTAAATCAATTGATTTCAGTTCATGGCCGTATAAAATTACCACCGATTTAGATAAAGAATATTATGCCTTCACGCTCGTCATAGCCACAGGGGCAAATCCGATTTTACTCGGTTTGCCAAGCGAGCAACATTTCTTTGGCCGTGGGGTGGGGACCTGTGCATTGTGCGATGCCGCATTTTATAAGGGCAAAGAAGTTGCGATCGTCGGTGGAGGAGATTCGGCCGTTGAGGAGGCTATCCAGCTGGCCGCATATGCAAGCAAAGTAACAGTGTTGGTGCGTAAGGAAAAGATGCGGGCTGCAGCCAGCATGCAACACATGCTCAAAGAGTATCCACATATTCACATTGTATACAACACTGAGGTTCAGGAAGTATTGGGCGATGATAAGGATGGGGTAACGGGGTTGCGCCTTCTGAATAATACAACGAATAAAGTAAGCGATTTTAAAGTTGACGGGCTCTTTTTAGCCATCGGGCATGAACCGAGCACTACGCTCTTTAAAGGTAAGCTCGCCATGGATAAACAAGGCTATTTGACAATGAAAGGGCGTACGCAACAGACTTCAGTCACCGGAGTTTTTGCTGGTGGCGATTGTCACGATCATCGCTATCGTCAGGCTGTAACCGCTTCAGGATTTGGAGCGGCGGCCGGTATTGATGCGGTTAATTACCTCAAAGAAATCGGGTTTAGCACTCAAATGCAGCAAGCTCTTGCGGATCACATCTATACCCCGGAGCCAGATCAAGCGCAAGAAGATCCTGTCAAAGAGGTGACGGACCTTGCAGCATTCGAGAAGCTTATCTCCGGTAGATACCCTGTTTTTGTCGATTTCTGGGCAGACTGGTGTCCATCTTGCATGCAAATGCTTCCAGGATATCATGCGGCTGCAAAAGAATTGCAAGGCACGGTTAATTTTATCTCGGTAGATTTTGATAAGGCATCTGAAATAGTTGAACGCTATGAAGTCAAAAAAGTGCCAACGCTGCTTGTTTTTGTCAACGGAGCTATCGCGGCTCGTTTTTCCAAAACGTTGAGCCAAAAAGAGCTGCTTGAGTTAGCACAAAACTATATGGTAGCTGGGTAACATCATTTTATAAGTGGAACTAAGAGCTTATACGAAAATTAAGCTTTCTAACTAAAAGGGTTGGTTGTCATGCTGAACTTGTTTCAGCATCCAGGTTAAGTAGATCCTGAAATAAATTCAGGATGACATAGAATCAGGACTTCTGGGATTTTTGGATGAGCTCTCATTAAAAATTGCGGAGCATTGGGCTTTTCCCAGTGCTCCGCTTGTTTTTAACTAAAAAATCTCAGTTGTGGCAACATTATTTTTTGTTTTTGTATAAAATATTGCAGACTGAAATGTTAAAATGATACTCTCATTTATGAAATTGATTTTTAAAAATAGGGGCTTGTTTTTAGGTTATTGTTTCGGGTCCCAAATAGTTTTTCACGCCACAGGCTTCAGGCGACGGCGGAAAAACGAAGTTGAATTTGGTGAAAGGTGGCTCATGAAAAAGAGAATTGGTTCGCGAAAAATATTAACGAGTTGTTTTGCGTTGTTGACGGTTGTCACAGTAGCACGATTTTGGCCGAACCGGTTGCATGCGGGACATTATGCAGTAAATCGAGCGCCGATCAATGCTTTAATGAGTAATGCATATGGTTCCGTTATTGCTCGTGACCAATCCTCAATTCCCGGAGCGATTGTAGAAAAAGTGGCTATTTACAGCCAAAAAGATTATCAAGAGCCGCATCAACGGGTTGAGCGAACGGGCATGTTAGTGCGTTACCCTCATGCCAAGGGGACTATTTTGATCTGTCATGGATTTATGTGTGATAAATATGATACCGGCTTTTTGCGTCAGTTATTTAACGCAGGTGAATATAACATTATGACCTTCGATTTTAGAGGCCATGGTGAAAAACGGGACAATCAACATTGTACGCTCGGTCAAAATGAGGCATATGATGTGATCGCGTCAGCTCATTTTTTAAAAGAACATGAAAATATGAAGGGCTTGCCATTGATAGCATATGGTTTTTCAATGGGAGCGGTGGCTGCAATTGAGGCGCAAGCAAAAGATTCTATGTTTGCGGGGCTTATTTTAGATTGTCCGTTTAGTTCCTCAGAGCGACTCATTTATCGAGGAATTGATCAAATTAAATATAATATTTTGGGATATACATTTGATTTGCCGGGAAAATCGGTCTTGCAAAAATATGCCTTCCATCCCTACATACAATCAATGGTGAAAATGGTGTTGAAAGTAGTGTCGAAATTAGACAGCAAAGATGTGAATTTATTTGTGCCGGCATTCCATCCGGTAGAATCGGTGAGAAAAATTTCAGCTCCCTGTCTTTTTATTCATTGCAAAAATGATGAATTAGTTCCTGAAAATGCGGTGAATGAGCTCTTTAATGGAGCAAAAGGCTATAAGCGTTTGTGGTTGACCAATGGACGTAAGCACTATGATTCATTCTTCTACAATCCAGAGCGTTATGTGTACCAAGTTCGTGAGTTTGTGCATCAAGTTGTTGAGCATACATTGCCGATGTTGCGCAACGGCGAAGTAGCCATTGATGCGGAAGATATTTTTAATCCGGAAAAAGCAGAGACCAATTTTGCGATTAATTAAAAAGTTGTTTTAAAAAGGGAATTTTTGGTTACACTATCTGCACAACAAAAGAATCATAACGAGGATTATACGATGAATTGGTCAGTCAAAACGATGGTGTGTATCATGAGTATGCTTGTTTTAAGCGTGCGATCTGCCGATCAAAGCGGAAAGTTAATTATAAGCGATAATAGTAACGCGTATATCTTTGGTAAAAAATATAAAGATGGGCAGTATAACATATCATCTCTTTTAACAGGATTAATCAAAGTAAGTGATAATTCCAAATTCGTGATTGACGGTGACCAATCGTTCAAGTTCGGAATCGTGAATATAACGGTCGGGGATAATAGTCACATTGATATTCATGCCGAACAGTCTCAGAGCCATCCTATGAGTAATCTTCTAAAAAGTCTTGAGGCTTATGATAACAGTCACATTATTTTGAATAACTTTGGTCGTTCAAAAACATATGCAAAATTAGCGCTGGTGGCAAGGGATAACGGGAAAATAGTTGTAAACGAAGAATCATCCGTTTTTAATCCTGCACTTGATCCTCAACCGGAGGGAACTATTGTTGCACGCGACAATGGTAAACTTAAAATTAATGGATGGAATAATCTGTATCAGGAATTCATTGATAAAAAAATTGAAGCACGAGATGGCATATCGCGGACCATCGGCACCGAAACTTCGTCGAAACGGCTTGATATTCCTTCCAACAGACCAACTGTTGTTAACCAACCAATAATTATTAATCGGGCAGGAAATTTGGAAGGACCGCAGAGAGCGGAAAAAGTATCGTGGCTCGGGTGGCTTACGAGTTTCATGAAACCACGTATGACTGTTATTGCCGGGCAAGGATCTAACAACGCATCATTGACGTATCGGTTGGCACGATTATGGTATCGATGGGGGACGCAATTGACCGGGGTGGAGCAAGATCCGGTTTTACGAGAAAAAAGAGAACGAGAACTCTTGGGCCGCAGCGTGATCGTCGATCAAGAGCCATTGCTTCCCGAATTTGACGAACCGGTTGCTCAACGACAAGGGAGATCATCGTGGTGGCCATGGATTAAGGGCTGGTTTGGTAAATAGATACAAAAATAGAGCGCGTTACACTCAACGCGCTCTTTGATTTTTTACGAACATCACTCAATTGAATGAGTTTCGCCGAATTTTAAAATCTTATATTGCTCTTCCGATCCTACAAAACAACTCTTGAGTATTTTTATCGGATCAGCAAATGAGTCTGTTCCCAATCGGAATGTTCCCCAATGAATGGGAATAAAAAGCTTTGCATTCAGATCTTTAAACGCGTGGAATGATTCTTGCGTGCTCATATGAGAATGTTCCATCAAATGACGCGGCTCATTGGGGCCGATTGGTATGAGAGCAACATCGATCCGATTGAAAAGAGAAGCAATTTCTTTAAAATGGTTGCCTTTGGCAGAATCGCCGGCAAAGTAAATAGTTTTTTGGGGTGTTTCGATCATCCAGCTCCCCCACAAGCTTGTGTTTACGTCGGCTACCATTCGTTGGCACCAGTGAATTGCGGGAAGAAATGAAAAGAAGATAGGAGATTTTGCGTTTCCATACCCGAGTTTCACAAACGTCAGCCTGTCGCCCCAGTTACATTCATAAACGTTTTTGAACTTTCTTTCTTTAAACCATGATGCAGCGCCAAGCGGACAGAGAACGGTCGGATTATATTTTTCTTGGATGGCGAGCAAACTTGGTTCATCCATATGATCTCGGTGGGTGTGAGATATGATAATAAAATCAATTTCGGGCAACTGCTCAAGACTAATTCCCGGATTGCAACTTCTATAATAGAGTGGCGGCATATTAAAAAAATGAGGATCAGAAATAATGTTAAAGTCGTTAACTTGTATGAGCACCGTTGCATGTCCAACCCACGTGATATTTAATGATTCTGAACGTTCAGGCCCGACATATTTTGTTTGCCATTTTTTGATATCTTCTCCATCAAAATAGGAGCGCATATTGAGCTTAGTTGCAAGAAAAAGCTGTAAAGCATCGGCAACGTGGCTATGGTCATGGCACTGTTCATCTTGATAAAAAATGCCATCTTTCTGGTATGCGGCTTGAATTTCTGCAATTTTAGACCGTTGTATGATCATTCGGGTATCGGTGATTGGGTTATCAACGACCTCTTCACAATGAATTCTCGAGGTATGTGCAATTGTCGCAATAGAGACCAATAATAATATCTTTTTCATGGATTGTACTCCTACTTGATAGAATCTATCTTTCTCCAGCATACCCAAGAATGGAAAGAACGCGACCGGTATGTTTTCATATAGAAAAGATCAGTGATTGAGTGCATAGGTCAAAGTCATTGGCGATTGACAATGTTATTTCTATCTGCAAAAATTAAAAATGATATGATACGTACTGAAACACCTGAAATGTTTGAATGGGGTTATTATGAAACGAGTAATTCGATACGCTCTTTTTTTGTTTGGCTTTATCCTTGGTCTCAAGACTGACGCCAATGATTTTCAGAAGTGGAACACACGAGCTCGCTCTGCAAAATTTTTCAGTATTGGAATGCTTTCCGGATTTGTAATTGCAAATCAAAGCATTGATAATCAGAAATATGCACAAAATAATCCGGGGGCACGGAATACTTCCAATCTAAAAGAGCTTGTAAAGTTTATGCCTCCGCAGGTTTTTCGGGCGCTAATGTCCGCCGGCGTTATAACGAGTGGAGATATATTATCTCGAGTGAAGATAGGTGAATGGTCGAAGCTTGTTGATCTTGCCAATGGTGATAAAACCGTTTCAAACGTTTATGAACATTATTCTGGATTGGAGATCAGCTCTATCATTGGAGAGCCAGATAAATATGATCATGCGATCTATTTTACCGGCGACGCATTAGCTCAGTTTGCCGTAGATGCGTATCGACAAAAGCATGCAGGTCAACCGTTTACCTTTCAATGGAACCCATCGATGATTTTTGCCGCGACTGCGTGGCTCTATATATGGAAGACTCGCACGCAAGAAAATCAGATAAAAGAAGAACCGAAAATGCCGGTTTCTAAATCATGGTTTCCGGTGAAAATTCGTTTCAGATAAAATGAGTGAAATGGTAAGAGCAATAAAAAAACTATAAAAACGCTCTTTTGAAGATATCTTTTTAAAAAGTAAGATTTAGTAGCAATAGAACCCGAAGGGGATGTATTCTGAGAATCCTCTTCAAAGCGATCTCTATTGATTAATTCAATCAATAGTTTGCAAGAAGTGGACAAATTTTCGCAAGAAATAGTGAGTTTACTACCGTTTATTCCAATGACCAGAAAACCCCAAGGGTTTCAAACCCGGGGATGAATGGTCATCCGCTAGGCTGGATGTGAGCAAAGCCTGAAAGGGTTTGCGAAGAGCCAATGAAAAAAGCATACTTAAAATCATGAGGTAAATATTGGAAAGGCACTCAAACAACGCATCGACTTATGATTCACTTAGTATGGATACCGAAATACAGAAAAAGAGTATTGAAGGGTGAAGTAGCAGATCGAATTAAAGAGTCGCGTGGAACTTCTCCCAAAGGACATGCGCGGAGTCACTATGATTTCGTACATTGGGATATCCAGTATGATTTAGACGTGCACTCAGACAAAACAGCGCTCTTGAAATAGCAAAACAGATACAAAATTTTTTAAAAAAATAAGTAATAAACAATTCAAATTTTCCAACTCAAGAATATTGTTACGAGCTCGTTATGAAATATTTTTTCTTTATCTTCCTAACTATTTGTCATCACATGATTATATTTTAAAGAAAGACCTTCAGGTCGTTTTACCGTACTTGTCGTATTTTCTTTGTGACTAAATAAACAATGGGGCGGGAATACTATATTCGTATTCCCGCCCCATTGTTTATTTAAAGTTGCTAAGAGCCTTATTCGAGGGACTATTTATTCGGGCAGGGGAATAGAAACAGATCTAGATACCAATTCTGCTTTGTCTTTTAATTTGACGAGCAAATTTATATCACATTGCATAGCATGTGAATCTTCTTTGATGGAGATAATCTTACATGATTCAACGGGTTTATGAAAAAAAATTTCCGAGCTTGAATGTTCGGGGTACTCTGCCGATACCAAACTTAAATGAATTCCATTATGATAGCCCTGCGCTGTGTCACAATCTCTGGCAAAAACAATACCACATTTTATTTCGCCGATACTCAATATGCGGCTCGTATACTCCTGCCATGATACAGGGAGTAAGGCCATGGTAATAGGCGTTGCAATAAATGATCCGGAGTAGATGGAAGCTACTATAGGATTACTCCTACGCTGGCTTCCTTTTTTTGGCTGGAAGCAACACGAACGATCTACAATGCAATAGAAGTCGGTATTTTGCGATATAAATTTAATATGTGTTGTATCATCAACATTTTTTTTACGAACTAATTGTCCGTTATTTGTTTCAATTGCCTTATTAAAAGGCACATTATCGCTTTCGATCGGTGTCTCATCAATAGTTCTTGCGTGTTCCATTGATAAGATATCGGTGTCACGCCAAGAGCAGACAGCTCCTTTTGATTGTAACATGGTAGCGCCATTAATTTTCAAATGATGACTTTCCAAGCAGTAAGGAGCCCATTTGACTAGTTCTGAGCAGCTTTTTATACGAGCTGTTTCAGGTACGCTGCAGATAGAATATAACAGTTGATTGACCGCTTGCTCTGCTTTGTAACCACCTGAAGCATCAACGTACAATTTGTTTTTGATAAATTGGCCTGAAGTAGGAGTGCCAATGAGGGCTGCTATAGCTAATTCGCTTATAAATGGATACCGAATCCTGGTGCTTGTAATTGCAAAATCCGTAAGATCATCTTTTTGTACGCGAAGCGTGGATTCAGCATCACGTAAAAAGGTACGTAGGTCTTTTCTTACTTCATTAAATGTTGTTCCAGTATTAATAATTTTTTGTATGAGCTGTTGTTCATCACTACCTGAGCAATCCATTGCACATAAGGGTGATAATAATAGAAGAGCAAGAATTGGATGTAATTTCATCATTAAGGATCCCTCTGTTATCATGATTCAAAAAACTAAAGTTAGATTAAATTGGTTGATACGATTGATTCGAGTGAGCGTTTGTAATGAGGATGATGTTATAAGCTAACGAAGCGAGATACCAATTCCGTTTGGTCTTTTAACTTGACGAGCAAATTAATATAATATTTTGTAGCGACTTGTGGATTTTCTTTGATGGAGACAATCTTACATGATTCAACGGGTTTATCAAAAATAGTTTGCGCGCTTGAAAATTCTGATTTTTCTTCTATTGGGAAAGAGTTTAAATGAATTCCATAAGAACCCAATGATCCATGAAAATATCTGGCAAAAATAATACTGGGTCCTATTTGATTGATGCTCAATATACGACTGATTTTTAGTTGACCTATACTCTTGGGTAGAAAAATCATGTCATTCGGCGTTGCTGTCAATAGCTCCCTATAGAAAAAGGCGGCTATGCATTTAGTCATTGGTTGCATAAAACTCAAATAATCTACAGTGCAATAGTGACTGATGTTTTGTGATAAGGAGTACGCATGCGCTTTATCATCAATGTTTTTTTTAACAATTAATCGCCCATCATTTGTTGCAACTGTAGTATTAAAAGCTACATTGTCGCTTTCGATTGGCATTTCATCAATAGTTTTTAAGCTATCCATTGATATGATACCGCCTGTCACATGCCAAGATAAAATAGCACCTTTTGAGTTTAATATAGTAGTATCATTAATTTTCAAATGATGACTTTCTAAGCAACGAGGATCCCATTTTGACAACTCTGAGCAGCCTTTTATTCGCGTTTTTAACGGTACGCTACAGATAGAATATAACATTTGGCTGACAGCTCTTTCTGCGTTATAGCCACTTAAAAACCTTGGAGTGTCGATGGTTAATTTGTTTTGGATAAATCGACCGGAAGCTTGAGTGCGTATTAAGGAAGCGATCGCTAATTCGTTTATATATGGATATCGAGCTGTGGTGGATGTAATGGCGAAATTGGTAAGATCATCTTCTTGTTCGGGGAGTGTTAATTCAGCATCCCGTAAGAGGGTGCGTAGGTTTTTCCTGACATCATCAAAGGTTGGGCCAGTATTAATGACTTTTTGAATCAGCTGTTTTTCATCAATCTCTGAGTAATCCATTGCGCAGAGAGGAGATAGTAATAAGAGAAAAGGGAGAATTGAATATAATTTCATTAAAGACTCCTCTGAGATGTTATTTTGGTTCAAGAAGTAAAAGGTTGCTGCTTCCGGGTTTCAATTTTGCTGCTGTGATTGGTTCCGGGAGCACATGCTTGACAGGAAGCAATGCTTGACCGGTGTCTGTAACTGATTGTGTGAAGTATGTTCGATCAGGTTTATTTTTGCCATAGGCGATCAAGCACGTATCATTCTGCAAAATGCTCATACTATGGATAGTAGGCTCCCCATCTCCCCACTCATAATCAGCGAGCTGCCGTGTCGAAGTCCATTTATCATTTCCATATTTTTTAACACGCAATGAAAATATCAGTTTATCATCTAAAGACAAATGTGAAATAATACGAGCACGGTATTGTAACTCTGATTCACCAGTGACACGAATTACGAGAGAATCTTTCGCATTCAGATCAGTTTTTTTTGTATCATGAACTATTTTCCCTTTTGAATCAAAAGCAAATTTACTTCGCACGTTGAATGGAAAAATATCATTAAGTGAGGTTATCACTTTCAAATGAGACGTTGAAAGATGCTCTTCTTCTAGCCGGCAGCTGAGTAATTGTTCCACAGCAGTTTGAGCAAGTGCTTGCAGCTCAGGTGATTGAAGGCAGCTACTCAAACTTTGATCGTCATGCTTGAAAATTGAAAGGAAATGGGAAGGGTCTATGTGGCGACATGCGTTGCCGAGAGCTGCTGCGATAGCAAGTTTATTGTATTTTGGGTTGAAATGTCTTTCAAGAGCTGTTACTGCTGTTAAGACGAAATCTGTTTGACTGGAAAGCTTGAGAGCTTTTAATCGGATTTTTATTTTTTGTGTAGCTGAATCAAGATCATCTTGCTTTGCTAGGTATTGGCCAAAAAAATAGAAAGGGCAGGGCATTGTGTCTTGCGTCGATGGATTATCAATATTGTCCATTGCATGAGCAGAAAAGCTATACAAAAATAATATTAAAATATTTTTTTTCATGAATAACCCTGACGCAGATGGTTTTTATGAATAATTTTACCAAAGATACCATTTGTATCGCAATGTGCAAGTTTGGTTTATAAAAAGATAGATCTATAAGGGTTATTTATAATATAAATCTCAATTTATTCAAAATTTGATAATCATTTGCAAGACAGCTTTTTGTATCAAGGTAAACATTAGCTCAAATAATTTTGAACTTAATAATCTGCACTGATATACTAAGCGTTTTAAATGATACACGAATGACCAATAATATAACTGGAACTGTAAAACTATAGAGTATTGCAACAAAATATGAGAAAAGTAGACAGGCTAAAGATCTTGCAATAATAAAACAAAAAGGGAAGTACATCCAAAATGAGATGAGATAATTGTATAGAATTTCCGGCTTAGAAAGGATTGATCAAATCATTCTGAAGTAAGACGTTTGGTAATTACAAATATTACGATGGTTTTTTATATAGCTTTGGTTGAATATTCTGTTTGAACCAATCAAGATCGGGATCTTTCATTTCATTGAGAGCGTTTTGAAAATAATCGATATGTGTATCAAGTTGATTGCGATTATCAGCGATCGTATCTTCACAATAATTTAAAGCTTGGAATAAGAGAAGCAGGGCAAGCGGAATATTAAGTTTTTTCCTGCTTATATCACATACTGTTATAATGGATTTTGTCCTATTTAGATTCCAATTTGAAAACGGCATCCAATGATTATCCATGTAGAGGTTTTCTGGTCTAGCAGGAACACCCCATGTTTGAAGGCGCCTCATAGGATTTCCTGTTACAGTATCCCACAAAACACAGAGATCTCCATCAAAACTCACCAGTAAGTCTTTGTTTGGTGAAAAAGACAGGAGATTAATATGTCTATACCAGGCGTCCTGTGGATAGGTCAGATTTTGGATCTCATTTCCGCTTTCGGCGTTAAGCAACAATATTTGATAAGGATGAGAAGAACTTTTTTTTAGGGCGGCTGCAATGAGGGAACCGTCCTTTGAAATTGTAGCACAATCGACAATAGCGTGAGCTGAGGGCCACATATTAATATTCTTGTAATATGGCTTAACTACAGGTTTTCCGGAAGATGTAATATCGTATGCGCGGAAATCGCGTAATCCTAAGCGAATAAACTGTTTATTGTCATCTGAAAAAGCAATTGCAGCAGCTGATCGTTTTTTATTTACTGAAACAGTAGCTGCGGCTGTAGGATTGCTATGTCTACTTTTGCCTTTTTTGCTAACTTTTCTTTCCCAATATACCTTCCCCGTTTCCGTGTCCCAAATTGTTGTTTTTTTATTGGTTGATAAAGCAAATAGTTTACCATCAGTCGAAAAACGGCAGCGAGCTTTTGATGGAAATGGTTGAGAGTCGGTACTTATTTTAGTTTTTGGAGAAATTTTTGATTGCAAATTCCAAACAATTCCCTTTTTGCTTTTGTCATGAGTAAAAAGATATCTTCCGTCATCACTAAAACTCATTCGATCTATCGGCGCATGATGGCCTATAAGTGGCGGTAGGGTAGCCTCTGTGAGTGGATTTATAAGTTTTATTTTTGAGGGTTGCTTATCAGAAAGTGTTGCATATATTGGTTCATTTTCGAGATTTCCCGGAAACAGACACCCGGCAGTTTTTGATTTGAATTCAAAGATAATGGGTGTTGGAGGTGTTAATCTGAAAAGAGAGCGGCTTAATGTTATTTTGTGAAGATTGCATGCAATAAGATTTTGTAGATCCTTATTGCCGAGCGATCGTATAAAGGCCGGCGGGTTTTATATGAAGCTCGCCAGATTTTCCTGAGAGACAAGTTTTTCCGTTATTTTTTTTGCCAAAGCGCTGAGTATGATCGGTTCGACTTGGAGAAAATTTGCTGCGGACAGAACAGTAAGTAAATTATCCAATGCACATGTGATTAGTCTAAGAATAGTACACTCATCTACCTGAGGATAAATGAAATCCATCAGTCGGTACAGTCGGTCAAAAGTTGCTTTATTAATATGGGATAAAGGAAAGCCTTCGTCATCTGCTGAAGAGCCGAGATCCTCAAACATGTTCTGTATAGTTCTAGATTGCAGGAGCACAGGTAGGCAATATTTTCCTTTTGTATTATCTTGAAAACTGATGGATATCGTTCGATCGTTGACTTCTAGAAGGGATTGCTGAATGTCGGCGCCGCTGATGAAAGAGCTCAAGAGGATGGGCAGTATTATAACATGCTTCATCGGACTCCTTCTAAGATCTTGTTTGCAAACAACTATGATGATAATTTGTTTACTGTTATTTAGTAATCTATTTTAGTGTGTTTTTCGGCTTGAAAAGAGTGTTAAAGCGCCTTGACAATAGTACTGTGTGCTGTATTGTTATTTCTAGTAGGTAATTTTTCCGTTAAATAATTAAATTCTATTGATTGTGGATTCCATTTATGCAGAAATATTGGATTTTTCTTGTGGTATATTTACTACCCATTATAGCTGTCGATAGTAACCACACATGGTTACAGTCAAAATTTGATGCACGAGTCGTAGGTCGATACATGAAAGCAGCGCCTCGAACGATTCAAACGCCTCAAGTAAAGAAGGTGGCATATAGAGAGGTTACGGAAGCCCGTAAGCATCCTATGCGTTTTGTGGCCGGGCTAGGGTTGAAAGGCTTAGGAGTTGGCGTTGCATACTGGATGGGAGTTTTTAATGTTCCATTACTCAATATTTACTGTAGTCTGGACGCAATTGGTAATATCGGGGAGTATGTTGGCAAAAACCTCATTGAAACCACGCCGGAAGCATTTGAATATGAAGTGTCTCCGGATGGGCAAGATAAGAAAAATAAACGTATATTAGCAGCGAGTGCTGCAGCCATAATTCCACTTTATCTAATACCCTCACAAAAGGTCACAAAACCTCAAATAGACTTTTTGAATACCTCAGCCTCTTATCAATTTTGGCAGTTATATAAAGCATCAAGAGGTTATTTAGTAGGCAAGCCAAGGATTTGGGTAGGCAACGAATCAATCCCAATTCTGAATGAGAATGATATTATTGATTTGAGTATCGCGGGTCTTTGTGGAACAACATTTCTGGTAAATCCTGCTGGATGTTCCAGAGGAACATATAAGGCCGATGGCACACCGAATTTTAATATCGCTAAAAACTTAGTGAGAGCAGTGGGTGCGACATATTTGGCGAATAAAACCCAAGTTGCTGCTGAGCTTATCAACAAAAAATATAAAATCGTAAATCAAGATTCATATTTCTACGCATCAGCTGCATACGCCGGGAGTATCGCCTCTCAATGGTTTGCAAATTGGGCTGTATGTAAAATTGTACCCGAGAAAAAATGAGCAAGTGATTATCTTATTATAAGAAAAGATACGGAGCTTTTAAGTCCTAGAGCTTCACTTTTCAAAGGAATGATTTAATGCGGTTTGTGTTTCGACGCAATTTCATATTTCATAAGCAATGCATCACCCAATGGTCTATGAAGTGAGCAAATCTTAGTAAATCCTACTTTTTCATAGCATTTAATAGCGATGCTATTCTCTGGTTCCGGATCAACAATAATGGTTGTTATATTGGGTTCAATAGTTTGCAAATATTTTATAAATGCTGTGATGAAACGTTGGCCGTAACCTTTACCTATATAATCCGGATCCCCAATAAACTGATCAGTTCCTACGGTATTTTCAGGCAGTTTAGGTAGCCACATTCCAGTTTTTTCTTCGTTGTAATCAATGTAGTAATATTGAATATAGCCAATTGGGTGGTTATCAAGGTACACAATATACCCGAATGTATTTTTTGATCGTATTCGTGTGAGAAATTTCTCGATTAATTCTTCTTTTTCAGGCGTTGGCCACCATCGTTGGACATGGGGTTGGTTAAACCAGTTTATAAGTAAAGGAATATCGTTTTCAGATATTTTCTTGAATGTAAATGTTTCGTTCATGCAAAAAACTTTCATGTGGAAAGAGAGAAGAAATAGCAATATGGCTGAGAATGATATGTTTTTTTTCAATCTATTTCACCTGTTTTGAGTGATCGTAAGATAATTATAGATTAACATTTTTTATTTCTAAAATCATATGTGTATTTTGTTTTCTTCATTTATAAGAGATGGCCATATAAAAAAATCAGATTTTCGCTATACTCTCATAAAATCATATTTTGTGAAAGGCATTGTGCAATGATTACTATTGACGTAAGCAAGCAGAGTCTTTTGCAACAACAGGCGATAGCTAAAGTCTTGTTTGTTGCCGAAGGTTTCTCAGCTTCTGATATCCCACAAGAACTACAAAAAGAATCTCCCGTTTTAGCACAATTGGTTGGGCAAGAACATTTTACCGGCAAATCGGGCACTATTCTCAGCGCACCGATTGTCAAAGATGGTAAACTTTCGTTTATCGTCCTTGTCGGCACCGGAACTAAGCAAGAAGGTAAAACTGCCGAGTATTATATTGAGCAGTTCCGACGTTTAGTTGGCAAAGTTATTCGCACGGCAGAATCGCATCGCTGGTATTCGGTTGCGATTAAGTTGCCTCAAGCAGCTCGTCTGGGTATCTCCGATTTTGATCTTGGCCAACAGACCGCAGAAAGTGCAAGCATCGCGGCATACACCTTTTTTGAATACATCACTGATCCTGAACGTAAATCGCGCGTTACGCATGTGACGCTCGTGCTTGATGGGCAAGATTCAAAGGAGATCTTGTCGGGCATTGAACGAGGAAAAATTATTTCTGAAGGCGTCAACGAAACGCGTCGTTGGATCGATTTACCACCGGTAGCACTTACGCCGATAGCCATGGTTGATATTGCGCGTGAAGTTGCTCGTAAACGAAATCTTAAAATTACCGTATTTGATGAAAAACAAATTAACCAAATGGGCATGGGTGGATTGAGTGCCGTTGCGGCCGGTTCTGAGCGAGACGCGCAATTTGCCATTCTTGAATATCAGTGCGGAAAATCTGGAGCTCCGACCTTGGGCTTTGTCGGCAAAGGCATAACGTTTGATTCAGGAGGATTGAGCATCAAACCGGCTGAATCAATGGAAACTATGAAAGATGATATGGCCGGCGCTGCAGCAGTGCTCGCATCAATGGATGTGCTTGCTCAATTGAAACCGTGCGTCAATATCGTCGGATTTTTGCCATTAACTGAAAACTTACCAAGCGGCAAAGCAACCAAGCCGGGCGATATTGTCACATTCTACAATGGCAAGACGGCTGAGGTAAAAAATACCGATGCAGAAGGTCGACTCATTTTAGCCGATGCGCTTTCATATGCAGAAAAACATTACAAACTTGATGCGATCGTCGATCTTGCGACATTGACTGGCGCGTGCGCCTATGCACTCGGGCCCTACTATAGTGGTTTGATGAGTAATGATGAGCCATTGGTTGAGCGTTTGATGGAAAGTTCCGGTCGATCAGGGGATACGTTGTGGCGATTGCCATTAACGCCTGATTACATGCCTGCCATCAGAACTCCCGTTGCTGATATTGCAAATATTGGAAGCTCGCGTTATCGTGCGGGAGCAATCACGGCAGGATTATTCCTTTCTCACTTTGTAGAAAAAACGCCGTGGGCTCATATTGATATTGCGGGCACAGCATTTAATGTTCCTGACAAATCATATTTCAGATCTGAAGGCGCCACCGGAGTTGGTGTGCGACTTTTGGTTGATTTAGCTTTGCATTGGAAATAAAAAAAGCAAGAGCCGGTCAAATGATCGGCTCTTACTTATACAATATCTAGTTTTTACTTATTTATTGCAGCGGTCGAGTATTTAAAATGGATAGTCGAAAATAAGATGCAGTGCCCATAAGCTCAAAAATGAATCGACCTTAACTCAAATAGTTCATTTTGCTATCTGGATCAAAATCTTCGCTATTTCTTAAGCGGAAGTCCAGTATAATACTTAATGGGAAAATATTTTGCAGAAACAAAGCAGCCCAACGTATATGCAACTATGTATGAAGTAAGGCTATTCTCGGTGGTACTTAGAGGTTTGTTATGCGAAAATACGCCGAGTGAGCTCTCCGCTATTCGCATAAGTGCAAAGCATGATACGGCAGCAAGTGAGACTGGAATGTAAAAACGGTTGCCTTTGTATATCGCCCCATCAATTCCACCTGATATAGCACCGCATAGCACGTGCGTCACGATATCATTTTTCTTTATGAATTTTATAATTTTGTTTTGCGTAGATTCAGATTCAGAAGCGCCGATGAAAGATATGAATCCAAAGGTTACTAAGGCAATGAATTTAATTTTCATAATAATCCTGAATTAATAAAGTTATACTGTTTTTTATTCTTATCTCAGGTTATTCCACTCTATTTTTGGGTCAACTGGGTCAAAGGTTAAAGAGTTACATATAGAAAACTTATGACGAAGCTAATAGTGTTCAATTGCCGCTTTTGTTTAGGTTGTTATTTCAGACAGACTTTTGATTTCCGATAATGTCGGTGCTATGTTTATAATTAAGACTTGCTAAAGAAGATTTAATTATAACTGAGGTTTCGTTATGCACTTTCATAAAAAATTGCTTTTATTTTTGCTGGTTTTTTCAATGTATGCTCATGCGGCAGATCAAGATCTTAGTCCTCGTGCTTCGATCAAACGGGCGCGGACAGAAGGTGATCTTTCTCAGGAATTTTATTCACCGAAAAAAGTAAAAAGAAATCAGGTTACTATAGATTGCCAAAACTTAGATTTAGTCCAACGAGACAATTTATTTGATTTAGAACCATTAAAAGAAAAATTACGCTCGAAAACAGAACAGTTATCAACTGAAGATATTGAAGAAAATATGCGAGTAGTAGCAACAAGAAAACGGATGGCCGCTCAAATGCTCGAAAAAGATAGGACTACCTTGGAAAAAACGTGCAATGATTTGAAAGCAATGTTGTTGTGGCAGAAGCATTGTCGTGAATATCCCCACACTTTTTTTTCAAATCCAAGAGATACGGCAGAGACAAAACTTTCTACATATTTGACCGGTATCATTCATCATGCAAGGGATGAAATAAAAATCGCTTGTTATCATATTGCTTTTTTCCCCGTAGCTCAAGCAGTTGTTGATAGGTATAAAGCAGGAGTAATCGTTTCTATAATTACCAATAAAGATCAGGGAAATGTGACTTCAGCAGTGAATTTTATGAAAAGAAATGGGATTTCATTATTCGTTCCAAAAAAATCTTCTTCTTTATATTGTAATGTGCATTGCAAGTTTTTTATTTTTAAAAACATTCTTGGTAAGAAACTTGTTGTTACAGGCTCTTACAATCCAACAGGAAGTGCCGACAAAAATGAATGGAATGATTTGCACATTACTGATCATAATAAAACGTTTGCTCAGTACACAAAACAATTCAATGAAATGGTGAGAGAGGGATGCGTTTCAGCGGATGCTTTCGAAGGCAAATATGAATCATTGTTAGCCAATACACAGAGAAATTATGATAAGAACAAACAGTTGACTTCCGCATACAATTTGAACCAGGTACCACAAGAAGAGAGACGATTGTTTGAGCAGTATCCGAATCCGGTTGGACCTGCCAATCGTATTCAATCTGAAGATCAAGAATAAAAATAAAAAAATGACTTTCATTGTGAGATGGCATATGTTTTTGAGAGATATGTGCCATCTCATTTTTTTGTATTGATTGAATAACAACGATTCACGTACACTAGATAAAAAAGGGGACGGAAATGAAGAACAGTATTCTTATGAGCATAATATGCTCTATTTCATTTGTATGCGCAGCAGATAAAGATGAAGAATCTCTGATAATAGATCTATCAAATCCTACTCCTATTCCATTGCTGGCGACTCTCAATATTGCTCCCGTCCCCGGGCCACTCACCGGTAGAACTCCTCGAAGAAAAAGTTCCCCCCGTTATGACGGTTTGGTTGAAACGAATTTTTGGACAAGTGATCTTGAACAAAGAACTCATATATGCCTGCCTGCCGATGAAATCATTTCCATAGTAGAACATATCATTGGATGTAGACCGGTGCGCCCGGGATGTAAACCTACTCCATATAGTTTAGCGCGGGATGGGAAGGTGCTTTTTAATATGGCAGTAAGTTGTAAACAGTTAAATGGTATTTTAAGCGATACTCATTGCGTCAATGCACTCATCCGGCGGGCTTCAAAATTATCGGGAATACCCCCATATACCGTTGCCGGTCTTTTTAACACCCATGAAATGTTCAATTATCTGGATAACGAAAAAAAAATGTTATTGGATTCGGAGGAACCGATTCAACGTAGAGCTTGGAGCTTAGCTCGATTTATCCAATCCAAAGTGGCGATTGATAGGCTGGCTCTGTTGCGCCTTGATGAGGATATGAGCAGAACATTTGTGCGCTGGATTGAGGAAACGGTAAATCAAGCCGGTGAAAATGAAGTGTTTCAAGATGCTTGGACGACAAATATGGTGCCTTTTGGTGCAAATACATTTTTATATTCAACCGAAAAAGAAACCTCCGTGGTTGTCGGGTCAATTGCCAAGATGAAAAGAACTCATTCTAAATTGGAAGATGCTACATTAGAAAATTCTATGACTTCTTCAATTAGTGCATCCGACGATACGATTTGGATACGGCAATGTAGAAAAGTCTTTTCCTCTCGATTGGCGGAAGGGGATTATGAAAAACAGATACTCCTGGCCTTTATTCAAAAGGAGCAAGATAATAAGACGGCTCTCTGTATTTGTAAAAAACAAGACCAAGGGGATGAAGAGCACCTTGCGCAAAAACAAGCTCCGACCGAGGCAGCCATTGCCCCGGATGCGTATCGGGTGGTGCCTCGTATCAATTTCGATACTCTACAAGATCCGGTCCTGTCCAACGTACTATGGCATAAGAACAAACTTATCGCTCAGGGAATTGATAATAAAAATATGTTTGTTATTAAATTGTTGCCAAACCCGGATGGCACGATAAGCTTTGACTCTTTTCTTGCCCAAAAACCGGTTAATGATTCTCAAGAAGTCCGTTCAATGGCTATTGATGAAGACGGAAACATCTATGTTGGTAACTTTCAAACCGGTTCTTATGTGACTAACGTTGATGGTTGGTGGGGTGGATATATGAGTTGGTTTAAGAAAATTTTTCTTATTAATTATTTCAGAAAAAAGCTTGGATATAAATAATTATAATTGGGGAGGGGCATAGACTGTTGTACTACCCCCCTCAACTATTTTATTACAGAATATCTAATGGTTGCACTTCAGATTCAAAATAAATATGCAACTCTTCAGGAAGTTTTTTGTAATCGTTTCGACTGCATAATGATGAATAATCGATGCCGCAATAGGTGTTCCAGAAAAGAACGACATGATCTTTATTAATAATCCCATTATGTGCATCATCAGTGATTGCAGCAATCGGTTTTGCACTGTAAGTACCTTCGAGTTTTATTCCCTCAAGTTCTTTGAACGTTTTTATTGCATCAACGGCTTCAGGAATGAAAAGTCCATATGCGGTCCCACAGAAGTTTTTATTGAGGATCAATTGTTCGAGAGGAAATTCATACAATGGGATCGATGCATCTACAGCATGCAAATGTTCATTTGTTTGTTTGAATAATGTTGTGATGGTGTGTAAAAATTCATCGGGAGTATCTTCGGGCTCAACGCAGATACCGACTATCTTGGATGAAAGTCCGGCTATCGTTGAACCTAATAGTAATCCTGCAGTGGTAGCACAGCTCCCAGTTGCCACGTAAATAAAATCAGGTTCAGGCATTTCGTTATTCTTTATTTGCTCTGCTAATTCCAGGGCAGCGTTCACAAAGCCGAGAACGCCAATTGCATTTGATCCTCCGGTTGGAATAAGGTATGCATGCGGATCATTGGCTAACATGTGCGCGGCTGCTTGTGAGCGTACTGTGTTGTTGGGGAAATATTGTATTGTTGCATCATTGGCAAGATCAAGTAAGAGATTATGTTGTACAACGCGCGAGTTTGGTTGATGTTTCAGCATGAGTATCGGTTTGAATCCAAGTTTATATGCATAGACAGCTGTCGCAAGCGCATGATTTGAACCGGCGCATCCGTAGGTGATGATAGTTTCAGCATTTTTTGAGCGTGCGTCAGCAAGTAAAAATTCTAATTTTCTTGGTTTATTGCCGCCATACAGGCGAAAGCTTTCATTCACTTGTGTTCCGGTGAGATCATCTCGCTTGATGAAAAGATGCGGCAGTTGTAAATGTGTGCCAAAATTGTTCAATCGTTCAATCGGTGTGGGTAAATTGCAGAAGGAAATGTAAGGAATCGATTCTTTGAGTGTAGGAAATCGCGTTAATAACGGTGGTTGTGCCGACACAAAAATAAATAGGTTTGTGAGCGCGAGTGAAAATAATAACTTCATTAGAACTTCTTTCCATACTAGAAAACTTTGATTTTAACTCTTTTCTTTTTTGCTATAATAACATGCAACGCATTCTGCTCTCTGTAAAGGATTTTTATGAAAAAATTATTACTGGCAACACTGATATGTTTTTACAGCGCACCGGCTTGGAATCCTTTTGAAAAAAAAGAATCAACGGCGCGTAAGGTATATAACAAAGCACGAGAATTGGTATCACCATTTGCGCCGCTTGGTATGCAAATAGTGGGAGGAGTTGTAGTTCCTACTGTGATTGCTTGTGCCGCAAATCCCTACAAGGGGGAGCCTGCTGATTTAGTCATCGTCGGTGCTGTTTTTGCTTCTACTGCTGCAAGTACGGCATATAATGGTTATCAAGTTCATCAATCGAACAAAGGTAAAAAACAATACAATAAATCGGCGATTGCCTACGCAGTGGCTAATGAGGTAGCTATTTTAGGTATTATGTATTGTTGGCACAAAATCAGGAATTCCTAGAATTGAAAAAAGTCTAGAAGAAGATAATTTTGTTTAGAATACGAAGGGGTCGCACATGCGGCCCTTCTTTTTTAACACTTGCTTGAGTTAAGGGATCGATAAAGAATTGATGACTACGACGACCGCATTTGGTCAAGCTCGAACTCAGCAAGGTGCCGCATGTGGAGCCGACAATAATGAGAGATAAAAATTTTCTTGTCTTTCATGTAACAAGACACATAGAGTGAAATAAAAAAAGTACGTAATGGATCTCATTATTATGATATCAAAACTCTTTAAACTGCTTATCGCAACGGCTCTTGTGACCATTGTTATTACTGTTGGCTATGTCGCTTTTTCATTGGTTACGACAAGTGATTCCATACGAGTCGGGGTACTTCATTCACAAACCGGCGTACTTGCAATGAGTGAGCTTCCGGTTATCGACGCGACGTTGCTCGCTATAGAAGAAGTGAACAAGCAGGGCGGGCTTTTAGGAAAAATAATCGAACCGATTATTGTCGATGGTGCATCGGATCCGGCTACTTTTGCGTCGTTAGCTGAGCAGTTAATCGTTGAAAAAAAAGTTGATGCGATATTTGGGTGTTGGAGTTCCTCTTGTCGAAAAGCGGTACTGCCGGTTGTAGAAAAATATAACAGCCTTCTTTTTTATCCGGTGCAATATGAAGGATTTGAAACTTCTCCCAATATTATTTACACCGGATCAACGCCTAATCAACAGATATTGCCCGCAATGACCTGGTGCTTGAAGTATATTGGAAACCGATTTTTCTTGGCAGGTTCGGATTATGTATTTCCTCGCACGGCAAATGAAATTATTAAAAACTTTCTCTTGTTCTTTAATGCAGAGGTTGTGGGGGAAGAGTATGTTCCTTTGAATGCCGGATATGATCGATATGAAAAAATGGTTCATGCAATTAAAGAATCCAAGCCAACAGTCATCATTAACACAATTAATGGAAGCGGCAACGCATCTTTTTTTCAGGCGTTGCGTGATGCGGGCATTACTTCCGATAAAGCTCCGACAATGTCATTTAGTATCGCGGAAGAAGAGTTGAGCATCATCGGTGGTGCATTGTTAGAAGGCGATTACGCAAGCTGGGCTTATTTTCAATCGATTGACACTGCCAGAAATAAACAGTTTGTTGAAAAGTTTAAAAACAAATACGGTAGTCATCGCGTGGTGAGTGATCCGATGGAATCCGCCTATGTTGGTGTCGTATTATGGACAAAGGCTGTTCAAAAAGCAGGAACATCTCATATTAGAGCTGTATTGCCGTTGATTCAAAATTCAGGGGGGGATTTTCCTGAAGGTGTTATTTATATTGATCCTGATAATAATAGTGTGTGGAAGCCATGCCGTATTGGTAAAATACGGAAAGACGGTCAATTTGATATTGTGTGGAGTTCCGGAATGGCGACTCGAACATCTCCATATCCGGTATTATATCGTAGAGAAAACTGGGATCTCTTTTTGCAAAAATTGTATGAAGGATGGAATCACAAATGGGCCTTGGAAGATTAAAAAAGGTTATAGAATCATATTTTTTTTCCTATATGCTCTTACTTTTTTTGTGTGGGCTTGCTGTGTTGGCTGGTTTGGCATATTACCAATTAAAGCAAATCTACATACAAGATAGTTTCTCTGTTTTGAAAAACACTCAGGATTTAGTTAAAAATGGTATGATTCATTATGTCCAAGATCAAAAAGAAACGGCTCATGAGATTGCTGAAAATAAAGAGGTTGTCGATTTTATCGTAACCCATGCCACGCGAGGAATTTCTATGGAGGGGATGGGATCCGTTGAGAAAAAGACGACTGGTCAACGATTGAAAGAGGCGGTTGCAAAGAAGGTTTCGAATCGTTTTTTCATGCTATTTTCTTTGCGTAAAGAACTTCTTTTTAATTCCGGTAGTTCTTTTACTTCCTTCTCAGATGAAACATTTCAGAATCTTCTTGAAAATTCGTTCATATTGTTTGATCCGGTTATTTCCGATTTTATATCTGATGCACAGACTCATCAACACCATATATTTGTGGCCGCATCTGTCATGCATGAAAAGCAATTGATTGGATATTTTGTACTCGAGCTCAATCCGGCTGATTTGTACGAGGTAGTAAAACGAGGATATACTCGAATCGGAAAATCAGGTGATATTGCGATCGCCGAAAAAAAAGGTGAAGACGCTGTCATTGTTATGCCAACTCGCGCGAATCCGAATGCGGCGTTCACCATGATCGTACCGCTGGGGTCGCCAAATAGTATTGGATTGCAAGAATCAGTGAGAGGAGAAGGTGGCTCGCTGGTAGGTAAAGATTTTTATAATAAGCTTGCTCTTTTTACGTGGGATTATATCCCTGATATCAGATGGGGCATTGTTGTCCAACAAACAATGAAAGAAATTGGTCAATTGCTCGGGGGGGTGTTCAGAGCATTTCTCATATTTCTCATGTTGTGTCTGATTGGAATTGGCGCTTGCCTGTATCGGTTTTTATCAAACACGGATTCAAGGCACTATCTCCTGAATATGTTGCTCAGAACTGTAGCCTTTGTGACGTATCTTTTTTTTATTGTGCAAATTATATATCTCGTATTGTTTGTATATCACTCATATCAAAGAGTGCATATGGAACAGAAGCAAAGAGAGACTCAAATTTCGGTCGCATTACAAAATGCGGCACAGCGAGTTGATTATATTTTTTATCATTTGGAGGAAATGGCTCAATTCATTGCTCGTCGCATCAGCAGCAACGGATTTACTCGAGATGATTTTGCAGAACATGTGAAAACAGTACTCACTCAGAATGCTCATGCTCAGAGCATGAGTGTGGTTGTAAAAATAGTTCATACACAATTGGGCGAAAATAAAAACTGGCAGGTAACATCATTTGCAAAAAACAAACAAGGATCAGTTGAATCATATCGGTCAACCAGTGATGTTGATTGGATTTCGCGAGTAATCAAACGTCACTCTGGATGGGAATTGCCCTATAATGACGATCAACGGGAGTGCGTCTATACTTTGCTAGTCTATGACAAAACTGGTGCAGAAGTGATAGCATTTGTGGAGATTTCTTGTTTGAAAGAAATGATACTACATGAGTTGGATGACGCATTATCAGGTGAGATCAGTTTTTGCCTCATCGCATCTGACGGTAAGGTTATATATAAACAAAAAGGCATTCCGATTGAATCCTTTGAGGTAAACCCGCAGCTGCCGCATTCTTCACTACGCTTTGCGAAAATTTCACGGATTTTATGGTATGTGGGAGGAAAATCAGAAAGAAGATCTGCCTACTGGTCGTTTATTATGCCATTTTTACTTGGATTAATGCGTTCTTTACTTGCAATCGGTGTGATCACGTGTGCATTTTCATATGGGTACAATGCTTTGCATCGAGAAAAGCCGCAACGGAGGAGAACGCTTTTTGTATTGCTTGTGGCAATAGCAGTCAATATCTTTTTGATGATGTGGTAGATTACGCCCAAGCGCATGTAATGCGCTTGGGACCCAACAATTTCCGTCTAGGTATAAAAACTATCGCGCGACAGGACGTGCGAAGCAACTTATTCTACTTCTTGCTCCAACCATTCGTTTTCATTGATCTCAATCCACACACGATTGCTTAATGTTCGTGTGTTCGGATTGAAGTTCATATGAATTCCTTTGTATTTAACGTCTTTAAATGTTTGAAAATGCTCAATAATCTTTTCTCCGGTCACGGGACCTTTGATTACCTTGAGCGCTTCTAAATAGAGGTTTGTTCCGATATATGATTCCAACGAGAAAATGTCGTATGGATTGTTACCCAAATCCATTAAATTTCTAAATGCTTGGACTATTGGTAAGGTGCTGTTTGTCGGGTTTGGAACTACTTGACTGAAGATAATATTAACTCCCAAATTTTTAATAAACTTTCTAAAAACGTTGTCGCCAACAAATGAAATGCCAAAAAATTTGGTTGAAATGAGCATATCAAGACTGAGCGCTCGCATTAATGCTTCAGTTGCAAGACCGGTTGAAAATAAACCGACTGCATCGGGTTGGCCTTTTTTAATAAGATCGATTTGTCGACTGAAATCAGTTGATGTTCTGTTATAAGGCACTTCGGTCCATTGAGAAATACCAAGCTCTTTCAAGATTTCTCGAGCTGCGGTGAGCGCTCCTTGGCCATAGGCGTCATCTTGATAAAAAAAGGCGAATTTTTTTGTCTCATGTTGTGAAATCATGTATTTAATGAGCGTGCGTACTTCTTGTGCGTAAGAAGTACGCCAATGAATAATACTTGTTAAATCTTTTTTCCTAAATGCCGGTGAGCCGGTAACGGGGAAAATGACACTGATTTGATGTTTTTCAACTAAATCAATGTATCCCGAGAGCGAGGGGCTTCCAACGGGGAGCAAGACTGTGTCAATATCCCGTTTTGATTTGAGAAGTTCGATATTTCTGCGGGCAATGCTCGGTTCATATTGATCATCAAGAATGATCGGACGAATACTATGACCTTTGATGCCCCCCTCTTGATTATATTGATTAACAACAGCACTCATGCATCGTTGTACGCTTTGTCCCATGTAACCGAGACTTTTGGTCAATGGCATTGTTGATCCGATGTAGTAGGGATGTTTGTCAAAAGCTGTTGGGCTATAGACTGTTTGACCGGAAACAATGCGGAACAGAGTATCTTTAAAAAAACCAACTCTATTTCTTACGTCTTGGTAAAGCAGTTGAATTGTTGCATCTTCAATCGTTTTTCCAAGGGTAATTTCCGCGAATGCATCAAAATAAAAATTGAAAAATTGTTGGTACACCGGTGTCTGAGATGAAATTAATGACCATGCAGTTGTTCCTAAATCAGGTTCTATGAAGCGGAGTCCGTTAGTTGCTGCTATTTTATCTTGTGTATAGTTGCCACCGCGCAGGATGCTCACGACCTCTTGAGTTTCTTGAACGACTTTATTTTTAGTTATTTGGAGATAATCAATAGTGTCTGGCTCTTTTGAAAAAAGATTTCCGATGTGACTCTCATCAAAATCATAACTTGAGCGCGATTCATTTGATAATCGAATAACTTCTTTAGTTTGGTCTTTTTGATTGATATAAAGTGCTTCGGGAAGCGTATCAAAAAAATCAGACAGTGATTTTTTAAAAGCTTCTTTTTGTTTGTCAGACATTTGTAACTGTATGTTGATTTGTGTATTAAGACTGAAATCTTTCCAAAGGTCATCGCGTTCGTGTGAACCTTTGAGATAAAATACCTGATTTGGGTTGTATGCCATCAAAACGAGAACAATGAAAAGAGTTTCTAGTGAATAAGCATACCGATCAATGACATTACCCAAAAAGATAAAAGTATATCCGGGGGCGATGCGAAAATGTGAGTCGAGTATCTTTTGTTCATACAGATATTCGAGTGTTCGAAAGAGAGAATGTGCAGCGCCGAATAGATCACCCCATACAATATATTTTGAACCTTCTTTGCCGGTTATATTCACCACATAGGGCGTAAGCGCAGAATATTTTTTTCGTTCTAATACAATCGTATCAAGCAATGTTTTGATGGTATTGATATTCCACGGTTGGGGCGCTCTCAGTTTGAGAAAGTGTAATAGTTTGTCAGATAACGAAGAAATACGTGTTCGATAAAAGGTTGCATAATCAGGATTATTCCACTCATTCGTATCACTGACAACAAGTTCAGGTAAGCTTTTTATAAAAAAGGATAGATCAATAAGATCACAGATCGTGTGGATGGGAATAAAAAGCGCCGCCAAAATTATTTTTTTCATATGAATAAACCTTTTTTATTATACCCAAACTTCGCTTCGCTCCGCTCGGGGCCCGTTATCGGGGTCCCCATGCTTTAGCGTGGGGTAATTCATTACACCCAAGCTCATTAACTTCGCTTGGGACCCCTTACTGGCCCCAAAAAAACAGTAAATACACGGATACTGCAATAACAAATAGATGAAATAACACAACAATGACGTTTTTCCACCAATAATTAATTTTGCTCAACGTTATACTAAAAAAGAAAATGAAGAGTGATACCGTCAAAATAAGAAAGAACACATAGTCGGATAACATGAAATATCCAACTTTCGGCGAGAGATTTTCAATAACAAATCGGTACGCAAGTAGTGCAGTCACGCCGCCTGTTGAAATTGATATAACGGAAGGTGAACCCGGAGGGAGAGAAAAAATGAATAATGATATGAAAAATATTGCGAGTAGGGGAAGCATGATCGTAACGGCGTATCGATTTCCCAATCGTTCAAAATCAGCTGAAAAAAGAACAGCAGGGTCAGCAACGTTTTTTTGTATCGTTTCACTGTCTTTAATCGCCTCTATATAACCGGTTTTGACCTTTTTTTTGACCAATTGCCACCCAAGGAGTTGAATGGATGAGTCTTTCAGATCAAAATCGGCAACGGAGGAGATAAATGATGCTTCATTTGGCTGAAGGCTTGAAATGATGACACCGATATAGACGCGATGGTCGTCAAAAGGGAAAAAACGATATTCCATAGCGCTTTTAAACTGCACTTTAACATCGTAGCGCACCCAAAGACGAGAATTGACGATTTGAGTATATGGTTTTGATTTTTCTACATGTTCCGCATTTTGAAATTTGAATTGATTGAGCATATCTACTTTGATAAAATCCGGGTCACATTCAAAAGTGATAATTCCTGAAAAAGCAAACTCATTTTTTACCGGATCAAAAGCAGAAAAATCACTGATGAGGAGGCTCACATTAACCTGGGCTGGAGTTCCGCCGAACGCAGCGAGTTTCTTTGGGGTCATTTGTACGAGCGCCGGAGGAGTGTCACCTGTGTAAAAGCGTTTTGAGATCTTGTAAACGCAAAATGCAAGTATCGAAGTTGTGATTATCATCATGAAACATTGAACGAATAAACTGACCGGTTTTTCGTAGGTAGTTGTTGTCATTGAAAAAGTTCCTCTTCCTTTTTTTCTTTACAATACCATCGCCTTTTTGCAAGCATAAAGTCAATAAAAAAAGGAATGCGTGTTAAAAAGGGATCATCTCATGGCAAAAACATTAATATCGGTAGATTTAACCAAATCGCCGGCTCAACAACCAACTCCGTTGCACAATCGCTGGCATCCCGATATTCCCGCAGTTGTATCAGTGAAACCGGGCGAAACATTTCGATTGGAATGCCTTGATTGGACAGGGGGACAGATAAAGAATGATGATGACGCGCACGATGTTCATGCCGTTGACTTAAGCCAAGTACACTATTTGAGTGGCCCGGTGGCAGTCAGCAGTGCCGAGCCGGGTGATTTGTTGGTTGTCGATATTATCGATCTCGGGCCATTGCCCGGCCATGAATGGGGATACACCGGCATTTTTGCAAAAAGGAATGGTGGCGGATTTTTGGATGAATATTTTCCCGATGCCCACAAAGCAATCTGGGATCTTAAAAATGGTTATGCATCGTCGCGCCATATTCATGGGGTGAACTTTAAAGTAATGTCGCATCCGGGGATTGTCGGTGTTGCTCCGTCACACAAATTATTGAACGAATGGAGCAAGCGAGAAGCGGAATTGGTGAAACAATATGTGCATCGCGTTCCTCCTGTTGCATGGCTGCCGGAGGCCAAAGGAGCACTTGTTGGATTGCTGAAGGGAGCCGATGCTGAACGCGTTGCTCGCGAAGGGGCGCGCACGGTGCCCGGCCGTGAAAACGGTGGAAACACTGACGTTATGACCAAAACCCGTGGTACGCGACTCTATTTTCCCGTGCATGTGCATGAGGCGCTTCTTTCCGTGGGCGATTTGCATTATTCACAAGGTGATGGAGAAATATCGTTTTGTGGTGGAATTGAAATGGCTGGGTGGATTGAGCTAAAAGTTGATCTGATTAAAAACGGTGCGCAAGCCTATAATCTCAAACAAGGAATGTTTACATTCGGAAAAACGGCATTCCCGCAATATCCGGAATATCTGGCATTTGAAGGGTTGTCGTTAGATAAAGAGGGCAGACAACATTATATCGATGCGACATTGGCCTACCGGCAAGCGTGTTTGCATGCGATCGATTATCTCACTCAGTTCGGCTACACGCGTGAACAGGCGTACCTTTTGTTAAGCGCTGCGCCAGTTGAAGGCCGCTTTAGCGCAGTTGTCGATTCACCGAACGCATTTGCAACCCTTGCTATGCCGACTGGTATGTTTGAATTTGATATTCAGCTTTCTGCAAAAGGCCCCGTTCGTGCTAAACGTGGCAATGTGTGCGGTGTGTGTAAGTAAAAGATATATAGGGCCGTATAAATCAGGCCCTATATAATTTAATCAGACTGATATTAGAAGATTATTCAGTCGGTTTTCTTGATGTTTGATTTAGTGGTATCGGCAAGGGCTTTTATTTCCCGCATGAGCTGTCGCGACTCTTCCGCATCTTGCGCTGCCTTTTGCAGACGGGTGAGACACTCTTGGAATTCGCGCTTATCGTGCTCATTGGCAGCAACATAACTCATATAACCTATCGATAAAGCCGTAATTGCCATGATATATTTTTTGTTGTCAGTTCTTCCTGTCGAGGAAGGCACATCAGCTTCCATACGAGAAAGTGCATTGTTATCAACGAGGGCAACACTCGCACCGGCTACTATTATACATGTAAGTCGAGCTTTTGTTTGTGTTTCACCAAAATAAGAAGACAGTCCAAAACCTGCTCCTGTAATAATTAGCTGAAGAAGTTCAGGTCGATTGCGATAGCAAAAATTACTGAGGTTTTTTGCACCGGTATTAATGGATTTTTTAATATCAATGTTCGGTGTGAATAGTATTTTAATGTAGTGACCATATGCCGGTTGTTTTTGATTGGATTGTTGCAAATCAATTTCAGCGTGTAAAATTGAACTCATGCAGAGCAGTACCGGTAATACATATTTCATGAAAAATCCTTATAGCGCATGATACATTTTGTAATCAACGTAGATAATTTTATCATTTTTAATCAAAAAGAGAATTGAAAATTAACAAACGGATTATGATCTGATGATAATTCTTTTTAATTCCCAAAATAAACGAAGGGTCGTATCAAGCGACCTTTTTCTCCTATTCTCCAACTGCTTGTGTGAAATGACTCGTAAATGTATCAAACTCAAGATTCAAATCTTTACCATGTTTTTCATACCATGCATTGAGTGAGACCGGAAAGTGCGGTTTTGCTAATGTATAAAGCGCTTGCGCATATCTTCTGATTTCAAACTGCGCGCCGGCATGCAAGCGCAAACGCATGAAATGCATGAGCGAATGCAAATTGCAGGTGAAAATAAATTGAGTGTAGGTTGCAGTGGGGAGTATACCGCGCGCAATTTCCCGGCCGATGCCGGCTTCAAGCAACTGCTCATACGCTTTAACAGCGGCGTTTAATGCTTCTTTATATGCGGCTGTTAGTTCTGCATCATCAAAAGATCCGATAGAAGCTTGTTTATTTTTGGTATCTTGTGAACGCCATTTTGGTGGGATATAAAATTCAAGTGGAGCTTTTACATAGCGATAGCTGATCTCATTATATGAATTCATGCGATGGCGCATCCATTGGCGTGCAACAAATAACGGACATTTAATGCGAAATGAAAATTGATTGTGTTCAAACGGGCTCGTGTGCTCATGATCCATTAAAAACTTGATCAGTGTTGCATCTCGAGGGGAAATTTCAGTGCTCACTTTTCCGTAAGAAACGCGTGCGGCATTCACGACATCAATATCAGATCCGGAAACACGGACCAATTCAACGGAGCTAATACCGTCGCCGAGTGGATCAAGCAGTATGTGAGGTACAGAATTAACGTTAGCATTTTGCGGGGTTGTAACCGAATCAAGCATAGAATTTCCTTATAAAATTTATAAGTTTTTTCTAATGTAGCAGGACTATTGAAATTGACAATCGAGTTACAAAAATTACCGTACGGCCGGATTCAACTTTCGAGCATATGCCAAAAGTCTTTCCGATCGCTCTTTATTTGCCGGGTGTCCTGAGAAAAAGGTAACTGGGATGTATCGAATGATGCCGATTCTTTCATCATGGATTGTTACAATTTCATTCAGCTTTTTGAAAAATTCCGCAGCAGCGACAATCTCTTCTTGAGAACCCCATTGGCATGCCATAGCATCAGCCCGTTTTTCTTCTCTATATTTCCAATAGTTGAGTAATCCAAATGAAAGAAAGAGGTCAAGGAATGTTCCGACAACAATCATTGCAGGAATCGCAAATATCAGGCCAAATCGAAGCAATACATGAACTCCGACAATCCAAGAAAGTGCGTTGATTAAGGTAAGCACCAATCCGAGGACGGCAAGTTGTTTAATGCTCGCATTATTTTTGCTATGGGCGACTTCATGTTTAAAAAGAAACTTTTGTGCATCTAGTGAACAGGCGGCTTTGCATGCGGCAAGACGGGTAATCGTTTCGGGAGTAAGGGTTGGCTCAATATATGTTTTTAAAACGGAGGCAGATTTTTGAGCTTCTGGATCTTCATCAATAAGCGACCAGAAATAGGGATCAATAGAAATAGTATCAAACTGAGTAATGGCAATCATGTGATTTGACCATGCATATCGTACATTCACGCTACTCGTGTTCATTCCCGCTTGCCTAAGCATCGATTCAAACAGTTCCTTATGGTTCCCTGTTGGAGCAAACATAAGATTTTTGACGGCGTCTTTGGCTACTTTATAGTTGCGGTACATTTTGAAAAATGAACCAATAGCAGCCATGCCAATAATCATGGCATACAGTGATGTGAGAGGCATACTTCCTGAAAATGCACCAATCAGAAAAAAGAGGGGGAGAACGGTAGTAATAATGCCTTGGGCACTTGCGGAGATAAGAGTTGCGAGTGATGATTTCATGATATTTCCAGAGTAGAATGCTTGCGATATTTTCTACTATAAATTTTATAAGAAAAAGAGTGATTTGTCCAATGAGGAGTGCAGATAGCAGGCTCTCAATGGTGCCGCTCGCTTCTGACAAAACTTCCGATAATTCCAATCATGAGCAGGTGGGCAATCAGTGAAGAGTTTCCATAGCTAATAAAGGGCATGCCGATTCCTTTGGTTGGCACGAGCCCGCAGGCAACGGCGCAATTGATTGCTGTTTCAATGGCAATGATAAGCATGAAACCTACGGTTGCCAGTGCCGCAAATCGATCTGAAAGTTTGGTGGCAAGTGCACATCCGGTGTATACGAACCATAAAAAAAGAGCGATTAAACAAATGATGCCGATAAATCCCGTTTCTTCTGCAATAATTGAGAAAATAAAATCGGTATGTTGCATGGGCAGATAAAAAAGCTTTTGTTTTGATTGTCCAATGCCGACACCAAGCCATCCACCTGAGCCCATGGCAATAAGAGATTGAATGATTTGAAATCCGCTGCCTTGAGGGTCTGCCCAAGGATCAAGAAAGACAAGGATTCTTTTGAGCCGATATGATTTGGTAATGACAAGCAGTAAGAATGCGGGAAGCGCTGCGCCAACAAGCCCTAACAAAAATCTTCCCGGAATTCCGGCTAAAAACATCAACGCATACAAGGTGAGACACAAAGTGACTGTCAGTCCAAAATCAGGTTGCTTGAGCAGGATAATCCATGCGATGCCGCAGATGGAAAGAAGCGGGAGAAATGTTTTGGTCAATGATGTTATGGCGTATTCCTTTTTTGTCAGAAAATACGCAACAAAGAGCACAAAAGATACCTTTAAAAGCTCACTCGGTTGAAAACTCAATTTCCAGAGCTTCAACCATCGACTGGAGCCATGTATCGTATGTGATAGGCCGGGAATAAAGGTGAGAGCGGTCAGTGCAAGCGTGATAATGAATATGAAAGGGGCAAACTTATAAAGCTTTTTTGATGGAATACGTTGTATGAAAGCAGCACCGACGATCCCAATGAAAAGGCCGATAATTTGTTTTTTTAGAAAAAAGAAAGCAGAGCCACATTTTTCAGCGGCATATACGGAACTTGCCGAATAGATGAAGATAAGGCCGACACAGAGTAACATTCCGGCGATGCAAACGAGGCGTTTAAAAAGGGCGATACTATCCATAGTCAAATAATTACATTAATGAGCACCAGCGGTTATTCTGTTCGCCATCATTTATAAGTGCCGCTTTTCTTTTTTGTTGATCAGCTAATTTATTTTCTTTTATTTTGATTTTGAGAGTTTCTATCGAAGTGTGACAATAGTTCTCATACAATTTGTTGAATTCCTCAGTTTCAGTGGGAATTGGAGGATTCATCCATATCATTCTTATGCTGGAAGTGGGTTTATTATTAACAATGATATTGCAAGCTTCCTTACATTTTTGTTGGTGTTCATTCGGGTTTGCAAGATTCCTTAATAGATACAGCTGAAAATAGGCGAAGGTCAACCGATGATCAATATTTGTTTTTAGTGCGTGCATGATTTCTTGAGTTTCGGGATATTCGAGAAGTTCAGTGTTTCCGATAAGCGGTGAATGCTCTATAAACATTTGTTTGAGTTTGATCTCTGTAGTATGATCCGAAGGAATTATTTGTCCTATTTTTTCATGGGCTTGTTTAATCCAAGCGCAAAGATCGGTTGTAAGGACCTCGTACGTTGATCCACCTCTATAATCTGGAATATGCATTTTGTGAGGGGTTGATTTGTAAGTGAAATCTCCTTTACACAGACTTTCTATTGCGGATATTTTTTTTACCAACAGTTCTTGCTGATAGGGACTTTCATGCGTTGATGATGACAGATCTGCGGCAAAAAGTTGCTGAGTAATTATTGTGATACAGAGAATGATATTTTTGAAAAACATACAAAGCCTCATAGCGTGTTGCATGCGTCAGGGCACATGGATGAGGATGCGGCATCGTTTGGTTTTGGGGCTGTAGAATGTTTTTGCCAAAAAGCATTATATCTCTCGTCAAAGTTTGGTAGCTTTTGTTCGAAGCTTTTACCTACTGTATCTTCATATGCTTTTTTTATTTCATTAAAAGAAGGATCGTCTTTTGATAGCTTTTGAAAAAGAATTTTGTGCTCAGGAGATGTCTGTTGAGAATGTATAAATTGGTGCAACTCAAATAAAGCGTACACCTTTTTATTTTCTACCTTGTCCCAATCGTTTTTAATAGGAAGATTATCAAAAAAAAATTTCTCATTGACGGCGCTCCCTTTGAGCGAGATGAGGGTGAGGGCAGCGAGTGATTCTTTTGCATCTTTAAAGAATGAACACATCTGATTATATTCCATTGAGGCTCGAGTTCCATAATGGAAAAATCTAATGGTATCAATGGTTGGTCTGGGAATGGGCTTCAGTTTATTTTGTTGTAAACTGTCAATTATTGAGATCAAAAGAACATCTCTTGACGCATCAATTTGTGATGAAGATAAAGAATTCGCAAGCATAGGGCTATCTACCGGACTGTCTGCTGCGTTCGTGATGGTTATTGATACAAAAAGAATAAAAAAACCAATATGCAATTTCATTACAATCTCCTTTACAAGTGCTTCATCTTTCCATCCTAACGCAACCGCCCAAGGTTTTCAAACGCTTGTTGAACAAGTGCCTTAAAGACCTCTCCACGCTTTTTATAATTTTCAAACAAGTCAAAACTGGCTCCAGCTGGAGAAAAGAGCACGCAGTCGCCACGTTCTGCAAGCGTAGCATATTGTTTGATCGCATGTTCAAGATTTTCAAACGCGTCGGCACTGATATTGTTGGACTGCGCATATTGAGTCAATTGATTGGCTTCTCTTCCGAAACAGTAGAGATATTTTACTTTTCCTTCAAGAGATTTGAAAAACGGCGCGCGATCGACGCCTTTGCTGACACCGCCGATAAAGAGTATGAGCTGTTGCGCATTGAGTTTTTCAACCGCGGCGAGTGTTGCGGCTGGAATAGTTGCTTTTGAATCATTGTAAAAAGGGATACCATGATAGGTGCCAATATGTTCAATTCGATGCTTCGGAATAGTCAGTTGCATGTCTTGTGAAATGAGTTGAGAAACATCAATGTTCAAAGCCTCAAGGGTCGCAATTAAGGCGATCCAATTTGCAACAAGGCTGACTTCAGCCAACTGTGAAATGGGGATAATCTGTCGCATTGTCCCATGTATCACGGCTATGATACACCCTTGATACACTGTGTACAGAGGTTCTGATGATACGTATTCCTTTATAAAACCTGCTGATATTTCATGCGGATAGTGCCATAGTTTTTGCGCTGGAAATTGTTCTTTGTCGATCAAAAGTTCGCGCAATTCCCATGGAACTATGCTGTAATCCGATTCTTTCTGAAGCTGCAGCATGCGGAGCTTTGCCTGAGTGTAGGATTGCATGGTTTCGTGTCGATCAAGGTGATTCGGATATATATTTGAAATAATGGCAATGAAGGGGGCGAATTGTTTGATGTGCTCAAGTTGAAAGCTGGAAACTTCCAAAATTGAATAGTTGGCGGTATTTCTTTCAGAAATCAGATCGAGCATCCCGTTGCCGATGTTGCCGGCGGTCTTGTTAGAAACGCCTGTTTTTTCCAACAAAGATCCCAGGAGGGTGGTGAGGGTTGTTTTGCCGACCGAACCGGTAATTGCGATGGTCGGTGTTGTTGTATAGTGCTGAAAAATATCGAGTTCCGCAACGAATTTTTGCTTATAATCCTGATAGTTTCTCAGGTCAACCCCGGGGCTTGGAATAATGAAATCGCAGGTTTCCAGCATGGCATGAATGGTTTCGGAAGTTTGAACAAAAAACTGAACAAACGGGCGATCCGATTCAGGGATGTAAGATTGTGCATTCTCTTTTGCATCGACAATAGTAATCGATTCGCATCCGCGCATTCGGGCAAATCGTAAGACTGATTGTCCAACGACTCCAAATCCCCAAATGCCCAGTTTTTGAGAGAAAATATGCTCCATGGTAATGCCTATGCGAAACGTAGGTTTAAATGTATACTCAGTATACTCAAAAAGATATCTTAACCAAGGAACTTATCATGGCACAGGGCGCCGATACCAAAGTCAGTTTTAAAGATACGTTGAATTTACCAACTACCGCATTTCCTATCAGATCAAACCCTGCTCAAGAAGATCCGCGTATGATCGATCGATGGAACTCTGAAAAACTATCCGAACAGGCTTGTCAGATTAACCAATCAAGCGAATCATTTATCTTGCATGATGGGCCACCCTATGCCAATGGTCATATTCATATCGGACATGCCTACAATAAAATTTTAAAAGATATCGTGTGCAAATCACAAAGAATGGCGGGCAAATTCACTCCCGTTATTCCGGGGTGGGATTGCCATGGATTGCCGATTGAGTTTAAAGTTTCATCAGAAAATCCGGGTTTGCCTCCCGTTGAACTCAAGAAAAAATGTCGTGAATACGCGCAATCATGGATCGACATACAACGAGAAGAATTTAAAAAGCTTGGCGTGTTGATGGATTGGGATCATCCGTATATCACCATGAATCCCGGCTATGAAGCATCGATTTTGAGCGCATTTGGTGAGTTTGTTGAGCGTGGCTATATTGAGCGAAAAAATAAAACAGTGCCCTGGTGCGCGACCTGTAGAACAGTGCTTGCTGCTGCCGAAATCGAATATGCCGATCGTAAAGATCCCTCACTCTATGTACTATTTGAACTTGAGCAAAAAGCGACCGATACACTCTTTCCATCGCTTCGAGGTCAAAAGGTGTTCCTGGTGATATGGACCACAACTCCCTGGACATTGCCCCTCAACCGTGCCGTTATGATAAATCCGGAGACATCATATAGTCTTGTGTCAGTCAATGGACAATACGTGCTCGTTGGCTCACAAGCTGCTGATGGGCTCTGTACGCAGTTGCAATGTGAAAAGAAGGCGATCGCCACCATTCATGCCAATGATCTTCTATCGGCCGGTGCACGAGCACATCATCCATTTGACCCAAATCGTCTGGTGCCATTGGTTGTTTCTGAAGGCGTATCTGTTGCCGAAGGGACAGCATTTGTGCATTGTGCTCCCGGTTGCGGGCCTGAAGATTATGAAGTCGGCGTAAGACACGGGCTCGAAATCTATTCTCCTGTCACCGTTGACGGGAAGTATGATGACACGATAATCCCAAAAGAATTAGCCGGCATGTCGGTTACTGATGGCCAAATTTGGGTTATCAAACAGTTAGCAACTCATTTGAAGTTGTTGCACAAAACTTCCATAAAACACAGCTACCCCCATTGCTGGCGTTGTCACAACGGATTGATCTTCCGCGCGACCAAGCAATGGTTTTGTGATTTAGAAAAAAACAATTTGAAAGATCGCACCCTCACAGCAATTGAAGGCATTGAGACTTTTCCTCAAAAATCGAAAAATCGCCTACACGCAACAGTGGAAGGGCGGTTGGAATGGTGCTTGTCGCGTCAACGCGTGTGGGGTGTTCCGATACCGGCGTTGTTGTGCGTCAATGGTGATTACGCTTATACCAATCAAGAATTCATCAACAAAGTTGCAGATAAAGTTGCACAAAAGGGTATTGAATACTGGGATGAAGTGACGGTCAAAGAATTGCTTCCGGCCGGATTACGCTGCCCTCATTGCAATAGTGCTGAATTTATCAAAGAAAAAGATATTCTCGATGTGTGGTTCGATTCGGGCATAAGCCATTATGCTGTGCTTGCAAAGCGAGCACACCTACCGGCCGATATGTATCTAGAAGGAAAAGATCAGCATCGCGGCTGGTTTCAAAGCTCCTTGCTCAGTTCGTTAGTCATAAATGATAAAGCGCCCATGAAAATGATCATGACCCATGGATTTACCGTTGATCAGCAAGGCCGTAAAATGTCAAAATCATTGGGCAATGTAGTTTCCCCGGAAGAAATGGTTGCTCAGTTAGGGACCGATGGATTACGCTTGTGGGCGTCGTCGATTGACTATGCTGATGATGCAGTGGTCTCAGAAACATTGCTCAATAATGTCAAAGAAGTGTTGCGCAAAGTGAGAAACACGTGTCGCTTCTTGCTTTCCAACTTGTATGATTATCATCATGAAAAAGATCATCTGCCGCTTGAGCAGTTGATGCCGATCGATATCTATGCATTACAAGAATTGCAACGATTTGTCAGCAAAGTAAGCGCCGCGTATGCAGAATTTGATTTTACCGCCGTGTATCATGCATTTGCTGACTATTGCGCGAGCGATTTAAGTTCATTCTATCTTGATATCATTAAAGATAGACTCTATGTCGAGTTAGCCAATGGCCAATTGCGTCGCTCCGCGCAGACAACCTGTTGGTATATTTTGGATACGCTCACCAAATGGATAGCGCCGATACTTTCCTTTAACGCAGAAATGATTTCTGACGAATATCAACGTGGCAAGAAAGAATCGATTCACTTGCAACGGTTTAGCCATCCGATTTCACCACTCGCATTGATGGATCCGATGGTTCGTTATCATGCCAGCGATAGAGTGATTGAACAAACCATTTCATATGAAACAGCGTACACTGATGTTGTTGCTCAAAAGCCATTTATCAATACGGTTGATTCCGTTAATCGCATTAATGAATATGATAGGCAGTGGGAATCGTTGAAAAAAATGCGTTCCTGTGTGTTGAAAGCAATCGAGTTGCAAAGAGAAAAGGGCGTTATCAAACATTCGCTCGAGGCACGAGTGGCGATCTCTTTCAATTGGTTTCCATTTGGACAAGCCCTTGAGTATATTCAGAAGAATTTTCCACGCGATCAGCAGAATGAAATACAATTTTTGAAAGAATTTTTCATTGTTTCACAAATATCTTTGGGTTCGATTGGGAAAGCACAAAGTGGAGAGCCTGAGATACATATTCAAATTGATGTTGCCCAAGGGGCAAAATGTCCTCGCTGTTGGCAATGGGATGAAATGCCACAAGCGGATGGTTTGTGCCGTCGTTGCGCGCCGATCGTGGCATCTATTAGAAAATAAATATTTAAATTGAAAGCCGGTGCGGCGGGTTCACGTGAAAAGTGTGAACCCGCCGCATTTTTTTGGATAAGACTCTTGAAAAAGAGTTCTGTAATAATGGTGTAATTGAATTATACAGTCCGATAATCACTTTGTTTATGTAAAGGGGAGTTATGAAGTCCAAGGTATTATTGTGATTGGGAATCATATTATTTATCTCGACTCATCAAACCGAGGCGGGAGATCGCTTTACCGGTAAAAGTGGACGGCGAATTGGCCATTGGACAACGAAGAGCCGTATGCCGAAGGATTTTTCACAATCTGATACGGCAATCCGCCTGCAGGATAAATGTAATATGCAAAATAAATCCAAAGGAACTGTTGTGAAAATGTTTTTCTTGGTTGAGGGATAATTATAAAGATTCGAAAAATTAGAAAAGTCTCAAAAAGAAGGGGCCGGAATTTTCCGGCCCCTTCTTACTTATATTCCCGCACTTGCATTTCTCAAATCTTGCAACAACTGTTTCAGCGCGTCCTCTAGCTCATAGACTGACGCCGGTATAGGCAGCTTATCGGATACATCCTTTGTTGGAATCACCGTCGAATCTATAAATGCATATTTCTTTTCGGCGGATATTCCTTGTTCTTGAGTTCTAATATTCCATATTTGATTGAGCATGTTGGTGATGCCTTTTTCATACAACTCAAGAAACTCTGCGGCATCCTCTCGCGAGATTTTGGTGATTGCTGATTCAGAACGCTTGATCCGCAGGCGCCATTGCGAAACTCTGCTGGCCGCAGTTAGAGCCGCTTTCGTCGCAGCTTCTACGGCCTGAGCGGTTCTCAATAAAACATTCAAGTTTTTCTGGTCCACGGGAGCTTGATCAGTAACGTATTGCGCAAGATCTTTGAGGAATCGGTCAGAAAGCTTTTCTCGCAAGTTGAACAGCGATTCCAAGACCACTTTATAAAGATCTTTGAGGGCGCTGTCTTCTTTTTTCTCATCTTTCTTCCCATCTTTTTTCTCGCCGTCTTTTTTGGCTTCTTCAGGCTTGGTTGGTTTCGCACCTTGTGGTGCAGCCTTTTCACTTGGAGCCGGAGGCGCTTTCAATCCTGATGCACCACCTTTTCCTTGGCCGCTTGGAGCTCCCGCACCTGCGCTCATGCCGCGAGGTTCGTTCTCGCCGCCAAAGCCTCCTCCAAATCCGCCACCTCCGCTAAAACCCGCACCTTGTGGGCCAAATCCACCACCTGTTGAAGGAGTTGCGAATTTGTAAGGAGCGGGTGCTTTTCCGGCAAGTTCAGGAGTTGGAACGCCTGCTTGCGCTATCGGGCGCACCGTTGTCGGGCCGGTTGGTCGCCCAGCTTCTTTCTCGAACGCCTCTTTTTGTTTTAACAGCTCTTGTTTGCGCGGTTCATAGGTGCCAAACACTTTATCCAATTCTTGTGGAACAGATAACACATAAAATGCCTCGCTGACCGTGTTGACCACAAAGTTGAACGCATTTTTTGATTCTTTCCCCAGGCGAGTTTGCGCAAAATCAGTTGATTCTATTTTAGGTTCATAAGTAGCAAGCTTGGTGTTTAACTGATTAAGATTATTGCGCAAACCTTCATCAACCGCGGATAAATATTTTGGTTGTTTTGTTTTAGGGTCTTTATCAAGCAAAGTATGCAGTTGCTGTGTGAATTTTTCGATGTCTCGTTTGAGCGTTGCCCATGAGAAATCTTTTGGAGCTTCAGCTACAAAACCTTGTTTTTTGAGCTCCAGTATTCGAGTCGTCATGTCGGGAATAATGGCAGTCTTGGTCATGAAACTTGAAAGACGAGATAAAATGCCTTCGACCGTCTTTTTGATTTCTTCCGATTTATCGACTTTTTGCTCAGGTTTTTTTGTTGGCTGTGCTTTAGGAGCTTCTGTTTTTGGCTTTTCTTTTACCACCTCGGGCTCTTTAATCGGTTCAGGAGCAGGAGCCACAAATCCGGGAGTGTTTTGAATTTTATGTTCAAGCTTTTCGGCTTCTTGGGCAACTTCATTCCAGAATGAATTTAAGAATTGTTCGCGCTTAACCGGATCCTCAATTGAATTTGCTTGGCTTTCAACCTCATTAACAATGCCATTCCACAACTGCATTTGTTCTTCTTCGCTCATCTTGCTGATTTCTTTGAGAAACATTTGCTCTTGGTCGCTTAATGCATCTGCTTGCGCTTGAGCGGGCACTGTTCCGGGCATTGCTCGAGGAGCGAGGCCTGCATGAGTGAAGCAATTGATGCATAAAAGAAAAAATAAAACTATAAAGCGGGGCCCCCATTCGGGTCCCAAGCGAGTTTGTCCAGCTTGGGTAAATACGAGCTTTAGCGAAGCAAGGGGTGATAAACGTACATAATTCATAGAAAACCCTCAAATAATATTTGCTCAAGTATTGTCTCTTGATATCAGGGCTTAGTATAGTGCTTTTTTGAGTTGGTTGTCGAATACTAATACCCAATCTGCATGAAAGTTCGTATGGTTCGACTTCATTGCATTTTTACCCATGCGAAAGCATGGGACCCTGCAATTTCGCTCACCACGAACGGTGAAAGCGTTACGCATTTGCGAAGGTTAACTGTTTTATTTCGTGATTTAATAGACGTTCGTGGTGAGCGTAGCGTAGCGAGTCGAACCATACGAACAAGAACATAAGAAGGCGAACTGATGAAACATTCGAAACCGGGTTTCTTGATGACCGATGCGCTTATAGCATCCGTGCTTTCCATTTTTCTGTTGAGTGCGGTAATTGGAATGGTTGCGGCAATGAAGATTCGACTATCAGAAGCACATAAGTCAAGTTCCGTTCATTTTAATCGGGCCCCCAACAGAGAGAAGTGAGGTTGGGGTAAAACGAGGAGCACGCGATGTGGTGGAGCTTTATGCGCGAGATGCGTCTAAAAACATACGAACCACGCATGTCCGGCAATACTCGTAAAAAAGGGTATTTCCTTCTTGAATGCATCATCGGATTAATGCTGGTCGCTATTGTTATGGGATTTGTGTTCACGATTTCAGTTGGATTATCACACGAATGCAAACAGATTAATGAATCGGTTGGTGCCGCCTATGGATTGTCGAGCATTTGTGATGCGTTTGAAGAAGACATGCTTCATGCGGGGCCATTGAAAATTATACGAGCCACCGGTCAAGAAATTGTAATGCATACCGCCTTTGACACAATAACATGGCATCTATGCCCGACGGGTTTGAGACGTGCATGCGGACAAAGTGAGCAGTCTGGGGTCAGGAAAACACTCATTTCTCGCGATATCGCGGCAATGACACTTAATAGTGTAACTGGCGGATATGAATTTGAGGTGCATGACACAAAAGGGAATCAGATGAAGAGATATATTGAAGTGATAACATGAGTAAGGTTTCTGGTTTTGCAACTCCTACGGTTTTTATACTTTTGACCGGGCTTGTTATGATGACGTTATACACAAGTTATGTGGTGTATTTACAACAATGCATGCGCGCGCATCAGCGAGTGAAACAAAAAAATAATGCGCTCATTGCATCGGCAGAACTCTCCACAAAACGATTTGTTATTGAAAATTGGGATCGATTGCAACTGGCGCAGGGTGATTCAGTTGTTATCAACGATCTTTTCAATCCACCCACGGCAGAGTATCAACTTGTTTTGTATGGGTGGCAGTCGGGTGATCGGAATGTACACATCAACTATCGCTTGAGTCATCGTGAAGCTCTCATGGCTCATAAAAAAATGGAAATACAAAAGGGTGCCGGAGACACTCATTCATGGCGAACGTCGCATCTATGAAGGTGTGGGTTGCAGCCGTTCTCTCAAGCATAATGGCGGCTCTTGCATTCTTATTTCCGACATACTGCGGTCCGCTCATGCTTATCTATTGCGTACCGGTTTTGTTTGTTATCGAGAAGAGAAGGGCGATTGGATTCTCATTTTTTTGCGCAACGGTTCTTTTTTGGGCGATTCATTCCTACGCAATAGGACAGTTTTGTTTTCAAGAATATCAAGGGCTTGGAATAATATTTTTTATATTCCTCATTACTTATTTGAGTGCTGTTCGATTTGTGATTGTGAAAACAACAATGCTTGCAGGACAAGTTTTTTCACCATCTCAAGCACTTAATTTCATTTGCGGAGAAACGATTTTTTGGTACATTGCTTCCTTTCACATCTTTTTTATTTTCGGCAATAACACCGGCTACTGTTGTGCGCATCCTGCATTACCCATGATAGACTCCGTGCCGATGCAGCAACTCATCGGGTTCGTTGGCAGCAGGGGGGTGATTGCATGTATTATGGGGTGCAATCTTTTAATATGGGTTATTCCAAATGTTTTGCATGTGGGTATAAATAAAAAGACGATTGTAGCTTCTTGTATTCTCGCGTTTTTATTTATGAGCATGTTTTATAAAGTTCCCGTTGAGTTTGTCCAAACTCCATACGCTCGAATTGTCCCGCCGCAAGAACGCTATGCATTCGATTGGGCTGCTCAGGTGCAAATAGTGCTGATGCAGTTGCATCAAAATAAGTATAACCATCTTACAACCATTATCATGCCGGAGTCGTCGTTTCCGTTTGCTCATACCGATGTGAAAGCCATTTATAATACCTTAAATCAAACGGGAACTCTTGAAAACAGAATATTCATATGTGGTTGCTATAGAAACAATAATGGCTTTAAAAACATAAACAGTTTATTTTGTGTCAATAGAGATCAGATAATAAATTATTATGACAAAAAAACCTTGTTCCCATTCACTGAATTCCGTCCTTGGAATTTACCCCATACTTGGTTGGAAACGAGGGCCCAAGATCGTACCCCATGCTCCGCATGGGGACCCCTGAAATTCGGAAAAAACAATGTGTGCAAGCCTGACATTCGTGAACAAATGCAATCGCCCGATTTTGATTTTTTTATATGTTCCGATCTCTTTTTTGACACGCAGCTGCTGTTTACCGGTCCAATAGTGCAACACGACACCACGATATTTATTAGTAATGATTCTTGGTGTGATTATGCATACTTTAGAGGGTTGATGAATCGATATGCGTGGTTTTTTGCGGTGAGCAGAGCGACAACACTTTGTTATGTCAGTTATTTTTATGGATATGAATATGGAATCTCGTTAAAAAGAAAGATCCCGGTGTTGCATTGAACATATGTGAAAAAACCTATTTCCAATAGGCTTCTTTTCATATATACTCCATCACGATTAAAATACCTATGAATATTGGTTGGAGTTATCGATTATGAAAGTATATTTATTGAAAAATGTTGAATCAGTTGGTCAAGCGGGAGAAATGATTAAAGTTGCTGATGGATATGCAAGCAACTTTTTACTTCCGCGCAAACTTGCTGTTGAAATCACTGCTGCGAATGAAACTCTTTATGTCGGCAAACAAAAAGCCGTTGAGCAGAAAAAAACAGTGCAAACAGCCCAAACATCACAGTTGGCTGACAAAATAGGTGAAACGACCGTTGTTATCAAACGCAAATTGCATGATGATGGAAAGCTCTACGGCGCTTTATCTGCGCATGAAATAGCCGATGCATTGAGCGCCAAGGGAATTGCAGTATCAAAATCACAAGTTGATTTGACGAAATCGATCAAGGCGCAAGGCACCTATGAAGTGACCATCAAGCTTTCTTCTCGACTACAACCAAAAGTTACTGTGCGCGTTGTCTCGGAATAACTGAGTACACATGAATAGGTTTAAAACGACCTATCGCCTTCATGTATAACTTCGCTCGACATAGCCACTGTTTTAATAGGGCCCCTGCGCGGTGCGATGTATAAAAAATTTGGGTAAAAATGATACAACCGGCTCGTAAAAATCAGTTCCACGTCAAAAAACAAACCGATGATATTGTCGGAAAGCAACTGCCTGCCAATATTCAAGCGGAACGTGCCGTTTTGGGCGCTGTATTGCTTAATGATAGCTATGCTTCTGTTGTTTCAGAAATAGTGAAATCGGATGATTTTTATTTGCCTTCGCACAAAATGATTTATCAGGTGATTGTCGATTGCGCATCACAGTCGAAACGTATCGACTTCGTGATGGTGCAAGATGAATTAACTAAACGCGGGCAGCTTGAAATAAGTGGGGGCATTACCTACTTGATGGAGCTGCAGCAGGAAATTCCCTCCTTAGGATTGGTAGAACAACATGCAACTATCGTGAAAGAAAAAGCGGTGTTGCGTGAGTTGATTAATTCCGCCGGAGCAATTATTTCTAACTGCTACGACCAAAAGTCGGAAGATATTGATGGTGTGCTTGATGATGCAGAAAAAACTATCTTTCAGATCGCCAACAAGCGAACGAATCAATCATTTGTGCAGTTGAACATTTGGTTGAAAAAAACATTTCAGCATTTATCAGACATCAAATCACACGCGAAGGGAATCACGGGCATTCCTTCAGGATACAAAAAGCTTGATGAAATGACTTCCGGATTTCAAAATGGTGACCTTATTGTTCTAGCCGCGCGTCCCTCGATGGGAAAAACAGCGCTTGCGCTCAGCTTGGGTGCTAACGCCGCACATGAAGATAAAACGGTTGGCATATTCTCACTTGAAATGTCTGCCGAGCAGTTGACATTGCGTATGTTATCATCTGAATCGGGAATTCCGCATCATCACATTCGAAATGCGACAATCAGTTCTCAAGAGTGGCTTGAGCTCACGAGTGTCGCCGGACGAATGGCGCAAATGAAACTTTTCATTGATGACACGCCTATGTTGAGTGTCATGGATCTTCGCACCAAAGCGCGTAAGTTAAAAGCTGAACATAAACTAGATTTTTTAATAGTAGATTATTTGCAGTTACTGCATAGTTCAAAAAAACATGAAAATAGGCATCAGGAGGTATCTGAAATATCACGATCATTAAAAGCGCTTGCAAAAGAAATAGGCGTTCCAATTGTTGCGCTTTCACAGTTGTCGCGTGCTGTTGACAGTCGTATGGACAAACGTCCGATGCTTTCAGATTTGAGAGAGTCGGGAGCTATCGAGCAAGATGCGGACATTATTATGTTTTTGTATCGAGATGTTGTGTATAATCCGGAAACTGAAAATCCAGCATTAAGCGAGTTGATTATCGGTAAGCAACGAAACGGGCCGACCGGAACAGTCTTTTTAAATTTTGCGCGTGAATTAACCAAATTTGAGGATAGTCAGATATGAAGCAGATAGAAGAGACATTGAGTTAAAAAATTGATAAAAGTTAGGGTCCCATACGGAGCGGGTCCCAAATGAAACGCTGGTGGATTTTGGGTAAAAGTATTGGCCTAGTATGGGTAAAAAATTCGGGTATAAACACATGGAATTGAGCATGGAAAGAAAAACAGTAAGCTATCGAGTATTAAAAGGATTGGCGATCACAGCGGTCATATTTTTTGCTTTGTATCAGGGAGCCTCCTACTTTTGGGGTGAGCATTTTATGACCTTTTTTAAAGGAATTTTACGAAATCCTTTCCAAGTCGGGGCTTTTTCTCCATGCTCTCGTTTTGTCGGGCAAGAAATTACTCGGCCTGTTACGCAGCATGCAACAACAAAAAAGTTGCGGGTTCTTGAGGTTGGTGCCGGTTCAGGTGTTTTTACCACACAATTAGAAGACATTCTTTCAAAAAAGGGTATTGATTATGTGGTTGATGTTATCGAGATAGATCAAGAATATTGCAAGACACTTAACGAACGCTTCAAGAATAATAAACAGTTTGTTCTGCATTGCATGAGCATTCTCGATTTTACTCCCGAAGAACCATACGACTATATTGTGTCTTCATTGCCATTTACAACCATGCCTGAAGACTTAGTGAAAAATATTTTAAATAAGTACAAGACAATCTCAAAAAAGGGGACAAAGCTTTCTTTTGTTGAGCATATCTGGCTTCCCGATATTAAGGAATTTTTCTTAAAGGGCAAAGAGAAAGAGGTATACAAAACAAAACGCAAAATGGTCAGTGATTTTAAAAATGAATTTCCTCATGAAACGGTTCGTGTGTACGCTAATATCACACCGTTGTATGTGTATCATTTGACAATGAAATAAAAATGAAAAAAAGTAGTAAAAAAGAAGTGTAATTAGAGAGGGCTCATAGATAAAATATGGGCCCTCTTTTATGAAAGCGGAAGTGAGATGTAATGAGTTTGAGTAAAATTATTCTCGGTGTCGATCCTGGATTACAAGTAAGTGGCTTTGGAATTATAAAAAAGGATTCGAGTAAATCTACGCTCCTTGATTGCGGATATTTAAAAATGTCATCCGCCAAACCGCTTGCGGAACGAGTAGCTCTTTTCCATGATTTCTTTCTAAAAAAATTGAATGACTGGGCCGTGACCGACCTTTCTTTGGAGACACCGTTCTTAGGCAAAAATACTCAAAGTTTTTTAAAGTTGGGATACTTACGCGGCATTCTTTATTTACTAGCGCATAAGCAGGGGATTACTATTCATGAATTTACTCCCATGCAGGTAAAACAATCAGTGACCGGATTTGGTGCAGCTTCGAAAGATCAAGTCGCTCGCGTTGTTCTTCAATTATTCCCCAATCTCAAATCGCCGGAGAAGGCGGATGTTACCGATGCAATTGCCGTGACGCTCTGCGGTTTATGGAGATCAACATCATTGCTGCGCTAGGTTCTGTTGAGTTTTGCGTTCATGAAAAACCGGTGATTATTTCATGTTTTCAGAAAAAAGGGCCCTTTCTCCGTTCGTGGTGAGCGATAGTCGAACCATTCGAACGGGGAAATTTACCTGACCAAAAAAAATTAGTTTTTATAATCACGTGAAGTTCGTATGGTTCGATTCCGCTACTGCCCCCATTTCACTTACGCTCAATCGGGGACCCAAAATTACGCGACACTCACCACGAACGAGTAGAAGCTATTTTTTATCTTTTCAAAAACTCAGCGGAACCTCGAGACTCGTTCACGGATTTTTCTTCCCGCGATGTTTAAAAAAACTTAACACGACCGCATCATTTTGAATACGTTCTGATCAAATTCTTGCAATACTCAGTTTGAGTATAGTACCATCCAAAGCAGGGACATAAAAAGCTATTGTAACTAAATAGTTTCCACGGCCTTCTCCTTCGCGCTTCGCTTTTCGAAGAACAGGTGACAACCGTGGTTTATAGGGTTAGGGGAGGCAGAGATGCCGAACATACGCTTTGGATGGAAATCATCCTTTTCTACCGCCTTTCTTGGCGAGCAGACAATTGTTTCATCTCATCATAATGAGCTCATGGATCTCTTAGAGTTGTGCCTCACGCCGGGGTGTCATATGGTTGCATATGAATCTCAATCGTGCGCGCAAGACCGGATAGGGCAGATCATTTCAATTGTTTCACCATTTATGCAAATTGGGCTGCACGGATTTGATGTCCCAGACCAAACGGTAACCGATTTATCTTCCGAACTGATTGCAACCGACATAGATCTCGCTTTTATTCATTACAAAATGTGCGATCAAATTAACATTTCGGATATCTTATCATGCAATGGAACCACAATAATAGTTGAGATAAAGAATCGAAATTAAAGCTATTAAAAAGGTTAACACTTCATATGAATCTGATAATGCGTCTTATGTTAAAAAATACTTCCATTAAGTGGCTAACACAAGGATTTTTTATTAATTTAAAAAAAATGAATGAAGGCCCGCGTCCGCGGGCCTTCATAACATATATATAAATATGGAATTATAATTATTAAAATAAGCTTCTGCGCGTGAGCAAGTCATTTACCAACACACGTCACCCGCATAGACCAATCAACGAACTCTTTCCTCATAATCTAATCTTTTAATACAAAACAGAAGAAAAACCATAATGGAACTTTGTACGCTCTTATTCAACAACCGGCGTACACTCTTGTCGCAAAGTCTTCTTTGTCGATACTATCCAATTTCCCCAAAAACCTTTTTTCGGCGCAGGTACAACCCATGCTTGTCGAATTCTAGCCAGAAAATCTGGGGCATCGTCAAATTTCATTTTAATAAAGGCAAGATTGTTAACGGTAGGCTTTTTTGTATATCCATGTATGCACAAATTTCGATATTCATCAAAGGAATTGCCGGGAATATCTATAGCACTTATAACATCAGCATGTTGTTTGCTCAATTCGGTTGATAGCATATATATATCTGTGTTGGGATATGCATACAATGAAACCTGTGAACTCGGGTAAAATTCCTTTATTTCCTTTTCAAGTTGCACATGTCTTGCATTACAAATAATAACACCTGCAATAGAACTTCTTACATCAATCCGATCGATAAAGGCATCGGCTTTCCCTGTTTCTATTGATTTTTCAATATCCTCGATAATAACAGGCTTGTTGTATCTGAGTGTCCAATCTTTATATTCAGGATCAATCATATGCACATTGAGTAGCGCAGAATTATTGTTTTTCAAAAAATGAAAAAGTGTTTCAGAAAGCTGAAATAAATCACCCGATCCGAAATCAACGTATTCGACTGCAACGTGCGCAGGTATATCTTTTCTTTTTTTTGATAATAAATCGACAACTCGGTCTCTGTATTGTTTTCTTGCCCATGGATACTTGAAGCGACTTAATAGACAGTGAGAGTTCGTGTCATCCGAATTTTCAAGGGCACATTCGTTCAATAAAAAGATCGGATTTCTTGTTTCAAACTGTTTGACCACAGCTAAAAGACCTTCTGTAAGCTTTCGTAATGTATTCCAACCGGTCGCAGCATTGTCGTTCATCTTTGAATCAATTAGTGAATTCATTTGTTGGCAATCCGTATCATTTCGCGAAAGCACCTTTGTAGGATTGGAAAGCATTTTTGTATAAAATTTTTTATACAATACAGATTCACTAGCTTGGACCGTATAAAAAGGTAAAGAAATAGCGATCAAGGTCAAAAAAATTTTTATATGATTATTCATGAAAAGAGACTCTCCATTTATTTGTATTTATTATAGTAATTTCTTTTTTTGCACACAAATTCCATCACGATCAAACTCAAAATAGTGCGAGTCTCCTTGTGTTTTTACATAGATGATTCGTACGCCTTCTTCAGGCGAATCACACACTTGCGTGAGACTGTTGGGTGCACATATAACAATGAGCTTATGTTTCGGAACGGCATTTAATCCGGTATATATCGGATTGTTGTTCAGGATATTGTTAATAATCGTTGTATCCCACAGACTTGCTTGATATTTTCCGGTGCTGTCTGCGGCCACAATCGAGGACGTATCAACTTGTTCATGCGCAATTCCATAAGACAATCGCGGTTTCGTAATATATCTGTAGAGTTTATACCCACACCACAGAACAACTGCCGCACCCAGATAATGAGAAATACCGCGCACATCAATTTCGACTTCAATTTTGCGATCAATCCATGAACCGCCAACACAAATATTTGTTAACAATAATGCGGACAACAATACTGATTTTTTCATAATTATTCCTCCATTGAATCTTCATCAGATTGGGATGACAACAATCTATATGCGATATAACCGGCTGCTAGCCCTCCGATTGCGAGCCAAACTTTTAGACCGACGTTAAATCTATTTTCAGAGTATTCATTCTTATAGGACAGTTTGAATCTTTCTTCCATTGTCAAAGGTCTGTATGGCGCTTGAACAGACAGGGAATCTGAAACAAGGCTCCCTGTTGTTTCAATAATAGAACCGACGCCCTTAAGAATGAGCCCAACTCCTTGCAGAACCAAACAGGTGATTTTATTAGCAATCTCCGCATCCACATTGCTATTCGAATACACGATTATCATGGGAGATGTCTGATGTGCGTATGAGAATGCCATAAGCATTACTGCAAATACATTTGTTATGTATTTCATAATAATCCTGTAGCAAAATGATTTATTATTTATGATATATCCCTCTCTTATCCCTAAAAACTACGTCAGAGTGCGTATTGACGAATGCTGCTTTGAAGATATCAATTGTCGTTTCGCCTTTGCTATCGCAGATATCAAAATGACGTTCACATTTAGCCCATAACTGACTGAGAGATCTGTTATTAACAATCAGTTGTTTGCAGCAGAGACAATTCCATTTATATCGACCATCGTCTAATTGATATCCCACTTTTGCTCTTTTTACCATTGGTTCTGCTACTTCATTAACAGAATCGACGTTTGTGGTGATAGCATCAAGCTTTCTTTTTCGATAAGGCGCAAAAGCGCTTTTTTCAGAAATTGTAAAAGCAACAGGATTTAGTGATATGGAACTCTCCATTGCAAATGCACTGAATACTGATGTGGCCAGGGTTGCACAAATAATCATGCTTTTCATAATAAACTCCATCATATTCAAAATATTCATTATTATCAGTTTGAACTATCTATGAAAAAAGATCAACGGGCTATTTTCACAGATAGAAACCCCAATGGAGGGGTGGCCACAAGAAAATCAACATAAAAAAATCCATCGCACTGACCGAAATCAATGCGATGGAAAAAAGGAGAGTAGTAATGAAGCCTAATTAAGATCCCAATATATGGGATAGAGCCCCGATCGGTTGCCCGATCGTTAATATTAAGTTACTGGTAATTACCAAAAAGTCAAATAAATATTTTGATAAAACAGTAGTATTTCAAATAAAATTCTCATTAATATTACTATCAAGATATTTGATTTTTTCCCCTTTGTCAAATGCCCCTTTTTGAAAAAAGAGCTATATAAGGACTTTTTTTTCAATCTGAAGAGAATCTGCATTCCTGAAGATTTTAATCGGGCTCAGGTTTAGTGGGGGGGCCTATTCCGGGGTCCCCATTGTTTACAATGGGGTATTTATACTTATTCTCTGATAATCAAGCTGTTCCAAAGCCCGATACAGGGGAGAAATAGAGGCCGGGGCGGTCACTAACAGCTGGCAATCTAGGCTTTTCAAGACAGAAACCAGCTGTAAGGCCCTAGGCTCATCAAGATCGGTTATAAAGTCATCTAAGAGGAATATAGGGGCTACTGCCTCTAAAGAACCCAAAAGACGAACCTGGGCTATTTTAAAGAGCATAATAATAAGCTTTTGCTGCCCTCGGGAGGCAAAAATACGGGATTTATGCTGTTTGAAATCGATTGAAAAATCATCTAAATGGGCCCCAAGTAGTGTTCTACCCAGGGCAAGTTCTCGAATTCTGAATTGATCAGAGTCTTCTCCAAGCTTGGGGATATATTCACAGGTAATAGTAAATTGTGCCCCAAAAAATTGAGCTATCAAAAGATCAACCTCTTTTACCAAACGATCAAGCATTTCAATTCGCTTGGCCCTTACTGCAGATGATATTTCTGATAATCGTTCCGTCCAAAGCTCGTACGACTCACCGGTATTTTTTCCCGATTTAATAAGCGCATTTCTACTATCAACCGTATGCCGCAGCTTTTTTAGTTGCAGAGTATACTCTGGCACATGCATGAGCACCGCTTGATCAATAAACACTCTGCGCAATTCAGGACCTTCTTTGATCAGATCAAGATCGTCCTCAGTCAAAGTAATCACCCGATATAACCCGAGTAAATCTTTGTAGCTGGCAATTTGTTTTTGATTCACTTTAACTATGCGCTTTTTTTTACTGAAACCCACTTGAATATCATGAGATTCCAACTCATTTCCAACCATGAGCTTCACAAAAAAGGAATCTGATTCTCGCTCAATCAACTCAGCAGGAACATGAGTGCGAAACGAACGCAAATAGCATGCATAATGAAGCGCCTCAAGAAGCGATGTTTTGCCCGTTCCGTTTAATCCTTCAATAAGAATCGCGCGTTTTTCAAATGAAAGATTGAGCTGAGAAAAACATCGAAATTGTTTGAGATGCAATGATGTTATAAACACAGCATCCCTCTATCCATTCGCTTGCATGGTCGGAGATACGGGCATCACCAAATATAATACGTTACAATTTTTGGCATGTGATTCGAAAATGATCGGTTTTGCCGCAGAATTGAGGTAGAAAGTCACTTGCTCATCTTCAAATGCTTGCAAACCGCTCAACAAGTATGGCGCATAAAATCTGATATCAAGTCGAGCGCCTTGAAACTGGTACAGAGGAAGCGCATCATGTAACTTGCCCACTTCTTGATTTTGCATCTGAACTTCCATTTTATCTTCAGCAAACCCAAACTGAGTCGCCAAAAATTGTCCCGAGAGCAAACAAACGGAACGTCGTAACGTTTTAATGAGTGTATTGCGATCAACCGTTGCCGCTTTGAAGCCTTCTTTTTTGAGAATCATAGAATATTGCGGGAATTGATCAGCCAAAATTTTGGTGAAAAAGTTAAATGTTTCTCCCGAAAACACCAATTGATTGCCGCACATACCCAAGAAAACGGTAGCTTCTTGAGAACCCTCCAAGATTTTCTTCACTTCAAAAATAGCTCTGCGAGGCACAAGCCATGTTTTAGGTTCTTGCAAGCAATAGTCGCTGCTGGTCACTTGCGCCAAGCAATGGCCATCGGTGGTTGTCATTGTCAAACCGGTTGACGATATTTCCATAAGCAATCCGTTTAACGCCGGATTTGCATTGTTTTGCGGAATTAAAAAGGCAACCTTATTAAGCATTTCCATAATATGCGCCGATTGCAAATGCATTAAATTTTCAATGCGCTCAGGAAACGGAGGAAACTCTTGCGCATCTTTAATGTTGAGTGCAACATTCACCGTGCCCGAACGTAACATGAGTTGTGCGCCGTCAATAATGCATTCAATATCACCATCAAGCTCTTTGACGATATCGAAAACGCGTTTTCCTGAAACTAAAAATGAGACAGGGTCTGTAATATCAACAGAACGCATTAAATGGCTCGCTTGTAAGCTGATTTCTAAATCAGTGCTTTTGAGCACCAATTCTTTATGCCCAAGCTGAAACAGGATTGTGCTTGTTGCGTTAATCGGCGTGCGACGGGTGCAAATCGGTTGCATTGATGCCAAAATGGTCATCAACGATTTTTGTTCAATAGTAAAACGACATTTCATGAAATTCTCATAATCAAAATTTTTTAATGATGTATGTTATTGTATCATTTATTTATCAAGCGCCAAAGCACTCGTCAAATAAAAAGCTCTTTATTAATCAACAATACCAGAAATCAATGTGCACTATCACGTCGTCTGTGCCAATAAAGGATTTAGTCTAAATGATCCAATGACGAGCCTATCTGTATACCACTCCCCCTCAAACATGGCCCGCAGTAATTTAGCTTGATGCTCAGTTGGTTGCGCTCCCGCTTTCCTCAAACTGTTTGTCATTTCGCATAAGCAAAATCTCTTCCGGCATGCACCTTTTTCATCATTTGGAAGACGCTTAACCAAATCTCGAATACAGCAATCTAATAATTCATCCAAAAACTTGTTTGCCTTACCGAATTTTTGTTCGTAGCGTTGATCAGTATGAACCTGAAGGGGTATGAGAGACTGCAATGATTTTACATCACAATTAATAACATACTTCAAAATAGCTTCTTTATATATATTTTGGCCCAAGACGCTACTCGCTACTACCATTTGTCTTATATACAGATCTTTTCTGTCGAGCTTAGAACGTTCATGCCCAATGCAACGACCTTTTTCTAATGTTAACTTGCACGCGCACAGAATTGCCCAGTATTTACGCTTTTCCTCATCGGGCACTTGAGCATCATTCATTTTTCGAACAAGATAACACTCCATTTCAGGTGTTGCGATTTGAAGCGCCACAAAGATAGGGCTTTTTCTTTTCCTCGAAGACATATTCATCATCATGCCATTAATGAAGCTGTCATTTGAACAGGCTTCACGGTTTTTCTTGGAAAGTACTCGCATGGTCTTATAGAGTGTTATCGGATGTTTGGCATTTTGCAATATTTCAAGACGAATATCAGACGAAATATTTTCCAATCGTCCTGAAGGCTTGCCCAAGTCCTTCTTATCAGCGCCATAGACATTGAGTGCGTACAAGAAAATAAATGCAATTATTTTTTTCATTCGTTATCCGGCAAGTTGCTCCAGTACACATGTTTAAATTACATTTCAAATTTAGCTTCATCATCGAGATGCGGCATGTCTAACTCAATTAGGTTTGCTGAGTCATTTGGTTCCCAGTATACTTGGTCGTAATAATTCCCATCATTATCATTGAAGAATAAGTTGCGCAACAATCCCATGTGGTGCTTGGTAGGTCGGGCACCAAGAAGCTTTAAATAATTTGTCATCTTGCACAATGGTCTTATTTTATCACGATCACGAAAAAAAGCATCTGGCTCGCCAATCAACCAAATAGGTCTGGCAGATTTTGAAAGCTCTTTAAAGAGATTTCGAATCGTGCAGTATAATAGTTGATTTAAAAAATCATCCGGTTTGCCGAATTTTTTTTCATAGTATTGGTCGGGAATCCTCTCGCGATACTTCTCCATAATTCCGTAGGGGGTCATCACATTGCATTTCTTCCCAACATATTGCATCGCGATTCTGGACAAAGATTCAATGTCGCGATCGAGAACACATCTAATAACGATGTTTTTATATACATTCTTGTTTAAAGCGCTACTTGCTACAGCCAATTGCCTTTTATAGAGCGCTTTTTTATTACGAGGGTGATATTCCAAATGAAGCCCGACGCAATCACCGCGTCTCAAACTGTTAGCGATGGCGAAATGCAAAACTCTTTGATGCTCATGCTTCTCTTCGTCGGATGCCTGAGCAATTTTTTGCAAAAGATACTGTTCCGTTTCAGGGGTTGCGATTCGCAAGGCTAAGAAGATGGGATCTCTTGAAATAGTGTAAGGGAAAATATCTTCTCTTGAAGAAATATCCGCTATCATCCTGCGAATAAAATCATCATTCGAGCATGCAACACGACTTTGCTTGCAAAGTATTCGCATGGTCTTATATAGTTTTATCGGATGTTTGGAGTATTTCAAAATCTCGAGACGAACATCAGACGGAATGTCCCGGAAGCGGTCTGAAGAATGATTTGAAGCTTTCTTATGGGCGCATAACAAAAAGGGAAGTTTCGGGTTTGTTAAAATCTCCGTAAGATTCAAATCTTTCTTATCAGCGCCGCATATATTGAGTGTGCACAAAAAAACCAGTACAATTATTTTTTTCATCTAATATCCGTTTATTATCCTTTTACAACATAGCGTACCAATTTTTTATCAAGCACTAAAGCAATAATCAAATTGATCAACAATACCAAAAATCAATAAGTCCTTTTCGATTCATACCTCTCAGTTCATTAAATAAAAATGATTTTCTACGCATATACTCAAGATGTCTTTTGCTTGGCTGCGCACCGGCTGAAATAAAATGATCTATCATTGCGCACATATTCAAAAGGTTCACTTTATTTTTAAATTTCTCTTTAATCTCATTCGATAGATGTTTTGTAAGATCGGTCTTTCGGGTAGACTTTTGCGAATCTGCTATTTTAAAACAAGGATACCAACAACCTAAACCCCATTTTACCGGTCGAGAAAGGTGCGCAACTTCTTGTTTATAATCAAAATTGTCATTGGCACGGAGCATCATCTCGGCTATATACACCGTTGATTGTCGATCTGAGAAAAAACGATACGCATCGCGCAATGCTTTACGAAGCGGTGTCAAATCCGGTTCCGGAAAACTTGGTACCGGAACCCCTGCTCTTTCAAAAAACGCCAGTTGTAAAAAACGATTTTTATTACGATAATAAGAAGCGCTTCGTTTCATTGATATGAAATGTTCAATAACGCTTGCTAATGAACAATTTAATGCCTCTTGATCGGCCGGTATTCTCCCAATCATTCCAAGAGCATGTCCTGTTGTCAGCAATTTTTCCAAATAATCCATTTGCATGGTCGCTACCGCATGAGTGATGGCTTGGTTATAAAAATTTTGATTTAGCAAACCACTCAATAGATAGATTTGATTTCTCATCAAACGAATTTTATGAGCCTTTTTGATTTGGATTAAAGACCCATTTTTGACCTGATGCATAATTGCATTTTTGAGTTCCGGTAAGGTCTCGGATGCGATGTCGTCTTTGATTTCAGGCATTGCGCGCTCCAGCTTCATACGTATATCGTGCGCCACATACGGAGCAAGGCCATTTATAAAATCCGGAGATGAACACTGTATCTGATTGCTCCGCGAAAGCATTCGCATAAAAGCAAATACTCTTACCGGACGGAATTTTTTTAAGATTTTCAATCGCAACTCAGTAGGCAAATCAGAAAAGGCCAATGCGCGTGACGAGATGTCCGCACCATAAAGCGCCGTTGCCGGTAGTATCGACAGTAAAAAAATAATCTTTTTCATGATCTTGGGTGTTTCTTATCATACATTGTTCGCAAATAACTGGTCTCAACATGGGTGTACACTTGTACAGTTGCAATACTCTCATGTCCAAGCAAAATCTGCAAGGAGCGTAAATCTGCTCCGCGCTTGAGCAGGTGCGTTGCAAATGAATGGCGCAGTGTGTGTGGAGAGATAGATCGATCAATATTTGCGGCTCGACAATATTCTTTTAAAATAATCCAGAAAGATTGACGTGTAATTGATTTCATTTTGCCGCCATATTGCGTGGGAAAAAGCGCTGAACTTTGCAAACGATCAACCAATGCCGGACGAACCGCATCGCAATAGTACTTCAACAATGCGAGCGCCGGCTGCGCAATCGGAATATGGCGCGCCTTGCCCCCTTTGCCGATGACCGCAATATAGCTTTCGTCAAAATGAATATTTGAGACATCGAGGGTCACCAACTCTGAAATCCGCATGCCTGAAACATAGAGCAGCGAAAGCATTACCTTATTTCTGATTCCAATTTCAGATTGATCTTGATCGGCCGCTTGAAACAGTCGACTCATTTCATCTTCAGCAAGTACATTGGGAAGCCGCTTTTCAAGTTTGGGAAAAATAAGCTCCGTTCCATAATCAGGCAGCGCATGCCGCTCATGCAAAAAGGCGCAAAAAAGCTTCAATGCAGATATTTTTCGCGATACCGTGCGTGCCGCGAGCTCTTCATCATAGAGAGTGTGCACATAGCCGGTGACTATTTGAACATCAAGCGCAAGAGTTTCGCTCAATGAAACGAGATACTTAAAAAATTGTTCGATATCATTGGTATAAGCCTCAAACGTGTTTTTCGAAACTCGTTTTTCGCTTAACAAATAGGCAAAAAATGAGTTTTTTAATGAAATGAGCGACTGGTTCATATATTTCCCCATAGTAGTTTATCGAGATTATCAGTATACTATGGAGCGATTTGATATATAAAATAATTTGAGAAAAACATGAAAAAAACAACTTTGATAGTATGCGTCGCGCTTCTCTCGACAATCCAATCAACTCGAGCCATGATTACCATCGCTCGAAGACACTACAGCATCAACAAACGTACCTTTGATCCGAATAGAAATAATGGGCACAATAACACATCCCGCTACCGTCCCTTACGAGCTCAACCCCCCATTGAAGGACCTTTGACCATCGAACAAATGGAAACCATCCTGCGCTTCATGCCCATTGACCGAAAAAAACAAGTTGCTATTAAAACTATTATCGCCAAGACAAAAGCACTCAGCCAAAATAAGGATGAGGCTCTGTTTCGCCTACAAAGAATTTTCCAACTTCCTTGGGGACTTGTTAAAAAACCGACTATTAATATATCTTCCGCACAATCATTATTAAATAAAAAAATATTCGGAATGCACAAGGCAAAAGACAGCATTATGGATGAGTTTGCATTGCGTCATATGAACCCGGAAGGAAAAGGGAATACGATATGTTTTGTCGGACAGCCGGGGACAGGAAAAACGGCGCTTGCAGAAGTTATTGCCGATACGCTTGATCTTTCATATGGCCATGTTGCGCTCGCAGGATCATTTAACGGTGAAATCATTCGCGGCTCATTGAGTACATACAAAGATGCCGCTGAAGGAGAAATCACTAAAATCTTATCTTCATGTGAGATCTCAAATCCGGTGATTCTTCTTGATGAAATCGATAAAACATCCAAGCAGGAACATGGAGCTCTACAATCTACTTTGTTGCAACTCCTTGATCCAACTCAAAATCACAATTTTTTTGACAACTATTTGGGTATCCCAATCGATGTTTCAAAAGTGACTTTCATTGCCACTGCAAATTATCTTGAAAATATTTCTGAACCGCTCAAAAACAGATTGCATATCATTCAAGTGCCGGCGTATACATTGGAGGAAAAAATCACTATCGTAAAAGATTTTATACTGCCAAAACTGAACGAGCAAACAGGACTTCATAAAAACAAAATCCCGCTTGTTTTAAACGAAGATGTCATCAGGAACATTATTACGAACTACACCCAACAAGAACATGGCGTCAGACAGTTGGAAAAAATGGTTAAAACACTCTGTGCAAAACAAGCAAGAGAATATCTCACTAACAAAAAGACCCTCACATTCACTAAAGAAAGTTTGGCTCAGTATCTCACCCCAATGCAAGAAGAAAATCTCAAGAAAACGATCTGGTAGAAATCATTTTTTTTTGGGTTGATTACGCTGTTTTTTCCCCAGCGGGAGGCACATTTGTTGAGTATTACTCTCTTTGACAAGAAGGCATGACAATTGATTCAAAGCCCGTGGATTGCCGACACCTAATGGTCTTTGTGAGTTAACAACGCGTATAACATCATGAAGCATTGCAACTTCTCTATCGGTGAATTCATTTGCATGCGGATAGACTTTGCCCAGTGTCGCATGCGGAACAAACTGTTCTCTGCGATTATATCGATACGAGTGAATTTTTCTCAATTGCGTGTCTAATCCCTGTGTAAAACCTTCAAGAGGAGCGTAGGGAGCAAAAGTAATTACGATGTTATAGTAATCAGGATATTTCTGAAATTGCTGATTCTTAAAATAAGGTGGCACCCACAATTCAACTCGTGCGGAGCCTAACATTGGAGTTATTGAAAAAGGAGTTCTGTTGCCGGCCCAGGTTGCAATTGAGGGCACAACCTGAGGATGATTTTTTTGCAAATCTCGCAAGGTTTCATGAAATTTGGTTAATACAGCCAATGTTATATGTTTTTTCTGCTTTGTTGGGCGAAACACAAATCGCTTTTTGTGCATCTCTTTTTCAACAGCACGCTCAATAGGAAGCAATAACGCAGCGTCTTTCTCAGGAAGTTCAAAAAGTGAAATAACCCTCGCTTCCAGGCAGGAGAACATAAAAAAACAGATGTAAAAATGGATATTTCCTACTTTTTTATTCATAAATCCTCCTCTATTGCGCCCCGAACGCATTATTTTTTGGAAATTCTATCAGGAATGGGGTTATAAAAACAAGGCTGTAAACAGGTTAAAAACAGCTCAAATTATTGACTATTAGCGCATAAAACAGGTATCCTTAAAATAGAAATGGAGGAATTAGTCATGAAAAAAACTATCTTTTTTATCTTACAACTCTCTTTTTTACTCAGTATTCACTTTCAATCCAATGGTATGATTGCTATTGGTACGCGTGCTGCACAGCGTTATTGCTCGAAACCAACATTGCTCAAAATGAATGAGTTTCAAAAAATATTTGTGAGCGAATCTCCTAATTCGCCCGCGACTTCACTTATGGACTATTGCACAAACGCATCTCAATATAAACGAGTGAAGTTTTTGACTAACGAGAGTCAAAAGCAGCTGCCAAATATCGGCCAAAATGAAAACTGATTATCAAAAAACAATCACACTCAATTCAGTGTTCACTACTCCTAAAAAAGCCTTATGTACCACACTAATTTGACGAAAAAGATATTACATTTTTGTATTAATTTTTTTTCTGATACGAAAAAATTGTCAAAATTGTTGATTTTCGAAAATCAAATATTGTAAGGTAATTATAGATAGTAATAGTTCGTTGTTACCAAAAGAAGGAGATTACCATGGTAGCAAAAAGAAAAACAGCTAAAAAAGCAACTGCAAAACGTACAACCAAGAGAAAAGTAGCTAAAAAAGCTGGTGCTAAAAAAGCAGTTCGCCGTACAGCGAAAAGAAAAGTAGCTAAACGTGCTGGTGCTAAACGTACAGCGAAAAGAAAAGTAGCTAAACGTAAGTAAGCTGACCGTTTACTAAAAAATAAAAAAAGCCTTCTTCTGAAGGCTTTTTTTATTGGGCTCGATCACCCATTATCTTTTTAATCAGGGTCCCCCATTAAATATGGGGTAATTTTATTACTTTTTTTCTCCCAATTCACCTTTATAGAAGATAGAGAGCCCACAAATAATACCTACCAAAGCAAACGCTAAACTCCAAGAAATCGATTCCCCTAAAAAGAGCCATCCAAAAAGAGCCGCAAAAAGAGAACAGCTAAAGCCGGCAAAAGATAAAAAGGTTGCGCTATAATGAGCCAAAAGATACCCATACAGGTTGTATACAATGATATTTGCAATAACTATTAAGGCTCCCATATATAGAACGATGCTCATCAATGGCGAAAGCGTAACATGAAACACCGCAGTGCCTTCAACACAGTGCACCGTTGGATGCCAGTAGGGATATGTTTCAAAAATAAGGGAACTTGCCAGTGAAAGCAGGCCTCCCCCCAACATACCAATCCCATTGGTCAATAAAGGAATGACTGAATGTTTTTTAAGCAACTTGCTCACTAAAATCCAGCCATATGCACCTGAAAACACTGCCAATAACAATGCCACATCGGGCCAAGAAAAGCCGCCCAAAAGCTCAACAGGAGTCTCGCAAGCCTGATGCGAGAGGAGCAAGGGTACCATGCCTAAAAAGCCTATGAAAAGACCGACTACTTTTTGTCGTGATAACAGTTCCTTTTCCACCACATAGGCAACAAAAGCCGTTGCAAAGGGAGACAAATTAAAAATAAGCGCTGCCTTTATAGAGCTGGTATATTGCATTGCCCAAAATTCAAAAACAAAGGCTGCATAAATATGAAAAAGAATCACCTGGGCTAACAGCCACGCTGTTTGACGAGATGGTTTGAAAGAATACCCTCGAATGTAACTATACCCCAGCAGTAAAACACCGGAAATAGTCATCCGTATGCCAATGCAAAAAAACGGCTGCAAATAAAAGAGTAATGCCTTTCCTATCGTAAAGGTTGAAGCAAGGAGCATGTAGAGAAAAAGTATTAAAAACATAGATATTATTTTTCCAATTATATCGAAATACAAAATTGAGTTAGTTTCAGTTTCTTGTATTTATTATGAAGTATCTTATATTCTCTTATGGGTTTATTATACATTATTATCCAAAAAAGGAGTCTCGCGTGAAAAAACATATGATATTGCAGGCTTTGGCGCTCATTTTTATGAATGTAACTTTATTCGGCACCGAAGTTCCGAAGGCAATCTCTCTTGAAAATGAGTATACCCAAGAATTTGTCAAAGGCGTAGCGACCGGCGCGGTTGCGGGACTTATCATAGAGTTTCTCAGAAAACATATCCTACCGGACATAACAACCTGGAATCTGTACAGCAATTACGGCATTTGCAGAGATCAACTGACAGGAGAAACAAAAGTGGTGACCGCATTGCTCGCGGGCGAAGCTTTTGAAAAAACTCGCAGCAGCGGCACTAACGTAAAAAAACTTGGTGCACGATTACTCGGCGTAATCACCGGAGCATGCGCTTCTAGCCTCGCCACAAAAATTGTAACCAAGTAACACTCGATTTTTCGCAGTATATGCCATAGTCACAAGCGTGACCATGGCATTATGCTTGTATTTCAATGAAACGTGCGCAGAAACATGACGAGTTTTATTCTTCGTTGACGATCAAATCTTCATCAACAACCCTAAACGGCACAATCTCAAGCGCTTTACCTGTTTGGGGTGAAATAGTCACACAAACGCCCGAAATAAAATAAGGTGGTTGATATTCAACCTCAAATTTTTGTGGCATCTGCGTGAGAAATTTTTCGATGATGGGCTCTTTTTTCATGCCAAGCATCGAGTTGAGTGCCCCGGCCATACCCAAATCGGTGATGTACGCAGTTCCTTTTGGCAATATACGCGCATCTGCTGTTTGCACATGAGTATGTGTGCCAACGACAACGCTCACTCGACCATCAAGGTAGTATCCCATTGCCTGCTTTTCCGAAGTCGTCTCTGCGTGAAAATCAACAATGATGATGGGAGTTTGATGCTTGAGATAGGTGAGAGCCGTATCGACCGCCTGAAACGGGCAATCAATATTCTCCCTCATAAATACTCTGCCCTGAACATTGATAACCGCAATTCTATGATCGCGAGACATAAACATGCCCAACCCTGAACCGGGAACTCCGGCAGGAAAATTAGCCGGGCGCAAGAGATCTTTATGCTCAGTAAAATAGCTATAAATATCTTTTCTATCCCAGATATGATTACCGGAGGTAACCATATCAACTCCCAGAGTCTTAAATAATGTCATATTCGGTTTAGAAATCCCTCTGCCGGAAGTTGCGCTGTTTTCTCCATTGACAATAACAGCATCGGCCTGGTGGGCCGCCTTCAGCTTTGCTATGTGCTTGGACAACATTGCACATCCCGGATTGCCAACAATGTCTCCGAATATAAGTATCTTAATAGCTTTCATTTTGCATACTCAATTGCTCGTTTTTCTCGAATAACATTCACCTTAATTTGGCCTGGGAAGCTCATATTTTTTTCAATTTTTTCCGCAACAGTGCGTGCGAGCATTGCTGCTTTTTCATCATCGATTCTGTCTTCTTCGACAATAATTCTTACTTCACGGCCGGCTTGCAGAGCATATGCCTTTTTAATACCTTCAAATGAATTTGCGATATTTTCAAGATCTTCAAGGCGTTTAATGTAAGCTGTTAACGTTTCACGGCGCGCTCCCGGACGAGATGCTGAAATAGTATCTGCTATCACAACAATTGGTGCATAGACAGACTCAAATGGAACTTCTTCATGGTGCGCAGCAATTGCATTAACAACGATGGCATTTTCTCCACAGCGGCGCGCGATATCCCCGCCAATCTTAGCATGCGGTCCTTCAACTTCTGCTGTTACCGCCTTGCCAATGTCATGGAATAATCCGCCGCGCAAGGCCAGGTTTCCATCAAGCCCGAGTTCTTGGGCGACCATGCGTGAAAAATAGGCCACTTCTTTGCAATGTAAAAGAACGTTTTGGGAATAACTTGTTCTGAAGTGCAGTTTACCCAAAAGCGTTACCATTTCAGGGTGTACTCCCTGTAAATTGAATTCTAAAATGGATTGAGTTCCATACTCTTGGATAATTTCCTCAATCTCTTTCTCAGAATGGGCAACTGTTTCCTCAATACGTGTAGGGTTTATGCGTCCATCAACAATAAGCCGTTCCAGCGATCGGCGGGCCACTTCTCTTCTGATTGGGTTAAAACCGGAAATCGTAATAATTTCGGGAGTCTCTCCGATAACAAATTCCATTCCGGTCGCCATTTCAAGCGCCTTAATGTTACGCCCTTCTTTCCCGATAATACGTCCCTTCATTTCATCATTAGGAAGATGCACAACGCTGGCTGAATGGTTGGTCACTTGTTCAGCGGTATAACGCTGCATGGCACCAACAATAATTTGTATAGCTTGTTCTTTTGCTGTCGCGCGGGCCTCATCTTCGACTTTTTGTATCCATTTTTGGTTTGAAAGCCGTACTTCATCCTCAAGCGATTGCAGCAATGCATTTTTTGCTTCCTCTCGGTTCATAGAGCTCAATCGTTCAAGCTTCAAAAGGAGGTCATTCTGCATATTTCTTACTTTTATTTCATTCGCTCGCAAGGTATCTTCAGTTCTTGCAAGAGCTCGCTCCTTTTGCTGTAATTCGCGACGAAGATCATCTAAATCATGTTCTTTTTTATCGATTGCTTCATATTTTGCATGAAGCTTGTTCTGTGCCGAATCAAGATCCATGCGCTCCCGTTTCATTTCCATTTCAAATTCAGAGCGTTTCTTATAAACTTCATCTTTCACTTTGAGCATCATTTCTCGGCGCTCTGCTTCAACTTCTCGACGCGCTGTGGACATCTTTTCTTGAGAATCTTTGAGCATGCGTTGTGCTTTCTGCATTTTAAAACGAGAAATCACCAGCAAAAGTACGCTTAGTCCAATCACCCCCAGGGCAATCGGCATCGTTAACGACATTAAATCAATCATTTGTATCCTACTATTCTTATCATTCAATCTTATATATGAACTATCGTATCGTATTAACTACTATGGTATGGAAACCTATTGTTATCCACTCGACCTGTCCGCCATAGCTTTATGCGATGGGGGAGGTGTAGCCATCTTTAGTATACCGTAAATCCCTATGATTCATAGGCATAGAATCGATTGAAATGAGGGCTTCATATACATTCGTGTATTATGATCCAATCGACAAAAAAAGGACCGGAAATTTCCGGTCCTACAACTCATTTTACTCAAAAAAGGCAATGATCATGCAATTTTAGCCAATGCCCGCTCAACATATTCTGAGATCCGATTAACTTTCGAATCATAATCATGTGTTGATTCTTGCGCATGAATCATTTGACTCACACATTGAATTGCCGCAATCATAACTAACCGGTTTGAAGCCATATGCGGATTTTTCGAACGCAGATCCTTGATGATACCCTCTATATGTGCCTGCACTTTTTGAATATGGGCTGCACATTCATCGCTGACGAGACTATAATGCTCGCCATCAATAGTGATCTTATAAGGCCTTGAATCAATCTTCATTGTTTTTCAACCAATGCGTCGATATTTTTAATAAGATCTTCCACCACTAACTTCGTGATGTTTTTTTCTTGAGCCAATGTATCAAGCTTGTGCGTATCGGCCATCAAGGTCTCTTCAAGAGACTTTATTCTCAAGTGTAAGTCAACATTCTGCGCTTCCAAATCAAGCTTGATCTGTTGCAGTTCGCTCACGCGAGCTATTAAAGAAGCTATTTTTTCTTCTAAAAGTTTAAAAGCATCCATACTAACTCCCCTAGTATCTTATAACTACATTCGAACTAGGATCAGTTTAGATAGATGCTTTTTTTATTGTCAAGATTCAGGATCTTATTGTCGTGCCATTGCAACGAGTTTGTCAAAGGCTGCCGGCTCGAAGATAGCTAACTGGCTCAACATTTTTCTGTTAAGCTCCACCTGAGACTTTTTAAGACCAAAGATAAACTTGTTGTAAGAAAGTCCACGGGCAACTGTTGCGGCTTTAATACGCGCGATAAAGAGCTGTCTCATATCGCGTTTTTTCAGCTTTCTTCCTTTAAAAGCAAAGGCCATTGCCCTTAAAAGCGTTTCTTTCGCGCGTTTTATGATATTTTTACGTTGTCCCCAAAAACCTTTTGCTTGTTTTAAAAGTTTTTTGTGACGTTTTCTTACTTGAATACCACGTTTAATACGAGTCATTGTGAAACATCCCCACTATATAATGTTAGCCGTATGGCAATAATTTTTTGATATGATTGTAATCTGTCGCACCGACATATGCACTTGAGCGTAATTGACGCTTTGTTTTAGCGGACTTTTTAGTCAGCAAGTGACGTCTGAATGCTTTTGAACGCTTGATCTTTCCCGAAGCGAGCACTTTGAATCGCTTCTTGGCAGCAGATCGTGATTTTACTTTAATTTTCATATAAAACCTTTAGCTACTTATTCTTAAGAAAAAAAATTCGTGACCATAATTGCCCGAGCTTGGAATCTTTCTCTTGTGCGAGATCATCCGAAAGGCCGGCCGCTTCAAAACTACGCACAACGCGATCAAACAATTCAGCACCCCGCTCTTCACGAGTCACATTTTCGCGCCCCTTAAAAAAGAGCGTTACTTTAACGCGCTTACCTTCTTCAAGGAATTGCAATGCCTGCTTAATCTTTGTTTGATAATCATGCTCGCCGATTTTAGGACTCATTTTAACTTCTTTAACCTGAATCACTTTTTGATGTTTTTTAGATTCAGTTTGCTTCTTCTTTTTTTCATAGATCACTTTGCCAAAATCCATAATTTTGACAACAGGAACACCTTCCCTGCCCTCATCGGAGATGAGAACAAGATCTAACCCGGCAGCTTCAGCGCGTTTCAGCGCGTCATATCGAGATACAACACCAACATTTTCTCCCTGAGCACCAATGAGCTGGAGCTGAGGGGCTCTGATTTTATCATTAATCAAAGGGATATTTTGTTGTTCTTTTTTATTTGGAGGGGTTTTCACAGTGCGTGTATTCCTTATAAAACAAAAAATTATTCTTCAAATAAAGCTTCGCTATCTTCTTCAACTTCAGGAGCGGCTACGGCAACGCTCTTGGTTTCAATCGCTTCTTGCACGAGAGCATAGATCTTATCAAAGAGAGCCTTGCTATCCTTGAGCGCCTGAAGCGCTTGCTCTCTTCCTTGAGCGATTTTCTCATCTTGCAGCGAGAACCATGAACCCGATTGCTTGATAATGCTAAAATGCAATGCAGCATCTAAAAGATCAAGCTCACGGCTGATACCTTCACTGAAAAGCAAATCAAGCTCAACTTGCTTGAATGGAGGAGCAACCTTATTTTTTACCAACTTCACCCTGATGCGATTACCGATTTGAACATCACCTTTTTTAAGGCTCGCGATTCGGCGAACATCAATACGTACGGATGCATAAAATTTCAATGCATTACCGCCGGTGGTCGTTTCTTTATTTGCAAATGGCATAGCCCCGATGTTTTGGCGAATTTGGTTGATAAAGATTAACACCGTTTTGGATTTATGAACAACGGGAGTCAATTTACGCAAAGCTTGTGACATCAACCGCGCTTGGAGACCCATATGGGAATCCCCCATATCTCCCTCAAGCTCCGCTTTTGGGACCAGTGCTGCAACAGAGTCAATAACAATGATATCAACCGCACCGGACCGAACAAGCATTTCAGCAATATCAAGCGCCTGCTCTCCATAATCCGGCTGGGAAATAATCAATTCATTAATATTAATGCCAAGATTTTGGGCATACGCAGTTGAAAAGGCATGTTCGGCATCAATAAAGGCACAAATACCGCCCCGACGTTGCGCTTGGGCAATAGCTTGCAGAGCCAAAGTTGTTTTACCTGAAGCTTCCGGACCAAAGATTTCAACGATTCTACCAACAGGAAGACCCCCAATACCGATAGCCTGATCTATGAGAATCGAGCCGGTTGAAACAGCTTCAAGCTTGGTGTTTTGAGCTTGTCCGAGTAACATAACAGCACCATTCCCATACTGTTTGTCAATCTGGGAAAAGGTCACTTCAAGTGCTTTTTTCTTGAAATCAAGATCTTTCTGGGTAGATACACCGGATGTTGTTTTTGTTTTCATATAGAAATTCTTTTCGCAAATAACTTATACGTTAATTCTGTTTAATTGTAGCAGTTCTATACAAAGAAGCAACAAAACCATCAAAGAGCGTCTGTGATTCCATTTGGGCAGCTGAGGCTCGTAATTCTTCTTTCTTTTGAGCAAAATCAGACTCATTTATCGGGCTAACGGCATCCAGATGAACAATGTATTTTTCGCCATTGCCACTCGCAATAATAGCTGAACCAGGTATTTCAAGTTGAAACAAAGATTCTGCCGAGATACCCTTATTGGTCAATTCTGATAACGCATCTTTATTAGCAGGGGATAAAAGACCGGTTTGTTTCGCTTTTGGAAACGCTTTTTTAAATTCTGAGTTTGAAAGACCTTTTGCCTTTGTAATATCTGCTTCTACTGTTTTATTGAGTAACGCCGTACCTTCTTTGCGTAGAAAATCTGGACGCACCTCTGTATCTTTAATTGTCTCAAAGTCTTGGGTATAGGTTGGTTCAATTTTTTCAAGAACCACAACAAAGCCTACATCGCCATCTTGATATGAGGTTATTCCACCTTCTTTTAAATGAAATAGCTCGCGAGCGGAACGCGCATTGTCTTTAGCAGTTGTAACCACTGGTTGTTTTTTGGCGCCATGTGTAAGTACAAACGATTCTAGTGCTTGCTTATCTTGCCCCGCTTTGTTGACCACATCTTTTGCCGCATGGACAAAAAGATTGTTAAATCTCGTCTGTTGCAACCGAGCTTTAATCATCGGTTCCACTTCTTGCAATGATTTGAATGTTTGCGCCTTTTTATCTTCTCGTTGAATAACTTCAAATCCACGCTTCGTTTTAACTATTCCTGAAACAGCGCCATTCTTTTCAAGCAAAAATGCTGCTTTTTCAAATTCTGGCTCATATGTGCCTTTTGCAAATGGAGCCAATAATCCGCCTTGAGCAGAGGTTTCTGTATCTTGTGAAACAGCTTTTGCCTTTTGAGCAAACTCAGTCGGGTGCTCAACTAAATATGCATGTGTTTCTTTTGCTTTTTCATACGCAGCGGTGGTATCTTCCGGTTTTTCCACTGTGAAAAGAATTCTTCTGACGACTAACTGCGCCGGCTTGTCTTGAAACTCATCTTTATGCGCCGAATAGTAGGCTTGAATATCCGCAGGAGTAACTGAAAGCTTATATAATGACGGATCGAATCTAAAGACGGTACCAATTCTCTTTTCAGGTACAATATATCTTTTTGATGTTCTATTTTGCTCATCAAAAAATGATCGCAATTGTGCGTCTGAAACCGGTTGCGTATAAACAAAATCTTCAGCCGGATAGCTCACGTAAGAAAACTGTTTTGCAAGCTGATTGCTTTGATAATAATTCTTCACAATAAAATCAGCGCTATAATTACTATCGATCACCAATTGATGTAATAAAGATCGCAACATTTCATTTTTTTGCTGCGTTTGAAAATCTGCAAACGTCAATCCCATTTGTGCAAGGTGCTGTTTCAAGAGCCCCGGGTCTACTGAGGCAAAGAGAGCCGCCACTGTCTCATCTGAAACCGGCAAGTCAAGTGTATGGGCAGCATCATCAAGCAAGGCTTTTTGTATAAGTCCACGCTTTGCAACCTCTCTTTGATCTTTATCAAGCCCCATCATCTTGATATACATTTGAGCCATTTTTTGCCCCATTTGTGGGCCATATTCATACTCAAATTGTTGGATCAACTGCTGGATCATCATTTCCTGTTCTACCATTTGGCGATCCAAATCAAGACGCGTAATAGTATGCCCATTCACACGCGCAATCCAATCTGAAGGCGCAATGGAAAACTTTCTCAGTTCCACGACTGCAGCGACCATAAGAGCAAGGAGTCCAAAGAGCAACAAAGATTGTGCTGCGCGACTTTTAACAAATGTTCTCATTTGAGTAATCATTACAAAAAACCTTTCAAGTTTACGTCAATGTTATAATGCGAATATCATGTAATTTTTCTTCTTTTGCAAGTCGAGCTGTCAAAGCTTCAAGCGTGTGTCGATCGCTAAAAATCGGCGTCGTTACTTGATACCATGTGATTGCTTTGCCGTTTTTTTGTGATTTGCCCAACCGCTTTTGCAGCTGCACCTGAATGCCCCGATTTGCTAACTTTTTTACAAACGCTTCCGCCCGATTTCGTGATCCAAAACCTATCAGTTGCGCATAGTAATTCGTTGATAAATCGGCAACACGCTCAACTGCACTGCCATTTTCTGCGATCTCCGATCCGTCATCTTCTTCGTCACTCACGCTCTCAACAACATCTTGCTCAACATCCTCAGATGCTTTTGATTCCGACAAAGGCTCTTCATCTTTTTGTTCAGAGCCCGTATTTAAAGGAGACTCAAATCCGCTGTCATAAAGAGAGAACATTGATGAATAGATTTGATCAGAGAGAGTATCATGGGTAAATCGTTCTAGAAATTGTTCTGCTTTATAGCGTTGCCCTCTGAAAAACCCAACTAAGAAACTGGCCGCCATGAGCAGAAGAATGACCGCGACAATCGCGGGTAACGCGCCATAGCGCACAACTATAGCGTTTTGATGTGATTTTTCAGTCTTGTTTTGTGTCATGTTATGCTCTTAGACTCACGGTATTGTTCGTACGTACGATTGAGTAACAACAATAATTGTTTTATGTATAAATTAAGATCAGCGAAAGTCAAGTTAATTGAATCTACCGCGACAAAATTATTTTGTAAATTCAGGAGATTTCTTTGTAATCCGTTCCAGAGAGTGATCTGACGTTTTGCATATTGTTTGGTCTTTTGAGAAAGAGCTGCTGTCAGATCTTGATACTGCATCTGATGATTAAGATAGTTCAAAATATCATCATATCCTATCATTTTTTTCTCTCTGATAAACTGCTCCCAGTCAGTTCCTCTCAATGAAGCAACCTCATCAATCCATCCGCTATCAAGCATCTGATGCACACGATCATCGATACGCTGGTGTAGCTGCACGCGATCGCGAAGTAATCCTACCGCGATAATGGGAAGTTCTACTGGATCAAAGCGTGGTGCAAAATCAGATGCCTTTTGCCCGCTATAGCAAATTTGCAATGCTCTTTTAATTCGGTATGTGTCATGCGGATGGATGAGTGATGCTCGCTCTGGATCACATTTATAGAGCTGTTCCCACGTTATCAATTCAGGGTTCATTTCATCTTTATTTCGAGTTCTGAAGCTCATTGCATATAATAACGCCTTAGCATAAAACCCTGATCCACCGACAAATACGGGAATTGTTCCACGTTTTTTACATGCAGAAACAATCTCAAAAGCTGTCTGCCGATACTGAGCAACCGTAAAATGAACGGGCGTACTTAAAATATTAAAAAGATGGTGTGGAATGGAAACGTTGCTTAAATCAGGCTTTGCTGTTCCAATGGTAAGGGGCGTGTAGAAAGAACCGATATCCATATTAATAATTTCAATCGGCAGATGGTCGGCAAGCGTGTAAACGAAATCAGTTTTACCGACGCCCGTCGGCCCATATATGATGATCATAGTAAAAATAGTATAGCATTGCAGAATATTATTGTAATCAATGGCTTTACCATTCGACCATTTGGGAGAAACTAAAGGAGCTCTTCCTTTATTGTATAAATAAAAGAAGAGCCATAACTTATTTTATTTCATGCCGACACTATGATCAACCACAGGCTGAGCCATGAGCCGCACTTGTATACACAATTGCCGTAAGTGTTCTACCATTGAGGTTTCAGTCATTTTTTTAACGAGAGCAAGTTCTTGCGCAAGTAACAATTCTGTTTGTTGCAAGAGTGCTTTTTCACCGAATGATAATTCTTTGTGAGTCGAAATTAACTGTAAATCACGATAAATTTTGCCAATGTCTTGCAAATTTCCTGAGCGCAATTTTCCTTGATATTCTTTATTTCGCTTACTCCAATTACTCGCAACTGGCTCAGAAGGTCCGGTTTTGCATGGCTCAGACAACATTTTAAAAACTTCTTCTGCTGCCTTTGTATTTGTAAGACTGCGCAATCCGACTGAGGATAAATTATCGACGGGGATAAGAATGGTCATGTCTTTATTAAGGAACTTGAGTTCAAAAAATTGCACTATGTGCGTGCCAACTTTTTTTTCGATAATGCGGGCTATTGTTGCAACGCCATGACCGGGATATACAACTTTTTCATCGAGAGCAAACATAAGGACCACCCTTCATATAGATGGTAGTGCCCTAGAAACACACTCATGCAATTTTGATTTTAGCAGAAAAGGTATCACTTTGCTATCCGAGCTTTATCGTTATTGATACAATGAGAGTGATCTGTAGTTTTCATACAAGAGTAAAAAAATGATCAAAACAGTACACGATATTATACGACTCTTTAACTATTCAGCTGCGTGGAATGCCCTTGAAGCACTGATATATCAATCGCTCTTTTTACTCCATTACGGTTTCTTGTTTTACGCAATTGGAGCAACAGACTATGGGGTATTTTCAACGGGAATATCTATTTTATACGCATGGGTAATGATCGGTAATCTCGGTTTTGATTATACGCTCGCGCCTTTTTTTGTGTATATAAAGGCTGATAGATCCTCATTCATACGCTATTTTTATCGCCAGTGGGTGGCACAAATTATTCTCATGAGCATGAACAGTCTTCTGTTTTACCTATTCTTTTCACGAATCATGCCTGAACAATTTATACACAACGGCATGCTGCCCATTCTGATGACCATTCTTTTATTTTCCGAATCGATAAAAAAGAGCTTACGCATCTTATTAAATCTTGCACTTTACAACAAGGCAACCGCTTGTATAGAAATCGCCACGATCTCAACGTATATGATTATTGTCTGGACATACTATTATAGGTATCAACACGTAAGTCTTGACCTTTTGATCATACCGCTCCTCATCACATCTGTTCTGAGCGGGGTAGCATTACATGCGTGCGTCCATTGGTGGTATACCCAGCTGCCAACCGATCATCAGAGTTTGACAGAAGATGGCCTCACAGGGCGCATTATTAAAAATCGTTTTTACACGACTTTTTATAGTATTACCCAACAGATTTTTTCAAGTAACGTGTTGATTCCAGCAATTGCCTACAAATCCGGAATGAATACGGCAGGTGTGTTTAATATGCTCAGCACTATTGTGTATAGTATCACTCATGTCTTTTATAAAATAAGCGCGAGTTCAAGTAGCGCCGCATTCGCTTGGGCAAAAAAACAAACGCTTGCATTTAAACAAGAGATGTTTTCACTTGTGTGGAATGAGTTAAGCAAAGTTGCATCAATGGCAACCATTTTACTCATTGTCAATCAGATGCATATAGCAACAAGCTCATTCAATTCATTCTCGAAGGAAACCATTTTGCAAGGATATGCATATATTGGAATTCTTATTATTGAGTTTTTTGCCGTGACCTATGAAAAATTTTATTTTACCGAGGAGAAAGCAAACAAGCTTGTCCTTCTCCAACTGTTGGTGATAATATCGGCCGGCATTACTATTGCTTATAGCCACGTCCTCAGCACAACACACATTCTTGAGATTCTTTTTACGATACGCATGATAAGCTTCATTCTTTTAATGATTCAATCATTTCGTATATGGAACCTCAAACCGGAATGGCGTCAATCCAAAACTATACTGATATATGGGATCCCCTTTGCGATACTTTTGTATTGGATTCTCAAAATAAGCATTGGATCGATCAAATAAAGCATGCAGATAAAAACGGCTCAAAATTATTTGAAAACAATCCCGGCAATACGTTTTCACACAAAATCAATATATATTATTGCACGATGTTTTTAAGCGATTCGACAAAGGCCTTTCGATAAAAATAATCAAATAGAAACAATTTGTATAAATGATTTACTAATTATGCCCGTATGAAAAAATTAAACTTTTTTCATACATTTCTTCTTATGAGCCAAATGATCTGCCCAAACCCAAATGCTCAAGTGCTTGAGTGAGACTAACATCTCGTTGCTGTTTCGCTCGTCTTGCAATGGTAATGCCATCATTATCTGCATGATTGAGGTCGGCACCTTTTTTGACAAGCATATCAAGTATCGAAAGCCGATCTTCCGGCTGTTCCACGAGGTAAAGCATATTAAGTGGCGATCGGCCCATTCTGTCAATAGCATTGGGTGATGCTCCCGCCTCAAGAAGAGTTCTGACTGCGGCAACCGGCTTCATGCTAATCATTGCCATATGGAGCGCGGTCTCTTTCGCGTCATTAGCCGCATATACGACCGCTCCATTTTGTATATATTCTTTTGCCTTTGCAATATCTCCCTTATAAATTGCAAACATAAGAGCCGTTGTCCCATGCTGATCGGCATCTTGATAGCCGAGTTGACCAACTCCTACCCGCTTGTATGGCGTTTGAAGCGAAGTCAATACACTATTCATATCATCATTTCTTCCCAATGCATTAGCAAGATCTTCAGCGGTTTGACCTTCGTTATTTTTAATACTCAAATCTATATAATTGCCATAATTACTCATCACCCATTCTATCCACAACCTATCTCTAATTTGCGCCGCATCGTGCAGCATCGTATTTCCAAACTGATTTTGTAAATTCCATTGCATGCCATATCCAAATAGTAAATCTGCCATGTCACCGCGCAATGGATCATTTGGAAAGTTAAAAATGGCAAGCAGCGTGTGTGATGCCCGTTCGCCCAAGGTGTTTGGCAACCACAGAGGGACTCCTGCCGTAATTAATATCGGTATCACATTCTTTGCTCCCATCAAAATAGCAAAGTGCCATGCAGTGTTTCCCTTATAATCCCGTTCCTGAGCTTTCCTGACGTTGGCTCCCGCGTCAACAAACGCTTGAGCCTGATCCGCATCGTTATGTGCTGCGGCAATCATAAGTCCGGTTTGCCCATTTTGATTTACCGAATCAAGCTCATCAGCACTTGCGCCGGCTATATCGGAAAGTGTTCCGGAAGAGGAAACAGTAACGTCAAACCAGCTTGGCGCATACAAGAAGCTTTTGTAGCCTATAAATAGAATGAATGCAAATGCTATCAATTTTGCCAAAAACCAAATTTTTATTCGTTTCATAGAAAATCTCCAACTATATTTTTGTTAGAAAATATAAAACATAAAAGCAATGCATAAAATTTCACACTAGGATTCAACAAACAGCAACTGTGTTTTCAAAGCCGCTCAAAGTTTCACATGTTTCCCAATCTTATCGAGAGCCTCCCTTGGTCGAACCTTCGATATTTTTTGAAATCTTTTCATTGATATATGTTTGCAATTGATCCCTCATATCTTTATCGCATTCAAACACGCCGAAAGACAGAGAACTGATATAACAATTTTTATTTTCACAAAAAACTCCTATCTTCTATACATAAATTACTAATTTGCATAATAAAACTGCAATAATAATCAAAAAGGCAAAGAAATATGTCGTAAAAAAAGAGTTTGAGAAAGGGGTAGTTGCGCGCGCCTTCCCTTTTTTAGTTATTGCGGGAAAAGTGAATAATGGTTTTTTGATAAAAACAATATAACTACAAAGAGAGAGAGGAAGAATGCATACAAGTAGTACGCGTATATTGGTAGTACGTGTGCGTTTTGTTATTATGCGTGCGATTGGTAAGAAGATTACTCATGTGACGTGTACTTGGCCTATCATTACCTGTTGATGCTCTTATTAGATCAATTCCTTATCTTGATCTTGATTTAGTATTAACTTGTCTGAGTTTAAACTTCCTTATCCTTTTCCTTATCCTTAGTCTTTATCTTTATTCTTATACATATGATTTATACGTAGGTAAGTATTCTTGAGTACTAACTTAATGTAGCGTTAACTCTCTTACTTATGTTGTCATGTTTATTCCTTTATTTGTTCTTTTATATATATCTGTTATTCGACTCGAAAAGATTATGCTTCGATAGTTTCAGTCTCATGCTCATGTATTTCTATATATAGAACCTAATATAGAACCTAATATAGAACCTATATAGAACCTTATTTAAGACTTCCTTATAAGATCGCCCTTCTATATAAGATCGCTCTCCTCTCCATTACTTAACGCTTTGCATGAAGCATGAATTCACGAAGTCAAGCACAGCACCCCTCCATCTTCGTTATACTTCGTCAGTCATGTGGGGTGATGGGTGAGGACGGAGTAGGGTTTCGCGAACGCGCCTCCTGCGTGGCGAGAGGCCTCACTCCGTCCTCTAAAACCTGGCAGAAATAGCGCTCAGTACGCAGCGGAGAGGCCTCTCGTGCCGTAGCTAAGTCGGGATAACGTGAATAAGACGAACCTAAGCGAAGCAGAGGCCCGCCTCTGCTTCGTCCTCCGATAAATTAAAAACGACTTGAAATGCACAGATGAAGCAACAAAAAACTGATCCCCCTTTCTTCATAACATGAAAATCGGCCAAACAATCGCACGGAGAAAATCCCAAAGACTTTACCACGCATTGAGTATTATCAGACAAAGTTATTCAAAGAAGGTCTTTATTTCATCAACCTCGCTTCGCAAGATCGCCGATGGAAATATAATCGAAATAAATTGGTACGGGCTTGTGAAAACAAAATTAAGAAAATAGATTCGTCTTCCATCCATAGATTTCTACTTCATTAAAATTTCGTAGGGCGTGTAAAATCCGATGGTTTTTACCGAGAAATAAGATAAAAAAATTTGAGTCTAATCGGCTAAGATTTTTTATCTTATTTCAATAGATTAACGACATCAATTCGGATCCGAACTCGGATTCATTTTTCTCAACCAATCGCTCCATGCGTCGTAACTGAACCATGATGATGTACCGCCTCCCTGAGGCGCTTGCGAAGGTGCCGCCGGCAACGGCGCCGCCTTAGATAATGGACTTAGACCTAATTCAAATAGAGACGCAAATTCGTTGTTTCTTGAAAAAGCCGAAGTAATTAACCTCAAACCTTCACGAGTATCATCAAAAACCATTTGAAACGCCCGAGAATCAGATTTAAATTTTATCGTTTTGCCAAACTCCTTTTCTTGCCCGTCAATTGACATTAATACGAGAGCTCCCGACACTTCCCGCCTATCCCTACCTTCACTGCCGACCTGCTTTAATGCAAAAAACAGGCTACTATTTCCAGGAATAAAACCGGCAACCGGATAAAAAGTTCCGTCGAAAGATTTAATTTCTTTCGCATTTGTGACATCAAACGCCCTCAACGTATCACTATTACAAACGATTAAAAACTTTCCATTGGAAGAAAAAGCACAGGGATAATGCATACGTTCAGAAACATTTGTAATATCAATATTTCTTCCGGTTTTTACATCAAATATGCTTACTCCCCTCATGCTACCATACGCCAACAAGCCGCCATTTGGAGTAATACAACAAGGATTGTGGGTAGCGTTTCCAACTTTTTTGACCAATTTTTTGTTGATGACATCAAAAACATTCAAGCTTTGATCGTTCATATTATCAAAAAAAAGATATTCTCCTTTGGAAGAAAACATAGAACTTGTCAAAAAGAAACTTCTACAAGATTCTATCCTTTTTCTTGTTATCTCTTTCTTATCGTGAATGTTATACGTAGCTATATCTCCATTGCTATAAAAAACAGATATCAAATGCTCGCCCGGAAATGTAACACAAACAGCTTGCCCATCGCCGCCGTCCTCAGGAACCTCATAATTTTCCAATCTTTCAATCTTTATATTCAAATCTTTATCAAAAAGAGCAGTTCCACTCGCATACCACCCCAATCCCGCTATATTTCCATATCCGGTAAAAAACTTCGATCTTCCATTTTTAACGTTTTTTACATTTTTCACGGATATGCGATCAATGGTTACGAATTTCTCGTAAATCGGTCGCGATACCAACTGTTGAATATCTGGATTGATTCCATTCTCATCCAATAATTTCGTTATATTATCGTGAAGATCTGCAAAGCTCTTTGATTCATCAACTATCTTTTGTCGCGCGCCCAATGCAACAAAGCGATGCGCAATAGGCGTCATCACATCTTTCTTTTCTCCAAAGAAAAAATGGGCTGCTTTCAACAGTGATCCCGCTTCCGGAAATGATTTTTTCCCCTTCAAAAATCTTTTCAATCCGGTCGTGTCTTGGTCGGCCTCTTGAACTATCTTCATCAAATCATCAAACGTCGTTTTATTCAAATCCTGTAAACTAAAATCAAGAGAACCCCCCACTACATTCGGAGCGTCCTCAATCATACTTGTGATTACTGATGATTTTTTTAAAATTTCGTTGGGATAAAATCCACTTCCATCTGTGAATACAATTTGAGTAGTATTCACATCCCGATCTGCCGCATATGCATATGCGAATATACCAAACAACAATAAAAGCTTTTTCACAAAAACCATAATCATTCCTCTGAAGAACCAAAATCCAATTTTTAATATTTCATATTGAAACCATCATAACATTTCCAATTAGATAAAATCAAAATATTGCACCTTATTCGATTAAGAATGTGTATAATATACGCCATGAATCCCCCGCCTGTCCTACTAAGGCCCTATCAATCCACCCGATGATCTTCCAATCAAAACAGGGGTGTCCCCAACCTTCAATGTTGATGAAGAAAAGTTGAGCGAGTTATGCTAAGATTTTTTGAGCATAAAATTTGACACATCATATAAAAACCCCCTATAATATAATCGAAATATGAACATAAACAACAATACATAAATGAGGTATGTTATGGCAAAGAAAATAATCGGTATCGATCTTGGCACCACCAACTCCGTGGTAGCCTTTATGGAGGGCGGGGTTGCAAAAGTCATCCCTAATAAAGAAGGCTCCAACACCACTCCATCCATCGTAGCATTCACCAAAGATGGCAAACGTTTGGTAGGCGTCTTGGCAAAGCGCCAGGCAATTACCAACCCTGAAAATACGATCTTCTCCTCAAAGCGTTTTATCGGTATGAAATATGATGAAATGAAAGAAGAAATCAGCCATATGCCCTATAAGGCCGCAAAAAAAGCAAACGGGGATATCGCAATCTTGGCTCAAGGCGCACAATATACCCCCCAAGAAATCGGGGCTGCCGTTCTTGCTCAACTCAAGCAAACAGCTGAAGACTACTTGGGAGAAAAAGTCACCGAAGCAGTTATCACTGTTCCTGCCTACTTCAACGATTCCCAGCGCCAAGCAACCAAAGATGCTGGTAAAATAGCTGGTCTTGATGTAAAACGCATCATCAACGAGCCAACCGCTGCAGCACTTGCCTATGGTTTTGACAAGAAGAAGAGCGGCACGATTGCTGTGTTTGACTTCGGTGGCGGAACATTCGACGTTTCTATCCTTGAAATCAGCGAAGGCGTTATTGAAGTAAAATCCACCAATGGAGATACTCACTTAGGCGGTGATGATATTGACCAAGAGTTGATCAAATATTTAATCGAAGAATTCAAAAAAGAGCACGGTATCGATTTACGTAAAGATAGCATGGCGCTCCAGCGCTTGAAAGAAGCGGCTGAAAAAGCAAAGATCGAGCTCTCGAGCCTTCATGAAACTGAAATCAACCTTCCCTACATCACAGCAGACGCATCGGGGCCGAAACATCTAACCATTAAAATTTCACGCGCGAAGCTTGAATCGCTCTGTGAATCGATCTTCAGACGCTTGCTTGAACCATGCAAAAAAGCGATGGCCGATGCCGGTATGACCAAAGATCAAATCAATGAAGTGATTTTGGTCGGTGGATCAACCCGTATTCCAAAAGTACAAACATTAGTCAAAGATTTCTTTGGTAAAGAACCGAATAAATCGGTAAACCCGGATGAAGTCGTAGCTCTCGGTGCAGCAATTCAAGGTGGTGTGCTCGCCGGTGATGTAACTGACGTATTGTTACTCGATGTCACCCCTCTTTCACTTGGTATTGAAACCATGGGTGGTATTATGACAAAACTTATCGAACGTAACACCACGATCCCAACTCGCAAGGCTCAGGTTTTCTCAACAGCTGAAAACAATCAAACTGCCGTTGATATTAAAGTCTGCCAAGGTGAGCGCGAATTTGCCAAAGATAATAAAGTGCTTGGCCAATTCAGGCTTGAAGGAATCAACCCTGCTCCGCGCGGCGTTCCTCAAATTGAAGTTACTTTTGATATCGATGCAAACGGAATCGTAAACGTATCTGCAAAAGATATGAAGACTGGTAAAGAGCATCGAATCACTATCACAAGCAGCAGTGGATTGAGCAAAGAAGAAATCGATCGCATGGTGCAAGAAGCAAAATCTCACGAAGCTGAAGATAAAAAAGCCCGTGAAGCAGTTGAAAAGCGCAACCATCTTGACGGCGTGATCATGCAAATGGAAAAATCCCTTGCAGAGAACAAAGACAAGTTGAGCGCAGACGAAGTAACTTCCGCGCAACAAGCAATTGCCAAAGCAAAACATGCGCTGATTGAGCATGAAAAAAATGCAGAGGCATTGCAAACAGCGACCGAAGAGCTTTTGAAATCTGCAGGCAAATTGACTGAACTTATGTATCAGCAAGCACAACAAGGTGCTGGCTCTGAAACAAACGATCAATCTTCTTCACAAAATGAAGGTCCGATTGACGCCGACATTAATGAGTAATTAAAGACTTACAATCAATCCAAAAAAGAAAGTGGGCTCTTTTATAAAGAGTCCACTTTCTTTTTTGGCTGTCTCGCCTAAATACCCGTTCGAATAGTTCGACTTCGTTTACACTTTTACCCAAGCTTATACCCCACACTTACGTGCGGGGGCCCCGAATTAGCATGGGCCCGTAAACTTCGCTCACCACGAACGGGGATATGATTTTGCTCATCATGAAATCTGTAAATATGCATTCACATATCTATTCATGGTAAATATGGGAAACCCCTTTCCGTTTTTACCCATACTAACGCACAAGGGGCTTCCCTTTCCGTTCGTGGTGAGCGGCGCGGAGCAAGTCGAACCATTCGAACGGGCCCCGAATTGTAGCTTTTACGAAACTTGGGTAAAAACAAATAGTGATGTCCGGATTAATCACGGATGAAAGCTGTTAGTTTTTTTGTTCGCAACAGAATGAATCATGTTATAATCTGAATAAAAAAGACATTACAAAGGATACGCAGGTATGCCTACCCCTCTTATTTCTATTGAAAAAATACGAAAATCGTATGGCAAAACAGAAGTGCTCAAAGGCATTTCATTCACCATTCAAACGCAAGAAATTGTCGGTCTACTTGGTGTCAATGGAGCCGGGAAAACCACCCTTTCATCAATTATTGCATCCCTACATCCGGCCGATGATGGCAGTATTCTGTATCGCGGTCAATCAATCTATGATGATATTACCGCGTATCGCAGACATATCGGCTACTGTCAACAAAAAGCAAATCTCCACCCTCTTTTGACTATCAAAGAAAATTTGATGTATGCGGGTAGATTTTACAATCTCGATGATAATTTCATTATGGAACGCATTGCGTTTCTGGCAAAGGAACTTTCTTTAACAAAATATCTCGATTATCTTCCCGAACAACTTTCGGGTGGCTATAAACAACGTGTCATGATTGCGCGCAGCCTTATCCATGAGCCGTCACTCGTGATATTTGATGAACCAACTTCAGCGCTCGATCCACATATCAGACGACAATTGTGGGAATTGATAAAACATCTGAAGTCTTTGGGAATTAGCATATTGCTCACAACGCATTATCTTGATGAAGCAGAATATTTGTCAGACAGAGTGTGTCTTCTTGATAAAGGAGTAATCCGATTGATCGATACACCAGAGAATCTTAAGCAATCATTTGCAAAAGCAAAACTTGAAGATGTTTTCATTCATCTTACCCAAGAACAAAATCAGGAGTAATTTTTATGAATCGATATACACTCTACGCTCTCACCCTATCGCAAATGGTGCGCGCCGAGCTTTCTTTAGCGATCAAAGGATTGCCAGACAAGCTCATCGATTTGACGATTTACATTGTCGCGACACTTTCAGTTGCCACCTATCTGCTCCCAAGCCTTGGTATGAGCGATACTTTTGGAGTATTTTCGCTTGCCGGATTGATCGCATCGGCTGGTCTGTTTGAAGCGTGGCCGGGTGCAATTAATCTTATTAATGATTTGACAGGAGAAAACATAACGGCATATTATTTAACGCTTCCCATTCCCTCTGCGCTTGTTTTCGTGCGATTGATCATTATATACGCATTTAATGGATTGATGCTCAGTTTAGCAAGCATACCACTTGGCATGCTCGTGTTGTGGGGCAATACAGCCGGACTTGCCATAAGCCCTTTACAACTCGGTATTGCCGTAATCGCAATGAATATCTTTTTCGGATGCTTCACGCTCTGGGTTGCAAGCTTTATGAAAAATATGATGCAAGCAGGAAACGTGTGGATGCGATTTGTGTTTCCACTCTGGTTCTTTGGCGGATTTCAATTTTCTTGGAATATGCTCTATAACAAGGCTCCACTTTTTGCATACATTGATCTACTCAACCCGGTTATTTATGCCATGGAGGCAAGCAAAGGCGCACTTCTTGGACAAACGGGCTATATACCATTTGGGTACTGTATTTGCGCATTAATCATAGGCAGCATCGCTATCGGAACTCATGCTGTCATGCGGTTAAAAAAAAGATTGAATTGTATTTGAATTTCAAAAGGGCGCCTTTTCAAGCGCCCTTCAATTTTAGTTAGTCTGAGATGCACGATTTATCGACGATCAGTATAACATTCTTCATGTCTAACAAACATGCATTTAAACCAAAAGATCAACACCAGCAAACCTGCGACTCCGATAGCGCCATAGACAACCGCTGCCACTGTTGGTACCCAAGCAACCGGAAACATCTGAATAAACCAATCAATGATATTAAATTGTCTGAAATACCCCAAGCCCAAGCTGATAGCAGCAAGAGATGTTAATAATTTTGCAACACAAGCCAACAAGCTCTTTTTGCAATGACATGACATATACAACTCCTTTTGTAAAAAAATAAACATCATTACCAAATTTAATATCACAAATCACAGTATACTTGCAATCAGTCAATAGAAAATGACACCATTACTCACTCTTTCTTCTACACATAAATCAACGATCGGGCGTTTCGGCATCGATATCGCACTCTCGAAACACACGTAATAATTTGTAGGTATCATAGTTAGTCTTGGGAACAAATTTGAGACACAGGATATCAGGCTCACTTTTTAGACGGGCAAACGACGCTCGCGATTGAATCTGAGCCTTCTTTACCTCTACGTATACCCTTTTCAATGAATCGCGATTGATTACCGTTCCGACGAGACGTATGGAGCCATCCTTTCGGCCAATAATTACTCGATATGATTCGTGTGAACGCAATAGCTCAACCACAATTCTCTTTTTCGTAGGATCGGCCGCAAAGCAAGATCGCGACCAAGCCAAACCGATTATGATTAACAGCTTCACTCCCATATACCTATTACCTTCGCATATGACATAAAATTTGAAAAATTTCACATTTTAAGCACACTACATAGTACAAGAACTTAATCAACAAAGGAATAAATTCATTATGAGTATCCAAGCCGGACTTGTCGGACTACCCAACGTTGGCAAATCAACTCTTTTTAATGCACTCACCAAATCAAGCGTACCTGCAGAAAACTATCCCTTTTGCACCATTGACCCCCATGTGGCAATCACGGAAGTCCTTGATGAGCGTCTTGAGAAGTTAGCGAAGATTTATGGGTCAAAAAAAATAATTCCGGCCACCGTCCAATTTGTCGACATTGCAGGCCTTGTTAAGGGTGCTGCCACCGGTGCCGGGCTTGGAAACCAGTTTTTAGGCCATATTCGTGATGTACACCTTATTTTGCATGTGCTCCGTTGCTTTGAAAATCCTGACATTATTCGTGAAGCAGCTGCCGTTGATCCGGTCGGCGACTACGAAATCATTGTTTCTGAATTGATGCTTAAAGATTTAGAATCAGTCACTAAGCGCATTGAGAGAGTTGAGAAAGCCATCAAAGCTGCCGCACAAAAGCCAACAGAGAAAAAAGAACTCGAGGCTGAGCTGCATCTTCTGCAAATGCTCATGAAACCTCTCGACGCAGGAGATAATGCTCAAGTGAGATCGATCGTTGAAAAGAGCGCCGTGCAAACAGTTCCCCTTCTGTCTGCAAAAAATTTTCTCATTATCGCAAATGTTGCTGAACATGAACTTGAGGGAAATGCATTTGAACAAAACCCTCATGTACAGGCGCTTATCAAAAAATTTGGTGCCGAGCGCGTCATACCCGTGTGCGCAAAGGTTGAATATGAACTTGCGCAGTTGAGCGATACTGAGGCTGCTGAATTTATGGAAATGATCGGCATTAAACAGCGTAGTCTTGATCGCATCATCCAAGAAAGTTACAAATATTTAAAAATGATCACCTTTTTTACCTGCGGGCCACAAGAAGCTCATGCATGGCCGATTTCAAAAGGTATCACTATTCGCAAAGCTGCCGGAGAAATTCACTCCGATTTGGAAAAAGGATTCATTTGCGCCGACATTTTTAATGCCGCCGATTTGATTTCCGCCGGCTCTGAATCGAAATTGAAAGAATTAGGGAAAATTCGTATTGAAGGCCAAGACTATATCGTCAGAGATGGCGATGTGGTGCATGTTAAGTTCAATGTGTAACGATGGTCAATCTAAAAATCACTCAAAAAATGCTTGCCGGTGTCGTGAGTTGTATTCTTGCTTCAAGCGCCAAAATTGAATTTGAGACGGCAAAAAAATTGTTGCAGAAAACAAGCCTACCTTCACAATCTCGAGTAGCTCGCATACTACACGAGATTAAAAGCGAACACACCAAAAATAACCCATAATTTTTTTCATTTTTTTATATCAGTTGCAAAAAGAGACGTCGTCTTATTAGGCTAAAGCTCGATAAGAAGGCGTCTTGTATGAAATTATATGTTCTTTTTTTTATTTTAGTCGGAATCTTTGCAGCATGCCATTCTGCTCAAGAATTTAGTGACACAATCATTCGTGACAAAATCACACAAACATTTGTCATCGGTGTATATTGCGATCCAATTGCAACAGCACACTATTTCGGAGACACTTTATTTCAAGACTTTTGCGAACAGATTTTTACTATTGAACAGGCAATCGAGATCGTCAAACAATACAACATCGGTGGCATTATTTTTCTGGGCAAATCAACCTATGCGGCACAAAAAGAAGCGATGAATCGCTTAAATCAAGCATCGCAAAATCCACTGCTGTACATGCAAGATTTTGAATGTGGCCTTGGCATGAGATTAATCGATAGAGAAAAAATTCCATTTGCTTGCGCCCTTGAAAAAGAAACTGTTGAAATGGTCGAATCATATGCGAAAACTATCGCTCGAGAGATGCAACAATTGGGTGTTCACATCAATCTTGCTCCCGTCTGTGACGTACGATATGAGAATAGTAACATTACTCACCTGCGCTCCTTTTCATCAGACCCATATATTGTTTCAGCGCTTGCGCTCGCTTTTAGCAATGGATTACAAAAAAATAATATTGCTGCGTGCGCAAAACATTTTCCCGGCCACGGGCCAACGACCGATGACTCACACTATGGATTGCCCATTATTAAGAAATCAATTGCTCAATTAGAAGAGCACGATCTTGTACCCTTTAAGAAAGTTATTGAAAATAGTATTCCATTGATTATGACGGGACACTTGCTTATTCCGGCCGGCGATGAAACATATCCGGTATCGCTTTCGCGATTTTGGATTCATGAGTATTTGCGAGGAAAATTGGGATATCAAGGAATTATTATAACTGACGCGCTCAATATGAAGGCGCTCGATAGATGGGAACTTGGGGAAAAAGAACTGCTTGCCCTTCAAGCCGGCAATGATTTGTTACTATGTCCCGGAAAAGATTTACAGCCTGTTGTGGAATATATTCTACAACAGGCTGTAAACAATTATTTTTCAGTGGATGAACTTGATCAAAAAATAGAACGCATACAAAAACTAAAGAATATGCTTGTATACTCTGACTTCTAACCGAATATCTTATTCTGGAAACAATTTTTTTCTATTTCCACTATCAGGTGAGCGTCTGTCTATAAATCGCTTTCGTGCTCTGGCATTTTCGGCACCATATAGTTCATTTCTCGCTGCTTCCAATCTTCGAATTTCGGCAGCAATAGATGCTTTCATTGAAGTATCAAAATTCGCAAGATTATGATTCATTTCAAAATATTTCAATGAAGAAAGCGCTTTATTGAGTTCGTCCATAGTAGTTGCACTTCGAGAACGAGCAAACTCTTTTTCAAGCCCCTGTGCAATTTGAGTTTCTGGATTTATAGCAATTTGGGCATTAGGATGCTCATATAAAAAAGCTTCATTAAAAGAAATAACCGGAGAACCATTTGGTGAATAACCAAACAAGGATGGCGGAGTTATAGGAGCATTCGCATAACGATCTGCTCCAAACAGAGCTGAGAAATTACCCACTCCAAAAATGACTAACAATAATACTTTCTTAAACATAGATACCTCCATGAAATATATTCTTTAAAGGGGGCTTATACCTAAGCCCAATCTCTTACTTAACTAGTATACACTAATTGAATAAATATTTAAATATTTGGTAACTCTATTTGTCATGCTTATCTGGCCAAACCTGGCAAAAGTTGCCCCCTAAAGATCCGAAGGTGATTTAGTTTATCAGGTATGCTATAGTGGTAAAAATGATAAAAATTAAGGTATTTATCGATAAAAATGAATATGAAAAGAAAAAAAGGCTTTTATTCTATATCTGCAGTTGCAGAGATGTTTTCTGTCCACCAGCAAACGATACGACTCTATGAAAAAGAGGGTTTAATCACCCCTAAACGATCTGAGGGCAATACCCGTCTCTTTTCAGAAGAAGATATCGATCGACTTGAAGAGGTAATCTATCTGACTCATCAGCTGGGTATTAACTTGGCAGGTGTTGAAATGATTCTCAAGCTCAAGAAACAGATCAAAAAGATGCAAAAGGATATGAATAAAGTCTTTGATTCTACCCAAAAAGAGCTCGAAAAAGAATCTGAAGAGACTCAAAAGAGGGTCAAGGCGAGCGCTCAAAAGCTTTTTGATATTAAAAAGGAATCCACTCCCACACGCGCGCAGTCTCATCGGCTTATCGACATGAAAATCACCCAACCAGACGCCGAAGAAGAATCTGATAATCTGTGGGAAATTGAGTACGACGAATAGTTTTCGCTTTTTGGTCCTCAAAGAAATCATATTCTTGTCTTTGGATCATTTGTTTATTGTATGCTTTACGCGATGAAGATTTGTGTCAACCTCGCATACAGGGAGGAAAATCTTATGATTGGTAATAGAATTAAAACCTTTTTGCTTCTGACGGGATTAAGCTTCCTCCTCATGGGCCTCGGGGCCCTGATTGGCGGATCAACCGGTATACTTCTTGCCTTTATTCTATCGCTCATTATGAACGGAGTTATGTATTTTTACTCTGAGAAAATAGTGTTATCAATGTATAAGGCTCAACCGCTTGATGAACGAACTCATGGAAATATTTATGCCATTGTTAGAGAGCTTTCAAGCAGCATGAACATACCCATGCCGAAGCTTTGGATCGTCAACGACCCAATAGCAAACGCCTTTGCAACCGGTAGAAATCCACAAAATGCCTCTGTCGTTGTTTTTTCCGGAATTCTGAATCTTCTTGATGACCGTGAATTGCGCGGTGTTTTAGCCCATGAGCTTTCCCACGTTCAAAATAGAGATGTATTGGTCGCAACTATTGCGGCTACCATGGCAACAGCCATCGGATATGTCGGCGATATGATGCAACGTTCAGCAATCTGGGGATCGATGTCCGGAAATCAAGATGAAAGACGATCGAATCCCATCGTTTTACTTGCTCTGGGCATTATTATGCCCTTTGCTGCCATGCTGATGCAACTGGCAGTTTCGCGATCGCGTGAATATGGTGCCGATGAGACTGGTGCCCATGCCTGCCATGACCCTATGGCATTGGCTTCCGCTTTGGAAAAGCTGCAAACGAAAGCCGAACAGCGTCACGTTGATCCCCGCGCAGCAACCCATTTGGCGACAGCTTCCTTATTTATTGTTAACCCATTCAGCGGCAAGGCCATAAGCAACCTCTTTTCAACCCACCCTCCGCTTGAAGAACGCATTAAGCGGCTTAGACAAATGCACGAAAAAATGTTTTAATTGGTATTCGGACCCCAGCAGGCTTGTCACGCCGTAGCCAATGAGGCGAAGGTGGAAACACTGCGGAGCATGGGTTAAATTCAGGCCCCATACAAGCTGTAGCGCTGTATGGGTTAATTAGGGGATTCCATGGAAAACGATTCACACAACAATCAATTTATTGTTTCTTATGAGCTTCTAGCCCTGTTGCGCTGGCTCATAGATCACGATATTGATAAGTTGAGAAAAATTATAGCAAAAGCATTTGCTGCCGGACTCAAAGATGAAATCCATCGTCTGCAAACAAACCCAGAGATGTCTCTCGAAGAGATTCATTACACCATTATAGAGTTTCTAGGTGTTATCGATTTACTGCTCATCGAACAGGATCAAGAAAATATGGTGCAAAGAGCTCGAGAGCAAAAACTGCTTCCCGCGATTGATCATATTGATTCAACGGTGTGCGACACTGAAATAGTGCGGGACAGTCTTGAAAAAGCGACTTCACCCGGGATTAAAACAAAAGAAAATGCCAAGACGGTTTTGTATAAAGAATTGCTTAAGCGATGGAAGCCGGGCAAAAAAATGGAAGTCAACTGACAAAAAACAATTGTTAAAAAAGGCAATGCATATATAATGCATTGCCTTTTTTAACTGATAGACTACGCTTTTAAGCATATGAACCCTTAAAGAATTTTAAAAGATTTTATTTGAAGGATCTTATATGAGTAAAACACTACTAAGTGTAGTTTTTCTTCTTTGTAACCTATCTCTTGATGCACGAGACATAAAATCTGAATTTTATGAAACATTACATGATGAAGCCGCTCGAAATATAACTTTGCGTTTTTTCAACAGCTTCTTAGTTGGAGCCGGTCAAGGTACGGTAAACGGATATTTAACAAAACCGAATGAGAATGCCTTTACTCTTTATGCAACAACACTTGTCAGTGCTCAGGTTGTTAACGGAGTAATTCATAAACAAATTACTCCAAAACCAATTGATTTATGGGGCATGGGATGTGGAGAATCCATTGCGCATGTTGCAACAGCTTGGGCAACAGGAAAACCGATCAATGCCTTTACTTTCTTAAATAGTAACATGCTTATTGCCGCGGCAGGAACCGGTCTTTGGTTATTTCAAAAGAATATCAAACATCAGAAACAATCTTAATATTCACTTACTTGTAAAGAAATAAGGATTAAGGATTGATGATGAACAAATTTCTCGTTGGATTCTTGCTGTGCGCAAGCACAACTGTAGCAAAAGATAAAACGCTCGAATATCTTCGCACGTTCGGCCGGAGTTCTTTGACTGGGCTTGCTCAAGGATTAGCAGTCGGACACTATAAGCGAGATTTTGTTTTATTTAAGAACGAAGAGAAAATTCGCTCTTGTATGTGGCTCGCAGGGATAACTGGAGAGGTCGCACTTCACTGGAAAATAAACAAAGAATACTCTTCAGAAAAATTCGCTGTAGGATTTTTAGGACTCGGAGTCGGGCAAATAGCGGGAGAAGTAGTCGCTGCTCTACAAAATCCTGATCACAACGGTCTAAAACACTCCGATGTGCTCAATGCGCATTTGGTAATGGCAGCCTTCTGTGGTGCATGGTATGTTATAGAGAAATCATATCGTCGAAAACCTGAAACCGCACAATCGAAAACACAAAAATAGAATCTACATCTTACATCTAACATAAAGGGTTTCTCACATGAAACACATCCTCATCTTGTCTTCAGTCATGGCATGCTCCCTTTCGGCTACTTCAGATTGGTTTCGATCTGAACAGAAAACAAACCTTCACGACGTTTTCCGCCTCGGAAAAGCCTGTTTCATCGGTGCTTGTATGGGAGCTATCAACGGTGAACTTGGAAAGAAAATGGCGGTAGGAGAAGATGTATTACACGCAATGACGTTTGGCGGAGGGCATGCTTTCAATTACAGATTAAATGGTGATAAAATTCCAACAATGTCGGAGCTTTGGGTCTATGGAATTGGACAAACCGTTGCGCAACACGCGGCATCAACCCCAGCACATATATTCAGTTCAAATCTTGCAGATTACAAAATCAAATTGAATCTAACGCTTGGTTATGCAGCATTTGAAACATTTTATCGCGTTGTATTCGGAAAATATTGCTTCTGGACGGGTAAATAATATATCCATGATTTTTGAGCCTCACTTTTGTGAGGCTCTTTCTTTTTAATAAAATCCAATCTCTTCCATTGCCTGCCGCAATTCAAACATGGGCAAACCCAGCACTGTTGAATATGAGCCATGCACATATTGCAAAAATTGTGTGCCGTATAATTCGACGGCAACTGCGCCTGAGCTAATCATGCCAAGAGAATGCTCAAGATACCGCTCAATCCACTCGTCAGGAATATCGAAGCGATAGGTCGCACTCACCACTTGCTCGATGCGCTGATCGACAATCCAGGAAGCGCCAACTCGCTTTTTTCTATCCAAGCAAAAAGCCGTGGCGAGCCGATGCTCGATGCCCCGATTTCTAACAATTTTTTTAATAGCATCAATTTTATCGATCGGCTTTCCATTGAGGTTGCCATCTGCATCGACGGAAAGCGTGTCAGCTGTGAGAACAAAAATCAGATCGTTTTCTTTACGTTGCGGTAGAATAACGTGTTCCATTTTATAGCGTGCAATCGAGGCAACCGCTTGCTCAAGCGGCAGTGTCCAATCACACACCGCCTCATCGGCGTCTTGAGAGGCTATCTCAAATGGAATGAGCGCTTGCTCGAGTAATGTTTTTCGCGAGACTGATTTTGAACCGAGATACAGAGTATTCATTTTTTATATTCCCCAAGTTCACTGTGTTCACTTGGGACCCGAGTATTATGCCCAACCTCACTACGTTCGCTTGGGACCCGAGTATTATACCCAATCTCACTGCGTTCGCTTGGGACCCGGGTATTGGAGCCCCCGAATGGAACATTCGGAGTATTTGATAGTGACTGTGCGAAATGAGTTGACGAATATGGTGTAAACCCAGGAATCTGCTTGAGATTCAAACGATATATATACTCCATTCTCGCCTTCAACGATGGTCGTTTTGAAAATAGTTCATATAAAAACAAAGCAGCTCCGGACGGTTGCGTTCTGAACGCGGCTGATTTCACATCTGCATGCAAATCGGCACCTGCCGCATAGAGCGCAATGCCCAACTCTGCTCCTTTTGGACAGAGCGTATGAGCGATCGCGTCGTATGTATGTTCGCAGGCACGCGCGTATGCTTTCCCCAAAAATGGCAGTAGCCGAGCTGGATAAGTAAATATCTTTTTAAAGCGCAATGCCCGCTTCCTTTGTAAACAAGCAAGTTCTCGCGTTACAACAAATTCTACCGCATCAGCACCTTTCTCATATGCCGCTTCCAACAAACGTGAGCTGATAATCAAATAGCGAGTACCAACTAATTTATGAGCTACGATATCGAGCAGTCCACCTTGCTGCAAGATGTAGACAGTAGGAATAGTTGCAAGTCCTAGTTGCGATGATCGTTGTTGAATTAATTCAATGACATCTGGAAATTGGGCATCATTCACGCGAATACCATTTCCTCGAATGTGCCCTTGCGAAAGCGCTTGTGGTATCACCGCAAAAAGCACGTAGAAGATAGCTATTATAATAGATGCGATAAATAGCACAGACACGAAAGGAATGAGCTGAACGCGTGGGAGAAAAAAGAATAGTAAGCCTCGTAACCTGTAGCTCAAAAAAACAACGAGCAACACATTTAAAGCCACTATAACGCCGAAATAGATTCTTTCTTTTTCATGTATTGGAAAATTCATACTGCTCCCACTCATAACAATGGATTTTCATCTTGATTGGAACGATCTTCTTTCAAACCAAAAACCGAATCTGTTTTGGCGACAGGCTGACGATCTTTCAAAGCTCCGGTAAACATCTGCTGTTCGAATTGCAACTGCTGAATTCTGGTTATTCGACGTATCAAATGAGGATGACTTGCACATTTTTCTGCAAATCGCACTGCAAATCCATGTTCAGCGTGACCATCTGCAAGTACCGATTGCAGGTTAACTTTTTTATACAATTTACTTCCGGCCGCAAGGATAAGCATACCTTGCTGTGCCCCTTCGGGACAAAGCGCAAAACCAATTGCGTCAGCGGTATATTCACAAGCGCGTGAATATGCACTTGAAACAAATGGTATCATTCGAGCGGGCGCCATCAACCATTGCTTCCACCCACCTACATGATTGCGGGCAATATGTCCAAGCTCATGCCCAACAATAAAGGCAACCGCATCTTTTCCTTCTTGATATGCAAGTGCAAAGAGATCAGAATAAAGAACTACGTGGTTTTTACTCACCAATCGAGTTGCAAACGCATTCAAAATCCCGCCACCCTCTAACAAATAAAATTCCGGAACTACATTCAAACCGAGTTTTGCAGATTGGTTTTTAATGATTTCGAAAACATCGGGAAACTGTTTTTCACTCACTTTAATGGCATTGCCCTGTAAATATCCCATTAAAAAAACGGGGAATACAAAACGAAATATAATAAACAAAAGAACATAGGTTAAAATAGTGGCTGCATCTTTGAATCTCCCTTCCGCAAATCCGGTCCAGATCATAGAGAAGACCCATGAATATAACCAGACACCGATAATAATCATTATCCACGCATATTTATTTTCGTTATGATGAACTCTCAACAGCATGAAATCTCCTTTATGAGATATGGTGGCTTATAACATTTTGATCTGATCAGGAGAAATCTAGTAAATTGCTTTGATTTTGTCTATCAAAAATGGATATATGGAATAAATTCTTTTCATTAAAAAGAGAATCTGTCACAATTACACATAAATAGTAATGAATGCGTATTGCCGAAACGGATTCAAGGAAATATCATGTTATTCAAGCACATGCTCAACATTTTACCGGTCAATTTTCAAAAGCCATGGTGGCAACTCTTTTGGAACCAAAAGGCTCTTTTTTCAGTCATTCTCGCCATCGTTTCTTTTCAACACATCCTTTGGACGTTCCTCCCTTTTACCGCAGCCAAGCTTTTTGAATTACACAGCGCTTCCATATGTCTTGCTTTTTTTGCTGTCTGGTTGTGTCTTGAGTTTCTTTTGACGAGCATTCGCGTCAAGCTTAATAACAAATTCCAGCTCCAATGCATTCATAGTATTTATCAAAATACGCACCAATATTTATTGACGGTTGATCCTCATTATCATATCTATCAATCAAGTGGCGCAATGCTGGCAAAGATTGAGCGTGCTGCCCGATCATATGAAGATCTCGCGGATCACCTAACCTATGAATTTGTGCCGCTAATCGCAGGAATTATCGCGGTTGCCATCGCCATGTGCAGCTATTCATTTGCTTTGGGCGGCATCACCCTCTTTTTCATCACCAGCATTCTTGCTATCGGATATTATTTTTCTCGCTCTTATTCAACAGTTTTAGAAGGTAAATTTATTGTCAGTGATGATCGATTTAAAGCGACTGCATCGGAGAACCTGAATCAGATTCCGCTCATTCGAAGCACATTTGCTTCGGAATTTCGTCAGGAAAAATTAAATAAAACAATTGAGAACAATATGAAAACAGAATCACGGCTCTGGTTTTCATATTCATTCCTCTTTTTAGGGCTCAATCTATTATATCTCGTATCGTTGGCAACGCTCAGCTTCTTTCTCATTTGGAAAATGAACACCGCATTTCTGAGCGCTGCAACCGCGCTTGGTCTTTTTCTGGCTTATGTGCAAAGCTCACGAGAAATCACCCGATTTGGGCGCCTACTGAGAAAAATAACCAAAAGCAAAACTGCCATTGTAGATCTCTTTGAATTCATGTCGACTTTTGGCAAACAAACATTTCCAGTGCTCGGCCCAGCGCTATCGGAAGTGCCAAAAAACAATGAAACCGTCATTCAGGCAACCAATATTTCATTTGATTATGGCAAAGCAACACTTTTTAATGGTCACACGCTCGCATTGACCTGTTCAAAGAGCCAGCCTTCAAAATTATATGGCATCATCGGACCATCCGGATCAGGCAAAACGACTATCCTTTCTATTTTGGGTGGTCAACTCAAACCAATTGTCGGCACCATCACCATTAATGGGATGAATATGTATGAGATCAACGATGCGATGCGCCGACAGCTCGTTGTATTGCAAGGTCAAGTTGCATCAACGCTGGGTGGAACACTGAAAGAAAATATGTTGCTTGGTCTTCCTGACGATCATGGATACACCGATCAAAACTTGCTCACTATTCTGGATCAAGTCGGGCTTCTTTCCATTTTTGCCCAATATGATGGGCTCTCAACGGAACTGGGTGAAGGTGGATTGAGCATGTCGGGCGGCCAACGTCAACGGCTCAACTTTGCAGGGCTCTACCTGCGCGCACGATTCTACAAGCCGCTTGTCGTTCTTATTGACGAACCAACCAGCAGCCTTGATGAGATAAGTGAGGCTGCAATCACCCTTTTAATTGAAAAATTGGCACAAGATTCCGTCACGCTTGTGGTCGCTCACCGATTGAAGACCATTGAGAAAGCAGTTGGCATCATCGACTTGTCATTGCTATCTCAAAGCAAGACAATCACCACCTACCCACCAAATGTGTTATTGGAGAAATCAGTCTATTATAAAGAGCTCGTGCATGGTATTATAGAAATGCCATAAGCATTTGATAATGCGCATTACAATACAATTTCACCAAGGATTTCCATGAAAAAACTTATTTTACTTATTTTTTTGGGCGCATATTCATCTGCAAGCAATAGCCCAGGGAGGTCAAATCAATTAAATGAACCGCTCATTCATTATATTATTTCAGAAAAGAATGAAAAAATGTTAGATCTCATTAATCGAGGACAAACGCTACGATTACTCAGTCTTGCGAGCAAGGAATTTAATAAGGCAATCAACCAAGATACAACAACCGAAAAATTTATAGCTTCAGCAAAACCTCTCCTCAAACAAGGAAGAGTCTCTCAACTTTTGTTATTGTCTACGAAAAATGCACGAAATCAACTATCCAATCCGGACTTTCACCTGACCGATTACATGCACAGCCTCTCTGTCACAAAAAACTTAGCAACTCTTTATCAAACAGATCCGCTTAGAACCATGTATCAAGCTTTGCAAGGTATATGGAGTCACCTTCTGCCAACGAGGCAAGCATATGATAAACAACTGTTAGACGGAAAATATGCTTTTTTTGAAAAAGGGAAATGTTTACGCATCAGCGATACAAAATCTATTCTTTATATCAATTCTGACAATCAATTTGCGATAGGCACCTTCCAACCCTGCGAAACAACTTCTTCTAATTTTAAGATAAAAGTATATGAAGTTGATAATGATAACCTTCTTGTGAAAGGTAAAACAGAAGGTGAATTCTACCTCGTTTACAGCCAAAAACAAGGTGATAATCTATGGATTGAGGTCTGCCTTTTAAAGCAAACGGCTTCCGATACTTTTATGGAACCTAAAATTTTAAATGGGAGTACGATGGGTGAGCTCATGTATCAACTTAAGTTGCTCAACGCTCGGATCCATGGAAACGATCTCATCATTCAAGGTACTTGTCTCACAACGCTTCGTCCCGGTCGTCACAATGTGATTTTTCCAATAAATCTCGAGAAACCCTGTGAATCCACCGTCACACTGTCTCCAATATCATCCGAAGAAGACGTAAGCTGCATGGCAATCAATGCCGATGGGAAAATCATTATAGGAAATCCCAATAAGACTTGCTTAAAATATGATCCGAAAACTTGTAAACTTCTCAAAGACTAATTCTTTTATCGGGGCTTGACATCACGCCAGGCCCTTCGCTATAAAAATCCTATTCCATGCATTATTAGGAAATATAAAGAACTCGTGCATGGTATTATAGAAATGCCGTAAATATTGTTAATACGCATTATATCACAACAACTTCATCAAAGGTTCTCCATGAAAAAACTTATCTTATGTTCTTTTATATTCATATATGTACATGCAAGTGATCAGAAGAATCCATTGTCTTTTGACTCACTCGTTCCTGACACAAAAGCCCTCATTATTTCAAAAGCGATCAATCAGCGGCCATCTAATCTTTTTGATATTTTTAAAATGGGTGAGGAGCTTACATCGCTGAGTCTTGTGAGCAAAGAATGGCATACGGTCGTGGATCAAGGAGCAACCGATGAAGTTTTAAAAAACGTCAGTCGCGTCGTAAATCCGTCAAGTTATTTCGCGCTCGCTCTGCTTCATACGCATGCCACGCTCAATAGAATCAACCAAAAAAAGGAAATTCTTTTGCACCCGGAACCTTTCAAAAAAGGTCTGAGCCCAAAACTACAAATATCTGAATTAGCTGATCTTTATGCGGGATTCACACAGATAAAAAATTGTGCGACCTTATATCAAAAAAAGGGAATGAAAGATGCATATAATGCTCTACAAAGCGTATGGAATGAACCGATTCAATTCAGGAAATATCTGGCTTCTTATAGAGAAGAGCCACATGGGGTGACTTACGATCTTGCAACGTACAAAATGTTAAAATTAACCGAAGGTTATTTTGTATCTACCTGCATGACATCAAACAATTCGTTTGAAGTACTTCCCATGAAATTCGAGAACAGGCAAATAACTGAACCGCCTTCGGCAAATGAATCACATGACTTTAAAGCACATGAATTTCTAAACATCACGAGCGGTTTGTTGATCAGAAATAATAAATATCCAAGCGAACCTTATTTAGTTACGACATGCGGAACCATGCTGGAAGTTATAAGCCGCATTGATTTTTCCTCAAAAAATCGTAATCCGGATGAGACGTTTGATTTTGCCGGTGTTATTGCCGGGTCCGCTGCTGGGACGATGCCCCGCTTACTGAACGGACGTGTTTATAAAAATGCTTTATTCATCCAAGTGGCCCTTGAAGGCACGCGCCGTGATAATTACATCATGAAAATTGCTGTATTGCCCAACGAGCAACTTCACGTCGAAAGATTTATGCTCGCAATCCTCGGAAAAAGTGATGACGTTAGCTGCATGGCAATTAATGCCGAAGGACAAATCGTTGTGGGATGCCCCGATAAGATTTGCTTAAAATATGATCCCGAAACTTTGGCCCCAATCCAAGACTAAACTTTGTGGAATCTTAAATGGAAAAATTATTACGGGTATATTGGAGATTAGGACACCAAAGAAAAACATCTCTTATCAATATCTCCCCAAAGATTATTTCGAGCATCGTCAGCTCGATTTGGGGATGGCAAAGTTTCTTAAAGTGACCAAAGATGGGACTATAGAAGATGACCCAAAAGGCAGTAGGCTCCAAGAGAAACGCGAAAACAGGAGCCGTCAGAAGAATAAGACGATGTGTACGATCTTAGAGACTAAAGAACAACCCCTCCTTTGCATTGCAGCAATAAGACCCCTTATCCCCCTTTTGTGCCCCTGTAACTTGTTTTTACCTATTTCATTAAAATCGGAACCCTCCAATCATTCGATCTCGATATTTTCTATTTGTCAACATGGCCCTTGCGCCACTTATAGCAACCTGTAAAATTAATACAAAATAGTAATACTGTACAAAGGTCCTACAATGGAGGTTAGATCTGTGAAAAAGTTACTTTATTCTGTGCTCTCGGCACTCTTTTGCTCATTAAATCTTTTGGGACAATCCATAGCCCCCCGTGCGGCTTCGTTTCCGACGACCGGATATGGCGTGAGTCGTGTTAACCCAAGTTCTACCATAGACCCTGATTTTTGTGGGAATAAACACAAAAACTTGGTTCTTTTAAAAGATATCGTCCAAGGGACTCCTCGCGTTGTTATACCTGAATTTATGGGAATATCCTCTCGACGAGTCGAAGATTTTTTAAAGCAACACAAAAAATATCAAGTAATTGATATTTTGGATGAATACGAGCGTGCAATCAAACTCTTACAGCCAACATCTTCCTTGCTTCCTATGCCTATCATAAGAGCGGCACGGTTCTTACATTTCATGTCGCCTGATTCATCAGAAAGAGCAGAAGCTATCCTTAAGCAAATACAAAAAGATATCAAATATTGCTTTGCACATAATCCATTTCCTTTTACCAAAGATGAACGAGAACTTTTCAATCGTATTGCACAACAAAATCAATTCTTCATGGTCAGAAGTACCGGTGTTGAAGATGGTGCAATAGCAAATGCGGGCGGAAACGCAAGTATTGCTTACGTTAACCCGACGGAAAAAGATATCCAATGTGCGATGGGCGAAGTTATCGCTTCTTATTTTGGAATGCAATCATTGAAAAACCGTAGTGCCGGTGGCGAAAATTTGACTTGCGAACTCTGTCTGCCGGTCTTAATTCAAGTGCTCATCGGAGAAGCATTTGATGGCGCAGGTAATCAGCAAGATATTCCTGTTTCCGGGGTTGCATACACAACCAACCAAAGTTTGAGTTCTCAAAACTTTACTGTCACCGAAATCAACGCAGCTTATGGACATGGAGAAGGCGTTGTCGCCAATCGTGTAACCGCTGATCGTTATTTTGTCACACAATCACGCACTCAAAACGCAAACAATATATATCCGATGCTCTATCATAAATCAGAGCGACTGGTGCCACATAAAGACGTGTCAGGAAATCATACGCTTATTACTCACACCAATGATGAAACCCTGGCTACCAAAAGCGCATTATCTCAAGAGCAAATCAATAATTTGTGTACTATTTTGAAAAAAATTGAAGAATCATACGGTAAGCCGATGGACGTCGAGTTTGTTGTCGTAGATTCTACCATCTATATTGTGCAAGCACGCCCTGCCATGTATACTCCGGCACAGCCTTCGTATCTTGATCTTAACACAATCAACCCTGATGATATTTCTCAACCATTAGTTGGTAATTGTATTGTTCCGGGAAAAGCGAATGTTCTGACAATAACAAATCCAAACGATGTTATTATCTGCAAAGCATTAGATGATGCGGATCAAAATCCTCAAAGCACAAAGTGCAAAGCCGTTATCGTTGACACCTGGGCTTCGTCGCTCTCGCATGCGGCAGTAAACTTTAAAACATATGGAACACCATGCATTGTCGTTCAAGATCTCAGTGAAGCAAAAAAACTTATCAATCAAATCTCAAAAGAGCAACCGCTCCTGTTTGATGTTCAACAACAAACGATCGCCCTCTGGAAAAATACACAAAAAGATGCTGAATCATGTATCGTCAATGGATGGCTTGAACACCCACTCAACCGAACAATTTCAGTATGGACAGATGCCCTTTCGGTTGCCGACGTGCATACAAATCCACTGCCACAAGATGGAAAGCTGGCATCGTTATTTGAAAAAATAAAAAAATCAGTCGATCCGCAGGAGCAAAAAAAGCTCTTAAATGATCTCGTGATCTCGATTGGACAAAGAATCTCGCTTACCGATCGCCGCATTGGCCATCTTGGTTGTTGTGGTGATGCATTTAAAAAGAGATTCGAATCATTTAAATCAACACTTCAAACGCTTCTTCTTGAATTAACGACCAGCATTGAACAACGGGCTGAACGATTTGAAACGCTTTTTTATCTCAAGCTTTTAGAAGCATTGTTGTATCAAAAAAGCGAAAATCAAAAAGTTTTAGGTGGGTATACGTATACCTACTTCCTCAATGAGCTGTATGACAAACAAGCGGGCTTTATGGCCATGTTGAGACTCGGCACACAAAACTTACTCTTTGGCAATTTCTTTTAAAAGGGATAATCATGAATAAAATGATATATAAAACGCTTCTATTTGCTTTAATCTCGTATACGGGAATTCATGCAAACCTGACTCAGCAATGGCGCGATTTTTTAATGGCTTCCGAAGCTGTTGCGCAAGATCGCAACCATCAGCTTGATGCCACACAATTTAAATTAATGCTTTCAGACCTCCAATCGCTTGACGCATTACCATTATGGAAAGCAACGGTGTTCTTTCAGGACATGCGTAAAAAGAACATTTCAGGCTTGTTGTCACCTGAAAAGAAAGTTCTCACTCGTACTCTATTGAAAAAATTTACTGCTGATTACACTGCGCAAACACAAAACATCTTCAAGAAATGCCTTACTTATAAAAAAATCATTTCGCAGTTACATGCTCAGTGCGATAAGACTTTTACGAAAATAGCATCAGTACAAGAGCTGGAATATAACTTACAAGAAAATATCATCGATCCGATGACGAGCTCGGAATTTGTTAACGACTTCAAAACTGCGCCCTTCATTGCAAAAATTATTTTGTGCGATGTTATGAAATCGACAATAGATATCGTTGATAAAACAATAAAAACGGTAAAATCAAGCCACAACCTAAACATGAATGCTCGAATTGCTCATATTAAAAGCATGCTCGGCTTATTTAACCGACTTTTCAAAACATGGGCATGTGAAATTATGCCTGAATTAGCATTGAAATACCATTCTTCCTGGCCATTAGGATCTTATATCCAAGTGAAGCAGCAATTGTTTGATACCATTATGGCAACGCAAAATGACCAATCTGCGCTTGCGAAATCACCACATTTTTCAGTGAATGCCGCCATGCTTGGAAGCTCAACAGCTTTCGAACGCCACTATCCTTCAACCATTGAAGATATGTTTATGTTGATTCACCAAAACAGTCTTGTGGTTGTCGCCGGTACATATAACTCACTTTTTCCTAATGCCGTGGATACACTCATAGATATACCACAGCAACTGCAAGAATGCGCATCGTTTTTTGAAAAACAGTTTAGTCCATCACATGCAAGCAGACCGCAGCGCATTGGCATTAATTATACCGCTGATTCTATAGAATTCCTGTATAACATGGCTTTGAGAAATCATAGCTCAACATTCCAGATTGCTTACAATCAAACCACGCAGCAGTGCTCTCTTTCTATCCAATTCGTCGGTGAAGCCCGTCAGCGCTGGGAACAAATTGCATTCCTTGCAAATCTCAGTCCTGAGCTTTCAGGCCTAAAACATGCTCATCCGGTGGTATTTGATAAAAATGCAGGCATTGTCTCGTGTAGCTGGATTATTAAAAACAAAACTGATTTAGATTGTATCTCGAAGTATGTATCGTACATGGCAGTCCTTTCTTATGAATCATCGCTCTACATGGAAATGTTAACTGATGTGAATCGAAATGCATTATCGATAACTCAATTAAACGATCTTATTAAGCGAACATACCTGAGCGCTCCAGGTGACTACCCCACCGTCTCATATTGTTTTGACGTACTCTCTTCGTATAGGAGACAATTCGGATGGTAATGAAAACACTCTCTTTTTTATCACTCACTGCATGTCTTTCAAGCAATACTCTCTTGGGAATCGATCCCAAAATGCGAGAATTGCTTCGACCGTTGGTAACATATCAGCGTCCGACTCCCCTGAGCTCAGAGATCGAAACAAAAGAAGTTGAAACGACCAGCTCTGAACAATTGCAGGAAGATAAAGCTGACGCCACAACCGAAACACTGAATGTGATTCCTGCTACGCCTTCTTTGATACCGTCTGCAGTATATAAGTATATTGCTCGCTATTATTATGGCATAAAGCCGCATGTTGTTGTTTTTGATGTTAATGGCGTGCTCCTTGATTTCGCTGGAAAACTAATCCCACAGGGAGTGAACCTTTTACAAAAATGTGCACGTGCCGGACATACTATTATGATTTTATCAAATGGCGGACTCTCCACTCTGGGAGAACTCTATCTTGCGGGTCATGATGAAATCCTCACATTTATTAAGCAAGAACATTTATTGTTTTCAGGAATCACTCGAAAAATAAAACCTTCAAATGCAGCATATCAACACCTTCGCACGATTGTCGCTCAGGACACAAATGATGCTCACACGAACATTTGTTTCATTGATGACACAAAAGCAAATATAACAGCTGCTCAGAGAAATGGCATTCATGGTTTGCATCTAGATACGAGTAAAGGTTATGAAGCTGCTTATTCAAACGTAGAAAAACAATTACAGCAGTTAGGCGTTTTATAAATAAATAAGAAGAGCGGTTTGTAATTTTATACGCCGCTCTTCTTATTTTTGATCCTTTGGACAATAATAGGCAGATCTTCCCCCAATAGTCACCCTTTTGAGCATGTGATTTTTGTTCTTAGGGCACCGCATGTCGGTATGTCGATGAGCTTGTAAATATGATGATTGAAAAAGTCGATTATCTTCTTCAGAAAATGCTTGATGTTTTGTTACCTCTGTAAGATTTTTTTTGCGGAGACGAATCGAGTATTTTAAAACTTTTTGCATCTCTTGATATATCTTTTTCAAATCTTTATTTGAGAGATCCTTTATTTTATGGTGCGGATCGATACCAGATTGAAACAAAATTTCATCTGAATATTCATTCCCAATACCGGAAATAATCTTTTGATCCATAAGAAACGATTTACTGTTTTTCGATTTGTTTTCTTCAGCAATTTTCATAAATATGGACAAAGATAATTTCAAAGCTTCCGGGCCTAATGAGGATATTTCTTTAAGATCTTCAATAGAATCGACAAGCCACAACTTTCCAAATTTTCTGATATCACACCAATGCAAACTACCCTCTTTTGTAAAATGAAACGTTACCTGACTAAAGCGGACCGTTTCATCATCTTTTGTCACCACTAAAAATCCAGTGAGCCCAAAATGCATAATCAATTTTTTGTCTGATGGACTCAAAGAGATAATGAGATATTTTCCTCTTCTTTCTACCGTAGCAAATTCTTGACCGATCAAACCTTTTTTAAATGAGATGGAACTAATCTTCTTGATGACTCTTTTGTCTGCAATATCAATTGAAGTTATCTTTTTTTTGAGGCAGTTCTTCTTAACATAATAAGCAAAGGATTCTACTTCAGGTAATTCCGGCATGACATATTCCACTTTTTATTGGGGTATAGTTGCTGGAATTTATCCTAATAATTCTGATCTCGTTCTGTCAATAATGAAGCGAGTTATATGGCTCCACCAAGGCTCTCCCTCGTTGCGCATATGTTGCAATATGCGGTAATCCATACTTCTCATAAAGCGCATGAACAAAACATTGGTATTTGGACGCATCATCTTTGTCGTCAAACATATAGCGAGGATGAGAAGACTTTTCTAAGGTGAGAAGATGCACCGATGGATGGCCCGCATCATAAAGCGCTTGTGCAAGATTTTTTGTACATTCTGCGGGAACTTCGGGGTCAACTTTCGATGTTATAAATGCAATGGGAACCGTTCGTGGAAAATGCTCAACTTCTCTGATGGGAGATGGTCCATCAATTTGATATGAAATAACTTTTGAAGCAACTGTTGCCGCACTCTGTAATGCCCAATCGGAATCAAAGAACCGGGGATGCCGTTTGCGCATAACAGTAGGAATATCATCGAAACACCCTTCCAAAATACAGAGTTTTATCTTGGAAATGTCATGTCCACGCCCTTCTTTAGCCAAAGTTGCCAACGATTGAAAGGTGGTTGCAGCTCCTCTGGACACTCCGTACGCAATAATGTCGCTCTCAGGATGCTTTTTCACACAACAATCAAATCGTTTTTTATGGTTGTTAATATCGCCATCTTGCGCAATGTTAATTTTTGCAAGATCAAGAGAATGGCTTGCAATAGTATAATCGGGATCTTGATCTGCGGTTGGAAGTATCTGGGTTCCATACGAAGCATTTGACCGCTGTACTGCGAAATAACAAAGCCTTTTGCCTAAACCATTGATCATACTCATCGGATTCAGTGTAAGATCCGACCATTGTAATGATCTTCTGGGTGCCGGGGTAACCTCATCTATTTCAGGTGCAACATGAACATTTTGTATGGTATGTATACCGTTTTTATTTACCACCAACTCACCCGTGGTTGCTATAAATCCATCGGGTCCCGTATATTTAGCTGCTTGAGTCTGTGAGCTATTCATTCCTTGATAAAATACCGTTCGAACATCAATACCTGTGGGATTAACCCAAGTCAGATCTTGCCCGACAAGAGAAACCGTACTCACAAGTAAAAATGAATTAAGAATTCCTGATATGTTCTTCATCAGAGCAAGCTCCTTGCAAATAAAATCTCTGTTATTGTATCATGATTGCCAAACAATAGTAGTAAGAAATCCGGAGAATCAATATGAACCATTTGTCATACATAATAATTGGAATAATAAGTATCACCGGAAGCTTATTATATTCCATACCAAATTATTGGGACCCGAAAAACATAATATCTGCAAAAGATCCTTATTGGTTTTTTCATTATGATGGAGATTTGATATTGCTTGCCCGTTATTACCCTGCAGTGCGCGAGCAATTGCTCAAAGAAGCCGCAGAAAAAATAGCTGAATATAAAAAGGGAGCTTATACAAGCGAATCGAAATTGTTTAAAGATAAAATGCAAGTGGCTGAATCAATAAATGTTTTAGAAAATAATTATCAAGCACTTATTAATGACTTACAAGACCCTGTCGAGAGAGAATTACTTCTCGCACAAGAACAACTTAAAAAAGCGCAACAAGCTTTTGACGATCAACAAAAAAACAGCTCTTACTTTCCACCATGCAAAGCACCTCTCACTCATGACGATAGGAAAGAACTCAAAGATCTTATCGATAAACAACCCAAAGATATTTTATTGCTCACACCGGAAGAGCCTGATACCGGGGGGCCCGGCTGGGCCGGTGCAATTTTACCAAACATGAACACTTTTGAACGTTGGGCCGACGCAGAGCAACGCTATGATCAACTCAAAAAAATGATTTCCTCATATGCCACGTGCCCGCACCTCTCTAAAGCCGATAAAACATTAATCGACAATGCACGTAAATCATTAGATGCAGCATATAAAACAGTGGTTAAAGAATTAAAAACCAAACTTTATAAATGAAAAAGGGCAACTCATTTCTGGATTGCCTTAAAACGAATTACTTTTTTCCATTAACAATTATATACAGCCGCTTATTCATCTTTCTTGAATCGTGGCATCATAACCCCGTTCACTTCAACTATTTCTGTAAACATTGAAAGCGGCCGGCACCAAATCTGATTTTCCCCATACGTTGGGCAATCGTATAAAGCTTGATATACAACAAATAGCGTATCCGGATCTTCACTGAAGCGCGCTACATGTAATACTTTATACATCTTACCTTTATAATGCTTGTAGATCTTGCCTGGTTCAATCATATTTTGTGTATTGATTTGATTGCTATTTAATCTATCGAGCAACATAATTTACCTCTTCATTAACGTATGAATTTCACTAAACCAATCATCGCATATGCCTCTTCATAATTGAATCCATGGCAATCGATGCCAAAATCGCTAAGGATTCTTTTTTGATATTCCGAGATAGGTTTAACGGAAGCATAAGGCTTTGATGATTGAGATTTTTGAATGTGCACGGTTGATTTTTTAAACTCTTCCATGAGATTTCTAAAATCTGTTATATATCGCCGAGCAATCTCTACAGACTGAACTCTCATCATGTTTTCATAATTTTTACTAAAAGCCGTTCCTGTTAAATTTGCTGAACCTACCCATGTAATACTAGCATCGATCACTATAAATTTATGGTGCATGCGTACCGCATCTACATTTGATTCAGCAAACTTGATTCCACTTTTTATAAATTGTTGTTGCAATAGCGCGACGTTCGGTGTCGACCTATCGAAAATAATCTCAATTTCTACATTTCTTTTTCTGGCAACCCTTAGGGCCATGATAATATTCGAATGGGTAAGCCAATACGATGCGATGCATATTTTCTCGTTTGCGCTCATCAAATCTTCATAGAGGCGCCCAACGCATTCTTGCCATTCATTCGGCATAAAAAACGGCTCAATTGATGAAGGAGGCAATGAAACGAGCCGTTCCCGTCGAGTAAAAAAAGAACGAAACATCATCCCTATTACAAGCACAAAAAAACAAACTATGAGCGCAATGCTCCAATCATAGGGAATCTCTTGTGAAGGCATTTGTGGTGAGATAGTTGAAATAGGCCTCTGCAACGAAACTTGAGCCGGCTGACGCACCATCGCGCCAGTATCAATTTTTTTCGTTGCCTTGGTTGACTCCGATGCAACGGCTTTTACTTTTTTTCCGAAGGGCCAAATTCGACTTAAAAAACTTCTTGGCTGATCAGCCAAATTTTGATTCGTAAAAGCGAATAATACCAAAAACAATACTTTTCTAGTCACAAAAGCCCCCTATCATTACTCTTTTTAGCATACCTCGAATTTCTTTAGCGCGCTAATTCAAAAAACAGATTGACAAAGATGACCGGAGCGATATATGTAAACGCTTCCTTTAAAATCAGATGGATTATTATTCTACATACACACTGTCAGACAACTGATTGTCAATTATCTTACAAACAAGTGATAACAATGGAACTACTTGCTCATTTTGATTCGATAATGAAAAACCTGTCCATAGTAGATGCAAAATTATTTGTAGCTTCTATCTTTTCAAGATATTCCTGAACATCTTTAAAAATTACTAAAGGGTAACCTCCTTTTATTAATATTAACTGTAAAAGAATATGTGCAGTTCGACCATTTCCACCTCGAAAAAAATGTAGTACCGTCAATCGAATATGCGCGAGTACCGCAATTTTAATAACATGCTCATCAGATTTTAAACCCGATATAAAATGATCTATGAATCCATAATCATCTATCATTTTACGAGAAGGAATACGTATCGGTGGTTTATCACCTTTTAGAATACCGAAACTATCAGACTCAGACCGTAAAACACCGTCACAATCTTCAAGGCTGAGATTAATCTCTTGAATGTGCTGGAATGTTATCTCTCTTAGAGATAACGACTTGGTCAACTCGCTGATTTTCTGTGTAGCCGCAGAATTGATCATTTTCAATGTGCCATCCGTCGAAGGATACTGTAATTCACGCACAGAAATTTCGTATTGTGATTTCCGTTTTTTCTCATCAATTTTTTTTAAATTAAAATCGATATCAATCATAGTTTTCATTGTCCAGTTTTTAAAAATTATTTTGTGCAACAAAAAAGCCCCGAATTACTCGGAGCCTTTTAATAATTTTAATTAAATCCCTAGCTAAGCAGTGGCGGCGCTTGAGCCAGGCGAAGCCGAGGCACCCGAAGGATGACTTGGCGAGGGTTGGGTCCCAAGTGAAGCAAAGCGAAACTTGGGTAAAAAGACTGGCTGGAGACGCTGCGCACTCTTCGAACTTTCAACTGGAAAGGCTTGCAGAAAACAATAAACATATTTGCGTTGAATCCGCCCAATTCAGTCCGAATTGCATAAAGTCATCAATTTTCTTCATCTCTTAAAGAAGAAAATGTTGTTTCTAAAAAATACCCCTGATAATAACTATGTAGGCGTTCTTTTAAACATTTAAAATGACAAAAAAAATCTTGTGTAGGCTGATATTTTATCTCTTTGCCATAATTTGCCATGATATTCATGTTACACGGGTCAACATCTGAAGGCTCAATTGCTTGATTGCAAAAACAACAAGAAAACTTTAGTTCATTTGTCATCCATTATGCCTCGATTTTCAAATCAATTACCCCGACAGTTATATCATCCCCGGGTAATATCTCTATTATATATCCTTCTGATGGGTTGAAAATGAATTTATCAAAGGTGACACTTACAACGTAATCATATTGTTGTATTACATCATATATATTTGTCTTTATAGCAGGGATTGCAGCTGAACCCCACTCTATAAATACGGACGGATCAAAATCATCACCTAAAAATCTCTTCAATGAATCTATTATCATAGTATAATTTGTGCCCAAATTCATTTTATGATTAATTTTGTCCCAATCAATTTTCCCCCATTCTGTCATTGGATACAAATCGGTAAAAAGTTGCAATACCCTATCTGATTCTTGCTCAGGTAGTAGCTCTATTTTTAAAGCTTCAATACACCTTAGAAATGGTGCATTGCGCGTGTGCCTTGTTTGAGACATGCTATTCCCTTTTGTTTTTATTTAAATTCTCAATGGCATTCAAAATGAGCGATAAATATTTATTATCTGTCTGCATAAAAATCGTCTTAGTCATTTCAAGATTAGCACGAGTATTTAAATGTTTTATTAAACTTTGCACCGTTGATTCAGTCCCCTCAAATAGAACAGCGTATACATTTCCTTTTACCCCGTTACCTAATCTATAATCTGTGATGTTTATATGTGGACCTTTCCCAGGGGCATAGTCGATTCTAAAAGATACATCTCCATCGTGCCAATCGGTTCCTATAATCTTACCTTTAAGCTTACCGAACTTACCGACGTGTGGAGTAGCCGTATGCGGATCAACCTTACCGATAAGCTCTAAGGCTTTATTTCTTGCTTGCTCATAAGTTTTCATTCTTGGAATAGATTTTTCACGCTTAGGTATATTTGTATGTGAATCAATAAAAGGAGTCTTTTCGTTCGACAACTTTCCAGCTTTCAGCAACATTCCCTCAGGAGTTGCTAAAAATAATTCCGGTTCCGCTTGCGGATATTTTTCGATAAACTCGATTGCTTTCATACGAGCTTTACCATAGATTGAATTCAATCCTTTGAGCATTCGGCCTTGAGCATACCAGCCAACAGTGACCTGAGTAGCGAGTTCAGCAGCCTGTGCCGCCGAAATTCCTTTTTCAAATTGTGTCAGAAGTGCATCAACAGGCGCCAAATAGGCATCGAGCTTTTCATATCCAGCCAGCCGATCGTAATAAGATGTAATCGCAATATCCGCTACTGCATAAGCAAGTTTGCACGCTTGATACGCCAATACATATTGTCCGGCTACAAGGCAAAGTCCCGTATGCAATGGATGAGTTGCCAAATCATACGCAGCATAATACACACCCAGGCATGCCCCTTTTGCCATTGCATGCCCTATATCAAGAAGCACGAAACAAAAATCGTTGATTGTTGTCGCTTTGTGCGTCAAACCAATTTGGTTAAACTCACGTGACGCATCAACGCAATCCATAAAATCTTTTCTGTATATATACAGCGAATCAACTGTTTGCAGTCGTGCTGTTCGATCTAAAACATCAATACATTCTTGATGCACCGCTTGCTGGAGTTGGTTGCCATAATGAGTCGTGAATTGGTTCTGATTATAATTGCATTCGCCGATCAGGCCGATGGAAGGTGCTTCAAGTGTATATTCCAATTGCTTATACTCGGCGCCCGAATTTTGTGTAGCATTAAGAGCAGCCATTCGCTTCCCAAAATGCTCATTTGATAGTCCATAATGACGGGCAATATCTGATGAATTATTCCACAATAGTGCATCATTAGTAATCTGATTCAGACTATTGTAAAAAGTGTTTCTGAGCTTTTCTCGTTCTTCTTCAAGCTTTTTCCGAGCGGCTTCTTCACGCTCTTTTCGCGCTTGTTCTTCCTTGATTTCTCGATCTCTTTTCTCATGAAACAAGCGTCTGCTTTCTATTTTATCGCACTCTTGTGCTATTGCGTTATGCGCATTCGTCGTTACGCGTTTTTCGATTTCTTTATTGGAATGTATTAGCTCGTGAAGTGCCTTGACCTTGCTTTCATATCCGGAAAACTGACTAACAGTATCCCGAAATGCTTCATATTCGTACAAATTGATTTGATTGAGTATGTTTTCTTGGTCTTTAAAGCTGATATAAAAATACTTGCTTTCCGTATTGACAAAAAAAGTATATCCACGCTCAAATGCCCAAAAAACATCAATAGGAAAAGAAGATATTTGGCAACGTAATCGAGCTATTGCGGTATAATAATCTTTTCTGCTCCAATATTTGCATTCATGTTGTCTTTCAAAAAGAGCCTTATCATGCTCCGCCAACCCAAGCCAATTTCTTTTATTCGACCCAATCCCAAATTGGCTATAAATATCATTGGCGTGTTGATTATCGTAACGAGATTTTTCCGGTTTCTCGGGAACAGGTGGTATTTCGGGATTATCGGGATTGTATGAAAAGATGGAACTATAAAAGAATATCGAAAAGAGAAATGTTATAAACATTGGTGTAACCCTTTTTGGACTCGCATGTTGTTATCTGAGTTTATAACATGGATCGAAATTGATTGCAAAACAAATAAGGCAACTCATTTCTGAATTGCCTTATAATAATTCCTTAGCTGGCCGTGCCAGCCATTTATCATTTTTTCAAAAATGATAAATGGCTGGGGTGGAAGGATTCGAACCTCCGGATGCCGGTACCAAAAACCGGTGCCTTACCACTTGGCGACACCCCACCAAAATTTAATGTCGAAAGATGTGCTTTATTTTAAATTACTCTTCATCTTCAGCTGATCCGTATGCATCGCCTGAGGCAACCACACGATCATATTCTTTGATGATCATATCTTCAATTTTTTTGCGCATATCCGAGTTGAGCGGATGAACGATATCTCTAAACGTTCCATCTTTTCTGCGGCGCGAAGGCATGGAGACAAATAAACCTTTATTTCCTTCGATGACCTTCAAATCTCTCACGATGAAACTGTTGTCGAACACAACGGTTGCATATGCTTTGAGTCTGCCACTTTCTTTTGCCGGATATACTTTTACTTCAGTTATTTCCATGGTCGCAACCTTTAGAGACTACATCCCTTTTTTTTGGGTTTATATTACGCACATATCAATTGTGAGACAATTGTATCTCATGAAGCGCATTTGTCAACACAATTTTACAGCTTCAAAGCAGCTCGTAAACATGCTGATCGTGCGGATGGATTGCGCTCAAGCTCATCTTCGCTTGCAGTCACCACATGGGGGGTAAGTAGTTTAACCCGACCCAGCGATTCGGCATCCTTGAAATATTGTTTTACCAAACGATCTTCCAAAGAATGGAAACTAATACACACCAAACGACCTCCAGGAACCAATAGATGCTCAGCCGCCGCCAAAAATGAGCGTATATTCTCAAGCTCATTATTGACATACATACGAAGCGCTTGAAACACTTGGGTTGCCGGGTGAATATTCTTTTTAAAGGGGACCACTGATTCGACAATCTGAGCTAATTGAGCAGTGGTAGTTATAGGCTTTAAAATGCGTGCTTGCACGATTGCCTGCGCTATTTGTCTGCCATTTCTCTCTTGGCCATACTCCCAAAAAATTTCGGCCAGCTTCTGCTCAGATGCCTTATTGACCAATTCGGCGGCCGTCACCTTATAATGGGAGGGGGACATTCGCATATCTAAAGGGGTATCGGTATTAAATGAGAAGCCCTTACGCTCACGAAGCTGCATCTGAGATGTTCCAAAATCTGCCAAAATCCCATCAACAGATTTGATGCCTTCTTTTTTTGCAATTTTATACAAAAGTGCAAAGTTGCCCCATAATAGTCGCAAACGTTCAGGCCCAAATTCCTCAACTAATTGGTCTCCAAAGGTGTCTAATGAAATCTGATCCCAATCAAGACCAATGACGCGGCACCCGGGTTCTTTTTCCAAAATGGCTCGCGTGTGGCCGCCTGCCCCGAAGGTGACGTCTAAATAAACTTTACCGGGCTGTGGATCTAAATAAGTAAGCACTTCATCGACCAACACCGATTTGTGTCCCTGTGACGCGGAAAGTGTCATGAATTTCCTTGTATACTAAAGCGATGCCGATTGCACAGAACTTGATTGAACCTCGATATGATCACCTGAATCCGGCCGAGTCAGTGCTTCAACAACCTTATCAAGCTGCATCGCGCGCGATCCTTTAAAGAGAATCAGTTTTTCCATATGCGCAAATCGATTATTAATACATTGTAAAGCTGATTGCCAATCCGGGACTACATGAGCAGTCACATGAACCGGCAAAGCTTCCTGTATCCATTCTACCAGGTTTCCTACTAAAATCACCTCTGTGATGGAAGGAGTCTTTCTGAAAAAACGGCCGATCTGCCGGTGCCAAAATGGCCCTGAAGCTCCCAACTCAAGCATGTCAGCAATGACCGCTATCTTACGGTGCGCTGTTTTGATCGATTCAAACGCAGTCAATGCTGATTTAACGCTCTCTGGGTTTGCATTGTACGCATCGTTAATAATAATATCAGCGCCATTGCGCGCGGACACGCGTTCAAACCGACCTTTAACTGATATCGGCTTTTGCACTCCCCGCGCTATCACAATGGCAGGAATGCCAAGTAAATGGGCTGCCGATGCGGCGGCTAATATATTGTAGACAAGCCCCTCATGACATTTAGAAAGATGTATTGGATATTTTTCATGATAGATGCTCAGCACAAAATCAAGACCATCTCCATTTTTTATGATCCTGCGAGCCTGCACTTGGTTGGTCATTTTCAAGCCGAATTTCATGACCGGATGACGATATGAGACTGATTGCAGGAGCGATGTATCTCCGTTAATAACTCCAATGCTGGATGCGGCATAATATTTAAAAATATCTCGCTTTTCTGCCGCAACACTTTGAATTGATCCAAGCCCTTCCATGTGCGCATGGCCAATTGCAGTGATAATCCCAATCGAGGGTTTAACCAATTCTGCCAATTGCTCCATTTCTCCGCGCTTGCTAATCCCCATTTCAATAACGGCGCATTCATGAGCCTGCGTAATGGCAAGTATATTTAAAGCAACTCCCAAGCGTGTGTTCTGATTTGCAAAAGAGCCATACACCTGTTTGCCCGCATCTTTCAAAACTGAAACGAGCAGTTCCTTTGTTGTTGTTTTACCCACTGATCCGGTAATACCAACCACGGGAATTGACAATTGAGCTCTCCACGCACGCGCTATGGTAAAGAGCGCTTGCAGCGTATCAGGAACTTCTATAATACAGTGAGAAGGTTCTATAACATCTTTATGTTCCACGAGCGCACTCTTTTGTGCTCGATTGAAGAAAAAACCGGCAGCTCCCTTTGCAAGTGCATCTGCGATAAAGCGATGTCCATTGTGCGTATTTCCTATCAGCGGCACAAATATATCACCTTGTTTAATTGTGCGTGAATCAATGCAAAATGAGAGTGGCCTTAAAAAACCGGACTGAATGATAGTACAATCAATAAGAGCTGCTTTTAAAAAATTCTGGTCAAGAAGCATGCTAATTCTCCGTTTTCATTGCTGAAAAAATGCTTACTTTTATTTCACATAATTTAATACATTACATAATATGTTGCAGAAAAAATGTCTTGTTTTTTTTTATTTGTCAAGCAATCTCATTGCATAAAAACTTTCGTGTTGACAGAAGACATCGTTACTTTGTATGATTTTTTTAAAAAAAAGAGATGAAAAATTTCAGGAAACCAATCTATGAAAACTATTTTGTTTTTGATCCTTGCAACATTTTGTTTTAATTCAAAGTGCGCAGATCAACCGAACGATAGCAGGATACTTACGCACCTCACCTTTGCTCACAGTTTTGATCATTTCAATAAAAAAATATCAGATGATCGCCACATTATTGATAACGATGCATCAAATGTAAAAACGCATGCTGTTATCGCTCAGATGAAAGCTCTTGATTTGACAAAAGACCCTCGCTCGCTTGCATTTACTATTCTGATTGATTCAAGTGGTGAAAAATTAGAAATAAGAAAGTTTTTCGGCATTGAAACCTTTGAGACTGAGAGCCCTACCATAAATGGAGATTCCAAACTTATTTTCTTGCAAAAGCATATCGGAAAAGCTCTTGCAAAAGGAAATTGCAGAATCAAAATTGTAGCAGATAATACGCAAGCTTTTACCTTATTCTCAACGGCAGTGCTGAAAGCTATTTTCAATGATATAAATCCAGAAATTGTAGATCTTGCCATGAATATTACTAAGGATATTCGAGAACAACATACACCCAATTAATGCACAACCTTGCGCATCTTGCCGCCATTGCTTGGTAAAATTCGGCCTTGTTGTTCAAGCTGTTCCATAATGCGAGCAGATCTGTTGTAACCAATTCGGAATCTACGCTGGAGCAATGAAATAGAAACTTCGTCAATGGTGGCCAAAAAGCTGGTAATTTCTCCCATCATATCATCGAGCGGTTCATCACTTTCCATTGCCGCCTGATCGAGAATACTTTCATCAATATACTGCGGTTGCCCTTGAGACCGAATGTGCGAAACAATAGTTTGAATTTCTTTGTCTGATACGTAGGCGCCATGCGCGCGTCGTAACCCCGTCCCTGATGCATCTAAAAAGAGCATATCTCCTTTTCCCAATAATTTTTCTGCTCCGGTGACATCCAATATTGTTCGCGAATCGACTTTTGAAGTGACGCGAAATGAAATACGGCTTGGGAAGTTAACTTTAATAAGGCCCGTGATAACATCTACCGACGGCCGCTGTGTTGCCACAATCATATGAATACCGGCGGCACGCGCCATCTGAGCAATGCGGGTGATTAAATCTTCAACATCTTTGCCCGCCGTCATCATTAAATCGGCAAGTTCATCAATAATAACTACAATAAAAGGAAGCGTTTCTTTGCCATACTGCGCGTGAAAATCAAAAATATTGCGTGCGCCCTTTTTGGCCATCAAATCATATCGTTGTTCCATTTCATGAATAATGTAACGTAGTATTGGCGCAACTTTTTTAACATCAGTCACAATGGGAAACATGAGATGTCCAATGTCAGCATAGGGCGCAAATTCAAGACGCTTTGGATCAATGAGCACAAGCCGCATCTCTTGCGGGCTGCAACGACACAACAAGCTGATCAACATTCCGTTTAAAGCGACCGATTTTCCTGACCCGGTTGATCCAGCAACAAGCAAATGGGGCATCTTACCCAAATCAACTACAATTGGATGCGCTAATGTATCTTGTCCGATCACCAGCGGGAGTTGCAGATTTCCTCTGGTGAAACTATCAGATCGAATAATAGAACCAAATTGCACTGATTTTCGGGTGCTATTTGCAACTTCAAAACCAACAAAACTGGTGCCCGGAATGGGGGCAATGATCCGGATACTCAGCGCCTGCAGTGCGAGCGCTAGATCATCTTCGAGTGCAAGAATTTTACTTAATTTTGAATCGATTGACGGCTGGTATTCAAAGACGGTAACGACTGGGCCTCGTTTTATCGCGCTCACTTTGCCTGAAACGCCAAATCGTTCAAGCTTTTGTTCAAGCAACCGCGCGCGCATTTCAAGTTCTTTGGTGATTGTTTTATCGTCAGCTTGATCTTTGTCCGCGACAAAGATATCAAGACTCGGCGCACAGTAGTCATCAGCAGCATGGGATGTTTGCACATTCTTTTCTTCTGATGGTATAGGCTGTTGAACGGCAGTTAATTTCCTTTTTTCAACATCTAAAACTGCCCCCTTGACATCAATAGCAATCGGCTGTTCTTGATTATGAATCCTCATATCACCAAAATTACCATACTCGACTTCAAAGAGGTCTCGCTCTTTATTTTCAAAAAATCTTCCTTTCACCATCGATGACACAGAATGGCATATCCATCGTGCGGCATAGAAAATCATCACACAGAGCCGAGCAATGGCACGATAGATTTTTTTCCATATCCTATGCGCAACGAGATATCGCACACATTCAACGCATTTCTGCACCAAGAAGAGCATTTCTCTGCGCGTAACAATGAGTGCACTCACTGCAAATCCGGTCATAATGAATAGTTTCTCAAATTGTTCGCCAATAAAAGCACGAATCATAAAAAGAACACTCTGACCCACGATCCCACCCGGATTTATTTGACTAAAAAGATCCGCTTGAAATGCAGCCGCACAACTGGCAGTAAAAATAACAAGAAAAATCGAGGCAATGGCGTGATCAAGATCATCAAAAAACCGCTGTTTATGATATTGTTTCCAGCCACAATCAAACAGCAATAAACACAGTGGAACTGCTCCTGCCCCGAAGAAAAAGAGGAGAATCGGGCCCGCTTGAAATAAAATAGTTTCGATGATGCTATTGGCACGTATCGCGTCAGTTGCTTTATAAAAAAAGCTTTGATGATCAGCACGATAGACCAATAAGGAAAGTGTGCAGATCATGCCAAGCAAGAAAAATAAAACTGTTTTAACTACTGCCAAGCGCGAGCCGCGCTGATATCTAATATCACGTTTTGAAAGCATAAAATTACCCCAAACTACATTTATACTTCGCACCATAATCTACGAAGTTAATTCCGTTCGGGGGCCCCGGAAAATGGCGGACAAGCCGCCGAACTCAAAAAAATTATGACCGGTTCCCGAACCTTCTTTATTTCAGTAGTAGCAAAAAGGAGATACATATTGGAATAATCATATAGAAAGCAAATCGTTTCCATTGTTTTTGATACGCCCATTGCTCGCTCAAGCAAAACAATTGATATGAAATGATTGTTGCAAACAAACAAACAGATGCCACTGAGGGGTCTAGCAAGGGTTCAATGATAGATACTCCATTCTTTTTATAAAGAATGTGCGCCAACGATCCAATAATGAGCGGGACTTGAATTGAAAAGCATGTTTCAAATGCTGTGCGATGAGTAGCGCCCAACAAGCGTGCAGTAGCATACGTGGTTGCGAATCGAGAAATGCCGGGCACGAGCGCAATCGCTTGCGTTAACCCTAACAAAATATAGTAAATCAGCGAGAGCTGTTGCTTTTTTCCTTGCGGAATATAATCAGCTGAAAAAAGAATAATCGCAGTGAGAACAAATCCATAGGGCAAAAATTGATCAAAATTATATCGCGCAAAAAAAGAAAAATAGAATGCTGCCGTAACAAAACTGGCAAGCCCGTTTTTTATCAACAGGCGTAGAATCAATCGATGAGTTCGAATCGGATGCATTAGAAATGTTTTTAATCGATTTCGAAAAAAAAATGCTAGAATGCACAGCTCAAACACATGCAGCGCGTGGCTCATATCATGTAAAAATCCTCTTTCTGAGGAACGCGCGCGTGAATGATCAAACAGTTTCTCAAACAACAACTGATGCCCGGAACTACTGAGCGGCAGGGATTCAATACATATTTGAATAATGATCCAAAAAAGATATAACATATGGCTCCGTTGATTTTTTGCAAACGTTCGAATGGTTCGGCTTCGTTTCACTCCGCTCACCACGAACGTGGATTTTGCTATGAGCCGATCCTTTTAAATTTTTCCGTTTTACCCAATGCTCACGCATGAGACCTGGTCGTTTCACCCATGCTAGCGCACGGGGCCCTGAGTTCGTGGTGAGCGAAGCATCATGAAGTCAAACCATGCGAACGGGCCACGCGCACAGGCGTGTATAAAACAGCTAAGCGAGAGATTTGGTTGCATGTTGATATGACACAAGTTCTGTGATATCAAAACTTAACGGAATCTAGCATACTGAAAAAGCTTCATTTTTTTAATCAAACCTTTTCTTTCTAAAGTCGCAACCATTTTAGCCCCAATCTACGCTTTCGCTACGATCGGGGGCCCCGATCGTTAAAAAAAGTGCCAATTTAAAGTTTTTTAGGTTGCCTGTCCCAGGCGTATTTTTGAAAATCGAAAAAAGTTTAAATATATATATTGACTTCATTCGATCAATGTGTAAGATTCATTTTTGAACATTAAATGAGTAGCCAAGCAATGATCAAGGGAGTACCGCTATGAAGCACATTTCATTCTACACGCCCACACACATAGTACATTCTCACTCACACTCTATTTCCCCATCCATTGCACCTCGTTTGCATACTCTTTCTCATTAAATAACTCGCGATATCTTGTTAGTCATTTAAAAAATTATATAACGATATGAAAGGAGAAAGCTGACCCCATATATACTATTCAAATAAATTCCAAATTAATGGAGGATGTAAGTGAATGAAAAAATCTTTAAGGAGTTGTTTTATTATGAAACAAATACTCAGAAAATTGAGCCTCGTTGCTCTTTTGAGCGTTTGTACATTCGTCGGAGTGACATCCGCTCGAGTAGTACAACGTTCTCAAACCGTTGATGGTGCGCGTAACTTAGCTGGCTGGACCAATCATATCAACTTGTTTGATATGGGCGGATTCTACGGCAGCTTTGCTATAACCCCCGAATATACTCATTCGTTCCGTGGTGAACGCCTTGCTGAAAATGTATTCCCGACAAACGGAGCATTAGGCTTCTGCGGACTCACCAGCCCTGCAGTTTGCAACACAGTAAACACCGGAGTCAATAATGGCTGCAACACAGACTGTAATAAAAGATGCGGCGAATTTTTGGTACAAGGTAAAAACGTTGTAAATCGTGCGCCAAATGCTCTTCTTGGTGACTACGCTGGGCTTCCAAGCGATTACAGCTCAGTTGTAACAGTGTGTCCAAAAATCCAAAACTTCTTGGTTGACTTCAACTTGTTCCTCGGACTCGATGAGTGGCTTTGCGGAGCTTGGTTCCGTATTCATGCACCAGTTGTGTATGCAAAATGGAATCTCGACTACAATGAAACCAAAGTTTCAGGATCAGGCGTAGCTGGCTATCCAGCTGGTTATTTTGCACCTGCTGCAGTCCCAGTTGCTCAATTGAACCCAACCTTTGGTGCATACCTTGCAGGCGGAGTTCCAACATTGAACAACGGTGTTGTTTTTGAACCACTATCAAACAGCAAATTGTGCGGATTTAACTCATCTGCAACATCATCATGCAAAAATGACTGCTCATCAAACAGCCGTCACAGAACCTTGCTTTCAGACATTGAGTTCGCTTTTGGCTGGAACTTCTGGCAAGATGAAGACTACCATCTTGGTCTTGGTTTAGTTGTTCGTGCTCCTACAGGAAACCGTATCAATGATACATTCTTGTTTGAACCGATCATTGGTAACGGACACCACTGGGAACTTGGTGGCTTGATCACATCCCACTACACTTTCTGGAGAAGCTGTGATTACGATCAAAGCTTAGGTCTCTATGTTGATGCGTGGATTACCCACTTGTTCAAAACAACACAATGGCGTTCATTTGATTTGACTGCAAGCCGCGGACTCAACAACCGCTATATGCTTGCTGAACAATTCACAACCGCTAACGTTACCGTAGGCGGAGCAGGAGCAGGAAATGTTGCCAGCGCGCAATTTGATGGTATCTACTCTCCGGTAGCCAATCTTACTTTCCAAGGTGTGAGAGTAAGTGTTCCAGTACAAGCAGATGTAGTTGCTATGTTCAACTACACCAACTGCGCATGGACATGGGATCTTGGTTACAACTTCTGGGGCACAAGCTGTGAGAAGATTGAAACCTGCAGAAACAATATCTTGACTGGTCAAAATTGGGCACTCAAAGGTGATGCAAGCACATACGGATTCAGCGGAACTTCACCTGTCCTATTCACTGCGCTCAGTGCAACTGAAACAGGAACATGCGCTGCTCCACTCGCAACCATCTGCTCAGGAACCAATGGAGTTGCAATAACCAACCCTGGTGTTGACAATGCGGTTCCCGCATTTATACAACCGGCTGGAACTGTTGCATTACTCGCTGCAGCAGGCGGAGCCGCAATTGATACTTCGCTTAACCCGGTATTATTAACCGATGCTGATATCGATTATTGCAGCAACCGTGCTAAAGGTTTGACCCACAAAATATTCACTCACTTCGCATATACATGGGAAGAGTGTGACTGCTATATCCCTTACCTAGGTATCGGTGGATTTGCTGAATTTGCACAAAAGAGCAACCGTTGCGACAACGATTGCAACACAAACTCTTGCAATACCAACTCCTGTAATACAAATTCATGCAATCTCAACACAAACTCTTGCAATACAGGATCATGTGGCACATCAACCAACAATAACAACTCATGCCACAACGGTGCATTCTCTCAATGGGGTATTTGGCTTAAAGGCGGCGTGTCTTTTAACTAATCCCAAAGTCGTATAAAAGTCCAAGACGTATTCACGTTTTGGGAACAAAAAAACGACAAAACTAGTACTTAAAGGCTCGGAGAAATCCGGGCCTTTATTTTTACCCCCGCCTACCTTCATAGAACCATGGCCGCGTGCGGCGAAGCTTCAGCGAAGACGTACGCAACTGACAAGTTCCACCTCGTACTTCGTACTGCTGCGGCGAGGTAGTATCGTTACACTTGGAGCCATAAATGCGCCAAAATATCGCCTCTATTTCAGTTTCGGTTTGTCCTGCGGTGAAAATATTTTTCAAAATAATATCACACACACTAGACAAATCATTTTTAGTTTTTATAGAATAACCATCAATACGACTTACTATGATTATGTAACAGGGAGGAGAAAGTAAAACAGAACGTAAAAAAAGATAATGATGAAGTTTAATAACACCCATAAAAGGAGTGAGTTTATGTTACACAAATTTGTGAAATCAATGAGCCTCGCTGCTCTTGCGAGCGCGTGTACATTCGTCGGAGTTGTCTCCGCACGAGTGGTACAACGGTCACAAACCGTTGACGCAGCACGTAACTTGGCAGGATGGACCAACCAAATCAATTTATTTGATATGGGCGGATTATATGGCAGCTTTGCAATAACCCCTGAATATACTCGTTCGTTCCGTGGTGAACGTCTTGCTGAAGATGTGTTACCAACCAATGGACCTTTGGGCTTCTGCGGACTCACCAGTCCTTTCACAAGCCCAGTTTGCTTTACCGGATGTAACACAGGCTGCAACACCAACAGTTGCAACTCAAACTGCGACAACAACTGTGAATCATTCTTAGTGCAAGGTAGCACCGTTGCAAGCCGTGCGCCAAATTCACTTCTTGCCGACTATGCTGGTCTTCCAACTGACTACAGCTCAACAGTAAGAATTTGCCCACGCATCCAAAACTTCTTAGTTGATTTCAACTTATTCCTCGGCCTTGATGAATGGCTTTGTGGCATGTGGTTCCGCGTTCACGCACCAGTTGTGTACGCAAAATGGAATTTGAACTACAATGAAACAGCTGCTGCAGGAACCTTCACTGGGGCATACCCAGCTGGTTACTTTGCTCCTGCCGCAGTCCCAGTCAGCCAATTGAACACATCATTCGGTTCATATCTTGCTGGCGCAGTGCCAAACTTATCTGTTCCAACATCACCAGCGACAACTGCCGCAACCTTCCAAGCATTGAGCAACAGCAGACTCTGCGGATTTAACGGACTCTCCTCATCAACCTGCAATGACAGCTGCTCAAACAGCCGTCATACAACTCGCCTTTCAGACATTGAGTTCGCTCTTGGCTGGAATTTCTGGCAGGATGAAGATTACCATGTTGGTCTTGGCTTAGTTATTCGTGCTCCTACAGGAAATCGTATCAATGATACATTCTTGTTTGAACCAATCGTTGGTAACGGACACCATTGGGAACTTGGTGGCTTGTTCACATCACACTACACCTTCTGGAGAAGCTGCGACTACGATCAAAGCTTCGGCCTCTATGTTGATGCATGGATCACCCACTTGTTCAAAACAACCCAATGCCGCTCATTCGACTTGTGCTGCTCCCGTGGTTTGAACAACCGTTATATGTTAGCTGAACAATTCACAACAAATAATGCAACAGCATTGACAGGAACACCAGTTGGCGGTGTTGCAACTCTTGCAACAGCAGTGTTCTCAGGTGCATATGCTCCCGTTGCAAACCTCACCTTCCAAAACGTGAAAGTAAGCGTCCCAGTACAAGCGGACGTGGTTGCAATGTTTAACTACACCAACTGCGGATTCACTTGGGATCTTGGTTACAACTTCTGGGGCACAAGCTGCGAGAAGATTGAAACCTGCGGAACCAATGTGTTGACCGGCAAAAACTGGGCTCTCAAAGGTGATGCTGAAACCTACGGCTTCTCATCGATAGCCCCAGCGCTTTCAACACCTCTCAGCGCAACGGAAACTGGCTCATGCACAGCTCCTAAAGCAACGATTTGCTCAGGAACCAATCATGGTAGCCTCTTGAATGCGGGAATTGATAATCCTGCTGTTGCTACTGCTACATTAGGAGGAGTGGTTGGTATTCCTCTTGCTAACGGAGCGGGCACTGACGGTATCGAAACCTCAATTCAACCAGTATTCTTAACAGATGCTGACATTGATTTCTGCAGCAACCGTAGCAAGGGCTTGACCCACAAAATCTTCACCCACTTTGCATGGACATGGGAAGATTGCGACTGCTACGTTCCATTCTTAGGAATTGGTGGATTTGCTGAATTTGCACAAAAGAGCAACCGTTGCGATAACGACTGTGGAACAAACTTCTGCAACACTAACTCATGCAATACTAACTTCTGCAATACAAATTCATGCAATACCAACTCGTGCAGCACAAACTCATGCAACACCGGCTCATGCGGTGAAAACAATAACAACTCATGCCGCAATGGTGCATTCTCGCAATGGGGTATTTGGCTTAAAGGCGGAGTGTCTTTTAACTAATCCTCTTTTTGCGTAAAAACACGAATAAAAAAAGCGTGGCTCTGATTTCTCAGAGTCACGCTTTTTTTAAAATGCTGGACAAATCAATTTTGAGTCCTATAGACTAGCCATCAATAATGAAGTGATCATGAATGATTGTTCGAGTATGACATTGTGTAACTTGAATAATCATTCGGATATAATCCAATACACAAAAAAAGGAGTGTATGTATGTTACACAAGTTTGTGAAAGCAATGAGCCTTGCAGCTCTCTGCGCTTGCTTGTTCAACACCAATGCGCACGTTGTTCAGCGTTCGCAAACGGTTGATGCCGCACGTAATTTAGTCGGCTGGGAACATGAAATTAACCGCTTTGATGTTGGTGATTCTTATGGTGCTTTTGCCATTACTCCGGAATACACTCAATCATTCAACCGTAAAAAAATAGGCCGGGGTATCTTTGGTTCAGCATTCATTTCAAATGATTGCTCAAAAAAGTGTGAATCTGAGTGTGGGACCGTTTCTATACAGGGTTCAACTGTTCCAAACCGCTCAAGCACTGCTTTACTTGCTGATTACTTTGGCTTGGCTCCTGATTTTGATGGCACGGTTACTGTATGCCCAAAAATTCAAAACTTCCTTATTGATTTCAACCTCTTTTTAGGGCTTGATAACTGGCTTTGTGGTGCTTGGTTCCGCGTGCAAGCTCCCTTAGTATATGCAAAATGGAAACTTGATTTCTGCGAAGCGGGAATAGGAACCGATGGATATCCGGCAGGCTATTTTGGGCCGACAGCAGTTGCTAACTCATCGCTCAATCAGTCTTTCTCCTCATATTTACAAGGCGGAGTACCCAATCTTGGCAGTGTAGTCACCTTTAACCCATTAACAAACAGTAGACTTTGCAGATCTAATTCAAACGGAAACAATGGTTCATGTGGAACGAACGGCTCATGTGGCACTTCATGTTTTAATAAAAATGGTGATTGCAAAGATACCTTCCGTCTTTCAGACATTGAATTCGCTCTTGGCTGGAACTTCTGGCAAGATGAAGATTATCATGTCGGTCTTGGCGTAGTACTTCGTGCTCCGACCGGAAATCGTATTAACGAAACATTCTTGTTCCAACCAATTGTTGGTAACGGACATCATTGGGAACTTGGTGGCTTGCTTACCACACACTGGACATTCTGGAATGGATGTGATGGTAATCAAAGCTTAGGTATTTATGTTGACGCATGGATCACTCACTTATTTAAAGCGAGCCAATGTCGTAGTTTTGACCTCTGCTGCAGAGGGCCATTAAGCCGCTACATGCTTGCAGAAGAAATGACCACGAATGTTGTTGATAGCCTTGCCGGAGGAGCAACGACCACTACGCTCACTTCTTCAACCTATCAATTCAATAATATTCTCTCACCAATTGCAAACTTCACCTTCCAAAAAGTTGATGTGAGCATTCCGGTGCAAGCAGACGTTGTAGCACTATTGAATTACACTCACTGCGACTTCTCATGGGATATCGGATACAACTTCTGGGGCACTTCATGCGAAAAAATCTGCCCATGCAAAAATGTATTTAACAATAACTTAGTTGCACTTAAAGGCGATGCTTCCGTGTATGGATTTGAACCTGTTGCGGGATCTCCTGCTACCTTTTTCCCTGTTCCATTGGGAGCAACGGAAACAGGCGATTGCTCTGCTCCGCAAGCTACCATCTTTGCCGGAACGAACAATGGCAGTGTGGTAAATGCGGGAATTGAGAATGCACAATTGGCCTGGTCGGGTGTTACTGAATTACTGAACACTCCATCATTAGTCACAGGTCTACAAACTCACACCTCTATCCAGCCCCAACTGCTTACCAACAACGATGTTGATTATGCCGGTGCTCGTCGCAAGGGCTTAACCCACAAAGTATTTACCAACTTTAGCTACAGCTGGGAAGATTGTGAATGCTATGTTCCATTCTTGGGAATCGGCGGATTTGCTGAATTTGCGCAAGGTGGAAATGGTTGCTGTGATAATGATTGTGAATCATCATGCAATCCATGCATTGTAACATCCCCAAGCTGTGTTCCTGCCTGCAGCAGAAATAATACCTGCGATTTGGGCATTGCTTGCTCAAACGGAGCATTCTCACAATGGGGTATCTGGCTTAAGGGTGGATTTGCATTCTAAAATAAAGACTTGCAGTCGTTATTTTAGAAAAAATTCGAACTTAACAAAATCAAAAGGGACTCGAAGAAATTCGAGTCCCTTCTTTTTTTAAACTCTTGTGCATTATTTAATACTCTAGCTACAGTTATGCAAAGATAGTATGAACATACCCCACATTACACATGGGGGCCCCATATGAAAGGAAATAGCCATGATGCAGCTTGCATACCGCACCTTTAAAAAACTTGTTCTTGTCGGTGCTTTTTGCATGACGAGCATAAGTTTTGCTCACATTTTAATGCGTTCACAAAGTGTCGATTCCGCACGTGAGCTTGCTGGTTGGGCACATAAGGTGAATCTTTTTGCCGCTGATGCATGCGACTGGTATGGCACCTTTGCCGTCACTGCAGAATACGCACAATCATTCAACTCAAAGAAAATCGCGCGCTGTCTTTTTGGGGATAGTTTAATAAACAGCTCATGCAGCAATGATTTTTCTTGTGCGCAAGTGAATGTTTCAGGAAGCCGCGTTGCCAACAGAGGAAACAAAGATCTGCTGGCCGATTATTTCGGATTACCTACCGACTTTCAAAGCGCATTCTCAATCAAACCGACGGTACGAAGCTTTATTGTTGATTTTGATTTTTACTTTGGGCTCGACCGCTGGATGTCCGGCTCATGGTTCAGAATTCATGCGCCAATCGTATACACTGATTGGAAATTGAATTTACATGAATCAGTCTTGAATGAAGGCGTCAACCCTTATGTTGAAGGCTATTTCTCACCTGTTGCAGTTGCGCGAGGTAATTTAAACACAAGCTTCTCCAGTTATTTAGCGGGAGCAGCTCCAACATTAACGGGCAATGGAACATTTGATCCAATATTTCTACCACTCGAGCACATGCGTGTTCCGGAAGGCACCGTAACAAACGGACTCAACCATGTTCCTGGGTCGTGTAATGGAAAAGGTTTACATACAACGAAACTTTCCGATATCCAAGCCGTGCTTGGCTGGAACTTTTGGCAAAATGAAGATTATCATGTTGGAGTAGGGGCTCGCATTTCCATTCCAACCGGCACACAAATTAAGGATTTTTTCCTTTTCCAGCCAATCGTGGGTAACGGACACCATTTTGAAGCTGGTGGTATGTTCACCTCACACTACACATTCTGGCGCAGCTGCGATGAAGATAGAAGCATGGGTATCTATGTTGACGCGAACATAACACATCTTTTTGACACAAAACAATGTCGTTCATTTGATCTTTGCGGACATGGCGACAACAGCCGTTATATGTTGGCAATGCAATTAAACTCTCCGTATCGAGACGCCAATGGTGCCTTTGCCGGATATGCGCTCACCGGAAATCCTGAAGGAGCGACACCTCCTGCATATATTGCTCCGGCTACTGGTTACACCCGGGCTCAAGCCGCATTTGACGGCATCTTTGCGCCCGTTGCAAATATTGCCTTCGGCGCTGTGAATGTCAATATTCCGGTGCAGGCAGATGTAACGGTGATGTTTAATTATAAGCAATGTGGCTTTGAATTTGATCTTGGTTACAACCTCTGGGCGACAACCTGCGAACAAATAAACTTCATCGACAATTGCCCGATCATCTGTCCACAAACATGGGCTCTCAAAGGCGATGCGCATGTGTATGGATTTGATGTTTCAGCTTCTCCGGTGGTTGCGGGTGCCGTTCCATTATCAGCAACAGAAAGCGAAGCAACTATTTTCTCGGGTACCAATTATGTTGCCGGAAACACCATTGCTCAAGCACAGACCAATATCGGCATCGATCATCCCCAATTTGCCTATGGAGACAGCACCAATATCAACAGTACTTTAATCCCAGGACGCGCCCTGTTTGCCACAAGCGCAAACCCACAACCAGCAATCTTGGCACAGACAAACACCTCAATCCAACCGATATTTCTTTCCGACTGCGATCTTGACATTGCCGGCGCACGAGCACGTGGACTTACCAACAAAATTTTCACCCATATAAGCTATACATGGGAAGATTGTTGTCTATCACCCTATTTTGGGATTGGTGGAAAAGCTGAGTTTGCGCAAAACAATGCAAACAAGTGTGGAAATGGCTGCAACGTCGTTTCAAATGAATCAATCTGCGATCAAGTGAACACCTGTTTTGCTGGATGTAATGATGATTGTGGCGCATCCTGTGCGCGATGCAATCTCTCGGAATGGGGTATTTGGTTAAAGGGAGGAATTTCTTTTTAAATCGCAATGCGATTTAAAAGATATAATCGGAATTTTATTAAGAGGGCTTGCATTGCGAGCCCTCTCTTTTAATTCAGTGCGTATGTCTCTAACGATCCTTGCAGCCAGAGCAATCCGCCCACTTGCTTGCCCGGAACGAGTTTTATTTTGAGGTTCGTTGAAGCGATAAATGTATCGATGCTGAATTCAGGAGTAAGTGAAATCGTTACGATGAACCCTGCTATCGGACCAAGCTTATATTCGTGAACATCCAAAATTTTTCCGATAAAGTTAATCTCATCCGGTTCATCTGCAGGGAAATATCCACAAAAATCTTTGCCAAATGATGGCCGCATCTTTTTACCGCCCAAATCAATTTCAGGGGATTGTACTTTGGCATTTATTTCTTCCGCATCAAAATCTTGCAAGGTGTATGCAAAGCCAACAATGTTGACGAAAATGTTTTCCTCTTTCTTATATCTTTTTTTGTTTTGGGCATAATCGGTTGCAAAAAAGCTCAGTGCGCAACCGCTCTCATGAACAACATTCACCACAGCTTCTTTTTTATCCGTGTGTGACCATTGCGTAATAAGCTTTGTTTTCATTTTTTCTACCGAATCATTCTTCCAATAGGGAAATGCCGGAACAACCTTTTTGCCCGATATAATGGCACGTATAAAAGATCCCTCAACCAAGAATGTGTGATAATCGACTTGTATTTGTTTGCCTGCTTTTAAGTCTTCATTTATAAGAGCAGTTCTTTCTTTTTGTGGCATCTCCCGTGAAAACACAACAAGCCAATGTTTCATGTGTGAGCCTTTGTCTGTGCTGACTCTTTTAACTCTACTTGATGGAAACCAGCCGCGTTCTTCATAAAATTTATAAAATCCGTATAAAACGGCACAGATGACAACCGGCCCAAAAAGAAGGTCTTTAAAATCCTCAAAACTCACGCTCACTCCTTACAAATACATGATCTGTTACATAAAAGTGATGACAGATTACCATGATGTGCTTGTAAGTCGAGGATTTTGATTATTTCGCGATTAGCCTAAGGCATCCGCCATCGTTATCGTAAATGTACCTGTATCATCTTGTACGATTGTTACGTATCTCGGTCTTTTTTCACAAACAATCTTCCATTGCTTCAACAAGTCGACCAATTGCCCGATAGAGCATTCCATTCCTCCATCATATGGATCATCCATATGCTTACGCCCCATTATTATCCGATTTCCCAGCTTCTCAAGAATCGTGTAATTGCTCCGCATGGTATGAATTTCGGGATTGAGAAGACTCGAAATGGCATTATCAGGAGATAACCCCCAATCATCATTCAGAAAAAAATAGACTAAATTCAATCCAGCGTCTCCTGAATCCTTAGAATCGTAGCCTAATACTGATTGTTTTAAATATAAAATTTTCATTGCAAATTCCCGACTCAAATCCATTAAAAAAAAGAATTGTCGAGATAAAGATGAGTCGCATGCTTTCTCCTTGTATGTATTTATTGCCCAAAATATAACTCGGTTTGAATGAAATGTCTTTTTCTTGAAACACCGAAATTGAAGTTGTTAGAGTAAACATCGTGCGATCTTAAAATCGCTTTTTTCAGTGAGGGTAAGTTATGATGATGAAAAAAATAAAAATAAGCCTTTTTCTTATAAGTTCTTGCATGTTCACGCAGGCATATAGCTCATTGGCCCATCGCTCTCAGACGGTTGATCTCGCGCGTTATATGGTTGGCTGGGCAAATCAGGTCTATCTTCCTGATGCCGACTATTTTAATTTCAGCTTCGCCGTTATCCCGCAATTTCGACAAACCGTTAGTGAACATCGCGTCGCGCGCACCCTATTTGGAGACGATTGTCTTACACAGCAGTGCTGTCCGACAATCACGATTTCCGGAAGCACTGTTTCCGGACGTAATGCAACCGATTGGCTCGCTGATTATTTTGGACTTCCAACCGATTATCAAAGTACGGTAAAGTTTAAGCCGAACATCGATGAATTTATTTTTGATATGTCACTTTATATCGGACTCGATAGAATTTTATCCGGATTATTTGTGCGCTTACAATCGCCGCTCGTTGCACAACGAACGAAGTTGCATGCTTCTGAAACTATTATAAATTCGGGCGCTCTACGCTCCAACACGAGCCCAAGCTTATGCCCGCAGTATCCCGCCGGATATTTTGCTCCCGAAGCCGTCGATTGCTTCTACTTAAATAAAACATTCACGCGATATATTGGCCTTCATCAAGCACCACTGCTCTCGCTTGACGGAGTTCCCGTGTTTGAACCACTCGTCTACGGCAAATGGGGGGTTCCTTGCTTTGAAAAACTTGAACGAACTGATTTTAGTGATTTAGAAATCATTCCCGGATGGAATTTTTTACTCTCCGATCATTATCATTTAGGCCTCGGCGCAGTAATTCGAGCACCAATTGGCAATAGTTTGACGGGAGAATTCTTGTTTGAAAATGTTGTCGGAAACGGAAGACACTGGGAACTAGGAGGGTTGCTGACAGGTTCATGGAGATTCTGGAACGATGACGAACGTGAACGCACCGTTATGTTGTGGGTCGAAGCAACCATCACTCATCTATTTGCTGCGCATCAATGTCGCGTATTTGGTCTCAAGAATCACGGTTGTTCAAGCCAATACATGCTCGCTCAGCTCATGGAACCAACCACTAATGAATTTTTATTTGCCAACGGTTCAAACACGCCGGGCGGTCCCACGATTGCAACCGTACAACCAAATTTTCAAACCGGTGGGCTATTTACCGCCGTTGCTAATTTAACTCGCACGAAAGTGTGCGTTCGCAATGATTTGCAAGCAGATGTTGCAGCAATGATGTCATTCATCCAAGGCGGCTTTGAATTTGATTGGGGATACGAATTTTGGTGTAAAACGAAAGAAAAATTGTGCGTACAATCACAAGCATTTACCACGAAGCAGTGGGCATTAAAAGGTGATGCATTTGTGTATGGATTTGGCGCAACTGATGCAGTGACTGGCGCCAATGCAATTATTCCGCTTTCGGCAACACAAAGCACTGCCACGATTCACGCAGGCAACAACCGACCAATCGGCGCACCGGTCATCACCTCTGGAACAAACAACCAACAAACAAATCCGGGCATTGACAATCCGGAATTTGGAGTCACCTCAACAATCATTGCTAACACAACTGATCGCATTGTTTATCAACCGGGGCTCACTGCAACCGATCTCAACCAACAAAGAACTTCTTTACAACCCGTTCTTTTGAGCAACGATGATGTTGATTACAGTGGCATTCCGGGAGTTTGCTCGCACAAAGTGTTCGCCAATATTAGTTATGCACTTGATATGGAATGTGTGCAACCCTATGTTGGCATCGGCGGGTATTATGAATTTGGGCGCAATTTAAAAGAAAAATCAAAAGAAGCCTGTTTGGAATGTTGCTCACCGGTACTTACCTGTTCGCCGAATATTTTTCAAAACGAGCGCACAAATAAACGCGTAGATGCACTGTCGGCATGGAGCTTGTGGTTGAAGGCTGGAATTTCATATTAAGTTTTGCGAGCGAAAATGTGGAAGACTATTTTTGAGTAGTAAATAAAGGGCTACAATTAAGCAATACGCTCAATCACTAATTGGGCTGTTGATATCGGAGATTTATAAAAAAGCAACCCCGGATCCAAGAAAAAAGTAGTTTGCAATTCAATGGATAGCTTATCTCCTGCATTGATCGCAACTATACATGTCCCAAATGAATTGCTTGGCAATCTCGGAAAAAGGTTGTCATTTAGAACAACAGTGTTATTGACCTGAGTTATTGGCGTACCGTTAATTGCTAATATACTACTAAGAATATCTGATGCAGCTGGAATCGAACTACCAGTGAAGGACGTACCAGATACACTCCATGATACAAAGTAAATTCCCGTCTCCGGACAAATAAGATTACCGTTAGAACCAGATTCAATAACCCAATTTGAAGAGGCATCAAATGGAACAAAGGCTATATCACCGGAGGTCAATGAATAAGCATAATTGTCATCTTCTGCAGTTACATCTACACCTGTCGGCCCCGTTAAACCAATTGATCCCGTCGCTCCCTGCGCACCTCTCGCTCCCATTGCTCCGATTGATCCATTAGCGCCAGTACTACCCTGCGCACACGGATTTAATCCTGAGTTCGGGGCATCAATAATGTCGCATACTTTCAAATCTCCATGAATGGTTACATTCCCGGAGACAAGCAATGATGGAGTTTTCAATGATTGTGTAACATATAAGTGTGATATGATTTGAACCGGATCAATTGATTTTTTTTGATTCTCTGAATCATCTGCCTGCATGTATACAGAGATAGTCGTCACTAAAAATAATTGCACTACATTTCGTCTTGACATACTCATTCCTTTAATTAAAATTATGTGATTTGTTTAATCACAAATCCTAAGCAAGTCGCGGAGGCCGCTGCGGGGGGGACAGGAAGTCTATCAACAGCAAATTCAAAAATAAGCGGTTCATTTGCCGTATAAAAAATAATAGCTGTCCCTGTTGAAAGACCAATGTTTGCATCTGTTCCATTTCCAGTTACTTGTAATGATGTTGCACTCCCTGGAACCTCGACACCACTCAGCGTAATTCTGAAGGTACAAATAATAGGATTAGCATCACTACTATCAAGAGTCATAATCCATGAAACCGCATAAACACCCGAGCGAGGCGAAGTAAAAATGCCTGTCGTAGTATCCAAAGTCCAATCATTTAAAATGGATGGTGTTGTTGTGGGCGAAGGGTAGGAAAATGCATTAAATACAAGTGGCACTGATAGCGTTATTGAATTACTCGATTGGATGTAAGCATAGCTATCCAAGCCATTAAAAGGCGCCCCGCTCGCTCCATTTGATCCAGTCATACCAACAGACCCAGTTCCTCCCATTGCCCCGGTAACTCCTGACGCTCCAGTCATTCCTGCTGAACAATTACAAGTATTTGACAAAATGAAGGTGCCATTGATATTTCCACATACTTTTAAATTACCACATACTGTCGCATTTTTTAGAACGAGCAACGAATTTGCACGAAGAGATTGTTTTACCAATAAGTGAGCTATTGTCGAATAGTATATCTTTTTTGATGAATCAACTTTTTTGTCAGTCGAAGCGCTATAACGAAATTGTGAAAATATGCAGATTAATAATATCTTGAAACAAACAGATTGAAAACACTTCATAATTTTTATCCAGTTACTCTTAATTTTGGAATATTTTTGCATTTAAGCAACACGTTCGATGGTAAGTTGAACTGACGCATTCGTAACACCTATACCAATGGCACTTAATAAGGTGTTCGCACCGCTCGATGTCCATTGAAAAACCAATGGCTCACCTGCTGTATAATTAATCAACGATACGGAATATACCTGATAAGGAGTGTTTGGATCAAGAGTTGAATTGACCATGCCGTTATTTCCTATAACAGAGCCATTAAGTAATAATTGGCTACTGATCACAAGTACTGTGCCACTCACACTTACCATACCCAATAATGCGAAGGTCACTAAATATGTCCCCGATTGGGAGTTGGAAAATGCTCCAGTGATATTATTATAGGTCCATCCATTAAGAATTGGCGTATTGCTAAACAAAATCGTTTGGTAGGAGTTTGGAGTTATTATTGGATCACTTCCGGTGTGATAGGCAAAAGCATAATTTGCACTGCTCAGATCCTGAGCATTCGGACCGGTTGCTCCCGTTGCACCCGTTGCTCCCGCTATGCCGATCGCACCAGTTAATCCCGCTGGACCTGTTGGTCCGGTCGCTCCGGTTGCGCATACAGTTCTACTTAATTGACCATAAATATTTCCGCATACTGTCAAATCACCACAGATGGTAACATTCCCTCCCACAAGCAACGATGCGGTACGAAATGAATTGGTGACAAATAGATTGCGGATCACTTCACTATCCTTTCCACGCATAGAACTATGAGCATCATCACTTTGAACTGTGATAACAGTATCTCCAAGATCAATGGCATGAAGATATTCAAGGAAGGCTAACAACAAAAAAAATCGATATGACATACGCTTCATATATTTTCCTATTTTTCATAATCTTTGTATTATTCATCACTATTTAGAAAATGTATCAAAGGTATATAAAACGCAATAAAAACAACATCTCTTTTTCTCATTTTTTGATGATATAAAAAAGATCTTGTGATCGTCAAAAAAAATGAGAGGCGATTTTAAAATCGTCTCTCATAAATAAAAAAATTATTTTTTCAGAAAATTACTGAGAATCTTTTTCAAGATCTGGCTCGTAATCTCCATATCGCTCGAAGAAATTTCCTTATTTTATACTCTCAGCGCCTATAAAGATTACCCGGTTTATTGCTTCGCACCAGAACGGGAACCCCTTGTGGATGGTCTCTTTTAACTTCCGTATGAATTTCACTTCTTTTCACATCGGCGCTCTTTGGTATAAAATTCCTAATTTCCCCATAAATATAGGCACTGTCATAAGAGCTGTCATCGTCATCCACTTTTCCATCAATTTTATAAATGAATTTTTCATGAAGCAAATTTCTTCCCTGTATTTCTTCAAGCCTGGTCCCGTCTATCGTTTCTCTTCCAACATCATCTATGTAACGTAGGTTTACACACTTTCTTTCATACCATTTTTCCAGATCGTTAAATCTATGAGAAAAGGAATCTTTCGGTTTTACTGTAGCAATGTCAATCAAATCACCATTTGCATCACCAAGTTTTACTATAACCGTTCGATCTGTGTTATTATCAAATTTGACTGTACGAGGATCTTGTACGTTTTTTTTATTTTTTGACAATTCGGCCGCACAAACTAAATGTGGACTCGCTATAAAAAAGCCACCTAATAGGCTTAAAACAACTATTTTTTTCATGCCCTTATCCCTTACCTAAATGGACCATATCAATTATTAATTATATAGTAAAAGAACGCATTAAATCAATGAATTTTAAACAATTTGAAATAAACAAAATGGGTCTCTGGCAGCTTCCCTGGGGAAATATCTATTTCTCTTCGTATGTGCACACATACTCGGCACCGTTCCAGGCTCGATAGGTTAATCGAGGGAGATTGAGTTTTTGGCCTTTTTCATCTGTTAAGCTGGCAACATTATCTTTTTTTACACATTGGATAAAGCGCAGCACCACCCGGCGGTTAGACATGGGCTCATCATCTTGCAACACAACACGTTGGCTACCATCTTCAAAGGTTTCTTGAATATCAACCGTCCATTCTCTCCACTGAGGATGTTCCGTTACCACCGGTTGCAATTGTTTTGCCTGGACAATTACGGTTAAAAGACTCAAAAAGAGATAAAAACGTTTCATTGCAAGTCCTCATTTATGGGGGTCCCCCATGTGCTGACATGGGGGTAATTTTATTTTAAATATATACAACTCCCTATCGCAAAAGCCATATATCCTTGCGCCTGCCGTGCTTATCTTAGTAGGATAAACCATAAGTATTTCTATGCGGGGGAGAATCGTAATGATGAAAAAATATCTGATTTTTGCCATACCGGCGTTCATAACCAATGTAATTTCAGCTGTTCAATTTCCCTTACAGGGATACACTTTTTTAGCCCCACGCTCTCCAAGCGTTAACGCGGCGCGAGAACTGGTTGGCTGGCGAAACTATATCAATCGTGCAGACGAATGTTGGTATGGTGCCTTCAGTGTAACCCCCGAATATAGCCAATCGTTTCGGTCAAACAGAATTGCGCAATACTTCTTTGGCGACCAACTATTACAAGTGTCCGGCAGCAATTTAAATAATCGTAACAACTACATCTTGGCTGATTATTTTGGCTTGCCGCAGGATTTTATTGCAAATGAACTGCTTGCCCCCAAACTGATCACCGGTTTGATTGATTTTAACCTCTATCTGGGCTACAAAGATTGGTATTTCCGCATTCATGCGCCCTACTGTTGGATGAAAACGAAGTTTCCTATCAATGAAACGGTGATAGAGCCCGGGCCGAGCGACCCGTATCCGGCATTGTATATGGATTTTGGTGTTGTTAATCCTCCCAACAATTCATTCGCAACTGCAATTGCGACCGAGTCAACCTGGGGCCAGGTGAGCCAGGGCCTTAAATTTGGACGCATCGTCTGCGAGCAAAAAAAATCATCATTGGCTGAAGTGCAGATGGCACTCGGATGGAATTTTATTAACGATGCTTGCAGACACCTCGGAGTCAACCTCCGCCTTTATGCCCCGGCGGGAAATCGCTCAAAAGGACTGTTCCTTTTTGAACCGATTGTCGGCAACGGACACCATTGGGAAGCGGGAGCCGGATTTACCGGCCATTGGATGTTGTGGGAAAAAAATGAATATCAATCAATTGCCATCTACCTCGATTTTAATATGACGCATATCTGCAAAGCCGATCAAGTTCGTTCATTTGATTTTGGCGACCCGCACTGCGTCACACGCAATGCTAATTTCGGCAGCCGCTATATATTGGTTAAAGAATTCGACGCATCCGGAAACTATACGGGAATTTGTCAGCCGGCCATCAATTTCACAACGCTCTGCTGCTCAACCTACAACAACTTGCAAATGGATTTTGCCCTCATGGGAGCATATTCGGGCTGTTGGCTTGATGTCGATTTCGGGTATGGCTTTTGGCTTCGCTCCAAAGAACATTTGTGCTTAAAAGGATCGATTCCTGAAAATACGATCGCGCTCAAGGGCATTCAAAATGTTGCTGCAACCATAACGACGCTCAGCAATGATACCCAATCGGCAACCGCGACATTGGAAGGCGATCCGTTTACCGAACAAGCAATTCTTACTGATGATCCATCACCACAATTTGTAAACACAGGCGATTTAAATCTTCTTTCGGCAACAACACCAACCGCGTTTACACAAAAATTTTTCTGGAACCTGAGCTATGCGTGGAAAGACCTTGATTGCCAATACGTAGCACCCTTTTTAGGATTGGGCGGACAAATTGAGTTTGAAAGTACCCGTGGAACAAACACCTGCAGCCTTGGGCCGATCGCAGTTGAACCAAACCAAAATTCGATTGCACAATGGAGTTTGTGGGTAAAAGGAGGGATTGGGTTTTAAACCTGAAAGGTGCTCGTCCACCCTTCAGGGCAACGGACGCTTAAGACCCCAGCCTACGCTTATTCGGGCCTTCCGGCTCGACAAGCTACGGTGGGCAAGCAAGGTCTTAAGAATCCCTCGAGGTTCAACTCACTATACCCAGCCTACGTTTACCCGGGCCTTCCGGCTCGGCAAACTACGGCGGGCAGGCTACAATTTTTGACAAAATTGTTTCATTAGTTCGGTGAACCTCATCAGACTTTTTTATTTTGCTGTAGCCACGTGCGAGATCAATACGAATATATAAAAATAGCGGGGTGTTTTATGAATGAATCACGTAAGCATGACTTGATGTACAAAGGCGTAAAATTGCTATGCAAAACGATTTTTGCGCTCATCATTGTTGGCGCATTGTATGGCGCGTCTAAATCGCTCATGACTCATTATTTTGCAATGAAGATGCACATGCTTCAATTTGAATACAAAATAAAAGGATATTAACATGTTCGATAACACAAAAGGGCCGCATACCGACATGGCCGATGCGCAAAGGAAAATCAGAGAGCTTGAGCAAGTGGTGCATACGCTTGATAAACGAATTACGTTACTTGAAAAAAAGATCGAACATTTAGCACCATTGTTTCCATTTCTTAGGAACGTTGATTCATCGATTTTACGCGCTGATACACCGGAAAAAATTGACGCGATTCGTGAGCAACGCAAACATGCCATGATTTTTATTTTCATTGCAGTGGGACTTATTTTTGCGGTTGTAATCCTCTCTCACATTTTTGGTTGGGGGGAACAGTGAAACGATCAATAGTAATCATTCTTACATGTGTCAATGCCACATTTTGCGCAGATATAGACCGACCGCAGATTCCAAGCACCCAAACAGAGCAACAAAAGCCACAGACCGTTGAAATCAAATTTATTGATCCGAAAACAAAAGAAGTGCTTACAACCGGCGCGTATCCAATTGGAATTGTTAAAGAAGTACCTTTCTTGGAAACCCATCAACGTTTTGCTGCTGGCGAAAAAGAAGAAGAATCTGCTTTACAATCTTCATTTGAGCTTTCAATAGACAAGGAGATTTTTGACAAACTCATAGCTCTTGATCCATCAAAACCTTTGAGCGAAGATCTTGATTTTTCTTCTTCCGCTCAACTGATTCATGCAATCGACACACTACAATTCAAAAAATTTGAAACGCCTATCTTTAAAACAAATATTGCCATGCGAATCGCGACAGACCTCAGTGAACATAGTGACCAGTACGCAAATATGATTCCCGAGATCCTGCAATATAAACCTCTTTTGGATGGGTATTTCAAAAACAATGAGCTTTCTAATGCAATTATTAATCATATCGACAAAAAACTATTGCCATTAAATCTGTCCGATCTGCTTCTTCCATATAGCGCTCATGAATTACCTGGCACTCAGACGATATGTTTATCCTCCGATGGAAACTATCTTTTTGAATCAATGCTATCCAAGGAAGCAAATACTATCGTCAAAAAAGAAATTCTTACGGGAAAGACTGCTGCAACCGTAGAAATCCAAATTGAGAAAGATGAGTTCGTCATTGCTCTCGCATCATCGCAAAAGCATCTTGCCGCACTCTCATCGACAGGACACATCATAATTTGGGATCAAGCTACTTTGCAGCAGAAATATGAATTTTCATCAGAGGTTGAATTCGCCAAACCATTTGAGCTTATTCCGGGCAAAAGAAAAAAATTTAATGAAGAAAAATCATCCAGATTAGCAATGTCCGATTCACGTTATAATAAATACTTTTTTTCTTTTTCTCCAACTGGAGACTACCTCATCTTCAAAATTTTCAATGGCTATTGGAAGCTTTATATCGAAAAGATCGATGAATTGAGGGATAGGAGCTCATTTTCCAGTCATCCCCAAATAATTAGCTTGGCCACGGGTACTTCGCACTCTTTTGATGCTTGGCCGAACCCTTCTCCCGAGGAAAGATTTAATCCGTGGGATATGAGGGAATTGCTGATCGATCAAAACTCAAATATCATATATTCCATTTTAGTGAGGGAGGGCGGTCTGGATCGTGAATCAAAAATATCTATTTATAATATTGATAACCGAAAACAAGAATTAATCGATTGGCCAAAAGAAAAAGATTCAAAAGCGCCCAGATTTATTTACCAAATCGGAAACATATTGTGGCTGAAAGTGCCGCAGTCGCGCACCAAATCTTCCCCAACAAGCTTTAACTCTGCTTTTACATTCGACACTCAAACAAAGGAAATAGTGCCAAAGGGTGATATAACGGAAACGAAAATATTATTTCTATCAAACAATGCATTGGCAATAGCGGCTAACCCTAATAACAATTTTAACCTTATCTGGAGCATCTGGTATAAAAGCGATAAGAATCCGCGCACACAAGATCACTATCTCAATAGTATTTACATCGATGACCCGAATAATATAGAATCGCTCATCGATCCGATCAAAGGAATTTCAATTTTCCATAAAGACGGTGTCGATTTAAGGCCAATAACCAAGAGTAGCAATTCCAAAACATTCATTTTTGGAGATTGTGATTTTAGAGGATGCAAAGCATTGTATCTATTCAAAAAGGGGGTTGATCTTCCTTTTGATATCTTATTTGGCATTCTCTGCTTTGAAAAATTTGATGATTTTTCAACACTTGGGCAAATACGTGCCGCTCTCCGACCTTCAATTGATGCGTTATCACAAGAAATCAAACCAATTATTCAGAAGTACTTTTTTGAAAAAATGAAACAAATAATTCCTCGAGCTAAAGAATAACCTTCAGCAAGCGCAGCTGCTGCCGCGGCGGAAATGACTGGAAAAGCGGAAAAAGCACCAGAAGACATTCCTTCTACACATAAGCCCGATTAACTACCTCGGGATTGACTGAAAACAATGAGGGAGCTGTGAAAACAGCTCCCTCATGTATGGGTATTTTTTATTTCTGCAATTTGTATAAATAATCAACCACTTGGTTCAAACTGGTCATTTTTTCAGCATCTGAATCATTAATCTCAATATCAAAATCTTCTTCAAGCTGCATGACAATTTCAACCATATCGAGAGAATCGGCGCCAAGCTCGGAAAAACTATGCGCACGCTCAACGGCGCTCGGCTCAACATGTAATTTTCCAGAAACCAATGATACTACTTTTTTTTGAATGTCTTCTTTTGAAAATGCCATGACTTGCATCACTCCGTGCCAACAGTGTGTTGTATGTATGTTTTTAACGCGTTAATGTCTGAACGTTCATTTACAGACGAAATAATAGTGTGAGGATACCGTTGTTTCAGCTCTTGTGCAAGTTGTTGACCGGGTCCGACGCACACTAAAATCTCATTTTTGACCAACTGTTTTTCAGTTTTTTGATAAAAGATTGGTTGCACAATGCGATTCAAAATACGGTCTGCAACCTGCTCCCCAGACTTGATCAGTTTTCCTGTTGTTCCATCAACAACAGGAACTTTAAGATCTTTGCAATCAACTTTTGCCATATATGGCTTGAGCAATTCGAGCACTGCTTGCGCATGCTGACTGTGCAACTCGAGCTCTATTTGCGCGCTCACTTGTGGAATATCGGATATCTGTGTACATTTTTCAACTAGTTTTGATCCTTTTGCATCAACTGAATAGAAGCGATCTTTTTGCGCATCATCAATGGCAAGCACAACGTGTTCATTGCCTGAATCTTTTTTTGAAACGCAGTTTTCAAATTCCGCAAACTTGTCGGCATGCACTTTTATAATACTCTGGTTTGATTCTGCAACAAATTGTTCATAAAATTGGGTGTACTTTGAAATCAAATACAAACCATCGGCAAATGTGAACCCACCGGCACATCCAAGCGCTGTAAATTCGCCGAAATTAAATCCACCCATGATCTCAGGTTCGATTCCAGCTTCTTGCAACAAGCGCGCATATGCTGTCCCTATCAAAAAAATGGAAGGAAGCGCATTTTGCATTTTTGCCAGTTCAGCTTCTGATGATGCAAAACAAAGTTTGACAAAATTCATGTCCAAAATTGCCGAAGCTTCTTCAAAAAGCTCCTGCACAAGACGTGAATCATCATACAACTCTTTGCCCATTCCGACATACTGATGCATATACCCGGGAAAAAGAAATGATATTTTCATAGTACCCCATGCTCAATTCCACATTGAAATTTCATATGACAAAAGACTTGGAATATAGACAAGCCTGCCACGCCATAGCTCTTGTCCCGCAGAAGTTTTAACGAAAGCGGACGAGCGAAGGCGGGAACTATTTTCTTTTTAACAAAAACAGCAGTCGGCGCACAACAAAAAATCGCACCCTTGTGGATGCGATTTTTTTACAGTTTTTTATTTTCCTGAATATATTTTATAAACAACTGAATACGCGTCACTGACTCAGGAATCCCAAGGATTGCGATCAACTCAGCAACACCCGGTCCTCCGGTTTTATGCGCGAGAGCAATTCGCAATGGTTGCCCAATTTGAGGCATAGTCAATTTGTGTGAATCTTGCACCTTTTTGAGCGTGGCTGTCACTGTTTCCAAAGATGCATCTGAACTTAATGTTGATAACTCATCAACCACTGCGCGCAAATGATCGATCGTCTTTTCTTTAATCCACGCACTGATATCAGTTATTGCATACGGAGTAGTGCCTTCATACAACGATTTGATTTCATCAGCAATTTCAATCAATGTCTTTGCACGACCTTTGTACAAACCGATCAAATCAAGAACTTGCTTTTTGTCCCATTTTGACAATTCAGCTTCAAAACGAGGACGAATGGAAAGAATCTGCTCGAGCAATTTTTTATTATCTTCATTTTTTAAATACATACTATTCACCCATGACAGTTTCGCCATATCAAAAATGGCTCCTTTTTTACCTACCGCATCAAGAGAAAAGTACTTAAATAATTCCGTGCGAGTAAAGAGTTCTTGATCACCATGTGCCCAACCGAGCCGCACGAGATAGTTGACAAGCGCGTCGGGAAGATATCCCGTCGCATGATAATCCATCACTGATGTTGCGGCATCACGCTTTGAAAGTGGTTGTCCACTTGGGCCCAGAATGAGCGGCAAATGCGCAAATTGAGGGATTTTATTTCCACATGCTTCATGCAACAAAATTTGCTTTGGCGTGTTGGGAATATGGTCTTCACCGCGAATGACGTGACTGATTCTCATTGCCGCGTCATCGACAACAACCACAAAATTGTACACCGGTCGACCGTCTGTGCGAGCAATAATAAAATCATCAAATTGATCCATCGCAAAGGTGATATCGCCACGAATCAAATCGTGAAAACTGACTGATGGTTTGTCTGGAAGTGCAAAGCGCACCACAAATGGTTTGTCTTGGGGAAGCGCTGATCTGCAATACCCATCATATTTTGCAAATTCAGGATCTAGCTTTGGATCTGCGGCAACGCGAGCTGCCACTTCCTGCGGCGTGCAGTAGCAGCGATATGCTTTCTTTTGTTCAATCAATCGATTAATGACTGTTTCATGCTCCGGATAGCGCTCGGATTGGATGACCATTGACTCATCCGGCTCAATTTTTGTCCACGCAAGCGCTTTTAAAATGGCTTGTGTATATTCATCCTTTGATCGCTCAAGGTCGGTGTCTTCAAGCCGAAGCAAAAATGTTCCGTTATTATGTCGCGCAAAGAGAAGATTGAAAAGAGCAGTGCGTAGACCCCCGATGTGAAGGTGGCCTGTCGGAGATGGCGCAAATCTGACGCGCACCGGTGTGTTATTGTTCATTTGTTACCTAACGTAAAATCAAATTTTTAGGTTTAGCCGTTTTACCCACGCTTGTGCGTGGGGCCCGTTCGTATGGTTCGACTACATTACATTTCGCTCACCACGAACGGATACTTTGCTTGTCCTGATACTCTTTTTTTCCGTTCGTGGTGAGCGCAGCAAAGCGCAGTCGAACCATACGAACGTTAAAAGCCAGCAGAATAGACAGAGCTGCTATGTTTAACACTTTTGTTTACATTCTAAACGTTTGCAAGTTTTGCTTGCGCGCGTTGTGCCCAAATTGATGCACCTTCTTTATCAAGCGGCATTTTTGCCAATTCTGCCCACGCCTCACGCGCTGTTGTCACATCATGATTTACCCAATAATAGAGCCCAAGATAATATTGAGCTTCATCATTGTTGATGTTCGAGCGATCATGGGCAAGCGATTCAAGCAATTGCAACCCACGCACTTTTTGTTCGCCAGAGCCATCCATAAGCATGAGCGCTTGTTTTGTTTTATAGATATTTTTCAATGTATTTGATGACGACATACTTGCAACTGATTGCTCCATCGCTTGTAATGCTTTTTCATGGTCACCAAGCGCAACATATGCGTCAGCTTGAAGCATATATAAGTGTGTCGCTGCAGACGAATTGCTGTATCCCGAAAGTGCTAAGTTTACCGCGTCAACAACACGCTGCCATTGTGGTGCTTTTTCTTGCTGCTCTTTTTGAACAAGTTCAATCGTTTCTTGCAATACTTTTTGCGCGCGTCCGTTCACCCCACTTTGATACCAACGATAGCCAAAGAACCCTCCGACGATTGCAAGTACAGTGAGTGTTGCGAGTGCAAATATGGGCATATTTTTCTTGAGAATGTATAACAATATGGGTGTTTCGTTGCGTTGTTGATTGTAAAAATTCATTATAATAACCTTTAAAAAAGAGAACAGAGTCTTATTTTCTTATTCAAACTCCATTATACCCAGTTTGGGGAGTGATTCAAATTTATTTTGGTCCCCGTTGCGCAGGGGGAAGCGGCAAAAGGCATCGCCTATCCACGCATCTTACCCAAGTTACGTTTTCACTACACTTGGGACCCAACTTCAGCTTGGCAAAACCAAGATCGGCAAATACGTTGCCCGAACTTATCTCATAATTTTTATTTTTCTTCATATCATCGCTTCTCGCTTTACCACCGGACTTTAGCGCCTAACTCATTTTCGACAACTTTTGCAATTGCAGCTTTTGCTTGGGCAAGGTTAATAGAAGAACGCTCTATGTCGATGCAGATGGTATATTCATATGGGATACAGGGAATACCTGTGCACAATTTTCTTACAGTAATACGGTGAAATTCGGGATAATCATTGCGAGCCAAAACTCTATCAATCTCAGCAGCTATTGCATACACCATCGATACATCCAAAGGTATTTTTATCTCATAAGAAAGAACGTTCCTCATAGGATCTTTTCCCGTCTCAATCATGAATGAAAGCCCTATTTTACAATCAACTGTTTCGCGACCGTCGTACCCAAAAGATTCTGACACCGTGCACAAGAAGATGCTCAATAGTAAGAATTGTATGTTTTTCATGTTCGGTTCCTCATTGTATGGTTTTTGCGATTGTCATTATATCACCCAGCACACTCTTCTACAAACATATGGCTATCTCATAAAAGAAGGCCCGAAATTAATCGAGCCTTCTTTTATATTAGAGGTTATCCGAAAATCGTGGAAGTTTCTTAGCGCTACGTCATCCTGAATTTATTTCAGGATCTATTTAACCTGGATCCAGCCTCTACTTATCCAGGCCTTCCGGCTTGGCAAGTTACGGCCGTGTGCGGCGTAGCCTTTGGCCAAGACGTACGGACAAGTTGCTGAAACAAGTTCAGCATGACAACCAACTTTTTAGACTTTTTAGTTATAAAGCTTAATTTTCGGATAAGCTCTTATTCGTGAGGCCATATGAAAAAAACAATCAAATGCATAAAAATTGATACAAAGATTCCAAAAAGAGAATTGTGGTTAATTGACCCTGAAAATAAGCATCTTGTCGATGAATTAAAGAAAGCTTTAAAACAAAAAGCTGATAGATCAATCGAATTAAGCTCTTTTGAAGAGAGATAATATCAAATCTGATTTTCTTGAATGGTTGTTGATTGACCCATGACCGTCTGAATAGGAAGCAATTGCATGAGTTGTTCATTAAATGATGACATCACCTTGTTTTTAACCGTTGCATCGGCAAACAAAATTGCCTGTTCAATAGCTCGTTCATTGGATGATCCATGAGCAAAAATAACGGGAGCTTTGACGCCCAAAAGCAATGCACCGCCCCACTTGGAATAATCGAGTTCTGCTTTGACGCGGCCGAATATTGATGAGCCGATAGCAAGATAGATTTTTGAGAGCATACTATATCCTGCTTGTTTTTTGATCATTGCCGTCACAAGGTTTGCCGCACCCTGCATGGTCTTGAGCATGATATTGCCGACAAAGCCATCGGAGACAACAACATCAACATCTGCAGTGAAAATATCACGCGGCTCGATGTTGCCAATGAAATTGAGCGAACTTTTCTCAAGAAGATCATATGCTTTTTTAACGGCGATCGAGCCTTTATATGGCTCATGTCCATTGGAAAGGAGTGCGACTTTTGGATTCTCAATGCTTTTTGTGACCGTAACATAGGCTGCGCCCATAGCCGCAAATTGTTCAAGATATTCAGGCTTACAATCAGTGTTGCCGCCCAAATCAAGGCAAAAGACTGATCCCTTGAGCGTGGGGATATAGGAACCGATGGCCGGTCGCAAGACGCCATCAACCCTGCCCAAATGCAATGTCGAGGCAACTAACAATGCCCCTGAATTACCGGCAGAGACAACTGCTTCTGCCTCGCCGATTTTGACCGACAAGAGAGATTGTATTAAAGAAGAATTTTTTTTTGAGACAACAGTACGGGATGGCTCATCGGCCATCCCGATAGTTTCTGTGCAATGAATAATCGATAGAGGTAATAATCGCCAGGCTGGATCGAGCTGCGCAAGCTCATATTCAATCGTCGGCTGATTGCCAAAAAGAGCTATAGTAACTCCTTGGCGAGCAGCTCTGATAGCTCCTGCAACAGTCGCGCGCGGAGCAAAGTCTCCGCCCATTGCATCAACAGCTATCATGGCTCATACCTCACATTAAAAAGAAATTACTTTTCCGATTCAGCTGCTTCTTGAGGAGCGCGAGCTGCACGTGATGCCGCTTGTGCCTTACGAACTTCCATACGTTTACCGGCACGTTCAGCCTTTGGTGTCAAAACCTTAACGCCCTTGTAGTATCCGCATGATTTGCACGCTGTATGGGTTGAAATTGGCTCTTGGCATTGTTTGCAAGCAGCAATAGCTTTTGGCTTGATAAATTTATTTGCAAAGCGAGAATCTCTGCGCGCCCGGGAGCGCTTACGTTTTGGTACTGGCATATGAAATCCTTAGAAAACACTATTTTTTCTGAAAATTTTTAGATATAGCTAGAATAGCCTAGTTTGCGCAAAAAATCAAAAATATATCCCTGATTTTTAAGCGCCAATAGACGATAGATCCGGATTCAAAGAGCGCACAACATCAATAAGCGCATATATTCTGGCCTTATAATCCGGCACTGCTACTGATTTATTGAGCAGTAAAAACTCCTTTAATTCAAAAAATTCAAGGCCTTCCGGAAGTTTTAAACCTGGAAAACAATAGTCTAACCATTCTTGAACTTCGTCTTTAATAAGTTTTGCTTTTGTTTCTTTAGAAAAATCGGTCTTATTGGTAATAAAATCGATTTTTGTATAAAGACTCATTATTTTTTGCAAGAATTGCAATTTAAATGATGTTACCTCAGAAGCTGTAAGCATTCTATTAACCTGATCTTGTTCCGTATCATGCTGAATGTCTTCAAGCATTTCAATACCCGGGCTATCTTGATCAAAGCCCATGTTAAGTAACGCTGTAATCAAATCTGCCACACTCGGTATCTCCGATTGAGAAACCAGGTCTGCAACAAGGCTTAGAAAGTCATTATTCAGTTGATCTGCCGCATTTGGATCATACGAACAACCGGAAAGCTCCGACGGGGCTGCCGGTTGTTCATCACGATCGGCGCACGTCGCCGTTATAAAGCTGAGAGAAAGAAGGCAAAACAGTAGTTTCTTCATGGAAAGCTCCTTACATAATGGTGATTCTTAGGTTTAGTATATTCAAAAAATCACCACTATTCTACCCGTATAAGCAGCCATATTATTAATAGCTTTTGTCAGACCAGGGTTAGGAATATAGCTAAGCGCAGAGATAAAGTAGACCGTTTTACCTAAATGCATTTGATAATAGGCTTGAAGCATTGTCTCATTACGACGTGGGAAAATACAGGTGTTTAATCGAGACGAGGCAACGCCGCAACCGAAAGAATCTTGGGGTCGGCGAGGCACAAGTCCAAAAAAGGTAAGCGCCGCTCCGCCATACAAATCAACTGGACGCGTGCGCGAATTATTCATACCAAACTGAAACAATCCCACAATTCCTGAACTATCAACTCCTGGATTGGCAAACCAGAGGCGCTGTGTGCCAAACAGATACCAACCTAAAGCACCGCATTCACTGATCTCCATCTTCGTTACACTCTGGCTAGGCGGAATAATGAGCCGTCCTGTTTGTGCCCATGCTCCAATTCCCAGGCAACCCGGTTTTGCGTCCGCCCCCACATGCCACATGCCTCCTCCCTCAAGCATGCTAAGGCTATAGGTCCCTCGCTTTGGGCTTGGAGTTAGCGTTGTATCGAATGTATGCGCATAGCTTCCATCATATTCTCCAAAAATAACATACGTTTGATCAGTAGGAAAATAAGCACAATTGGCTCCATATATGGAATTAAAGATCCCTGGAACAATACCAAACATAGTCGCATTTAAAAATATAGGCCGATACAAAAGTCCGCTTTGGGCCATTTGAGACGTCGGATCATGGCGTAAGGCAAGCGGGTAAATGACGTTATTAAAATCTGACGCGGTGACTGTTTTGCCAACGCGCATAATAGCTTTTTTACCAAAAATTTGTCGATACCAGAGCTGAAACAAGCGGGTGGCATGCTCAGGAACACCCGGCAAGTTATCAAACCCCTGCACAACACCTGCTAGCGCATTTGTTGGCTGACTATCACCACGCAACATTTGCACCGAAAATGCGGCGCCGGGAATATGCAACCAAGTATTTAGATCGACTCCGAGCCCCAAAATAAATAAGTTGTTTCCCGTCCATTTGTGACACTGCTTTGAAAAGTCTGGCGAGCTGGGAGGCAGAAGCATGGGGCCCCGTTTGAAGAGCACGCTCGTATCGGGAATCCAGAGACCGCCAATTAAAAGACCGCTCGATCGCTCTAATCCAAGCCATTCAAATAGTTTTCCTACTGGAAAAACCCGATTGGGAATTGCCGGGTTAGAACTGATGGCCCCTTTTGCAAAATCGTGATGTTCCAAACTATTTGAGTGAAAAGAATTTCCAAAGCCATTCTTTTTTTTCTGCACTTGTTCGAATAACTCTTGCTCATCTGTTTGAGAATGAAGTGCGGCAAAATCGAATAACACCATACAAGATATAAAACTAAAAATAATACGCATACTCATCCCATTATCTATAAATATCTCTTTGATTCTGCATACACTCGAGACCTTAAGTAAAGAGTTATCCTGAAAACAGGTTTATTGAATTATTGCAATTAGAACTTGATATTTTGTATACTGAAAGGTAGTAGTAAATACTTACGCATATGGAGGGTTATTATGAAAAATACTATTTTACGCGCATTCGCGCTTGCATTCATTTTTGGTCAAACTTACAGAGTAGTTGCTGAAATAGGACAAGCTCCAATCACCGACAAGGACTTTTCCATGGAGGAAGAGATCCGTAGCGCTCCAATTCCGGCACCTCTTTTTGACGTAAAAAAAGAAACAATTACGGAACTTGAGCCTGTTGATTTAAAAGTTCCTCTCAAAGAAGAAACGACTGTCAGCCAAACTATTTCTTTTCCAGCGAAACAAGCTGAAACACCGGCAACTCCATCTACTCCTGTTGAAGATGAAGATCTTGGCTTAGATATTCTTTTTGCAGAAGAAGAACCAAAAATTGTTGAACCTGATACATCCAAAGCTCCGATTCCCGCACCATTGACTCCGATGTCTCCAGTGTTGACAAAATGGGCAACACCCGAAGAAACCGCTGCTATGAATAAAAAACCTGAACCCATGTCAATCGAAGGAACAAACTGGGCACCCGGCGAAAAACAAAAATATCTTGATTTCCTCGAGATGAATAAGATTACACCGGAACAAAATCCGGGTTCAATGACTAAATAAAATCCTATTGGAAGTTGAAGAAATGGTAGATGAAGCGCAAGTTGGCTTCATCTACCATTTCTGATTTTCTCATTTCACGTGTAGTATCTTTTTCAAGTTATCCGGCAGACACGCAAGCAGTGCTTTGACGTTTTGATCCGCAGGATTGTATTGTCTATCTTTTTCAAGAATTTTACACGCTGCACACAATGCCAGCGACGTCCGCAGACCTTTGTAACTGCCATCCAAAAATTGCATGATCCAGCTCACATCAAGTTTTTTAACAGAACCTGAATCTTTGTAACATATACAGAGTCCGTCATCCCCGAGCCAATACGCTGTTTGGAACTTGGCGGAAAAAGGAGAGCTATTCGGGCTGTATGACCAATACAATTCGTATGGATCATTATTTTTCTGTGTTTTCCAAACCTTTATCATTCGCTCATGAGCTGTCATTACTGTCATTTTGTCAGTCGGATGTGGGACGATTTTTACGCAATCAGAACCTATATTTTGTGTAAAATCAACAATTTCTTTTTTGTTATCATAACTGATGAGCTCTCCCGATCTACGTAAAAACAATATTTTTTTTGTGTCGATAATCGGACGTATGCCAACAGCCGGTTCATCCAACCGAATGCCAAAAGGTAGTTTTTTACACCCTTGGGCTAATGGTTGTTTGTTTCTGATATTGTCAAGACAAAACTGATAAAAATCGCCGTCAAAACATCCAATATATAGTAGATTCTGACCCCTCGTTTTGCAGCCGCATATCACGCTCACTTCTGCAGGAAGACCAGTGTTATCAGCCTGTCGAGCTCCCCGATGCTCCGAGTGAAAATCGTAAACGGACAACTGACCCTTCCCGACCGTGATAACATATTCTCCCGGAATCACCTCAATCTTGACGGGCCGTAACAAATCTCGATAGCACGTTATTTCAGGATTCATTTGTCGAGTTTTTCCATCATAATACGTTATTTTTACTTCTTGCTCTTCGGTATCACACGTTGCGATGGTGCTTATTTTTGTTGTCGGGTCAGTAACAACGGCTAAAGCATCGACACATTTTGTAAAAAAACAGGATGGAATTTTTTCTTTATCAAGATTTGGCGTCCTCAAAATTCGAAAATAATTAGTTACTCCAACAGGATCACCAACAACGAGCAATGCATCGTCAGCCAAAGATCTCAACAATATTTTTGTCGAATCACTGATCGATGTCTCATGGGAAATCTCCAGATCAACCCTCTGCGATAATTCTTTTCCAAAATAAAATGACATTCCCTGCGCTACCAAACGAGTAATATCTGAATCAGTTCCGACAATGTCCTCTATTTTTTCATTGTGTAAACAATGTTGGTTGAGCAATTCTTCAGCAGCCGATTTAGTCGTTAAAATATGGATACAATCGTCCAAAACATCTAACGTTGCCATTTTATTCGCGTCTGCGGCGCATGCATAGATTTCGCTCAAACCAAAGCTTTTGAGAAAATCAATATACGTGTCGAAATCTAAAATTTTTCTATCGAACAAATACCTCGCTTGCAATGCTTTATACAAAACAAAAAAGCGCTCTTCCTTTTCAATAAGAAGATCTGTTGCTTCCCCGGAAAAATCATTTTGTTGTTTTAAAAGAGAATATTTACTCAAAACATCCTGCGGCAAACAAGGATATCTTCTTCCATTAATAGCTAATGAACGCGGCACCTCAATTTCGTCTCCATTCAATAATGTGTATCGTTTTTTACCCGTATCTAGCTGTCCATCAGGGAGATCTGCCGCACTCGCCAAACTATATACCAAGAGAAAAATTACACACTTCATTACCATCATTCAATCAACCCGTTAAGACAAACACCATAATCCGGCACCATTTTGCATTACTTTACCTTCAAGCATAAGTGAAAATAAAGAATCGTGAAGTTGGCCTATTTCAAGGCCAAGCTGTTGTGCTATTTCATCGATAGTTGTCGGACGCTGACATGCTTTTATAATGCGATACTCAACAGAATCATCGCTTCCTCGCTCGGGCGCAACGGATTCTTTCTTAACAAAAGAGGCTTCATGCTTATATTCACACCCAATTGCTTCGATCACAGTTTGAGCCGTAGTTGCTATATGTGCACCTTGCGCGATCAAATTGTGACACCCCGCACTCAGCGGCTCATCAATCAGGCCCGGCACAGCGCATACTTCTCTTCCTTGATTGAGTGCAAAATGCGCAGTAATGAGCGCTCCACTTTTTTCTGCCGCTTGCACGACAAGCGTGCCCAAAGAGAGGCCAGCAATAATGCGATTGCGCGCAGGAAAAAGTCCGGCAGCCGGTTGTGTGTCAATCGGAAAACAACTGAGCAGTATTCCATTGTTATTCAAAATTTTTTCAAACAATTTCTTGTTTGCTGCAGGATAGCGATACGCAAGGCCCGAGCCAAATACTGCAATGGTCTGCGCTCCATGTTCAAGTGCCGCTGCGTGAGCAAAGGCGTCAACCCCGCGCGCTCCGCCACTCACAATGCTCAATCCCGTGGCTGCAAAATCGGGCATGAAAGAATTGATTACTCGATTGGCGTATGATGTCGCATCTCGTGAACCAACAATAGCTAGACTTTTTGAAACCAATTCAATCGGCGCACCAAGCGCATACAAAATTGTGGGTGGCAAATGAATGTGAGAAAGCATTTGCGGATATTCAGGGTCAAGAATGGTATACCAACGTGCACCAATGCGTTCGATGCGCTTTAATTCGGCAGTCAATAGATCGAGTTGTGACAGCCCTTCTACTAATTTCTGAGACGTTTGCTCAGAAATAAAACACTGATTTTGTATATCATAAGCTGACATTCCATACAAATCGCCCAGTGAAAATGCCTCAGATTTTTTGCTGATGATCGCTGAGATTGTCCCCGGACCAATACCCTCAATTAATGATAGATGCAATAATGTTTGACGCTCAAGCATCGTTTTCCCCCCCTGATGTAAAAAATACCTTGAATTAGGTTCCATTGAGTTTTTGAAATTGTAAAAATGACTCCACTCCGTTCGTTACACCCAATCTACGCTTACGCTTCGATTGGGGCCCGTTCGTGGTGAGCGAAACTTCGGGCCCCGTGCTTTTGCATGGGTAAAAACGTTAGCGTAGTCGAATCCATACGAACGTTCATGCAACAGAATAAGAACAAATTTTTGATCAAAGCAATTTTTTCCGTTCGATATGGATTCGACTACGCCGTAAATACGGCTACGCTCACCACGAACGTGTAAATTGCTCATTGCAGTGCTAAACACGAAACTACTATCATTTTTCATATTATCAAAACTCAATTGGCCTTAAATCAGGCTATAGGAAGCAAAAAAGCCTGTCAAATATGCTTTTTTAGCCTGTAAATTGACAAATTGAAAAGATTTGATATGCTATAAATAGTAGGAAAAACAGGTTAAAAATGGCCTGCCCGCCGTAGTTTAATTCTCCCTGAGGATTGGCTACGGAGTAAGAACGGAGGCTGGGAGATTTTTATGAAAAATTTAATTATTCTCGCGCTTTGCGCATTTACAGCATCTCAGATCAAAGCTATGAACTTCAAAGAAGAATACCTCAATTTCAAAGGGGAATCCTTCCGCTTTACACCTTGTGGTTCACATTGTCCAAAAACAACCGGAAACCCTTTTATGTGGCTTGGAGAAGAGGGATGGGACCAAATAGTTGTCAATAATAAAGATAATACAAGAATTGCCGAAATCTCTTTTGGCTCTCCTAATGGCCCCCATAAATGTCATTTAGGACTTCTCAATACACTTTCCACCTATAGAAACCGTGGAATCGGCAAAGAACTTTTCAATCGAGCGATTGAACGAATGATCAATGATGGATGTCGAACCATTGAATGGAGCTCTCTTCCGGACGCTATTCCCTTTTATAAAAAAATTGGAATTCCCGATACTGCTTTTACCAATGGTATTGACCCGGAAAGACATGGAGCTTACATCAGGTATCAAGTACCCTTTGAACGTCTCAAAAATCCAACGTGGTCTGAAAAAATGAAACACAAATTTCACGAACGTTTCAAATGATCAAATAGGCTTGGAGATTCTTATGAAAAATTCAATCATTCTCGCGCTTTGCGCATTTACAGCATCGCAGATCAATGCTGGGAACTTCAAAGAAGAGTTTTTCAATTTCAAAGGAGAATCCTTTCGCTTTACATCTTGTGGTTATGGTAAAGATTGTCCAGGAGAAAATTTAGCATTTATGGCAAAAGGGAAAGAATGGGATCAAATAGTTGTCAACAATAAAGATGGCAAAAGAGTCGCTGAAGCCTCCTTTAGCGCTTACTATGATAAAAATAAATGCAAATTAGAATGGCTTACCGTACTCGACACTTATAGAAACCGTGGAATTGCCAAGGAACTTTTCAATCGCGCAATTGAACACATGATCAATCAAGGATGTCGAACCATTGAATGGGAATCGCTCCAGTCTGCTGTTCCTTTTTATAAAAAAATGGAAATCCCTGACAATGCTTTTAGTGGCGTTGACCCGACGAAAACTAATCTTAGACCTTATCATGGGGGCAACTGTTGTGCTTCCATCAAGTATCAAGTTCCTTTTGAACGGCTCAAAAATCGGACATGGTCTGAGTGGATGAAACACAAATTTCACTAACGCTTTAAATGATCAAATCCATGAGCACAATACTCAGCATAACTCCCGTCGAAACTGAATAAGCCGGTTGGGCTGAGTGAAATGATGCGTGTCGCGATCTGCGAGACAAAATGGCGATCGTGGCTGACAAAGATTAAGGTTCCCGGATATTCTTGCAATGCACGCGCAAGCTCGGCGCGAGATTCGATATCAAGATGGTTGGTCGGTTCGTCTAAAATTAATACGTTTGGTTTTAACAACATCAACTGTGCCAAGAGCAGGCGAGAAACTTCGCCACCACTCAACACATTTACGAGCTTTTCAACTGCTTCAGCGCTAAAAAGCGCTGCGCCGAGTGCACCACGAATCGTTTGAATATTACTTATATTGGTATGCGCAACAAGCCAATCATATAAACTTGTTGTCTCATGTTTCATATGGCTGTGTTCTTGAGCAAAATATCCCGTATGTGTTTCATATCCCCACGCATACGTGCCTTTATCGGCAGCAATGCGGCCCATAATTATATTGAGCAACGTCGATTTACCGATACCGTTCACGCCAATAATCGCAACCTTTTCCCCTCGATTTATTGAAAAACTCACATTGTGCAAAACTTTGCGATCTTCAAACGACTTGCAGATATTTTTCACCGTCAATACCTGTTGCCCGGATGGGCGCGCAATTTGAAATTGTAAATGCGGGGTTGCACGTGATGATTTTTCAACTTCGGGAAGCTCAATCTTTTCAATCATTTTTTCGCGTGAAAGCGCTTGTCGCGATCGCGTGGCGCTTGCACGGAATCGCTCAACAAAGGCGCGCATCTGCGCAATTTTCTTTTCTTTGTAGGTCAACTCATGCAATTTTTGCTCTTCGACCAACTTTTTCTGTTTCAAAAATTGATCATAATTACCTTTATATTCTCGAATTTCTCCATAATCGATATCAAGAATGTCGGTTGCAACACTGTTGAGAAATTCCTGATCGTGCGAAGTGAACAGCAGTAATCCCTTGTATGTTTCTTTTAAATACCGTTCAAGCCAATTGATGGTTTGCATATCAAGATAGTTGTTTGGTTCGTCGAGAATCAAAATATCAGGATTATTGAATAGCGCTTGCGCTAACAACACCCGCAGTTTATATCCGCCCGAAAGCGTGCCCAATGGCTCAATCTGTTTTTCAATATCGATGCCAAGTCCGGTAAGCAAAAGCTCCGCGCGTGTTTCTGCAGTATACCCATCATGCGTGGCAATATAATCTTCATACTCGGCCAACAAATATCCCGATTGCTCATCTAATTCTGATCGTTTAAGCAACTCATTTCTTCCACTCAAAGCGTGCCACAATTGCGCATCTCCGCGCATGACTACATGCAGCACAAGCTCATCAAGATAGCGAAACTGATCTTGCTGCATAGTCCCCACCGTTGCATCACTCGCAAACGTGATCATGCCGTCGCTTGGCTCAAGTTCTCCGGTGAGCATTTTAAAAAAGGTCGTTTTACCGGCCCCATTTGCCCCGACAAGACCATACCGACGTTCACCCGCAAGCACAAGGTCAACATCAGAGAATAAGAGTTTGTTACCAAACGTTTTGGAAACGTGTGAGATGATTATCATGTACAAATGCCCAAACAAGAGACCATATTGTACTCAAGTATGGACTAAACGGTTATCTTTTCAACCATATCTGTATCGATACATGTTACAAATAATTGATTCTCTGATGCTAAATATATATCCGCAATGCGAGAAAAAAAAAGTTTTAATGATATGTCAAACGGTACTGCATGCCCCGAAGATTCATGTGTTCCATCGGCCCCCACCTTCATTGTCAATCCCGTTGGATGAAACAGACCAATATCACTCTGATTCATATGTGTAACCGTCCAGCCATTTTTGCTTGTAGTATATACTGAGACGAGTTGTGATATATTAATACTCTTTTGATGTTGGTAACCGACCGGAGAAAAAGATCCTTTATGTAAATAACCATTTCGATCAATGGCTACAATTGAATCATTATGAGTACTAAAAAAACGTATGTGGGAAGGATATGTATATTGCTCTTTAAATTTTCCGGTATTTATATCAATAATACCCAGAGAACTTCGTCCCTGATCTTCATGTATGGAGTTAAGAATTCCCGCAAGGAGTGTATAATGAGGAACCATAGGCACTGGACACACAATCCCCATTTTATCGATAACAATATCTTTCAAATAATGTGATTTTTGTTGATGCAGCGAAAACAACCATGATCCTTCTGAATTAATAGAACTGATGGCACCCATTCCGGCAAGCAATGCTGACACCAAATTCCCTTTTAAACAAAAGTCTCTTTGTGGAACCGTTTGAATGGTGGAATCTGACTTTTCAATAATACAGCTTTTATTCCAGTTATCGAAATAAACAACATGTTTCTTGTCTTCGGAAATCAATCCATCATTATATCGAGCCAATATGTATCCGGTATCATCTATTTTGGATACACCATTGGAAGTTTTCATAAAAAAACATCGATCTTGATGTGCTGCCGATATTGTAAGACATAGAGATACTACTACGATTTTATACATTATTCTCCCCCTTCTTAGTTCCCCTATGCCACTGAGAATGCCATATAATGATATATATTCGCAATTGAATTTTAATATCTTCGATTCCCTGCTAGTACAGCCCCAAAAACAAAGCGGTGTGTTTTTTGAACACACCGCTTTTAAATTTATCGCAATAGACGGTAAACTATTTTCTAAATTCTCCATCCCACGCAATTTCTTCGATTGATTTGCGAGCGCCCTCTTTTTGTTTTGCATTACGATCGCGCATCTCTTCAGGTAATTGCTCTTCAGAACCAGGACGACCGATTGCAGCCATCGCTTGCACAGTCCAGCGCTCAGGAATTTCAAATGCCGCGCGCGCTTTTTCAAAATCAAATCCCGCCATACCATGGGCAATCAAGCCAAGATCTGCCGCTTGCAGCGCCATGCTTTGCCATGCCGCACCGGTGTCAAAGCTATGCGTACGATTTGGCTGTTCATTCCATGGAGTCGATGAATCAGAGACAATAAGCACCAAATAGTCAGCATTTTGTGCCCATTGTTTATTAAAGTCGACCATCAAATCAAACAGTTTGTCAAAAGCAGCAGTCCCCTTTTTGCCATAAATGAAGCGCCATGGTTGCATGTTATATGACGACGGAGCCCAACGAGCTGCTTCTAAAACAGAATCAAATTCTTCCTTGCTCACTTCACCAGATAATGCATATCCGGAATAGCGTTTTAAGAAAAGCCGATTAATTTTATGATCCGCTTTTCTTGTCATTCTCTTTCCTCTTGATGTCTCACAACTCTGACCACAACAATCATTTTTGGCAAACAATCGGCTGCATGAATAGGCAAGCAAAGCTCCAAAAAATACAGCGCTGAATATTCTTATAGTACGCATACAAATCCTTTATTATAAAAAAATTAAACTTCATTTTCTCATATTTAGAGCTTATCCGAAAATACCAGAAGTTCCTTATTGTTACGTCATCCTGAATTTATTTCAGGATCTACTTAACCTGGATCCAGCCTTTTACCCAAATTCAGCATACGCTTCATTTGGGACCCAAGCTACGGCCGTGTGCGGCGTAGCCTTTGGCGAAGACGTACGGACAAGTTGCTGAAACAAGTTCAGCATGACAACCAACCCTTTTAAGTTAGAAAAGCTTAATTTTCATATAAGCTCTTAAAAGTAGATTACATCATCTTCATCTGCAACATCATCTTGTGTTCCGCGTTCTTGCACGGCGCCTTCTTGATAGAGATCAAAATCATCTCCGGCAAATTGTAAGGCTCCTGCATCACCGGCCTCATCAAATTTTCGCTTTTGTCCGTCTGGTGCAACATTTGATGAACTTGAAGAGATTTCATTTTCAGCTTCTTCCCCTTCAAACCCAACAACTGATGCCAAGCGTTGCTCTTCGTCAAGACGAATAAGGCGAACCCCTTTTGCCTGGCGTCCAAGCGTTCTGATTTCTTCAGAAGCCAGTCGAATGATCTTACCAACTTGGTCAATGAGCAAGATGTCCGATGTGTCGGTAACGATCGAAAGTCCGATTACTTTGCCATTTCGCTTATCGGTCGGAATCGTGCGAACACCCTGACCGCTTCTATGCGCGATTCTGAAATCAGCAACGCTCACACGTTTACCGTATCCATTTTCCGTCGCAAACAAGATATCACCGTGTTCATTGAGTATTTCCATACCAACAACGTGATCACCCTTTTTGAGTCTGATTCCGATCACGCCGGCTGCCTGACGACCCATTGAACGCACCTCATCTTCTTTGAAGCGAATGCCCATACCATGGGAGGTTGCGATCAATATGGTATTGGTTCCATTGCTGATGCGGCAGAAGACAAGCTCATCACCCTCGTGCAACGTAATTGCGCGAATACCAGTCGAACGAATTTTTGCAAATTCCATTGCATCGGTACGCTTGATCGTTCCTTGCTTGGTCACCATCACAGCAAATTTGCCTTCCATGCCGCGGGTGCACAACAGACGAACAACATGTTCACCCGGAGTTAATGGCAGCAAGTTGACAATTGCACGGCCTTTTGAGGTACGCGATCCTTCAGGAACTTCAAAGACCTGCATGCTATAGACGCGGCCCAAATTGGTAAAGAAGAGCAGCTCATCATGATTTTTGGCCACAAACAAATCTTGAATAATATCGTCTGACTCATCCAAGTTTGCTGTCCCCATCTTACCTTTTCCACCTCGATGCTGCACACCATACGTTCCAAGCTCAACTCGCTTGATATAACCTTTGCGCGTGAGCGTCACGACAACTTCTTCATCAGGAATCAAATCAGCTTCCGTTAAGATATCAACGGCACCTTCAATTTTTGATCTCCGCTTGTCGCCATATTCTTCTTTTGATGCGATAAGCTCTTTTATAATCTCATTTCTCAAAATTTCAGGATTTTCAATAATCAATCGCAATGACACAATTTCTTTTTTGAGCTCCTCAAGATCTGCATAGATTTTTTCTTGCTCCATGCTCGTGAGCCGTTGTAAACGCATATCAAGAATTGCTTTGCCTTGTTCGGGAGTCAAAAGGAATCGCTTGTTTAGGTTTACAATCGCATCATCGGTGTCGGTCGATTTTTTGAGCAACGCGATCACTTCATCGATATTTTTAAGAGCAATGATAAAACCGGCCAAAATATGCTCGCGCGCCTCAGCCTTTTTCAAATCAAACACCGAGCGCTTGTAAATAACTTCACGACGATGATACAAGAATTGATCAAGCATCTCACGCAGAGAGAAAACAATCGGACGATTATCCAACAATCCGAGCATTAACAATGAGACGGATGTTTGCAATGTGGTATTTTTATACAATTGATTGAGCACGACTTGCGGCATTTCTCCACGCTTAAGCTCAATCACCAAGCGCATCCCTTTTTTATCAGATTCATCGCGAATATTGGAAATGCCATCGACAACTTTATTGCGCACTAATTCAGCGATTTTTATGGTGAGTTCGGCTTTGTTGACCATATACGGTAACTCGGTCACAACCAAGCTCGATGCACCTTTTTTATTATTTTCTTCAACCTCAACCACGGCGCGTAAAATTAATTTGCCACGGCCCGTTTTGTATGCTTTGACAATACCGCCACGACCGCAAATAATCCCTCCGGTTGGGAAATCGGGAGCAGGGATAAGTTCAAAAAGCTCTTCTTCGGAAATGGTTGGATTTTTCAAAATTGCCAAACAACCTTCAATAACTTCTGTTAAGTTGTGCGGCGGAATTGAGGTTGCCATACCAACAGCAATACCGGTGGTGCCATTGATTAAAAGATGGGGCAATCGACTTGGCAATATGACTGGCTCAACAGTAGATTCATCAAAATTTGGAACAAATTGCACTGTTTCTTTATCAAGGTCAGCAAGTAGTTCTTGCGCAATCTTTGCCATGCGCACTTCGGTGTAACGCATAGCCGCAGCGCTATCTCCATCAACCGATCCCCAGTTACCTTGTCCATCAAGCAATGGATAGCGCTTTGCAAAATTCTGCACCATGCCGACCATTGTTTGATACACTGCTTGGTCGCCATGCGGGTGATATTTACCAAGCACGTCACCAACCACGCGCACCGATTTGTAGTACGGCTTATTGTAGACAAAGCCCTGCTGATACATCGCGTACAACACGCGACGATGCACTGGTTTTAAACCGTCTCGCACATCCGGAATTGCACGGCTGACAACAACAGACATCGCATAATCAAGAAACGACGTTTTTAACTCATCTTCAATTAATACCGGTTTTACTAAAGACTTCGGCACCAAGTCTTGATTTTGTGACGATTCCATGAAATTCACCTTTTATTGTATACCCAACGTGGACCACATAAAATATCGGGTCCCAAGTGGAGCAGCGCGCAACTTGGGTTAAAACTTTTTCTATAGGATACCGCAGGGAAGAGTTTTAGACAAGGAAGCAAGATTGTGCTTACTTATTATGTTTTTTGTTAAAATAATGATAGTTGCGTTTTACTACCCGGATAATAAAGAGGCTCTCTGCATTCGATTGTAGAGAGCCTTGTGTCAAATTATTGTTTTTGTGGCGTTAATTTATCGATTGCTTCTCTGAACGCTTTATCAAAGCCATCTTTATAGCGCTCGTATGGGTGTTCTTTAAATTGATAGTATTCTTTGAACTTATTTTGAAGATCTTCCAGAATAAATTTCTGTCTATTCATTGGGAATGGGGGAATGAATCCATCAAGAAAGCTTGACAGAGTGATATATGCCCAGTGTTGTTTATCCATAGTATTGTAAATTGTTTCAGGGACAACTTTATCACCAAACGAAATATAAAACATATAAGGAATTTCCCAATCCTGGGGTCTCTCTTTATTAAATTCAATTCTCTCATTATCGATCAGAGTAACTTTGTTGTTCGCCGGATTGAAAAAAATATTTTTCTGATGCAAATCACCATGCAGGATTGTTCTGCCAAGTCCTTCTTGAGGAGAAGATTTTTCCATGAACTCTCTGTAAAACATCCCCATTGTTTTACCAATTTGGTAATACGCTTGTTTGACTCGTGCCTCATTTTCTTTTGACGGATTTTTGCTATAGTCTTCCATGAATTTAACCAAAGCTTCTCCCTGGGCGCGCTTCATAAAAGACAAGACATGGATATCGTCATTATAATCGTATTGTAGATAGGCAAAAGGGAATATGAATTCAGGAAATCCAGGCTTCCCTTTAATCTTTTCTAGTGCTGGATTTTGAGAATATGTCGTCAATCGTATTGCTTCATCTTCGCCCACACGCATGTCTTTTACTATAAAATCGGCGCCACCTGCACACTTGGACTGCACTAAAAAAAGCTGCTCAGTCGTGAGTCCTTTTTCTCCAATGATATTTTTAGCACTTAAGCAACTCATGTCTGCAAATGCTGGATCCTTAAGAAAGCCTTCTGCGTATGCCCGTTTTATCAATTCTTTTAATCCATTTTCATTCATATGGCCATTGGCATCAAAGGTGATACCAACAACATCGGTGGGGTCTATAAGAAGTGAGTGTTGATACAAGTTGATAATTGCTTTTTTTAAACGTTCTTCGTGATGAGGTTGCTTAAGCTCATCTTCTGAAACTTTCAGAAGTTCGTGAATTGATTTACTATCACAATCTCCCCGATTGGTGAGTTTTTCAAGAAGTTCTGTTGCTGTCTCTTTATTTTGAATAATGCCCCAGGCATGTCTGATGAGATTGCATTTGCATCTGTTTCCAAGCTTTGAAGCCCATTCATGAATAGTACAGGTTTCAGTTATGTTAACGCTTCTGATTTTCCCATCAAAAATAGCAACGATCGGAGTCTCGTCTTTACTTTTTGCAGTCAGAAAACCATCATATATTAATGTAGCCGCAATAACAGCAAAGAAAGAAAATCCTACTATAAAGTGTTTTTTCATAATGATCCTTTTTTGTTTTATTCCAATTTCATTGCGCCAAAGTTGTAAACTTTACCCTCTGGATAATCAATTTACAAATAACACGCATTACCCTACACTTAATAGAATAAAAATACATTTCCTCAATTAAATGCAAGAATCATATGGATCTTAAAAAAATTGATCTCAAACAATTCACTCCCGATCGTGTGCGAAACTTTTCTATCATCGCGCATATCGATCATGGCAAATCAACCCTTTCGGATCGACTGCTTGAAGTCACCGGGACTCTTTCTGACCGAGTAAAACACGAGCAATTTCTTGACAAACTTCAGGTTGAAAAAGAACGGGGTATTACCGTCAAAGCGCAAAGCGCCTCTATGTTTTATGAGATTGATGGCGTGATGTATCTGCTCAACTTGATCGATACCCCGGGCCACGTCGACTTCAGCTATGAAGTCTCACGATCATTGTATGCATGCCAAGGTGCATTACTCCTTGTTGACGCGAGCCAAGGGGTTGAAGCGCAAACAATGGCAAACTTCTATCTTGCATTCGAACAAGATCTCACCATTGTGCCCGTTATTAATAAAATTGATATGGCCAATGCCCAGCCTGAGCGCGTAGCCCATCAAATTGAAAGTTTGTTTGATTTCAAAAAAGATGAAGTGCTCCTTGCCTCAGGGAAATCAGGAATTGGCATTCACGAGATCTTGCGCGCAGTTGTCAAACGCATTCCCTCACCGGCAGGATCGCAAAATAATAAATTAAAAGCACTTTTGTTTGACTCATGGTTTGATGATTATCGTGGCGTTATTTGCTTAATTGCGCTCCATGACGGATCAGTTAAGCTTGGTGACAAAGTTGCCCTGGCTCAAACGGATCAAGAATATGAAGTGCTTGAATTAGGTCTCATGTATCCTGACCAACAACCAATGAACGCGCTCTACGCTGGCCAAGTGGGCTATATCATCACCGGCATGAAAACAGTTAAAGAAGCGCGCGTGGGCGATACGCTGTATCACAGCAAATATCCGGTTACACCGTTTCCAGGGTTCAAACCGGCTAAGCCGGTGGTGTTCGCGGGCATTTTCCCGATTGAATCATCAGAGTTTGAACTCCTGCGCGATGCTATTGAAAAATTAACGCTCAACGATGCAAGTGTCACCGTCGAAAAGAAGACATCTCCCGCTTTGGGACTTGGATTCCGTTGCGGATTTTTAGGCTTGTTGCATATGGACGTATTCAAGCAGCGGCTTGAGCAAGAATATAACCTCAACGTTATCGCGACTGCACCAAGTGTGATGTATCACATCAAACTCAACACTGGTGAAGTGATCAAAATTGAAAACCCGGCAGACTTTCCAGATCCAAGTCAGATCGATGAAGTGCGCGAACCAATGATTAATGCAACCATTATTGTGCCAAAACAATATTTGGGCAGCGTCATCACATTGTGCGAAGAAAAGCGGGGTATACAAAAAGATCTCAACTTCATCGATGAAGAGCGCGTGATTGTGCGCTATCATTTGCCGCTCGCTGAAGTTGCAACCGATTTTTATGATAAATTAAAATCGGTCAGCTCCGGATACGCCAGCTTTGACTATGAAGAGGCGGGATACGAGGCAGGTGATTTGGTAAAAATGGATATCTTGCTCAATGGCAAACCGGTCGATGCACTTTCATGTATTGTGCATGAAGATAAGGCCTATTATATCGGCCGCGATTTGGCTGATCGCTTGCGCCAAGTGATCCCACGACAACTGTTTGAAGTTGCCATTCAAGCTGCGATCGGATCAAAAATTATTGCTCGTGAAACAGTCGCTGCATTGCGTAAAGATGTAACTGCAAAATGTTACGGCGGCGATATCTCACGTAAGCGTAAGCTCCTTGAGAAACAAAAGGAAGGTAAAAAGCGCATGAAACAAGTGGGCAACGTTGAAGTACCACAGGAAGCATTTTTGACGATTCTGAAAAGATAGGCGATAATAAGAAGCAAAACTAATTCGATTATTAATCATTTTTTGCAGGGAGTTTCACTATGAAACGCATATTACTCACATTAGTTGCACTATCCTCGCTTGTTAACGCGGCTTCTCAAGAGAAAGCAAAAGCATCGGTTGATGATCGAGCTAAAACAATAGTTGACAACGTGTTTCGCGCTGTTCGTTTTATCCCGACCGTAGCGTGTCTAGGCGTGTACGCATATATTAATACCCAACTACCAAAGACCGATGAGCGCATTAAAGACTCTTATCAGCTTCCTCTCATGGGCGTGCTCTTAGGTTCCGGTTACATTGCGAACTCATATTTAGATAAATCAATAGATATTGCAAAGGAACACAGAGAAAAACAACAGGCAGCTAAGAACGAAAAAGAAAAGTTAGACGCTAGCTTGCATGCTTGGTATGAAGAAACAGAAAACAAGCGCCGCACAAAACAAGATTTTGTCATTCTCGCAACTCTTACAGCCGCAGCTGTCGGTGGCACATATTCCTACAACAGAAAAAAATAATAACTTATAATTGTGAAGGCCTGATTTCATCGGGCCTTTTTGTGGCTTATTTACATTAGTAGGAATCATGTGAAGCGAATCATCCTTTCACTTCTTGCGACATGCACAATCGCTCGCTGTCAAGAACAACCTGAAACAAAAAACCAAGAACCACGTTCATACCTACATTATTTAAAAAAAGATTGGATCCAACACCTATCGTTAAGCCTATTTCAAGCAATTTTAATGCAACCATGAATTTTCTAAATAGAAATCGCCAAGAAATTCTCCAGCTCGGCGCTATAGGCGGATCTTATTTTTTCGCAAATTATGCATTTCCTTTGGTCGACGGCCGTAATGAGCTATACGGCAATGCCCGGAAACAACAGTTGAGCAAAATAGCTCTCTGTATGGGCTCAGAAATAGCACTTTCAACCATAGTAGCACTTACTGATCACTACGTTGCTTCAGACATGGGCCGTGACAGCAAAAAAATCAACCCGAATGATCGCAGCGCGCGAGACAGAAATACCATTATACCAATTTGCGCTATAGCCACTTTATCAGCCGGTGCGCTTGCTTTCACAATAAAAGAGCTTAATAAATAAAACAATCAGGGCTTTTCCATGAAACGTATACTATATGCATGTGCATTTCTTATTTCATCAGCATGTTTCGTTCACGCAGCTGACAATCACCCCTTGGTTCCGATACAGCCTCAGGAAAATGGGCTTGTCGGCGTTGAGCATTTGACAAGAGCTTTCGCATATGTTCCCGTTGTCGCAGGAATAACGTCTCAATTTTTTATTAAAGATATCAGGACGGCTACGTGTGCGTTGGCTGGTGGCTGTGGGATTAGTTTGTTTTTATCGAATGAGTTTAAAAAATTATTTACAAATGAGATAAAAATAGATAATCGAAATATTCAAGCGGATACGACAACATCAGTTATAGCACGCCTTGAGGAAGCGGGCGTGGTGATCAATGGTGAACCAACTTATAGGAACCTTCTTGTTAATCATAACAAGAGACATAAAGCCGTTGTTAAAATTTTAGAAAAAGACAAAATCGTTTTATTAATCCTGAGCGCAGTTGCTTTAACTTACAAATTTGGCTCATTTTTTTATGGAAAAATGCAAAATAATTAGCCTCAGCCATGCAGACAAAAAAACTCATCCTCACTAGCTTGTTTTTCATTGCATTTGTTTGCTTGGCAACGCTTGTATTTTCCGAACATACCGGGCCGATGCCAAGTCGGCCCCTTGTCGTTTGCACGACGAGCATGATTGGCGACTTAGTAGAAAATATCGCTGGTGATATTTTTGAGTGTCATGTGCTTATGGGACCGGGGATCGATCCACATTTATATAAAGCACGCGAAGGCGACGTGTTACGCTTTTCGCACGCGGCTCTTATTATTTTTAATGGAATCCATCTGGAAGGAAAAATGGCCACTCTGCTTGATAAGATGAATCGATATAAGCCGACACATGCTATCGCAAGTACACTTGATCAAAAGCAGATAATTCCACACGATCCGCATATCTGGCATGATGTCAAACTCTGGATTCAAGCGGGTGAGGGAGTATATCAAAAATTGTGTTCCATCGCCCCAGAACACCGAGAACAATTACACAAAAATTGGCGCACTTACAAACAAGCTCTACTTGATCTTGATCAATGGATTCACTCGCAGATCGAAAAAATTTCAGCGTCATCTCGCGCTTTAATCACGGCCCATGATGCATTTTCCTATTTTGGTAAATCATATGGCATAGAGGTGCGTGGCCTAGCGGGCATCAGCACCGACAGCGATATTAGCATTGCGCACGTGCAAGACCTTGCACATTTTATCCATCACAACAAAATTAAAGCTCTGTTTGTTGAAAGCTCAATCCCGCGGCGCAGCATTCAAGCAGTGCAAGATGCCTGCCATGCGCTTGGATGGGGTGTCGCCATTGGACCCGAGCTCTATTCAGACGCACTCGGAGATGCAGAATCGGATGCAAATACTTATATCGCTATGATTAACCATAATGTAGATGCAATCGTGGAAGCATTGGCATAGCTCCCCAATGCAAAAGTTTACAAACTGTAACACTCACATCAATATGACTGGTTGCGCTCATCCCCGAATCTGATATAATTATTGCAAATATTATTTCTATGGAGATTATATGAAATATATTCTATTAGCTGGCCTGATTTCAGGTTCATTTCTGTGGTCCGGGAACACAAAAGAGCCAAGATCTAGTTCTTGGACTGCTGGCGAGAAAGCATTGTATCTCTGCAAAGCAACATGGCCATCACTGGCCTCGATGGTGGGAGCTACAATCAGCTCTTTCGTCGCCCAGGAATATATAAAAGACCCGAAGCATAAGCTTTATGTGGGAGCGGCCGGAAATGTGATAGGAGCCGTTACTGCCCATTATGTGGTTAAACCTTGGTTGCTCAGACAAGAACAAGAAATCGAAAAAAAGACAGGCAAGAAGGTGCCTTTTTCAGTCAATGGGTCAATAAGCAGATTCAACCCACATCTTTGGATATCAGCCTTAGGCGGGCTTACCGTTGCTGCTGATGTGATGGATGAATTAATTTCCGAGAAGAATAAGGTTGATGAGCGCCTCACTGAAGCAATCGATACGCTCGGTGCAAATAACGGTGCATCGCAGAATGGGGCCAATGCCTTAATTGATGCGAACATTAACCTAAAGAATGAGATCGCTCAATTGAAAAAGGAGGCGGAAAATATACCATTAATTCCTGCTCGGGGCTTGGCCGCTGCAGAAGCAAGAATACGACGACTGCAAGCCGAAAATGCTAGACTCAGAGGAACTGTCACTTCCGCAACACACAACTACAATAACTCAGAACGAAACTATTAAGGCATGACAAACGTATAAAAGAAAGTAAAAAATGATTTTTATTAACCACCGCCTGAAAAAAGGCGTTAATTCGGAGGTTTCGATGAAACGTCTATCGTTATTGGCAGTTGCGTGCCTTATTCCAAGCACCCATACATTTGGTATGTTTAAAAAGCAGCAGGAAGAATGGGCTGCAAAAGATCACGCTTATTATTTTTTTAGAGCGGGCGTTCCAACCTTTGTTTCAGCTGGAGCTGCTCTCGGATCATTTGTTGCAGCACGATATGTAAATAACCCAATTGCAACAGTCGGTATCGCTCTCGGGGGAAATGCTGCCGGAGCTGCTGCGAGCCATGATCTCAAAAACTGGATGAACGATAACGAAAAGAAAATGGAAGCGCAATTGGGCAAAAAACTACCTTATTCCGTGAATGATCTTGGCTACACTCACCTTGCAATATCCGGACTTGGCTTTGTCGCAGTTAGCGCAGATATGGCACGAGCAATGATGGCGCAGCAGGAAGAACTTAAAAAAGCAAACACAAATCTTACCCTTATAGGAAATGACCTTGCAAGTTCAAGACAAACAAACGATAAAATAAATGCTGAGCTTTCAGCTGCCAAAGAAAGTCTACAATTATCCAAAAAGGATGCAGTTACTCAGACAGCCTTATTGAACGAACAAATAAAAGAACTAAAAGAAAATATCGCAACTAAAGCAAAAAAGAAAGCGATAAAGTGGCTTAAAGCAACCGGCGCTATCAAAAGCAACGATTCTGCTACTGAAAACAAACCCGAATAAAATATGAAGAGAGCCTCCACCGGAGGCTCTCTTTGCTTAATACGATTAAAGTGGAGATTTTTATGAAACGTTTAATATTCCTCACCCTTATTTCAAGCTTGCATCTTATTGCTGCACCTACACAACAGCGGTGGTCAACAAAAGATAAAGCATATTATGCATTCCGCGCTACATGGCCAACATTAGTTGCAACAGGAGCTGCCGGCCTATCATTTGTTGCAGCGCGGTACGTTCAAAGCCGAATCAAAAATACTAGCCTTGCAACGACCGGTGTTGCCGTTGGTGGAAATGTTGCCGGATACGCGGCTTCAGAATGGCTCAAAAGCCGTTTGAACCACGAAGAAAAACAGATAGAAGCTCAATCGGGCAAAAAAGTGCCCTATTCAGTCAATGGATTTTTTGGAAAAGTTCCCGCAGTAATCTCAATTGCCGGCGTGGGTGCTGTTCTGTTTGATATGGCGCAAACAAAAGCGAATATAGAGCGTCAATTGGCTCAAATTACCCCGGATGCAAAAACACAAAAAAACGTAAATGATGGATTACTTGAACAAAACCTTAAGCAACAAGAACGTATAGCTGCCCTAGAAAAAGAACTCACAGTCTTGCATCAACCCACCGTTGAGGCTGAATACTTAGCATCGTTGGAAGCAACAGCGCGCAAGCTGCAGAGAAAAAACGATAGACTCACCGGAACGGTGACTGCTGCTACGGTTGATCGTAAGACAGCAATTATTGCTGATTTGAATGCGGAATTAGTTCGTTTGGACGAGAGTTTGCAAACAAATAAATGAAACTGATTATCAAATCTCAAACTACGCAATTTCATGAGCCTCCGCCGGAGGCTCTTTTTTTTGGGTGTTTTTCTTGTAAAAAACATCTAAACTAAAAAGGTATTTTGCGGAGTTATACATGAAACCAAATTCAACTGCTCTCGAGATCAAAGATCTGACTGTTGCATATGGAAACAACATTGTTCTCGATGTGAGTTCTCTGACGATCGATCAGGGATCTATGGTTGGCATCTTAGGCCCAAACGGCGCGGGAAAATCAACATTTATCAAATCGATCCTCGACTTAATTCCTGCTCAACAGGGATCAGTAAAAATATTTGGCGCTCCCTTTGCGTCACAAAAGGGTATCTGTGCTTATGTGCCTCAGAGAGCTTCCATCGATTGGCACTTTCCTATTAGTGCACTTGATGTTGTGCTCATGGGTTGTTATGCGCGCTTGGGCTGGTTCCGACGGCCAACAAACTCTGACAAAGAACAAGCCCTGCATACATTGGAAGAACTCGGTATGCGTGAATATGCGCATCGACCTATCGGCCAATTATCCGGCGGACAGCAACAGCGCATTTTTTTAGCGCGTGCATTATTACAAGATTCTCCGATTTTGATTCTTGATGAACCCTGCAACGGCATCGATGCTCAGACGCAACGACTTATTATGCAAAAATTATCCGCGCTCGCCCGTTCAGGAAAAACGGTGCTCATCGTGCATCACGATTTATCACATGTGCTTGATTATTTCACGCGCACTTTGTTGCTTAATAAATCGCTCATTGCTTTTGGGCCAACGCGTGAAGTATTCACGAGCGCGCTCCTTGAGAAAACGTTTGGGATTAATACCCCACATTTTTATCAAAAATATGGGGGCCCCAGTAATCCACAGTCGATTGTTTGTCAGGACAAACAATGACGCATTTTTTGACTCAGCTGTATGCCGATTATTATCACAGTATCATTGCAACCTGCTGTTGCACTTTTTTTGCTCTGTGTGCCGGAGCTCTTGGAACGATTGCCTATTTAAAGCGGCATAGCATGCTTGCAGACACTTTGTCTCATGCGACATTGCCCGGTGTTGTCTGCGCGCTGATGCTGACAGTTTCCGGGTCATCGGGCATCTTATCGGCGGGAGCTATCATCAGCGCTGCTCTTGCCATGGGCTCAATTCAGTACCTTAAGCAAACTACCAAGCTGCAAACAGACACTCTTTTTGCTGTCATTTTGTCATCATACCTCGGGTTTGGACTTTTATTGATCTCCATTTTGCAAAAATTTCCACGCGCAGACCAGGGACTCATTAACAAATTTTTGTTTGGTAACGCATCGCTTGCGCTCAGTTCTGACCTTCTGCTTATCGTTATCATCGGAATCAGTTTACTATTGAGTATGACACTTTTTTTTAAAGAATTGATCATGGGCATTTTTGATGAAACATTTTCACAAACGATCGGATTTTCTGCCTCACGTCTATCTCTGATTTACAACATACTGTTGATTGGCATCATCGCATTGGGAATACAAACAGTTGGCATTATTTTGCTCAGCTCACAACTGATTATGCCGAGTGTCGTCGCTCGACAATGGACATATAACACAAAACCGTTTGTTCTCCTGGCCAGCTGCATCGGAGCCGCGACGGCGCTTCTTGGAAGCCTCATCAGTTTTTACGCGCGCACACCGACGGGACCAACCATATGTGTGATCTTATTTATAACGGTCGTGAGTTCGCTCATCGCCAGACAGCCAAAGGGTCCACTTTGAAAGCGGCTCATAAACTTAACATAAAATATTTAAATGGGTCCCAAGCGTCTTGTCTCGCCATAGCCCCCGTCACGCTGAAGCCTTGGCGAAAGTGGATCGGCGACGGCGGAAGTTTAGCGAGCTTGGGTTGTAGACGTAAGGCATTCGTATGAACATACTCATGGCAACTATTTTGCTCATCGCAATCCTTGTGTGTGTGACAACTGCAATCCCCGGCATTTTTTTAGTACTCTATGGCATCCCACTCATTGCCGATGCAATTAGCCATGCTATTTTGCCCGGCATTGTGATTATGTTTCTCATCACCGGCAACCTTGAGTCCCCACTGCTTTTTTTCGGCTCATGTATTTCAGGGTTGATCACCGTTTTTTGCATACAATTTTTTATCAACAAGACAAAGATACGTTCCGACGCCGTGCTCGGACTTGTCTTTCCTTTCTTTTTTTCCCTGGGCGTCATCTTAATTTCATTGTACGCACGCAACACACATTTAGACACCGATATGGTGCTTTTAGGAGAAATTGCGTTCACGCCATTTAACCGTCTCATTCTTTTTGATATCGATTGGGGACCTCTTGCGCTTTGGGTGCTCGGATTCCTTCTTGTTGGTAATGGCATCACAACGTGGCTCTTGTATAAAGAATTGGTCTTGGTAAGTTTTGACCGAATTTACGCACGCACCGTCGGCTTTTCTCCAACAATACTTTTGTACATCTTGATGGTCATGACAACGCTCACCTGCGTCGCCGCGTTTGATTGTGTCGGATCTCTCATGACAATTGCTTTGATGGTTGTCCCTGCTGCAAGCGCACTTCTCCTGACAACAAATGTCCGCTCCCTGATTTCGTATACGCTTGCCATCAGTATCTGCTCCTGCATAATTGGATATACTCTCGCCCATGGCGCTGACATTTCAATCGCCGGAAGTATCACCACCGTTCAGGGTTGTATATTTTTTATATGTGCTTTTTTAGCTCCCAAGTTCCGTTGAGTTTTTAAAAAGTATGATACTCAGGTTTATTTTTTACATTTATGACATGCAAAGCGCTTTCCGTTCGTGGTGAGTGGAGCATAGAGGAATCGAACTATACGAACTTTCATGCGATATGAGCATAATTCTAATCAAGCTAATTTTTCCGTTCGAACGGTTCGACTTCGTTTCACTTTCGCTCACCACGAACGGAGGGAGGTCCTCTATTCTAAAAAAATGCTTAAAGAAAAGCCATCTTTATGGGTCAAAAATAGACATACTCATCCGATAACTCAAATGCCAAAAAATATCGTAAGATATTGCATTTTTTGAGTGTTTTTTAATACAATTATAATAATAAGGGATAGTGGTTACAGGTTTGCAAACCTGGGGCCCCAACATATTTAATGTGGGGTTAAAACCTGGGCCCCAAAATATTTTAATTTTGGGCTTAAACCTGGGTCCTGAATAGCTTAGTTACGGTTTAATTCAGGAGTTTTTTGGGTATGAAGATGAAGTATATGCACCTAACACTGATGCTCAGTTTGCTTGCGAGCGCAATCAACGCTTCACAAACTCCCCCTTCGGTTGTTGCAAGAGATATTACCGTACCGGGAGCAACTGAAACAGACGCCAATCAAGTTGCCTATATTAATGAAATCGCAAACCTCAACAATCAGATTTCAGACCTCAGCTTTAAGCTCAAAGATGCGAGCCCCGCGGAAGCTGATCGACTCACTGCCCAAATACGGTATCTGACCATTGAATTGAAAGAAAAAAATTTGAAATATCAAAAGTCACGATTGGAACAAAGCCAAACGATATTGGACAAAGGCGAAACTTCATTAATCGGGACTGAAAAAGAATATCAAGACCAAGTGATAGTAAAACAACAAAATGATATCGCTCGTCTTGAAGCTGAATTAGATGAATTGAAAAGTAAGAAGGAAATGAAAGATTAAACCCTTCTATATTTTGGATGGGTCCCAAATGGAGCGAAACATCGTCGTGACTACCCGCGAAGTGGTGAAATTTGGGTGTAATAATTTCATAACATCAACTCACTGCAACTTCGAGCAAAGTAAATTTCAAAAATTGGGGGTTTACTTGCGTGAGATGATGGCTCATGGGAGCTGAAAGGCTTCCATGAGCTCGAAGTAAGAATCCCGAGTGAATTTCAAGGGATTGAAAATGAAGGTATAAAAAAATAGATAATGAAATATTTATTATTACTTTAACTCTGAAGGAACCAATATGAAATTCGTATATACCATCCTCTTTTTATCACTCACAACCGCAGCGTTTGCAAAGGATTTTGGAGAAGTCATGAGGGCTTATGGTGAAAAGAAACGAGAACTCGTGAAGCTTTTAGAACAAAAAGCTGAGTTAGAAAAGAAAATAGAAGCAATTAACAAAGAAAAACGTGCATTGGCTGCAGAAATCAACAGCACTCCGGAAGAGCTCGATGCGCCAGCGCCTAACTATGAACCCGAACACGGGCCCCGATCTTAAGCGATAGCGTAGATTGGGTAAAACACACGGGCACCGATCGTAGCGACCTGTTCTTCGACCTGTCCGAAGAAGTCTTGACGAAGTCGGAAGCTCAAAGAGCAAATAGATTGGGTTTAAAACACGGGCCCCAAGAGGAGCGTAGCGAAACTTGGGTTAAATAGCGAAGTAGAAAGCACAGATTGGGTAAAAAAGCGTTAAGAATTAAAAAAGGAGGATAGTCATGAAGCGTATATTAGTATCAATAATCACACTTGCACTCGGTGCAACAGTGCACGCAGACCAAACGTCATCACTTAGCCAGTATCAACCATATATTGAGCAAGGACTCGATTACGCAAGAAAACACTTGGGCGATTGGATTGCAAATATTGGATCGCCATCTGATGCAACAAAATCACCGGAAGCTAATGTGTCATCGGCCGGCGTAACACAGCCGGATGAAAAAGGTCAAACGCACAAGATGAAACAAGCTCATAGTCGTATATCAGGTCAAGAAAGCAAACTCAACAACTTGATTATGCAACGTGACGCATTAAAAAGACAGGAAATTAATCTTCAAGAAGAAATTAACAAAGAACGGGCAACAATAGCTGCTGAACACAAACGTGAGGGTCTTGCCCATCACAAAAGATAGTTGGCTGAGCAATTATGTCGCTAAAGAAGAAAAGGAATAGTATGAAACGTTTACTAGTATCAATCACATTACTAACAGTAGCATCTGCACTCAAGTGTGAATCACTTGCAGTTTGGGAAACGCAGCACGATCTTGATGCGCTCGATAAAAAAATCGCAAATGCAAAAGTAAAATATGCAAACGATCCTGTTGCATTGGATGGTGTGCTTTTAAGACTCAATACCAAAAAAAGTGAGCTTAAAATGGAACGTGGTGCTTGGAATAGTGTAGATGAAGCTCATCATCAAAAGGATTAGCCATGAAACGCTTACTTATAGCAATCATATTTGTGACATGTGCATCAACATTCGCTGATGAATCGATAGCGCTCCACGCAGCGCAGGCAGACCTTGAAAAAATCAATGAGCAAATAAAGAATGCAGAAGCAAACAATGCGAATGAAACGCTCAGAAAGCTCAAAGCAAAAAAATATGACCTCGAGCGGGAAATACATCATTGGGAACTTTTAAGTAATTTACATTCGAAATAAAAAGGAGAATAGTATGAACCGTTTATTTATAGCAATTACACTGGCGACAATAGCATCGGCATACGCAGAGGAACTTGACCAAAAAACAAAAAAACAAATCCAAACTTTAAAAATTGCAGAGCGTAACGAAGTTGAAGCACTTCGCAAAGAAAGAGACGAAGATATTGAAAAATTGGTCGGTCTTTTGAAAAAAGAATACGCATATGCGTCGCGAGGCGTCTACTACCCGAAAAGGGAAACGAGGGAAGAGGGAATTGATCCTTTACTCAAAAAAATTAAAGATCTTAAATTTGACATCGAAGAAAAACGGGCAAGAATGCCTTGAAGCAAGCCTCAACTAATCTCTTCAAATATAAAAAAAAGGAGAAACATATGAAACGCTTATTATTATGCCTATTTGTTGCAGAATTATCTTTGATCGCTGCCGATTCAACTAAGACCGAGCCTAATAAACCGACCGGATACATACAGCAAACGGGTAGTGAACCAATGCCATATTATACAAAGACGACAGAGACGCCAAGTGATTCGAAGCCGGCCGGATATATACAACAATCAGGTGGTGGAGAACCAAAGGCATTTTATTCGGATGAGAAAAAATAAGAATCACAAAGTATAAAAAAAGGAGAAACATATGAAACGTTTATTATTAGTAACAATGCTTATTACCGGAATTTCCGTAATAGCCGTTGAAAAACCTATGAGAATTCAGCCATACACCGGTGAAACGTACAGCACCCCAGGCATGGGCTATCAGACAGGTGAACCCGCAGGCATGGGATACCAAAACACTGGCTCACAAGCCGGAATGGGTTACCAAGCACCTGAACCTGCAGGCATGGGATATCAAGCCCCTGAGCAGCCTGGTATTGGATACCAAAACACTGGCTCACAAGGGGGAATGGGGTATCAGATTCTTGAGTAATAAAGAATTGGTATAAACAATAAAAAAAGAGTTGTCGCTGAAGACAGCTCTTTTTTTTGGGTTGAGGCCTATTGCGCACCCCCCTATGTTTCTGCTAACATCAAATAAATTACCCCAGCACTCGCGTGCGGGGGCCGCACACACCCCAACTTTTGCTACGCTCCAGTTGGGGGCCCCAATAATAAAAGCGGATCAACATTTGGGTAGTTAATAATAGGATCTTTCTCTATGCCATCCCCTCTCAAATCATCGCCCGAAACACATCATTTCACTGGAAACATCTATTTTTTCCACGCGTATGACGTTGGTGAAGATATCAATTTTGAACGAGTCAAAAGCTCGAATGCTGTTTCAATCGTCCCTCGGCAGCCCTCAAAATATTTTAAAAATTATCATGCCCCACTCTCAATTGAAATGCGCCAACAAAGACTTTCTCCGTTTTGCATTGAAGCTAAAATACACACCTTCGGCGCCATTTCTCTGACGTATAAAATACCTTTTTCAAACACGCTTGAGGCAGTCAGAAAAGATCTTGATGCACTTGATGATCAGTATGAAAACATCAGTTTAAAAGATGCTGAAAACATATTTGCGATCATCAAACCGTTTATCACCAAGCCAAAATTTAATCAGATGAATGCTTCTCATGTGGTCATACAAGTTGATCCTCAGCCAGAAGTTATCGATACGGTTGCACTGAAAGAAACTTTCGGGAGCATTATTGCATCCACACTTCGCTTTGAAACAGAAACGCTTTCGGAATATCAAAAAAATGAAATTCTTGAATCGGCCATCGGTTATTTCCGAGGAGATTTACTGGTGATCGATACAGAAGCTTCGTTTGTCTACGATGATGAGTTTCCCGACATTCAGGAATTTTTTGAATTTGCCAATTTGCAACAGTTGGAGCTCCGCTATTTTGATCGCATCTTAGATCAACATCTCAATATGATTTACGAAGACAAACAACGATCTGTGCCAATCACCTCATATCTGCCATTTGTGGGCATATATTCCAAAAACCAAGTCGATGAACTTGGCAAATTAAAGGTTGATATCTCGGTTATCACCGAACGGCTCGAAGGCAGTATCAAACTAGCCGGTGAGCCCTATTATTCTGAGCTCTATGCCCTCCTGCAAGATAAGCTTGATCTCAAAGGTTGGCAGGAAGCCGTGAATAAAAAGCTCTCCATTACCCTGGATATCAGATCAGTTCTCCAAAACAAAATTGATTCGGTCAGAGAGGATTTACTCACCGTTTTGATCGTTATCCTCATTTTTATTGAGTTAGTGGTTGGTTTGCTCAACTACGCCCAGCATTAAGTTATCCTCATGTACACTAGGGAGGCCCCAATAAGAAATCCACAACTTCGCGAGGGTCATATAAATAAGCCAGAATAAACCATGAACGATGGGTGACGTAAAGTAGTCTCCCATCGTTCGTGGTGAGCAAAGCATACTGTAGTCGAACAATTCGAACGAAAAATAGATGCGTACTTAGGACTTCGTATTGTACCTGCCATACAGAGTAATTATATGAAATAACTTGTAACTGATTTATGAGTTCGTATGGATTCGACTTCGTTTCATGCCCCAATTTCGCTTATGCTCCATCGGGGACCCCAAAATTTCACTACGCTCACCACGAACGGGAAGGGGGTTTTTATTCAAAAAACATGAACCTAACACCATTTTTTCGTCTTTTTCAAAAACTCAACGGAACCTAAACCCGGTAGGCCATCAGGGATTCTTACCTATCCCCATGGACATTTTTATCCAAACTGATATAATTGCTATTAGAAACTGAATTTAAGCTTTCTAAGCTAAGTATCTAATACATATCAAAAATGGAGTCTTTTTATGAATAAATATGCCCTTTACGGTCTTTTTATTGCCCTTTGCGGGGGAACTCTAACTGCTGCGGACAAAGGAACCGTTGCTAAGAAAACGGTAGTTAAGAAAGAACATTCTAAGCCTGCCGCAAAAAAACATTACAAATATCGCTTTAATGATCTCCCCGAGGAAGCTCTTGTGCATCTTTTCAAAAATCTTTCTATCGGCGACATTCCAACTATGCGCCTAGTAGGTAACAAATGCAAAAGAATTATTGAAGACAAAACCGTTGTTGGCTACTTATTGAAAAAGGATACTCCACCCAATAAGACTCTTTTTCTCCCACTGGCGCTTCCCCATCCTCTATTAATCAATCAGTACAACGCTCTTCCAGAAAATGACAAAACTGCAATAATCAATCATTTTATAAAGCGTTTTTCAGATTTTCCTCCTGAAACGTCGACAAGAATTAGCATTCTATTCCAAAATCCGCTTTCTTACCTTACACAAAGAACGGGTCAATCATTTTCGAAAGCAATTGTAGAAAAAAAACCTATAAGAGCACTCTTGTGTTTGCATTTGCGCATGGAAATACAACCAACCAATCAGGATTATGCAAATCTCTGTGATATTTATAAATCTAAAAAAACGAAAATAAAGGTTAACAATAGAGGCGCTATAGCGGCCGGACTTGATGGAAACGCCTTTCGTGATGCGATAGAAAAGAATTGGAAACTAATGCGACCCTATTTTGAGCTTTTGGAACGCATAACACAAAACTACCAAATTCCAAAAACGTACAAAAAAGGTATTGAAAGCTTTTTCAGATCAAGCAAAACTGCAAAAAAAGAATTGGACAAGCTTGAAAAGAAACGAAAGAAGTAACTCATGAAACGAATATTTATTCTTATCACAAGCATCACGATAGGATCGATGGTATCCTGCTCGGATAGCAAACGGGTAAAAAAAATTGAGCAGACCACCGTACGCAGAGTTATCATAGCTGAAAACCCGGTCGACGGGTTCCGCGGATTCGACCACCCCGTTGATGAGATCAACCTCAACATTCCGCAACTGCTTATCGACAATAACAATCCGGTACAATCGGCACGGGACCTTATTAATTTGGGCAAGACTTCGAAATATTTTCATGCCTTGTCACAAGATAAAGAAGTCGTGAATCTCATGAAAAATCCGATTCTTATCGCGCTCGCTCACCCTCGAATTTTGCATACCAAAACACAATCTCTGGCCGATGCGGACAAAATGGAATTTCTTACCGATGTAGAGTTGATACCAAGCAATAAAATACAATACACCATATGCCGAAGACTTGTACAATTATCACTTCCTTTTTTCAGTACGTTAAAAAGACACCCTATTTTGTACTCTACAGTGATACAATCAAATTTACCTCTTTTTGAATTGTGTCAACAGCTGCTCAACGCATCATCCCGAATCAACCAACTGATACCTGAACAAATGTATCTTCATTATTTGAAAAGAGCTGCTCGACGCACAATTATGGATCTCGGAACTGAACGAAGTGAAATATACAAAAAAGACTACAATAGCAGAGAAGGAAGAAAAGAAATCGATAGATTAGATCTTTTGATACAAGATGCAAAAGCTATACTTGAAAAATTAAAATAAAAATTGTTCATTAATGGAGGAAATCTTATGAAACGTATATTTTTAGCACTCGCCCTTATCTGCAGCACTGCAGCTTTTTGTGCCGATAAATCCAATAAAAAAGCTAAAGTTGTCACCGCTCCTGCTGTCACAGCTGTAGTCAATGATCCATCTATTCCAGTACCAGGACATTCCGGATTTGACTATATTCCCGATGAGGCTGCACTAGAAATACCTTTGCAATTTGCTCATAAAAATTCTTTTGATCTCGAATCAGTAAGAGATTTAGCGCATTTGAGTGGAGTATCAAAACGATTCAATATCTTAGTAAAAGATACCCAGGTCGCACGTCAACTGTATCCGCTTACCGCAGCTTTAATAAACCCAAACTGGATACTAACACTTGACCGTGAAAAAAAACTCTCGTTTCTTTTCGACGTTGATAAAGATTCGTCAGACGAGATGAAAACCATTGCTTGCAAACAACTCGCTCGAGCAATTAATAACTCCCAATCCAGGTTATCAGGATTAGGTCTCAAGTATCAGCTCAATCCACAAAACAAACCGATAATTCCTATTATTGAGGGCGCAATTCAACGCTCCAACCTTGAACTATTCAAGGAAGCTCAACGGATGCTCAAGCTTCATTTTGGTTCCGCACTTGGTTCAGCAGCAATTTCCCCAGAGCAAGAGAAATTGAAACGGCTGGCGTATCAAGCGGCTTCACCCAACTGCCCCGCGGATAAAAAAGCAGAAGCGAAAGCTATTTTAGCAATTGTCGATCCACAATCTATATCTATACCGGTGAGGTAACTCCTGGATTGAAAATGATTTAAAAAAAGAGAGAACGTTTGCAGCGCAGACGTTCTCTCTTTTTACTTATAGCTATTGAGCGACGCTTACCTTTGCCGGGCGAAGCACTTTGTCGTGAAGCATATAGCCCTTTTCAAGTACTTGCATAATAGTACCCGGAGCTTTATCTGAGGCTACCGACATCAGCGCCTCATGCTTTTCTGGGTCAAATTGATCGACATCAGGCATCACAGTAACCCCATATTTTGACAAGAGTTTCACAAGAGATTTATGAATCATATCAAATCCAGAAAGCCAAACGTTCAATTCTACCTTGTGCGCTTGGTTTGAAGCCGGGGATAATGCTCTCTCAAAATCATCTACTATCGTAATAATATCTTTGAGAATCAATTGCTGTCCGCTGCTGATCCAATGGAGACGATCTTTTTCGGTGCGTCGTTTAAAATTATCAAAATCAGCACCCAACCGAGTCAATTTTTCAGTCAGTTCTGCAACCTGCTTAAGACATGCTTCTTGCGCACTCTGTTTTCGTTCTGTTTGAGGATTTGTCGTTTCTGTTTGTTCGATATTGTTCTTATCAACTGTATCTTCCATTGATGCCCCTAAAAATTGTTTTTCTTTTTTTACAGTATATCATACCGGTCGCGTGCAACAAGTTTCAGATTTTGGGCTTTTCTTTTTTTTCGATTTTATTTATAAGTAGAGAAAAGAATCGAATTGAACATTCGAGTATACAAGGAGACTAAAAAAGTTATGAACGCCCTAAAACGATCCCTTTTATTCTACATTTTGTGCTTCGTGGTGCACAATACAATTGCCATTGATAACCACCACTTCTACCGCGCGAGCAATTTCTTTCCCGTCTTTCTCGAACCGCGCTTGTGTGAAGATGGTCTCTCGTCGTTTGATGTCTATTTCAGTGGTGGACGCACAGACAAAAGTGCCTATGGATGTTCACGCCCCTTCAACTTATGTCACAATAGAGATTGCCTGCTGAATATTTGCGGTTATGCCAACATTCAAGCTCTCGGGATAAATATACCTAACTTTGATCCGACAAACCCGGTCGATCAAGCGCTCAACGCCCTTGCCTTGCTTCCGACGCGCGAAAATTTTGCGAATCTTTCATTCTTGGGACATTTCAGCATTTTTGAAGCCGATCTTTTCTATACCCAAAATATTGTCAATGGCTTCTTTGTACAAATTCACGCCCCATTTCGTCGCCTTAAAATAGCCTGCGTGGAAAAAAGAGATCTTTCGCCCAACGATAATCTGTTTCCCAATAGAAATACCCCGGAATGGACAACCTTTTTGGGATTGTATAACCAATTTCTTGATCGCTTTCAGCTCTCAACTTCCGACTGCTGCGATAACTTTGTCGGTGATACAACCGTACTATTCGGTTGGACGGGCAATTATGATGACACCGAGATTCTTGATTTCTTCGACATGAGCGTGAGAGTAGGCGTGCTCATTCCAACCGGTAAAAAAGCTGATCCAAACTTCGCGTTTGACCTGCCGACCGGATACAACGGACTTGTCGGAATTCCAGTCACCTTCGATGCGGCCTTTGGTCTTTATGACTGGGTCACTCTTGGCATGCATTTTGGCGTCCTTCCGTTCACGAGCACCACCCAATCGGTGCGCGTTCCAACATCCCCCGATCAAACAGGATTACTAAAACTGCAGACAATCCGTGAGAGCGTCAAAGGTGGATTGCTCTGGGACGCAGTCGGCTATTTTAAAGCCGATCATATCTGTCGCGGGCTTTCGTTTACCTTGGGTTACACGTTCGCGGATAAAAAAGCAAACAAACTTATCCCTCCCGTGTGTGATTGCGAAATTCTTTCATGCACTTCACCCGTCTGCACATCGCCGAATCTTTGCTCGCCTGCGTTGAGCCCTTGCGCCTGTGTTGAGTCGTGCGACCTGATTAACAGTGCGTGGAACATGCAAACAGTCCATATCTTCTTTGAATATGATTTTACCGCGCACGACCCAATATTCATGTGTCCAAGACTTGGCCTTTTTGTCAATGTTCCTGTTGGTGGAAAACGAATTTTTGATACCCCTACCGGCGGGTTCTCTACCGGCTTTGATTTGTCTTGGTGTTTTTGAAACCCCAATCTACGTTGAACTTCGATTGGGGACCCCGAAAACAGGGTCGGTTGTCATGCTGAACTTGTTTCAGCAACTTGTCCGCCGTAACTTGCCAAGCCGGAAGGCCTGGATAAGTAGAGGCTGGATCCAGGTTAAATAGATCCTGAAATAAATTCAGGATGACAAAGCAATAAGCTACTTTCGGGAATTTCGGACAAGCTCTAAAGTTGCTACCCCATTCTTCATATAAGTTCTTTAATATCCGCACAAATAGATCGTGCAAGCGGTGCAACAATTGCGCTGCTTGCATCTGATTGTTCTTGATGATAAAACTCTTTTTCAATGTGAGAGATGATAGTACGCACTAATTCTAAGTCGCTGACCATCACAATATCTTCTTGAGCATCAAGCTGTTGTGCCATCATTTTAATCTCATAACCCAAACGAGTAAGTCTTCCTAAAATAATATCTTTTAAAAGCTGTTCATCCGCACTGTTTTCGCATTCAATCAGTTTTCGTGTGTCATCCCATACCTGCAAGCCAAGATCGAGCGCTGAGGAAAAGCAAAGAACTTCATCTGATCCGTAGCCCATCTTTGGGAGCAATAAGCAAAAAAAGAGACTCGATAGTGTGCAAAACAGATTCGGCATATATTTCATACTATGGCCCTTATTTTTACCCCCACACTTTCCGCCCACGTTACAACTAAGACGTGAGAAGTTGTGCAGGGGCCCCTTTTTATTTACCCCATGCAAAGACATGCTCCCAACCGTCTCTCGTATGAAAGAATCACATTTTTATATTCAATCTGTCAATGGTTTATTAAGCATTTAAAAAGCCTATCCCGAGGATTGCTGGTTTGTTTGAACCTGGACAACAGCTTGAGAGATACCCCCCACTTGACGAAAATTTTCTATTTGATAATATAAATATAAGTGGTTTATTAATTATTAATGGGCCCCAAGCGCCTGTCCCGCCATAACCTATGGTGACGGCGGAAATGCTTGGGTGTAGAAGATGGAGAATCTTATGAAAAAACTTATAGTACTCGGAGTAGCACTCCTTACCCTTGGCATCAGCCAATCAGCGGAAGCAATGTTTTTACGACAGGTTGCCAATCGCGGCGCGCAAGCAGCGGCTCGACAATTTTCAACAAAAGCACTCGTTCCTTATGAGCAAAAACAACTTGTTGTTATTTCAAAATCAAATAACGACTTACCGTGGGACTTTTCTGGAGTGCGTAAATATTTTACAACTCTTGCTGCTACCGGTTCGGCGTATCTTTTATCAAGACATAAACTTGGCTCTGATCATCCACTTACGGAAAATCTTAAGATAGCACTTCAATTTGTAGGCCTTCCTGTCATCGGAGCTGGCTGCGCAACGGGTGCTGTTGCTACGGCTGCGTGCCTTGTAAAATATCCTCTGACAACCATAGCTACCGCAGTTGCAGCTGCTACATATTTTGATGAAAGAGAAAAAACAAAATAAAAAATGCAACGTTATGAATGCATAATCATTATTGAGTGAAATAGGCCGGAAAATTCCGGCCTATTTCTTTTTTTAAAACGGTAAATCGTCTTGGAATGGTGGTTGATCTTTGAATTCAACCTCGGAGCCCATATCAGACGTTTCTTTCTTTTTACGAGCTGGTTTCGGCTCATCTAAGTCTGACTTAGTAGCAAAGCCGGAAGTTTTTTTGTTTTTAATGTTTTGGATTTGATTAAGCAAATCTTTTTCCATTTCTGATTGCACAGGCTCCGCGCTTGGCTCTTCTGCACCCATTTCAACTGATGCGCCAGCACCCGAAGACAAGAAGACCACACGGTCAGCAACTATGGTATGCTTGCTGTGTTTTTGGCCATTTGCTTCCCAGCTGTTAAATTTCAAGCGGCCTTCAATAAGCGCCGGACGACCTTTTTGCAAATATTGGCGGCAGCTTTCAGCTTGCGCTCCCCACACTTCAACATCAACAAAGCATACTTCTTGCACCATTGATCCTGATTGTTTGTTTTTAAATTGACGATTTGATGCAATGCCCAAAGTGCAAACTGCTTGTCCTGACGGAAGTTGTTTATAATCCGGGTCACGGGTTAAATTTCCGGCAATAATAACGCGATTAAAACTTGCCATAAGAAGAACCTTTTGAAATGAGTAATTTGTAATAAATTTTTTGAATATATATTCGCTATCGTAACAAAAAAGCAGATCCATTTCTACTATGACACACAAAGAACTCCGCTCCCCGCGTTGGGGCAAGAGTAGTTCTGCCACCACTCTTGCATCTCGGGCACTTAAGACCAAGGTCTTAAGAAACCCTTTGCCCGTTTCAAACATCGGGATCACGCAATTTTTCAAATTGCTTAGACCCTCGGCGAAACTACCGGACTTTTTTATTTTACCGTAGTTATTCGTATTGAATTGTTGCTCGATAAAACAAGAAATGATGGAGTGGAGGAGTGGGTGAAGCCAGCCGGGCCGGCTGTAGAGGCCAAATTTAACGTTTCAAGCCAATTAGCAATGCATTAAAATCGACACGATAAAATAGAAAAGTCTGATGAGGTTCACCGAACCAATGTAGCGATTTATCGCGTATGGTGAGTTGAACCTCAAGGAATTTTTAAAACCTTGGTTTTAAACGCCCGTTGCCCTGAAGGGTTGGCGAGAACCCTTCAGGCGCTGGTCCCCGCGGAGGGGACAAAATGTTTCTGGGGGGTGGGCTTAAAACTTTTTTAATATACTGTTAAGTTCTTCGATCTTGCGCTCGATGGCGCGCACTGCCTCAACCATCTTTTGTTTACCTGATAGCTTTTTTTCTTTTGCAAACAACCCATTACTTGTTCCCTCAACCACATCCATCACATCTTCAAGTAATTTTTTCTGTAATCGACCAAGTTGCTCTTGAAGCTCTGCAATCTGCCGCAGCAGATCGCCCACACAGTAAACAAAATCTTCCTTAACGCCGAGTGCTGACGTTGCTGCGGGTTTTGCATTCGAAGATTTAGGAACCACGATAAATGATTCTTCTGCGCGAGATACCTCAAAAAAAAGCAGGCTTATAAACAAACTTTTCATGCAACTGACCTTCCTTGCAGCAAAAGAATACCGATGCGCAAATATTGTAACAACGATATCAACACCAATGCCAGCACGCAAAAAAGGCTCGCGTAATATGTTTTAATAGGAACGAAGTGGAAGAAATAACACACGCACAACCACACAACCAACAATGACTGTACAACTGTTGTTAGTTTGCTTGTCATGGTTGGCTTTACATACATAACTCCGCGGAAATAATAGAGTAGCCCCGTCCCACCCACGACAATGATTTCACGCGCAGCAATACATGCGACAAACCACCAGGGAATATGCAAACGATCTGCCGGCAAGGCAGCTAATGTTGTCAGCGAAGCTAACAAAAGAATTTTATCTGCAATAGGATCTAACGATGCACCAAGCACCGTTTGTTCATTAAGGAGGCGCGCTAAAAAGCCGTCAAGCATATCGCTGAGCGCCGCGACCGAAAACAATATTCCTGCGACAACCCACGATTGATTAATCAAGCTGAGCACGATAAATGGTGTCAACATGATACGGCTTAGCGTGATCCATGTCGCAATTGTTATTTTAAAAGACATATAATTTACTCGGAAAAAGAGGGGAAACCTTATTGGGCCAGTATACCTAAAGAACAATAAATATTAAACACAGAAATTATATTCGAGATTCTGTTATAATACCGGCACCCAAGCAACGATTTTCGTCATAAAAAACAGCAAATTGTCCGGGGGCTATTCCCTGATCGTCTTCTTGCAATGAAACCGAGTATTGCCCATTTTCTTGGGGGATAATTTGGCAGCCATATATTTTTGGTCCATGGCGCAATTTCACTCGAAGATCATTTTTTTCAGGAGCCACGCCGTCAAACCAATTCACCGATTCAACTAAAAAGCTATTTCTCTTTTTATCTTCGGTGTAATAGGCCGAAGATACCGAAACGCGATTCGCTTTCGGGTCTTTATTGACCACATACCATGGTCCGCCTGAGAGCCCCAAGCCTTGCCGCTGTCCGATGGTGTGAAACCAAAAGCCTTGATGGGTGCCCAATTTCTTGCCGGTTTCAAATTCTATGATAGGCCCCGGGCGTTCACCTAAATAATGTTTTAAAAAATCATTAAATTTCAGTTTTCCCAAAAAACAAATGCCTTGGCTATCTTTACGATCTTTATTGGGCAAATTGAATTCACGTGCCAATGCGCGGACTTGCTCTTTTTTCATATTCCCAATGGGAAAAAAGGCCCGATTCAGCTGTTTTTTATTCAGATAACCGAGGAAATAGGTTTGATCTTTAATCTCGTCAGGGGAACAAAAGAGATGAGCCTGCCCATTGTTATGCTCAATCCAGGCATAATGCCCGGTGGCAATCTTGTCATATGAATCATCGATATGATCAACAAAAAGGCCAAATTTGATCTGTTGGTTGCAGAGCATATCCGGGTTGGGGGTCCGTCCCTGTTTTACCTGGTCAACCACAGAGGAAACGACCCGCTCATGGTATTCCTTTTGCAGGGAGACCACCTTCAAGGGTACATCAAATTGAGAGCAGACAGCCTCAATAAACGACAAATCTTCTCGCCAGGGGCAATTATCCCCCAGAAAGCTCAGTTCGTCCTCAAGCCAAATTTTAATGTAAAAAGCGGTCACCTGATGGCCCTGCTGCTTTAAAAGCGCTAAAGCCACTGAGCTATCAACCCCGCCGGAAATAAGCATTGCTATTTTCATAGTGAAAAACCTCATGTTTTACTATAGCAAAAACGAGAAAAAGCGCTATAACAACGCCTTTATAATACCGCCCCCCCCTCAAATTAGGTTTTTTCTTGCTTTCAGGAAAATCCACCTGATATAATTCAAATAGAAATACTATTAAGTGATTAAAAATTATTCAGGAGTCATTATGAAGCGGATTGTACTCATATGCACGGCCCTTTTTGCCGGATACGCACAGGCTGAAGTGTTTGTAAAAAACCACACAGACTACGATATCGTAGTGCAAATAAGCTGGAAAGTTGCAGGAAGAACGTTCGAAGAAGGCTTCAAGGGAAATAAAATTAATGCACACACCGGAGGCTTTGTTACCGATCCTCTCGGCAATAAAACGGAAGATCATGCGTGGACCAAGGTTCGTTACCAAGTAAAAGCGAACACATCCAAAAACCCTAAAAGCGACATCAAAGATTGGGTGCTTGTCTATGACACTACAACGGACCCCAAATTATCCGAATACAAGCGAAATAATTATGAGGCAGGCGGATACAGAAATCTCGACATTTTTACCCACACTGACGAAAGAGGAAATCCCGTTTTTGATGTTTTAGATAGCGTGAGATTACCTGGAATCGATAGTGATACGGTTCAGTAAAACAAGATTGGTAAAAAAAAGGAAACATATGAAAAAAATAATACTTTTACTGGCGCTTGCTGCGACGCAGGCGATTTATTCACAAACCAGAATCCGTAACCAAACAGACGTCACCCTCAAAGTTAAAATTAATTGGCTTAATGGAAATGTATGGAATGCTGACAATAGCGAAACAGTTATTATTAAGCCCGACGAAGCAATTAACATTTACAAGGATGGCCAACTTATCAAATATCATGTTCAAGTGTGGTATAACAAAGACGAAAATATACTTCCCTATGATGAAAAAGAAAATATAAATCCAGCATGGGAAAATAGCCTTACCCAAGCTGTCGACTATATTCTTCCAAACGGAACACTCAATCAAGCGATCCGTATTATCGGTTCTGTAGATCCAAAAACTCAAATCTTGAAGCCGAAGGTTATTAATAGACCTACGCTCGATTTAAATAACGAAGAAATTTAAAAAAAGACCCCATATCAAGCGAATGCGTACTATGGGGCACAATTTAAAGGATTTCGGTCATGAAGCAAAGAATTATAATAGTATTATTGGCAACATTCGCATTTTTCGCGCACATTGCGAATGCGGAGACACTTAATGCGATTCGCAACAATTTAGGCAGTGATTACGCCGTAACCATTAGCGGCCAAGTTTCAAAACCCATTCAGGGCTGGTGGTCTTCCGATATAGAACAGGGTCTTACGTTACCACAAACGGTACAAGTCGTTTATAAGGGAACACAATACAATATTGATCTGAAGCGAGAATTTGCCTTATCTTCCTGCGACGGAATTTCAATTTCAGCCGCTCCAACCGGGGCGAAGGAGAACCTTGCAGAACCAAAAACTATTTGTATTCCGAACGCTGAGTCGCAAATTGTTGGACAAAAAACTGATTATTACCAACGAATTTTACTGGCGCTTGATCCTAAAGCGACCGTGGTCGCAGATGAACTTCCCTTTAATTTCGCCATTTCATCATGGACAAGCACCAAATATCCTTGGTTTGATAAAAGTAATCAAAGCAAGCAAACCGTTTCATTCGCTAATGATGATCAGGGAAACAGTTTCGCACCCTTGGCTGTCATGCAGGGATATGCCGCATGGGGAGGAGGTATTCTACCTCGTAAAAATCATGGGTTTATCGGCCACATTTATAATGCGTCAGACTTGGCTCTCGCGTTCGTGAGAGAAGTTCAAGACACTGCAAGGACCGCGGCTGAATCTCTTGCAAACTTTAATTTCAAAAAAATCGTTCTTCCCTTCTCGGCTGTTCCTTTAGCTGGAGTATGGATTCCTAAAAATAACTCCGATCAAATAAGTCTTAACGATAATCAAGTCTTTATTTATGCGATTTCCATAGGCAAACAACCACCGGTTGGGCCGTACAGTTTCATGACGGACGTCGCCGGAAAAGATACGGATGTCGTGCAGAAGGACGTTAACGATATTATCGCAGATCGAGAAAAGAGTTTCCCAAGCCAAGTGGCTAAAATAACCGGACAACCGGACATCAAAGATTCTTTCTCCGACACCACGCGGTATAAGAGCAATTTCTTTTACAGCATCGCGACTAACGCCAAAGGAAAAGTAATCGTTACCACCTACAAGAAAGATGAAAAGGGCTCTACAGCACTGATTAGTTCAAAAGATGCCGGATTAGCAGTATTGCCGGGCGGCATATCGAACTACTTCAAGCTCATTGCGCGTCCAAGCAACAACCCTGAAACCGAGGGGCCGCTTACTCTTGATCTAACTCAGCTCAAAGATCGTAAAAAATTATTTGAATAAGGAAAAGCCATGAAAAGAATTATAATAAAATCATTCATTTCCGGCTTGAGCATCCTCGGGCTTGCAACAAGCGCGCATGCCGGACTTCTTTCGGGAATTCCTGAAGAGAAGCAAAAAAAGCCTTTGAATGTCAGAATCATTCAAGGTAATCCCTCAACAAAGTATTCCGTTGTCGAGACAATTATTACCTCAAACCCAGCAAAAGCAGGTGATCCTAAAAAGCTCATTCAACGTTCTGAATTGGGAACTATCGGACCGGAAGGAAAAGTAATTAATAGAAATCTTCCATTGCGTGTCCCACAACTTGGTTTTGACATTAAAAGCAATTTGACTGACCTCGTGCCAGAAGTTGTTGGTGCCGTTTCTCCGAACCCGAAAGTGCAAGTGGCGGCCGCTGCTGCAGGTTCACTCGTTGAAGAAGGTCTCGCCTTCTTAAGCAAAGAGCTTAACAAAGGGTATGGCAATCAACAAAAAGAAATTCGCTTGCTCGAATTGATTCCATCACAATATTATGCGATTGACTCAACAAACAACACCGTTGTTGTCAAAGACAATTTCAAGACTGATTTACCACTGTATCTGCAAGCACAAGCAAACATTGTACCTATCGCAAACGAATTAAATAAAGCAAAAGTTGAATACAATAAGATGTATCAAACGTGGCAAGAGCTTCAAAAGCAAAAGAAATTTGATGAGGCTGATGCATATGTTAATAAAATGGAGAACTATCGAAATGGGACAGTTGTTCCGATTGAAAAACGCTTCATAACTGCTGCCCAAGCTGTTGAAAAATATTCTATGCACCGCATCTTGATCATGAACGATCCTGAAGGTTCAGATAGCTCCTGCCAAGGTGGGTTACAAGGTCGTTGGAACTTATTGCTCTATTTCTACTTGGGTGCAAAACAAACCAATAGAATTAAAGTAAGCTTCTGCGTTCCCAACACTGAAAAAGACCAAGGTCTTATCGTTGACTTGAAAAAAAATCAGCTCGTCACCGATAAAAATGGCGAGTTCAGATTAGAAGATGGCGGTATTGCATTTAAATCAACTGATGATAAAAATATCACCTTCCCTGCTGATATTGAAGCGGGCAGAGTTGCATGGGATGCCCCACAATCCGAACGCATCAACTGGTTCCGAGAAATGGTAACCGGCGAAGGAAGTGACTTAAATGCCCTCATGTTCCCGTTTGATTTATTGAAAATCGCTAAAGACATGAAAGCCCAAGAAGATGAAGAAGGCAAAAAGCGCTGGGAAAAAACTCGCGCCGCTATCAAAAATCTGAAAGAACAAGGCGGCCTTCCGAAAAAAGAAGCTTCTGCGTTGGATGATTTAGCAGCTACAGCACCTGCCGGGGGAGCAAAGCCTGGTGACGAGCAAGGAAATCCTCCCGCTGGTGGAGAACCAGCAGCCGGTCAAAAACCGGGCGAAGCTGCTGGAGAAAAACCAAAAGAGGAACCAAAAAGCATATTGGATACCTTGGGGGGCCTTGCCGGGAAAGTAATTGAAAAAGCGCCGGCGATTATATCAACCGGAAAAGAGATCTTCGGTGCCGGAAAAGACGTTATCTCCGCAATACAAGATAAGAATAAGAAAGATAATGAGAAGAAGGACGACAAGCCTTCTGCAAAAGACGAAACGTCTCAAACAACACAAAACTACTATGCCATACTTGGAGTGCCGCAAAAAGCAACGCAGGAAGAAATAAAGGATGCGTACAAAAAGTTGGCTCTCACAGAACATCCGGATAAAGGTGGGGATACAGAAAAATTCCAAAAAATTGTTGCCGCCTACGAAACACTCAAAGATCCCGAGAAACGCGCAAAATATGACGAAAGCCTAACGGAAGATCGTCCATAGAACACACAAGTTAAAGGCCGGTAAAACAAAGCAGTTTTACCGGCCTTAATTTTACCGGTACATAAAAATAGGTTATTCTAACTTTCGTATATTCCACTTTCATTTCGGACCATTATGAATAGCATAGAACAGATTCAAAATTCCTTTCTTACCTTTTTAACCCAAACCTTCTCTATCGATCCCGAAACGGCTCGCACGTGTGCCCCTACCCTAAACACAGATGAAAATAAGGCTACATTTGGCGATCTCACTTCCAATGCGGCCATGGGTTTAGCGAAATTAAAAAAGCAAAATCCAAGGATCCTGGCACAGCAAATCATTGATTCTTATAACCATCCCTTGGTGGAAAAGATAGAGGTTGCCGGAGCCGGATTTCTTAATTTTTACCTTAAGTCTGAAGCATGGACGACCGTTGCGCAGGAATTAGATCTTGAGAAAGCAACTTTTTTTAAGCCAGCAGACATCACAAAATCATCCTATTCCCTGGAATTTGTGAGCGCCAACCCGACCGGCCCTCTTCATTTTGGCCATGGGCGTGGCGGGATTATTGGAGATACCCTTGCCCGCATTTTACGCTTTCTAGGCCATGGAGTCACAACAGAGTTTTATATCAATGACGCGGGAAACCAGATTAATAATTTGGGCGTGTCATTTAAAGCGCGCTGTTTGCAAGCGCTTGGACAAGACGTGAATGTCCCCGAAGACGGATATCATGGGCACTATTTGGTTGAACTTGCCCAACAACTTGTATCGGCCGAAGGTAAAGCATTACTTGAAAAAGAACAATCATTTTTTGAGCAGTATGCCAAAGCATACTTACTTGAAAAAATAAAATTAACACTTGAGCGCTATGGCATCGTGTATGACGTCTGGTTTTCAGAAAAAACATTGCACGAAAAAAATGGAGCCATTGATCAGGCCATTGAAAAGCTCAAAAAATCGGGGCATTTGTATGAATCTGAAGATGCGCTCTGGTTTCGATCAACCGCCTTTGGCGATGACAAAGATCGTGTTGTCAGAAAATCTACCGGGGAGTGGACCTATATCGCGGCCGACATTGCCTATTTAGTCAATAAAGTGGAACGTGGACTCAACCCGCTTGTGATGGTGCTTGGTCACGATCATCATAGCTACGCAGTGCGCTTAAACGGAATTCGCCAAGCGCTTGGATATAATTCAATCTCACTCGATTTTATTTTGTATCAGCTGGTGCGTATGAAACAAGGTGAAGAACTCGTTAAACTTTCCAAACGTGCCGGCAACATTATCAGCCTTGATGACGTTATCGATTCGGTTGGCACCGACGTCGCTCGCTTCTTTTATTTACATCGTAAAGCGGATGCGCATTTAGAATTTGATCTTGAACTCGCAAAGAAAAAGACCGACGAAAACCCCGTCTATTACATTCAATATGCATATGTGCGCATCAAATCATTGCTTGCCAAAGCAGCAACCGATGATGCCTTTAAAAATATTAACACTCCCGACGCACACAACATAAGCATTGCGGAACATGCGTTGCTTAAAAAAATAGTGGCATTAAAAGATTTGTTGCTCAACATCAGCAGCAACTATCAAACGCATTTGATTAGCTACTATGCAATTGAATTGGCAGACTGTTATCATCGCTACTATAGTAACAATCGTGTCATCGACTCGAACAATATTCCGCTCAGCCGTGCGCGCTTGTATGTCATGGGTATTGTGCAAGAAACCATGGGAACAGTGTTTGATTTGTTGGGTATTTCGAAACCGGAAAGAATGTAAATATACCCCAAACTATCGCTAGCGCTCATTTGGGGGCCCCAGGAATTACCCCCATCTTCACTCTGTTACGATGGGGGACCCCCGGAAATGGGCTCCCATGCGCCAGCATGGGAATAAAAAAAGTGTAAAAAAAGAGGTGCGATCTGTTTATATCGCACCTCTTTTTTATTCTGTAGCTATGTTATTTTTTCTTTGTAAATCTCTCAGTATTTTATTATATCGATCATTACGCCGAACCTCGAAGCACACTTTATCTAACATCTTTAATGCGGAATTTAATTGTTTAAGAATAGCTTCCAAAGATTGAATGGTGCTTTCCGATTCAAATTCCGATTTTGATTTTAGTTCCGAGATACTATTCTCAACTAATCTTCTCTTTCCTCTGATCCGGCTTGCTCTGAAACCTAATATACGATCTAAATCCTTAAAAAAGGCTCTCTCATTTTGGTTTACTTGCAATAAAGATAATGACTGCTCACGAGCGCGTTCATCTTCTGCGGCAAGAAAAGCTTCGACGAAAAGCTCGGTTTCATCGCGATATTTTTGCAAAGTTTCTTCTGCATTGCGCACAACTTTTTCTGCGGTGTTCAAACAATCCTTGAACAATTCGTCTTGAGTTTTTGCAACAGGCTTTGATTGTCCGGAAAAAAGTGGCGACAACACTAATCCTGCAATGCCTAATTTTATAACTGTACCAAGTCCACTCTTTTCGAAGAATTCAGTATCTGCCGCTTTAACTCTTGGCTGAATTGATGATAATCCAAGCCCTAATAAAACTATAAATTTTAATGATTTCATAAAAACTCCTGACTATTTTTATTTTGTCGCAGACCACATAGTCAAAACACCGGCGCCAATCGCTCCCGCGATTGCGAGCAATCCCGCACCTGGAGCTACACGAGTTTTCCAGTCTTTGTTTGGACCGAAAGTACCCACAGCCAACGTTTTGCCAAAAGCACATCCGAAGGCGACTCCCGCTCCAGCAACACCGAAGCCCATGCCAAATCGCATAGCTCGAGGAGTGATATCAACAACATGGCTTATTGTAACGCCCTGAGAGATTTTATCGGCTGCTTTTGAAAAATCTTTAATTGCTTCCGCAGTTTCCTTATCAATGCCCAAATTCACATTAATAGGCGCTCGTTGCGCAGTTTGGATCAATTGATTAGCTTCTTTGAAAAATTGAGGCATATAAACACTGCCAGCTTTCGATAGCAATTGAGAAACTCTTTTTTCCATTTCTAAAGTTTCTTTACCCATTTCCAATGTGACGGTTGATTTTGATAATGTCGTTGCTGCTGTAGCAAGGTCTGTTCCTAATTGGGTCAAACCCTCTTTTACCGGAACGGTGGCGTTATAAAGATTTGCCGCAAGTTGTTCCTGCATCATTTCCAATGCGCCTTTACCATATCCAGCTTGCGGATGAGGTGTTTGCGTCGATTGCGAATTAGGTGTTTGAGCTGCTTGCAATTGGTCCACTGCTGACAAACATGTGAGAGCTAAAATTAAACGTTTCATAGTTTCCTCCGTAATAAATCTATTTATCTTAATAGTAACAAAGCAATCAGGGCCCGCAATACCTCCAGACTCCATTTGTTTCAGGCTGAAAATTTTAACCTGAAAAACAAAAAGCCTCTTGGATTCTCCCCCAAGAGGCTTTGGCTATTTTTTTATTCTTCTTTTTTTGAAACCTGCTTTTGTTCACCATCGATACAAAAAACAGCGTTTTTTAGTTTTTGTAAGGCCCCACACATCGACCATAGGGTAAGCGCCCCACCGATGATCACTGTCGTTTTTTGCAAGATATTTCCATATTTATTGAAAAAAAGTACAAAAGAATCAGTGGTTTGGATGCCCTTCCAAGCGTTACGCTTCACAGCAGCCTCGGCAACATTGGTCGCGTTATTTATAAGATGGTTTATAACATAGGTCGTTCCAGCCAAAAGAGTAGCGTTAATGCCATCTCCGGCAGCCTTAAAACTATTTTCAAGGAAAATATATGTTTTGCTTCTCGGTTTTTCGGCAGAATGTAAAAATCCGCCCCATAACCCTGCAAATATGATTATTTTGATAAGATTTTTCATAGATACTCCCTCCATTACCATATCCTAATCCTATTATTTCTAATTGTAACAAAATGGATGCTTTTGTCAACCTGGGATACGGGGCCAAAAATACCATTTTTGGGCATTAAAAAAGCCTCTCAGGCAACCCGAGAGGCTTTTTATCAAATATTTATGCAAATTACTCTGTTTTCTTCTGTTCTTCTGAATCAACAAAGAAAATGGTATCAATAGCTGCTTTTGCAGTTTGATAGAGTGAATAGAGAGTTAGTGACCCACCGATAAGACCAGCGCCTATTCCAATGATCGCACGATTATTGTGCCAGAACTTTGCCCGATTATGTATTTTTGAAACTTTATCGATTCCATCAAAGATACCAACTGGTTCTGGGGTAATTTTAATCAATAAATCGGCTACTTGTTCATAACTAAAATCGTTAGCAGCTTTGCAAATCAAGCCGGTAATACCTGCAGTGGCAGCGGTCGCCAATGCTAAAACCGAAGTTTTTAAAGCATTTTTGGTGAAAATGTATGCATTTTTCTTGAGAGAACCTTCATTCTTCGGTTGATTATCTTGTCCCGCAAACACTTGGCTTGCACACAATCCAGCAGCGATAACTGCCAACATTAAACGTTTCATAGAGAAACCTCCTTAAAATTGATTTTAAACAATTACTATTCTAATTGTACAAGGCCTTGAGGAGTCGTCAAAAGCCCCCCGATTCAAAAAAGGCACCCCAAGTTTCCCTGGAGTGCCTTTGATCTATTTATCAATCGTTTGCAGATGATATTTTATTGATTTTTCAATACCTGAAGTTCAGCTTTCAATTGTTCAACTTTTGCATTATTTTTGGCTCTGTTGTGCCAATAAAGCACTTGAACCCCAACCCAAGCAAAAACTGATAGTGCTCCGGGAATGCAGGCTATTATGCCTTTTTTGTTCAAGGACTGGAATTCATTCCAAATATCAGCCCGCTCAGGTGCGTTAAAAGCATCCATCACAGGTGCAATTATGGGATCATTATCATTCAAATCTTTTAATCTAGCTTGAAGTAAATTGACCTTAGAAGCAAGAGCACGTATCCAGTTAGCTGATCCTGCGACACCAATAAGTGCCGCAGCCGTCGATGGAACGGTGTATTTTAACCATGTTCCAAAGCCATAAGAACTTGATTTAATCTCTGCCTCAAGTTGTGCTATTCTGAGTTTCTTTGCAGTTTCTGTATCGCTAGCAAAAGAGCTAGAGCCTGCACACAATCCGGCAACAATAGCTGCCAATAGTAAACGTTTCATAGAGAAACCTCCTTAAAATTGATTTTAAACAATTATTACTCTAATAGTAACAAGGCTTGGAGATGGCGTCAAAAGCCCCCCCTCCCCGGAGAATCTACAATATCTCGATCCAGTATAAAAAAAGGCCCGGATTTCTAAATCCGGGCTATCAAATTCGTTTTAATTTCGCTTTTTTTTACTCTTTTTCTGAATCTTCCGAAGACAACATGTCATTAACTGATGTCATGGTCATATATCCAAAAAGAGCCGTCGCATTGATGCCAAAAAGAACTGAATAGATTGTGGAAATCATGTGATTTGCTTTTAAACGGAGCATTTCATGCCCGGGAGCAGCTACTTTACGAATCATATCATTCACCTCAAAAGATTCTTGAAGAATGAGTCCGGTACCAGCTGCCACTACAACAGTTCCAACGGCACATGCGGTTGTCTTTAATGCATTTTTCACAAACCGAGACACTTTTGAACTTTTGGATTGATTTGAACTCGAATTTTGCTCAGCAAAAGAAGTTCCCACGCATACTCCAGCAGCAATTATCGTCAACAACATACGTTTCATAGAAGAAACCTCTTTATATTGGGGGTTTAAAACAGTGCTTATAATTCTAATGTGGAAAAAACATACTTCAAACAGACTTCCTCTCCCTCAAATTCTGCAATGCATCGAGCACGCGCATAAAGAGATGTTCAACTTTCTCAAACTCCAGAGAAACGCTTGGTTTTTTAGCAACAATAATAAGATCTTTACCCATGGGGGCGACTTGGTGCTTAGCAAATAACGCCTTCAACCGTCGTCTAATCTTATTTCGTTGCACAGCATTACCAATATGCCCGGGGGTAACGACGACCAATCTCCCCTGGGATTCAGGAGAAAAATTTGTACCCCTGCTTGCGCTAGGGGGCCCCACGGGTTCGGCTAAAACGTCAAAAGCCGGATGCCTAAAAACTCGCGAAGCGGTTTTAAACATCCGGTTAATTTCTTGCTTAGTTAATTTCTGCATGTTCAAAGCAATAAAGCCTGATTACGCACGAACGGCAACACGTTTTCTGCCACGAGATCTGCGGCGATTAAGGATCAAACGGCCATGGCGACTTGCCATACGTTTACGGAATCCGTGCTTTCTATTGCGCTTTTTATTGCTTTTTTTGAAAAAAGTTACTGACATGGGCTTCCTGAGGTAGAAGATATTCTTTTATTGTTATTTATCGACAATCTTATTGCTTATAATAAGGCAAAATCGGATATTTTTCAAATTTTATATGGAAGATAAAAATCGCTCAGCGTCAAGCGAAGCCTGGCATCCGCTGCCGGCAGAAGTAATTGCCTGGCGGTATCTATCATCAAAAACGTCCCCGGCGGCAAACACCCCCGGAACAGATGTTTTGGTATGATCATGCACAGAGATATATCCGTAGCTATTGAGCAATAGCTGGCCTTTGAATATTCCTGTATTAGGGTTCAATCCGATTGCCACAAATACCCCGTCGACCGGAAGCTCTCGTTTATCACCCTTCTTTTGATCTTGAATCACGACGCCCGTCACTCGCGAGCCATCCCCCTTGATTTCAACCACCGTTGCCTGGTAGATGATTTTGATATCCGGGTGCTTCACTACTTTTTCACGCATAACGGCAGATGCGGTCAATTGCGGCAAAATATGCACGATAGTGACTGATTTAGTGAATTTGGTCAAAAAAAGCGCTTCCTCAGCAGCAGTATCTCCCCCACCTACCACGATCACTCGCTTATCTTTATAAAATGCGGCATCACACACGGCGCAACTTGACACTCCCCTGCCCCACTGTTGCTGCTCGCCCGCGCACCCCAATTTTTTCGGTGTGGCTCCGGTTGCAATTATAACCGCACGAGCTTGAAACTGTTTTTCTTTTGATGTCCAAATTTGAAATGGTTGCGAAGAAAAATCAACTCTTACCACTTCGCCACCGACGATCTCAGCTCCATATGCTTGCGCATGCTCACGCATATTCATCATCAATTTTGGCCCGAAAATCGAAATATTTCCTGGCCAGTTTTCGATCTCAGAGGTCCCCATCAATTGCCCGCCGGGCTGCGAACCTTCAATCACAATTGGCGACAAATTTGCTCGACCAGCATATATGGCTGCGGTAAGCCCGGCCGGCCCCGCTCCAATGATAATCAAGTTATGAATTTTGCTCATATTAAAAACCTAATTTTTTTTAACATTTTTGAAACAGGGTCCCCAATTTTTTTGACACGGGGCCCCCAAAATTTTTAAAGAAAATTTTGGGGTATATTTAATGCCGTATCAACGTATGAATGACATGATTCAACATCTTTTCTCTACCACAAAACAGCTTCAGATACTCAGAACTCATCGGCATTTCTTGCCCTATGTTTTTCGCCAACGGTGTGCCAAAATAAATAAATTCTTTTGTGCGAGGCCGCTGCATTAAGGTCAGATAGCTTTTGACATCATTCTCGCTAATATCCATTGAATCATTGTGCATAATTGCATCCATCATCACAGCCTCTTTAGATTGTTTTTCAGCTAATTGACGCAGGCTTGCTTGGAAATCTTTTTGCACGCGATACACATGATAATCCGGATTATGTTGCATATCAGCTAATAATTGTTGTTGGTGACGCAACACTAAAGAATTAGGGATTTCAAATTTGTGTTTGGTTAATAATAATCGCAACGAATCTTCGGCAATATTTCTTCTTAACGAAATATCATTGCGATAGGAAAACACTTCTATTAACCTTTGCTGTATTTCTTTGTTTGTCTTCAGTTTAAAATGATGCTTTAATTGCTCGAGACAAAAAAACGCATTTTTTACAATTCCAGTGATCGTTATTTCGAAGCTATAATTCACCTGAAGCTGCAATGAAAAATAGGATTGCAATACGATGCTGTCGGTCACAAATGTTTCATGTAATTTTCTTCCAACAAATAGCGAACGCAGCGCCACGTCAACATCTTCTTCTCCCAGCTTAAGCCAAAGATCTTCGGTGAGCGTTTGAGTATCGCGAGAAAGTGGATCAATGATTTTTATGGAAAACCCAACCCAATCACCCACTTGCGCGCATGTCTCATCACAATTTTTTGATTTTTCTTTTTCTTCTTTTATGAACGATTCAACTTGACGGTCGAGGTCTTTATAATTTTTTCTTTTTGGTGCTTTAAACGGGAAATACTGCCATTCCAATAGCGCCAACCCCTGCACCGGCACAACCTCAAAGGTATAAGCTGCAGAATTCGGCAAATCAAGATCAACGGAATGAATGCGCGGAGAACCGGTGATCAAAACCTTTTCTTTTCTCAGTGTTTTATAGAGTGTCTTGATGACACAATACTGAAGAAAAAATTCTTCAAGATGATCTGCTATGGTTTCTTTGAGCGAGTAGGCTATATATTCAAGAGGAGCAGCTCCACGCGCAAAACCCGGCGCATGCACTTGACTTTGCAAAAGTTCCAACGTCTGCCGATATACAAACGAGACAAAATCCTGTGGAACCGCTATTGAAATATAAGTGACGACGGGAGAATCCTTATGTATCTCATACGAGATACCGCTTACTTCTTGCTTCATAGACATCTCACTCCTAAAACTCAAACTTTTTTTCAAAGACTACTCTTTATACTTTGAAATTGCAAAAGAATGGAAGTATGGCGTGGAATAGGGGAAAAATTGAAAAATGAGAGATTTCGAGAACTGGGTTACGCATCTACTCTATGATATATAATTTACTATTGATAATTATGACTCGCCGTATGTCAAGGTCAATTTTTTGAAAGCCTATTGCTAAAAATCCTTATTTTGGCACAATAAAAAAGAAACTTTTCTTTCTTACAAGGTATAAATCAATGGCAAAAATAGATATGTCGCTCATTCAGCGGCTTCGTGATATCACCGGTCTTGGTATGATGGATTGCAAAAAGGCATTGGAAGAGACTGATGGCGATCTTGAAAAGGCAATAGAAATTTTGCGTAAAAAAGGCGCCGCGGTTGCAGCAAAACGCGCTGACAAAACAACCTCCGAGGGTCGCGTTCATGCCTATATTCACCCGGGCAACAGAATCGGTGTTTTGCTTGAGCTTAATTGCGAAACCGATTTTGTGGCAAATACTGATAATATGAAGGCGTTTGCGCAAGACGTGTGCATGCATATCACCGCCATGAAGCCATTGTATTTGAGCCCTGAAGAAGTTGATGCAAAATTCTTGGCGCATGAAAAAGAAATCTTCTTGGAACAAATGCGCTCAACTGGAAAACCTGAAAAAGTAATAGCACAGATCGTTGAAGGCAAAATCAATAAGCTTTATACAGAAGTATGTCTTCTGAAACAACCATTTGTGAAAAATGATCAAAAGACGATTGAAGAACTTTTGAATGATTTGATAGCAAAGACCGGGGAACGTGTCCAAATCAAACGTTTTGCTCGTTTTGAAATCGGTATTTACTAAACCCGACGTACTTTTGGGCCTAAAGTTTTTTTAAATTAGTAAGGGAATGCATATGGCGCAACCAATAACCATTATCGAAAATGATATAAAATCGTTTCAGACTCCTATGGATGCTGAAATGGCAAAAGCGATTAAGCATTTTGAAGGCGAATTAGTAAAAATTCGTACAGGCAGAGCACACACCTCAATGGTTGAAGATATTATGGTGACTGCTTATGGGCAAAACCCTATGCCGCTTAAATCTTATGCGGCTATTGCAGCACCGGATGCTGGCTTACTCACTATTCAACCATGGGATGCGACTTTAGTTGCTGACATTGAAAAAGCAATTAAACTTTCCGATATTGGGCTTAATCCGGTCAATGATGGTGCTGTTATCAAGCTTGTATTGCCTAAAATGAGCAGTGACCGACGAGAAAGCTTGATTAAAATCTTGGGCACAAAGCTTGAAGAGTGCAAAATCAGCATTCGAAATGTGCGCAAAGACTTTAATAATCTTTTGCGTGACGCTAAAAAAGATAAGAAAATTTCAGAGAATTTTGCGAGTCGTTTAGAAGATGTGTTGCAGAAATCAACTGATAATTTCACGGAAAAAGCAAATCAGCTTGCCGATAAAAAAGACAAAGAATTAAAATCTGTTTAGACTATCGTTTTTTTGCTTTATTTTCTTTTCTCTTTTGTTACAATATTGAAATAATTTGGGCTGCTAGCTCAATTGGCAGAGCAACAGACTCTTAATCTGTGGGTTCTTGGTTCGATTCCAAGGCAGCCCAATTGGTTTGAAATAATCTTATTGCAAGAGTGGCGGAATTGGTAGACGCGCTGGACTTAGGATCCAGTTCCCGAAAGGGAGTGGGGGTTCGATTCCTCTCTCTTGCACCAGGCTTCGCCCGTAAAGGGCTACGCCTGGCATGGCCAGACTTTTTACCCAAGACATTTTATTATGCTTTGGATCCAAGAATTCGCCCGATATAGAAGTAACTATGAGATACATAATTCTCACCTCAGCCCTTTTAGTGGCATGCCTTCAGTCGACTATTCATGCCGCTGATGCTATAACCTCAGCTCCATATCCCTATTGGCATTCACTCCCCAACGAAATTCAAGACACAATTCTCGATATTATCGATTTAGAAGAAGAAAAAGTTTCTGGAAAAAAACTGACTCCGGCCGATTATACGTGGTTGTATCAAAACTATGCGACCGTACGAATGGTCCACATGACACAACGTACCTACCGACAAACGGGTAAGCGAGAACATGATGAACTAAAAAAGCGTATCACTTTACTCGACCATAACCTTTTGATGTCATTGGTTGATGTCGACCCGAAAACGATACTGAAATCGCTACGAAAAGAAAAAAGTCCTCAGCTGGAAGATACCAAACAAAATAACCGACTATGTGCTCTCGAACATCTCAACGATATTGTCATGTCACTCGAAAAACCTTTATCCCACAAGATATTCAAGAGATTTCTTACCAGCTCTCCTGAATTACTTTTGTCAAAAAAGCCTAGAGCTCTCATTCCGAATCTGCGTTTTATCCGCGATTATTATTCGCCATTCATGCTAAGCTTAATCAAAAATGGTGAATACGACCTCTTATCGTTTCTGATTTCTCACAACTATCCTTTAATCACCGGAAACATGGCCAACCCTGATCTAGTAATTCTGCTGGAAGACAAAGCATATGATTTAATCCAAAAACACAAGCTCAAGCTCAAACTTAAGTCTGTATCAGAACCTAAAGATAAAGACGCGCTAAAAATTATGTCAATAGTAATGAATGCATATAGGTATGAAATTTGCAAAGTAGAAGATTACTCTTGGACCCATTTGCATTCTCCAGCAAATTCATGTTGTACCATCATTTGAAGACAAAGAGGCGAGGACATAATCCTCACCTCTTGTTTTAGTAAAATCAGCAAACTGTTTTTACAATAATTCCCCAGCCAAGCGACTCAACTCAGAACGCTCACTCGTTTCAAGATAAACCGTTCCGAAAATATTTTGTCCTTTGAACCGCTCGCTGGTGACCACGAGGCCGTTTGAGCTGAAATCAAGGTATGGCGAGTCAATTTGATATGGGTCACCTGCCAAGATAATCTTACTTCCCTCGCCTACACGGCTCACCAGCGTTTTAACTTCATGCGGCGTGAGGTTTTGCACTTCATCAATTAAGATATATTGATATGGAATAGAGCGTCCACGCATGTAGGTGATTGCCTCAAGGCTCATTTTGTCGTGCTTGACAAGTTCATGTAACGGCCCGAGACCGGTTGAATCAACCCGTTGCTCAATTTGAGCAAAGCGACGTTTTCCTTTTTTATCTTTAGAACCATTTTGGTGATCAGGCAGATATTCTTGTTTGATATCGTGCTGATGTCTGGCCGCTTGGCCTGCATGCACAATAAAATCAATGTTGTCATAAATTGGCAACATCCAACTTTGTAATTTTTCTTCAATGGTCCCCGGCAAATAGCCAATATCTCTGCCAAGCGGCACCACCGGGCGAGAGATGAGAATTTTGCGATACACGTCTTCAACAAGCACCTTGTGCAATCCCGCAAGAAGCGCCAAGAATGTTTTTCCGGTTCCAGCCGGACCAAAAAGTGTGAGGCACTGAATTGAATCATCGAGCAATAAATTGAGCGCCATGAGCTGCTGTGGATTGCGAGCTTGCAACGGCCACTTGAACACCGGGTCAGCAATGGGTATAAATTTTGAATGCCCTAAATAGCGGAACACTTTATAATGATGCGGATTATGATTGCTTTCAACTAAAACAAACTCATTAGCCGTCAATTCATATTCTTTTGCAAGATGATAAAGATCATCCGGCACCTCTTTTTTCAATTGCACTGCCGGCACTTGAAGAGTAATCCACCCACGATAAAAATTATCCCGAGATACTCGCTCTTTCATATAATCAACGGCTTCAATGCCAAGCGCATCGGCCTTGACGCGAGCATTCAAATCTTTCGAGACAAAGCGAACATCGAACCCTTTGTTTTTAAAACTCAAGGCAGTCAAAATAATCTCGTTGTCCTGCAGATTCATTCGAAATGGAATGAGCAGCGGCTGATCCGGATCCAGAAATAACACTTGCACTATTGCACCATTATCAAGCTTAATTCCATCTCCCAAAGAGCCTTTTTGGCGCAGCGCATCAAGTTGGCGAATGACTTCGCGCGTGTTTCTTCCTCGATCCGTTGTTTCTTTTTTAAACTCATCCAACTCCTCTAAAACAATTGCGGGGATCCCAACGAGAGCCCCTTCAAATGCATAGAGTGCGTGTGGATCATGTACCAAGACATTGGTGTCGAGCACAAATAATTTTTTCTTTATCATGACAACCCTTTTTTATGTCCAAATGAAGCCAATGTTGCAATACCCCATGCCTTATTGCTCAGGCTTCATGTATATCCAACCTCGACATATCGCGATTGGAAGCCGCTCGTCGAAGGCATAACATACTACTCAGAGACATCCTAACAAACAGACTCCGCTCAAGCAATGAAACATAAGAATTTGGGAAATAATAACCACCAGGAACTTAAAAACAACTTTTTTATTTCAAAAATCGCTCCATGACCGTAATATCAATTGCCGACGGCTTGCGAACAAATGAAGCACACGATTCATGGGCAAGCGCGGTGCACAATGTATCCCGATATGGACCCTGCGAACTTTTTGCATGATATTTTTTATCAAATCCTATCGTTTGCAATGTCGCAACAACATTTTCTATATGTGTCCCTCCCGCGACTGCGATGACTACTTCATGATCAGCTTCTTTTTTTATAGTCTCATGCACCATCACACAGTCTAATAATCCGCTATCAAAAGTGAGCAGTTGCCTCAATAATGCATATTTATTCTGTCGATATCGATTTTGCATGATGCTCACATAATTGGCAACGCTCATATCATGCTTTTTGTCTAGCTTCAAAGTTCGTGCAGCACCGTTTGTTTTATTAATGTTTTCTTGATACCAATCATGCGCCTTCCAATCGTCATACGTTGAGATCAGATCACACAACTGTGACATCTCTTGGTGTATATCCGCGATCCGTATGGAACACGCGGGCTGAAATTGATATGGACTCGTATATTTACTCGTGAGTAGTCCCCCACAGGAAATCACTCTATGATATCGATACTCAAGATTCAAAACCGGAATATTAATACGCGCTATATCTTGGGCCAGGTGCGCAAGCATCCCTTGTTTTGAATTAAGCACATAGGAAGCACACCCAAAATTGCCTATCGAGCTGGCTGAACTCAAATCTTCCACTAAAAATTGTACTTTACGCCCTTGTAGCTCTTGGGCAACTTTCAAGACATAATCTCGTTGAATTGCATTATGAGGATGCTGCTTATCATGGTAATCGCTCAGCCCGATGAATGTTTTTTTCGGTCCGGAATAGCTATCTTTGAGTTCTAAAACAGTTAAATCATAAATATATGGATGGAGCGCATTAGTTATCACTAATGCAGTCCCCAATGAACAGATTTTGATTAAAAGTGCATGCTTCATATCTCAACCTTGTATAATATATTCATTTCAAATTATAAAAAATTTACAAATGAAAAATAAATACAATCGTGAAAAAGCCACAAAAAGCGAGTTGCTTTCGATACAAATTCAAAAAAAGGCTGGGTCCAGGTTAAGTAGATCCTGAAATAAATTCAGGATGACGCAATAAGGAACTTCCGGGATTTTTGTATAGGCTCCACTCAACGCTAATTGTAATTTAGGCGGCAACTTTTGTGTAAAAAATGGGGGGGGGCAATTTCGTTGTGTTTATTAATCGGGGGTCCCCAATCGCAACTTGTGAAGATTGGGGTAAAACCGGGGGTGAATAGAATTTGCCTGTCCGCGGAAGCTTCGCCGCACACGGCCGTAGTTCTACGAACGAAGGCGGCAATTTTTGGTGTAAAAAATGGGGCCCCCGAGCGTAATGAAATTTGCCTGTCCGCCGAAGCTTGGCCCCAAATGCAAATTTGGGTAAAATCTTGCCGAGTCGAAATCGGGTCCCAAGTGAAGCAAAGCGTAACTTGGGTGAAATGACCCGGATAAGCGAAGGAGGAGGGTATAAAAAAACCCCCATCCAGACAGAACGTCATGGACAGGGGAAATGGAGGTTATCTGAGTTATGTTTGAATCGCTGATTATTACCCCAATTTTTGCTTCCGCTTCAATCGGGGACCCCGTGAATACTACTTCGCTGCTTTGCAGCTACGAAGTACTAGACAGATCTTGGGTTATTTCAACTGATTCAAGTAAAAAGGTACACGAAGATTTTTTAAAAAGCAACAGTTTCATTCCACTGTTTCCAACTTCATTGAGCACTATGCGCATCAAGTTCATACAACCGTTTTTTATCAATCTTTCCTGTTGCAGTAGCCGGCAAAGGCTCGGTTGTGATAATAAATGAACGGGGCATTTTATAATGAGCAAGAGACTCAGAACACAACTTCTGCAACTCAGCCAAAAGCCCTTTATGTTCGGATCTTACTTGCACATAAGCAACTGGAAGTTGATCACCCATACTACGCTGACGCTCCGCATGGGACCCGATTTGGCCTCCTTCTGCCGGTTTGCCAATAACTCCAACGCGCACGACCAATGGATGACTCATGATTACATTTTCGATCTCTTGTGGATAAATTTTGAAGCCTTTATTGGCAATTACATCTTTCGCTCGTCCGGCGATAACAATGCGTTTTTGTTCATCAAAATAGGCCAAATCTCCGGTCGCAAACCACCCATCATGCATGACATCTTCTGTCGCTTCAATTGCATTGTAATACCCGAGCATAACTGAATCACCTTTGACAAACAGTTCTCCAATAACACCCGAATTAGTCACCATATTTCCTGCTTCATTTTTCAAGACAACTTCAAGCCCGGCTACTGCTGTGCCAACAGTGTTTGTTTTAACGGGGATATCTTCAAGATCAACGCTAATAAGCGGCGATGTTTCAGTTAATCCATATCCGCTGCATATTTTTCTGCCAAATAATAATGCAAATCCAAGCCTGATTTTATCCGGCAATGCGTCTCCACCCGAGACAATATATTTCACTGAATCGAAATTAAAATTACGTAACAATGCCATCAAACCATAAAGAGCTGGAACACCAACCATAATAGTGGGTTTCAATTTCATATTTTCAAACAAATAACGTCGCTCAATTTTGGGCACGACAATCACTGCCGATCCGGTCAAAAAAGCTCCCCATACGCATGCAAATTGAGCGAACGCGTGAAAGAGTGGCAACACACCAAAAATGCGCTCACCCTCTTGCAGCCCAAAACTCAACCGCGCAATCCCTTGCGCAATATTCGTCACAATATTTCGTGCACTGAGCATAACTCCTTTTGGCATGCCGGTCGTTCCGGAAGTATAGAGCAACACCGCTAACTCATCCGGTTGCGAATCAACCGGATTGTAATCAAGTTCATGAAAATCTGTTTGAGAATTCTCCATTTCTTCTTTTGACACAACATGAAAAGAAGAACAATCGATTTCAGACAATTTCGGTTTCTGCTCTTGAGAAACACATACAACTCTCGGAGCAGCGTCGGCGATAATATGTTGTAACTCCCGTTCTTGTAAAAAAATATTAAGCGGTGCAACAATTGCCCCCACATGTGCAGCGGCGCAATAGGCAATATAAAACTCGGGAGAATTTTCCCACAATACCAATACGCGATCACCCTTTTTAACCCCTTTTGCACGCAAGAGGCTGCTGAATTTTACCGACGCAATAAAGAGGTCTTTATAGGTCATCACTGACGAGCGATATAAAAGTGCTATTCTATCGGCAAAAAATAAGGAAGCTCGATGTAAGAATCGAGAAAGCGATAGGGGATGTCCATCAAAATGGAGCCATTGTTGCGCAAGCTCAAATCGCTTCTGTTCACTGGTTACTTTTTTAATATCTTGCAACGTTATAGATGTAGTATAGCTCATACCGATTTACTCACTCTAGATCGATCATTTAAACATAGTTTAGAATGATCGACTTTTTTTATAGCCATTCTATTCTTCAAACTTAATAACATTCACCGGACACGATCGCACCGCCTGCTCAATCGCCTCAACATGCTGCTCAATGGGCGCATTTTTTTTGATGTGCGAAATGTCAGTGACTTCAAAAATCTCAGGCGCGATAAATTCACACAATCCGCAGGTGGTGCACCCCGGTTCAATAGATAGTTTTTTCATATGGAGACTCAAATAATAAAATATCCTAAAAGAATATCGTAAAACAATTTGATCTTGCTGTCATTTTTTACCAATTTTTTATCTCATTATCTGAGCGAACGCAAATGTTTTAAAATGATCGGAATCATTTTTTGGGCTACTGTCGAATTGTCTTGTTTCTGCAATTCTTCAAGCTTGTCTACGCAGTCTTTCAATTTATGCTTGTGGATTACAGACGAATGGAGTGTTATTGCATTGACCACACACATCATTTGTAACACTGAAAGAGGCAATTGCTTTAGAAATTGTTGCTGATCATCGGCAAACCCCACTTTATATTTCATAATTTTACCATGATCATTATCGGCATATATGGAACAGTCCCGGCAATATTGAGCAAAACGACTGGCAGGGCATTGATATATCGCTTGCTTTTTTTCTTTGATTTTTTGTAATAAACCTCCTTGAACAAACAAACGCACAAGTGAAAAAAAAGCTCCATTGTCGCCAAAACAAACCTGATCCCATGAACCGTAAAACTCGCGCGCCTCCCCTAAGCCCAACTCTACTAAATACGAGCGCGGATCGCCTCCCTTGTTTTCTAATGTTATATATCCGAGTTGTTTTCCGTCCGGCGATATAGCCAATGAGCGAACTTCTTGAATCCCAATGCCTACCGGTGCTCGATTGATAAGATTTAGCGTTTTGCAATCCCAGGTATAGACCTCGTTTTGATGGACGCCCACTGCAGTTCCCATTGAACTAAATTGCACATCACAATCTGCATCGTGAGGTAAAACTCCTCGGCATTGATGTGATTTTCTCTCAATAATCTGCGTCGAAATAACCTTTCGAACGGCAATAAGCTCATTATCAGGAGAAATAGAAAAACCTTTTATATTCCCATCCCCCGAAGCCTCAATTTCTTCCCTTTGGGCAGTATCAGTTAGGTTTGTTATCCGAAAACGTTTATCTTGAGCCCAATTGTTTTTTGATATGGTCGCTAATAGCAATGATTCATCCGGAGAAAATAAGTGTACTTGGCCAGATCTGCCCCACACGTCGCAGATACGTCTTCCCGAAAAAGATTCTGCCACCCATAGTTCTTGTGCCATAGAAAATCTACCTACTTCATCAGATGGGCTCCGGCTATAATCTTTCCCTACAAGCGCATATTTTCCTCGCGGCGACATTTTTATAAGGTTAACAAGTTCCGGAATCGGCAATGGGGTGCCGGTCAGCAAATCACTTAAAAAAGGAGCTGAACCGCGAAGATCGGTGAGTATTTCATCTTTTAATACATTTTCAGAATCAGGTGTTAAATCCAAAGGTGTGCAATCTCCTGATATTATTCTTGTTATCATTGCATTCTGCACGGAATCAGCAAGTTTCTTGCTTTCAAAAAAATCAAGCAGTGTTGAAACAGAACCGAGCTGTTGCAAATTAAGAATATTCATAAATGACGGATCTTTTATCATTGTTTTAATGTGTCTCATATCCAGGGCAGTGCCCACGGAGATGTTTATATCTGTAACGCCATCCGCGATTGCAATCTGATTATCCAAAAAAGGGCTTGCAAGCGTCTGCGCCATTTCAGCAGAGACCTTCTCACTCTTGCCATCCGGAAATTGTAACTTCCATGTATTGGTTTCCGGTTTATCCGCAGCATGCATGCCAAATGCAAAAGCACTGAATACGACAATTCTTTTTATAACAATTTTTTTCATCTCAACTTCCTCATTTCAAGATTTTATGAAACGGTGCAACTCTTTTTTTTGCCAAATCGTTCAAGCAAGCCATCTATTATTTTTCTATCTGCCGAACAAATGTTAGGTCTTATATCTTCCAAAACTTTCACATGAGCAGCGATGACCGCCGGATCAACAGGATTTCGAGAGTCTTTTCCTAAAACATAAAAAAGGGATAGTGGCAATTCTTTGAGTGTCGCTTTTTCCATCTTAAGATCCGTATCATATACGCTGATTTCCCAGCGAAACTTTCCATCGGAGCCTAGATAATTTTCGCGTAATAACTTTCCATTTGAAGAAAAAATAGCCCTCCGCGGACAATACATTGACCGCTCCCCAAAATAGGGCGCCAAATGAATGCGACAAGCATCTTTATTCCCACAGACATCCGAGACACTAAGCGGTATATCATTACAATAAAAAGCTCTTTTCCCCCGCCTATGCATACTTAAAGATGTCCCTGCAATAAGAGCATAATCTTTCAAGGAAATAACCTTTGCTTTTTCTCTGCTCACGAACACTATCTTTTTATCATCTGGTGAAATTGCAAGATCTCTGAAGCCCGGCACCTTGAGGCTGCTCCCCCCCTCCCATAGAGGGTCAAGGGTATGCGCATCGAATAAAAATAATCTTTCAGAATCCCTTGAGAGATCCTTTTCAACCACTGCTAAACAATTACCATCATGAGTATATTTCAGGCAAATAGGCTTCCCCCATGTTTTACATTTTATTTGAACCCTATTATCTTTTCTATCGAACAAAGCAAGCGATCTTATCCCCCCAATTGCAAGAGTTTTGGCATCGGGAGCAAGAGAATGTGCGTACATTGCTGGTATTTGTGTCTGCGAAAAATCAATGAATTCTTTTTGATCTAAAGCCAAGCAATCAATAAATTCTATCGTTTTATTTGTATCATCACAGCACATGAGTAACGAATCATGAAAATCCGAGAAAGCTATAGTATGTTGAGTAACTGGAAAGGTGCTCAAAACTTCTCCCGAACTAGTTGCGATAATCTTAACCGTTTTTTCTCTGAAATTGTTCTTTTTTGATAAAAGCGCATACGTACCCAAGATTGAACATCCTTTCAATCGAAAGCCTTCTTCAACATCAAATCTTTTATGCAGTTCAAAATCATCGATTTTATCAAATGGTCCCAAAAATCGCACCATCGACATACACTTTTGTTTCAATGCATCTTTCCAACTGCCATGAGCATCAAACACAGCAACGATGTCACGTCCTTGAGATGCAAACCGATCTTGCAAGAGCATATTCGCAGTTGCGAACATATTTTTTGGAGCTTCAAGATGATCGAGAAGATCTGCCACTTCCACCACTTGCTTGGTTGTCATCTGTGAATAATCCGGTCCGGTTTCTTTTAAAATGGATTTCATTGCTTCTGCTGTTCCAAAATCCATTGGAACGGCATTGCCCGATCCCACTATATTTTTGAAAAAATCAAATTTCTCAAGTGAAGCGCATGGAGCTTCCACTATTCCATCAGAAAATTGCAATAACAAGTTATTCGAAACGTCTTGTCTATCAGCCGCATGCGCAGTAAAGATTGCGCATAGAAACAACATCGTTCTTTTTTTGTACATCAACAATCCTTTCAAATGAATATCGCTCTGCTCATTTTTGCTGATATACTATAAAAAAATAAAAACAAAGTCAGTTGTTTATAGAAAATGGATCTCACATGATCACACTCAACAGGGGTGTTTTAATTGCCGTTGAAGGCATCGATGGCTCAGGAAAAAGTAGCCTAGTAAAAAATTTAAGCGCACTGCTTGAAAAAGCCGGTTTGCCCGTGCGCACAACGCGCGAACCGGGGGCAACTCCTTTGGGCAAGCAACTGCGCACATTGGTGCAAGAAAAATCGGTTGCCATATGCCCCGAAGCAGAATTTTTACTGTTTGCTGCCGATCGGGCCCAACATATGCATGAGATTGTGCTCCCCGCATTGGCACAAAACAAGATTGTCATCTCCGATCGCATGAAAGATTCGTCACTGGTGTATCAAGGATATGGCAGAGGATTGGATCGAACATTCATCAACACCGTCAATTCTTGGACAATGCAAAATCGAGAACCGGATCTGACTTTGTATGTAAACGTTGACATACAGACAGCTTCAGAGCGAATTAAAAAACGGAATGAGAAATTAACTTCTTTTGAAAAAGAACATGCTCAATTTATTCAAAAGCTCATCGATGGATTTAATGATCTGTATTATACCCCATATCGAAGCTCGATGGGAGCCACACATACCCCATCTCGAAGCTCGATGGGGGCCCCGGATTTAAGTAGAACGCAAAGTGCTGAAGCAAGACATGCCTCAAGTGTAATTATTTTGGATGGAAATCTTGATGAGCAAACCGTTGCTCACACCGCTTACAAGGAGTTGACCACATGGATGCAACAACAATCAGTCATAAACAACTGAATCAACTCGATCAACTGCATATCCCACCCGCACAAATCTGGTTTGGCCCGGACGAGACTGCATTATCCGAAGCAATCAAATGGCTGCAAAAAACGATTGCACACGGACATTCAGACGCCACTTGTTACACTTGCAATGCCATTCGGACACATGAATACGCATCAGTCTATTGGCTCAAGCCTGAAAAGAATTATGTGCTTGAAGATCTTGAGGATGTCTTTCAACTCTGTGCATTCAAACGAGATGCACATGATCCTTTTTTTATCATCTTTCAACGAGCAGAAACCTTGAGCGCGCAATGCGCCAACAGTTTGCTCAAACTTGTGGAAGAACCACCGACCGGTTACCATTTTCTCTTTTTGACCAACAAGCTTGAAGCGATTTTGCCAACCATTCGCTCCCGCTGCCATATTCATACATTATCAGCTGTCGCCGATGCGACATACCCATCAACACTCATTGAACTACTTCTGGAGCAAAAAAATACCGCCCTTGCATTTGCAAAGGAACTTGATGCAATTAAAATTGATGAAGTTGAGAGCATGAAACTGCTCAATGATTTAATAACCATCTGCACGAATAAAACAAAATCCTCAATCGAACACAATGATACTGCTGCATACGCCTATTGGAATGCGGTGCATTCAGTTGTTCTATCCGGCTTGAAGCAGCCGCCTATGGCCGGAAGCAGTAAATTGTTTTGGAAGAATCTATATCTACAGTTGCGAGTAAAATAGATTTTGTACATTTTTTATTTTACCGCTTTATGCAAATGCGCAAGCATCCAAGGCAATAGCTCTTTAGCTGGTTTTGATTGATCAGAATCTCTCGCTTGAGATATTGTTTCGATGCATTGTGCCAATTCTGATTGATTGATCTTCTTTTTTCCCACTGCGCACAACATAGACAGCGTCTCAAGTGGAATTTTCTTTAGAAATTTTTCTTGTTCATCCGTAAATTCGATATCACTTACTTGAATGGTGCTCTGATCAGGAAATAATGCTACTAATTTTCCGTTAATGTAGTCAGTCAGATATGATCTAAAGAAGGGAGTTTTTTGCGGTTCTCCATCTGTTTTTTCATTCGTAACCCAACAGGAGCCGGCTTTTTTCAAATCACGATCGTATCTATGAAAATGAAGAACAAGCTCATCCCCTTTTTTTGATCTTCTAATATATTCTGACGGCTCAAAGTCTTGTGGTTTTCTCTTCTCAACCAGACCACTAGCAATATCTATATGATAATTAACAAACTTATTACGTATTGCTATTTTATTATCAGTTGTAAACTCCACTGAAGGAAATGGCGCATAGTTACAGTTTGTTCTAACTTCAATACATTTTATTTTACCGTCGGTTATATCCACTATATGTAAATACCTACCATCATACAAAGCAAGGATTGATTTATCTGGAGCAAAAATCATTTTATAATTTTTGCTTTCGCTTTGATACGGCAATTTAAAAATTCTCTGCCAGTGTAATAAGTCGGTTGATAGATCAAATAATTCTATCAGATCTTTAGAATGAATTGCCACACGGAGTGAATCTGGTGAAAAAATTGTTAATTGAGAATCTAGTCCTCCATATGGCATAGTAGCAACTTTCGTGCTCACGGGCATCTCTACGAATGGTGCGACAAATCTCAATCGACTCACTATAAGATCTTGAAATTCATACATAAAATTTTCCGGTACATCGATATTTTTCATACTATGTCCAATAAAAAATTTTTCACTCATCCGTTCAATAATAGGCTGCGCCAAATCTGCGCAAGCAACTCCTTTATCAATATAGTGCAGCATAAGTCCCAGTTTTTTAAATGGCGTCCGCTGTAATGCTGAGGGACCTTGTTCTTTTAAATTTGATAATGAATTGATAATGCTTTGGGGTGTTATTTGATATGTAACCTTGGGGCATAAGGATAGGTTATCTAAATTAAATTGTTTTTTTTGTTCTGCAGAGAGTATTATCGAAGAATTGTCACGAAATTTAATCAATGATGGTGATTCTTCTGCTGCAGATATAGATAAAGATGAAATAGTGACTAAAGCAAGCAAGTTGTAATACAACATGACAACCTTTCCTTGAATTGCATACACGTAATGTAATTTTGTCTTGCGCACAGTATATGCAGTTTTCGCCCAACGTACAATCTCTTTGCTTTCGATGCTCAAACAGTCTAGACTCGGACATGATCCGCCTTCGCTAAAGCTATGGCGTGACAAGAACTGCGATTGACGGTTCGCAGCGAGGAACCTATCCCGAAATATAAAACGTCTTCGGATATAATGAAGCGCAATCCGAATATCAAAGGAGATTTTTTGTGGAAAATACGTACACAAAAAAAACAGTCATTGCCATTGGAGCAACAACGGTGCTCCATGCAAGTATTCTTTTGTTATTACTTGCTCGATTGTTACTTGATCACACCGATTCTGAAAAAGCATTTCCTTTACCCGAAATTCCTGATACCTGGGCGAAGAGAGATGCGCCTATTCGTTTTGTAGATTTTAATGAGTCGGAAAAAGAAACGAATAATCAACAAGAAGCATCATCTGAAGCGCAAATGCAAAACTCTGTTGAAAAAATGATCGTGGAACCAACATCTATTGCCCCTGAAATCGAAGATAATCAAGAAACGACGACCCAAGAATCACAAGAGCTTCCTCAGGAAGAAACTCATCAACAAAGTCAAAACGAAGCGCTCACGCACGGTTTTGCGATGAATGTCGAGAATAAACCCGAACCAATCGCCAAAACAGAAGAAAAGAAACCAATTACAAAAGAAGTTCGGGTAAAAAAAAGGCCAGCCGAGAAAAAACCTGTGCCCCAAAGAAAATTACCGAAACTCGAAGATTTAACCGACATGTTTAAAATGCGCATGAACCAACAAGCTCCGGTGGGTGATTTCTTTATGCAAGGTAATCCTCACAACCTACCGCCAGATCAACAAATTATTTTTGAACGTTATCGAAGCAAATTAAGCGCCATTATCGAACAAGTTAAAAAAGAAAATCCAATGCCGTGCGCGGTGCCGCTGGGAGTCATGATCAAAATCTATTTATCACTCGCGCAAACCGGTCGATTTAAAGAATTGAAAATCACGCACAGCACTGGATATAACTCGATAGATAATTATTGTATGACGATTTACAAAATAGCGTCCGAACGATTCCCACCGATTCCTTCTTGCCTGAAAGAATCGATGTTCAAGGGAACCATCACGCTGCAATCAACTCAGAGTCCACAAGCCGGCGGTTGGTTTTGCTTTAACTAAGTGATGGACATTTTTAAAAAAAATTTCTATAAAAAGCTAAGGCATCTGATATTTCGATGCATTGAAGCATTATTAAAAAAGTTTTTCACATTTATTAAAGGGGCCCCCAAACATACTTGGGGGTGTAGTGGTTGGTACATGAAGCGTTTTCTCATTCTTTTATCATGCATTTTTTCATTTTCAATTTTTATACCCCATACCGTGTACGGGGGCCTCAACTCTCACACCTATGACCCGGTGCTTGCCATTGTGATCATGGTCAAAAATGAGCAAGATAATATCGTCAAAACGCTCGAACCATACGTGCAAGCCGGCATCAACTCATATCTGGTATTTGATACAGGTTCTACTGATCAGACGATAGAAGTTATTTCAAACTATTTTGTAGAACAGGGTGTTACCGACGCCCACATCAGACAAGAACCGTTTATCGACTTTGCGACCTCACGCAATCGCGCACTTGATTTGGCGCAAGAAATTTTTCCAAATGCCGGTTTTTTTCTCATGCCCGATGCTGAATGGTATATGGAACATGCAGACTCGCTCGTGAAATTTTGTGATAACGAATTAGAATCAGGAAATGCGCGTGAATTATACTTAGTTCGTATCGGCAATGAGTATATCGATTTCTTCCATGCCCGATTATTTAAGGGAGACACCAAGATTCGTTTTGTCGGAAGTGTACACGAAATACCGAGTCAGGGAACTGGAAATAAAACGCCGCATGAGGTGTTCTTTCATTGGATGCCGTCAAAACTCGGTGCTGAAAAATCATTTGCACGATGGAAACGAGATAAAGTCTTGCTTGAAAAAGATTACGCAAAAGACCCGCTCAATGCGCGAACGCTTTTCTATTTAGCTCAAACATATTCGCTGCTTGGAGAAGCAGAAAAAGCTGCCGAATTTTATCTCAAACGAACTCAAGTGCCAGGATTTGTCGAAGAAACATATGTAGCATGGTATCGCCTGGGACATATGTATGCAACGCTCTGTTCGCAAGGAAAAGCTTCTTGGGCATTCGCGCTGCTCTATTATATGCAGGCCTTTGCGTATAGACCGTGTCGAGCAGAACCGTTAATCACACTTGCTCGCCACTATGTTGAAGAAGGAAATTATGATCTTGCCTATCTCTATGCACGCCGCGCCTGCGAAATTCCATATCCGGCACAGGATATCTTGTTTATCGATAAAAATCTCTACGATTATGATCGATATGAAATACTTTCGCGTGCATGTGTGTATGTGAAAGACTACATTGTGGGAGAATGGGCAACACTCAAGGCATTGGCAATCCATCCTGATGACCAACGCTTACGAAATAATTTAAAACTACATGAGCTCCAAAAAAAGGGTCTTTCCTCTCAAACTATGACTGCCGCTGCATAACCCATTGATGCGCGCGCTCAAGCAAATCTTGTTTGGTAAGAGTGTGATCTTCGATCTGAAGAGCATATAAATGATCAAGCAGTTCGCCCATGCTTGGCCCGGGAGCTATGATGTTCATGACATCTCGGCCCAACACAAGCGGCTCTTCAGGCTTATATTCAATATGAAGTTCGCTCACAATGGACAAGAACAGATCAATCTGTGCTATTTCTATTCGTAACGGCTCATGCCCTTTCGGATTACGCCCACGCTTGTCAGCTTGTGCTAATTGCGCAAGCATCGCCATATTGGTGTAGGGAGCCAGTTTGAGCGCAAGCCGTTTGTATGCGCTCTTGCCAGATTTTTGTTCAACAAATACTATTGGATCCAGGTGATAGCGCACTAGCCGCTCAACTGCCGCGATAAGCATTCCGTTTGCGGTAACACGTTTGAGCATTGAGCGCGCAAGCGGCACACCTTCAACTTGATGATTGTGGCTGATGATTTTTCCATCTTCTGTTTCAGTCGTTCCGACTTTTCCTAAATCATGACAAACTGCCGCCCAAGAAAGAATAACTTTTTCAAGCCCTTGATAGTGAGCATAATAAACGGCATCAAGTGTCTGCATAGAATGCTCAAATACATCACCTTCCGGATGCCATTGTCGATCTTGCACAACTCCCTTTGTTGCAGCAAGCTCCGGTAAAATTTCTTTTAATCGATCAATATCTTCCAACCAGCGAACTCCGAGTGATGCTCTTTTGGAGCGTAAAAATAATTTTTCGAATTCAACTTCAATGCGTTCACGCGCAATCTGAGAAATGTCCATAGTCCGACAAACCTCAGTCAGCTCTTGATCGGGATACATCTCAAATCGACCAATAAATTGCATGACGCGATAAAATCTGAGTGGATCTTGCAAGAAAAATGAAGCATTGGGAGCTCGCAATGTTTTTGTGATCAGGTCATGCAATCCATGAAAAGGATCTATCAATTCAGATGTGACCATATCGATTCCCATTGCATTGATCGTCAGATCACGTCGTGCAAATGCTTGCTCAATCGGAAGATCAATTTTCGTTTGCACAATCGGCTTTCTACCGGCACTATCAATACGAGGAACAGACCAATCAATGTCATACTTGGTTAATCGCAACACGCCAAAAGCTTTGCCTACTTCATCAACAAATCCAAACTGCGCCAAAACAGTTTTTAACTGATCGAGGCTCATGCCATGAATTTCAATATCAACATCCTTGATCGATAAGCCCAAAAACATATCTCGAACCGCCCCACCCACTAACAAAATGCGAGCTCCATGCGCAGAAAGAGATGAAATAATTTCACGCAATCCTTTATTTTGATCCAATACGATCTTGATAGTTTTTTGAATCAGATCTGAAGTTTGTATAGAATGGGGGTACTGTGACATATTTTAATTCCATGTAAGGAAAATTATGAATATAGAACTTACCAATTTTACACCCTACGCTTGTGAAGAACGAGAGCGGATGATTCACGTAAAAGCCCCCTTAATCGGGCCCCAAGCGAAGCAAATGCGAAGCTTGGGTATTTTACAGCATATCCTCGTATCGCTGGTTTTATCAACCCTCATTTCCACAAAAAATTTATTTGGCGACTCGGAAAGCTCCTGGAAATCATGGCTTCCATGGCCTGCGAAAAAGTGGGAAAAATCGACCGAAACAATTACGTCCCAACTGAATCATCCATCGTGTACGCTTGTCATCAATAATACACATGGCTCAATTACCTTAAAAACATGGGATAAGGAAAATGCAACGATTGAAATACAAAAAAGTGCTCCCGACAAAGAAGCTTTGGGAAAGATAAAGATTGAAAAAGTAGAAAAAAGAGATTTATTATCTTTGACGACGCAAGAAGGATCCAATCAACAGGTAGATTATCTCGTGCTCGTGCCCGCCCATGCGCACGTCCAAATCACAACACAAGATGGTGATATCAATTGCTCCGGCCATTTTTTGGGCAAAATTTCCGCGACGGTTGAAAAAGGTTCTATTTCAATGGATCATCATACACAGCTTTTTACTGCCTCAACCACAAAAACAGGCGGCATCACCATTCTCCAGGCCGATGGCCCGGTAAATGCATCTACTGCGTCTGGCGCAATCGCGGTGAAAAATTCTAAAAATTCAGTCTTGGCAAAGACACAAAACGGCGCCCTATCGATTGACGTCCATTCGCTTCCGACCACATCAAAAATTGACGTGAAAACAAATAATGGAACCGTGACACTCAAGCTCGATGCAACTGTTAATGCTGATATTCAAGCAAGCACGCAAAAAGGAACTCTTATTTCAACGATTCCAATCACTATTAAAAGCTACACAACAACCCTCGGACCGGATAGTTGGAAGCAATTTAAAAAATCAGTTGATGGAACGATTGGTTCAGGAGAGTCACTTATTTCAATCGCATGCGTTAAAGGATCGATTAAAATAAGTCCATTAAAGGCATAAAATCACGGCCCTTACTGATAACAGTAAGAGCTTATACGAAAATTAAGCTTTCTAACTAAAAAGGGTTGATTTGTCATGCTGAACTTGTTTCAGCATCCAGGTTAAGTAGATCCTGAAATAAATTCAGGATGACATAGCAATAAAAAACTTCTGGGATTTTCGGATAAGCTCTAAGATGATGACCGTGAAAATTTATCGTTTTTTTGATGGCGCTTTTGGAACTTTTGCTCCGGATTTCCGTGCTTCCGAGAGACCAATTGCTATTGCTTGCTTTCTGCTCGTTACTTTTTTACCACTTTTACCGGACTTTAATGTTCCTTCTTTCATCTCATGCATTGCGCGTTTCACTTTCGCTTGTGATTTTTTTCCATATTTTCTTGCCATGATAACCTCCTTTTTTTAAATACAATATGCCCCGGCAAAAAACCGGGGCACATCAAGATTATGGTGTCCCCAAGCGTAATGTATGTAGCTTGGGGTTTATTAGTTTATTCCATATCCTCTTCACGTCGTGAACCAGCTTCTCGCTTTTCACCACGGTTTGATTGAGCTTGTTTAGACTCATTACGCTCATGCTTCATCGATTTTTCTTCACGTTCAGCATGATTAAATTGTCCATGCTTTGAAGCTTCTTTTTGTTCTTTTTGGTTGTTGTTCCAACCGTGTTTTTTTTCGTTAGCCATGAGAACCTCCTTTTTAGGTAATAGCTACAATAGACTCCCCGATACAAGAACTGTACCTGGTTACTATAAGTGTAACAACTCAACTACCCAAAAAGCAATAATTTCAGTTAAAAATTTTAATTTAGGCTAAAAAAAGATATCCCGGAGAAATTAATCTCGGGATATCTTTTTTTGTAAGCAAATGTATTTATTTGCAATTTTTGTCGCCGCATTTGCCGCAATCACTGCATTTACAGTCTTTGCCGCAGCAGTCACAGTCTTTCGCACAAGACTTGCCATGCTTTTCATGCTTCATTGACTTATCATGGTGCGACGCACTCTTTTCTGAGTGAGGGTGTTGACCATATTTTTTTTCCTGAGCCATGAGAATCTCCTTAAATTATAGCTGGAAATAGACTCCTGGAGCATTCCTACTTTTATTTTTCTATAAAAATACCTCCAGTTACTTTCATCGTAGCATAAACAGCAATCTTATTTCAATATTCAGATTGAAAATTATTTACATGGGGTCTGTGTTCTGCCGCCTTGAATTGTTGTTCTAAAATATCGCGAACACGAGCATGTCGCTCATCATATATCGGGTTAAATTGATCCGAGCAGAAAAAGGGTCGTGTCATAAGCTCTTGTTTTTTCAGAGATACTAAGGCTTGCCCGGCAATTTGACGAATACATTCGGGGTTATCCTCACATTGTTTGATTGCGACAAAAAGTTGCAACACTTCAAATGCATATCCTTTTTTGGCAAACGTACAAATAATTTTTTTTAATGATTTAACACAAACAGCATTGAAGGGAATGATTGCGAGATATCCTTTTATTTTTTTAACTTCCTCCTGCGCTTCATGTTCGTTTAAACCATGATTTGCTTTAATCCGACTTGCTGTCATTTCCAAGGCATAGCGCGCGTCAGCAATTTGAAGCATTCTAATCGCCATATTCTGTCGATTTACTTTTTCAAGACGGGGTGATATTGTCGGCTTATCAGCTGCTCTGATAAAAGAGACGAAACTAAGAAATAGAAATGTCAGCTGACTTCTCACGAGACTCTCCATTTTATTTTTGTGACAAATGAGTGGGGTGACTATACTCAATAAGCGTAGTCACCCCACTCATTCGATTGCAAGCTAACGTAATTTTAAATCAAATTATCCTCATGCTACCTTTTTAATATCTTCATCAGTAACATTGCCAAACAAATTAATGCCTGAGCTCGCACCACTTCCGGTGAAAAGCCCCTTCGCCCTATTTCCTTTTTGTGGTCGAATGGAAATATTGCCATCTTTATCTTCTTCGACAACAAGCGCTATAATTTTTCTCTTGCTATTTTGATTGAGTTTATAGGTAATCGATTTTTTGGTTTTTGGGTTATAAACTTGAAATTTGAATTCTTGCGTTACATCGAGTGGTTCAATCCCTCTTGCTCCTTGTCGAGATTGACCACCAACCACTTGAGTTATACGCAAATAATCTTTGCCCTTTAATTTTCCCTGAACACGATCTTTTGTGAGGGCCTGATTTTCTTTAAAAACCGCTAGACCCTTGCTTTGAATATCAAGCCCGATACCAAAATCGTTTTTGGTATCATTGCGCACTTCGATAATGCCTACAGTTTGGCTCGGCTTTGACCCTTGCTCACTAATAACTTCAACATCCGCTTGAAGCATTGCCGCAGACATGAGCAACATACTGGCTATTTGTTTTTTCATTCCTCACTCCTTTCAAATAAAAAAAATAAGACTTCGGATACATCCTATTCTAAACGTGGTTCAAATTGCTATACCTTTTCACGGCTCTGGTAGCGGTATTTTCAAATTTGGTGTATTTTACTCAGAAAAGATCATTTATATTCTCGTTTGAGGAAATATCATGAAATCAGATAAAGCCCTTGAAATGCTGCGCCATTCATGCGCGCATCTTCTCGCACACGCTGTTGTAGAACTCTATCCTGATACCTTGCTTACTATTGGACCCGCAACTGAAACAGGCTTTTTTTATGATTTCCTTCCAACGACAAACTTCAAAGAGGCCGACCTTCCTGCTATTGAAACTCGCATGCGAGAAATTCAAGCGCGCAACCTGCCTATTACTCACAAACAAATAACAAAGGATGAGGCTCGAAAGATATTTGCCAGCAATCGATTCAAACTGGAACTTATTAATGAAATTCCCGGCGACACAGTCGGGCTCGCAAGCCAAGGCAATTTTCATGACCTCTGTAAAGGAGGACACGTCAATGCAACCGGAGATATCAAGCATTATAAAATCCAAGCAATCTCCGGATCATACTGGCGCGCAGATAAAACCAACCAAGCCTTGCAACGCATCACCGGTACTGCATTTTTGACCGAAAAAGATCTCAAAGACTACGAGCAACAGATTGAAGACGCGCAGCGCTATGACCATCGCCGCATCGGAAAACAGCTTGATCTCTTTTCTTTCCATGAAGAAGGAGTCGGATTTCCCTTTTTTCACCCGAAGGGCAAGTTCGTTTTGAATCTTCTGCAAGGGTATCTACGAAAGCTGCTTGAAAAAGCCGGGTATCTTGAAATTCAAACACCCATCATGCTTTCAGATGAATTGTGGAAACAATCGGGACATTATGCACATTATAAAAATAATATGTATTTCTGTTCCATTGATGAGAAAGATTACGCAGTCAAACCGATGAACTGCCCCGGCTCAATTCTCATTTATAAAGAGCGCCCACGATCATACAAAGATCTCCCGCTTCGACTTTCTGAATTTGGATTAGTACATCGCTTTGAACTTTCAGGAGTGTTGCATGGGCTATTCCGCGTGAGAGCATTTACCATTGATGACGCCCATATTTTCTGCACCCCTGAGCAAATCGAGCAAGAAGTCTTGAATGCTATCAAGCTCAATGTGGAAGTGTTTAAAAAGTTCGGCTTTGAACATATTGATATCGGTCTTTCAACCAAGCCTTCAAACGCAATGGGCAGCGATGCTTTGTGGAAAAAGGCAATTGATGCATTAGCAAATGCACTCACTACTGCAGGACTGAAATTTAAAATTAATGAAGGCGACGGAGCCTTTTACGGGCCTAAAATCGAATTTGGTATCAAAGATTCGATGGGCCGCGAATGGCAATGCGGCACCGTGCAGCTCGACTTTTTCCTTCCGGAAAATTTCAACCTCGAGTATGTCGCCTCCGGCGGGGCCAAAGAGCGGCCGGTCATGATTCACCGCGCCATTTATGGTTCATTTGAGCGATTCTTTGCAATTCTACTTGAACACTTTAAGGGCAACCTCCCATTCTGGGTTGCGCCGACACAAATTCGTATTTTAACCATTACTGATGAACAAAAGCCATATGCGCTCGATATCGCTGAGAAATTAAAAGCAACCGGTTTACGCGTGGAGATTGATGAATCGCATGATCAGATATCTGCTCAAATTAAAACAGCCCAATTGGCTAAGATTCCATGGATGCTCGTAATTGGTAAAAAAGAAGCTGAAAACAAGACGATTACGCTCAGATATTTGGACGGCAAGCAGGAGTTTGGATTGAACTTAGAAACGGTCATTGAAAAGGCCAAGAACCTTTTATAGCGAAATAATTTTGCATGAAAAGTATGAATGTAACGATATCTCTGTCGTTTCTTATCTTTAACACAATAGTTTTCTCACTATGTGCTCTTGATATCCCAAAACTGAGGGATGCTGTTATTATCAAACCGATCGTCGATGCAAGCATAAGCATGCCGATTCCTATTAATGATCCGGCATCGCCACAGAACGAAAAAATCAGAAGAGCTCATCAGTTTCTTTTCAATCAAAGAGTGAGTGTGATCGGTCAGGATCAAGGCTGCCTTGTTGTGCAAGTAACAGATGATAATGCCATATATGGGACAAGACAAGAAGGTTTACACAACACATTTTGGATCAAACGGAGTGATATCAAAATGCTTAACGAAATAGCTAAAGACATTCGAAAGACCATACCTAAGTCAATCTATGGCAAGGGGTCGACAATTGTGCTGACATACCCATGGAAAGGCTTGTCGACTGGCACTCGATTGCGATACTGTCCCGAATATACAACAGACCAAAGTTATCTTGTTGCATACCCCGACCATCAAAAAAATTCGATATCATATGACTATGTTTCTCATCAAGACGCGATTGTAGAAACCCCCAAAACCTCCCTTGAATCTCGCGCTCTCTTTGTACGTCTTATCAATGGATTGATGGATAGATTATATGAGTCTGGTGACAAAGTGATCCCTTATGTATGGGGTGGAAGCAGTTTTATCAGGGCACACGCCCCCAATGATTATTATCTGGCAGAAGATGGGTCTGCTTGGCATAGAGCTGGAAATCAGATGCCATATACCGGTTACGATTGCTCCGAATTTGTGATGCGTATGGCACAAATGGTAGGAATCAATTTCCCATGGAAAATAACTACCACAATGAAAGATGCTCTTTCTCCCCTCGCTCCCGAGGATCAACTCCAAGAAGGCGACCTGATTTGGACGCACGGGCATATTATGCTTGTAAGCAATCTTGAGCGTAATGAAGTTATAGAATCTCGTGGTTACAGCTCCGGATACGGATGCGTACATCGAATTCGTCTGTGCGAATGCCTTGACGGTGTTGAAACATTTAATGAGCTTTGCAAGCGATATGTAGCACAAGAGCCGATTCGCTACAAAAATAAAGCTGGTTTCCTCGCTGATAAATCCCAACCCTTTCAATTGTTAAAACTTCCTTGCGACTAAAAACCAAACAAAATTTGGGAAATAGTGGCCCCCAAGCTCATGCGCTTCGCTTGAGGTGATCATCAGCGAGATCTAGTGACGCCCTTGCGCTGGCACAAATCAAAGATAGGGCATTTTGAGCAAAAGGGAGAAATGGGAACACATATGTTTTGCCCCCACATAACAAGCAAACGTGTGTATTGAATCCAATACTTTTTTGGCAACAGCTCCCGCAGTGCCTTTTCCGTTTCTTCAGGAGCTTTGGTTGAGACTAAGCCAAGCCGGTTAGAAATCCGATGAACATGAGTATCGACAACCATTGCAGGTATGCCAAAGCCTTCGGCAAGGACCAAATTAGCGGTTTTGCGCCCTACCCCGGGCAATGTCAGAAGTTCTTCCATAGCATTGGGGACTTGAGATGAATAGTTTGAGATGAGAATGGCTGAAATTTGATGAATGGCGCGCGATTTGTTACGATAAAAACCCACCGGATAGATGAGTTTTTGAATCTGTTCCAAGGAAAGCGCAAGCATTTGAGAAGGTGTCTTTGCATGCTCAAAGAGCCTGATTGAAGCAGGCAACGAGACAGTATCTCTCGTTCTGAGGCTCAAAATACACGAAATAAGCACTAAATAAGGGTCCCGCCCAAACTGATCGACTATTGAAATCGATGCAGGTGGCATCATGCCCTTGGTTGCTTTTTCGAGCGTTTTAATGATTAGTTCAATACGCCCTTCTGAAACCATCTCGATAATTAACGGAATGGAGGAAACTCTTCAGCAAACACGATTGCCGCAATAACAAATAGGGCAAGTTTAACGTAATCAGAGTTTACAAAAGCTATAATATTCTTTAGTTTATTCATAAGTGGACTCCTGATAAAACAATCTGACCCAAGTATAACCACTTGGCAACCTAAGATCAATATGATTGATAACTTTTTAACATTATTCGAACAAGCCTTTGGCAATAATTATTCCCTTTTGGTATTTTTAACGATCTCCTTCTTGGTAAAGGGATATCTTTTTATTTATCTCACAATAAAAGGGATTATCAATTCTTCTAAAATTTATCGTCCGGTCCCCCTGCTCTTGCTTGTTCTTTTAAGCGGAATTATTCAAGATTCGGCCTGGATCGCTAGGCTCATTGGCCGTATTTTCTTCGCATCCAGTCAACCATCTTTGTATGTTGCGGGATGGGTTATCTTTTCCTGGGCCTTTCCTACCATTCAATATCAAGCGGTGGCACTTTTTCTTGAATCGCTTGTAAACCAACAAAGACATTTTTCCGGGAGGAATATTCTTACCTCACTAATAAGTGTCGGATTCAGCATCTTTTTTGTTGCTGCCGGCATACTCAATTTACTTGATATTCGCAGTTTGGATATGCACATAGTGCAAGAATTCTGCAGTTTATATTGCATTTTATTTTTAATGCCTTTGAGTATAATAAACGTATTTTTGAAAATGAAAAAAAGCACGGTTCCTGAGATTCTCAGACAGCAATTATTGATCATTCTCAAGTTTTTTATCTACCCGCAACTTTTTTGTGATTTTATTCAGTTATATCCATTTAAAATTGTATCCAACAGCACTCTTGCAAATAGTTATGGCATGGTTGGTCTCTCGACTATCTTACTTGCATGCGCTATGTACTATTGCACCCGGCGAATCATTGCTCTCAGATTCTTAAATATTAAAGAGCACGTTGAAGCTGCCGATCGTTTTAACTTCGTTAACAGCTTTAAAGATGTGCTTGAACAGTTTAGCTCGGTAACTAATGTGAAAGAGTTGGCTTATATCACGCAGACCTTCTTTAAAGAAAATTTTAATATTCCTCTCTCAAAAATACAGGTTCACATCAGGAATGATGGCAAGAAAGAAGGTTCTCTTTCAAGTAGGCCTGAGCTGAGCACCATTGAGGTCGTCGCTGAAACATTTGTAACTACCCATTATCAAAATATCGCTGCTAAAACTGAAGAAGTTCTTATTTTTGATGAAATTGCGTTTAACAGCTTTTATGGGACAAAAGATCAACGCCAAGAGCTACACTTTTTAGAAACTATTAATGCTGATATCTTTTTGCCTATCTTCAAAAATGATTCTGTGATTGCCTATATCATAGTTGAGCGGTATGCGCGACCCAAAGAATTTTACAGCACCGGCGAGCGGGATGAGATGGTTATATTTGCTCACTATTTGGGCAACATGATCCACCTACTCAAAAGCAGGCAGCTGGAATCGATTATTCAGCAGGAAAAAGAACTCAAAGAAGAGATTTACAATAAACATCAAGAAATCAATCAATATAGAGAAAGCATTCGATCCTTTTTGCGTAACAAGCCAAAAGAGATTGGCATCTTATTTTATAAGAATCGAAAGTTTATCTTCGGCAATCAGACAGCCCAAGAACTTGTGAAGGTGAATCCCAACACGCAAGAGGGTCACCCATTTGTGAAAGCAATCAAGCAAATAGCCACCATGGTTGAAGAATACAAGTCACCGCAAAATACGATTTATGCCGAATCTCCTGATCAAAAATATGTCATATCAGGTGTGCCTAATATTGAAAAAAACAATGTGATCATCACAATCTATCCGCCAGACATTTCTGATATCATAAAGCGACAATTCAGTAGCTTGAAAGATCCGAGTAAATGGGATTATTTACTCTATCTTGAAACGACTCAATCGGGACAACTCATCAATCAAATGATCCCGGGAAATAGTGAGACTATTCTTCATTTCAAAATTGATCTACTCAAGCTCGCGCTGAATAAAAAGGCTATTTTAATCGATATGCCGCAAGAAGACACTCTTTCGATCGTTGAGATTCTCCATCATATATCATTGCGCGAGACACTCCATGTGATGCATATCAAAAGTCCATCTTCACATGCGGAACATGCTATCAAGCTCTTTGGAATCAACCCCATTTTTTCTATGAATAAAGATACACAGTCACTGCTTGAAAAGCTCCATAACGTCGGCACGCTTTTTATTGAAAACATACACTTGCTTGAACTTGAAACTCAGGAATATTTGGCTGAATATTTACAATACGGCATGTTTCGCGTGTACAAAAGTGATCAACGAAAAGAAGCGAATGTACGCATTATCTGCTCAAGCAATCAGGATTTAACCTATCTCAGTCAACAAGGAAAATTTTCAGCTAACCTTCTTGCCGAATTGAAAAAAACACAGATTAAATTCCCCTCATTGCACGAACTTCCACAAGAAGAACTTTCAGAACTCACTGAAGGATTCTCTCATGGCATGCTTCAAAACCAAGCCTATTCGAGTCTCTTGGAATTGACCGACCGAGAAAAAAATAGACTCATTGAATCGCGTCCGGTGAGTTTTAAGGAGCTTAAGCAACGAATTCAACAACTTATGCATAATAAATCAAAAAAGAATGAAATTGAGCATGAAACTCATTTCGACCCAGCATTTGTTGATATTTCAAATCCTGAGCTTCTGCAAGCTGTCAGACTTGGCAAACACGCACTGCGCGACAAACGGGTCATGACTATGTTGTGGAACAAATTTAAGAATCAGAATAAGATTGCGTCATTCTTGGGCGTTAACAGATCGTCAGTAAACCGACGCTGCAAAGAATTCAATCTTGAATGATGCGAATCAAATTTAATCGTTCGGTGGAAATCTCATCATTACCGCGATGAGAAAAACTACTGAAAAAAATTGAAATAGTAACGTACTCATATATCTTCCTCGAAAGTTATTCGTCCTTTCCCTCCATGTTGCAATCTCTTTATGATGTTGTAGTATAGTGACATTATAAAGGATGATCAATAATATGCTGAACATTTTTCAATCTGTATGTGAATTAATACACAGCAAGCATTTCTTTTTTATAACCCTCATCTTTGTTCTATGCGCGAAATGTTTTCTTTTTATACAACTCATCAATAGAACAAAACATTCTACAACTCAGCGTTTATCTATTTTGCTATTACTCGGAGTCATTATAGGATCTATAGCCGGCGATGTCAGCTGGTTTATTAAATTGTTGAGAGATTTATGGATTACAACCATCCCATATACAGTTAATATTTTTGGGTTAAGAATAGCGTGGGCATTTCTTATCATTCAATATCAGTCGCTCGCCCTCTTTATAGAAACGGTTCCTCAAAGAATTTTTCGATTAAAGCGCATGCATTTTGTATCGTTAGCTGTTAGCTGCGCGATCGCTTGTTTTTTTGTGTACATTGCTTTTTTTGAACCCACCCTTCTTACACAAGTTGAGCGGCACCTTGCATTTAACGAAACAAATCCACAATTAATTCCTTGGGAAGTGCTTGTCATGAGATATGTGAGTCTCTATCTCATTCCTATTTTTATGCTTTCCAGCCTCTTTTATACATTCAAAGCAATTTCTTCGCGACGATTGCCCACCCTACTTAAACGGCATATGTCAATTCTTGTACAATATTTTCTAACTCCATTCTTTATTGCGGAATCTATCGTTGCTATTCATATGAATGTCAAATCGCTTAACATATATTCAAGTGGAATCCTAAGTATATCGAATATTCTTTTGACCTGTTCTCTCTATTATAGCATTCGCACAATTTTAAATCTTCGATTCCTCAATCTTGACGCTCATATTCCTGCCCGTCAACGCGTCAATTTTATAGAGCATTTCAAAGAAGCTCTTGAGACTCTGAGCAAAGTAGGAAATATCGAAGAGTTAGTTCAAATTACTCAAACATTCTTTAAAGAAGCCTTTGATATTCACAATAAAAAAGTCACTCTCCACATCAAAAATCTTTCGCCGGAATCTACATCAGCAACTCCAGATAAAGTGAATCCGCTTGAGCAAAGCATTGAACAATTTTTGCTCACATTGACCGAAAAAGAATCCGAGTGTCTGAAAAAATTAAAAATCTTAATTAACGATGAACTGAGCTTTACCGAATTTTATAACCCCAGCCCGATACGACACAAGTTCATACAATTTTTGCAGGATAATCAGTTGGATATCTTCTTACCCATTTATAGAAACAACACAATTATTGCACACATTAGCGTTGGGTTGAACGCACGGCTGCAACATAACTATACGCTCGCTGACCATGATGAAATGCTTGTTTATAGCACCTACTTGGCAAGCGTTATCAATTTGGTTAGAAATCGTAATCTCAAGCAGCTCATTCAAAAAAAACATATATTGCAAGATGATGCATTTCTCAAACATCAGGAAATTAACTTATACAAAGAAAGTATAGAAGCTTTTATAAAAACAAACGCAACCAAGCACATCGGTATTTGTTTTTATAAAAATAATAAGATTACTATTGCGCATATCCTTTCCCACGGAATTATTAACCAACAGATTATTCAACAAGATCGTCATCCGCTCACCAAAGCAATCAAGGAAATTGGCGATCAAGTAGAACAGTTCAAGACTCCTGCTACGCAGTTAATTAATTATGATGGTATACGCATTGTGTTAACCGCCGTCTCAAACCTTGAACGACAAAATGTGATCGTCACGTTATATCAACCGGAAATTTCGGATGTATTAAAACATAAAATAAATGTATTGAAAGACCCTGAACGCTGGAACTTCTTGCTCTACCTTGAAACGACAAAATTGGGCGCCAAAATCAACCAGCTCATTCCAAGCGATAGTGAATTGATGCTCAATCTCAAGATTGAGTTGTTGCAAAATGCTATTAATCGAAAAATCGTACTTCTCAATGCCCCCGAAGAAGATATTCAATCGCTTGCACAGGTGATGTGTCAAAGCAGCGCTCAAAATATGCTCCATATATTGTCACTCAAATATCAGGCTCAAGATGCAACCTATTATAAAAAGATGTTTGGAGATCACTCAGTTTTCGGTTCACATTCAGAACCGGCTCTGCTTGAGAAAGCTAATAATAACGCGACAATTTTGATAGAAAATATTCATTTCCTCGATTTGCAAACGCAAGCAATGCTTGCGCACTACAACAAAACGGGTGCCTATAGCCCATACCACAGCAGTGCACTCACCGAATCACACGTTCGTATTATATGCACCACCAACCAAAGCATCTCCAATCTTCTGCTTGAGAATAAGTGTGACTATGCATTGTATGAAATACTCAAAGATTCGAGCATGAGCTTTCCTTCTCTACTGACCCTCCCGCATGAAGAATTAGAAGGATTGGCGCATGGATACTTACATCAGTTATTGCAACAAGATGAATTTAAAATTACTATACCACCAACAAATAAAGAGATCTCGAACATTGTCAGAACAAAACCGACTAGTTTGACTGAATTAAAACGCAAAGTAAAAAATCTTCTCACGGCTCAAAAAGAATCGCTTCCCGATTCTGATTTTGAACATGCACACTCAACTGCATCTCAAGAACATGAGATCATCCATGCAACCAGACTTGGAAAAAAAGCCTTACAAGACCCGGATATTATGCGCGTTTTATGGCAAAAGTTTAAAAATCAGAATAAAATTGCTACCTTTTTAGGAGTAAATAGATCATCAGTTAATAGACGCTGTAAGGAATATCAGCTCCAGTAGGAAAAAATGGAATCGGTGGAACTCAACATCTCTCAAGAAATTTTTAAAGAATTATCACATGAATTCATACTCCACCTGCAAGTTGAGCGACGCGTTTCAGAGCATACCATTCGCGCATACACCGGAGATCTGACAGATATTGTTCATTTTTGGACTTCACTATCAGAAGATGATCAAAAACATCTTCCCTTCAAACAAATACTCGATCGATACATGATGAGTATTTTTTATAAAAAAATCAGTAAAAGTTCTATTGCTCGTAAATTCTCTTGTCTACGCTCATTTGAAAAATTTCTGCTCAAGCGGGGAATTCGATTAGCGCTCAAAATAAAACGACCACGCATAGAAAAAAAATTACCGGTCTATTTAAGCATTGATGAAATCACTTATCTCCTTGACGGCATTTCTGACAAAGAGCTGTTGTGTCAATATCCTTTGCGCGATAAAGCAATTTTTGAACTGCTCTATGCAACCGGAATACGATGTTCAGAGCTCGTTTCAATTTGCATGCGCGATCTTAATATGCACGAAAAAACAATTCGCATATTTGGCAAAGGAGCAAAAGAGCGCATTGTGTTGTTCGGCCAGCGAGCAAAAGAACGCCTGGAACTTTATTTGCAAAAGGAACGAGCTTTTGTTAAAAACACGGATGAGCGTCTGTTTTTGAACAATCGCCATGAACCGCTCACGCAACGGAGCATTCAAAGAATTATCGAACATTTCAGGATGTTTCTAAAAACTCCCCGAGAGATTACGCCTCACAAGCTACGACATTCATTTGCAACGCATTTGCTCAATCAAGGGGCCGATCTGAGAGCCGTTCAAGAACTGCTGGGGCATGCGAGTTTGACAAGCACCGAAAAATACACTCATGTCACCCTTGAAAAATTACACCAACTATGCAATGATATTCATCCGATTAATGATATCATGAAGTCCATGAAAAAAAATGAGGACTGATGCTTATTCATTGGCCATCAGTGCGTCGCCAACTTACTACAATTGTTTTTGTCTCGTTCTGCGCGTCTCTTATCATCATATTTCGCCTCTTTTATCTGCAAATCATACTCGGTGATATCTTTTTCTCCCAAGGGGAAAAAAATTTCTTAAGAACCGAAAGAATCCCTTCTCCGCGGGGTGACATAGTCGATAGCAAAGGCCGATTTTTGGCCACCAATCAGCCAACGGCTGACCTCTATTGGCAAGGGACCGGAAAGAAGAAGTTTGATGAAGCGCAAAAGAAAGTTATTGATCGATTAATAAACATTTTAGGAATTCCCGAGGAGCAAACTCTTGAATTTCAAGCGATGATTCTTTCAGCCGAACGATCATATCAGCCGATCCTTATGCTCAAGGATCTTTCTTTTGATCAATTAAGCAAAATTCAAGAACAGTTTCCTGAGACTACAAATATTTTTATAAAAAACAGTTTCAGGCGATATTATCCGTATGGAGCATATGCCAGCCATGTCGTTGGCTATCTGGGCCAACTGAACATGGAATTATCCGGAAAAATGGGGCTTGAGCAGATCTATCAACAACACTTGCAAGGCGAGCAAGGCGTTATCTTAAAAACCATCAACTCAATCGGGAAAAAGCTCAATCAACAAGAATTGAAAGAGTCACAAATCGGTAAAACAATTCAAGTGACCATCGATATCGATCTGCAATCTGCGATTGAAAAAGTGTTTCCGGAAAATTTGTCCGGCACCTGCATTATCATGGATCCTTCAGACGGTTCGCTGAAAGCACTCGTCTCTCGGCCTCATTTTGATCCATCTTCATTTTTAAAACAGATTACCCATGGTGAGTGGCAACTTCTGCAAGAAAATCAGCGATTTTTAAACAGAGCGTTGAATGCGACATACCCCCCCGGCTCCATTTTCAAGCTCGTGACAACGGCCGCCGCACTCGAGCATGACATCATTAAACCGGAAGATAGTTGGTATTGTAAGGGCTATGTTACTTTTGCACATCGGCAATATTGGTGTGCAAATCGCGCCGGACATGGCTCGTTGAGCGCGCGTAAGGGATTGGCAAAATCATGCAACACTATGTTTTTTGACATTGCAAAGCGTATTGATATTGATGCACTCGCCGATTACGCGTATCGTTTTGGCCTGGGCAGATCAACCGCACTGCCATTTGCTCAAAAGAATGGGCTGATCCCTTCAAAGTCATGGAAACAAGCAGCAAAAGGTGAACGCTGGTGGCCGGGAGAGACATTGTCGGCAGCTATTGGACAAAGTTATCTGCTTGTTACCCCAATACAAATTGCGCGCATGATTTCCGGAATTTTCACCGGATATTTGGTCAAACCGCGCATTTTAGTTGAGGATCCAATAGATATCGAACCATTGAATATCAAACCGGAAACACTCACCTTTTTGAGAAAATCGATGAAATCAGCCATTAAAATGGGTACTGCTCAAAAGCTGAAAGTATTGAAAAATTTTGAGATTTACGCAAAAACATCAACAGCTCAAACAAGCGCTTACAACAAGCGATGCCTGGGAAGTGTTTATTTGGAACACGGCTGGTGCGTCGCGCATTTCAAGTATAACGATAACGAACCGTTGGTGATGGTGCTTTTAGTCGAACATGCCGGCACGTCGCGAGTGGCAACTGATATTATCGGGAAGTTTTTATTAGAGTATAGAAAGCTGTGCAAAGAAGTTGTTTAGCCCCTTGTGCAGGGGCAAGCACCCATGCGTCGCCTATCCACGCCTTTCCGGCTTGGCAGGCTATGCAGGGCAGGCCAAAAGGAGGTCTCGCTTGTCCTGCGAAACTTGCCGAGCTGAACGCCCGGACAAGTGAAGCACGGACCACCTCCTTTGGAATCCAGGCACTTAAGGCCTGCTGCCTTAAGAAACCGCTGTAATCGCTTCAGGTTCGACCACACGTGATTTGTTTCACAAATCTCTTAATGGTCCGAATGAAGCTGCATCGATTTTTATTTTACTAATGTCGATTTTAACGCATTGCTATTTTGAAACGTTGCTCATTTTTGACTTTTTTCTTTGTTAGAATTCTTCCGATCTCCGTTCGTGGTGAGCGTAGTTTCGGGCCCCATGCTGAAAGCGTGGGTAAAAACGAAGTCGAATCCATACGAACGATTGTAAGCTATTTCATGGAGATTACAGAAACTCAACAGAAACTAATAAAAAGTGCACATGGTTATTGAGCCATACGCACTTTTTAGTAGCTAAGAAATAATTTCAGCTCTTCACTGAAATTTGAATATTGTCGAATTTGCCTTGGGCTATAGCCTGCGTTAAAACGCCACCAAGGTATCCCAATAGGGAACCGACGCAAAAAGATTGCGTCTCTCCATTAACTTCTTCAATAGAATTTTTGGAGCTAGCGATTACGCCATCAATTATAATATTGAGAGGAATAAGGCTCAGCAATCCGTACATTACTGTATTTTTTCCCTCATTTGTTCCCTGATACATTAGTCCAGAAAACCATCCTAGAACAAATCCTGTTGCGCCAATAGTTCGCTCGCTCAGTTTCTGCCGATCACTTTTTTGTTGCGCGCCGCAAAGGCCGACTGCCATTAATGCTGCGAATAGAACTAAGCGTATTTTCATAAAATAACCCCCATTATAGTAAGTATTGTTATACATATTCCATTTATAATTATCTTCTTATCGATAAATATCGCTTACCTGTTTCTATACTTTCCATATAAGTGTGCTGATACAAAAAGGGCACACCATGAACCACCCCAGGCAGCCCATCCAAACATATTTTTATCATCCGGAGTCATATTCCATTTTTTGATCGCAATTCTTCTTCCAATTGGTTCAATGAGAAAAGAACACCCGGGAATCATTACCCGAGGCCGTTGGTGTAAACGTTTTTCGTAATGCCTATCACTTATTTTCATATCCACGAGAGCTGCGGCAAGTCCTGTGCCTAAACCAAAGCCAAATCCTTTTATGATCGGATGTATGTTTCCAATACGCATTGGCTTTTCTTGATCTGCAGCCGTGATGATTGATGCTCCGATTAACAACGTCGCGCATAAAATTATTATTTTTTTCATATACCTACCTCAAACCGATATATCGGAATGGCACCCGAAAAAAAGTTACCCGTGTCCATTGCATCCGATACCGTTTTTTTCTTGAAAAAAGGAATGCTTATAAGATGCATTTTCGCATAATAAGCCATTGCCATTGGAAGAACAATCGCAGCGATATTAAAAGGCACGCTCCCATCAATACCGGCAATGCGCCCCACCACCGTTGAAAGTTGTTTAAAAGACCAACCGGAAGCAAGTCCGGCGGAAAAACCTGAAACATTTTCAATCACTGATGATTGAATCTCTTTTTGCAAGACGGATTGACCCGGTGATTCAATAGCCGCTTCAGTGTGCGTCGGCATGCTTACTGGATGCTTACCTGAATGATCTGCATTGAGCGCACCGAATGCAAGGAAAAGGAGGATAAAAAATTGTTTTTTCATAAAAACTCCTGTCATGCCATAGTTCTTGTCCCGCTATAGCCCTAAGGGCAAAAGCGGATTAACGAGGCGGACCATTTTACTCAGCCCAAAGGCTGTTTTGCTTATTTTCTTAGTATTAAGCTTAACCGGCACGTACAGGATAGACAAATGGGTAGTTTTCACATTGAAAATATTCTCAATGCGTCACATGACAATAAAAGAGGCCGGGATTTTTAGTTCCAGCCTCTCGAAAAACACTTAAAACAGGCTCAATTTTCAGGGTAAGATAACCCGACAATCTCATATGCCTTTTTGCCATCAACGGTTTCTTCCTTGAGCAACTCTTGCGCCAAGCGCTCAAGCTTATCCTTATTTTCAGTCAACAAGCCCTTTGTTTTTGCCATGCATTCATTGAGCAAGTCTTGAACCAACCGCTCAATTTTGACCGCTATTTCAGGAGCCAAAGAAAGATCCCGATCGCTGTAAACAGCCACTCCCAACTCTTCACTCATGCCATATGAACGAATCATGTGGCGAGCAATGTTGGTTGCCTGGTTGAAATCATGCCAAGCACCGTTATTTTGCGCACCACACGCTATTTCTTCAGCGGCTCGACCTGCAAGAAATATGCATATTTGAGCCATTAACGCTTCTTTCGAGCTTGAAAAACGCTCGTCTGCAAAATCGTCCCAATAAGTAACCCCGAGCGCCCCGCCCCGCGGTACGATAGTAATTTTATGTAGTGGAGGAACAAGACCGGCATGAAGCATCTGAACCAATGCATGTCCTGCTTCATGATATGCCGTTTCGCGCTTTTCTTTCTCATTCATACGCCGATAGTCTTTGATCGGACCCATGTTCTGTTTATCGTACGCTTCTTCAATATCTGCCTGCGTGATACCCGCGCTCCACGGGTTACGCGCGGCCAAAATAGCTGCTTCATTGAGTAAGTTCGCCAAATCGGCACAGCTAAATCCACTCGTTCTGCGCGCGATAACATCGAAATCAATCTCGCCGGTAAAATGTTTATCTTTCGCATGAAGTTCAAGCACTTCTTTTCGTGCAGCTCTATCCGGGTACGGAACTTCAATGTGTCTATCAAATCGTCCGGGACGCAAAAGCGCCTCATCGAGAATATCTTTTCGATTTGTCGCGGCTACAACAATAACATCATCTGTTGTGGAAAAGCCATCCATCTCGGTCAAAAGCTGATTCAATGTGACCGCAAATTCATCGGCTCCGCCAAATGCTTCAGTTCTTTTTTTTCCGATTGCATCTATTTCATCAATAAAAATGATGCTTGGTGCATGCTTTCTCGCTTTATCAAAAAGATCTCGAACACGCGCAGCGCCAAGACCAACCCACATTTCTACAAATTCGCTTCCGCTGACACTATAAAAAGCACAATGGGTTTCACCCGCCAATGCTTTTGCTAAAAGCGTTTTTCCGTTTCCGGGCGCGCCAACGAGCAAGACGCCGCGCGGAGGTCGCGCGCCAAAACGAGTGTATTGTTCTGGAGATTTTAAAAAGCGAACAATGTCAGAAAATTCATCTATGATTGATGACATACCGGCAACGGAAGCAAACGTTTCATCCGGAAAGTAAGATTCAACTTTTTTTTGTTCTTGTTGATTTTGACCGTCATATTTGTGATGGACTGTGATGCCGATATATTTCATGAATAATACGGTCACGCACATCGTCGTTAAGCTCGTAAGCGCTGTGTTTACTTGATTGCGCCAATTTATATAGCTCCTCCACGGCAATGGTTGCTCACCAGCTCTTACTTGCAAGAAAGGTGTCACCGGTATCGCAATAGCTAACAAAAGATATGCTTTTCGCGCACCAAACGCGCGTACATTTTTGTTTTTGAACATGGAGTCTCCGATTGTTTTTGTTATCAATCCTAGAATGATCAGCAAATCAATTATAAAGACTACTAAAAAAATGAAAAAGGCGCGATAGAGAAATCTCTATCGCGCCCGAATTTAAAATCGAATCTCAGCTTACTCAGCTTGATTCATGCGTTGCGCAAGTCTGCTTATTTTACGAGCAGCAGTGTTTGCATGAATAAGCCCTTTGCTTTTCGCACGAGCCAATTGCGCTTGAGCATCATTGAAAAGAACTTTTGTTTGCTCTGCATTTGTGTCTTGTTCAATCGCAACCATCAATTTTTTGATTGTGGTCTTGATCGCACTTTTACGAGCCAAGTTACGAACTCTGTTTTTTTCGCTACGTTTTGCAGCTTTCTTTGCGTGTTTTAAATTAGCCATCGCGTTGATACCTATCTTAATCCCAAACTATAACTTACTGGGAATCCAACCTTATAATACTTTCTTTACCAAACCGGCTTTGACACATTTGGTGCACACCTTATCTTGGTGCACTCTTCCTGAATCGTCATTTGCCATAACAAATCTCATTCTATGAACGTTTGGATATATCCAGCGTTTAACACGGTTATTCGCGTGACTTACGAGGTTACCTACTTGCGGGCCTTTATCGCATACCGCACAAATTCTTGCCATGGATCGATGTCCTTTCTAAAGTGTCTATTTTTTTACCCCGGACCTTATAGCCCGCAGCGGCCTTTTTTAATTGAAACTATGTCTTTAAACGGCCGTTAAAAAGTAATTCTTTCTTATTTTACTAAATAAGCTATTTTTTTCAAATGTAACTTAAAAGAATTATTATAGCGCCGCAGGTTCCAGCCTTCGCCCTTTTGGGCTATGGCTTGGCGAGCCCCTAAACCCGATTTATAATGCCGCAGGTTCTCCCTGGGTGTCAGGGTTTTGCCCACCCTCAATCTTTGCTTCAGGATATTCAAGCCCAATCACTTGGTATACCTCTTTGGCATCAAGAGTCTCTTTTTCAAAGAGCGCTTGCGCCAAGGCATCCAGCTTATCTCGATTTGTTCTTAGAAGCTCCTTGGCTTTGTCCAAACAGCTTTGAAGAAGGTCTTGAACAGCCTTATCTATCTTTTGCGCAGTGGCTTGAGAATAAGGGAATTCTCCATAGCCTGGTTTGTAAAGCACCGGACCAACCTCAGGGCTCATGCCCAAATAGCAAACCATATAACGGGCCATGTTGGTTGCATTTTCAAAATCACCCCCAACGCCTGAATCCTGAGTATTGTATACTACCTCTTCAGCTGCACGCCCCCCGAGAGTCATGATAATTCTTGCGACTTTTTGCTCTTTTGTTTCAGTGTGTTTATCACGCTCCTGAGCAAAGAAGGTAACTCCAAGAGCCCGACCACGAGGAACTATGGTAACTTTATGTAAAGGGTCTTTTAATTGACCGTACAGAATTTGACCCAACGCATGTCCTGCTTCATGATATGCAACCAGCTTTTTATCTTCGGGAGTCATATGAGAAGTCACCCATTTTTTACCCATAACGATCTTATCGTAAGCTTCCTCAACATCGTGCTGTGTAATTCCTTTACGGCCATCAGCTTTTGCCGCGATCAAAGCAGCTTCATTCATAAGATTAGCCAAATCTGCTCCGCTAAAACCGGTAGTTCTACCCGCAAGCCTGTCGATATCTATCGCATCTTGCCATATTTTATCTTTTGCATGGAGTTTGAGAATTTGTCTTCTGCTTTCTTTATCAGGGAATGGGACAGTCACATGGCGATCAAAGCGGCCCGGTCTGAGCAACGCCTTATCAAGTACATCCGGTCTATTGGTTGCTGCAAGCACAATAACAGGAGCAGCACCCATGGTTGTAAAGCCATCCATTTCTGCTAACAATTGGTTGAGTGTTTGTTCACGCTCATCATTTCCTCCGCCACCGCCGGCAGTTCTTTGACGTCCAACCGCATCAATTTCATCAATGAAAATGATGCAAGGCGAATGTTTGCGCGCTTGTGCAAAGAGGTCACGCACACGTGAAGCGCCAACGCCAACAAATACTTCTATAAAATCTGAACCGCTTAAACTAAAAAAGGCGCAATTGGCTTCTCCGGCAACCGCTTTGGCAAGCAAGGTTTTCCCATTTCCTGGGTCGCCCACCAAAAGAACTCCACGAGTCACCTGAGCACCGAATCGATTATATTTTTCAGGATTTTTTAAATACTCAACAACATCCTGCAATTCTTCTTTTGCTTCTGCCGCACCGGCTACTGAGCTGAATTTTTCCTTAATAGAACCCGGCAAATACATGCGAGCTCTGCTCTTACCCATCGAAAAAATAGTGCTGCCAGAATTGTTTGAGCTCCCTGATGCTCGTTGTCTGATGATAAGCCACACCATTCCTGCGATGATAGGAAGTAGTAAGAACAACATCAGGAACAACCAACCGCTGGACAATCCCGATAAGAATGATCCTTCGCTGACAGAAATGGAAACTTTGTGTTCGCGCATAAGATTTGTGTCAGATGGATTGTTTTCAAGAATCGTTGACTCAAATCGAGTTCCGTCTTTCAAGAGTCCGCCCACTTGCTTGCCTGCTATTTTGACCGAAGCAACCTTATCTGCTTCAACCTGGGAAATAAAGTCAGAATAACTAAGCACCTTGATCGGACGAGTAAATTCACTCATCTTGGTCAAAAGGCCAAGCCCTATAAGAATAATGGAAGCGAACACGATGACCGTGCTGATTCCATTGGAAAAGAAAAAGTTATTATTTTTTTTACTCATCGGTACTACCTTGAAAATAACCCAAAGCCATTACCTTTACCTTCATTTTGACGGGCAAAAGATGAAATTGGGATCTGATTACGTTAAAACTATATGCTCTATTATAAAAATTTTTACCTTTTCTGTCGAATTTAATCGTCCTACTCAGCTTATTAATGGGTAGGTTGCATATCGTGGTGACCATGATGGATAGGAGCAAAAAAGACCCTCTGGACTCACATATGACATTTTCTTTGAAATCATATCAAAGAGAGCGATACGGCTTTTACCCCCCTGTTCACTTGAAAACAGCACCATCGATCCACAGGGTGACCAACTGCATTCATCTTTATTGGATGCATCGAAAGTCAACTGGGTATGTTCCTTACTGACAAGATCCACAACAAAAACCTGGCTCAATCCATTCACAATCTTTGTATATGCAAGCTGATTTCTGGCTTCATTATATGCTGGGCATGCGCAAAAACCGCCCTCAGTTAGACGATCTATGGTGTTATTGGCAATGGTATACCGATAAATTTGAGGTAACCCGGTCTGAAAATCGGAACAATAATAGATGGTGCCTCCATCAGGCGAGAGTATAGGAGAAACATTATTACCGGTATTGTTGCTGATTTTTTTCAATGCACCCTTTTGGTAGAAATAAATATGGCATGCTCCCCCACCTCGAGAGGCACAATACACCAATGATTTTCCATCCGAGGAAAAACTCGGCAACATATTAATGCCATCAAAATTTGAAACAACTTTAACTTTTTTGTCCAATCGCACCGCCATTAAAGGCATATTATAGGATCCATAGGTGGAATAAAAAATGAGTGGGTCAGCTACATCACTATTCCATCGAGGCGCAATATGAATGCCGGGCCCTTTCACTACCGGCTCACTATTGAGCCCATCAAAATCCGCGCAATAAATATGCGTTTCATGACTTCCATTTTTTTTCGGTTGTTTCACGCAATAGGCAATGCGAGTTGAAAAAACGCCCGGCAGCCCGGTTAATGTCGGCCAAACCATATCCGCAATCGCATGCGCCCACACCCGTTCTGAATCTGTTTGCTTGTGATACCGCGTGCCCTTTATCATATGTGCTCTTGAGGTGTCATACATGCGAAACTCGATTGATGCATCATTGCTTGAGAGAATGAGCGCGACAGCAAACTTTTCATCAGCCAACTTTCTCAAGTCGGTCCGTTGAATATCTTTTGAAATCATTCGGACAGATACGTTGCAATAATTACGAAATTGCAAATCATGCGCCATAAGCTGTGCTGTCGCAACAAGAGAAATATCATCGATAATCCCAATGAGCAGGCCAACCTTTTCACGACCGCGAGCACTCACGCTCACTTGTTCTTGTGCCTCTGCACCCATCATTACTGCCAAAACCATAAAAAATATATGTTTCATATTACACCTTCATTGTTATACAAAACTCTTTCAACCGCGCCCAAGCAGGAAAGCTCTGCATGATCTCACACGCATTACGCGCAGCAATATCAAACAAGAGAATCCCTGACGATTTTGCTATTTCTATCGTTACAATTTTGCCATCTTGACCGACTGAAAATTTCACTTGGCATTCTGTTTTACTATCTCCACAACAAGGCGGTTTCCACCGAGGGCCAATGGTACAAGAAATAAACTCATACATTGCCAACTGCTCAAGCTCAGGTGCGCTCGTTATTATGCGTTGTTCGTTGCTTTGCACTTCTTTTTTTGCATCCGGCAATGCGTTAGTTTTTTTCTCCGGCTTTACCTCATTCGAAACTTGAGGTTTTTCATCTTTTACAACAGTCGGTTTAAGTTCTTTCTTTTCCTCAACCGACACACTGTTTGCTACAGCCTTTTTTTCCACCCTCACTTCTTGTCCCGCCGTAGCCTTGGCGGAGGAGGATTCTTCTATCTTCTTCTGCTCTTGCTTTACCGGTTTCACGTTATTCTGATTTTCGATAACTGCAGTTTTCGGCTTCTCATCTTTTTTTACAACGGCTTTCTTATTTGCAGGAACAACCTTTTTTGTCGTCTGCTTTTGATGAGCAGCGGGTTTTTCACTTTTTTTGACTGGCGTTATCTTTTGCTCGGCAAATGGCGCAAAGATGACCGGCGCCTCAGAATGCATGTTCGTTTTGCCAAGAGAAAATTGATAGACTCGCGACCCGGCAAATCGCAAAAAGAACACGGGCAGCACAAGAAGATGCATCATAAAAACAATCATTGCAAACTGCAGCCAGATGTGCGTGGCTTTAGCTTTTTTTTGTAGCCAAAGCAACATATTCAATGCCTCCTACTGTTTTTATTTTATTCACAACCTCAACAATTTTGCCGTACACCGCGTCAGTGTCTCCGCGCACAAACACCGGACGACTATCTCCGGGCCGCAATGCACTTTGAATTGTTCTGATCAAATTTTCATCATTGACCGGAACTCCATTAAAAAACATCTGATGTTCTTTGGTGATATATACGATGAGGTCTTGTGTCTGCGCGACCGCTTCTTTTGCATTTCCGCTCGGCAAATTGATTTTGATTGAATTATGCATCACCGGAGTCGCAACCATAAAAATGATTAACAATGTTAATGCGGTATCAATTAAAGGAGTCAAACTAATTTCAGATAACGCAACGCGAGATCTGCGTCTGGTCGATCTTGTACGCATAACATCTCCTTAGTTTGATTTTTGAACAATGCGATGTACATAATCAACAACGTGTGTCAAAGATGTTTCGAAGGATCTATTTTTTGATTGCAACAAATTAAACAAAATGAATGCCGGTATTGCAACCAAAAGGCCTGCTAACGTTGTTGTTAATGCTTGCGCAATTCCAGGAGCAACCGCAGCAATGTCTGCCGTTTGAGCTTGGCTGATCCCGACGAACGCATGAATAAGCCCCCATACCGTACCAAACAATCCTAACAACGGCGCCACTGATGCTGATGTTGAAAGAACAGCCATGCCGGATTCCTCATGCTGCATCATGTCATCAACTTGTTGCATAAGCTGATTGTCCAAAGATTCCATCGCCTGATGAGTAATCGCATGCATTTGCGCCGGGCCACCATGCCATTCGATGAGTTTCAAAATTTTGAATAAAAAATAACCACCGACTGTATGAAGATTGTGTGAATGAAGAGTCACAAGATCATGAATTGTTTTTGCGTGTTGTAATTGAGAAACGAGACCTGCAATCTGTTTTTGCTTAATTCGATTGCCATTGAGCTTGTAGAAAAAGATTGTCCAACATGCAATAGACATTGCAAGCAAGATAAGTAATACCACTATACTCACAAAATCTGATTGACGAATGAGTTGCCATAAGGCGCTTCCAGTAAAGAAATTCACGACTCACCTTTCTTGATACTAGTTTTTTCATATGTACCGAGCTTATTTTATCAGAAGATAGTCATATTTTGAAATAGTGAACGCTAAACCATGAGAAAGGTCGATGATGACATATAAGATAATTGCTATTTTTTTGCTCGCAATCCTCACGTCTCGCGCAGCAGAAATTGATACTTGTGCCGATATATATGACACTCTTCATGAAATACTTACAAGCGATCTGAATGATAAAAACAATTTTGAAAAAAAAGAGCCGATTTTTAGCACCATAGCGGCCCCTTTCAATAATAAGGAAAAAGACGAACTTTTTACCGAGCTGCAAAGAGAATGGCAAAATGCATATGAAGAATATCAAGGATATTACAAACTTGCACAAGAAGATGACCGATTAAAACCTGCTGTTTCAAAAAAAGATCAACAACTACGCGCGATCAAAGAAGCGGTAGAGTCGCTTTGCAAATCGGAAACGAAAAAACCGACTCCCGCATCAGTCAAAAACGAAGGATTCGATCTTGCTTCCATTGAAATCAAACAGTGGCCAAGCCTTGGCCAACCACATGGCCCCACCTGCGGATTTGACGCGGCAAAAAATAGCAAGCATATGCTCAATTTTGCAGTTGGACTTATCGACGAAAATGAGCTCAAAAAGCGCTTAACAGCACCAATCGATACCGAACATTATCCGCTTACCTTCTGCAGGGCAGTTGCAAAAAAGCAAGAAAATCTTGATCTGGTAGAAATAGACAAAATATTGTCAGAAGTATACAAACTTCAACCCACAGAGATAACGGTCCTTCCTGATCCTTCGCAATATAATCCCGAAGTTTTAAGAGATGATCAATTTGAAGGTATAAAAAAAACAGTTGAAGCTATTACAACAAAAACACCTGTTGTCCATGCATTTATTTTGGGCAACATGGAGCAAACGGGACACAAAACTGGAACAGAAGGCCATTGGGTTGCTCTAGTTGTACAAGTGACTGAAAATGGCAAAATTATTTTTCATTTTGCCGATTCTATGAATGGTGCGGCAAAGCCTGCAGTTGATCGACTATTGAAAATACTGCAACGAGATATCACCTCTGATGAAATAATGCAAAAGTTGGAGTGGTTGATGCAAAGAACATCTATGCTGTTAGGCGATTTAAATATCGAATCAGCAATCGAGCATAGCAAAGACTTAAACAAAATTGTGGAAGAAAAAAAGTGGAAATATTCTGATGTTGCGCATATATGGAATGCACAATTTATTACAATCTTTAAGAGATTTACCACCTGGTTTGGAATTTTCAATTCGGCAGATAATGCTATGAATGCCGACGATTTTTTTCAAAACTTGTGGCCCTATTGGCAAAACATACCCGCGATAAAACAAAGTGCCGAGAAAATAAGACAAGCTATACATGCATACACACAGGACATGTTCAAGAATGCGATAACAAAAACGTACGCAACGGTACGAGATCGCAAAATAAAAACGGCGCTGACTCCAATCGTATCAAACATATTAAACTATCTCCAAGAACAAAGTGGAGAAGCTGTTAATTATAGCGAAAAGCTCGATTCGCTCACGCAAAAAAACAAATGGTCGTATACGGATGTCTCGCATCTGTTTACAAAAGAATTCAATGAAATTCTTGAGTGGTTCAATCAGTTTCTACTTGCCCTGGGTACCGATCCCAACTTTGTAGCTGCCATGAAATCACCAACACCTACCGGAATACATATTTTTCTATTGAAAATGGGAAAATACTGGATTCCAATGGCGCACGAAAAAACGTTACAGCGCAAGTATGCTCAGGAACTTAAAACAATACTTGATCCTTTGATACTGAACAAAAAAAGTATCTTCTGGATCACAGTGCTTGATATGCAATAAAAATGAATCGTTTCTGACAATGGAGGGCTGATTTTCAGCCCTCCATTTTATTTTTAATTTCCACCCTGATCTGGTCTTTGTTGTTGTAGCTTGGCAAGCCGAGTAGCTATTTCCTCTTGTGATCTCTTACGAACCAAATCTCGGGGCGATACTGGTTTCGTTTTATCGGGGGCCGGTGAAGAACCTCTTTGGGCAAATTTTAATTTTTCTTGAGAACGTTGCCTCGGAGAAAGTTCGGAGGCCTGTGCTGCAAATACTGCAACAAAAAGAACTAATAGTTTTTTCATGATACTCCTTTTATGCCCAAGCTTACTTCGTTCTCGGGCCCATTATAGCAATCTCAAAACATATTTTTTGAGATTTATGATATTTATTTTCATGGAAACTATAATTTGTCCCTTATACTACAACAAAGATTTATCCATTATCAAGATGTCTGTAGACTATCCACCTTTGATCACTACGATCGGACGGAGTCGAGCCACTTTTCTGGCAATGTTTGCGTTATGCACCACATTGACCACTTCATGAACATCTTTGTATGCCAATGGCGCTTCTTCTGCGAGCCCCGATGACGAATCACAGCGTACGACGATTCCTTTATCATGCATATTATCAAGCAACACGCGCGTCTGCACTTTCTTTTTTGCCTGCATGCGCGACATAGTGCGTCCTGCTCCATGACAACAAGATCCAAATGACTGTGCCATACTTTCTTCGGTTCCGCTCAGCACATACGAGGCGGTGCCCATCGTACCGGGAATTAATACCGGTTGACCAACTTTTTGATATGTATGGGGAAGTTCCGGTCTACCCGGCCCGAATGAACGCGTCGCACCTTTACGATGTAACAGCAATTCTTGCATTTTTCCATCGACTGTATGCATTTCTCGTTTGCCGATGTTGTGCGATATATCATAGACAAGTTTCAATTGTTCTTGTTTACCAAAAGCTTGTTGCCATGCGTGGCGCACTGAGTGAGCAATCATGTGTCGATTTGCCCATGCAAAATTTGCTGCTGAGACCATCGCTGCAAAATAATCTTGCCCCAGAGAACTTTTAAAAGGAACACATACCAATTCACGATCGGGCAATTGATACCCAAACTCAGGACTTTGATCTACCATTTTTTCTAAAAAGTCAGTACATACTTGATGTCCCAACCCACGCGAACCGCAGTGAATCATAACGGTGAGCATTCCTTTGCGCAATCCAAACGCATCCGCCGCTTGCTCATCAAAAATTTCGTCAACATATTGCACTTCTAAAAAGTGATTTCCCGAGCCCAAAGTTCCCAACTGGTCTGATCCACGCTCGCACGCTTTTTTTGATATGAGTTCAGGATTGCCGCCAGCCATGTTGCCACGCTCTTCGCAATATTCAAGATCGTCAAGCTCTCCATATCCTTTCTCAAACATATATGTGGCACCGCCCTGCATGATACGAGTCAGTTCATGAGAATCATATATGTATTTACCACCACGTCCGACGCCAGAAGGCACTGCTTCATAAAGTGCATCAGCAAGTTTTTCAAGATATTTTTTGACCGATGCATATGCAATGTTTGAAGTGAGCAACCGAACGCCGCAGTTAATATCGTATCCAATGCCACCCGGAGAAATGATGCCATCATCTGCTATTGAAGTTGCAACGACCCCACCGATTGGAAAACCATAGCCCTGATGAATATCCGGCATTGCAAGTGCGTATTTGACAATTCCGGGCAATGTTGCAGTGTTCACCAATTGCACCAGTGAGCGATCATTGGAAATGCTGGCAAACATTTTTTCAGACATATACAAACGTGCTGGTGCGCGCATGTCGGAGCGAAAGCTTTGGGGAATTTCATAAAGCCAGTCGGATAGCTTGATCAAATCTTCCCATCGGACATTTTTTATAGTCATGACTTTTCAACCTTTTTCCCGTTTTAGCAGTTCGTATGGTTCGACTCCATTACATTTTGACCCCAATCTACGCTTGCGCTACGATCGTGGACCCCAAAATGACATTTCGCTCACCACGAACGGCAACTTTGCTATTTCCTGATAACCTTTTTTTACCCAACCTCATTTCAATCGATTGGGGCCCTTTTCATTTTTTCTGTTATACCCACGCTTGCGCATGGGGCCCGGTCGTTTCACCCATGCTGGCGCATGGGGCCCGGTCGTTCGTGGTGAGCGTAGCAAGGCGCAGTCGAACCATACAAACTTTTTTAAAAGCTCAACTTTAATTACACCCTACTATATATCAAACACAATACTCGCTTGCCATTCACCATGTTCTTGTTTGACCCATGCATCATGATAGGTAACCGCTTTTACTTCCAAATCAATGCGTGTCACTTTTTTGCCAAACACGCGCGCAGTCAACTTCGTGTGATCATTAAAATGAATGGTCCCATCAAAAAATGCACAATTATGTACATCGGACAAATAAAGTAACTCAGAAAGAAAATTCACGAGCAAAATATCGAGCGTACCGCCGGATACTTCAACTTCTTTTTCAAGATCATATGAATTGAAATGAAAGCGATCTTTGTGTAATGATGCGCCGGGAATGTGAGGCCCTATTACATGAAACAAGCCACGCATTGCGTTAATGAAAAGTTCTTGAAGTGACGTACCAAAAATGTGCAGTTGTAAGTCTGCGGTATGGTCAATAAGAATGAAATCTTTCACGCTACTCTCACATCACTTTTATTTAGCAAATGTTCCAATCAGACTGACGTTTTATTTTGTCAAAGCTATAAAAATAGCGTTTATCATTGATAACAACTTCACAACCGGAGCGTTTATGACCTTCAAACCCATACTCAAATTCGACTGTGTTCAATTTTATAGCCGGCTTCTCTCCGCTGTATTTCTTGAATTTGGCTTTGCCAGCCTCAAAACCAATTTGCCATCGACATTTATCGTGTGTTGCGACAATAGCCCCCGCATTAACAGTTACCGGTTCCGGAGAAACCGGTTCCCATTTGACACATCTACCACATCCAAAAGCCCTTAAAACTTCCATGGAATATGACGATTGAGCAAGTAATAACGCCGTCATCAAACAGATCAATTTCAACATAGACATCCTTATCAATCATAATTTCACAGAGCAATCTGTTAAAAGTTTGACAAATAAATAAGAAAAAACAAACTGATTTGTGATTATTATCTTATATCATAGAGGGTTTTATGAAACATTCTCTTTTACTTTTTTCCACATTTGCAGTTCAATTGTACGCGAATGTTAGTTTTGATGAACTGAGAAAACAATACATCAATAATAACCGCTGCTGTATTCTTGAAGGTATTGAAGTAGCAAATAAAAACAGAGGTTTTGCCATTCCCAAACCGGAATTAGAAAAATCAGCACGAGAATTGAAAGCAAAAGGCTTGGAGCTATTTTTGAGTGATAATGATGAATGCGCATACTATCCGCACGAAGATCGATGCCTACTCTATAACCACATCGTTCGCTTTTTGAATATGACAAAGGATGAAGCGATTACGGAAATAAAATCATTAATTGAAAAAGGGATCGCCGACGCCGCCTGGGAAGAAAAATGGCGTGAGAATCCTCATGATTCTGAAATGGTAGATGAATCACAAAATAGATTTGACGCGATCAAAAAAGGCATTACTCTCTTGCAAGAATTTCTCGAACTTGCAGAAAAAGCTGAAACCCGAAATATATCACCCACGCTGGCATGCGGGCACCTTTCTTGAACAGGTAATATTTACAGTATTATGATCCATTCAATACGCACTTTTCTTGAGCAATTTCTTGATCAAACCGGCAATAGTATAGACCGGCAACTCATCACGCAGTGGCATACCATCGTCGGTGATTTAGCGCATAAAATGACGCTTGAAAAAATCGACGGCTCAACGTTGGTGATCGGTGTTTATGACGCAGCATGGATGCAGGAGCTCTACTTACTTTCCCCTCTTTTGATAAGAAAAATAAATAAAGCGCTCGGAAGCCAAACAGTGAAAGCGTTGCAATTTAAGCGTGTTGTTCGCAAAAAAGAGAACAGCGGTACAAAAAAGACACGTCCCTCAATGTCCGTTATCACCCCTCCTCCGCTGACAAACATTGAAAAAGATGCGCTTATTTCGCTTGATTCCGAGCTTGCTAATAGTTTGGCTGAGTATCGGAAGCGCGTACATATAAACAAATAACCCGCTCCCCGCGGGAAGGGGCAAGAGAGGTCTTGTCACCTCTCTTGCATCTCGGACACTTAAGACCAAGGTCTTTAGAATCCCTTGAGGTTCAACTCACCATACACAATTTAACAAATTGTTTCATTGGTTCGATGAACCTCATCAGACTTTCTTTCTTTATTGATGCGACATCGCTTATCCAAGTCATATGACACGGCATTAAAATCAACATTAGTGAAATAAAGAAGTCCGGTAGTTTCACGAGACCGAAGCAATTTCGCAGAAATTGTGTGTGTCGAGGTTTGAAACGAAGGACGGATTTTTAAGGCAGAGCCTTAAATGCCTGGATTCCAAAGGAGGTGGCAGCACCTCCTTGGCGCTTGTCCCTGCGGAAGGGACCCAATGTTCTTCTGGCGCTGGTCCCCGCGGAGGGGACAAAAAAATCTCTGGCTATTCCCTAACCTAACCATATAGATTAAATACTGTTATAAAGGAGATTCAGTTTATGAAATTAGTATACATAATTCCCCTTATTTTCATGCCCCCGCTTTCATCTCAAGATTCAAATCAATACCTTGATTTTGCTTGGGCAACTTATTTGCAATCAAGCGGAAAATTATCGGAATCATTAGAGCGTTACCGACCGCTGTTGCAACAGACCCAAAATCCTGCCGTTTTAAAAGGCTATTTCCAGCTTCTTGCCGCCGGCAATCAATGGCCGGCAATGATTGCGATGAGAACGATCATAGATACCACTTTAGCAGACGAAATTAAAACACAACTTCTACTTGCACAAGCATATGCGCACACCGGCAATAGCGCAGAGATGGATAAAATAATTTTGCGTTTGAACTCAAAATATCCTGAAAATCCGGATATAACGCTCAATACGGCTCAACTCTATTTGCGATACCAAGAACCGGAAAATGCGTTGCTCACAATTGATAACTATTTGAAAAAAGCTTCTGATAAACCAACTAACTTTATTTTTCATTTTATGAAGTCGCAAATATATGTTCTTCTTGGCAAAAAGACGCAAGCGCTTACTGCCGTGGAAAAAAGCATTGAGCTTTATAGCACTTTTGACAAAAGCTGGCTCATGTATGCATTGCTTCAAGAGCAAGCAGGTAATATCAAAAAAGCACTTACGGGATATATTAGCTTTGTACGAGAAACCCAAGATCCGACTCACGAAATTCAAGCGCATATCACCAAGCTGCTGGCTCAACACAATATTCCTCTTGCTGCTGTTGCCAATCAAGAAAGTTGCTCAGAAAGAATATGTTCATTAATCGGTCAAAAAAAATATGATGAAGCGATGCAAACGGCGCTCGATTTTCTCAAAACCAACCCGAATAATGAAGAGGTCAAACTTCTTGCCATTGATAGCATTATTGGTGCAAAACAATATACAAAAGCAATCGGGATCTTGAGTCAATGGGCTCAAGAAAATCCTGGAAAAGAACTCTGGTTTAAAACGCTCTATTGGATAGGCTTGCAAACAAAGGAATGGTTGCCGATTCTTTCAGTCTATCAGACAGTGATTAAAAAACATCCTCATCAATTACTTTCCTATTTATACGCCTCTGACGCGCAACTCGTGCTGAACAAGCAGGCTGATGCGCTTCATTCTCTTGCAAAAGCCCGCGATCTGGCTGAATCTCCATCGCTCAAGGCAGCTATTTTATATCAAATTGCGCTCGTGCATTATAAAAAGAAACATTTCTCATATGTAAAACAATGCTTGAAAGAAGCATGTTCACTTCCGACGATTTATGCACCGGCATTTAATTTGTTGGCATATTACACCGCCGGAAAAGAAGGCGAAATTGAAAAAGCTGAGAGCTTAATTAAGCAAGCACTCAGCATTGATCCGAACAACCCGCATTATCTTGATACGCGAGCTTATATTTTCCGCAAAGCATCCGAACACGATAATGCATTGCCTTTTTTGCAACAGGCTGTCTCGCTTGCGCCACGCGATCCGACTATCAAATGCCATCTTGCAAAAACATATCATGCACTCAATAATCATGAAAAGGCAATTTCCCTTCTTGACGAAGTGATCACAATCACACAAGATGATACAAAAGTTAATAAACTGAAAAAATTGCGTGATTCATGGAAGATCAAGAAATAATAAAAAACCCCAACCTCCGCTCCGTTTCGGCTGGAGACCCCAAAAAATATATTCCACATGAAATGCGGGAACCCCAAAAGAGACATAAAAATATTTGTTTTGTCGCCGGTCGCTCAGGAGGCCACATTGTGCCATGCCTGACGCGTGCTGCACAGATTAAAAAGCGATATCCGCATTTTACACTTTCTCTTTTTACCACAAGGCATGTGCTTGATATGAATATTGCACGTCAAAGCACTGTGCCCATTGCGCACATTCCGCTCAGTCTCGGCGAAGTTCCAGGAAAGAATCCATTTAAAATCATTTTTTTCTTGATGCAATTGCTGTATGCCTTTATTAAGTCGGCGATTATACTCAAGCGTAATCGCATATCCCATGTTGTCACGACGGGCTCATACATCGCAATTCCAGTCTGCTTGGCGGCATGGATCTTGAAAATTCCGATTGAACTTCACGTGCTTGATATTGCCCCGGGCAAAGCATTGCGCTTTCTCGCGCCGTTTGCCCAATCAATTTCACTTTGTTTTGCAGAATCTGAAAAATATTTTCCGAAACATAAATGTTATGCGACTTCTTATCCAATTCGATTTGAAAAACCCCAATTTCGTTCCACTTCAATTGGGTGCCCCACAGAAAATACAATATCAAAAAAATTTACTTTACTTATTTTAGGAGGCTCACAAGGTTCTGATTATGTAAATCGGCTCGTGCAAGAATGGGTAAAAAAATATGGCGTTCATATAAAAAAGAGACTGCATATCATTCATCAAACCGGGGCTCTTAAAGACTCTGATGTCGCCTCATTCTACAAAGAACATGGAATCAATGCGATAGTCTTTGATTACAAAAACGATCTGGAACACTGTTTAGCAACAGCGGATCTAGTCATCTGTCGCTCGGGCGCCGGCACCTTGTTTGAAATAGATTTTTTCAAAATCCCCTGCATAACGATTCCACTGGTTACCAAAACAACGGCGCATCAAGTTGATAACGCTCGTTCCTTTGCAGCTCGCTTTCCGGAAAGGTTTATGCATTTAGAACAAAAAGAAGATGTGAAACTTATGAGTGAGCAACTGAATCAGACGATTCAAAAATGGTAGTTTAGCCCACTTTCTTTATCAAAGATTTTTGAGGCTTTCAAAAAGAAAACCTTTTTTTACACCAATATCTCGATCGATCGTGGACCTTGATGCGTCAATGACTCACCGGTGAATTTATCAATGAACAAAGAGCGCAGTGACGGATCATATTTAAAATGAAGCTGCTTGCTTGATGCAATAGACTTATACAACGCACTCCAAATCGGAAATGCTGTGTGAATTGGATAGATATTTTTGCCCAATGCTCGGTTGTCATCGCATCCGATATAAATGCCGGTTGTTAATTCTGGCGTTGCGCCCACAAACCAGCAGGTGCGTGAATCGTTGGTTGTTCCCGTTTTGCTGATGACATCACAATCGACAATCTGTTCATGCAACCATGCACGTATGCGCGTCATTGAATGCTCAAGCACTTTGGAAACTTTACTGACTATAATGCTGTCTAACACCTTTTTTTGTTGTTCCTGATGGTAAAACAATTTCTCACCCCACCTATTTTTTACCCATCGAATCATATATGGCTCGTGCAGGATGCCGCACGCGGGAAAAATGGAGAACATGCTCGTTGCTTGCAGCAGCGTGGTATCAACACATCCAAGCGCAAGGGAAGGATACCGATGCGTCGGCATAGTGATGCCGCACTGTTCGGCCAATTGAAATATGCCGTCAAAACCATATTTTAATAATGTTTTGATCACAACCATATTATTTGAATAAGACAATGCATAAGCAAGCGTCACATTCCCTTTAAAAATGCCATCATGATTTTTTGGTTTCCACACTGCATTTCCTAGCTGCAACTCAACCGGCTCATCAACTTCAACATGATTGAATTCTGCGTTCTGAGAAAGTGCATGTGCGTAAATTAATGTTTTAAAAATGGAACCAATTTGACGATACGCTTGGCATGCTCTATTAAAACGTGACTCATAAAAATTGTAGCCCCCGACCACCGCCTTAATTTGACCTGTGTTGTGATCAAGCGAAAGCAATCCGCCGTCAATTGGCATTTGGAGTGTTGTACGCAACTGAGCAACATGGTCACAAAATGCCTTTTGAGCTGCCTGTTGGATAGATGCATCAATGGTCGTCTGAACAACAAGCCCTTCTTCGTATAATGTTTTTGAACCAAATTTTTCTTCCAAGTTCTGACGCACCAATTCTTTCAAATGTGCATACTGCTCACCCTGTTTTGGCGCGTTGGTTGTCACCGGGATTGATTGGAAATATTCTTTTTGCTCGAGCGTTAAAAAGCCGCATCGCTGCATTTGAAAAAGCACAAGATCTCTGCGCGTTTGAGCGTTATCAGGATGGAGCAGTGGACAATAACGTGCAGGAGAAGAAACAATCGCAGCAAGCACTGCAGCCTGATCGACGGAAATATCTTTCACGCAAATGCCCCAAAATCGTTGGCACGCTGCTTCTACTCCATAAATGCCACATCCAAAATAGATGGTATTTAAGTAGGTGAGCAAAATCTGTTCCTTCGTGCATTGATACTCAAGCACGAGCGCATAAAATTGCTCTTTTATTTTTCGCTTAAATGTTTTTTGTGCGTCAAAAAAAAGTAACCGCACAAGTTGTTGAGTGATGGTGCTTGCCCCCTGTGCTCGCTGGCCTTTGATAAGATTCACCAGTAATGATCGGACAATTCCGCGCAGCGAAAGCCCATGATGCTCAAAAAATTTCCAATCTTCCGTTGCGATAAATGCGTCAATAACGTGCTGCGGAATCATGCTGATGCCCACAGCCTCGCGCCGTTCCTTGGCAAATCGAAAAAGTTCGTTGCCATTCGCGTCGAGAACAATCGTCGGCTGCTCCTGTTTAATTGCAATCAAAGGAGTTATATCAACGCTTGTGGTATGAAGCATTGCACAAAAAATACCGATTCCCATTGCTATACACGCAATAAAGGTGCCGAAGATGTATAACAAAAGGCGAGACCATTTCATCAGGAAACCATCCAACACACTGCTTTTTACTTGAGTTTGTAATACGCACATACTAGAATACTGGTGAAATAAATAATTTCTATGAATGAGAAATCTGGTGACTGAAAAACAAATTGCATTTCCAAACATTCGACTCTTTATTACGCCTATTGCCGTGCTTATGGCGGGAATATTTTGCGCATTACTTTTTAACAAAAGAGTCAGTTATTGGCTTATCGGGCTTTTTGCGCATTCTATTATATACTATTGCCCAAACTCATATCTTATGCTCGTTGCCTCATTGGCCACCTTGGAAAATTTCATATTTTTGGGGTCTTCCCTAGAGACCATTGCCCTTTTTTCAATTCTCTTCCCGCTGGGGTTGTCTGCAAGAAAATACCTGTATAAAGATATAAATGCCGTCATGCTCCTAGCTGTGGCCGGGCTTCTGCTGGAACTTTTCATTGAATATTGCTTCCACCACCGAGCCATTGTTTGGCCCTATACCTTTTTGAAATTATCTGTTACCCTTGTAGGAGTATGGGTAGTATCATTGAAATCTAAATTATTTGATAGGTAAACAAGACAACCGCTGCGCCTAAAAGCGTAGAGGAAAGTCCGGACTCCAAACGAATAAGGTGCCTTAGAAGAGTAATCAAGCTCATGACTAGTCATGAAGCACACTCAATTAAGGAGGGCGTAAGCCCATGGAAAGTGCCACAGAAAAAAACCGCTATACTCTCAAGTGAGGCTCGTTTAAAATTCGGGCCCCAAGCGTAGTAATACGTAGCTTGGGTTTATAGTAAGGGTGAAAACGTGGGGTAAGAGCCCACGATGGAGACTAGCAATAGTCTACAGGGGTAAACCCGACCTGGAGCAAGACAAAATAGGCATGTGTTGGTTGTTCGTTCCGTTGTAAACATGCGGGTATGTCGCTCAGAGAAATGGTTGTCATTGCTTTTCTAACACGAAGCAAAACAGAATCCGGCTTATTGTTTACCTTTCAACCTTTCATCTTTCATGTATTCAAAACACAGCTTTTATATTCTTTCCTGCCTCCCCCTTCTTGCTCTTCTGGCGAGCTATAGTGCTACGCATATCTACATGAATCGAGGGAGTATTAAAACCCCCAACCTCTTAGGCATTGATCTTTTACAAGCTGCAGAATTATTGGCTCCTGTAAAACTGAATGTGCGTGTGCTCGGCAATAAAATAGAACCCGATTTGCCAATCGGAACCATATTGCATCAACATCCATTACCCTCGACCGCTATCAAAGAAAATCAAACCGTTTTTGTGGTCACTTCTTTACAGCCGGAAAGTGTCAAAATGCCTTCTTTAATTGGGTTTACCAAGCAAGAAGCCGATGACCTGATCAGCCCCCTTGGCATTCGAAAAAAATATGTATACACAACCAGTAACCATCCGAAGAGCACCTGTTTCGCTCAATTTCCAAGCCCCCAAAGCTCGATAACCGGGTGTGAATTGATAATTATTCTTATCGCTCAAGATAACCGCCCCCTACTAGTGCCTGATCTCAGGGGTTTATCGGTCTATGAGGCCTCAGAACTATTAAATATGCACGATATGCAAATGACTGTCAGTCATAGGGAACAATTGCCCCTGGAACACACCTGTCTTACCAACTGCCATATTGTTCATCAAAACCCTGCCCCTGGCACCATGTTTATCAAAACTGGTAATCAACCCCCTTCATTAGCCCTTGAAGCGATATTTTCAGATAGAAAACATGGCTTTTTATAAACCTCATTTTTTATAGTAAAGTAAATACAGAGAATGTATGACTTTTTTATATGAAGGAAGATTATGAAACGATTATTTTTAACGGGTTTTGCAGCCCTTTTTACCGTTCCTGCATTCAGTGCCTCTCATGAAATAACCCATCAACAAATCTCCGATGCAAATACCGCTTTTGCGTTTGATATGCATCATACTCTTGTGGTGCCTAATGCAGCGGGTATGGCATATTGTGCCGTGAGCAATGCAGCTCCAAAGCTTGCAAAACTCTTGGTTCTTCTCCCTTTTGATACCATTCGTTATCTCATCACAGGAAATGGTTCTCAAGCAAAATTAATATATGGTCTTTTTAAACTTGGTTTTTCTTCACCCGGCGGCGAATATCAAACACTTATCGAGCAATATGATCCTGAGTTGTGGAAAACTGCTGAAAAAATGGCAACAACAATGAATATTATTCCGGGCATGCAAGAATTAACGAGTGAGCTCAAAGCGCTTGGATACACACTCAGAATTGCATCAAATGGAAGTGCTTGGGAAGTGAAAGGTATGATGGCTCGATTACCTCAGCTCTTTAACAATTTTGAAGCTGATTCTCAAACAGTTGAGTATGTTGGTTCAAAACGAACACCGAAAAAACCGGATCTCGCTTATTTCACTGATTACCTGAAGAAATTTGATATCGGTAAAAAGATTATCTTCGTCGATGACAAACAGGAAAACGTCGATGCCGCAAAACAAGCAGGGATGATCGGTCTTGTGTTCACCAATGCACAACAACTGCGTAACGATTTGATCAATCTTGGTATTAAGCTGCAAAAGAAATAATATTTCTATAGCAATAAAAATGCCTCGCAAGTAGAATTACTTGCGAGGCATTTTTATTTTGTGAAGGCTTTGGTATGAAGATTTTTGCGCTCGTTATTCTCGTCACATCATTTCTTATCAACGTGGCGGCCCATGAAATAATAGATTGTGATCAGTGTTGCTCGCCGGATAAAATCGTTTTGGCATTTGATATGCATCATACCCTGATAAAACCTGATATTAAAACCATGATAGAAATAGCTTTGCATGAAGCTCCGCTTAAGATAGCAAAATTATTAACCTTTCTTCCCTTTGATTTATGTCGCTATTTAATCACAGGCAATGAAACCCAAACGGTTTTCATTCATACGATATATACATTAGGTTTCAAATCAGCGGGTGATTCCTACAAAAAAATTATTCTGCAATACGATCCTCAACTTTGGCAAACGGCCGAGAAAATGGCAACTTCAATGATTGCGCTTGCCGGCATTGAAGAACTTTTAAAAGAATTAAAATCATTAGGATACACGTTAAGAGTAGCAACCAATGCAAGCTTTTGGGAATTAGATGGAATACGACAAAAAATGCCTCAGATTTTTCAATGTTTTGAAAAATCTGCTCAAACGGTAAATAGTTTAGCTAATTCTCCCAAAAAACCGGATCTCGCTTATTTTACCGAATATCTGAAGAAATTTGACTCTGGCAAAGAGATAATCTTTATCGATGATGCGCAGGAAAATGTAGATGCCGCAAAAAAAGCTGGGATGATTGGTATTGTATTCACTGACGCACAACAATTACGTGACGATCTAATCAAGCTTGGTATTAAACTGCAAAAGAAATAAGAGTGCCGTCCCGAGGCATACCCGTTGCAATATTCTTGAATGTTGGGCACACTTTCATACAAAAAGAGCACACTTATTTGGGTATTTTTTATTTTTGAAGGCTTTTGTATGAAGATCTTTTCGCTTGTTATACTCATTGCATCATTGCTTACATTGCTTACTAACACCAACGCTATTGCGCAAGCAGATGAACCGCAACCAGAACAACAAACAATGCAATCAAAAATACGTGATACTGTTGACGAATATACCACCTATCTGAAAGAAGAATTCATCGACACTTACCATGGATTAGGTGAGCTTGGTGCCGATTTTATTGCAGATGTTATGTCTGCAACCGATCCCGTCAGCACCGTTATTGTGACAGGTGTCTCTGAGCTGGGCATTTTGGCACAAGACGGATATGAAACACTCAAGCTGGAACTGAGTCCACTTGGCACCTTGATTACTTCCGCTCGAAAAAAATTGGAAGAATTTGCGTCAAACGTTCGTGTTGATAATAAATAATTCTACTGAATTCTTTTTTGAAATTCTTGCTCATCCGTTTTGAGATTTAAGAGAAAGGCTATTTTTGCGGCTGCGTCATCATATCCGCTGCCTCCGATAGATTTTTCTACTTTGGTAGCTCTTTCAAGTTTTCTTGGGCTGAATGGATCTGTAATATCATTTGTGTACGGTCGAGGGCTCGTAGGCGGATTATCGACGTTAGCAACTTTTTTAAGATCATTGCAGTGCGTCGTATCAATACATAAATGAAACAGCGACTCATCAAAAGCAGTAAATTTTTTTCTCTGTCCCTTATATTCATTCTTAAGAGTTTCTTTCTTGAGAGACAACACAGCATCAGGAAATTTTGAATTTTGAAGTACATCTGCGGCTAACCGCGTATTTGCTTTCTCCAATTTCGACATGACTTTTATTAGAAAATATTGTCCGTGATGATGAGCGAGAAAATCGGCAAACCGTTTTCCGACCAATTGATCTTTCGTCCAAAAAAACATCGCATAAAAACAAGCTTTATTTTCAGGATTCTTAAGCCGATCACGTGTTTCAATAAGGAATTTCATACTTTTGCGATAATGCTTTTCATCATACTTATCAGGCATTTTTCCTGAATCTTCAAGAACCATTTTTTCTATTTCACCTGAGTGTTCATATTTTTCAAGTACTTGCTCCAATTCTGATGTTGTCGAACCTTTCTTATGTGCAAGATTCTGTTTCGATTCTTTTGACTTTTCCGATGATATTAAAAAGGTACTCTTTCCATAGTGATCGCTCAGAAGAATTTTTAAACTTTTATATATCTCTTCTTGGCCTGCAAATGGCGGTGCAACAAAAATGATCAATGGTTTTTGAGCTGAGTCAGATTGTGTCGGACTCACCAAAGAAATTGGAGCTGATGATTCTTCATCCCTATCAGCAGATCGCAATGATATGCAACATAATAATAGAATGATTCCACGCAGATGAACGGTCTTCAATTGCATGCTTTCTCCTAAATCCCAACATCGTAGGCTTCCGTTACTGATACCTTATCGTTTTTGATGCACGGGTGGCAATGGTTATCTGATTTATGAATGCTGCAATAAATAAGCCCGCATTTATAAGTGCGAGGACCCCAGCGAGTCAATTATGTGAGAGACGGATTTTCGAACATGTATAACTTCATAAATGGATCTGATGATTGGAATGCGTAGTGAGTGAGTATGTGCATACGCATAGAATGAATTGAGAGTATTAACTCCCTCTGGCAAAATTCCGTATTCCTTGATCAGGTTATCGAGCGAATGCCCTGACCCCATTTTCTTTCCAACAGAAAAATTCTTGCTTAACCCTCCATATGAAGTAAGGATCACATCACCAAATCCTGCCAATCCATAGATCGTTTCTCGATCGGCGCCAAAAGCTTCCGCGATGCGCGCAATTTCTTGAAAACAAAGTGTGAGAAAAAAGGCTCGAGTGTTCTGTCCGTATCCTGCTCCTTCGAGCATCCCCAAAGCAAGCGCGATAACATTTTTTAGTGCGCTACTTATTTGAACGCCTATGACATCATCTGTTGGGTAGAGCATAAAATACTCTGATTGCAAGAGCATTTGTGCTTGATTGGAAAGATCACTATCAGGACAGGCAACCATTGCAGCACTCACCTGCTGACGTGCAAGTTCATGCGCATATGTCGGTCCGGCAACAACGGCATACGTCGCTTCAGAACCAAAAATATCTGTAATGATAGTCCCAGGAAATGCGAATCTGTTTTGTTCAAAGCCCTTACTCAAAACAATCCATTTAGTACTTTTCTGGCCCTTGAGCTCTCGATGCATGCGCGTCAAAACATCGCGCAAATATTGAGTAGGAATCGCCTCAGCAATCCATTCACACTGTAGAATAGACCCAAAATCAGTTACCGGCACAATGGCTTCATCCAGTTCAATACCGGGCAAATAGCGATCATTAAAGCGAGTACGCCGTATATGCTCAGCATTTTTTTGGTCATAACACCACAACAATACTTCATGGCCGTTGCGCGCAAGCACTGTTGCGATCGCAGTTCCCCATGCACCCTCGCCGATAACAGCTACTTTTTGTTTTACAAGACTGATATTCATGAGCCGAACTTTCTTGTGCATTGTTCATAATAGTTGAGCGCAACCTCAAAATCTTCTTGCTTCATATCCGGCCATAATTTTGAAGTAAAATACAATTCGCTGTAGGCAGATTGATAGGGCATAAAGTTGCTTAGTCTTTGGTGTCCACCAGTTCTGATAATAAGTTCGGGGTCCGGTGCAGCCTTTGTCCATAAAAACTGTTTAAAATCGTTCGGATTTAAATCTTCTGCCCGTATTCCTGATGTAATAGCATGCTGAGCAAAAGCAACTGCCGCCCGTTCAAGCTCTTGGCGACCCCCATAGCAAAACATGATGTACACACATAAAGCTATATTATGCTTCGTTTCTTGTTCAATGGTGCGTATGCTCTCAACAATGTTGGCTGAATAAAGCGAATGATCGCCAATGAACTTCACTGAAACTCCCGCCTTCTTAAGCTCGTCTACATTTTTTTTGCATTGCTCAATCAACAACGTATACAAAAACTGTCTTTCAATTTCAGATCGATTCAAATTTTCTAAAGAAAAGGTATAGAGCGAAAGATGAGAGATCTGCTTTTTCAAGCAAAAATCAATCACTTCCCTGACAGCATCAGTGCCTTTTTTATGGCCTAGCCATGGAAGCATTCCCTGGTTTTTGGCCCACCGACGATTTCCATCCATGATACACGCAAGATGTTGTATCATAGAATTTATAATCCATTTTCAGACGGAACAGTAACACTATTGTGTGATCGTAATACTTTTTCAATTCCTACAAAAAGAACTGCTATTCCGGTAATGACTCCCGCAAAAACAAGCCGCTCAATCGCGACGACCGGCATAAGAGCCAGCCACGCGCTTCCGGAAACTTTACCGGCATACAACCAAATGACTGATCCCACTGCGTGGGCAATAAAGGTTGCTGCTAAAGAACGCAGATATAAGCTCTGAACGCGACACACGCCTAATATCATAGGGACAAGCCAATAAAGCGAATATACCTGTCCACCAATGCTTGCAGGGTGGGCAATGAAGAGAATCATGCACAAGGCAGGAATAACCCCATAAAAGAGCTTGCGTGAACCCGAAAAACTGAGGGATGCGCATAAGGTGGGAAGCTGGTAGGTTAACCCGATCAGGATGCTTTTTGAGATTACGGCGTGAATAACCCAAGCAAACATGCTTGCCCCAAGAACCGAACTTAATCCAAAGGAAGCGGCGCCTGCAGGAATTATGAGCCCGGATAGACTAAAAAAACCAGTAATAGTGCCAAAAACGTAACTTACTTTCACTAATGCGGCAACCTGAGTTATACTGGAGATAATACAGAGACGTATAAGTGAATATACTTTGGTAAAAAAGTCCATAAAATACCTCTTCTACTGATTAATGTAACACATCAATGATTATGGTACTGAGAACCAAAAATTTTTCAAATATTGCCGTAGGGGCTAGGGATGAAATTTAAAGCAATTATTTTTGATATGGACGGAACAATCATAGATACCGAACATATCTGGAACAGAGCAACTCGAGAATTAATCCGCAATCGAGGAGTTGTTATCACTCCTGAATTAGATCAAGAGCTCAAAGAACGTTTAAATGGGATGGCTCTTGGCCAAAGCTGCTCAATCATCAAAGAAATCACCAAAACAAGTGAATCTGTTGAACAGCTCGTCAAAGAAAAATCAAACCTTGCCTGTTCATTGTATAAAGATGGCGTTCGATTTATTGAAGGATTTGAACTCTTTTTTAATAAAATAAAACAATACCCGCTTGCCGTCGGACTCGCAACAAATGCGGATGATGCAACGTTATCGCTGACCAAGCAAACACTCAAGCTCGAGCGTTTTTTCGGCCCGCACCTGTATAATATTTCATATGTAAATAATGTGGGCAAACCAAACCCGGCAATTTATTTACACACGGCACGACAACTTGAGGTTGATCCGCAAGAATGTATCGCCTTTGAAGATTCGGCACACGGCATTAGCGCGGCTCAAGCCGCCGGCATGTTTTGCGTAGGCATCAACAGCTCAAAAAATCCGACTCAAATTGCGCGTGCGCACCTGAAGATCGAGGGATATCATGAGATCGATCTTGAAAAACTGCTTCACGGCTGATACAAAAGATTCAAAATGAATCACTCAATAACCCGAAAGCCTTTGTTTCGCGCGTAAATCTACGAATCTTGTGACTCCACTCTACTAACCCGTTCTTCGAAGCTGCCATTAGGCAGCGAAGTAGAATAAACCTTACTTCCAAAATGAGGTTATATCCCTCTTTTTGATGTTTTTTCCCAATATTGACCCTAGATCTTAAAACTTGTTACTATTTGAATATAGGCGCTTGACCGCTCATATCTATAAATAAAGACTTTAAAAGGAGGTTTTTTCATGAAGCTACGCCTATTATTATCACTTATCACAATTGCTGCCGCTGCAACTTCTGAATATGCGTCGGAAACAGCTGCGCCCACAGAACCAACTCCCAAAGAACCCGTGTCTACTGCAAGCAAAGAAACGGAAAAACGCGGCCATAAAGATTTTGGTAAAAAGCGTCACGGTGAACATCACTGGAAGCATGGCCACAAAAATTTAACTCCTGAGCAAAGAGCTGAGCGAAGAAAACGATGGGCGGTGGCGGGGCTCACGCCTGAACAAAGGATGGAAAGAAAAAAGAAATGGGCAGCGCTCACCCCTGAACAACGTGAGGAAAAGAAAAAGCAATGGACTGAACGCAAAAATAGGTTTGCTCGAAAAGCATTTGCAGGCCAAAAGCAATGATCCCCCACACACTGCTTCAATGACAAATTGAACCTGGAGATTTTAATTTATTGATTTCTATTTGAAATTAATGGTAAAATTCAAGTAGAAATCAATAAATGATTGATTAAGGGGACAAATTCATGAAAATTATTAAAAAAATTGCATATCTTGCGGCCGCTTTATATGGTATGTACGCAATGCATTCATACGTATATGCTGCCGATTCAGACCTTAGCCCTTTTAAACAATTCTTGAAAAATGATCACAACTTGTCTCAGTTAAGGTCATTTTTACTACCCTATCTTAAAACTCAGCCTGAAAAAGTGCTTTATTTGCCTGATGGCTCTCAAATACTAACCGGTTCGGGATTTAACAGATTTTATCAAGAGCTTCCTTTTGGCCTTTATAAACGAAAAAACGGCGAAGCTGATGAACCTTTTGGCAATGTCCCGCCAATTACAAAAGCAGCAAATCCTTTTGAACAAAAAGCAAAGGCTGTCATTCTCGTGCCTACCAGGGATACCTACACAAGCGCGGTAACGCAATTACGAGACGGTTCTCTTGTTGCCGCCGGTCCCTATGAAAAAAATAAAGTAATGATAGGAAAATGGAATGCTGCCGGACAACCTGACACTACATTCGGAGATAATGCGAAAGTAATAGTAAAACTCCATGAAAAGAATGTTGTTGCCGGGTCTGAATTAAGCTCACCAAAATTAATTGTTGAAAAAGATAACGGAGATATCGTTGTCTTCGGGGCCCTGACTCAGGGAAAAAACATCAACCCGTTTATCATCTTGCTTGCGCCCAATGGAATAGTAAAAGAAAAATATCTTTTAGATGAAAACTATGAAATGCAAAACCCGGACGAGCAAATGGGTGATATGCTCAGAGAACGAGAACTCAGAAATCAGCTCGAAGAACAGATGAATCCTGGGTCCCAAACACAACAAAGTGAAGTTTGGGTAAATAAATATCCAACGGTTCAAGAAAAAGTACCAGGAATGATTTCAGAATCAGAACGACGTATGAACACATACCCTACTCGAACAGAAGAAACGCCGGGCATGATTTCAAGTAAGCAGGCTGAAGAACAAATGAATAAAATCAACCCATAAGGGAGAATATTATGAAACGTATAATCGCAATACTTGCTATAGCAAGTGTCCATGCTTCGTTATTTCCCGGATATTACTTCCGAGACACAAATGATGCCGCTAATACTGCTTTGTCAATTTTAAAACGCAACGCGTCTTATCTTGATAAACCGTCAGCCTTTTTTGACACCATGAATGAAGAAAAAATGAATGAGATGAATTCAGATCTCAGATTTGATTTGACACATTTCCTGTCCGAGTTGTCCGCTATTCCAGTGGAAGGGATGAGTGGCCTTGCTTATATTGATCTCAAAACATCAAATTTAGCACCTCAGTCTCTCGAAAATTTACAGAGAATGATATCTAAAATAGTCGAAGGTTGGCTTCTCAACTTGAGTGGAATTCCGAAATTGAAACCAAGAGTTGAGTTCTATAAAAAGAACAACTTCAAAGCACCATATTTATAATTTTTATGCAAAAAAAGAGCCTCGAAAAAATCGAGGCTCTTTTCATTTCTTGAGGTAAGGTTACCAGTTGCTTCCGCCTGAACGGTTGCCACCGAATCCACCACGGTCGCTGCTGCCACCACGGGATCCACCGAATCCGCCACGGGATCCAGATCCACCGAATCCGCCACGGTCACCACCGTTGCTGCTACCAAAGCGACGAGGACCAGCTGGACGACGATCGCCACGGTTTTCTTGTGGACGAGCTTCGTTAACGGTAATACGGTTTCCGTTTACATCTTTGCCATTCAATTGAGCGATAGCTTCTTGTGCTTGCTCAGCCATAGGCATTTCAACGAAACAGAATCCACGGAATTCACCGGTGAATTTATCTTTAATCAATTTGATTGAGTCTACTTGACCGTATTGTTCAAACAATCCACGGACATCATTTTCTGTTGTGTTAAGACCTAGTCTACCAACGTAAATATTCATTAAAAATCACTTATTATAAGGATTAAACAGATTGAAAACATTCTCTTTTATATTATAAATTTATTTCTATACCAGGCCTTTCTCATAAACTTTAAGACTATGAACCAATTATACCAAATGGTTTCCCCCCCGTCAAACACAGCGCATCAAATTGCCCCTCGCCCCTCTCAAAGACGCCATTCCTTCACAGGAGGCGCTCTTCTGGGAAAGCCCTGCCCCCACCTTGATCATAATTTCAAATGTGATATGATTGAATCGTAAGGCTTATGCGAAAATTAAGCTTTCTGAACAAAATATACCGTAATCTCGCTCCACTTCAATTGGGGACCCCGAATTGGGGCCGGTTGTCATGCTGAACTTGTTTCAGCATCCAGATCTGGGTTAAGTGGATCCTGAAATGAATTCAGGATGACAAAGCAATAAGAAGACTTTCGGTAATTTTTGGATCCCCCTTAACCTCAAGGAATGGAGATATGAAAAAAGTTTATTGTTTACTGCTCTATCTGTTCTATTGACTATAACACCAGTCTCGCAAATGCATGCGTCTGCCGAATTGGCAAAACCTGCCGAATGGGCAAAACAAATGTACCAGTCTTGCTTTACGCTTCCCAGAGGCTCCATGACCCTGAGAGAAGTTTTCTTATACCATCAACACGAAAAACTTTTACAATCAGAGACTTTGCTCAAAAAAAAGCGACGAACTGCTGAAACAAGAGCGGCTTATGCGCTCTACGTCGGTATCCCTGTAGGTGTAGGCATCTGGTATAACCTGTATAAACCACATCAACATCCACAATATGGGTTTGCTGGAATATATCAAAAAAACGACTTGAATTGCATTGCCATTAATACCGCATTCCAAGCGAGCTCATTGTTTGCAAACGTATTGAACCAAGATTTTTATCCTCATAATAAAAAAACGCTCATTGGAACAAATAATTTTCCTATTCTTACTGAAGCTAATATCTACTCATCTCTTGCCGCTGCTTGTTTTGTGGGAGGATTCTCCAAAGCATCCGGCAACCATCCGTGGAATGTTTCCATTCACATGGCATGTAAAGCAGGTGCAGCATCCCTCATCGGCAATAAAATAACCGATACCGCAAAATTTCTTAACAAACGATTTAATCTGCTTGAGGAAGATTCAGCATGGCATAACATTGCTGAAGGCATTGGAAGCATTGCCGCCCATTATTATGCCGCAAAACTTGTTAATAAAATATCGCCATATGCGGGCAATCCTTTCCCGTGCGATGCTAATGGTAATCCATTGGATCAGCAACGAGCGAATGAACTAATAATGAAAAAAATTATCAACGTAGGTTGATCTAATTTTTATTAACGCCTCTTTTAATCCATGCTACGATACAAAAGTTAACAAATAAGAAAAACCACCACTTTTGAGCATGTACGTATGAGTAGCATCCTTTTTTCCCTTATTCTTGTTCTTATTACCGCTGTATACCTGGGCATCAGCATTGTTATGTCCGGCAGAATCAAAAGCGGTTCTGACTATTTCTTGGCTGGCAAAAATCTCGGCTTTTTTGGCTTGACCGGCACACTCATTGCCACCCAGCTGGGAGGCGGCATGCTTTTGGGCACCGCACAAGAGGCATATCAGCATGGCCTTTGGGGAATTTTATACACAGTCGGCATCAGTCTTGGCTTTTTGATGTTGGCCTCAGGGGTGGCAAGCAAGCTGCAATCGCTTAATGTTAGAACCACTGCCGAACTTTTCACCACGCGCTATAAATCTCCTGCATTGACCATGATTGCATCAGCTCTTTCAATTGCCACGCTCTGCGGCCTTTTAATCGCTCAAATTGTCGCATCGAAGGCAGTGCTTGCAAGCATCGGATTTGGCAATCCAATCATCTTTGCCCTTCTGTGGCTTTTAATAATTGCCTACACGATGATTGGTGGACTTTCGGCAGTCGTTGTCATGGATTCGATTCAGGTCGTGATGGTCATTGTCGTATTCTTGGGACTCTTTTTGTATAGTCTATTTTCAAATCCAACTTCGCTGAGCACTTTCTTTACTCTTTCAAGCTCAACGCCGGCAACATATAATATCACCGGCATCATCTTAATGCCGGCTCTTTTTGCACTCATTGAACAAGATTTGGCTCAGAAATTTTTTTCAGCGAAAAATAGCAAAGTTGCCAGCTGCGCGGCTGCCGCGGCAAGCATGTGTCTTCTGTTGTTTGCATGTATTCCCGTTTACTTCGGTATGTATGCAAAGCAAATATCGCTTGCATTGACTCCCGCCTCAAGCCCTTTGTTGCCTATGGTACAATTTTTAACCAATGATGCTGTTGTCGCGCTCGCATTGTATGCTATTTTGGCAGCCATCATTTCAACGGCAGACTCATTGCTGTCAGCCGTCAGCTCAAATATTGCTCAAGACTTTGGTTCGCTCTGGAATTGGATGGGTGATTCCCTGCGCCGAGGACAAATCATTACCTGCCTAACTGGCATCGGGGCGTTTATCATTGCTCGATACATGCCAGCAAATATTATTCACATCTTGATTGGTAGTTACGAACTTTCAGTGGTCTGCTTACTCGTTCCGTTATTGATGTGTTACTACCGCACGAACACTCCGCGCGCCAGCGCGTATGGAGCCATTGTAGGAGGCTTGTTTGGATTTATTGTTTTTAGGTTCGTTCCGATCTTTATTCCACGTGAAATTGCTGCACTTGCATGTTCCGCGATTGGCTATTTTATACCCCAACTCCGCTTACGCTCCGATCGGGGGCCCCGTTAAGATCGGAAACAAATTTAGAGCTTATACGAAACTTAAGCTTTCTAAATAAAAGGTCGGTTGTCATGCTGAACTTGTTTCAGCATCTAGGTTAAGTGGATCCTGAAATAAATTCTGCCCTGACAAAGCAATAAAGAACTTCTGGAAATTTTCGGACAAGCTCTTACTCGTTTAATTCATCCATCACCGCATCGAGAGAATCAACTATCGTAAAATAGTTTCGATGTTTTTTTGCAATATATTCTCGCTGTTCGGCCATTTCAAACCATTCAACAATTGGCGCCCAATAGGCTGTGCCAATGAGAATGGTTCGGCACCTTTTTTTCATGCCATGCTTGCATCTATTAAGCAGATCAAATAATTCATCCATGGTGCCAATGCCGCCCGGCAAGACTATAAAAGTTTGTGACAAACTTATAAGCAATTCTTTGCGCACTAAAAAAGTATCAACTTTCATCATGTGCCCATATGGATTATGAAAATGTTCATCAATTCCTTTTACCGCTATCCCCAATGATCTATTTTCTTTGCCCAAATGAAGTGCTGCCTCATAAGCGCCTTGATTAACAGCTACCATAAATCCAGGGCCACCGCCCGTAATAACGCCATACCCTTTTTGCACCAGCAATCGCCCGAGTGCGTGTGCTTGGCTAATCAAAACATCACTTTCATGCACCAATGAAGATCCAAAGACGGTAACTCGTTGCACAGGCATTTTTCGAACATACCATTGCACTTTTACTATGCAATAAGCTGAGTATAGGTATCTAAAAAAAGTTGATAGAACTTCACTAAACTTCATCATGCACCTTTCTTCTTGCCCATATGAATTTCGCAAACCCCTAAGACAATACTTTTGACATATTCTAAATCATCGGTAACAGAAAGCATGTCGAGCTGATTCTGGGTTATTAAACCTCCGCGTAAGGCATCACTATTAATCCAATCGAAAAAGCCTTTCCAATAGGTAGACCCAAATAAAATAACAGGCATTTGTGGAATTTCTTTTGTGTACATCAACGTTAGTACTTCCGTCAATTCATCTAATGTGCCAAATCCACCGGGGAAAACTACAAAAGCCGTTGAATAATGTATGAGCAACCATTTACGGGCAAAAAGATAATCGAGCAAAAAATATTGTTTTACACACTTATTTCTTTCTTCTTTGAGAACTTTCACACCGACGCCAATCACAACTGCCTTTGAATGAGGATTTGGTAAAATACATGTTGCAGCTTCCATAACCCCGGGGCCTCCGCCAGTAAGCACAGAGATATCATGTGCGATAAAATACTGAGACAATGCTCTAATATGCTCTGCAAGGTGCATATCTCCCCTTCTCAGATTAGCCCCGCCAAAGATACTGACGATTGGTCTGTTTACTTTATTTAAGTATCGAATACCTGAGAGCGTTTGATAAAAAACGTGCATAAATTCATATGCTTGAACAACCAATACTTTCACTCTTTCAAAATAATTCATGATGAATCTCCTAATTATACCCAATCATCGTTATCACTTGATTGGGACCCGTTATTTTTTATCCGGTTGTATTAATTCAAGCATCCATATGATCTGTTGTTCCGCTTTCGAACCGACCAATTGTTCGTCTTTAAGCGCTTTGAGCTTTTGAATAAATGATTCATCCGAAACATGCACCGCGAATTTACAATAATATCCAAATTCTTTACCATGTCGTTGGACTACCGTATGAAGCAACATTTCTTGCGCCGCCTGTTTGAATTCTTTGTCAAAAAAAGCACGTTTGTTGACGAGCAATCTAAGTAATTCTTCTTTGATATAACCTGATCCATGATAATTCATATTCGCTTCAAGCCACCATATCGTTTTCATAAGAATTTCTTTATCAACATTCGATTCATCAACTTTTTTCAAACGAGTGATGACATAATCATCTGCATATGAAGCAATCCAATTACCACCTTCAATAACGAATTTAATAAATTTTTTCTTTTTTATGTCTTTTTTCCTTTTTCATGCAATAACCTTGTCATGAATAATCATTTTTTGTGCAATCCGCTCAAAAAGTGGTGCTGCAACGGTTGAAGCGTAAAGAGCGCGCGTATGTTCCATTTCATCTCGTGCATACGCTTCTTTGACAAAAACAACGATTACTCTCTGATAATCACCCTTTTGAACAATGCCTGCGCACGTGAAAATATTTGCGCGAGTATCATATACACCGTTTTTTAACAAATTCGCCGTTCCTGTTTTGCTCATTATTTTGTAGCCATCAATGCGCGCTCGACGCGTTGTTCCCGTTGTCGTGGTAAGTTCCAAAATGTTTTTAATTTCTTGAATAATGCCGGGATCATATAATTGATCAAAAGCATCATTATCAATTTTTTTTACCATGTGCAGGTGAACATCTTTGCCATCACGCGCAATGATAGCAAATGCACGTGCTAACTGGGTAAGTGTAGCAGTTACTTCATATCCATATGACAGTGAAATAATCGATTGCTTTGACCATTTGAGTGGTTGATTTACAAACCCTGCGTGCTCTCCCATAAGTGAAACACCCGTCAAAGAGCCGAACCCCAGACGCTTGTAATGATCGTACAGTTTTTTACCCACGCGCTTTGCCACAATTGCAATGCCGATATTATTTGATACGGCAATCACTTCGCGGAACGGAATTACGCCACGCACCGATCCTGGCACGGTGTTAATAGGTCTTCCATCAACAATGGTTGACTCAACACCCCGACAATTAATCAACTCATCTGGACTGACTACGCCTTCTTGCAATGCCGCCAACGCCGTGAAAACTTTAAAAACGGATCCCAGCTCATATGCATCCGATATGGGGCGCATTTTTGTATTTTCAATTTCGAGATCATGCGCATTATTCGGATCAAACGCGGGTACAGACGCAAGCGCTAAAACATCGCCGGATGCCGGATCGACAATAAGTGCCGATACTTCTTTTGCACTCAGTGATTCATAGGTCGCTTGCAATTCCTCAGCAACCAAAAATTGCAAATCCGCATCGATCGTCAGTTGAATATCCGTTCCGACAAGCCCTTCCTGTTTGGTCTCATGTTGAAAATAGTAGCGCCCTGATCTCGCATCTTTTTGCAGAACAACGACCTGTGGCTTTCCCGACAACAGCGCATCATATTGTTTTTCAATTCCTAACAGCCCCTGATTGTCGATGTCTGTCATGCCGACAAGTGCTCCTGCACAGCAATAGGGATAGAATCTACCCGGTTCATTCAACAAGTGTATATCACTAAGGCCCGATTGCTGAATCAATTGAACTTCTGCGTCACTCAACTTACGCTTGATGTAAAAAAATTTCATATTTTTATCAGCACGTGCCAATCGAGCATGTGCGAGTGGAAAATGTTCGGCGAGAAATGAATCAAGCTTCTCTCTCTGACAAATCCGATGGGGAAGAACAAATGCAGAAACGGTTTCCTTATTCATTGCTAAGGGCACGTCTGATCGATCGTATATTCGCGCACGAAACGGTTTGAGAGTGACGGTTGTTTGATATTGAGCCTGAGCTTGTGCAGCATACCATGCATGGTTTACCACTTGAAGACAAAAGGCGCGCACAAGAATCACACAATAGATGAATCCAGTAACCAAAAAGAGAACAGCTACTCTTTTTTTATACTGCCGGTTCAGAATCATGCCTGAATCTCACATGGCGTAATAACACAGTATGGTTTTAAAGCACATTCAGAAATGTTGGATCTATGAGCAACTTTCGAATGAAGTGTAGGTATATGTGTCGACTCGCGTGATATTTTTTTCACTTGAGATAAACGAATCGGCTTCATTTCAAGCTGCTTTTGAGCAAATTCTTTTATTGCTTTTCGATCGGCGTGAGCGTAAGCCTCATTCACAAGCTGTTGCTTTGCTGCCATAAGATCATTTCGAAACGATTCTTGGCGTTGATGCTCAAACAGCAACTGAGTGCGTTTGGTGTGCTTGTAAATGTGCAAACCAACTACCGCTACATGAAAGCTCACAAAAATAATGAAAAAGGATGCTCGCTTCATTTGCAACTCCAGAGGAAAAAACAGTTAAGACCCTCAAAACATAACAGTTTTGAGGGTCCCATGTGAATACTTTTTCTGGAATTATCCCGAGCGTGCGCCTATTGCTTTATGTCTATGCTATCACTGCCTTTAATCTTGTCAGCGATACATCATGTCCAAGCATATTCACCAAAACTGCCAATGCCGGCCCCTTTTCTTGTCCCGAAAGCGCCATCCTGACAAAGGTAAACATATTTTTGAGCGGGATTTGTTCCGCTTTGCATCGTTCTTTTAATCGATCGACAAAGGTTTCGGGAGTTTTCAGAAGTGATATATTTTTCTGAATGATATCTTGAATCTTTGATATATCAGTCGCCGGAATATGCTCTTGGAGCTGTTTGGTTGTAATCGCAGGATGTTTGAAATAAAATTCCAGTGAAGAAAGAGAATCTTGCAATGTAATCAGATCAGTCTTAATGTATCCGATTAAACGCTCCAACTCGCGCTCGTCAATTTTTGTGCCAAAAGTCGATTCTACGATTGGTTTGATTTGAGTTGCAAGTTCTGCATCAGGAGCTTTCTCAATCCATTTATGATTAAACCATCGCAACTTTTCAACATCATATTTAATGGCGCCCGTCGATTTCATGTCATCAAACGGATATGCCTGAGCGAGCTCATCAAGATTCATAATTTCTTTTTCAAAGCTTCCGCCACCGATTGTTGCCAAATAGTTACAAATCGCTTCCGACAAGAAACCTGCATTTTTTAAATCGAGCAATGAAAATCCGAAATCACGCTTGGAAAGCTTTTGTCCTTGCAAATTACAAATGATTGGCAAATGCCAAAAAAGAGGAATGGTGATCTTAAATGCTTGATATAATGCAGCCTGGCAGGCAGTATTAGTCAAATGGTCTTCGCCTCTGATGACGTGACTAATTTCCATGATCATATCGTCAACGAAGTTGGCAAACAAGAAGGTGAAGCTGCCATCAGCACGAGTGAGCGCGAAATCTGAGAAGTTAATCCAGTCGAAAGTAATTGGTCCTCGAGCCATGTCTGTGATGGTGATTGTCCCTTCAGAAGGCACCTTGAATCGCCAGAAATGAGAAACGCCGTCTTTAAGTTTCTTGGCAATTTCTTCTTCACTCAATCGAAAACAGACGCGATCATAGCGCGGCGGCTGCTTAAGCGCCAATTGCCGTTGACGACGCTTTTCCAACTCTTCCGGAGTACAAAAGCAACGATAGGCTAATCCTTTATGCTTGAGAATCTCAAAATGCTCTTGATAAAGGTGAGTTCGTTGTGATTGGAAATACGGCTCAAAGGTTCCACCTTTGATTGGCCCTTCCTGATAATCAAGCCCAAGCCAAAGCAAATCTTGAATAATTTGCGTTGCTCCGGGGTCAAAATTTCTCTGTGCATCAGTATCTTCGATACGAATGATGAAGGTTCCTTTTTTTCGTTTGGCAAAGAGAAAATTGAGCAATGCGGCACGCACATTTCCAAGATGCATCATCCCCGTCGGGGAAGGTGCAAAGCGAACGCGAATCGGCTGAGAATTGACCATATAAATCCTAAAAAATCACGGTAATGACGGGTATATATGCCAAGTGTATATCAACTTTACCTGAGTGACAATTCGGCCCTGCATTTCATGCGTATAAACTCATCTTGAGGTATGGATACCGCAGTAGTTACTCAAATTTCTTTTGACAGTATGACGATACTTTTGCTATTTTTGTCCGCAAAGAAGCACAAAAAAGGAAGTAGTATGAAAAAATGTATCCGACTCACCTTCGGCGCACACGTGCCTGAAGGTTTCCTCTCAACCGTTATTCTAGCCCAGGCGCGCTCGCATGAACTGGAAGGTAGTGCTCAACACGTGGTTGCTGAATCAATCATACGCGTCATCGCATGCGGAGACAAAGATAACATAGATGATTTTCTTGATAGCGTCTTGAAAGAGCTCGCAAAAAAGAAAATCGATGATTATGAAATTGAGCCTTTTGTAAAAGATAGGGAATACAGGGGAGTTTTTAGGATAATAGAATAGCCCCTTGTGCAGGGGGCGAGCACCAAAAGCTCCGCTCCCCGCGGTGGGGCAAGAGTAGTTTTGCCACCACTCTTGCATCTCGGGCAATTAAGACCAAGGTCTTAATGATCCCTTCAGCCGCGCCGAGTCGGCCATACAAAATTTCTTACGAAATTTCTTCATGGCTTCCGACGTCGCTCATTGGGACTTCTCTTCTTTACCAATGCGACATTATTATCAAGCCCAAACGACGATTCAAAGTCAAATTACAGTGCCTTAAAATCCGCTGCGATGAAATAAAGAAGTCCGGTAGTTTCTCGAGACCGAAACAATTTCGCAGAAATTGTGTGTGTCGAGGTTTGAAACGAAAGACGGATTTTTAAGGCAGAGCCTTAAATGCCTGGATTCCAAAGGAGGTGGCAAGCACCTCCTTGGCGCTGGTCCCCGCGCAGGGGACAAAAAAACCGCGCTTTCCATTGCGCAATGGACCTATCAAGGGAATTTAACAATTCCCAACCGTCCCCAGTCATCAACAAACTTTTTTATCCCCTGATCGGTGAGCTCATGATGCATCGCCTCGGACAATACATCTGCAGACATGGTGGCAACATCTGCTCGAGCAAGAATTGCTTGATTAAAATGCTCAACAGTGCGAAGCGACGCTGCAAGGACCTGTGTTTTAAATCCATATCGATCGATCATATTTCTAATGACATGCAAAAGCATCGCTCCGTCTCCCTCTTTGCAATATGCATCAAGTCTACCGACAAAGGGCGAAATATAATCAACACCCAGCTTACACATAGCAAGCGCTTGAGTGAGCGTAAAAACGAGGGTGATATTAATTGAAACGCCCTCTTTAACCAAGCGATCAATCACCTCGTAATAATCTTTATAACATGGAATTTTCACGCTGATATTGGGAGCTATTTTGGCGATCTCATGCGCCTGGCGATATATATCTTCTGCCTTCGTTTCTGTCACTTCAACGCTCAAGCTCCGGGAACTGCCGAGGATAGAAGCTATCTCCTTTATTATGGCTACCGGATCGCTCTTTTCTTTACTCAGATTAGTTGGGTTTGTGGTAACTCCATCCAGGATACCTGTTTTAACCCATTCCTTGATGGTAGGAATATGGGATGTATCGAGAAAAATTTTCATAAAACACCTTATTTTGATTGTCTTGAACCTGCCTTTAACCATAGCAGAAAATTGACTGCAGACAACCTACTTGCCCAGGGAAGGCCTCCTGTAATTGAAAATATTTTCAGATATGATATATTGTTAAATATTGCCCAGTTTAAAAGGGGCCCCAAATGGACATTAAAACCCCAAAGCCTTGGCATAATTTGGGCTAAATGGAGGAAAATCATGAAAAAAGTATTCTTAATTGCTTCCAGCTGTATATTGATCTATTGTCTCTATGCAGTAACACCGGAAAGCACAAAAAGTGTGGCATCTGCCCCCCTTTCAATGAACCAGCAGATAAAGGACACTAAAACGGTCCCTCATATTGCAACGTTCACCTTGAATTGCGATATCGATGTCCAAAAAACGATGGACGATCTTTTTACCGCAGCGCATGATGAATCGGTACATGCACTAGCATTGTATATCAATCATCCGGGCGGAGAATGTGGCCCGTATTCTGCGTTGCATGACCTTATTAAAGCCATACGGAAGAAAAAACCAGTCGTTGCCCTGATCACTGGACACGCATACTCGGCCGGCTACATGATCGCGAGCGCTACTGATTATATCATCTGCGCAAGCGGTGCGGGAATCGGCGCGATCGGAACTATTTGGGAAATTCATAAATACAGCGATGCAACTGTCCGCTGCGATGGCCATGAAGCAACTGATACGGTTGAAGTCTTTATCGCAGGAAAATATAAAGGTGTCGAAAATCCATTAACGGCGCCATTAACCCCCAAAACTCGTAAACATTTACAAGCAATTGTTGATGAAAATTATCAGTATTTCTTGAAACTCGTGGCTACCAACCGCAATCTTTCTTTGCAAACTTCCGATCAGTGGGCCGATGGAAAAGAATTCATGGCAGAAAAAGCATTGGCTCTCGGACTTATTGATCAAATTGGAACGCTGTTTGATGTTGAACAGAAAGTGCTTGAAATGGTGCGCGTTGCAAAACCCGATATCGATTGGGCGCAAAACGTCACATTTGAAAAATATGTAACAAACGATACAGAACAACTATCTAAAAATGAAGGGAAAAATTCATGAAAAAATTATTTTTTGGCCTTGTGCTCTTTACTTTGATAGGCGCGGCATATATAACAACTGCGGAAAAGAATACTCTTACCATACAACCTAATACGACACAATCTGAACTTTGCAAACCGGTTTCCGCTCGAATTGCTGTATTCCATATGACTGGCAACATGGATATAAAAACAGCAATGCAAAATTTAACTGTTGCAGCACGAGATGAATCAATTCATGGTTTTATACTGGCAATTAATAATTGCGGCGGCGAAGTCGGCCCCTTTTCTGCATTGCATGATCTGATTAAAACAATCGGCACTAAAAAGCCGATTATTGCATTGATTGTTGGAAATGCAAAATCAGGTGGTTATATGATTGCAAGCGCAGCAGAATATATCATAGCTTCAAGTTGCTCTGAAATCGGTTCGATAGGCGTCATGAACGAAACGCATAAGTATAAAAATGTCGTAATCAAAAAAGATATTGAAGCTGAGGATACAGTCACCGTTTTAACTGCCGGAAAATATAAGGCCATTGGAAATCCGTATCATGACAATCCAGAAGCTCGTGAATTTCTCCAAAAGAATCTCAATACCCTTTATCAAACATTTATCGAAATTGTTAGCAAAAATCGCTCCATTTCGATAGAAAAACATGAAGAATGGGCCAACGCAAATATATTTATCGGTTCTAAAGCGGTGCAATCAGGATTAGTAGATACAATAGGGACTATTTTTGAAGCAGAAGCAAAAATGATCGAACTGTTACGCATACAAAAACCGGATACCATGTGGTCCAACAAAATTGATTTCTTAGCTTTTGAAACCGAATCGCAAAAGAAGTAAGCAAACACCATTCATATTTTTCCAGGGGCTTGTCCGATGACAGGCCCTCTTTTTTTTGATATTTTGAATTATATTATATTACCAATTAGACTTTTTATAGGATGATTATGAAAAAAATAATATATGTACTGCTTTTAGCGTGCCCATACCTTCAGGTGTTTGCTGATGAACAAAAACCTTCATGGAATCTTGAAATTTCTTCCAATAATTCCATAAAACCACGCATCGGTGTTTTTCACATCACTAATGATATGAACCAGTATACAACCCTGAAAAACCTCGTTCTAGCCTCTAAAGACAATTCGATTCATGGAATTTTACTCTCTGTTAACCATTACGGAGGCGCAGCCTCTATTCTTTCAGCTGTCCGTGATTTGATTAAAACTATATCATTGAAAAAGCCTGTCATTGCTCTCGTTATCGGATCTGCTGCCTCCGGAGGTTACTATATGACCTGTGCAGCAAATTATATTGTGGTAACAGAAATGGCACACATGGGCTCTATTGGTGTTCTTCGTGAAGTTCATAAATATAGTAACGTTAAAATCAACAAAGATATAAAAGCTCACGATAAAATTGAAGTCTTGCGCGCAGGAAAATATAAAGCTGCCGGGCATCAATATACATCAGAACTCACCGAAGAAGATCGGAAATATATGCAACACGAGATTGATGCGATCTATAAAATCTTTCTTGCCAATGTCGCAAATGATAGAAACTTATCATTGGAAAACGAAGATCAATGGGCAAATGCTCGTCTTTTCACCGGAGCGGAAGCTGTTGAAGTCGGTCTTGCAGATCAAGTGGGCACTTTGTTTGATTTCGAAAAAAAAATGATGGAATATTTACGATCAATAAAACCTGATCTCACTTGGTCGGCCCAGTTTGATTATGCCGAATACGAAACTGAACTGCCAAAGAAATAAAACATCTCGATTTTTTGGAGAGGCCTGTCAACAATGACAGGCTCTTTTTTATTTAAAAAACTGACTCAGAAAGCGCATAAAAACACTCAAAAACCCATTGATTGTGATTCCCCAGAGCATATCAACAACGGTGAGCTGTAAACTCCACTGTGGCATGATTGCATAGTTTGTCAGATCATATACGCCATAAACAACCAAGCCATAGGCGCATCCAAGTAACAACTGATAGACTAAACTCATAGTCTGGATTTGCGGCATAACAAACAACAGCTGTCCTGCGACCATAAGCACCCACACCAACAGCGCAGGAAGGTGGCGCCCAACGAATGCTCCATCAATGATACGGGTAAATGGCTCTAACTGCGTTTGATAAAAACCACGCATAATGCCATTGAGCCAGATCAAATCCATCATGATGAGTGTCACGATTGAAATGAAAAATACAAGCAGTTTTGAAAATAGCGACATACCCTCTCCTTGTTTTTATGAAAGATCTCAATTATATTTTGGCCACATATCGTTGAGCAATTTCGCGAATACGCTCTGAACTTGATCGCTCAAGAGCAGCTATCACCTCAGGTTGAACCGCCGGCAAACTCTTTTTTTGTTGTAAAGCAACTAATAACATCAATATATCTTCAATCGGTGCTTCGTTCAGACTAGAATACAATTGCATTGAGTAATATTTTTTCCCATTTTCATCATGTACAACATGAAGACCATCAGTCGCAGTCCTCCACTTCAAACCACCAGAAAATGTAACCAGGCGATTTGCACCACTGTAAATCCCTCTATCGGTATATACTCTACTTGAGCCAGCACTCGGGTTGAAATAGTTCGATGCTATATCGGCATCGGCAAATATTTGAGTATACGTACCGATTGCCAAGTCGCAATGCACAAGTGTTTTCTTATTATCACCCGAATTAAGAGTTATCATCTCTTTTCCACTGTCGTGAATACGCATTTTTAAAATAGGATAATCAAATGTAATATGCTTGAGCAATTTTTGTGTTTTAATATCCGATATAGAGCACGCATTATTAAAGACAGTCACAATTTTTTCTTCGTCAATAATGCGAGCCCGTATATCATTGCCCCAAAATCTGTCATTCCCGCTTCTAAATGGTCCCCACAATTCTCCTGTTGTTATCTCAACACAGTAAAGATTCACTTCCTTCGGTTCATCCAAAAAATTTCCTAAACACGCATATCGCTCGCTACCTTCCACTGTGAAAATATATTTTCCAGGAAATTCTCTTACAACAGTCTCAGGATTCAGAACAAGCGTTGATGCTTGACGATTGTTGTTTCTACATGCCACAACACATCCGGAGGGATTGATCAACTCAAAGTATTTGACTTTTTTTCCTTGTGGTATTTTGAATTTGATATCAACCGTTTTACGCTCAGGGTCATATTTACAAATTTTGGTTTCTTCAGTGTTTTCATTTCCACTATGATAATAGAAGCAATTTTCATGGAAATACAATGAGAAACGAGAATTCACCATATACTGCGTATCGAGTTCCTCTGTACGGCTCTTTCGTATATCATGGGAATACAGTTTATTTTTTTCTCCCCACCATATTTTTCCTCGAAAAAATGTAACCTTTTTACGATTGATACCATCTACGTTGATAGGTCGCAATGGTTCTTGTTGCGCTTCCTGTATAAGACGCGGGTAATCCCTAAAAAAAATTCTTCTGAAATCATTTTTTATACTCTCCGGATAATATGTACCCATTACCTCTATTTCCGCAAGATCCAATGCTCGTTCTTCAATGGAACTCACCAAAGAATCAACAGCCTTTTCAGTAGCCATCTCTTGCAATGAGGGCACAAATCTTAATTGTGATTCCTCAGCTTTTATTTCTTTAGCCTCATCAGATTTTATTCTCTTGGCATAATAATCGACTGGGAACAATAGTATCGGCGAAATCAGTGTTACTGTAAAAAATATTTTCAGTGCTATTTTCTTACCCAATCTCATTACATTCCGCCGTTGCCCGTTGGCTATGGCTGTGCCCGTCGAAGCTGGGCCCCAAATGCAAATTTGGGTAAAAGCTTGGCGAGTTTGATAACCCGGATAAGCGATACGGGTCCCAAATGAAGCTCTCGCTGAATTTGGGTAAAAAGACTGGGCGAGACAAGTCGCTTGGGGCCCGTTTTTGGGGTATTCCATAAGTATGGAGCATGCGTGTGCTAGATATTTCATAATGTTTGCCCGTTCTCAATACGATTTGGCAATTGAGCAAAATCGCTCACAATGCCTTCTTTGATGAAATAGTCCATTACCGCTTCAAATTCTCTTTGTTGCAGTTCTGGCACGAAGAATTCAAATATGCTTTTTGGAACATCTATCGTCCGATCGAAACAGATATGATCATATGAGCGTAGGAGCGCAGTGAAATACCATACGCGTGGAGGTTCAACGTGGGCTCTATAATATAGGCAATACATGGCTGATTGTTTTTCTTTCGTATTTATGAGACTATAGCGTTTAGTATACAATTGTTTATTTATCAGAGGAACCCAATAATGAATACCGTTGAGCAGAAAAAGATTGGCGTATCAACTGCAACTATCATTGGCATGAATGCCATGATTGGCGCCGGCGTATTTACCGCCCCCGCAGCAATGGCTTCGAACGTGGGTCCTGCCGGAATTGTTGCGTATCTTTTTGTGGTTATCGCTGTCTGGTTTTTGGCTCAATCATTAGCCCGTTTGGCATATCTCTATCCGCAAGAAGGCTCCTTTTACACCTATGCAAAGCAATGGGGTGGACATTATATCGGTTTGCTTTCAAGCGGCCTTTATTTGGTCGGCCTTATTATTGCCATGGGCTTACTGGCAAAAGTTGCCGGGTTCTATCTGCATGATTTTATACCGTTCATATCATCGCAAACTTTGGGTCTTATTGTGCTCTGGGTTTTAGTAGCGCTCAATATGTTTGGCGTCACCATGTCTGAACTAGGACAACAAATATTGATTATATGCACGGTGTTGCCATTGCTATTGACGACCATCATCTGTTTTGCTCATGCCGACATTGCGAATCTGACACCATTTATGCCTCACGGCATTGGCAATATTTTCAAAGCGACTCGCATTGTTATTTTTGGATTCTTTGGATTTGAGAGCGCTGCTTCACTGTTTACCATCGTTGACCGACCTGAAAAAAATGTGCCGCGCGCGCTGACCTACTCGATCATCTTGGTTGGAATCATTTACACACTCTTTATCGCATCAATTATTATTTCGACTCCTGCATCAGTGTTTACCGGCCCCGATGTGAAAGTGCCACAAATTATTGCCGCTTTGTTGCCTGGCTACACGTGGCTCGTGAATCTTATTTACATCTCGATTCTCTCTGCTGTCATCGGCACGATTCACTCGATGATTTGGGGCTCGAGTGCTTTGTGTCTTTCTTTGGCAAACAAAATGAAAAGCCCTGTCGTGCATAAACTTTTGGATCGAGGAATTCTCAACAATCGCTTCATGGTATTTATGGTTGGGGTGTGCATTACCTTGAGCAATCTGGTATTGCATAACATTGATCTTTTTTTTAATCTCACCGCATTATGCATCATCAGCGCATTCATTCTTTCGCTGATCACATTATTGCCTTTGAGATCAGAATGGAAATCGGGACGAAATATCAACACAGTAATTGGTATTATTACCGCTGTTCTTATTTTCTACTTTGCGGCTGAAGGGTTATACGACGAACTTTTCAAGCATTAATACGTCAAATGAATGACTATTGCCACAAACAAAAGTTCATTCATTTCAACAGCCTCTTAAATGCTTACCTTTTGTCTGAAAAGAGTCTCATATTCAGTATATACAGCGGGGATATATAATATCCCCGCTTTCAATTTGACGAGTCATTAATCTTGGTGCTATAAGTATAAAAAACCGATTCTTTAAAAAAGGAAACGTAATGGCTGCAGCACTCGTCTTTCGCGTGCGTACTTTTTCAGCGCTTGCTGCGTTGACCACATGCCTGTTCATGCACACTGTGTACGCCGATCTCACCTCTCTAGCACGAAATGATCCATATCCTGTCTATAAAGCAGTTGATCCAACAGAACTTCTGTATACCTGGGACAAACTGTGGATGAAAGAATATCCGCTTGAAATTGATCGCTCTCAAACAATGAGCATTGCGCTTTCTGCCTTTGGCCAGAACGCCTGTGTGGGAAAAGATCGCTGTGGAATCCGTGTGCCGCTGGGCGATTTGCACGGTCGCTGGAACATGATCGGACTCTTGATGGGGCCATTACCGGAAGGAAAAACACTTCCCGCTCCATTGGCAGCTGCGCTTCAAGCGATTTTTCCCGGAATGCCTCAGGGCACACTCAATGACCCGAATATTGTTGATCCAAATCAAACATTCGGTTTTTTCTCTCTCCCACTCAAATATTATAAACGCGGTTTGCGCTGGGAATTTACCGGCATGTTCAGCTGCAACTTCGGATTTATTTTTCAAGGCGGTGTTGCCGATATTTGTCAGAAAGTATGCAACTTTGACAATCTGACCTGCATGTCGTGTAATTATAAGCAAACCATGAATGGCGATGGATGCGTTAATACACTCTTGGCAAGCAACTGTAATCCTCCCAATCCTATAACGACACAAACTCCGGGAATTGCCGGACCGCTGCCGCTGGTTGAATGTACTGCGCCCGCCAATGCTGCAAGTAAAAGTGTGCCTCTCAATTGCTGCGGGAGAATCTGCGACGCGACCATTCTATGTTGTGGAAGAAAGTTTAATGAGTCGGTCAGCAGCCCGAATCCAGATGGAACAGGACCAAACCTTGCTCGAACGATAGGAAGCTCGCTCCCTAAATATCCAAATCTCACTACAGACCTTGTAAACCAATATTTGATGAATGAATTACGTCCCATTGCTGACGCAATTGGTCTTAACATTTGCGATTTTCATACAGTTTCAATCGAAGATCTTCGCCTCAGCCTTTTCTGGCGCTCTGCTCGCAATGTGAACTTGGGGCGTGAAGGATGGGCAGAATTTTTGTTTGAACCGTATCTCATGGCCGGCGTTTCAATCGGAAGCGGTAAAGAACAAAATACGAACTGCGCATTCTCACTGCCATTTGGAAACAATGGACACACCGCGATGGGTGCAACCGGCGGATTAAATCTTGATTTTGTCGATACTATTGAAATCGGCTCGGAAGTCGGATTTACCGGATTTTTTGGCAAAAACTTTTGTAATTATCGTGTTCCAAACCAAGTGCCCAATAGAAATTGTCAGCTCGGAATTGCACCATTCACCACCGATGTATATATCAAACCGGGCTTCAACTGGCATTGGAACATCAAAATGCTTGCCTGGCACTTTATCGACAGACTTTCATTTTATGGCCAATATGTACTGCTCCATCACGAAGATGATAAAATATGCTTGAAAACGCCGGACATAACCAACGCATTCGATGTCAGAACACTGGAGAATGAATCGTGCTTTAAAGTGCAACTTCTCAACCTTGGATTCTATTACGATATCGCACCACAAATGTCACTCGGCCTCTTTATTCAAGCGCCGTTAAGTCAACGACGTGCATATCAAAGCACCACGGTTATGTTCTCATTGTGGGCAACGTATTAAAACCCCATGCTGCACTAACGTTTGCATAGGGACCCCGCACTGACACCCAAGCTCTTACCCAAATTGCACTTTGCTCCATTTGGGGCCCAGTGCCGTTTTCACTTCACTTGGGACCCGTCAAAAAAACTGTGAGTATTATTCATTCACAGCAAGCGTGGCGAAGACTTCCTCGTTCGTGGTGAGCGGAGTGAAACACAGTCGAATCCATATCGAACGGAGAGCTTGCTTGATCAAAAATTTATTCTTATTCATGTTACGGGAACGTTCGTATGGATTCAATTTTCACCCATTGCTGCGCATGGGGCCCGTGATTCCGCTACGCTACACTCACCATGATAACCCCAATCTACACTGACGTTACGATCGGGGGACCCCACGAACGGAGTGGAACTATTTTTACACTTTCAAAACCTCCGCAGAACCTAGTAAAAAGTCCCCGAGTTTAAAACCCGAGGACTTTTTGATTTGATCAAGAGAAAAAACTCTTGAACGTCACCGTTATTTAATTTCCGATTTTGTTACGTTGCCGTCAAGTGGAATGCCTGATTGGGTTTTACCTTTCTCCCCTTTTTGCGGTTCTAAAACAAGATTTCTCAAAAGGTTCTTGTCAAATGTCAGTAATATGCGTTTTCTATTATCATTCGGTGCAATTTCGTAAATTATCGTAGCCTTGCCTTTTCTTGCTACTTTCAATATAAATTTATCTCCCGCCTTAATTCCAATCGCGCGCAAGTAACCATGGTCAGATTCCTTGCTTCCTTTTGAAGCGGCCACTTCCATAAACGCATTACCTGTTGTATAGGGAGCAAATAAGCCGTTTTCGGATCCTTTTGGATACAGTTCAATAGATACCGGTTCATTTAATTTGTTTTTGAATTCAAAAGTGAACTTATCGGCTGTTTTTTCTGGGGCAACAGTTGAAGTGCTCAACGTCAAAGCCGCGCGAGATGCTTTTTCCGCATTAAGAAAATTATTGTACTCTTTTCTGTACTGATCATCCTTCAACGTATCAAAAGCAGCTTGTAATTCTTGAAACTCTTCTGTAGTTCCACCTCTATCAGGATGTTTTACAGTAGAAAGCTTTCTATAAGCTTTTTTAATCTCATCTGTGCTCGCGTTAGCTGTGACTCCCAAAACGTCATAATAATTGCGCCATCTTTTCCAATCTTGTAAGTATCCTGCGGGCGCCGACAATAATGTCTGAATAGAACAGCTCAGAATTGTCGCGAGAATAACTATTCGTTTGCCTATCATTGTTTCTCCTTATTCATTAAACGTCGAACTATACAACCCGAGATCCTTAATGTCAGAACTTTTAATATTGCCATCAAGCGAAAGGCCCGATTGAGACTTACTCGATAAAAATGCTCCCTTTTGTGGTCGAAGAATAAGATTGTTTCCTTCTTTTTCAAAAGTGAGAATAATGGCTTTACGATCCTTATTTGCCTTAAGGTTATAGGCATAGGTGGCGAGCTTTCCGCTTGCTCCTTTTAAAGTCAAAATCAATTTGTATGCAGCTTTTGGATCAAGACCGGTCATACGTAAATATCCATGATCTTCTTCATTTTTGCCCGAAGATTTTTGCGCGGCTGCTTCATTTCTATAAGCTGCCGTCACCGATTTGCCTTTGTCTCCATCGAGCAGTAATTGAATTTCCAAACCAAATTCACGCAGTTTATTTTTAAGCTCAAACGTTACTTTTTTTGCGATCGCTTCCGGAACTTGAAAACTCTTGCCCAATACCAATATCGGGGCTTTCCATTCTACTGGGACAGGAAGAGTTTTCGGCTGCTCAACATTCGATTGTTGTTGTAGCGCTTTTTGTCTCTCTTTTTCCTCACGTTCTTTTTGAATTTGAATGCGATCTTCCTCTTCTTGCTTACGACGAGCGGCTTCACGGGCTGCCTGTTCTTCTTCTTTTTTACGTTTTTCTTGCTCAGCTTTTTCGCGTCTCAACTTCTCTTGAGCATCAGTAGCCTCTTTTACTTTGCGCTCTGCTTCCGCTTTTTCTTTTGCTATTCGCTCACGCTCACGTTGTTCATTAAGTTCATTTTGTTTTTTCTTTGCATCTTCCTGCGCGCGTTGCTGAGCGTATTCTTCTGCTTGTTCAAGTTTCATATCCATACGATCAATAATCTCGGTGGGCAGGAATTCTTTCCAGCGCCACGGCGCAGTCAATACAACATGTGCACGCTCAAGTTCATCTTTCTTGGCTTGAGAAACATTTTGCTGATCGAATGTTTTCTTGCGATATTCATAATCTTTTTCAATGGTCTCATTACTATCAATGACATTCGAATCTGAGGCACTCAAACGAGTGCCAATCAGCTGACGCATTTGAAGTAGCTGATCTGCAAGTTGTTTTGATTCAGTTGCGGTCAATCCAGGAAAATTGGGGGCTTTCTTTGAAGAACCATTAACCAACATGTTGTACATAAGAATTCTACGATCATTCGCTTTTTGAATCTTTTTATATGCATCGCCCAACCGCTTTCTTATATCTTTTCGCTCTTGGGCACTATTGGTTTCAGCTACCTGTTTCTCAACAATTTGTGCATATTGTTTTTCAAGTTCAGCGGGTGTCGCAAAGGGGCTCAGCTCAAGTAAGGAAAAAGGAGATGAACTCTGCAGCGTCCATGATACAAAGGCGGCACAAAGCATCATAATCTTCTTCATAATGGACCCTTTATTAATTTAATTTCCGATTCTTTTATGTTTTTCTCGAGCGGGATGCCCGACTGGGACTCGCTTGAAAAAAGAGCTCCTTCTTGTGGTCGCACGACAAAATCATTACCCTTTTTTTCAAACTTGAGTAAAATATGACGGCGATCATAATTGCTTGCCACATCATATACAAATCGCTTAAACATCACATCTATTATCAATTGATAACGCTCTCTTGGATCCAATCCAGCAATACGCAAATATCCATGTTCTGATTCTTCTTTGCCAGCAGATGACGCCACGACGGCTTCACCCTTATATGGCTCGGTAATATTTTTTTTCGCGTCACCATTTTCAAGAAGCGTGATAGCAAGACTTCCTTCTGAAAATTTATTTTTGAGCTCAAACGTAAATTTATTTGCCATTTTTTCAGGTGCGGGGAAAACAGTGCTAAAAGTCAAAACGGGAGATTTCCAATTCTTTTTTTCCGCTGCTCGTTCCGCCTGAGCTGTTTCGCGATCGATTTCCTCTCTATGGCGCTTAAGTTTTTCTTGCGCTTCACGACGAGCACGCTCCTCTTGCTCTTTTTCATTTTTTATCCGTTCAGCCTCTTTTTCAGCCGCAGCTTTGTCTTTTGCCTCTTGCTCATTCTTTTTACGCAATTCTTCTTTTTTTGCACGAGCCTCTTGTGCACGCTGAGCTTCTTCCTGTTCCTTTTCTCGTTTCAATCGCGCCTCTTGATCACGTTTCTCCTGCGCTTTTTCCATCAAATCAACTTGCTCACGATTTTTAATCGGTTCGTTACTCGACACCTCAACCGGCTCATCATTTTTTTCAAAATCCGCCGCAACAATCGGATTAATAAATTCCTTGAGTCTCCACGGTTGAGTTAGTACGGTATATGCCTGCTCAAGATCGCTCAATAATTTATTTTTCTTACTAACTTCCCTGATTTCTTCAGCACGTCTTTTTGCAATTTCATACTCTTTTTCAATTTGATTATTTGAATCAATAATATTTGATTTCGGCTTTGATAACTGAGCTCCTTCGCCCACCCAATTTCGTAGAAGCGTTTCCATTGTTTTTGAAAATGGTTCCGCAACTTTTTTAAGCGATGATGCCAACTTATCCAAAAAACTATCTATTTTTAAAAGGTCTGAAGTGCTTTTCGATGCCAATAATTCTCTTGCCCAAAGAAGATAATTAACCAGCACATCGGATATATCAGAATCAAGCCCATAAAAATGAGGATTCCTCTTTTCGGCTCCGTTGACCAATAAATAATACATCGTCAAACGCCAATCTTCGGGCTTTTGAAGTTGCTTATAGGCTGAAATGGTTTGATCTCTCATTTCTTTTCGCTTCTGATTACTTTTTGATTCCGGAATTACTTGTTCCATAATTTCAGCATACCGCTTGTTAAGTTCGTCCGGCCCGCCAAAAGGACTTATCTGCAGCACGCCAAATGGGTTTTTCTTCAATGCTCGAGAAACGAATTCGCCTTTCGCTCCCGCCCAGATCGTGGACATCATACAGAAGATTGACAGCAACAAAACAGCTTTTCTCATGAAATATCCCCTCAAATTAATTTCATTACCCTTCTCAAAGATAATCATATACAGCCCTAACAAATCAATACCTTCAGTAAAAATTTCAGATAGAACATTGAATCATTAAAGCGATTAATGTTATTATTCATATAGAGGCAAAAAATGGACCAAAAAGGGACACTATGCTCAAAAAAATAAGTTTTTTATTCATAATATTTGTATGTGTAGCCGCCGCACAGGGCATGGATGAGGCTTATGAATACAATTTTAATTTGACAACGAGTATTATACAAAATCTTGGCAACCTCACCCCAGACAAAGATGAACTCACCAGGATGGAAGCAGAATGGCGACTCAGCGATATTCTTGATACTCCAGGTCTTTCTCAATACAACAAAGATTGGATTTTGAATGCTTTACTTGAAAAAGCACTGCCCTCAAATTGGACAGAACTCGGGCAATTAGTACAAAAAGCACTGCGGATCGGGGGACATATTGACCCTAATTTCTTCTATAAACTTCATAATATTAAAGCTGATTTGCGTTTAAAAAAAATGAAGGCATCTGTTGATCTTCTGGGGGATCAAAACAACAAAATAAAGCAAGCTTTCACTAGCGAAATTGAAAACAACATTCGAGTTATTTATTGGAAAATAGATCTTATAATTGACTTAATGAAAAATGCCTTATCCGGAAAGTAAACGAATCCCATAAATACCCGAACCCCATAGTAGACTTTTTCCCTTTTCTATGCTTATAATAAGTATTATTTTATCAACCAAAAAACTCGAAAGAAAGTGATTACATATGTCACGTAGAGCTAATATCGCCATCCACGTAACGGGAAATGTTGAGCGTTCACTTCGTCAATTTAAGAAGAAGATCGAACGTGAAGGCATTGTAAGGGATATGAAGCGTACAGTGTATTTTGAATCACCGACGCAAAAGCGCCGCAAACGTCTTGTAAGAGCAATCAAGCAAAACATGGTGCGCATCTTATCTCAAAAACTCTAATTTTCATCTTTGCTATTTATGACCACATCTATCCAAGAACGAAAAAAGGCTCAAAAAGAGTCTTTGCTCTATCAAGAGATTTCTAAATTCTTCTTATCAATCACCCTTGATAATCCCAAGCTTCGACCCCTTTTGATAACAAGAGTTTCGTTATCTCGTGACAAAGGATATGTGGTCATTTATTTTTACTCCCCTGGTGGATTGTCTGAGTTTGAGGGGTTGCGAAAAGAACTTGTTCTTTTTAAACCGTCCCTGAGAACAGCTATTTCTCGCACTATCCCGGGGCGATATACGCCGGACCTCAGGTTTGCTTTTGACACATTGTTTGAAAAACAACAGCGCGTTGATGACCTCATTCAAAAAATAAGCGCCGAAGATCTACCTGAAGAAGACTGATGGGGGCCCTCACGATTTTAACGTGGGGTAATATCGTCTCACCGCAAACCGGGGTAATTGCAATGTCTATTGAAATTATTGTGCTCACCCTGCTTTTCTTATGCTGGGGATCGTTTTTAAATGTTCTTGGCTACAGACTCATTACCGGTCAACCAATTCTTTGGGCTCGGTCAGAATGTCCCTCCTGTGGTGCAACGATTGCTCCTTATGATCTTATCCCTCTTTTTTCTTATGTAATCTTGCGCGGAAGATGTCGCTGCTGTCATCAACCCATTTCTTCGCTCTATCCGCTCATTGAATTTTTGACCGCCTTCGTTTGCTTGGTTCTCTTTTTTATCTCACCCGCACAATATTTCCCTCTGTTCTTTTTATTTTTCTCCGCGTTAATCGTCACCATTAGAAGCGACTTGGAAACAATGCTCATTTCTCGATACGTGACAACATACCTGGTTCCCGTGGCACTGTTGGGGGCTTATGGCAACCTGCTTCCGATATCCCCGATTGAATCAATTAGCGGCTGGCTTTTGGGGTGGATATTTATGAAAACAGTTCAATATGGATTCAAAAAGGTCACCAATAAAGATGGCCTGGGAGACGGAGATGTTGATCTTATTGCCATGATCGGAGCATTCACCGGCCCTATCGGCTGTTGGATGAGCCTGCTCATCGGATCAATTCTGGGAACCTTATCCGCACTTTTCTTATATGCTTTTTCGTCCATGACACCCGATCGAAAAATGCCCTTCGGGCCTTTCCTTGCTCTTGGCGCTATTGTTTGGGTTATTGTATGTCTTTCCGAACAATACTTTTTCTATCTATCCACCTTATAAAACATTTGCCTACCGCACTTTTCAAGAGTAGACTTTTACTGATTATGTGTTCATATAAAGTCTTTTTGAAATTCTTCGAATAACTTTCCATGGCTTGAAAGACGTGGTTCTTAGTAAGGAATTCGGACCTTACATCCCCGGGGCTTAAAAACTGCAGGGTTTTACGGCCCGGTGAAATGAACTTCTTAGTAGTTGTCATATTTCATACGAAAGGAACGTGTATGATTAACCTCATGCTGATTTTATGTTTTATTGCGCATCAATCAATCGCCTGTCAATCTATCGAAAAACTATTAGCTCCTCCCAACGACGTACGTGCGTTCATTACTTATAATAAAGAAAAGGTAACAGTCCATCTCGCACATCAAAATCTCTCATCTCTTGATGGCTTCGAGACAATAGTTGAACATATTGAGAGTTCCGAAAATCTTCGGGGACGGACTATCGCAATCACCATCGCAGGCAATAGTCTGCATACCATTGAGAACAAAGCATTCATCTCATTTGTCACGAAATCTCCCATTGAGCATCTGGATCTGAGCGAAAACAAATTAAAACAATTGCCCCCCGATTTTTTAAGTGATGAGAATGCACCATTCAATGCAACTCTCAAACGCGTTATTTTACGAGGCAATCAACTTCGAAAACTACCCCACAGTCTCCTGCGTGGAGCGCCTCAACTAAAAATGTTAGATCTCTCGCAAAATGCACTTGCCGGCAATTCGTGCATTCCTAAACACCTGTTTGATAACAAAAAAAAGCACCTTCACCATCTCCTGATAGCCGGTAGATATCAAACTCCGCCGCGAAAAGGGCATAAGCTCACTCCCTCAGAGCAAGATCTTGCTCTTGCAATATCTGATACGTTATGATGCCCGTGATAATCATTGTTTGATATCCATACCCAAACGAGGAGCATTTATGAAATCATATATTCTGTTGTGTCTTTTTTTCGCAGTAGCCATCAATGGCTCTGATCAGGTTACCGTTTTTTCTAACAAAACCGCTGTTATCGGCAAACTCTCCGATGCAGAATTACAAAAACTCTGGCAAGACTTACAAGCCGCTCTTGAAAGCTCGAAAGATAAGAATTTTCATGAAAAGGCAAGAGGATTTGTAAATATGATATTGAAGGAAAAATTCGAAAGAATCGCCAAATATGACAAACAAGCTCAAGATGTTTACTCGAAAATGCTTTTGAATATTCTGCTTGCCGTGGCTTTTGACGGCACAGCACTCATGCTCTCCGGCGAATCGGCTCAATATGCAATCTATTCGTCAGCTCTCCGACAACTGGCTTATGACATGAGTGGTTTTCTTTTGCAAGACAATCGACCCGTTAATCGAATTGCTAAATCAGTTATTTCTTCGCAAGTAATCAGCCCACTCCTACAACTTCCCACAGCAGGAGGCGGAATTTTTTCGCCCGACTTAACGACCGCATTGTCTTACGGATCTCTGCCGGCAGATGCCACACTCAAAAAAATGGGCTACACGGATACTGTTGTTGCGAAATTCACTCAGGCACGCGAATCATCGATAAATTTTCTCAGCTCCCTCTGGCAATCGATCCCCTCACCTTTTTCTAAGTAAGATCATCTCTAATAATTTTTATGGTATTAGTATGGTCAATCGAGATAATATCCGGTTGGCCGTCGCCATCAATATCGGCTGCGGCAACCGCTACAAAACCTGTTTTTCCGGCCGATCCTTGTGAGGCATGTTGCGCGCCTACGCTACATTTGCCCGATATCGCAGAACCGCAGCCATAGGAATAGGTGCAGGAAGCATTCCCATTCTCATATCCATCTGGAGACCATCGAAGATCGGAAAGCTGGGCATATGATCCATGCTCGGCAAAATGGGCCTTTTGAGCCGCATAAATTGACCGCAGGTTAATATATGCTTCCGCTCGTTTTGCTTTTGCAATATAGCGGGTAAACTGCGGCACGGAAAAGAGCGCCAATATACCGATTATAGCAACGACAACCATCAACTCGATCAAGGTAAACCCGGACTTCTTCATAATCTACTCCTAAAATACACCCTCACACTTTCCTCCTTCGCTAAACAGATCGTGCGGGGGCCCCGTTAATATGACCCAACTTTTAAAATCACTATACTGCCGAACGCAATCGCGTGGTCAAGAGTCGCATATTTACGTACTGAATCACTATTATTTGCAATGGTTTTCTATGTGAAAATATATAAACAAAACTACATACTTTCATCTTCGGAGAACGAAATCGTTTTTAATATTTTTTATATTATTTCAGCCTGAAACAATGAGTGCCCATATGCAAATAAAATTTCTTCTTTGACATTTTGAAAAAACAGATTAACATAAAATATGTATTACAAAATTGCACAGTACAAAAATCTTGGCTATTGCCAAAATTGAAAATTCATACTAGTTATTGAACAGAACCGTATTTAACAAGATCGGAGACCTATGAAAAACATTTCAAAACAAATGAATCCTCAAGCGGGACTTCCCTCAAAGCAACGCAGTTATGCGGAAGTTGTCGAATATCTCGATGCACATTGGCACACTAATACCAATGATAAAAATCTCAATTGCATGAAGCAATTGGACAAAGCATTTGGAAACGTGTCTCAAAAAGTCAGCGCCATCATTGTGGCTGGAACCAAGGGAAAAAGCTTAACAATCAATTTCGCATCTCAGCTTCTTCAAGCTGAAGGATTATCTGTCGGCGCTTTTTACTCTCCTCATATGCTTACCTACAATGAACGTATTGCTATCAATAAAGAATTCATTCCAAATAAAAATTTCACCGACATTGCAAATGACATCATTAACACCATTGAACAGCTAAACCTTCAAGCGAATAGCTTTGAAATACTTACCATGATGGCATTGATCTATTTCAATGATAAAAAGGTGGAAGTTGCGCTCCTTGAACTTCACGACGGCAGCAAGCATAATGCTACCACTATTTGTTCACCAAAAATTGCTGCATTCACCCGTATCAACACCGATGATGCAACACAAGTGTCAACCGCATTGGCTGAAATGATCGGTATCGTAAAAGCGGGAACCCATGTTGTCTCTGCTGACCAAAGCAAATTAAGCTTGCAATCTATGTTGACCATGGTTGAAGAAAAAGGCGGCGTTTGGGGCATGCCAATTCGTAAGCTTGCGCAATTGGGCTACCCATTTGAGCAATTGCACGGTCGTTGCGCGGCTCTTGCGGAACGTATAGCACAAATTTATATCAACAACATCCTTGCTAAAGATTCTACATTACTCTCAAATTCGCTCTTGGCAAAACAAAAAGGCCAACGCGGCAGACCAACTCTTGAAGCAAAACGAGAACTTGAATTGAATCCGAAAAAAACCGTTGAACAATTCTGGAAAGAAACGGTCAACCAATTGCCGGGTAGATTCCAACTTCTTGAAAAAGACAAGCCGACCATCCTTCTTGATAATGCAAACAACCTCGACTCTTTTGAAAACCTTTTGCTTGGCATCAGACTCCTTTCATACCAACGTCCGTTGAAGGGTCTTGCACTTGTTATTGCTAACAATAACCCTCAATTGAATACTGCTGAGTTCCTCAAAGCACTCCGTTACTTCTTTAAAAAGACTTCAGGCCAAGTGATCATTTGCGCAACCGAGACTCTTGAAGGAGAAGTAGGTTCTCATACTTCATGGGATGTTGAGCACATGGTAAATGAAATCAAGGCGATGAAAGTAAAAGTTCGTTCCGCAAAGAACATCAAAGAAGCCGTTGATTTGGCAACCAAGAGTGTTGATGAACGCAATGGACTTGTAGTCGTAACCGGATCTTCAGCTGCAGTTGCGCACTACTGGAAATGCAAAGATATTAAAAAAATCTAAAAAATATCTGGAAAACTCATGGTTTTTGTCTCAATAATTGTGGGTTTTCTCATCGGATTATTATACCGATTTTGGTTTGTACGCATGCAAACCAAAATCGGTTTTCTTACGCAGACCAATTCAAACACGCCGACACGTCTTTTTTTTGAAACCATTGTTTTAAGTTTTGCACGAATTGTACTTATATCAGCACTTCTTACATACCTGTTGCTATCAAACGCAATCCATCTTATAATCGTAACACTAGTTTGTGGTATAACGATTGCTCTTTTTGGAGTCATTAAGGATATTGCGCATGGAAGGCATTAGTATCGGCCAATCTCACACCTGGCATCCCCTTTCCGCTTTTACTCATAACCCTTTTTTTGAATTAAATCCCGAGACGATCATCTTCACATGGCTCGCCTTGGCGCTCATTGTCGTGGCATCGCTCGTGATGCGATACTTTTTAATGCGCAAGACAAGCATTGTTCGCTATTTTTTTATTTCACTCGCACGCTTTTTTAAAGATTTGACTGAACAAACGCTCGGCTCCTTTGTCGCAGATCATTTTTATTTTGTCACCTCAGTTTTCATTTTTTTATTGGCGTGTAACACCCTGCCTGTTCTCCCCTGGACTGAAGAGCCAACAAAGGATATTAATACTACTCTTGCTATGGGTCTCGTCTCATTTTTTTATATTCAAATATATACCATTAAAGTTCACGGCATTATCGGTTATTTAAAAGAATATTTCACGCCTGTCTTTTTTATGTTCCCGTTACATGTTATCTCTAAACTTTCATCGATTGTTTCATTATCATTCCGTCTCTTTGGCAATATTTTCGGCGGAGCCGTCATCGGACAAATTTTTCTCGCGCTCATTCAAGGTTCTCTCGCATTAGAAATACTCGGTTTGCCTATAAATTTTGTCATTCTTTCATTTTTTGTAATCTTTGAAGGGATGCTGCAAGCTTTTGTATTTGCGATGCTTACTTTGACCTATCTTGCAATTGCAATATCAAGTGAACATGAAGAAGCTCATTTGGGAGACATACCATGATCGAACTCAGCTCCTTTTTACATTATCTTTCAATCGGGCTTATGACTTGTATCAGTCCGTTAGGAGTTGGTTTGGGCCAAGGCGGCATCGCACTCTCTGCCATAAAAGGAATAAATCAACAACCAAGCGCCCAAAATGCTATTTCCAGAATCGCTATTTTTGGCATGGTCCTCCTTGAATTTGCCGCAATTGCTGGAGTAACATTTGGCCTCTTGTTGGTGTTTGGCAAAACGCCTATTACGCTCCCGATAAGCATTGCAGAATTGGGCATTGCTCTCGCCATTGCAATTTCAGGGCTTGCCGTTGGAATTGCATGTTATTTTCCCGCTGCAGAATCATGCGCGGCAGTCGCACGACAACCATTCGCGGCACAATCAATTTTACGATTCATGTTAATCGCCCAATCAATGATTCAAACTCCGATTGTGTTTAGTTTTATCATCGGCATCTTTGCCAAAGGACAAATTCATGAAGGGATGTCGCTTGAGTCAGGGATTCGTTTATTGTCCGCCGGCCTTTGCATCGGGCTCGGATGTGTAGGCCCCGTATGGGGCTTGGCACTCTTTGCACGCAATGCATGCAAAGGAATTGGTATTAATCGAGCAGCCTATAATCCGTTGCTTACCTTCACTTTTATCAGCCAAGCAATCATTGAAACACCACTTCTCTTTGCGCTTGTCATTTCACTTCTCATTGTCAGCGCACAAGATGGGGCAACGCTTGCCAGCGCGCTTACTTTTCTCGCGATTGGTCTGTGTATGGGGATAGGAACTTTGGGGCCCGGAATGAACTCTGGCCGCACTGCAGGAGCAGCTGCTTTGCAAATCGCATACAAACCGGAACTCTATAGCAGCGTGTCAAAAGCAAGCACTTTAGCCCAAGGCTTGATTGATGCAAGTGTTATTTATGTATTCTTAATAGCACTTGCGATGTATCTTTTGAGATAAAAAGAAAATAGGTTTTATAATCGTTCTAATGGATTCGACTCCACTACGATTCACCCATGCTTGACGCATGGGGTCCGTAGTTTCGCTCACCACGAACGGTGAGGAAAAATTTGATCGCTATAAAAGGGTATGTTTGTTCGTGTGACATGTGGTACCTATCTAAAATCAAGAAGAGTCACGTTCCGTTCGTGGTGAGCGGAGTGAAAACGTAGTCGAATCCATTCGAACGGTAAAAACCGGATGTACAATTTAAGGAAGTAATATGGAAGCAACAATTACCTCTAATCAACACAGACGACCGATTTTAACTCTTTTTTTTGTAGCCGCAGCGCTTGCCTGTGGCATATTGGCATGCATAGAATTAGCGCGATTATGGACTCATACGCAAAAAACAAGCGTCCTTTTTGTCAACACTGCAGAACAGAAAACAAGAGATGCTGTTGCCTCGATATGGAAGATTTTGCAACAAAGCAATACTTATTTTGATGAAATAGCTCCCACACTGTATGGTCGAAACTATGATTTTTCCGAAATTGAGGAAGCATTGCGAAACAGACCGTCCTTTCTGTCCGGTGCCTTTGTTGATGGTTTTGCAAACGTTCATGCCATGTCTATCGAATTAAATGATAGTCAAAAATATAAAAAGATTGAAACCCCTGAGGATATCGCAGAGCTTGAACATCTGATTGACTCCGGCGATAATTTTATTAGTGGCAATAAGCCGTTTATTTTGACTACCGAACCATACACACACATCCCAAGCCTGATGCGCATAGCAAAGCATGGTGGTACGACGTCTGCAATAAGTATCAATATGAATCATATTGATCACATTTTAAGAACCTTATATCTCGATCAAAGTGGCTACTGGTTTCTAACAGATGAAGCTGGAAATCTTATCAATCACCCGAACCATCAATACGCATTGCACAATCAGACTATTTTTGATATCGCCAAGCAAACAAATTCACCGACGTTAGCAACTCAATTTGAAAAGAGAACCGGTTCAAAGCCGGTCTTTGTTGATTATGCAAATGAAATAACCCATGCTCGCTCTCGCGCATTTATACAAAAAATTCCACAGACCCCACTCACTTTGGTAGGAGTTTTTGACCTTAATGAGACTGATATCAAAGCAGATTTTATTCGACAACATCAACTGCTTTTATGGTGGTGGCTGGTGCTTTGTTTATTTTTTCTGATTATTGCAGCGCTCAGCTACAAATCTCCTCTGACTTCCAACTCGATGTGGTATGCGAGCATTGCCGCCACATTTATTTTAGTGATTGCCATCGGCGCAAGTTGGGTGACCTGCCTTACATATCCGTACGTGGCTCCTGACGATACCCAAATAACCAGCAAAAAACAGCTGTATCAAATGTTGCAAGAACTCGAAAAATGGAAACAAAAAGACCCGAATGCTCCTTCGCCTTCCGAACTTGTTAACACGAAGCAAAATGGAGATGCAACCTCAAACCCTGTCGATCCGCTCAGTTTTCGATATAAACAGGGCAAATATATTCCGACCGGTATTTTGATCAATGATATTTCATTTGAAGACCATGAAAAGATTCAATTCGTAGGTTATATCTGGCAACGCTATTTTGACGGCATACATGATGGAATTGAACGAGGATTTATTTTCCCTCAGTTAGCCGACAAACCGACGATCTCACAAATTCATCGCTCAAAACAAGGAAACACTGAAACTATTATTTGGCAAGTAAGCACAAAGCTCAACCAAGACTTTAGCTATGAACGATATCCCTTTGATGTAGCAAACATAACGATTGCAATCCGACATAAAGAATTTGATAAAAATGTCACACTCGTGCCCGACCTCGATGCATATTCCATCATTAATCCAACCTCATTGCCCGGTATTAACAAAACAACTCATATCAACAACTGGGCATTGCTCAAAAGTTATTTCGGTTACGATTTTCAACAATATTCGACAAACTTTGGCCTGTATCTATACGGACCTTTTGGCACATACTCTCGCTCGGAACAGTCTGATGTCGCTGAACTTCGTTTTAACGTGATTGCTCAGCGCTATCTTATTGATACGATTATTACCGACCTGCTGGCCCTCTGCGTGATCGCCGTCATTTTATTTGTGTTGCTATTGACCTATTTTTCTGAAGGATTTGAACTCATACTCGAGACTGCGGGAGCTGCATTTTTCAGTACCGTTTTCGCACAAATTCAATTTCGTTCCAAGGCGCCAACTCATGAATTCGTTTATTTTGAATCGTTTTATTTTGTGCTGTACGCAACGATTATTTTATTGCTGATATCGACCCTGATACATTTATTTCATCTCAGGTTTAAATCTATTAATTATAAGCACAATATCATCACAAAAGTCTTATACTGGCCCTGCATGCTGATGGCGCTCTTATGCAGCACCATATGGTTTTTATATTAAAATTTGCTTCCATTGACTATCTGAATTTGATTTTTATATATTAACAATGAGAATTGTAATGTAAAAATCTTATGAAAGAGCTTTGTATGAAGAAATTTATTCTGTTCCTAACAATTGTCGGAATCAACTTTTTATCTGCCGCCGACAGAGATTATACCCCACCTAAAAACGTACCCCGCTGCCAGCAGAAGAAGCATCGTTGACGGGACTTCCGAAGGAACTAAAAGCACATATTATTCTCTTGCTTGCTCAATCGAACTTTGATTTCGAAGCCTCAATCAAAGCAATTAAAAATCTCGCTCAAGTGAACACAAAATTTCGCGACTTACTGAATGATCCCACCATCAGACAAAATTTACTACCATTTCTGAGCAAACAATTTGGTATTCCTCAAGAGCAAATTGCCTTCGCGCTCGGAACTCCACAAGCGTTAAACTGGCTACAACAAAAATATCCACATCCTACTTATTTAAACCTTCTTAAAGCTATTTTTTACAAATTTGATTCTAATTTGAAATTTTTAAACTCGCGCTATTTCATTGGCTTAGTTGAGAAACTTTCTAAAGGTCAATTTGAATCGAGTGTCAACACTTTATGGCACTTTATAGAAGGTCTAAACGCTCCCGATATAGCATTGTCGCACGCAGATACTGCAAGAAAATTGAGCTTTTTAATTTTGGCACGGTTAGATTTATTAACTGATTCAGAAATAATGGGCTATCGTAACATCTTTGAACTTATAGATGGTTTAGTCAGTGAACAAGAAATTGTTTTACCCATTAGGCTACAAGAAAATCTGAGAAGAGCTTTACAGATAATAGAGGCGAATGAATCCGAAGGATCGGAGCGAACTCTTTCCGGATCTGAAAGCTTTGGATCCGCTTCTGATTATGGCGAGTAAACATCAATGACATTTTTTCTCTAGATTACTGATGAATAATAGGAATCGCGTATGAAAAAATTTATTTTGGTCTTAACAATTACCGGAGTCAACTTTTTGTCCGCCGCGGACAAAGATGATTCAAATAAACGCAAAAAACCATCGGAAACCACACAAGAACAAGCATCATTCGAATCTCTTCCAGCTGAAATCAAGATAGTAATCATACAACAATTGGTAGCTGCCCATTTTGACTTCGATGCATCCATTGAAAACATCAGAAATTTAGCTCAAGCCAATAAAGAATTGCTCTCTCTGGTTACTAATGAGAAAACCGTAGAATCAATTTTGGATTTACTGAGCAAACAACTCAAAATCTCGAGAGCCGGAATTGCTTTTGCTCTCAATACTCCGTGGTCTTTAGCATGGATTAAAAAACAAAATAATATATTGCAGGAAGAAATTCTCCGGGAAATTTTTCTGAATACAACCAATATCAATCTCTTAAGCTCAGATCAACTTCTTCAATTAGCGCAACAATTGAACACGACGCCATTAAAATTCTGTCTTGTCCTCATCAATGAAAATCTCCCTGCTCGGTTCCCGCCCCCATCTTTTTCTCATGTTTTACAAAACCCACGGTCCAATCTTTATAAAGCATATAGAACATTATGCCTATTGCTTGTCACACTGCAAAATAAAATTACCATATACGACATGGCCGAATTAGGTATACATGTTTTGATCAATGTCGAAACCATGCTCTTGAATGCTCTGCAGCAACCAATTGATGAAACATTTAAACAAAAAATTCAAACCGCTGTACAGAAAATAGGAAATTTTTTGGCTTAAGACCAGCAGATTTTACTTTTAAAAAAAATGTTTAAATGAAACATCCTTTGTCACAGAATTCAGATATTCCATCTCAGATTTAAATCCATTAATTATCAAAAAAAAATTATCACTAAAGTGTTACACTGGCCCTGCATGTTGATGGCGATTTTGTGCTGCACTATATGGTTTTTGTATTGAACATGGATTTTTCTTCATCGCATACATCAAACGAATACTATTGACTAATTGAATTTGTATTTTATATATTTACTATAGAATTGTAATATAAAAAATCAAATTCAAAAGAGTTTATATGAAGAAATTTATTTTGCTCATATTAATTGCCTGCATCAATTCACTTTCTGCTGCTGACAGAGACAATGATATGCCCGCAAGGCAAAAAGCTGCCTCACAGGAAGACCTTCTTTCGTTGCTTCCGCCGGAAATAAAAGAAATGATTATTCGACAATTGGCTTCGGCTAATCCCTATTTCGAAGAAACGATAGAAAAGCTCAAGGGTTTGTTTAGTTTATTCATGGTAAATAAGGCCTTTTCTCAATATCGAAATCAAATTAATATACCCGCTATCTTAGAGTTATTGGCAAAGAAGTTTAACATACCCAAAACAGCAATCGCATTCGCTCTCGGATCGAATGGAGCATTACAATGGTTGCAAAATAAATATCCGCAAAACACTTTTCTTTCGGTATTTAACGACATTTTTAAAGATCGATATCTTAATTCATCTTTTTTGAATTCACATTATTTTACCGAATTAGTCATGAAACTCTCGCAAGGCAATTTTGTGCTTATATTTGATACTTTACTCGCCCATACAAATTTTAAAAATCCCAATTGGGTAAAAAAAATCGGTCTTCTCCTTGCCGCAAGAGCCGACCTCTTGACGGACAACGAGATACTCGGGCAATCAAAGCTTATAAATGATGTGTGGAATAGCCAAAATATGCCCGAATCTGTCTGGAAGTTTTCACCATGGCTCAAACAAAAACTGTTCGAACTGCGTGAAAGGCTCAAAACAATAGAGCGACAACAGCGGTATGCAGGTTATGAGAGCGACGAGACACTAACAGGATCAGAACATGACTCTGACTATGGATCAGACTTCGAATAAATGCCCCCAAATGAATACTATAAGCTTGGGTTTATAATTATGGTCCACATGCACTGCGTTTTGTAAAAAATAACTCCATGACATTTTTCAGTTTACTTGATATAGTGAGTCCCGAATTTCATAGAGATTCGGGACTCATTTTTATTTTTCGTATCAATTAAAAAAAAGGATTTTACATCATGATGTACGACTCACTCCTTGATGCAATCGGAAATACTCCACTCGTTAAACTTCCCTTTAAAACTGACGGGAAAATCTACGCAAAACTTGAATACCTCAATCCGGGCGGAAGCGTTAAAGATCGTTCTGCTTTGTTTATGATAGAGCAAGCAGAAAAGGCCGGCATTTTAAAGCCGGGCGGCACACTCATTGATGCCTCTTCCGGAAATCATGGCATTGCTATTGCGATGATTGGTGCAATTAAAAAATATAAAGTTATCATTACTGTTTCTGAAAAATTCAGTAAGGAAAAAATAGATACACTTCGCGCATACGGAGCGCAAGTGGTCGTATGTCCAGCCACAGCTTTTATAGAAGATCCATTGAATTATCATAACCAAGCCAAATTGATTCATGCACAAACGCCTAACTCATTCATGCCAAATCAGTATTACAATCTCCAAAATGCAGCTGGACATTACAGCCTTTTAGGGCCAGAAATCTGGAAGCAAACTGAAGGCAAAATCACCCACTTCTTTGCTGCTGCTGGAACCACCGGAACCATTAGTGGGGTAGGTAAATACTTAAAAGAGCACAATCCAAACATTAAAGTCATTGCCCTTGATTCAGCTCATTCTTTTAGAGCAACTCAAGGTGATCCAAAGCCATATAAGCTTGAAGGCATCGGTATGGACTTTGAAACCCCTATTTTTAATGCTCATGCCCATTTTGTCGATGAAATTATTACAGTCACCGATGAAGATGGTATTGCTATGCTCAAATCTATGGCCACTGAGCATGGGTTTCTTATCGGCCCAAGTAGCGGGGCTGTAGCCTGGGCTGCCATGAAATATGCCCCCAAATTGAAGCAAGGTGACCTCGCCATTGCAATTTTTGGAGATTCAGGCAGAGCTTATCTGACAAAAGGTTTTTATGCCCAAGAACCCAAAAATGAGTATGCTTTTAGTCAATCCAGCCTTCAGGTTCAAAAAAAACAGGTTCTGATTTAGGACTCAAGATAAATACTTTATCAGGTTTAGGCCTTACCCATGACGGGGGGGGCCTTTTTTTATTGTTTCCGCCTTCGTTGACCCGCTTTCTCCAGCGGGACAGGTCGCTTCAGTTTTGGGACCCCCACCTTTGTCCCCAACTTCGCGGCTTCGACTCCTAAGGGTTACTCGTTGGGGGCCCCCCACTTGATATTTTCTATTTGTCATATATAATAGGTATAATATGTTACAGAGTGTAACATTGTTAATGGAGGTTATACTTATGAAAAGAATATTATTAGCCGGAATGGCCTTATTGGCTGTGCCATCAGCTCAGGCAATGGGCTTGGCAAAAAACTCTCTCAAATATGCTACCGTCGGAGTCGGAGGATACACAATCCTCAATACTATTCAGAATAGTACCTTCGGAACCATGTTGCTCCACATGATGGGGTTACAGCCTACCGGAGCGGCTCAACAGGCTCAAGCTTTGACTGAGCTTACCGCGGGGATAGCAAAACAAGCCCAAGAAATTGACGTGCTCAAGAACCAATTCTCAGCAATGAAACATGAAATCGGCACTAGAGTTGTTGAAGAAGCAAAAAAACATTCTTCAATGCTTATACGCCTAATGAAAGATAATCAAGGCATTATGGCCGGATTAGCAACCGTCGGAGCTGCAGTCGCTTGGCAAAATAGACTTGCTATTGCAAATCTTTGCGTTTCGACTTACAACGCTGTCGTAAGTACTTACACAGCAATTAAAGTTCATGGGATCTATAAAGTCGCTACGGGTACGCATAAGATTGTCGGAGAACTTAAACAAGACGTTGGTGAAGTCAAACAAGACGTTAATGTCCTTAAAGAAGATACTTCTGTGATCAAACAAGGCCTTGTTGATGTTGGCGACAAAGCTGTTCAGATCGAGAAACAAATTGATCAGTTAGATAAAGAATTAAAACAAGCTATTACGAATGGAAATGAAGATCTTGCCAAGAAAATTATGACACAAATTGATGAATTAAAAGATGAATTAAAACGAGATCTCACATCAATGAAACAGCAACTAGCAGAAATACATGCTGTTGTAACAAAAAAATAATCAAACACCTTCCATTACATAAAAAAAGCCGGATGAATCCGGCTTTTTTTATATTCTTATTCAATCTATCATTCTATCTTGTGCAACACATTGCTCCATTTTCTGAACAAATTGAGGCAACGTCATAATGTCCCAATTCAATCTCCCATGATCTTTTTTCATCTCTCCAACAGATTGATCAAGAAAAATTCGTATGTACTCAGCGCGATTTGCTGAAATGTCGTTGAGCTTTTTATAAGGCAATGACGCTTCGATACACCTCATTAAGCTTTGCTTGACTTGATCAAAACAAGGAGATCTTTGTATGCGCTCTGCTTGCTCTTCTATTTCTTCCGGATAAGCAAGTTTACCATTCAAAAAATCATATAATCTGATTGCCTGTACAACTGCAAGCTCCTTTTCATTGAGGCGAAGCCTACCATTAATCACCGTTAAATGAGCTCTCAGACAACCTGTTTCTTGTTCCACAACGCGCACTCGCTCATGTAAGCCAAAAACAAAACTGTGAATGTCATCGGAATAAGAATAATAAGTTACTGATGGTTTTTCATAATCAGAGTATGCAAACATCACTCGTGCCTTCCCGGAATAACCGGGAAGCAAATTACCACACATGAATTTATCCATCAATGAGTTTAGTTTGCGCATTTGATAAGGATCTAGCTGCCCAAAAATATCTCGCTCATACAGATTACCTTTTGGATCGCTCGCCGAAATACAAAAACTGATTACGATGCCGAACAACATCATTCGTCGCATAATTCACACCTGTAATAAAACCGAGTATATAAATATGACTTCACACATTGTATCAGATGGTATTAAAAAATACGATTATTTAGGCAAAAACTATTGATTTTCTCGATTTGAATATATTACAATTAGAGTGTAGTAGTATTATTTCAAGCATATCTAAAACAGGAGGTTATTATGAAGAAATTTACACTCTTAGCGCTCAGCGCATTGGCATTCACTGCTGTTAGTTCAGCGTTAGCTATCACCCCGGAAGCACAACAGTTGATTGATTTTAAACAAATGGTTGGAAAACAAAAAGTCGATTGGTTGCATTGGGCTGGTAAAACTGACAAAGCAAAATATGATTTGTTGGCTAAAGAACATGATGAATGGTTCAAATTCGGCATTGATAACATGAAAAAATTTGATGCCATGACCAACCCAGCAGACAAAGCTCCCATGATGAAAGAAAAACTCAAAAACGCTGTAGCTCTCGATGAGAAAAACAAAAATGAAATGGAAGCTTTCTGGAAAAACGTTTCAGAAGAAGCAAGAAAAATGTGTGATGAACAACGTGCACAACTTCAGAAGTTTAAAGTCAACGCCGGTCTTGCTGTAGAAGCTCCACAAGAAGCTATGAAAACAACACCTATGGAAAAAATGATGTCCCCAATGAGCATGGGCAAATAAACATCACGAAGAAGCTTTTTAGAGGGAGAAAGGAATTCCTTTCTCCTTTTAACCCCATGCACAGCATGGGGGACCCATTCGTAACAACGAAACAAGCGTCGGGAATTGAACGCGAAGAGATTCAACTTATATTAAGGAACTACCATGAAAAACAAATCTAAAAAAACTTCATTTAAACAAATAGTAGATAGCACTTACGAAAATGATCAGGTAAAAATAGCTGAACCTGAAAAGAAATCCCCTCATAAAAAAAGTAAAAATCAAGGGCCAGCGCATGGCGTTAAAAGTATATATGAAACCGATGAAAATCATTATTTAGAACGCAAAAGAGGTATTAAAAATCCTGCTCAAACAATGGGAAATCGTAAGTAAAGGTTTATACGAAAATTAAGCTTTCTGAATAAAAAAGGCGGTTGTCATGCTGAACTTGTTTCAGCATCTAGGCTAGATCTAGGTTAAGTGGATCCTGAAATAAATTCAGGATGACGCGGCAACAAGGAACTTTCGGGGTTTTCAGATAAGCTTTAATATATCATTTCAATCCAACTCAAATGATTCTAAATATTTCGGAATGACAACAGACCAGCCAAAACGTTCTACTATTTTCTGTTGTAATGATTGAATGCCCTCAGGCTCGCCATGCGTCACGAATACTTTTTTAGGTGGGGTTTCAAAATGCCCAAGCCATTGCAAAATTTCAGGGTAATCTGCGTGTGCTGAAAGCGTGCTTATTATTTTGATTTTGGCATGAACGTCATACGATTGACCATGTATTTTTATTTTTTTTGCACCATCGATTAACATATACCCTAAAGTTCCCGGCGCTTGAAAACCCATAAAAACGATCGTATTTTTCTGATCGGAAATAAAATGTTCCAAATGATGCACCACCCGCCCCCCATCTGCCATGCCGCTTCCGGCAACAATAATCGCCGGCTTCTTGCTGCGATCAATAGTTTTTGATTCATCTGCGGTTGGTGTAAAAGTAGCTACTTTAAAAATATCTTCACATACAGACTCTGATAATTCAAGCTCATCTTTAAACTGACAAAAAAAATTGGTAACGCCGATGGCCAAAGGGCTATCTAAATAAATGGGAACCTGCGGCAAAGCATTTGCTTGCTTGAGCTGATAGAGACAATACAGAACTTCTTGGGTGCGTCCCACCGCAAAACTCGGTATTACAACAACGCCCCCTCTTTTTACTGTTTCATTAATAACAGTGCTTAACGCTTTGATAGGGTCTTCTTCTTTATGAATTCTATTGCCATAGGTAGATTCGATGACCAAAAAATCAGTCTGCTTTAGGTATGTAGGAGGTCTCATAATAAGTTGATGCGGCCGCCCAAGATCGCCCGAAAAAGTGAGTTTTTGTTTGCCATCTGAGATGACAACAAATGATGAACCGAGAATATGACCGGAATAAATGAGCGTAGCTTGCAAAGAATCTCCGAGATCTATCGTGGTATCATAATCCACTGTATGAAAAAAATGTAATGAGTTTTTTGCATCATCTTCAGTGTATAATGGCTCTACTTTCGGATGATTCGGATCCGCAGATGCATTGATACGTTTTGCTTCTTCTTCCTGCAAATGGCCGCTATCAATCAAAACAAGCGAGCATAATGCATATGTTGCCTTTGAACAATATATTTTTCCTTTAAATCCATTTTTCACAAATACCGGAATATAACCGGTGTGATCTATGTGCGCGTGCGTGAGCACGAGTGCATCAATGCTTTTTGGGTCGATGGGAAGCGGTTGCCAGTTGCGCCGAGTAAGTTCTCTCGGGCCCTGAAACATGCCGCAATCAACTAAAATTTTTATATTTTCATGTTCAATAAGATACTTTGATCCAGTTACTTCTTCTGTTGCACCCAAAAAAGTTATTTTCATTGTTCACCCGTTTTTTAAAAACTATGTAACGAGCTTAAAATAAACGAAGTAGCTTTTTGTAGAATATTGACCAAAAAATCCCCGAAGCCAACTTCGAGGAGTTTTGAGTAAATAGATTTTTCAATCAAAATTTTAAGATTTATATTTTTTCAAGTTCTAAAACATATCCTCCCAATCAAGTTCAGACATCCTAATGAACTGCCCTGATTGATTTGGTTCAATATGAATTACTTTTATTTTCGCATTCCAAACGTGATTCATATCTAGAAATTCTAATCTGCTACAATAGGGAACCGTAATACGCTGCGCAGGTTCGATAGTTATAACAGGACCAATATTATTAAGATCGTCGCAACATCCTATGGAAGAATACGTTATTGGCGTGTCATTTAAAATCGTAATTTCATCGCTCCAATCGCTTGCCATACACAGGTGCGAGAAAAAAGCCATCATCATGAATATAAGTTTTTGCATTTCTAGTCCTTCAACGTTTTAAATTTTATGCTTTATCGAGCCCTAGGGAAATTAACAAAACTGAAAGGTTAAGATTTAAAGTTTCTTCACATGTTACGCCATCAACCCATCCAATCGACCTTGGAACAGTTTCATGTTCCAAAATTTCAAAAGCAGGACAACAGGTGAGCATAGCAGTCATTCCAGGATGAAGGCTTTTGTATTCTTCTCCCCTTATACCTCTTCCCATAAGAAGGTATCTCATCCCAGTGTCATTATAAACTTTGATTTTTCCAACTTCACCCGCCATACACGCTTGCGAGAAAAAAGCCATCATTATCAATAGAGTTCTTTGCATTCCTGATCCTTTCTTTTATCCTGCTTTAGAACAAGCAACAAGTCCGAGAGCCTCACTTCCGATTTACATTTTGCAACATCAAACCATCCAAGCGATTTCGGATAAAACTCAAACGTCACAATTTCAAATTTATCACAACGTTCAATTCTAATAGTGCTATTGGGGCGAAGAATTGCATGTTTCTTGCTCTGCTCAAGTCTAGTCATAATGTCAGGGGAAAGAAGTGCGCGGTCTTTTTTCTTTCCAGGACGCTTTATAAGGGCATGCCTCATTATCGTGTCATTTAAAAGGACGATCGTTTCGGAATCACTTGCAATGGAGATTCGAGATAAAAAAGCCATCATTATCAATATAATTTTTCGCATTCCCGATCCTTTCTTAATGATTGGAAAAACTATACAACTTTCAGTCCGATTCTGTCCAGCCGATTTTGTTTCATTAGAGCTTATCCGAAAATCCCAGAAGTTCCTTATTGCTTTGTCATCCTGAATTTATTTCAGAATCTACTTAACCTGGATACTGAAACAAGCTCAGCATGACAACTAATCCTTTTAGTTAGAAAGCTTAATTTTCGTATAAGCTCTTATTTAAAAACGTACGTTCCATGAACCCCACACAGTGAGAATAACTTTATTGCCAAATATTTTAGATTTATGATCAAAGCCATACGCAATATTCAGCAAGAACCTATTTGCAATGTTGTTAATCAAGAACCTATATTTATAAACGAAGTAAAAGTTACTTCGTAAGTAATTCGTTTTTTGTAGAATATTATCAAGACTTGGACATATACGCGCGCCGAATCGCGAGCGGAATGTATACCCGCCTTCTACACCGTGCTTGCTCCAATTTTTTTTGCAGGCAGCAAGAATATCTCCGACATTTCCAAGAGTAAAGTTGTATCGCTGACAATTGCTGTCTGTTGCATGGCGCGGAACAAAATAGATATAGCGGGCTCCATATAAAAAAGCGTTATTATTTCTGAATTCGTAAGAACCATCCCATTGGATACCGATGCCAACTTGGCTATAGCCAAAGTCAACATGCTGCAGCCTCAAGATTTTATGCGTAGGAACGCCAAACAGACCTGAGAATGTCATTACTGCATCATCATTTATTATAATAGTACGTCCACCGGTAAAAAGAATATCGTCGGCTTCCGTTCCGGAAAACGTAGTTGTATGGTCAGTAGTTTCGTGTATATGGGATACCGCGGCGTCGACCCTGAAATAATACGGCTCAAAATCATATATAAATGAGCCCAGAGCTCCCACAAAATTTTGATGAATCGAGTCTTGATACTTCTTGCGGTATTGATCAAACAGAAGACCTATAACAGTCTTGTTTCGCTCTTGAGAGCCTTCAACGACTATCGGTTGTTTTGTAATCTGTGCGATTCGAAAGTTATACACCATTGATATTGCCGATATTTGCGCGCAAGGGAGCACGCTCAAAAATAAAAGTCTTGTATGATTCATTACTTTTATCCTAACATAAGTTTTGTGCAATGAGGTCATTACTTTAGGCTAGGATACCGTCAGTAAGGCATGAAGAATCAAGAAACGCTCAATTTAGCAGAAGAACGAACATTACTAGCCGCAGAACGGACATTTTCTGCATGGCTCAGGACAGCCCTGAGTGCCATGGCAGGCGGACTTGCGATCATACGGCTCATTCACTTTAAAAGTGAATTTCATAGAATAATAGCCCAGATCATGGGCGAAACACTCATTGTGTGGGGTTGCGTGGTGATTATTCTCGCAGCGATCGACTATAAAAAAATTCGCCACATATTAATCCATGCAAAAAATTACAAAAGTTCTCCGATTGGCTTTTTAATTATGGTAGTGCCACTTTTGTTCATATGCGCCTTACTTATATGGGTTACATTGCCGTAAGAGTGACCCACCTGTCACGTTCTTTTAAAAATGGACATTCAAACCAACAATAAGTCCTTGCACCCAAAACTTTTTCGTTCTGAAAAAAGGCAGTGGTCTTTCATCGCCAAAAGCCAATGGAGCTGCCGCAGACATTCCAAAAGGAATCGGTCCGGGACCAATTCCAACCGTAGCACGGGAATCATCAGCAAGACTTGTTCGTGTAGAATTGATTTTTCGGTCTATCTGATCAGCAGCTCGCGCTACCTGTGACAAAAGAATAAAATTATAACCCAACGTAAGCTCAATATGCTTATGCACACTATATCCACCACGAATAATTGTCTCAAGCATGCCCCCAAATTTATTCCGTCTACAAGAGCCGATGTTTGATGGTTGTGTAAAAATACCTCCCGATAATACTTGTCCCGGACTATTTAAGGTTAAGAAAAAAAGATTACCGGTTATTGTTTGACTTTCACCATTAATACAATGTTGATTGCGCATCAGTCCAATGCCGCCGGTAATTACCGTCTCCAATCTGCATGTAGTATGAATATACTCGCCTCGTATTCCAAACAAGAATCCATAAAAATTATTTTTTGTCTTAAATTGATCTGTAAAGTTGAAAAAGCCTGATGGAATTGATGCATTAAAAGTTGTATACGTTTGCCCAACAAGGCTCAGCGATTCTAAAAATTGCATCCACCCAAAACCTCCTGAAGCTACTAAGAAAGCGCAATCTCCTGCATAAACAGGAAAAGTTGCATTAAGTTCAGCCCCTTGAAATTTTGTTGCTCCGCACAGCTTAAATGCGCCTTCAAAACCTGGATCGCCGAATAATGGCCCAGGAAGAACCGCTATTGTTTCTCCCGGCAAGCCATTCAGGCCCCAAACACCCGTTATATCAAATACAGGAACCGCGAGATTAGCAGAACCGGGTTGACCGGACGTTGCCGAAGATCGTTGTGAATGATGCGTTGGCAATAAAAAATAACTCATTTCAAGATCAATAGCTTTGCATTCATCCAGCAGTGCACCAACTAAAAAACGAAATCCAGCATTATTTCTTGGATTGATATTGCAACTGCTCAATTGGATCTTTGTGCCCGGCTGTCCAAGAGCACCCGGTAACGGATCAGTGAGTGCAGCTGATGTCACAAGGGGAACATTCGTATTATTTTTACTTATCCACCAATAAAGAAATTCTGCCTGGACAGACCAACAATTATTCTCTCGATAGGGCCTTGCGATCGCACCAAATGAAATGAGCGACAACAGACTCAAAACAATAATACAACCTTTTTTTACCATACACGCATTCTTTATTAAAAATGTATTGCAGATTACCATTTCACTGCATCAAAACAAAAGAAATAAGAGTTGCAATTGACGGTGGCTCTTATTTTTTCTTTACGACTTCTGCGAACATTTCTATCATTGCAGGATTGTATACAGGTAAGTCTGCAGGCCATCTGCTCGTTACCAAAAGACCATCTCTCACCACCGGCTTATCGACCCATATTGCACCAGCATTCACAAGATCGATTTTAATCGAAGGCCATGAGGTGACGGTTTTTCCTTTTACGCCATTCGCGTTAATGAGAGTCCAGGGCCCATGGCAAATTGCTGCAATTGGTTTTTTAGCATCGACAAATGCTTTGATAAAAGCAATTGCCGATTCAAACCTGCGTAGTTTATCAGGATTTATTACTCCACCTGGAAGATGCAGAGCATCGAAATCATCCGGATTTGCATTATTCAAATCAAGGTCTACAGGAAATTCATCTCTCCATTGGTCATCAATCCATCCCCTTATTTTTCCATATACGGGAGAAATAAGCACCGTTTTAGCACCGGCTTGATCTAACGCTTTTCTAGGCTCTGTCATCTCATTTTGTTCAAAACCAGTATCGCAAAGGATCGCAACTTTGAGTCCTTCTAATGGTTTTTTCATGGAGATTCCTTTATTTTATAAATATCGTTTTATATCTTATAAATATTTTTGAAGTAAAAAATAAAGAGTTTCCATGATCGTTTGCTAAACTTGTCGGTCGAAGCCTTAAGATTGATGCAAACAAAGAATGTACTATATTTTTATAGTAAGTAATTCATTCCAATTGGTTGTATACGCTTGGGACTTGAATGCTCTTTTCGTTTGCCACGATTGTTTAATACCGGCCGCTGCAAAGAAAACTTTGTTTCTTCCCATTTTCTTGTTAACAGTATCGACTGCTTCAATAATCTGATTTTGTTTTTCAGTATTAGGCTGCTGTATGAATGTATTCAATTGAATAAAATCAGCAGGGTAAAGACCTTCAAGGATAATTCCTACTTTTTTGTAGATAAAACCTTTTTTAAATAACTTTGCTAAGCATTGATTTGCATAATTGATTAATGTTGGTGTGTATGAAGTGGGCATATCGAGTTCAATAGTATGTGAATTATAGAAACGTTGAGATTCAAACTGATGCGTATAACAAACAAAAACGGTCATAAGACTGGCTATACTTTTTTCTGATCTTAATTTTTCTCCAGCAATAGTAGCATGAGAAGCAACGCCTTCTTGCAACGCATCAATCTCTGAAACATTTCTCCCAAACATGCGAGATACCGTAATAGATTGTTTCGAATTAGGAATATCATCAAGAGAAAAACAAGGAGTGCCTCTTAACTCTGTTACTGTCTTGAGCCCATTAATAGTTAAATTCTTGCGAATCCATTGGTCAGAGCACTGAATAAATTGATACACATTCTTTATGTTATAGTTATGTAAGAATTTTGCGTATCGATAACCAATTCCCCAAATTTCACTCACATCAATCTTTTGTAGCCATGCATCTGCCTCCGGATGATTGGTAATATCAAACACGCCATTAAATTGTGGGTTCTTTTTTGCAATATGATTGGCTATTTTTGCTAATGTTTTTGTCGGGCCCAAGCCAATAGAAAGAGGGATTCCTGTTTTTTGTGTTACATTTTTTCTTACATACTGACCATATTGTTGAAAGTAAGTACGTTCCTCATCTATTGACTTGTAATCTTTCAACATGGTTGGGAAGTGCAAAAATGCTTCATCAACAGAATACACTTCGATGTCGGTTGAGTACTCTGTTAATGCCTGCATCACGCGGGATGACATGTCACCATACAATGCAAAATTCGCTGAATAGACAATGACTTTATATTTTTGAAAGAGGTATCTGCATTCGAAAGCCGGTTGTCCCATTTTTATGCCAAGCTGCTTTGCTTCATTTGATCGAGCAATAACACAAGCATCATTGCTTGAAAGTACGACAACAGGTTTTCCCACCAATTTGGGATTAAAGACACGCTCACATGAAACAAAAAAATTATTACAGTCAGCGAGAGCAAAACGTTTCATTTCGTTATGAAGTTTGATGAATTACAAAAGTTACAATTCCCCATACTTCAAAATCAGTCTCTTTTTTTATTTCTATAGGCTTATAATTATCATTTTCTGCTATCAATGATATGTTATTCCCATTTATTTTAACTCTTTTTACGGTAAATTCGTCATGTATTCTGACAATAGCAATCTTATTATTCGCCACCGACAAAGAACGGTCGACAATCAAAATATCACCTGAATTAATGCCAGCATTTATCATTGAATCGCCAATAACACGTATAAAAAAAGTTGCAGACGGATGAGTGATCAGTAAATCATTGAGATCTAAAGAATTTTCAATAAAATTTTCTGCAGATGAAGGAAAGCCTGCAGAAACTAACGATTCTGAAAAAGGTATTACACATGGCTTAAGCGCTTCAAGTCTTGCAATAATCTGTATTTGTTTGTCTGTTTTATTCATAACATTTTATGTAATTTGACCATTTGCTTGATGATTCTCATGAAGATGGATCAATCGGTTGAATTGAGTTTTTAGGTCGGTAGAATAGTCTATCATAATTTATCATTAATTTCTTTTACTATTGGTAACAAATCACTTTTTGCTTGCTCACCGGTTTCCAATCGATGCACTATTTCGTCAGGAGTGAGCCAATAATATTCAACAAAATCATCGGTATTAAACGTCGGCGCAATATCAGAATAGATAACATACACCCACATGAAAGCCGAAATTCCGTGAGTCAGCGGAGTTAATCGCGCGACTTTTTTAAATGAGACGGTATTAACATCAATGTTCAATTCTTCTGCAGTTTCACGCGCAAAAGCATGATCGTAATCTTCTCCGGCGGCAACATGTCCCCCCACGCTGCAATCTAAAGATAATGGAAATAGCTTTTTGTTAGGGTGACGGCGTGGAATCCATAATTGTTTTTGTGTATTACATACAAAAGCATTAATTACTCTAAAAGAGAGTTGTTGAGCATACACGACGCTTCTTTTTTCTTGACCAATCACCTCATCAAGAGGTGATACAATATCCAAAATTTCATCGTAAGTCATTTTGAAGCCTCCGTTAATGCAGTCGTAGATATAAATTCCTTATTGGGCGCGTTTATAAAACCATTGAAATTAGATCATTAAACGTGGTTAGTATGTTTTGGTAGCTACTCAAAAGAAAATCAACCTTCATAAAAATAATGAATCTTAGAGTAAAGATAAAAAACAATTAAATCACGAAAAAAAGAAAGACTTTCTATGATTAAAAAATTATTTTTATCATTTTGCTCAGCTGTCGCAATGGGTATACCTTCAATCGCCAAGGCGTCAAAGATAGTCCATGTTACTCCTGAAGAATTTAAAAGGGTAGCTGGTGAACCCGGCAGAATTATTGTTGAAGATGCCAATGTCCATCGTTATTATGCAGTTAGAGACGGAATATTTTTTAGTACTTCTTCACAAGCGACCATCCCTTTTCCTTCAATGAATGTAATAAAAGGTACTTTAGCCAAATGATTAATGTCAGTACTCATTGATTTCATAAATCATTAATCGTAAAAAAAGGGCAAGATTTTCGGCTTGCTCTTTTTTTGTTTTCAATAATTCGGTCCGCTTTGCCCTTATACTTACCGTTCAAGCCGGATTTCTTTAATAGAGAAAGACCGAAATTAATGAGTAAACCCTAGCAACGCTTCTTCTTTATTAATCTCTTGAAATCCAGTAGCTTATAAGCTAAAATGGTGTTATGAGCCTAATAAAAACAATCGTTTACAAAACAAGCACAGGGAAAGAGCCCTTTACCCAATGGCTTCTTGATCTTGATCAAAAGACAAGAGCTATAGTTGTTACGAGAATAAAACGTGTCAATTTGGGTAATTTCGGGGGTTGTAAGATGCTCAAACAAGCTTCAGGTGTTTGGGAATTAGTGATCGATTACGGTCCGGGATACCGAGTCTACTTTGGTAAGCAGGGTAATACCATAGTTGTTTTATTAGTCGGGGGAGACAAAGGAAGCCAAGAAAAAGACATAACAAAGGCTCAAAAGTATTGGCTTGATTATAAGGGGTCAATCGAATGACAAGAAAAAAAAGCACACCAAGAACACATAGAGATTTTCAAGAATTATTGCTCGAGAATCTTCAAGATCCGCAAGAAGCTGCTGCTTACTTAAAAGCTGCTCTTGCCGATGAAGACGAAAGAGTATTTTTACTTGCATTGCGCGACGTATTAGAAGCGCGCGGTGGAACTATTACCGACCTCGCCGAAGAAACACATTTAAATAAACAGAATCTCTACCGAATGCTTTCTAAAAAGGGTAATCCTCGTCTCACATCGCTGATTACAGTACTGCATGCTATCGGCTTTGAAATGGATATCAATCCGATAAAGAAATAAATACGAGCTATGCAATTATCAAAAGACGACATTACGCTTACTCGTACAATTTTTTGAGAAATTAGGCAAATTCTCGCCTTAAGTTAAACTGCAGTCGCTGCAACTGCAGTAGAGCAGTAGCCGAAGCTCCAATCGCACACACGGGAATGTTGCAATCGGGCATTCCCTTCTGCTTTTGCTCACATGAGGGACAATCTTGTCTATCTCACTCACTGATCTTCACATATCCCTCTTGAACGAGCTGGATAGTTCGCGCCATGGCATCAGTGTTCACCTTGATTCCGGGTAGCAGGTCTGCATTGCCCCATTTGTGAGCGGCGGCAGTCGCGCCGCATAACTCGACCCGCACACCATTCTTAATCAGAACAGCGACAAGTTCTTTGTAGGGATTGCCCGTCTTGATCATGCGTTCAATGTTGTACGAGTCGTCGTTTAAAGTCACATGGCCCGCATTGGTATGAAAAACCGCGACAATATCCGACTTTACATTCCAATTATGGCTGTCCTTTACGATGAGATTAAGATGGAAAATCGACGCTGGAAGATCCCCTTCAAACGCAAGCGCGCTGATACTGAATACTGCTTTTACTTCCGATAACTTTACCGGAATATCAATGTGAAGTGCCTTTGCTAATACAGTCATGTTAACTCCTCTTTTCAAAGCTTATGTGAACCGTGGTCTTGGCGGATGAATGAGACGGCTGGCAGAGAGATTATGCCATGCGCGTGACTACCTCGTCGGTCGATAGCACCTCGTGCGCCAGATATCGGTAGTTGATCAGCGCCGCCTGGTAGCCATCGCCCCATTCTGGATGGCTCGGCCCGGCGATCGCATCCTTTACAATAGCAACTTCGAAACCTTGCTCAAGGAACTCGCGCAGATGGGACTCGACACACATGTTCGCCAACATCCCACCTAGAATGATCTTGCTGATCCCTCTCTTGCGTAGCTGTAGAACGAGGTCATTGGTCTGCGGGCCAAACACCTTGTGTGGACTAACAACAATTGTCTTGCCATCTTGAATGTAAGGCTTGAAACGGTCTAGCCAGTCTGCTCCTGAATTCGCAATCCCCGTCAGATCCAGCGGCCCGACACGCGCGAAGGTACGCGTGCTCAACTCTACAGCTTCGAGCGGTCCATTGATCTTCCAGCCATGATCGGTTGGGTAGAAATAATGGGGTGAGATAAGCAGCTCATAGTTATTCGCTTTCGCAGACTTGAAAAGTCGCTCTAAGTTCCCGATAATACCGTTCTTGATGACGCTGGCACCAACCAAGCCCCAACTCGTGCCCTTCTCGGATAGAAAATCATTTTGTGGATCGATTACAACAACAGCAGTATCACGATTATTAAATTTCATCTTGAACTTTCCCGTTTTTACTGAAAATATATGATGGTTTTTTCAATCTTATGGAATAACTTCATGGCACAACAGGTCTTTTATTCTTAGAGATTTTTGCCAAAACTGATTCATCGATATTTAAATGCGCGCGCACGAGTTCATGTGGCGTAAATGCAAGCCAATGAGCAAGTGAAACATCGGCGAAGTAATCACTTTTAAACACTTCTAGAAATCGCAATGTGGTATCTCCAATATTCTCAATGTAATGACCCGTTTGAATAGGAACAACTCCCACATCGCCAGCCTGATAATTAAAAGTCCGTGCCATTCCAACAGGAGTATATACTGTCATGCGGGCTTGCCCGGAAATGTAATATTGCCATTCATCAGCATTTGGATGCCAGTGCAGTTCGCGCATGCCGCCCGGCTCAATTTCCACCAATGCCGCTGCAATTGTTTTTGAAGCGGGAAATACACTTGAGTCAACAATGCGAACAGTCCCACTTTTTGTGCGAATTGGTTTTTGAGCCATCATTTTGTGGCTAAATGTCTGCGGCACAGGCCCGTTGCCAATTACACGATCCTTAGAAAGTGGCCCCGGAACTTTTGTTTGTAACATGTAAAGTTCTTTTGTGGGAATTCGTGCAAATGCACTTTCGGCTACCTGAAAATTTTTTGCAATCACTTCCGGTGGCATATGTGCCAAAAAGTCGCTCAAAGAAAATGTTTCACTTTCCGAGAAATTGCCATCATCAAACACAAGCAAAAATTCACAGCCATCATCACCAAGCCCTTGAATCGAGTGAGGAATTCCTGCCGGAAAATACCATAAATCACCTTCAAATACATCATCCTGAAATGTGCATCCATTTTGATCGACAGCAGTAATGCGCGCGCCCCCTTTAATCATATAAGACCATTCAGCAGCATGGTGCCAGTGTAGCTCGCGCACTCCTCCTGCCGTAAGCCGCATATTGACGCCAGCAAGTGATTTTGCAATTGGCAATTCACGAATGGTAGTCTCGCGCGACCACCCGCCTTCTTCTAAGCGCATATGGCTATCTGCAAAAGACCACTTTAAATTTGGTAGCAAACCCTTGTCGGTGGGCGGCGGCACCAGAAGATCAGGATTTTGTACTTCTAATTGCAGGTTTCTTGGGCCAATTATGTTTCCTCCCAAATCGCCTCTCATCGGCTCAAACTTATGCGCTGAACTTTTTTGAGCGGTACTTTTTTTCTTCATAAAAAACTCCACATAATTTCTTACTTTCAGTAACTATCCGACAATTTAGAAAAATCATGCAACCGGAAGCAAGAAATATTGCGTTTCATTTGAAGTACTATTTAGTCTATGTTGATAACTAAGGAACTGCAGAGGATTAAAAGGAACATGATGATTCGAAAATTCCTCAAAGTATTGCCATTGATATTATTTCTAATAGTGATTCAGGGAGCGTCCCACATTAATAAGTCTCATACGCAACGTTTGAAGCATGCTGTAGTTTTTATCACGGGAGGCACGAGTGGCATAGGCCTGGCAACTGCTGTTGCATGTGCCGCTGAAGGTGCTGCGCATGTCATCGTATGCGGACGCAGAAAATCAAAATGGATTGAAGCACAAAAATACGTTGATTCTCGATTATCTCCTGAGCAAAAAAATTGCATTGAATATTGGCCATGTGATGTTCGCGTTGAATCACAAGTGAAGAGTGTTATTGAGAAGATATTTGCTCAATTTGGCAGATTAGATATTTGCTTTAATAATGCTGGCGTTCAACCAGGCATAGTAACTGGTGCTGATAGTGGATTTATCACAGAAATGTTTTTTGAATCATCTATAGCTCCAGATGGATCTATTATGTATCGTGTTCCGCCACCACAACCCGAATCGGACATTCAGTTTCAAAACACAAAATGCAAACCAACACAAACAACACCCGCATCTCCTTTTTGTGAATCTGAGATCGCTACAAGCTGCATTGGCGTGTTTTATTGCTTAAAGTGGGAGATTAATTATATTTTTGAAAAACAACCAAAAAATCTTCCCGTTTCAATTATTAGCACTTCAAGCAGAAATGGTGTATTGCCTGATGCGCATCGGCCATTATATGCCGCCAGTAAAGCATTCATATTAGCATTAACAAGAAGCACTTCAAATCAAGTCGCGCAAAAATCGATAAAAAATAAACGCGCAATGGTGAGAATTAATGCGGTCAGCCCTGGGCCAATAGATACGCCATTAGAATTTGGAGCATACGGTGCAACACCTTCCAATCTCCAACAATACAACACCTATGTAAAAGCAGCTACAGTTGGCGTTCCTATGAAAAGAACTGGTAACCCAGAAGACATTGCTCATGCAGTTTTGTTTTTAGCGGATGTTCATACTTCAAGTTATATAACTGGAGCAAATATATGTGTTGATGGTGGTCATACTGGTTCACCACTGCTCTGTCAGTGTGAATAATAACAAGAACGTGTTTTGATTTTCAGGATGCGAGGTATATGATCAGGCACTCCAATTTATTGCCAATCCTTGCTATGAAGCTATTCTTGGAAGAAAACAAGATCTTCTTTCAGTCTTCGATTTCATACATATGAATCCACGTCAACTCAGGCGTAATTAAAACTTCGTTCGGATCACAAAAATGTGACCAAAAAACCTCTGTCACACACGGCTGATAAGATCCATCCGGTCGCAATTCTCTAGTTGTTGTCAAATCCCAATGCAACGGAGAAATCAAGCATACTTCCTCTAAGGTTATTTTTTTATCAGTGATCAATCGAAATACAATGTCTTGAGCTTTATCAACTTTCCAATAATCGGTAATATGGGTACATACCACTTCAATATCCGGAAATATCCTCTTGCATAAAATATTCAGCCCATACAAAATCCGTTTAATTATGTCTTCAGATGAATCATCCACTATACACCGTATGCATATCCATGACCTCATAGTATCGTACAAAGCAGGATAATATTTCTCCGTGCGAATAATACTGAAGACATCAACGTCTGTAACTTCTGAGCTCATGAATATTTCACAACGACCTTCCGGGATATCCCTCGACCAGCTGATACTTTCGACAAAATATTTTTCATAAGGATAAATAGTATATTTTGTAGATGGATGTGAATTCCACTCTTCTATATCAAACATCTCGGCAAATCGAGCTACATTATCAGGTTCCTTATCCACACACGTATAGATAAGCTCTGAAAGTACCCCGCGCTTATATTTTTTTCTAGTGAGCTCGCATGTTACATGAGGCGCATATAAAGCAAAACAACCCTTTAGTCGATCGGTAAGATCGTAAACTAATCGCTCAGTTCCTTCCCGCTTTCCATCAATTTCTATATGAACTTCACATGTATCAGAATACAAACTATTTTTCTTATCTGTTTTGCACATTACTTCTCGACCTTATCTTCTGACCACGTATAAATATGAACCCATCGCACTTCAGGTAAAAAAAATTCATCTTGTGGGCACTCAATTTTACTCCATAAACCTTCCTCATCTAAATACCGTTCAGTAGAACCCGCATTATGGCCAACGCTACTTAAATACTCCCAATGCAATGGGATATGATTTAAGAAATCAATAACTCGTAGCGGCTCATCACTCTTCATCTGAAATATCACATCTTTATCTTCAGGATATTTCCAATAATTTTCACCGGAATATAACAAGCAAGATGCCTTTGGTAATAACTTTTGAACTTCTCTTTTTAAGCGATCAAACAAATCCTGAACATGATGCTCAGTACCTTTTTCTATAAAACACCGAATCATAAAACTTTTGCATTGTTTCATTTATGATTGCTTTCAACTTCTCTTGGCCATGAATAAGCGTGAAGCCAATTTATTTTAGGAAAGAGAAATACTTCTTCCGGATGTCCTATTTGGTTCCAAATAGCTTCTTCTTTCCGATAAGGCTTCGGCATGTCAGCGTCAGCATCATGCGCACGACTCTCATGGTAATCCCAAGTCAAAGGTATCTTGGATGTTAAGTCTATAATTCTCAACGGTTGATCACTGTAAATAACATAAATTTCTTCTCTATCTTCTGGACATTTCCAATAATGATCAGAAGACCAAATATCTATTTTAGCTTGAGGGAAAACATTCCGAATCAAAGACGTTAATCCTGCAAATAACTGTTGCGCGTCTTCTTGGGTGCCGTTATTAATAAGACATTTGACCATAAAAGCCTTACAATAATTAATCATTTATGTGTAACCCTTCCTTTAAAACTCACATTCAAATGAATATTATCTCGAGTCATCCAACCAACCTGCTGTTTGCCTTGAGGAGATAATTGAACATCCCAACATTAAACCCAATCTCGCAAGCTCCGATTGAGACTGTCAAATCCCATTAGCTTAGAAAGACATCAAAAAAGAACACGGGAAATTTTCTAAAAGATCATTCCACTAACGGCAGATTTTCAACGTTATCCCAAAACCATGTATAGACATGAACCCAATTAACGCTTGGTAAAAAAAATGATTCTTCAGAATCTTCATACTGATGCCAAGTCGCTCTTTCATCGAAAAAGACTTCTTTTGTTTCAGAATCGTGAGCAACCCCGCTTTTATACTCCCAACTTAGTGTTATATGACTAATGAAGTTAATAACCTTTAAAGGTTCTGTGCCGCTTACCTTGAAAATCACTTCCTTATCTTCCGGGTATTTCCAATAATGCCTATTTGCAAACAATGAAAATTGCACATCATTAAAAACCTTATTGACAAGTCGTTCTATGGAATTAGATAATTTTTGAACATCCTCATCATTCCCCTGCCATATATGACATTTGATCATAAAATTTTTACAGTATTTCATTTGTGGGTTACCCTACCTTTAAGACTTACATTCAAATGTGTGTTATCTCGCGTCATCCATCCGACTTGCTGTACTCCTTGGGGAGAGAGTTGCACATCCCATTCTACACGCTCTTGCTTGAAACCCCGCGCTCCAATGGTTCTTGATTTTCCTTCTACCCAAATATTTTTAAACCTATCAACAAACCCCTCATCACCATTTTTAGAAATACCCCTTGGCAGCCCATTTGCAACATCAAACTTTTTAGGTGGGACATATCGTAGCTTACCAGTATGGGGCAATTCAGCTGCCTTTACCAAACTCTTGATACTCGTCTTTTTATTATTACGTTTTCTAAGTTTTTTGAGAGCGGACTTACTTAATTGTTTTACATCAGCTGAAGTACTCGATGTAAATTTCGCGGCGCTCTGACCAGCACAAAATGATTCATCAACGGCCTTGAACATTACTCCTTCGGGAGTTGTCATATACATCTGCGGAGTCGCAAGTGGATTTTTTTCTATATAGTTGATCGCTTTGGTTTTAACGGTTGAATAGAATTTGCCCAAACCACCTAAGATCTTGCCCTGCGTTTTGTATTGCACGACAAGCTTGGTTCCCTGTTTGAGAGCATCACGTAAGGAAATTTCATTATTTGCAAAAGCCGTTCCAACTGCGGTAATCACATTCGTAATCGGAGCAATATAATCATCCCATTTTTCTCGACCCGCTTGCGCATCAATCAAGCTCGTAATACCGATATCGGCCAAATTGGTGGCAATTTTAAGAGCCTGATATGCCATGACATAGTTGCCAATCGTCAAGCTTGCAACCGTTTGTAACGGATTATTGTAAATATCAACAACCGCACCGATCGCACCTTCTACAGCTCCCTCAATGACAGCCGAACAACAATCCAAAATCCCCCAACACACATCAGCAACTGACATTGCTTTTTCAGTCTTACCTGCCTGATTGAGCATTCGGGCACCGTCAGCAAGATCAATGAGCGCATCCTTATGCTCATATGCTGGATGATCGCTGGAAAGATGAATCGCGCGATCAACGATATCTATGCATTCTTGGTGAATTGTTTGTTGTAATGCAGAACCATAGCAGTGTTCATATTCGTATGGTGATGCTTGATGCTGCCGAAGTTTTTGTTTGACGTCATCAGAGAGACAATATTCTTTATGTTCAAAGTGAAGCAATGCCTCATCGGCAAAGATCGCTTGCATGCGTCGCTCAAAACGATCTGATTGCGTGTCACAATCGTCATATAAATCTAGCGCATCGTAATAATCATCGATATTTTCATTAAACTCATGCGAATTATCTTTGTAACCGTCTCTGATAATTGCTTCGTTGCGCAAGCGAGCTTGACGTTTTCTTTCCGCAACTTCTCGCCGATTTTTTATATCCTTGCACTCACCGGCAATACAATTAAGATGGCATAATCCCTCATCGCAATGCATATGCCAATTATAGCCGGTATAATTATATTTTTTGCACAATCTCTCATATGCCACTAAAAGATTATCTTCATAATTTCCGACATGCGACTTTAAAAATGCCCTATAAGCCGGACTTGTATACAACTGCCACTGATCAAACAACCAATCGGGATCTGAAATTTTTCCGGTAAATCGAGCCGCTTCGGCAAATTCTTCACCCGACCACTCTTTGCACTTTTTTTGATTGTTAATCAATTGATTGTAACGCGCTATTTCTTGATTATGGAGAGCCTTTTCCAACTGAGCAAGTTGCTCTTGCAAACTCAGATTTGGCAATCTTGTGCGCAATCTTTTTTGAGATGTGTTTTTTATTGTGATTCCGTTGTTTTCCCGCTTATTTTTACCATAGACAACCTCAAGATCGATAGGATTTTCATTTTTGGAATATGTGGTAATCGAGAGAAAACAGACGCATAAAAGAAATTTGAGAATCAGCATATGAGGCATCCTTTGTTAATTCCAGCATACTACAGAAAATATTTCAAAAAAAGACACCGCCTTAATGATTAAGACGGTGCATGCAATATATTGTTCCGATTATTTACTGAATCTTATATTTATTGAGAAATTTTTTTACTTTAAAAGCCTTGTTGTAGAAACGAAGCACTTCATGAGTTGCAGCATTAAAATCCTTCGTTTGTTGAAAATGGCAATGTCTACCTTTATAGATATACCACTGAGACATATCTTTGTAAGTACTCGCCATGACTTTTTGTGCAGTCTTACGTTTGCATGAATTGATGCAACTATATAACTTACGTAGCCCCTCTTCTCTCATCGCTTTTGATTCAGGATAATTTCTTGCATCTAATCCGACAGCAGCAAAAGTAGATCCACAAACTTCCGCACATTGAAATAAATCTTCAGCCTTTTCTGCGGCAAAAGCAATTCCAACTGTAGAGATTAAAAGTAACGCAAGTAATTTCATATGAATTCCTTAGAAAAAAATGGCCCAATATTACTGAAGTTTTGCCGCACACGGTTATAGATATAAATACCAATAAATACCTTACTGGCGTAGTCTGGCCGTGCCAGCCATAGCCTTCGCTAAACCTCATCGTCAGCCGTCTCAAGGCGACGGCTGGTGGACCGAATCGGATGATTTTAGCAACTTCAATATAGATGAAAAGCTGTTATTTGCAATAAAACAATTCATGCAAGAGACTTCATTAATTATTTAAATAACTATCACTCAACGTTTTCTTCTGGCCAGGTATAAATATGTACCCAAGTAATCTCAGGCATCAAAAAACTTTCTTCAGGATGCACATTTTTACTCCAAATGGCGTTTTCATTATGAAAAGTTTTCTTTTGGGTTACTTCGTAACAGTTGTTTCCTCTAAAATTCCATGCGATAGGAATTACTTTAATAAAGCGTGAAACACCATAAGTCTCTCGACCCAAAATCTCATAAATTACTTCTTTGTCTTCAGGAAACTTCCAATAATATGCGTTAATGGCAAGCTCACATGAAGCTTGCGGAAATTGCTCTTTCAAGAACTGCTTCAATTTCATTGTAAGCTCAGCAACATGTTCTTCTGTACCATTGTGAATCATGCACCGCACCATATAACTTTTACTAAAAAACACTTGACCGGATTCACTCATCCTCAACCTCATCTACAGGCCAAGTATAAACACGGATCCAATAAATTTCGGGCAATAAAAATCGCTCTTGAGAATCACTCTCTCTTCTCCAAAGAGCCTCTTCACTAAAATAAAGTTTATCTGTATCCGCATCGCGAGCAATCTCACTTTTATACTCCCAGCTCAACATGGTATTTCCTATAAAGTAAGCCACATTGAGCGCCTTTTGACTTTTTATTTCAAAAATAAGTTGCTTGTCTTCCGGATACTTCCAATAATATTCGTCCGAACGCAAAGATACCTTTGCATCTTCAAATATATCTTCGATAAATGTAGTTAATGTTTCTAATAGTTTTCTGATATGATCTTCTGAAGCTTTTTCCAAAAAACATTTAATCATAAAAATATTACTGCGTTTCATTTATGAGTCACCCTTCCCTTGAAACTCACATTTAAATGAGTGTTATCTCGAGTCATCCATCCACACTGCTGAACTCCTTGAGGTGATAATTGAACATCCCATTCTTTCGGTTCGAATTCATGTCCACGACCACCTAGCGTCCGAGTTTCTCCTTTAACCCAAACATTTTTAAATCGATCTATATAACCGGTATCTCCATTATCCATTTTTTTGACGGGAAGCCTTTCTCCAGGCTTCATACCTTTTGGAGGTATATACCGAATTTTACCTTCCGTGGGCAACTCAGCCTTTTTTATTTGACCTCGTATACTCCGCTTTCCCTCTTTTCTTAACTCTTTTTCAGCCGCCCTTGCTGCCATTCGTAACTGCTTTTTGTTAACCCATGCAGATTGACCCGATTGTATCGCTCCGCCTGCCAACTGCCCGGATTGTGCTGCTCGCTGCGTAGCACAAAATGATTCATCCACAGCCTTGAACATAACTCCTTCAGGAGTTGTCATATACATCTGCGGAGTCGCAAATGGATTTTTTTCTATATAGTTAACTGCTTTGGTTTTGACAGTCGAATAGAATTTACCCAACCCACCTAAGATCTTGCCCTGCGTTTTGTATTGCACGACAAGCTTAGTTCCTTGCTTAATCGCATCGCGTAGAGAAATTTCATTGTTTGCAAAAGCAGTTCCAACTGCGGTAATCACATTCGTAATCGGAGCAACATAATCATCCCATTTTTCTCGACCCGCTTGCGCATCAAACAAGCTCGTAATACCGATATCGGCCAGATTGGTTGCAATTTTAAGAGCCTGATATGCCATGACATAGTTGCCAATCGTCAAGCTTGCAACCGTTTGCAACGGATTATTGTAAATATCAACAACCGCACCGATCGCACCTTCTACAGCTCCCTCAATGACAGCCGAACAACAATCCAAAATCCCCCAACACGCATCGGCAACCGACATTGCTTTTTCGGTTTTGCCCGCTTTGTTGAGCTCGCGCGCGCCATCTGCAAGATCAATAAGCGCATCCTTATACTCATATGCCGGATGATCATTGGAAAGATGAATCGCCCGATCAACGATATCTATGCATTCTTGGTGAATTGTTTGTTGTAATGCAGAGCCATAGCAATGTTCATATTCGTATGGTGATTCTTGGTGCTGCCGAAGTTTTTGTTTGACGTCATCCGAGAGACAATATTCTTTATGTTCAAAGTGAAGCAATGCCTCATCGGCAAAGATTGCCTGCATGCGTCGCTCAAAACGATCTGATTGCGAGTCACAATCGTCATATAAATCTAGCCCATCGTAATAATCATCGATATTTTCATCAAGCTCCCGAGCGTATTCTTGATAGCCCGATTTGATATCGTCTTCATACTTTTTGCGTGCCTTTTTGTACGCTTCTTCTCGTTCTCGTTTTGATCTGATACTGGAACATTCGCTGGCAATATAATTAAGATGACATAACCCTGTATTGTGCCAGTTGCCCGGATGGTTATGCTTCTCTTCTAGCTTATCATAGGCCCTGACTAATCGACCCTCATAATCATCGATCGTTTTTAAGAATTCCCGATATTGTGGAATTTTGTATAGATCCCATTGATCGAATAGCCATACTTTATTAATGTATTTGCGTGCTACAATTGCTGCTCGACGAAATTCCTTTACCGTCCAGTCTTTGCATTTACGCTGATCATATATAAGACTAAACTCTTTCTTGTAGAACATCTCATACAATTGTTTTCTCGTCACTTGCACCTTCGGCGCTAATGGCCAATGATGCGGCTTCGGCTTAATATGGTCCTTTTGGTGCTCTTGTGGAAACTCTTGCTCTCGATGGTAGACTACGGGCTCAAGATCAATTGGATCTTCTTGTCCACAAAGTTTTGGTGCGAATGTAGTAATGATGAAAACCAAGAAAAAATGATTCGATGTGATCATGTGCATATTCCTTTGCTGAGCAGATATATGTCCCGCAATACTACAACATAGCAAATGAAATGTTAACACCCTATCTAAAGGCTTACTCGTACTACTCAGAAAGAGAATAGAAAAGAAATGAAGCCATAAGTATAATTATCCTGTTTTGCTGAAAGGATAATATACTATGGCCTCTGAAAAAAAACTCTTAGAGCATATTAAAAAAAATAACGATAAAGCTCAAGCTTCCACATTATTAAAACATTGCCTTCTTCATACAATTGATTGTATGAAAGAATACAATGACAATAGTGAATTGAAAGCAATTAACGATTTATTAGACCGCGATGAAAAGAATGATATCGGGCCCTTGAATGAGCACGAACAACGAATTCTCCAAGAATATACAAACATATATGAACAAGTGAAAATTTATAAAAAGGTTTGTGGCTTCAAACAATCGGAAATCACACGATTTGAAGCACTTGGCAATGATGACCCCCAAAAACGGATTGATGGCACATGGGACTTGGTAACGGAAAAAAAGATAGCACTGGAAGGCGAGTTACATTTCTTGGCAAAAAGATCATCTAAACATTGGCCGTTTGTATCAATGTTTGGAAGTATTATCTGTCCAACAACTAGTCGATATAACCCACGAATAGATTTTTCTCTCAAACGTCAAAACTATGATGAATGGCTAAAAAATAAGGAAGCTTTTGAATTAGCACAAAAAACAAAGACCTGGTATCACCGGAATAAACTTACATGGATATATCGTGTCCTCACCAATGGAGAAGCTGAGTATAAAAGGCTGATGGATTTGGGTCTTTTTTTGGAAGCGACAGATGTCAGCGCTCTGTATAACGGATTACGTAGTGGCTTAGAATTAGGACCTAAAATTGGTAGGAATGCTATAAAACTTGAAGAGTTGAAATATAGTTTGCAAAAAATAGTTGATTATACAGAAAAAAACTTAGAAAGTTACTCTAAGCCAAATATGACCAATGATCCAGAGAGTAAATCAATTCCCACGTATGATGGCGGAACTGGAATATTGAATGTTTATGATACGGAAATTGACTTCGATGTTCAAGCCGATCGGCATAAAATCTTAGAAATAGGCTTTCCAAACGGTATACCTGCCCAAAACGGTATTGCGCACGATATTATTTATGATGAAGCGTTAAAAACAGATGCTGACCTTTCCTGGCATCAACTCAATAAAGAAACACGGGCTGAAATAAAAAAAAAGATACGAGAAATCTGTCGTGGCATAAATGATCGAGTTGAACAAAAGGCTAAAGAGAAAATTTCGATTGCTACCTCTAAGGGAGGGGTTGTTCACTTCGGTTATGATAGTCAATAGCTAATAATTCATTTTTGTCTCTCACGTAAAAAGATTGCCCATACAATTCCGGCAATCTTTTTTTATTTGACCTTACTTCAACTTGCCGGCCCGACACGGGCCGAGGGGAACCGACACATCACAGCATAAGCTTTATTGCATGAAGATAAAAAAAATTGTCGGACCCTCATTACCCCAATTACATACAACTCAATCTGATGAGTCAGTCTTATCTTCAGATGATTGTGCAACGCTTGTCGCATTCTTTGGAGTGCTCCTGGATTGGCACCAAAATGAAAATGCGATTAATGAGAACGCCTCAACATTAATTGAAAAAAAACTAAAAAAAGTTTCAAAAAAGGATTCTAATGAATGACCTAGTAACAATTGAATTATTAGAGATGTATCGATTCAAGGCAAGTAATCAAAAAGCACCTCATGATCCCATTATTATTGATAATAAAGAACATGATTATAGTGTTGAAATTGACGGTCAATTGCGACACGGCCGATACACAGCAATATTTAGGCCGTTAGAAAAAGATCCGAATGGACCTACTTTTATCCTTTTTGGAGGACTCAATGATGAAAAGGGGGAATACAGCTATTCGTCACTAATGAAAAAATAATTTTAAAACATTAAAACCATCGCTTGAATCCCGATGGTCTTAAATAAAAAACAGGAAATTTACTATGAGTAATGATAACACAAAAAAAGTTTCTAAACAACGAAAAATCCCTCGCAGTAAGCAAATCGAGATCATGCAAACTGAATGGTATAAAGAAGCTCAACAATTAGCATCAGAAAAATCCCATCTCGGTTATAAAGATTTTCCATGGGATGCTTTTTTGGAAATAACACCCAATGATAGCTTGGATAGCTCGAAACAATCACAAATCATCGCGTTACAAGAGAGGTATAAAGAGTTAATCGAGCGTCAAAAGCTTTTGTGGGCAGAAGACAACGTTGTCACTGAACTAAACAAAATTCATGCAGTTGTACACATTGATCAAACTTTTATCATCACCGAAAAAAAGAATTCACTTGGCGGTCATGATTTTTCATTTGAAGGTAGGCAATCCTTCAAGGCGTTTTATGAAGATGAAACAATCATATGCATCGATGGTATTGAACGATGCAAAGCGAGCATTTGGTTGAAAAGTTCGAAAAGACGCAAATACAAAGGTATTGTTTTTGATCCCAATATAATAGGCCCTGTAGATGGCTGCTACAATTTGTGGAAAGGTTTTACGAGAAAATCAATACAAGGAACCACTCAAAAATATTGGGCTCACGTTAAAGAAAATATTTGCAATGGAGATGAAGAATCCTATCAATATATACGAAAATGGCTCGCTTATGTTTTTCAACGACCTGATCAAGTTCACACCGGCATAGTGCTTCGCGGTTCACAAGGGGTCGGAAAAAATAGTTTCGTTGAGCCCTTGGGAGTTCTTTTGGGATCACACTATGCACCGCTCAGCAGCATTTCAGAGCTCGTTTCAAATTTCAATTATCATCTCAAAAATGCAGTTCTAATTCACGCCAATGAAGCATTATGGGGTGGAAATAAGAAAGAGTTAGGAACAATTAAAGCAATGATCACAGAACGATCCTGTTTAATTGAAGGGAAAGGGAAAGATAGAATTGTAGTCAGAAATTTTAAGCATGTCATTCTAAGCAGCAATGAAGACTGGCCGGTTTCATTGGATGCAGATGATCGTCGTTTTTTTGTTCTAACTGTTTCGGAAAAGCACAAAGAAGATCATGAGTACTTTAAAGCGATACAAGAAGAGCTAGATAATGGAGGCTATGAAGCTTTATTATTTGATTTGCTCAACGAGGACATATCAAATTTTAATCCTCGTAAACTGCCAAGTTCATCTGATTCTTTCAGCATAAAAATGCGAAGCGCCGATTCCCCGCAGCGATACTTATATGAAGTATTGTGTGAAGGCGGGTTTTCCATTGGAGATGATGGTGGGAACACAACTCCTGTTTGGCAGGATACAATCCCAAAAGATGCTGTTCGCAAAGATTATGTCGCATGGTGCGAAAAAAATGGCGAGCCTGTCTTATCCCAAAATCTATTCGGACGAGTAATAAACAAGACCATCGCTTCTGTGCTAGATACGCGTCCGAGCTGTGGCAGCCGTCAACGATGCTATAGATTCCCTAGCTTACGCAAATCACAAGAAGATTTTTGCAAAGCTTTTAAGGAAAAGCCTGAACGAATTTTTGATAATTACGAAACTATTGACTAGGAGCGTCCATTATGATGTCCATGATCTGCAATAGAAAAAATATTTGATTTATGACGTTAGTCCAAGACGTCCATATCGTCCGGGCTGTTAAGAAACCGAAACATTCTTCTCATGATAAACGGTGAAGAAAAATTTTGGTGTTCAAACCACTCGGACCATGTGGACTGTGTGGACAATGATTATGGAATCGATATTGTCACAATCTTTCTTCCTGGACATATTGTGGACTAAAAAGGAGCGTTATGACTCTTATTGAAATCGCACAACAAGCTGGCATAAAACCAAAGTGGGTGGCAGGCACCGGCGGTGGAGAATATCACTCAGCATGCCCATCCTGCGGTGGGAAGGATCGTTTCTTTATTCAGCCATACAAACAAATGGCCAAATGCGTAGGAAGTTATTGTTGTAGAAAATGCGGTATCGCTGGTGATGCAATTCAGTTTGCTCGACAGTTTTTAAGCTGTTCTTTTCAAGAAGCTGCTCAGATGGTAAATGCAATAATAAATGAAAACATATCGCTTCCTTCTTTTGCACCTATCAATTCTGCAAAGCCAGCTATTTTGGTACCTCCTCCAGAAAAATGGTGCGCACATGCTACGGATTTCGTTAATCGTGCGCATGAACGCCTTTTGAGCAATGAGGATGGGTTACAACTCCTCACAAACAGAGGACTTCCACTTGATGCCGTCATTCGCTACAAGCTTGGGTGGTCAGATAAAAATGAGTTCTTCTCAAGAACTCATTGGGGTCTTGCCGATCGATTCGATCAGAACAATAAGAATCGACAGTTGTGGGTACCACAAGGACTTGTTATACCTTCGATCGAGCCAAGCGGCAAAGTAACTCGTTTGAAAATTAGAAGATGCGATTGGAACGCCGGAGATAAATTACCTAAATATGTGGCAATTTCTGGTAGCATGAATGGTTTGATCATTATTGGCTCAACAAATCGTTCTACGATGATTGTGGTCGAGTCAGAGCTTGATGCATATGCAATACATCATGCAGCATCTGATTTTGCTTTCGGAGTCGCTGTTGGAAGTAATATTAAAAACCCGGACAATATAACTGATCATAATGCGCGAAATAGCAAACAGCTGCTTATCTGTCATGATAACGATGAACCGGGAAAAATAATGTTTTCAAAGTGGCAACGCTTATATCCGCATGCTATCAACTATCCAACCCCAATTGGTAAAGATATTGGAGAAGCAATTCAAAATGGGTTCAATTTAAGAGAGTGGCTTTTATTAGGACTCCGGTCAATTTAATCAAAACCCTGAAATCGACCACTTCTGATTATAGCTGTGCCTATTTTTTTGCATCATTTTTCATTTAAATTTTTAAAACATTAGAAATGAGCGCTTTTTAAACCAAAACTTGACTACGTCAATGAATTAGTTACAATTAGAATATATTTAAACGTTAAAAAAACAAGGTAACCAAAATGAAATTTTTAAAAATTTCTTCTGCATTTTTACTTGTGCTAGGTTTATTTGGCCGCAGTACGACACTCCTTGGAATGGATGATATTGTTATTCATAAAGCACCAACTAAAACAAATGATCCCCAAGGGAAAAAATTTGGCAAATTCTTTTTTTCAGGCCACGCCCAAACAAGAATGAAAGAGAGAGAAGTTTCTTTTGAGGAAGCTTCTGATGTAGTGAGACATGGCAACCGTTATAATACATTAGAAGGCGCAAAACTCTGTTTTTATGACAAAAAAAATATTGCTGTAGTTCTAAATGATAAAACCAATACCATAATTACTGTTCTTTCAAACTTTAATCAAAAAAAATTGATTAAATGGTTGAGCAAGCGCGATGAAAAAAAACCATTTGCTAAGCCTGCTGCTGTAAAACCAAATGAATTCGTTGAAAAAAAACCATGCTTTACTGAAGTAAACAGTGATTTCGATATCTTTTTGTAATATAAATTTTGACAGTAATTTCTGGTTAATATAAATATATTGGGCAAGCATTTATTATGAATGCTTGCCCTTTTTTATGCTCTTTTGCTCTGATAGAATCAAAAAAAGCGCAATTCAAATCGGTTTTAATCTTCGAAACTGGCTATCCAATCGTTTGTAAGCGCTGCCTTAAAATTGATATCATTCTACTTACCAAATTCTGTTTTTGCACTCGCTCACGACTTAAGCGTCGGTCTATTTGAATGAGAAGACTAAAAAAATCTACTAGTCTTTTATGTTCTTCAGGAGTAAATTGCATGATCGTTCATTTTCCAAAAAAGTTCATGGTCTTTCATCGTCAAAATCAAAAATATCACACAATGTTGATGGTGGGAAATAACCTTCCACAAAGCGCTCAATCTTAGCCCCATACCATTCTCTCAATTCTCTGACACCTTCATTGAAACCTCTCTGGTCGTATAGAAGATATTTTCTTCTTAATTTTTGAAATGTATGCTGCCTCATGCGCGGTGGCTTCTGCTCTAACGACCCTGCACGGTTCTTCAAATAGTCTGTAGCTTTATATTGCATGTAACGGGTACGTTTCAAAGGCCTTAGTTGCTGAGAATAATAACTTAGCTTTGCACATTTGCGACACAAATACCGACCTTGCAGGCAATAGAGCTTCCTCATCCTGGAATTACATTGTGGACAGTGAAAGAATCGATAAAAGCCTCCGAAATTACAGGGCTTACTTTCTACAGGAATAATGTATGTCCCCTGCTCAAAGACCACCCTGATATCGTCGTTTTCCTCGAGCATAGCTTTGAATTTATATCGAGGTATTTCAAGCAAAACGCGATCTTGCGATCGTCTTACCCATTCAAGCCCCTCTTTATTTTTAAACATTTCAAATGAGTCTATCTCAGAAAACCACGAGCAAAGAGCTTTCGGATTATGCTTTTTCTTGATTTTCCAGTACCAACCCCAATGCGTCATAGCCCAGATCTCCTTTATCGAAATGTCCAGCGATGCCTGTTATGGCCTGTATTATTTATACCTCGTTAAACCTGTAAAACGCAAGCATCTTTTCTCATAGAAAATTGCATATTTGACATAACAAACAATGCTGATACGTTATTAATTAGTGATATACCACATTCATTTATTTGGAGGATAATATGCAATTCAAGCATATTTTTTCAGCAATCTTATTGATTAGCTGTTCAATTAGCCGCGCTGGCCAACAAAAACAAACAATCGACGTTATCAATAATAGCGACCAATCGCTATCCATATCGGCAAACAATGCGAGCAAGACTTTTCATGTTTCGCAAGTCATTCCTGCATATACCCGTGCTCTTATTATTGCGCAACTTATCAACCTTAAATCCGCTCAAAATCTTTTGCTTGAAGCAATAGTGAATGATTCCGTTAAGGGAATACAAGAAGCAATACGTATGGGTGCTGATATCAACCAAGAAATTGGTGGTCAAAGACCATTGGTTTTTGCAGTTGCATTGGAAAAAATCAATGCTGTGAAATATCTTATCGCTGTAGGCGCAATATAAAAAACTATGGGAGTCGCACTCATAAAACAATATTGAGTACGACTCCTTTCGTTTTAACATGAAGGATTTCGTGATGATAAAAAATAAGTTCGCATATGCTCTCATAATTGCATGCTTAATCCAAAGCCATTCAGTCAAGGCAATTGAATTTTCGACTCTTTACAACCATGCGACAAATCATCTTAATAAATATGTAATTATAGGTACCGTTTTATTTGTAGGCTCAGCTGTGGGAATAGCCGCATTATTTTACAAAAAAACACCTAACAGCCACTCTGTTCCAATCATCGAGATAGACGATAAAATAATGCCTTTAAAGGCACAATCTACGAAAAGCAATATCGTGAGCAATGAAGAAAATATACCGTTAACGATCGAGACAGAAGAACAAAAAACTCTCGTGACGGTTGAAATGTTTTCATTGAAAGACGAGAGAAAACATACCTTCGAAATGTATGTACAATAATTGATCCAAATGATTTAAATGGAGGAAAATCATGTACAAAAAAAATCTATTTCCGTTGCTCATATTCTTGAGCATAGTTAATTGCTATGGTTCCAATAATCCGCAATCAATAAATATTTTCAACAATACTGATGAACCGGTTGCAGTAGCGTTTCAACTCCCAGAACATACTGCCGCAAATATTGAATTAAAAAAGATAGACTTGCTTCAAAATGCATTATATCAAGGCATTTTGAATGATTCCGAAGCAGTAATACGACAAGCTATTTGTGATGGTGCCGACATTAATTTGGAAAAAAACGGCAAATCGCCACTCTTGTGGGCCACGCATCTGAGAAAAAATGTTGCTCTAAAGACACTCCTTATATTCGGTGCTCGCATGGATAACCGTTGCATCGATGTAATAAAAAGTACTCATGACGCAAAGCTTATTCATTTGTTTATTAAATACGGTCAAATTGATATCAATTCACTGAACCTTGACCAAATGCCCATATCTTTTGAGTCGTTAAAAGCTGAGGATGCTACGGATTTGTTTCGAGAGCTGGCAAATCGTGTTTCAAATATCAATTTGCTCTGGAAATTTGCATTTCCATTGGCGTATTGGCATAAATCCAAAGGCGATGAAATCATCAGATTCTTACTCTTTCGCAATGCTGATCCAAATTATGTTTTGCGACAAAGTAACTTAATGACCGCAACGCCTTTATCGGAAGCCGCTACTAATTATCCAAACATACAAATTGTTAAAATACTTCTAAATGCGGGTGCAAAAGTAAATCAAAAAATTTCTTACGGGAGCACTGAAAAAACAATTATTGAAGTTGCATTAATAAGAAATCGAAGTAGTGATATAATTCAAACTCTTCTTGAACATGAAACAACCGCTTAACGCGATACAAATGGAGGAATAAATAAATCATGAAACATTTTAATTTGATTACGGTCACATTGTTTTTTATAGTGTGGACCACATATCCAAGTTGTAACACGAATTCGTGCAACATAACAAGTTGCAACACAGGTTCATCCTCAACAATCGGTAATGCGGCTGACAACACGGATCTAATAGTAGGACAAACAAGAAAAATAAAAATTTATAACAATTCAAATCAACAATTGACAGCAACTCACAACGTTCCGGAATATAGTCAAGTATTAATCGAAACGACCAAGCTTCCAGAGCTTCAAACAATACTTCACAGCGGAATTTTGAACAATTCCGCTCAAGAAATTTTGGATGCAGTCAAGCTGGGTGCAAATGTCAATCTTGAAATCGATGGTAAGCTGCCTATCTTCATTGCAATATCATTAAAAAAGATAAATGCCATTGAAGTCTTGAAAAAGATCGGCGCCGTCATTCCATCTCTCGATAATATGATGTACCGTGCAATTATTAATGATAATCCCGATCAAATTCGTTATGCAGTGAATTCCGGAGCAAATGTCAATTCGCTTGGTAAAGCCATACCTTGGGCAAAAAATAATGCCATAGTTGCTTTGCTTGAGTGCGGGGCCGTCCCTTCATTTGATCACGTGGAGCAGTCCATCAAAGTTGGGGATATAAAATCGGCTCTTTTACTGCTGAAAAATTTACCCAAACATGCACGCGACTCGAGAAAGTTCAAACAAAACATTCTTCACAGCAAAGATATTTTTCAATATGTAGTAAGCGAACTTGATCCATTCGCTATATTTGAATTACAGTTGGAATTCTTGCAACTTCTCATCGATTATGGATACAACATCAACGGGTCATCTTACACGAATCCTTCAATTTATAGCGATCAATCCCCTGCAAGCGCTTGGGTTAACGCAATAGAAAGCCCTTTTTATTCGGATAAAATCCTCGAGCTTCTCATGAAAAATGGGGCTAATCCTAATCAATGCATTTATGACGGTGGTACTATTTGGCATCCGTTATTTATAGCTATCCAAAGCAATAATACGAGGGCCGTAAAGTTTCTCTTAAACGCGGGAGCTGACATAAACTTAATTGGGGGTCCATCTGTGCGTGGTAACGCTCGTTCAACAAGCACTTCGAAACAAAACCCATTAGGTTATGCTCAGGCATTAAAAAACTATCATGGCCAACAAAATGACGAGATCATCAATATTTTATCAAGACACAAACCTCTATTTACTCGTTAAAAATCAATCTTACAAAGCCGGAATTAACTCCGGCTTTTTTATTACCCGAATATGAATTTTTGTGATATTATTAAAGATGAAAAACACCTTATTGATAATCACAAAATAATTCTACATCTATGCAAAAAACCGTCATCTATGCCCGAGTATCATCTCGAGACCAAGAAATTGAAGGCTTTTCAATCCCCGCTCAACTTAAAATCATGCATGAATATGCATCAAAGAATCATCTCACAATTGCGCAAGAATTTACTGATGTTGAAACAGCAAAAAAGGCTGGACGCACTCAATTCACCAAAATGCTCACATTCCTAGAACAGAACCCTACCGTTAAGCACATATTAGTAGAAAAGACAGATCGCTTATTACGTAACATTGCTGATTACGCGCTCATTGATCGTTTGATTGAATATTCCGACACCAAGATTCACCTGGTCAAAGAAAATGTAATTTTGAGCAAAGATTCGCGCTCAAATGAAAAGTTCATTTTCGGCATAAAAGCCCTCATGGCAAAGAATTATGTCGATAATCTTTCGGAAGAAGTCCGCAAAGGGATGATCGAAAAAGCCTCACAAGGCACCTTTCCCTCAAACGCACCCTTTGGTTATGTAAATGCTCGTGAAGGCGATAAAAAAACAATTGCAATTGATCCAAAAGCAGCACCCTTCATTAAAAGAATGTTTGAGTTGTACGCAACAGGAAGCCACTCACTAAAGACTTTAAGAAAAAAAATTCTTGATGAAGGTCTTGTGTATCGTAGCGGCAAACATTTCTATGTCAGCACCTTAGAAACCATTCTCAAAAATGAATTCTACACCGGCATGTTTATGTGGCGGGGGAAACGATACGAGAATGCTTCTCACGAACCAATAATTAGCAAAGCACTTTATCATCAGGTACAGGATATGCTCAGACATCCCAAAAAAGATAAATCAAAAAAAGGTCTTTTTACCTACACAAACTTGATCAGGTGCGGAGTATGCGGATGCAAACTCACTGCCGAACTCAAGAAAGGTAAATACATCTACTACCATTGCACAGGGCAAAAGGGTTATTGCATGCAATCCTACCTGCGCCAAGAAACAATCGATGAGCACTTTGAACAGTTATTGGCTTCGATTCAAATTGATGAAGCAACTCAGATGATGGTATTAAAGGGTCTGCGCGAAAGCATGCAAGACAAAATTGAATATCATAACAACCTTGCATCACAGCTCGAGCAACAAATAAAGGTAATTCAGAGACGTATTGACCAGGCGTATCTTGATAAGCTTGACGGAAAAATTAGTGAAGACTTTTGGCAGGAAAGAACAAGAAAATGGTCTTCTGAAAAAGATGATCTTTATATAAAATTACTCGCTCTTCAAAAAGCTGACTTACACTACCTTGAAAATGCGTCACTCGCCATAGAACTCTCCAATAAAGCGTCTAGCATGTTCAAAGGCCAAAGCAGTGAGCAAAAAAAGCGACTGTTGAATTTATTAATTGGGAACTGCACCTACAAAGACGAAAAGATCGATGCAGAGCTGAAACCGATCTTCTACTCTATTTTCAAATTGTCAAAATCTGGAAAATGGTGGAGCTGACCGGAATCGAACCGGTGACCTCATGAATGCCATCCATGCGCTCTACCAATTGAGCTACAGCCCCAAAAAAAAGAATAGATGAAATTATGATAAATATTTCTTCAAAAAATGCAATGATAATCCCATTGAATAAGGATTGACACGTATGAATTATAAATGATACTATCTGCGATAAGAATGAAAGGACCATAATGAAAATATATATGATGCTCTTCGGATTCTCTTTATCATGTTTTGCTGCAGATACATCTTCAGTTGTAATTTGCAACGATATTCTCCAACCTTATATATACAAAGTTTCTCCACAATGTGATTGGGAAGAGGAAGGAGATTATGCTTGTTTGATGAAAGAAGATATGCAACGCTTTCCTTTCTTTGGTACAGTTGTCGTTCCCCAATATTGGTATGTAGGATTCCAGCGAGTCAATGATCATGACTACCCCTTCTGTCGACAGGAAGCAGGATGCGGTACATTTTTTGTAAAACAGGCTTCTTCTTCAAATCAAACTAACGAAATTAAACTTTCTGCTCTTTTAAACGTTGCCATGGATGGGCTCTATGTCCATGATACTACTACATGGGAATCATGGTGGAAAGGTTATAAACCCGATCCTACAGAAATAATACGAATACGCCCAATTATTTTTGGCGAAAAACTCAGATAATCTCGCATTGTAAGAAAATGTATGAGGGATAAGTTTTCCACAACTTATCCCTCAATTTTTTTGGTCGATTCTTTCGTTTCAAACGAGTATACTAAATTTCCACTATTTTCATTTATCTTGGAGATTCTCATGAATTTTATATCATCATTTCTCATGCTGTTGTTTGCGACAGCATATACGCACTGCACCATCGATTTTACTTCATCTGCGAAAGCCGACAGCTCTGAACTTTGCATCGAAGCGCACATTGCAAACGATATGCTCTATCAAGAATATTTGAATTTTTCGATCAATGATCCGAATGTTTCCATCACCTCGTGGAAAGCAGACAATGCGCCCCAAGCACATTTTGATACAACGTTCAAAGAAAAAAAATCATTCTATGACGCTGACACAACATTCCGTTTACAAACCTCAGGTGCGCTTGAACCGGACACGAATATAACAATCACCTACATGGGTGCGCACACAAAATCGCTCGCTCAAAAAACGGTCAAGTTGCAATCGATACATGCCGAGCAACAAATCGAAACGATGGTGGAAGCCGATACAGAAATTCAAGCAGCTGCTCCTGAACAATCTACGTGTGCAGCACCAATCGCACAGAAAAAATCATGGTCTGATACAATTTCAGGTGCCATTCTTGCAACTGATTCTCTGCTCATTAAAATTTTGCTCGTGATTTTACTCGGCATTTTCATGAGCCTCACGCCCTGCATTTATCCGATGATTCCGATTACTGCCGGCATTCTGCAATCACAAGGCGGCACATCGTTGCTGCGCAATTTTTTCTTGGCATTTTGCTACACACTCGGCATCGCACTCACTTTTGCAGCCCTTGGTTTGAGCGCAGCATACACCGGACAAGTGTTTGGATCACTAATGGCAAATCCGATCATCATTGTGTGTATCGTTGCGTTACTCGTGTATCTTGCACTTTCCATGATGGGCGTGTATGAAATGTATATTCCCAAAATCATGCAGCCAAAGCATCAAGCGGTCAAAAAAGGTTCTGCACTATCGGCATTTCTTTTTGGAGCGGCAAGCGGAACATTTGCATCCCCCTGCCTTTCTCCGGGGTTGGTGTTGTTGCTGAGCATCGTAACTTCCATGCAAAACACTTTTCTTGGATTCTCGCTTTTGTTTGCCTTCGGGGTTGGAATTAGCATCCCACTTCTTTTGATTGGAACATTTTCAAGCTCGCTCAATATGCTTCCGCGCGCCGGCATGTGGATGGTTGAGATCAAACGTGTGTTCGGGTTTATTATGCTTGCAATGGCGGTTTACTTCTTAAAACCGTTAGCTCCCGATTACATACTCTCCTGGCTCCTAACGGCGGTTATTGCCGCATGCGGATTCTATTATCTCTATCGCAGCAGCAAACAGCCAAATACATTCAATACGATTGTTGCCATCATAGCACTCAGCATTGCCGGGCTCTATGGACTATGGTCATACAATCAAACAAAACAGCTCGGTTGTCATGCGCCGTTGTGGGTTTCAGATTATCAAGATGCGATCAACGAGGCACAGAAAGAAGGCAAAAAATTGTTTGTCGATGTCGGCGCACCGTATTGTTCGATTTGCAAAGCAATCGACAAAACGCTATTATCAGATCCGGAAGTGATAAAAACATTGTGCGAGTATTACATCTGCATCAAGCTCGACGGCTCACTTGAATGTAACAAAGAGTTTAACTCCTTCTACAACATCAAAGGATTCCCTGCGATTTTTGTCATCGATCCGAGTTCGCGTGGTGTGTTGCTTCGATGGGGTTCAGAATTGTATAAAACAGACAAGAAAGAATTTATTAACCAGCTGATTGCTGCAGCGTAAAAAGTTAAAGCATGGCACTGTAATAAGAAGGCTCGCACAATTGCAAGCCTTCTTATGTATCAAAATGAAATGAAGCTAATTTTGTTTCTGTTGCTCGCGAAACTCGATAATTTGAATCAATTTATTGGAATAATGTAACTCATCGGACCAGGGCATAAAACTTGCTTGCTTGGCTCGTATGTCATAGACCAATTTATCATAATCATATTCGGCACCGTGCGACAAGGCCATTCTAAAAATATGCAGGTTCGGAGTCAAAGCGGCCTGTTCTAAGATATGATTTTTATAAAGCTGAGGAATGCTCGGTTTTCTTTCAAGCAATTCTTCCAACCGCCCCGTATTTCGCTGATATTGCATCACGACAACAGCATCTACCACTTCTTTCATCAATAACTGAGCGTTATCTCCTCCATCTCCCGCATAACAAGCCGACATCGACAAGCTAGCTAAAACAGCTAATATCTTTTTCATGAAAAACCTTCAATTTGGACAAAATGTAAAAACAACTCAATGGCATTTTTTACAATATACAATATTATAGAGAGGTCGTCGATGGATTTATGGTCAAGGAGCATGCATGCCACATCAAGAACATTTGAATAAGTTACATTCGAGTCTCGAAAATGATGGTTCTTCGCAATATAAAAAAGGTATCATGGCGTGCATTTTTGCATTGACACGATTATTATGATGCGCTAACATAGGCCCGCTTACATAATCTCAAACAGGAGCCATTTATGATTAAATATTCACTCGCCATATTTGCCGTATACGCCATGGTTGTCAACGGTGGTGATGGACAAGAAACGTCCCTCTCTACGGCCTTTGATACTGTTATTCAATATACAATGCCTCATTGCAAGTATCCCGTTAAGGAGATCTTTGGTTTATCACACAAACCGTTGCAGATAGAACTTCCTAATTATTATTCACCCAAAACACCTCAATTATCCTGCGCACTCCGATTTTTTTATTCTCGATGCAATCAGTCTCTTGATATACGATCGATAGAAAATGTCGTAAGTGATCTTGCACCTGTAGCACTACCTGCATTAGAGCAGAAGCCTGTTCTTGTTTCGCCACTGTTTCTCAAGGATGGGTATGATGCCACTCCTTCGGACTATTATTTTTTTGAAACACCAAGCCACAATGCTCTATTACCCGTCATAAGCCGATTTCAAAATAAATTCGAAGATGAGTATGCTCGAGTAGCAAAAGAATTGATTGGCGCCCTCATTAAACCTGATATTATTGAGGATGGAACTCAAAGCGTTGACCTGACTCTCATTCTTCCGGATATTCAGAAGCAAATCAAAAGACTACTAAAATAATTGAGCTAAAAAAGGCCCGCGATTTTTGCGGGCCTTTTTCTTTAATCTTTAAAATTCTTGGTCCAATCGGGATTGCGCGCTTTGCGATCATCAACGCGCTCTTTTTTTTCTCTGTGTAGTTTTTCATACACTTCATCAATCACATGACCAAGCAGTTTATAAAAATCGCTATCTTCTTTTTTGACATACACCTCATAGTGCGGGGTTTTCACCTGCAGTGCAATCTGATGATGTGGAAATGTCTTTGAACGATCTTGTGGATGCAAATGCGAAGCTTCCATCATTAAATCAAGATATGCTGGCGATGGGCCGTCAGCTATAAAATCGATCACTTTTTGAAGTTGTTTTTTCACATTCCGCTCAATATCTTCGGAATGTTCCATGTGTAAATATGCAATACGAATTATCGGCTCATTCATACAAAACTCCCAAAAACGCTACCCCACGATCTGCGACTTCGAAGTTCATCCGGAAGACCTGTTCCTCATGGGGGCCCGATTAACAAGGCTTTTTTTCAAAAAAATAGACTGAAACCATCTTATGTAAATCCTACACTATGAGTATCAGTATATCTATATTTTTGATGAACCTATGCGTTTTTTATTTTAAAAAAACACGGTATTTTATGATCTCTTTTTCAAGACAAACTTAACCGGAGCGCTTTTTAGATCGTACTGTTCACGCAAAATGTTTTCAAAGAATTGTAACTGGCTTTCACCAAACCAATCCGGCACGTTTACCGTCAACAAAAGCGTAGTAGGGGCCATTGCGATCTGGCGTACGTCATATAAAACAAGTAGATTTTCTTTATGATACAATGGACGCTTTTCAAGATGACCACGGAGTAAAATAGTGAGCTCGTGCTCATTGAATTGTTGGCTGTAGCGATTCCACACTTTCTGAATGAGGGGAAATATTTTGCCGACATTCTTACCCGTTTTGCATGAAATGTTGAGCTGCTCAATTTTTCTCAGTAAGAAATCATATCGGTCTTTGCTGACGCCAAGTTGTGAGTCGGTATGCTCAGTCACCAAATCTTGTTTATTGTAGAGAATAATAAGCGCTTTATAATTTTCTTGGAACGCATAGAATGCGAGCTTCAGCTCTTGGTCTGCAAGTGTTCCTTCACTTGCATCAACAAGCAACAAAATAATCTCTGCTCGCTCAAGTGCGCGAAGCGAACTTTTGACCATCAAACTCTCAAGCGGTTCATGCACCGATTTTTGTTTACGCACACCAGGTGTGTCGGTCAACAAAATATCTTCTTGATAGAAGGTCACTTTTTGCGAAACCGGCTCGCGCGTTGTCCCTGCAATTGGGGAGACAATTGCGCGCTCCTGATCAACAAGGCTATTGAGCAATGATGATTTTCCAACGTTTGGTTTGCCGAGCAATACAACTCGAAAACGAGGTTCTTGTGTTTCCGCAATCGGTGTATGTTCAGGCAAGAGATCCACAATTAATTCAAGCAGATCAGCAATGCCCGTGCCATGCTGCGCGGAGATGAGCACTTTGTTTTTGAATCCGAGTTTATCAAACTCGAACATATGTTCTTGCACAGCTTTTGTATCAGCTTTATTGATAACTGCAATCACTTTTTTTCCTGCCTTGAAGAGCAGTTTCGCTATATCGCGATCTTGATTGACCAGCCCGGCTTTTCCATCAAGCACAAATAACACGACTTCTGCAGCCTCAAGCATGGAAATCGCTTTTTGTCTGACCGCTTCAAGGATAACATCCTGCGTCTTTGCAAAGCTCACACCGCCCGTGTCTACCAGTTCAAAATCTTTTCCCTTCCACGCAATTTCTTCTGAAATAAAATCGCGGGTGACTCCTTCATAATCAAGAGTCATTGTTTTGACTGATTCTGATAAGCGATTAAAGAGCGTTGATTTGCCGACGTTCATACGGCCGACGAGTACAACTTTTGGTAATTTTTTCATTGACGATCCTGAATCTGCCGTACGGTGCCCGGAAAATAGTTAAGAACAAGATTAGTTAATTTCCATCGCTCTTTATCTGAAACATCAAGCGGTGTTCCCGCGATGTACGGAGTGCGAGCTGATTTGTTTGCATATGAGTTTTTTGTAAACGTCGGCTTAGGAGCTGCCTGAGGAGCTTGCATTGCGGGTTCGACCGGTCGTTGCTCTACAGAAGTTGCCCGAATGGGAGCTTGCGGTTTTGCTTGCGTAGCAAGTGAAAACTGACATGAAATCGTTTTTGCTCGGGGGAAAAAATTCTTAATGATCGGCTCCCAGAGAGCGCGCGATTGATCAACATTTTCTGCAAACAACGCCAGACTTTGCCCAAAAGCAATCTCATAGTTTGAACTATCTGATGAATTTTGCGTGAATTCTGCTTGAGTAAAGAGTGATCTGATTATCGGATCAGGCAATTTGTTGATCTCATCAAGCGCCCGTTTCCATGCAACTGAAAGGGTTTCCTCTTCATCTTCTTCTTCACTGTCATCATCCTCATCTTCTTCTTGCTCATCATCAAGCAACAGAAGTCCTTCATCACTTGCCGGAACTGAAGCAGACGCTTGCTGCGGTGTCTGATTTCCGCCAATATTATTTTTATTTTTATTCTTTTGACACAACTGAAGAAGAATCATTTCAAAAAACGAATGCTGCGCTGTTGTTTTTACAAAAAGCGGCTCTTGCTGGTAAAAAAATTGTAATATGGCATACAACTTATTGGCATACGCATAATTGACAAGCGATGCAATATGCTTGTTTTCATTCAATACTTCAGACTGATCAACCCCAATAGCGCCCCACAAGCAATATTTGACAATATCCATAATGCGTCGCCAGAGAAATGAAGCGGAATATCGCTCAATTTTATAATCAGTCAATGTTTGCAGCAATACCTTTGCATCACCCTGCAACACGAGATGCACCAAATGAATCAATTGATCATCATCCATATGACCAAGCGCAAGACGCACCGATTGCGCCGTAACGATGCTTGCAGCAAAACGGACTTGCTCTAAAAGATTCAAAGCATCACGAACAGAGCCCTGCGATTCTTGTGCGATAAGCGCGAGACCGTCATGATCAAAACGAACATTTTCAGATTTGCACACATGCTCAAGATGACGTATTAATGTCTGAGAATCAACCGGCTTGAAAAGCACTTGAAATGATCGTGAACGCACGGTATCGATGATTTTATGCGCATCAGTTGTGGCTAAGATAAAATGAACACTCATTGGCGGTTCTTCTAAAATTTTTAAAAAGGCATTAAAAGCGGCCTTGCTGAGCATATGGGCTTCATCAATGAGATACACCTTTTTTTTGCCCAAAATTGGCATCAATGACGCCGCATCAATAATCATGCGAACGTTATCAACCCCGGTGTGAGAAGCAGCATCAATTTCGATAAAATCAGGATGTCTGCCTTCAAGCATCGCCTTGCAGGAGTCACATGTATTGCAAGGAATTGAAAGACCGCGAGGATTTTTTTGAAACTCAACCAGGCGATCACAATTGATTGCCGCGGCAAAAATACGTGCTAAAGATGTCTTACCACAACCTCGTTGGCCTGAGAAAAGATACACAGGAAACAACTGGCTTAAATAAAGACTATTTTTCAAAACACGAACAGAAAGCTCTTGCCCCACAATTTGATCAAACGTTCGAGATCTCCACTTGCGAGCAAGATTTAAATGAGGCGCATGGATATTCATAAGAAACACTCAACCAAATGCGGTGAACAACTACGGAGTCGCGCACTATAATCAAAAACTATTATCAATACAATACCCTACTACGCCAAAGGCTTCGAAGGGCTTCCATTTCGCATTTCATTCTTTAAAAAGGCCTGACTATTTTGCGAAATAGAAGGGGAGGCACATACAAGAATGTGTTACTTTTGCTGCTTCCTTTCGGACCTGACAAGGTAAATAAACATTCCTTACATACCTCCCCAAATTTAAAATCTAGCCATTATTTTATTGGCCGGCCTGCCTGTCCGCAGTCGCTTATCCACGTCTTACGACTTGGCAAGCTATGGCGCGACAGCCTACACTTGTTCTATAAAATTTCAAATGTTCTGCCTTAAGACTGGCCCGCCCAGCCGTAGCCTTGGCGGAGGCTGGCGGAGAGAGAGGGATTCGAACCCTCGATGCCCTTTTCAGGACATACACGATTTCCAATCGTGCTCTTTCGACCACTCAGACACCTCTCCGTACACCCAATTTATGCTTCCGCCGTCGCCCGTCGGCTATGGCGAGATAGGCGCTCAAATTGGGACCCGGGAAAAACCCCAAGTCCAATTTTCTTGGGGTTTCATATATTTCAATATAACTCAAAGCAGGATTTACGCGCGCTTTGGCCCACGGCGATCATCAGATCCACCAGTTGTACGACGCGGACGACGAGCAGGCGTTGAACGGCCACCACTTGACCTTCTCTTGCGACCTTCTTCCTCTTCTTGAAGAGCAAGTCTGATTTGGTCAGGAGATTGTTCTGCTGCTGTCTCTTCTTGCTTTTCAACAGTTTTTGCATTGGCCGCGCCACGAGCTGCAAACTCTGACAAGTATTCAAGAATCGTTTTAATAGAACGAGGAGAATCATCATTGCCAGGGATTACATAGTTAACGCCTGATGGGTCATTGTTGGTATCAACAAGCGCCACCACCGGCAAGCCCATGCGAACAGCTTCTTTAAGAGCTGAATGTTCTTTGCGAACATCGATGATAACAATAGCGCCGATAGGCCATGATAAATTGGTAATACCACCAATATTATCTTGTAAACGTTTTACTGATTTTTGAATAATATTAAGTTCTTTTTTGGTATAATTCGGAAATTTATCTGAACGATCCAAAACATCTTGGAAATGAAGAAGCTTAGTTACTGATTTTTTAACTTGGCTGAAGTTGCTAAGCGTACCACCAATCCAACGATGGCTCACAAAAGGCATCTTCAATGTCGCTGCAACATCTTTAATTGATTGTTGCGCCGGCTTTTTTGTTCCAACCCAAAGAATTGCCTTGCCTTCACTGGCAACGTTTTCTAAAAATTGAGCTGCTTTTTCAAGCTGAATAGCCGCCTTTGAAACGTCAATCAAATGGACCCCATTTTTATGACCCCAGATATAGGGCTTCATTTTAGGTGACCAGCGAGAAGTTTGGTGGCCAAAATGCACACCGGCAGTAATTAATTTACGAAAATCGATCATATAAAATCCTTAAAGGGGTTATACCTGTTGCCTTCTAGGTATCTGAGCGATACCACCCCTTAATAAGAAGACAAGCTAAAAAACAATTAACACTCCACAATGTTGAAATTTTACCAAATAGGCCTTAAATTGCAATCTTTTAACAAAATGTACAAAACAAATTTTGTTAAAAGATTGTCCGCCATAGTTTAACACATACTGAGGCTTGACTTCGAAGTAAGAACGACGGCTGGACTATCGCATTAGCACGATCGAATGTTCTATTCTTGCTCAAGACCAATTACCTCATTACGAGCAACCGCCTTTTCAAAGCGATTCCCTAAAAAGTAGGCTATAACGACCCAAACGCCAATAATAACGGCAAACAAACCTGATTGGACTGCCACGAAAAGCGATGCCCCAAGGCCCTCTGTGACTGTGTTAAACAGCGAACCCCCTGCCTTGGCAAATTTTGACCCAAAGGCATCTATCCATGATTTCGTTTTAAACTTGATTTCCTTGACCGTAAGAATATACAAGCTTTCTCGAACCGGATAACTCAATCCATAGTGAATACCTCGCACCCCAACAAAAAAGAGCGTGAAAGCTAATTGAGTATTGTATATTCTGAAAATGCCATATAAGCAGGCCATAGAAATCGGAACAAGCAACAAGCATGCCTTTTCGCCCCAACGGTTTAACAATGTTGATGTTCCAAAGAGCGATATAATGAGCCCGACTGCGTGAGTAAAGAAAATGAAACTGAATAAAGATGCACTGAATTCTGAAAGGTTTGTTGCACCTTCTTTTGCGATTACGATGCGTTGGTAATTCAATATTGTTTGCATGACTTCATAAAATAATACGATGGCAAAAATACCAAACGCATAGGGATATTTAATAAGCATTGCCAGTCCGGAAAACAAACCGGTTGATGCACTTTCATCTTTTTCTCGTTGTTTGTCGGCTCTATAAACCGCTTTATATCCCTGCAACTCGGTTTCAGAAACTTTTTTCGTTAAAATCCATATGATAAGGGGAACAAAGAGCAACAATGCCGATGAAGCCCCCAGCAAAATCTGATGCTTGAGTGTATGCGAATTCACATATGAAAGCGGATCAGTGTAACTGAGCAGGAGCCATGCGAGCCCGGCACTTGCCATACCGCCTACTTTGGAGCCGGCCACCATGATCCCATAACTTCTTTTAGCGGCTTGCGGACTATTGATTGAGTTTGAAAATGCCCAAAAGACACTCACGATAAAGGGAGAATAGCCCTCGATAAACAAATAAAAAAACCACCCAAACAAACGATAGGGGCTTGAATCGGTATTTGGAATCCCGATTACCGAATGCCCCAAAAAAATTGAAAAAATAATTCCAAGAGTCCCAAAGGCAAAGGTATAGAGCATCAATAATTGATAACGATGAAGTGAATCAACAAATCGAGAATAGAGCATGACTGCCGGGATCAAAAGAACAATAGCGACCATTTTGGCATACGCAATATATTCTTTCCCGACAATTGCCACAAACATTGCATCTTTGAGCTCTTTTGCAATGGTGTATCCTGCAATAATGCAAAAAAAGGAAGCCGTTAAAAGAAATACCTTCGTTCGCTCAGACTTACTGTCGGGTAAAAATGAATCAAAATATTGTTTAATTCGATACATATATCCCTTTGTAGCACTTATCATTGCATCCCTCATGTTCACAAAACCTTTCAACTGCCGCACGCACTATTATTTAGCACACTATTTCTTTATTTGCCACCGCACCGGTATACCGCCTGCCCAAATAAAGGGCCATAAGAAACCAGCTGATTATAAGAATTGATGAAAAACCAACACTCAAATTCACATATAATTCAAACGCAAGATGGGGGCCAAACATCCATGCAAGTGGACTTTGGATAAAAGCAAAACCGGACCCAATTGTTTTTGATGCTCGAGAACCAAATGTATCGATCCAAGCCTGAGAAAGATATTTCACCTCGGTACTGGTCGGCACGTACAACTGTTTAACTGATGGTGAATTAATCGCGTAGGCGAGAGCCTTAACGCCGATCATGACCCAAAATAAAACTTGAACTTTTGGATAGAAGAAGAAAAGACCAAGCGCTACTGCAACAACAAATGGCATTACCAAAATAGAGAAGCGAATCCCGAGCCTTCTTTGCACGTTATTTACGCCGAAAATCAATATAACCGCCGATACCAAATTAACGAGCGTCGCATAGGAGCCTAAATAAACCGTGCATGCTGAATCGGTGCAAGTCAATCGCTGTGCCATGTTCTTGAAATTATAATCAATCAACGTGGTAACTGTTTCATACGCCGCGACAATCGAAAGAATTCCAAGCAAATATCCACTTGAGAAAAAGAGACGCAATCCACCCGCGAATCCGGCATTTTTCAACGGTTGCTTTCGTTCAGCGATCTGCGCGGGCCGATAACCAACCAATTGTGATTTAGGAACGGTCTTTTCAAAAAGCCATAAAAAGAAAAGAACTCCCGAAAACACTATCCCGGAAGCCAAAACAACGTATGCCGTCGAACCGAACCAATGTTCAGCCGCCAATGGAGTTAATAAGGCGGGTCCGAAAACGCTGATCGATTGAGCTATCATAACCGAGAAAGGAAACCCTCTGCGAGCGGAATCGGGGTCAGTTGTATCTGTGGCAAACGCCCAAAACAAAGCCGGAACAAATGAGCCATAACTCTCGACAAATGCATACCACGCCCACCCAAGCCAACGAGTCAAAGCAACCTCTCTATTGGCAAGACCCCATGAAGGATCTAGTAAAAGCATTCCAAAAAGAAGGGTTCCGACGATATAAGCACCGGAAACGATAAACAATAATTTATTACGTGAATATTTCTCTACAATTTTGGTGTAGAGCAAGATAAGTGGAAAAAGACACCAGAGGGAAAGAAGTTTTGCCGAATTGAGGTATTCACCGCCAATCATGGTCATGAAAACCGAATCTTTTGTAACGCGAAGCGTCCAATAGATGCCTATGATAAAACCATAGATGACCCCTAAAAGAACAAATTTTTTTAATTCATCCCTGGAGAAATGGCCAAACCAGGCCTGAGCCACCGAAATCAACCTTGAAGCAAACGTCATGAGCACCCTTACCGCGACACCACTGTGTTACAACCGTTGTCTTTATATTACGATTTTTACAAAAAATTATCAAAAGATTATTCATTTGTAAAAAGTTGTTTTAAAGAAATGGAAGTATGACTAGGGCACTCATTTCAATATGAAACTATGATCTTTGATAATTCAAATAGCCCAAAAAGATGTCTATATTTGAAATCGAGCGATTAACAAGATCTTTGAACGAGCCCCGGTGCAGCTCCAATTTCGGACTTATTACATCCAGAAGAAACCGCTCTATGGCAAGGATGCTATTTACTCCTATTTTTTTCAGAATCTTTTCGAATTCTTTCGGGTTTTCTTCAATCTCAAATAGCTTGTCGAACAATCCAACATACAAAAGAGCCATTGCCTTCAATGCGGAATAGGCATACCCGACCCGATCTGCCTCATTTTTGCTCTTAAACTGACCAGCGCGATCAAACAATTTGTTATATCCATCCAGAGACTTAAACTTATCCGAAAGTTTTATAAGGCCATCGACTCCTACTTTCTCTGCTGCGGTTTTAAACTCCGGAGAATTAAATTCATTTAAAAAAAAATCCAATTTATCAGGTATATAAGTAAGCTGGTTATTCTGCGCAAAAGGATCAAAAAACTTTGACAACTCTTGAACACCCTCTCCTGAATACATGACATGCACACTCACGAGCAGTAATCCCGCAAACAAGATCCTATTTTTCATGGACAAGCCCCTTCATTAGAAAGATTAATTCGCCTCATCCCAATACTATCAAATATGTTTTCAGATTGTAAATATACACACAAAAGACACCCATTGATTTTTTATATTTTTAATTATAAAATAATAATATATTCGTGCGCAAAATGGAGGATTCTCGCGTGAAATTTTTAAAAACAATATCGCTTGTTCTATGCAGTCTTGCTATTACACAAACCTGTAATCTCACTGCTATTGCCAAGTATAAGGCCCTGCAGCTCAAAGAGTTAAAGAATACATCTCAACCGACTACTGGATCATATATTTCATTTGCATTCAAACAATTTACCAAGGCAGATTGCCATAAGTATTTAGGCCGAAATACCATTCTTTCAAAAGGCATCCAGCCAGTACAAATCCAATTTACCAACAACTCTGAGTATTCCTATATCCTTTCAGCAGACAGCTTTAGCTTCCCTTGCATCCCTTATCAAGAAGTTGCTGAGTGCGTGTCTTTCAATACAGCTAAACGACTAACGCTCTGGGGAATCGGCACCCTTTTTATTTGGCCTCTAGTTATACCATTTGTCATAGAAGCCATTGAATCGCCAAAAGCTAATGAACGTCTTGAGACTGATTTTCAAAACAAAAGCCTTGATTTCACCGTTGTCGGCCCCCATCAAACAGTCAATAAACTGGTTTTTGTTGAAAAGAGTGAATTTTCAGAGCATTTCTCCTTTTCAGTTGTGAATATGAAAAATAATGAGAAACTCGCCGTTTCGACCATTAGTCCGCTGATAAAACTTAACTAAAGATTAACCACCATAGATATCAGTAACGACGGCTCGAGGTTATCTCGAGCCGTTTTATTATGCACAAGCTTATTACATGCACTGGGGACCTGTTTTATTCTTACCCAAATGTTCTACATTTGGGGCCCATTATTTTTTACCCAAACTTTGCTTTGCTCCGTTTGGGGCCCATTATTTGGCAAAAATCAATTTATGAAATAAAATAGAGAGCGAAATATCCCATACAATTAAGAAATTAAAATGAATTTTATATTCCCATACAAAGTATGGGCCCTATTTGGAGCGTGAATCATGGCAAAATTGAAAGAAGAAATACAAAATATTGAGCACATCAGCTCTGAGCAGACCACCCTTGATTTCTTACCGTTACTTCCGCTCAAAAACGTCATCATATTACCCAAAAGCATTCTTCCTATCATCGTAGGTCGGCCGTCTTCTATAGAGTCTGTTGAATTCGCGCTTAAAAACCATACACAGCTCTTTATTACCTCCCAAAAAGACGAGAAAGTTGAAACGCCTGCTCTTGGTGACCTTTTTATGACCGGCACCCGCGCGTCTATTTTACAAGTTATGCGTATGCCGAACGGTTCTTTGAAAATATTAGCCGAAGGGCTATGCCGGGCTCGCGTTATCAGCCAAGAACCAGAAATTACTAACTTCATCGCGGTCAAAGCTGAAGATATCCCGTCTACTCAGACAGACAATATGATTGAACTTGAGGCTATTTGGCGTCAATTGAAGGCATTATACGCAACCTATACTCAATTAAACGAAAAAGCCCCGGCGGATATTACTGCAAACGTAAAAACGGCTCAAGAAATGGACTTCTGTGCCGATACAATCGCCGTACATCTCAACCTCACCTTTGCAGAACGCCAAGCGCTTCTTGAAGAAGCGAGCCTTCCGGAGCGCATGTTTACCATTTTGAGTGCACTCAAAAAAGATATTGATATTCTACAAACAGAACAAAGGATCAAAGGCCGCGTACAAACCCAGGTTGAACAAAGCCAACGAGAATATTACCTCACCGAGCAAATGAAAGCCATTCAAAAAGAACTTGGTCGTGAAGACCATTCTGTTGAGGTGATCAATATACGTTCAAAAATAAAACAATTAGGCTTGTCTGCTGAAGCTCAAGAAAAAGTTGAAAAAGAACTTAAGCGCTTAGAACAGATGCCCCCACTTTCTTCTGAAGCGGTTGTAAGTAGAAACTACATTGACTGGGTTATCTCTTTACCTTGGAAAAAAACAAGCAAAGATACCATCAGCCTTGTCCAAGCGGAAAAAATTCTCAATCAAAAACATGCTGGTCTCCATAGAGCAAAAGAACGCATTATTGAGTTTCTTGCCGCTAAAAAATTCTCGAAAAAGTTAAGCAAATCCCCAATTGTCTGCCTTGTCGGGCCTCCGGGAGTGGGTAAAACCTCCCTCGGACAATCGATTGCCGATGCTTTGGGCAGAGAATTTGTTCGTATTTCGTTGGGCGGCATTAAAGACGAAGCTGAAATTAGAGGGCATCGACGAACCTATATCGGTGCGTTGCCGGGTAAAATTATCCAGGCAATGAAGAAAGCAAACACCTTAAATCCGGTGATTCTTCTTGATGAAATTGATAAAATGAGCCGCGATTTTCATGGCGACCCGTCAGCAGCTCTTCTTGAGGTGCTTGACCCGGAACAAAATAAATCATTTGTAGATCATTTTCTTGATATAGAATATGATTTGTCGCAAGTCATGTTTATTGCAACAGCAAACATGTTGGATGGTATTCCATATCCACTGTTTGACCGTATGGATATTATTAATTTATCCGGATACACCGAAGATGAAAAAGTGGCGATTGCACAAGAATTTCTGATTGATAAAAATCTGAAAGAATATAATCTATCTTCAGCTCAATTTAAGATAAGCGAATCTATTTTACGCCTTATTATTAATCAATACACCAAAGAAGCCGGCGTGCGCCAATTAGAGCGATTAATTGCAAAATTGATGCGTAAAGCAATACAGGTGTTGTTGAAAGATAAAAAAGCACGTTCAATAACTATAACTGAAGAACGCGTGAAAGAATGGCTCGGATATCCAAAATACAGAAAGACCTCGTTAAGCGAAAGCGCTAAAAAGATCGGATTGGTAACCGGGCTTGCCTGGACCGAATTTGGTGGAGATGTGCTCGAGATAGAAACGAGTATTCTCTCTGGAAAAGGTGGAATGACTCTCACCGGGCAACTGGGAGATGTTATGCAGGAATCTGCGCAAGCAGCTTTGAGTTATACCCGATCTCGGGCTAAGGAACTTGACCTGAATTCTTCTTTTTATACCAATAAAGATATTCACGTTCATATTCCGGAAGGCGCAACCCCAAAAGACGGCCCTTCTGCAGGAATTGCACTCTGCACAGCACTTATTTCAGCCCTCACCAAAATACCTACCCTCAATGCATTGGCAATGACGGGGGAAATTACCCTTCAGGGAAGAGTTCTTTCGATTGGTGGACTGAAGGAAAAGCTATTGGCTGCAAAACAACATGGCATGAAAAAGGTTATTATTCCTCAGGATAACCAGGACGATCTTGAAGAGATTAGGAAGGAAATTGATCTTGGTGACCTGGAAATCCATCTTGTTTCAAATATGGATCAGGTACTGAAGCTTGCTTTTGAAAAGTCGCCCCTGGAATTGGCGGCCCAAAAGGCAAAAAAAGAGTCAAAAAAGAAAAACAACATCAAAAAGAATGAATAATCACTACTATTTTACCTCTAAGGATGTACGTATGAGTATCCGATCACTGTTAACACTTTCTCTTGTTGCCGTACTCTCATTTGCAGGTTGCGGTAACCGTAAAAAGTGCTGCCCTGCTGAAGCTCCTTCAGCTATACAGCAAGAACTCAATGAGTTTATTGAAATGGATGAAGCTCAAGAGATTATTACTGCCGAAAATGCAGGAAAATTTTAGGATAAAAAGATTTCCGTTCTCCCGGTTTTCTCAGGGATAGGTTGAAATATTCAACCTATCCTCTTTTTTTAATATTTTACCGGGAATCGCCCTTCTTGGCAAAGAGAAGTACTTACGACGGTATATTTTACCGAGACCCCTTTTTATGAAAAAAGCCCTTATCTACGCATTTTTTTATTAATAATTTGATTCAAATAGAAAAATTTATTCAAAATCCTTGAATTTGAAAATGCTCCTTAAGTATGCTGTTACTAGAAGTTGTATGAGAGTAAAACTAAATAACCTTATTTAAGGAGATGTTATGAAGAAACTCTTACTTGCAATAGCATTAATTGCTGTTGTTGGTGTGGCAACCGAAATGGAAGCCCGCCTTTTCCGTCGCGGTTGTAATGATGGTTCATGCTCACGACCAGTTCGTGGCTGCCATAAAAAAAGATGCCACAAAAAAGCATGTGCTCCTAAAAAGTCATGCAAAAAAGTGTGCGATGAGTGCGAAACATGCCCTCAATCACATGAAGTGATCAGACAACCAGAAAACTGCCGTTGCATTGAAAAAACCTGGTGCCGACTTGTAACACCTGAAAAGACTGTTACAATCCCTGCGCAGTATGAAAAAGTTACCTGCGTAACTAATATCAGCGAAAGCTGCTGCGTAACAAAAGATGGTTGCACAGAAGCAGACTACAATATGCACCCAAATCTTTCGGAAGCTCCAGCTGACGTGCACAGCGCACTCGCAAATGCTAACGTAAAGTAATTAACTTACTTACAGCATACAACTAAAGAGGGACCGGAATATTCCGGTCCCTCTCTCTTTTTTTTACCCCAAAACGGGCAAACTTATTTTGAAAACTTTTGAATTATCTCGAAAATCTTCTCGACTGACTCTTGGACCGTTAAATCAGAAGTATCAATCACATGAGCCCCTGCAGGGATCACCAATGGCGCAAGACTTCGTTTTGTATCACGCTCATCTCTTTGCTTGATTGATTGCTCAATTGTTTTCAAATCGATATCTTTTCCCTGTTTTTTCAAATCATTATGCATGCGGCGGGCGCGCACCTGCACGGAAGCGGTTATATAAAACTTATAATCAGCATAGGGGAAAACTTTTGACCCAATATCTCGTCCCTCAGCAACCAAATCACCCTCAGTCTCAAAGCTTCGTTGCCATTCTAAAACGATTTGCCTGCAAAGAGGCGCTATGCTCAATCGAGAAGTGGCATCATCTATCTGAGGCGTTTTTAGGGATGGCGTCACGTCAACGCCGTCCACTAACATTCGGGCATCCGAAGATAATTCGAACCGATACTCACATATACCCCGAGCCCAGAGAAGATCATCAGGATCGGGAAATGCTAATTCTTCAAGGGCGTACTTTTTATTGATTAATACATACGCAAGAGCTCGATACAATAAGCCGGAATTTACATAAAAAGCATTGTAATGTTCTCCCAACCGGCGCGCAATGGTAGATTTTCCACTCGCGGCCGGTCCATCAATCGCTATAATCATTCTATTCCTTCATGGCTATATCAATACCAAGGAGTTCAATATTCACTCTTCCATTCCAATGATTTTCAGTAATGTGCGTTGCAAGGTCAAACTTTGGAGTTTCCCGCTCAATAAAAGCAGCATAAATATCGGGTCTATTGAAAAAAATCAGTTGCTTGATAACGCCATCGGCAAAAACAGCACATTTCACATGCAACTCCTTGAGCAATTGAGGCTTTTGCACCAAAACAACATCTTTAACATAAAACGTCGGCTGCGGATTTTCATTTCCAAACGGCTCAAAATAGGCCATATCCTCCATCATTTTTTTTGTTGCATCAGGCAATATCAAATGTGCATCAAGCCGTATTTTTTGTTGCAAATCATCAGGAGAGAGGCGCTCTGCAATCATTTTTTCAAGACGATCTTTAAGCAGTGGAATGTTTTCCGTTTTCAAGCTCAGGCCGGCTGCTTGCGCGTGTCCCCCGAATTGCATCAAAAGATCATGACATTCAGAAAGTGCATTAAACATATTAAATGCAGGTATCGAACGACATGAGCCTTTGGCAATTCCTTTATCGGTCATATGCAATAAAATAGTAGGCTTGCCATACGCGGAGACAATACGTGAGGCAACCAAGCCAATAACACCCGGTGGCCAATTGTCACTGCCAAGCACAATGCAATTTTCCTTGCTCAAATCAACGAGGCCCGATTCAACTTTAGCCTGAATCTCAGCAACAATAGACCGCTCAATTTCTTTTCGAGCTTGATTCAGCTCCAACAAAACTTTTCCCGTTTGCATCACTTCTTGCTCATTTGTTCCAAGCAAAAAGCCAACCCCTTGGCGCGGATCTTCCAAGCGACCGAGCGCATTAATTTGAGGAGTCAGGGAAAAGCCAACATCTGTTGCAGTAATGATTGATTTATCAACCTTCCCATTTGTCTTCAACACTTTCAACGACAAGCTCATCCCGGAATTGATCTGACGCAAGCAATGGCGTACCCAAAATCGATTCTCTCCCGTGAGCGGAACAACGTCGGCGACGGTGCCTAAGAGTAAAAGTTCATACACCTTAGCTGGTAATGATCGCCCTCTTTTTTCATATAACAGTGAAAGAATTTTGAAAGAAACACCAACTCCGGCAAAATATTTAAATGGATATGGACAATCGGATTGATGCGGGTTGACAATTGCATAGGCATCAGGCACATGATCATGCGGACGGTGATGATCGGTGATTATTAAATCAATGCCAAGGCTTTTTGCTCGTTCTGCTTGTTCAAAAGCCGTAATACCATTATCAACCGTTATAATTAGCGTATAGCCATTGGCATGCGCTCGTTCGATAATTTTTGTTGAAATACCGTATCCGTCACGCACTCGGTGAGGCAAATAAAAATTTACCTTGGCTCCCAGTGGTAGTAACCCTGTCATCATTAATGAAGACGATGTGATCCCATCAACATCATAATCACCAAAAATGAGAATTTTTTCTCCCCGCTCGATGGCCCGTTCAATGCGATCTACTACTTTTTGCGCATCTTTCATTACAGACGGATGTCCCACATCTTTTTCAAACGAACTGAATAAAAAAGATTCAATCTCTTCAGAATCGCAACGCCCTCGTTGCACGAGCGCTTGCGCCAATGGAATTGCTAAGGAATATCGAGCAGCTATATCAATCGACGTTTTACAAAGTTCCGTCGGAATTTCCCAAAGATATTTTTGACCGCGAACCCTGTATGTCACAACTTTTCCTTGCTGATGATGAAAAATGAAATAATTGTAGTACAATTATAGTCGCTGTGAAAAAATATTCCACATCAAAAAACAGGTTTTGAACGGGTCCCAAACAGGATCCCATACCGAAGTATGGGTTGAAGCAAAGCGGAGTTTGGGTAAAATGCATAAAAGGAGTAACCGTACTATGAAGATTTTCGCACCAGTAAGCCTTTTTATTTTTGTCTCGATCTTTCCATCAGACTCTCCAAATCTTCCGATATCATTCCAACAACATGATTTCACTGAGTATATTCAACTGCGTCACGCAGCCGACGCGCCCGGTGCAACGCTGGATGAATATTTTGCGCTTCTTGATTATGAGAAGAAAAATGAAGATGTACAAAACAAGAAAAAAACCTTTTTGATTGATACCCATTTTGACTCGCAAGAAGAAAGAGCCTCCGCTATTGCTGACCTTTACCCGCAAGCACTTACTCCTGATCTCATATCTCTGCTTGAGACTTCCAAACATCCCGGCGACATAATGAATCTTGCCCACTATTATAGAAACAACAATAAGCCCGAACAGGCTTTGAACCTTTATTCTCAAGTGGAATCACAATATCCCGACGTTCATTTTTATAGAGCCGCAACACTTCACAACGTAGCCTGTGATTTAGTCGAAAAAAAACAATACCAAGATGCCATGGAAAATCTTGCCGAATGCAAAAAAATTTTAACAAGCTTATCGGCATGTAAACACGCCATGCTTCAAGAAGTGCTTAAAAAAGTCGATTTTAGTTATGAAAAACTCAATAGATATCTCACGTATCATAACCGCACAGAAAAACCATCCATTGATCAATTAGAACACGAATCTTCTGTCACACCTACTCGTCGTGATCGTTCGGTGTTTAACCCTAAATATGTCCCCATATTGCACACTCCCTTGCACGATCCATCACGAAAGAATGAACCGAAAAAGCCAGCCGCCCCTCATACCCGCCCTGATATTTCAGTAGATTATTTGAAAACTATTTCAGATGATATCGGTCAGCTTAAGAAAAATTTGCAACAGATTCTCAATCATCTGAGTTCTGCGCCGCATGATATGTCTGCATTTGGCGAGCAACTCTGGACCATCACCAATCTGACACTCGATGGATTTAACGACTCTCAAATCCAAAAAAAAGTATCAGCGCTGCATCGGTTTGCCATGCAACGCATACATAAGGCAGAACCAATTACATCCGCAGAAGGAAAAGCATTTTGCTCTTTTCTCTTGCTTTCAGAAAATTATAAAGACCTCGATGTATTGATTGAAAAACTTACCAGCAATATACCCGCTGAATCGGATCTTATAAATAGAGCTCGCCTTGAAAAAATATGTTGGGAAATACGAGGCCCGGACTGCACAAAGGGCATGGAGCTTGAAAAACTTTTCAATTTAATGCCTGATTTGCCTGAATATACGAATGATTTCGCTGGAGGAGTCATTGCATCGAACGTACTTGAAAATATTTTTACCATTATGGAAAACCACCCTGAAACTGAGGCCTACGGAATCAAGCAACTGTCCAGGGTGACGCAAAAATCGACTCATTTTGCAAAAGATCTGCTAGAGTCTCTTCGCAATTATAAGATACAACATGAAGAAAACAGAAAATTATTGCATGAAACAATAGTCACGCAAGCAAATCAATTGCTCGATCAAGAAATAACGACTGAGGATCGGGCCGCAACATTAGGGGTTTTGCAAAAAAGTCACGGTTTTTTAGGAAATTATGATAAAGCAATTCAAATTGCTCAAAAACGATGCCTTCTTGACCCGTCACTGCTCGATATGTGCATCAAAATGATTGGCGCTTTCCGATTACATCCAGAAGCGACCTCCCAAACCGCTTTGCTTTGTATTGATGAACTTATCACGCACTTGCCCACACAAACTCCTCAAGACCAGGCATCTCTCGCATTTCTAAACATGCATAAAGCCTCAATTACACAGCCCAACAACAGGGATCTTATTGAACACGAACTTTGCAACTTTTTAAAATTATATGACTATCGAACGGCAACAACTTACAATAAACCTATCATTGAAGCTTTCAGCTCATTAATTGAAAACAAAAATGAGAACAGAGATGGGGAAATCATGTCAAAAGCGATTCATGCGATCTTATGTCTCTATCAAGACATACAAAGCGGTCAAAAAATGGATGCTGAAATGCAAGATACCATAAAAAGGACTGCTGCCATTGCGGGGCTCAAAATTCCCGGGTTGATAGAAACGGGTGGGATCTATGGGATCACCAACGCGTTGCATTACACAAGCGATGCCGGCAGACGTCATTCATTAATAAATAAATTGATCACGGAACTTGATAATGACCGGTATGCTCATTGCAGACGAAGCATTTTGCATACTCTTACCGATTTTTTTCAAAATCATTCCGATCCTGTAAACATACTGCATGCCTTCGCAAAATATTACGATGACGGACAAAAATTTTTCAAAAAACTACAACCATTTCCAATAACCACATTGCCCGGCATTCATGACCCTGAAAGGCTTGCCTCTGCAAAGCGGAAGTTTGGTGAATTATATGAAACCCATAAAACACCAGAACTTCTTGAGGCATATTCATATGTATCAATGCTCGACGCTCAGGGAATTCAAAAAAAATCCTTGCCAGCCGGTGTCGGTATTGCCACGGATGGCTTTAATGTTGTAAAAAAAAATATTGGTAAAATTGCCCATTATCTCCAATCGGACCTTACTGAATATGCAATCGCTTATTTTGTCAATTGCGTTGAGCAATGGGCATGTATGGGAGAAAGGCTAAAAAGGCACGGTGAAGTTGTCAGAGCAATATCTGAATATACCAATATGTTGAACTCAAAGAAAATGGGCATGCCAGCTTCAAATATCGTTAAAGCTCAACTACAAAAGTTGGAATTATTAAAACAGCTCATCATCGTAATAAGTACGGATTTTTCTGCGGAAGAAAGTAAAGAGGCTCTTGACAAAGTGCGTCCATTAATCGCACAGTCGGAAAAACTGACCAACAATGATTATGAAGCAATGGCAACGAAAACGGATGTCTACCTCAATCTACTTATCAACCGGATAAAGAGACTTTTAACGGAACAAACCGCTTCTGCGACAACTACCTCAGCCGGACAAACACAAAATCGATCAAATGACGGCCACATGCCCGCTGTTCCCCTGGAAGATACAGATGAGTCTTCATTAGACAAAGTGACATCACGCAATCAAGAAGATATAAAAAACAGCTTTAAACAACTCCTTGATGACATTCAAAAAAGGAGCTTGCCGGAGTCGGATCAATTTTCACTTCTACAAAAATTTTCTCTTTCGCTTACCCCCGGAACATTATCGGACAAGATGCGTCAAACGGCTCGTTCAACACTAAAAACCATGCTTGAGAATCCATCCATCACCGCACAACAACGAGGAAGCCTTCTGGGTTGGATGGGAAAAATCTTACGTGATGACACTCTCCTCAACCAATCAATCGAGACACTCCGGAGAATTCCCGGTACTGATGCAGCCATCGAACGCGTATCAGCTGCGGCGCAAATTATATTGCACCTGGAAAAAAACCCGTCGTTTCCAAAAGCTAAAATATTAGATAAGCTGCTCGAATTGGAAAAAAGTGAAGCCGATCCGGAAGTTCAAAATGATGTAATCCGCATTGCATCACAATTTATCATGCGTAATCATGATGCATTTTCGGAACAACAAGTTGCAGATTATTTTGAACAACATGCGAATGCAACGGAAAAGACAGCATCCCATTTGACGTATGCTTCTTTGTTTTTTCCGCACCTTCGCACTCACACCAAAAAATATGGGACTGCTGCTCTTGCATATTTCGCAGACCCCGAAATCAGAAACAAAATTCACAAGATACTGTTGGACATAGCAGAAAATTTGGACGAACAAGTCGAACATTTCTTTGGACAGACAAGTATCGATTCTGCATCTGCTCTGCAATTATGCAGCAAACTTTCCGATAGAAAATTACCCGGGGACGACGCACTTGCACGACAAATAGTAGACAGGCTCCCCGAAACGGATTCTCAAGAAAAGGATGTCAAATCAATCGCTGACGCAACATTTGGTGTCTGGTTTGCAGAAAACAACGAAGCTGCTGCCGGAAAAATTGAACAGTTGCTTGCACTGTTGATTGCAAACAATAATTTTTCCCTGTTGCAAACCCCGGTAGAACAAAGGTTAATACCGGCTCTTGAGATCGTTTTTCATCGAACACCGGATCCCGACGTCAAAATGTTGGCCGGTCTTCTCATTGCAAAAAGCAGCAAAGAGGAAAACCAAATCAAAACCGCACAACAAATCCTAACATTCACAATCCCAACAAATATGGAACTATTACGTCATGCCCTTGATTCAGCCGGAGACCCCGAATCGATTTATCGATATGGGACGCAACTCATCGTGCAATACAAAAAAAATCCGAGTCTGGCAACCAAATTTTATCTCCGAGAAATGGCTCTGAAAATGCGACAATCAGAATGTATACTTGATCTTCTTGAATATGTTGCCGATCACTACCAGGAACATAAAGGGGTATTACTTTTACCTATTTATGATTCTGTAGACACCCTCCACCCAATGACAACGATACATCCAGATGCCTATAAACGATTTCAATCAATAATCGCCGGATTCAAGAAAGAACTTGATCAACAGAATCTTCCGGAACATGAAAAGCGAACGATTGGAGATTGGATCATCATGATACATAAAAAAGCTGTTCATTGGCTTGCGGTAAATCCTGAATATAAAAAGGGACCGATAGCACTCGAAAAATGCATTATTATTAAAAAAGGTCTGGAAGAAATGGTGCATAAAGATTCAAAAATACTTACTATTGTCTCTTTGTTTGACATCAATATGATACAACGAGTGTGGTGTGAGCTCTTAAGAAGAAATAACCGAGATTATGAAATGAAGAACGACATAGAATATACAATAAGGTTTCTTGAATTATCGATCAAAAAATTAGCAAAAGATAAGCAGAGTAATGATTTATTGAAAAAAGAACTTGAAAATCTGATCGTATTGAAAAATCTTATGTATGCAACCACCAACGATACAAAGCTCTTAGCCGAAAAAAGTGAATCAAAAAAATATTTTCTGAAACGAATAGGCGAGACTTTCAATCTGCCCCCAAACGATACATTTATGGTGGAGTTATTTGAACAAGTGATGAAAAAGATTATAAAATAAGCGCGATTCGTAGGCGCTATAAAAAAATATTCTGATGCGTACCTTAACAATAAAGAAGGCCGATTATAATCGGCCTTCTTTGTTATTCTTTTTTCTTTAATGTCGGAAAGAGAATCACATCTTTTATCGTGGTACTGTTGGTCACCAACATGACAAGACGATCAATACCGATGCCAACGCCAACGGTCGGCGGCAACCCATATTCAAGCGCTTCGATGTAATCAGCATCGTAATAGTGCGCTTCATCATCACCTGCAGTGCGCGCGGCAGCTTGTGCTTTGAATCGATCCGATTGATCAAACGGATCGTTCAACTCATTAAAGCCGTTGCTGAGTTCCATGCTTGCAATAAAAAGCTCAAAACGGGCTGCAACATGTGAGTTGTTTGGATCTCGTTTTGCAAGCGGAGAAACTTCTATCGGAAACTCCGTAATGAATGTTGGCTGAATAAGCTTATGCTCTACAAGCTCTTCAAAAAGCGCATACACCTTTTCACCAAGGGAAGCCTGTTTATTTTTAGCTTTCACTTTGCGCGCCGCCATAGTTGCATCAATCGTTTGTTCAGTTAATTCATGCGGCTTAATATCAGTGTAATCAAGCACAGCTTGATGCAATGTCACGCGCTTGAATGGTTGCCCAAAATCTAAGGTGTGATTTCCAAACGGTACTACCAATGTGCCACAGGTGGTCATAACAACCTTGCGTAACATTTTTTCAGTAAAATCCATCGCAAATACATAATCTTGATGCGCCGTATACATTTCAAGCATGGTGAATTCAGGGTTGTGACGCGTAGAAACCCCTTCATTTCTGAAGTTTCTGTTGATTTCGTACACTCGCTCAAATCCGCCAACAACCAGACGCTTCAAATAGAGTTCCGGAGCAATACGAAGATAGAAGTCTGAATCAAGAGCATTATGATGTGTAATAAATGGTTTAGCTGCCGCGCCGCCCGGTATTGGGTGCAACATCGGTGTTTCAACCTCCATAAAACCATATTCATCTAAAAATGATCTCATGGTCCGTACGACATTTGATCGTTTTGCAAATCGCTCGCGACTTTCAGCATTGCTCATTAAATCTAAATACCGTTGACGATAAATAGTCTCAATATCAGAAAGCCCATGAAATTTATCCGGCAGTGGGTGTAAGCATTTACTCAAAAGCTCAATTTCATCCACCCGTATGCTAATTTCTCCTGTTTTTGTTTTAAAGGCAGGTCCCTCAATTAAAACAATATCCCCCAGATCAATATATGATTGAAACAGCTTAAATGCTTCCGCTCCGGTTTGATCTTCTTTGATATAGGCCTGAATTTTTCCTTTACCATCCTGCACATGGAAAAAGGATGATTTTCCATGGGAACGCATGGACACAAGACGTCCTGCAATGCGATATACGCGCGATTCTTTTTCAGGATTGAATTCAGAAATAACATCTGTTGAATGCGCGTTAACCTCTGCACGAGCCGGCCATGGATTCAATGAGGCTTCTTTAATTTGAGCTACTTTTTCAATTCTATGGCGATACTCATCAGAATGATCTCGAGAAGGCAAGGTGTTAGGAGAAATAGGCTTTGTCATGGGATAATTTTCATGTTAAAGGGATAATTTTTACCCAAATTTCACATTCGTTCCATTTGGGACCCGGTTTGCTCAACTAGTTACTATACAGTAAATACACTCTTTTTACAAAAACATTGAACTCGGACCTCAATTTTAAATATAATCATATCTGTAAATATTCTATTGTGAGGAAAGTGCAATGAAAATCAAAGCCGGGTGCATTCTTATTTTAATAAGCATAATAACACCTCTTTTTGCCATCACCGTGCATAATCAAAGCCCATTTCCGCTCTTTGGTGCCCCTTATTACACCTATAGTAAATATGCTGAAAAAGCCTCAAGCGAACAAGAACTTCCTTCATATGGAACCATCTCATTTGAGCGGCCCAAAATGCGTCTTGATTTTGGCGGCCGACGTTTTGTGTTCGGATTTGAAAAACAGTTTTTCACAACGCCAAAAATGGCAATAGACACATATAAATTGCTCAACTCTCAAGATATTTCAGAACTTATGGGTTCAACCTTTTATATCGATTTTTATCAAAACCAACTGCATTCCTACTCACAAGCGGGCTGGGTGCTCCTCAAACCGGTTGAACGAAATGTCGTCGATCCTTTAAAAGCAATTGTCGCTACGCTCGCCAACAAAACATATCAAGCTATGATTGCTATCTTGCCCTACAAAACAATGTCAGCAACTGTTAAACCAATACAATCACTTCCTGCAGAAGAGGCGTCATTTATAACCAAACGAGACAATATCACGCAATCCGCATTGAGCAAAATCACTAAGAACTCAAAGAAATCCCCACGAGTTGGTCTTTGTTTTAGCGGCGGAGGCATTCGCGCGTGCTTAGCAACGCTCGGTTCTTTGCGCGGATTGCAGGCAACCGACCTTTTAAATACGGTCTCATATGCAGCTGGTCTTTCGGGATCCACCTGGGCATTAGGCGGATGGATCCAATCAAAAAAAGGTTTAGATGATTACCTGGCATTTTTAATCAATAAACTTGAAAAAGGTCTTTTCACTGCCGATCTCGATTTTGGAGCGCTCAGTAAACATTTGTTTAATAAAACATGTTTTGGACAACCGCTTTCGATTGTTGATATTTATGGCGCGCTTCTTGGCCAACTCCTTATCGCTGCCCCCGGTATTAATCCATATCAACAATTCTTGTGGAACCAAAAAGATATTATTGCTTCAGGGCACTATCCATTCCCCATTTATACTGCGTTGATCACCAAAAAAAATCCAGGATCCAATTTTTATCCGACACTTGAATGCAACCCATTTTGGACCGGGTGTAAAGATTTGAATGGAATCATTGATAGTTGGGCGCTTGGACGCGCATTTGATGGTGGAAAAACAATCAACTTGGCAAATCCTGAGCCATTCCATTTTTTGCTTGGGATATTTGGCTATGCAATCGGTGGTAATTATGAAGAATTGTTAGGACACGCAAAAGAAAAAATAAAACCGGAATTTCTCAAAACACTCCTTGGCAAAATAACTGAAGAAACACCATTTGGTACTCAGCGCCTACGTCCGGCGCAAGTGCTCAACCCGGTTTATAAATTGAATCCTCAAACAAACACACGCGCAACCCAACAAACACTCACACTTGTTGATGCCGGACTCAATTTCAACCTTCCCATTCAGCCCTTTTTTGAAGTGCCGGGTAGAAAAATTGATGTGCTCATCATCGTTGATAACTCAGACTATACAAAAGATGGTGCTCCCGGCACAGAACTTGCAAAAGCTGCCGCCTACTGCAAAGAGCAAAAGATTCCGTTCCCCGATATATCAAAATACCCGCAGCTGAGCAAACAAACATGCACTGTCATGGAAGATGCAGACCCACGAGCACCGATCGTTGTGTATCTTCCGTTGCTCAACAATCCGAACCATCCTCGACAATTTGACATTAATCGCTGCTTTAAAGAAGAATGTTCAACATTCAACTTCAAATATAGTGGGGAAAATGCGCAAGATTTATCAGATCTCACCTACATGAATATCCTGATACATCAACCGGATATTGAAGCAGCAATTAGAAAAAAGGCCGGACAATTGAAGTGATTTTCTAGAAACTGTTGAGTTTTGTCTTCATGAAAAGCCGATGGTTATTTCATGTTTTTCTGAACAAAAAGCCCTTCCCCCGTTCGTGGTTTCGGGTGTAACGAACGGATTGAAATTGTTTTTTTATGTTTTTAAAAACTCAACGGGCCCTACAATGTTTCTTGATAATATTTTTCAACCATGTCCCAGTTGACCACATTCCACCACGATTCAATATAATCGGGACGCTTGTTTTGATATTTGAGATAATAAGCATGCTCCCAAACATCAAGCCCGAGTAGCGGTGTGAGATCTTTCATAATAGGACAATCTTGATTTGGAGTTGCGCTGACTGAAAGCGTTCCTTTTTGATCGACGCACAACCATGCCCATCCGGAACCAAACACAGTCTTTGCATGCGCTGAAAATTGTTCTTTAAACGCATCAAAACTACCAAACGTTTTCACAATTGCTTGCTCAATTTTTCCAACCGGTTTCTTTTTTGAGTCCCGTGTTAAAACTGTCCAAAAGAAAGTGTGATTCCAATGACCTCCGCCATGATTTCTCACCGCAAGTTGAATATCTTGCGGAAGATCAATCAACCCTGCAAGTAGTTCCTCTAATTGCACTGAATACAAAGCAGGATATCTCTCAACTGCTTTATTGAGGTTATCAATATAGGCCTGATGATGCTTGGTATAATGGATTTCCATCGTCTTTGCATCAATGTGTGGTTCAAGGGCATTATATGCATATTCTAATTTTGGTAAGCTGTATGGATAATTCATTGTCTGACCTTATTTTTTTTGAAATTTGAAAAAACTAATATGATTTATGTTTACATTAATCGATCAAATAAATTCTGTCACCCTCTCGAGCCATTTGCAATTGCTCACGAGCTATTTTTTCCTTAAAAAATGATGTTTCTGCCAGCCGCTTGTTTTGCACGCGCAATACGGCAATCTCTTTTTCAAGCGTTTCGATTTCGCCGCGCACTCCTCTAATTTCCGAGTGCAATGCCGATAGGCTATATAATCCGTCCGGCCCAAAAGAATAAAAAATAATAAATGCAGCTACCTCAAGACCGAAAACGATTCGAAACAATTTTTTCTTTGTTATGTTCATATGATCTCCTCTTTTACCCAAGCTTCTATACCCCAATTTCACTTTGTTCCAATTGGGACCTCATTAACGTTGGAACTTTAATTTTACCAAGCTTCATCTTGCACTTCGTAGTTGTCCTGACAGCGAAGTCGTTACACTTCAAATTAATGATTTCAACTGATCAGAAGCAAGTGTTGCCCCCAACCATTGGTTATGAGCAGGTCAGCATGCTAAGCTTTCATCACAAAGAAAAAATTTTAAGGAGTCGTAATGAAAAATATGAAACATATAATTCTTATATTCGGTATGAGCTGTCTTACTTTACAAACATACGCCGGACTCCAAAAGACCGTTGAAAAAACGGATGCCGCAAGCGCAACGCAATCATTTGATGACATTGTGTATGAAGGGTTAAAAACCCTTTCACAAGTGATGGGTATGACTAAAAATCGACATTACAAAATTAAAGATCTTGAAAAGTGTATGAACAAAGCAATTGATGGTTTCATGCATCAGCTCGACCCTCACTCAAGCTTCTTAGATCAAAAAACATACAAGCGAATGATGGAAGCAACGAGTGGCGAATTTTGTGGAGCCGGCATCGTCATTGATAACACCCGATCGGCTAAAGATAATATGCTTCTTATTATCGACACTATCTCTGGTGGACCGGCTGATAAAGTGGGCATGAAATCGCTTGATAAAATTATTGAAATTGATGGAGAATCGCTGGATGGCATGAGCACTGATGAGGCTATGGTTAAAATTAAAGGAGAAAGAAACACGACCGTTACGCTCAAAGTCTTGCGCGAAGGCCAGCAAGACCCGCTCTCCTTTGTTATTACTCGTGACACCGTCAAAGAGCAAAACTCACTATGCTTCCAAATTGATGATCATGGCATTTACTATCTTTCATTGACCAGCTTCACGGACCTAGCGCTCAAACAAATTGAAAGTTTGCTGAAAAAATCCCAAGAAAAAAAATATCGCGCACTTATTCTTGATCTGAGAAACAATTCGGGCGGATTGCTTACCTCAGTTATCGACATAGCAGGACTTTTCCTTGAAAAAGGAAGCTTGGTTGTCAGCATTAAAGATAAGAATAACAAAGTGACCGCGGAGCACAGAACAACACGAGAGCCGATTCACACCGATACACCTATTTTCGTGTTAATTAACAACTACACCGCATCCGCAGCCGAAATTTTATCCGGATGTCTCAAAATTCACTCAGAACAACAAGAACGGGGCGGCAAAAAACTGATGGTCTTTTTAGTAGGTTCAAAAACATTTGGTAAAGGATCAGTGCAAGACGTGATTCCAATTGGAAACAATTGTGCTATTAAAATCACTGAATCGCTCTATTTTTTACCCAATGACACTTGCATTCAAGCGCAGGGCATCACACCTGATTTTGAAATTGAAAAAATGTATCCACCGACAGAACAAATGATTTGGTTTAAAAAATTCTATGGCTCCGAATCTGCTTCGGAAAACCATATTCCAAACCCGCTTGTTCCTGAAGAAAAGAAGGATAAAAAACCTGCAAAAGATGAAAAACTTTCTTGGTCAGAAAAGACAAAGAAAAATCTCGAGACTGATAATCAACTTCGCGAGACAATCACCTTAATTAATATTTATCACATGGGGCTCACCTGCAATGCACACGCCATGGCCACGAGAAAAGGTGCGCTCGAATTTATGAATAATATTCACGTGAGCAACAAGCCATTGAATTTGGTTGAAGTAAAGAACTGAGCTTCCGCTCCCCGCGGTGGGGCAAGAGAACATTTGTCCCCTGCGCGGGGACAAGCGCCAAAAGGGGTTTCGTGACCCCTTTTGGAATACGCACGCTTAAGACTACGTCTTAATAATCCCTTCTTTCGTTTCAAACCTCGACACACACAATTTCTCCGAAATTGCTTCGGTCTCGTGAAACTACCTGACTTCTTTTCTTTATCGTAGACACTTTTGAAACAATAGCCCTATTGCGAGAAAAAAGCTTGTTCTTCTGTTCGTGGTGAGCGGCTTGTTCTACGAAGCTTTAGCGAAGTTGAAAGCATTAGCGCAGTCGAACCATCCTGATCAGACGTAGCCTTGGCGAAGTCTATACGAACTTCTTTTCTAATCTCCGGAATATAATAGTTTCCCAATAGGTCTTTTGATTGCCATCTGCATTTCTTGACGATCAATCGGAGTCAAGCAGCTCATGAATTCACTTGCTACCAGTTTCTTATGAACATAAATAAGGCCATCGCAGCCATTAATACATCTTCAAAAAGTGTTACATAGGTCATCGGTATTTTAAACACCGTTCCCAGGCATGCACACATGATTGTTTGCTTTTTTCTTAATTCATTGGCAACACCTAACGCACTGGTAATCATGAGTACGCATGTTATTATATTAGTAACATTCAGCTGCCAACGAACAAGATATGCTAAACCTAAAAAAAGCTCTATAAATGGGTAGAGATATGCGTATACCCTACTTCTTTGCGCAATGAGATCATACATTGAATAAGCTTCTGCAAAATTATTTAAATTGATGATTTTAAAAAAGCTAAAGACAATGAAAAAAGCTGCCATAAAATCATACATCGCATGCTCTAGATTAAATCCAATAAATAGTTGTCTCGCGATCACAAATAAAATAATTATTGAAAAAATAACGAGTAACGGAAGAAAATCACGCACTGTATATCGTTGATTATTCATTACAATCTCCTTACCTTTTCAAGCTTTAAACTATGCCCAATTCCTCTACTATGTGATAGCCATCTGACTTTACTCCAAACAGATTGAATGGAATTAAATTCATAAGGTGGCCACACATATAGCTCATAGAAAAGTTTTCAAAGAAATAGGGTGAGGGAAGTATTCCTGCTAACAAAAGCGAAGTTGATGCGCCGGCAACAGGCCCCGCCGCAGCGCAGAGAATCTCCTGTTTTCTCTCCATGTACTCGTTTGCTATGCATACTGAATAGAACGATGGTATTGGATTTATATCAAAGGAAGGGAATGGAGTTTTTTCTTCTTCACCTAGTTGCTGCTGCTGCACTCTTAATGCTTTGCGATTCCTGTCAATGCTCTTTTGATTTGCATTAATAACTATTCGGGAAGGAATATCGTTAAACCAATACACTAATGCGTGCCCTAATTCATGGGCAATAGATGTGATCATATGATTGGTATAAAAAAGAACTAAATCGTGAGTAAGCTTTCCAAAAGATGCAAGCTTCTCTAAAGGACGAGATTGGATAGGTGTTCCGAGAAAAACTATCGATAATAAAAAGATTGTTTTTTTAAGCATTCATTCCCTCATTGAGCGTGACAAATTAAATCAGGTATCCATCAAAACATGCAATGGATCAATTATGCTCGAGTTTTTCCTTTTACTCAATAGTCAACGATTTAGCCAAATTCCTTGGCCGATCAATAGGTCTGCCCAGTTTCAACGCAACTTGGTAGACAATAAACTGCATCAACCCAGTCATAACAAGCGGAGTGAGCAATGGATCAATAGTCGGAATAGTAAATGTGACATCTGAAAGGCTTTCGAGCTCATGCTGGCCTTCAAGCGCAAAGGAAATAACATACCCTTTACGCGCTTTTACTTCCTGCACATTTGAGACCAATTTTTGATAAATGAGTGGGTCAGCGTGTGAGAATACGATGATGGGAGTCACTGAGTCAACCAATGCCAATGGCCCATGTTTGAGCTCTCCTGCCGGATAACTTTCGGCAAAGATATAGGAAATTTCTTTTAATTTGAGCGCTGCTTCTTGCGCCAGTGGATAGCTGTTATGTCGCCCCAAAAATATGACATTTTTAAGCGGAGCTAAAATTGCAGCAAATTCTGAAATTACAAAATCTTTGTGTTGATGGATCACATTTTCAAGCAATTCAGAGACAACCAAAAGCTCATTTACTTTTTGATCGCTGTGCGCACGAGAAAGCTGACTGCGTTTGCATGCCATTTCAATCGCAAGCCAATATAATGAAGCTACTTGCGTCGTGAATGCTTTTGTGGAAGCAACGGCAACTTCTTGTCCAGCACGGGTGACGATAGTGCCACGCACTTCACGCGCTATCGAGCTTGAAGCAACATTGGTTAACCCAAGCGTTGGCAACCGATGACTAGAGACTAAGCGAAGCGCTTCAAGAGTGTCTGCTGTTTCACCTGATTGAGAAATAAAAATGAAGAGACTATTCTTTGGGGCAAAAAAACGTTGATATCGAAACTCTGATGCCAAATGCACAAAGGTCGGAATACCGGTTATGGTCTCAAAAAAATATCGCCCAATTTGTCCGGCATAAAATGATGTCCCACAACCAACCAAATGAATTGATTCGACAGACATAAGTTCTTCTTGCGAAATACCTAACTGCGCCAACGCATCTTCACCAAATGATTTGAGCCATGCGACTGTCGCTTGAATTGCACCCTTTTGCTCAAAAATTTCCTTGAGCATATAGTGCTCATGCCCACCTTTTGACAATTGGGTATTATCCAAAGCGAGTGTAGTAATTGCAGGATGAAGCTCTACACCATTAGCAGCATACACTTTCAGTCCGGCGTGAGAAACGAGGGCAAAGCACCCTTCACCCAAGAAGATTACTTTATTTGTTTTGTCTGCAAACGCATATGGGTCTGAAGCCACAAAATATTCATCAATGCCAACACCTATGCAAAGCGGAGATTTGTGCCGAGCAGCCAAGATAAGGTTTGGATATTGTTGAAACATCACCGCAAGTGCGTATGCGCCTTCAAGCTGAGAAAGCACGCTTACAATAAGTTCAGGAGTTAATTCACCTGATAATAATTTTTGTTCAAACAGATGCGCCACCACCTCGGTATCTGTCTGTGAATGAAATATATGGCCTTGATCTTTTAATTGAGCTCTCAAATGAGCATGATTTTCAATAATACCATTGTGCATGAGCGCAATAGATTTTGTGCAATCAAAATGAGGATGCGCATTTTCAAGAGAAAACCCGCCGTGCGACGCCCAGCGGGTATGACCTAAACCGATGTTTCCATCAATAGGATTTTTTTCAATTTCACGCTCAAGATTCTGAATATTTCCTTCAGCCTTTGCGTAGACAAGCCGCTGGCTTTCTTTATCAAAGCATGCAAAACCTGCCGCATCATATCCTCGATATTCTAGGCGAGAGAGAGCTTGCATAATAAGCCCTTTGCTCTTTTTCAAGCCAAGATATCCAAAAACGCTACACATAAACAAACTCCCCAATACAACAAAGTTGTATTGGGGACTCATCAAAAATCAATTTTTTTATAAAAGTCACAAAGCAACTTCGTTGAAAAACTGAAAAAACTAAATTAACGTTTTACGAATTGGAACTTACGACGAGCTGCTTTTTGACCGTATTTTTTACGTTCTTTCACGCGAGCATCAACAGTCAATAAGTCGTTTTGACGCAATAGTGGTCGCAATGTTTCATCTGAAGCAACAAGTGCGCGCGCTATTCCAAGCTTAATTGCACCTGCTTGTGATCCAAGACCACCGCCAACGACGTTTACCAAAACGTCAACTTCTGCATTTGGAACAACACGTAATGGAGTTGCAGCTTCAGCACGGTTAATATCAGTATCAAAATAATTGATATGTTCTTTACCATTTACAACGATAAGGCCGGTTCCTCTTTTGAGCCATACGCGGGCAACAGAAGATTTACGACGACCAACACCATGAGAAACTACTTTTTTGCCCCCTAATTGAGCAAGGGCTGATTTATAGCTCTTTTTTTCGGTTGGTTTCGCTTTTGGAGTAGCCTTTTTTTCAACCTTTACCGCTTCTTGCGCTGGCTTAGCAGCGGCAGCAGGAGCAGGCTTTTTAGCTGTTTCTTTTTTTGTTGTTTTTGGAGCAGCTTCAGTAGCTTTTTGAGTCGTTGTTTTGGATTGTTTAATCATGAATCTTATAAACCTTGTTTGGGAAACTTTTGTCCTTGAACCCTGTCTTGTATATGATAGGGGCAGGAATAAAAAATGTCAAAGTGCCACTTTGTTTAAAACTTTGTCTATCGGGTTACATTTTTACCCAATCTACCGAGGTCTCGATCGGAACATAACTGCGCATTGATCTAGAATTATTAATAATTCTACCTTATCGGGCGAAGTCTGGCCCGTCGTCGCTCTTCGAGCTATGCCGGACATGGCCGTGCCAGGCGTAGCTTGCCGAGGCTGAAGCCCCGGATAAGCGAAGCCTGTTTTTCATAATAATCTTTTATGCATAAATGCTTTTCCTGAATGCGACTTTAAATATTTTTCAAACTCTAAGGCTTTAGATTTTGTCATAAAACTACAATGCCAGACCATGCGCCATGGTTTAAACGCTGATGTGTATTCTGAGTCTCCAGCATTATGCGCTTTAAGCCGAGTCTTTAGGTCTGTCGTATAACCTACGTACATCACCTCAGGAAAATGCATCGATTGAATTATATAGGTGTAATACATAAAGGATTTCTACTGTTCCAGCCCGTGCTACGCATTTACTCCGAAGTAAACCCAGAGGAAGTGTTAAGCTTCGCAGGGCAGGCTTCGCATCGTGCTTTCAATGTATATCTTACTACCTTAGCTGCTGGCTGTGCCAGGCGTAGCCCTTTACGGGCGAAGCCTGGAGCCGATGATCGGATTTGAACCGACGACCTATTGATTACGAATCAATCGCTCTACCAGCTGAGCTACATCGGCAGGAAATGTTATACACTCGACTATTTTAGCCGATAAGCCTGTTTAAATCAAAATTATCAAAAATTTTACAGCCCACCGCCACCTGATTCTTCATATGCTTCCTGACACGAAATACACCGGGTTGCATTTGGGAATGATTTGAGCCGTTTGGCCGAAATAGGCTGCCCACAATCTACACACACCCCATAAGTGCCATTTTCAATCATTTCCAACGCTTTCACGATGCGATGCAACTCGCTTATCTTGCTATCTTGCAATGAGCTTCGCAAGCTTTCCATCGTTGAGGTTAATGCTTGGTCACCCGGGTCTTGCACCTCATCATCGGCAAACTTTTCTTGGTGCAGTGAACTCATTTCGGATTCAAGCTCAAGCTTTCGAGCCAGAAGCTCTTGCTTCACTTGGGCTAGGTCAAAACCTGCCCCTTTTTTTGCTTCACTCACTCAAAATCCTTCTCTCTTTGAAAAACGCCCGCAAGAGATCTGCTGATTCTTTCGAGCATACGCCTTCTATTATTACAATCGTATCATCTTTGTATAACTGATAGCCTATAGAGTTGTCAAGACGATATCCAAAAACCGGAGATGCAGCTGCAAATACGATTCCTGTAATACGGCTTAAACGAGCAAGCGCCATACACATGACGCATGGCTCCAGCGTAACGTACAACCAACAACCTTCGAGCCTCCAATCTTTGCGAGCCTCGCTTGCAGCCTTCAAGGCCATCATTTCAGCATGATAGAGCTGGCAATGGGATTGCTCAACCTTATTATAGGCGCGAGCAATAACAACACCGCTTGCATCAACTACTATCGCCCCGATAGGCACTTCCTTTTCAAGCGAGGCCTGACGAGCAAGCTCAAGCGCTTCTCGCATCAGACGCTCATCGAATTCACGACCGAATGTGCTATACATGGAAAATAACCCCCGACTTTTACCCCACCATCGCGCCCGCGCCTTCATGTGCCCCCACTGGTTTGGAGATTCTGCGTATTGGTAGAAAATATATTGTGATAAGATATACTTATGGTATAGAAATTGAGAATACAGAATTTTTTAAGAAAAATAAAAAGCCCCCCAATAAATTACCCATGTTACGCATAAGCATAACTTGGGGCCCAATAAGGCGCATGGAACAATGGGTGATTTTTCTATTCATTAAGCCCAGGAGATTGCAATGGCGAACAATCCTTCGTCAAACAATGGTGATTACAAAGCGACGTCTATTAAAGTCATTGAAGGCTTAGAGGCTGTCAGAAAACGACCTGCCATGTATATCGGTTCAACCGGTGTCTCTGGTCTTCATCACTTGGTGTATGAAATTGTCGACAACTCAGTTGACGAAGCACTTGCCGGCTATTGCGATACGATCAATGTAATCCTCCATTCTGACGGTTCATGTTCCGTAGAAGATAATGGTCGTGGTATTCCCACCGACATTCACCCAACAGAAGGTGTATCGGCTGCTGAAGTCGTGCTCACCAAGTTGCATGCGGGTGGTAAGTTTGATAAAGAGTCTTACAAATATTCCGGTGGTTTGCATGGGGTCGGTGTCTCGGTTGTAAACGCCCTTTCCAAGCGGCTTGAGCTTACTATTTTTCGCGAAAACGCTGTCCACTTTCAAGTATATGAACGAGGCAAACCACTCGCTCGCCTTGAAGTAATTGGGGACACCACTAAGCGTGGAACCCTCGTGCGCTTCTGGCCTGATGAAGAAATCTTTCAAGAAACAACAACGTTCAGCTTTGAAACATTGTCTGCTCGTTTGCGCGAATTGGCTTTTTTAAATAAAAAGCTCAGAATCAGCATTCTTGAAGAATCGACCACGAAATCACATGAATTCTATTTTGAAGGTGGCATTAAGTCATTTATTGAACATATTAACGCCAAAAAGAATCCTCTTTTCCCTGAAATTTTGTACACCTTCCTAGATGCTGAAAATTATCAATTGGAAGTTGCAATGCAATACAATGAAGGATATGGCGAACAACTCTTCTCATTTGTAAACAACATTAACACTGTTGAAGGCGGAACACACGTTTCAGGTTTCCGATCTGCATTGACCAAAATTTCCAATAAAAAAGGTACTGAACTCAATATCTTAAAAGGTGGCGAGCTTTTCTCAAGTGAAGATACGCGAGAAGGTTTAGTCGCGGTGATCAGCATGAAAGTGCCTGAACCACAATTTGAAGGCCAAACAAAAACAAAACTTGGCAACAGCGATGCAAAAGGAATAGTCGATTCAGCTGTCTTTGCGTTTCTTGATACATTCTTTGAAGAAAATCCATCAATTGCCCGCAAAATATTGCAAAAAGCTGAAATCGCAAAACAAGCACGCGAAGCTGCAAAAAAAGCCCGTGATTTAACCCGCAGAAAAACGGTGCTTGAATCAATGATCTTGCCCGGAAAACTTGCAGATTGTTCCAATGAAAATCCGGCAGAAACCGAACTCTTTATCGTTGAGGGAGATTCTGCAGGTGGATCTGCAAAACAAGGGAGAGATCGAAACAATCAAGCAATCTTGCCACTCAAAGGTAAGATTCTCAACGTAGAAAAAGCACGTCTTGATAAGATATTATCAAATGATGAAATTAAGGCGCTCATTGCTGCTGTCGGATGCGGAATTGGCGAAGAATTTGATATCAACAAAGCACGGTATCATAAAATTATTTTAATGACCGATGCTGACGTTGATGGAGCGCATATCAGAACACTTCTGCTCACTTTCTTCTTCCGGTACATGAAGCCCGTTGTAGAAGCGGGATATCTCTATATCGCTCAACCGCCACTCTACAAAGCAAAGATCGGCAAAAAAGAGCAATACCTCAAAGATGAACGCTCATTAAAACAGTTTTTATTTGATTGGGCGCAGGATCATACCTCGCTGCAATTGGACAATAAACCAGTCGATCAAGCAGAATGGAAGAGACTTCTTTTGAATCTCCTTGCCTATGATGAGCAAGTGCAAAAAGCGTCGATGACATTCAAAGTTGCATCTGATTATTGCCATCGCATTATGACGGCATTGTATAAAAATCCGTGGAGTTCGGATCAAGGATTTGAAAAACTGATTGAAATACTGCAAAAGAACTTTAAGCGTTTTCAAGTCAGCCTACACAAAGAAGTCGAAAACGTTGAAGAAATTGATCAAAGCCACAAACATCAATTTATTGTGTTCAAACTACTCAATAAAGAATGGCGTATTAGAACCGAATTCTTCACTTCTCCTGAATATATTCATTTGCTCACCATGCTTGATCCAATCGATGTCATTGTTGACAATGAATGGAACTTGCAGGTGATTGGCAAAGATCGAACTCTGGCAGGTCAGGGGCCGCTTGCGCTTGTCAACGCAATCAATCAATTGAGCAAACCATACATGAATATCCAACGCTACAAAGGGCTTGGAGAAATGAATCCTGATCAACTGTGGGAAACATCCATGGACACAAACACACGCGTGTTGCTCAAAGTCACTATCGCAGATGTGTTGGAAGCCGACAATTGGTTCACCACGCTCATGGGCGATGACGTCTCAGGAAGAAAAACCTACATTGAAGAATATGGGCATTTTGTAAAAAATTTGGATATTTAATTATTCTGTATTTTATCTCTTAAAGGAGTTCCCTTGAACTTTGCTGCCATGCTCAGCATATTTTTCTTTTTCTGTGTTGCTATAAACGCTTCTAATCTCCCCTCATTACCCGGTTACACTAAGAGGAAAATATATAAGGGGCCCCTTAAAGGTTTCCGGCACATAGCATCCAATAAAATGAGGGACCAGTACATTCATCAGGATAGAGTACAATATCAGCAAAACAGATCTCAGCAAAGCTTTCCATGTAGCCAAAACCCGGAAGCTTTGCCACAAATAGAATTGGACGAGCCTACATCAGTGGGATCGGAATTCTATAGAAAATTGACGAAACAAGATTCCTGGAGCAATTGATTTTTTTTTCATCGTAAAAAAAGAAGTTATTTCGCTGCACGTACTATTGCGATTTATTTTTAACGAGAAAGGTTTTATATGAAAACTCAGGCGTTTGCCTTTGTAGTAGCTATTATTTTCACACAATCAGTTATAGGTAGTGAAAAAAACAAAACCGAATTTGAGCTCTATCTTGAAGCACAAAAAAATCGTCTCACTAGTTCGAGGGAAATCTTACGAACAAGCGGCGATAGTGCCATATCAAAACACCAACATAATCTTTCAGTTCTTAAATGTGATCAATGCGGGTCCGGACATACTCGAAAAAAGTCCGACGAAGAAATGATGAACCAAGCGCTTATGCATTTTTTGCAACTGGATGATGCGGATAATAATATACATGGATAAATTCTCCGACATCACGCTCAGTGACAAAATTCATTCTTATATTGCTCAAAACAAACTCATGTCCCCCGGGCAAACGGTTGTCATCGGCCTTTCCGGGGGCCCTGACTCAGCTTGTTTAACCCACTTGTTAGCGCAACTGCGCGAAAGCTTGGGCATTACCCTTATTGCCGCACACCTTGATCACGGATGGCGAACAACGTCAGCTGACGATGCGCTGTGGTGCAAACAATTGGCAGAGTCTCTGAATATCCCTTTTGTTGGCAAAAAAATTTCAGAACTTAATCATACCATCGCTTACAATGGTTCTAAAGAAGCATATGCTCGATCGATTCGTAGATACTTTTTCAAGACTGTGGCAGAACAGTTCCGTGCAGATGCCATCGCAATGGCCCACCATGCTCAAGATCAAGAAGAAACATTTTTCATTCGTCTCGCTCGAGGAGCAACGCTGAGCGGCCTGACCGGTATGAAAGCAAAGGATGGCATTTTTATTCGCCCACTTTTGCAAACTAATAAGACAGACATTCTTGCATATTTGTGCGAGCATAATCTTTCCTATCGTCTTGATGAGACAAATGAATCTCATGATTTCTTGCGCAATAGAATTCGAATGTCACTCATGCCACAGCTTGATGCCACTGATGCGCGCATGAGACAAAATCTGGCGCGCACAATGGAACATTTGGCCGAGACCGAACAGTACCTTCAGGCGCATACGCGCAACTTATTCTTACGCGTTACAACTGATCTTGATGGATCTTTGGCACTTACCACTCAACCCTTTTTCGAGCTCGTCCCCTACGCACAAAAAAGAATTCTCATACATTTTCTCATACAAAACCAAGTTCCTTTTACTCCCAGCGAAGCTTTACTTGATGAGATCCTACGTTTTATGAAAAATAAACGATCTTTAACGCACGCACTTCATGCTTCATGGAATTTAAAAAAACAACAAACATCAAGCGGTGAATTGCTCCGCATTGTTCATATATAGAAATGCACGAGCCATTTAAACTTACTTGGCTATTTTCTCGTTCGAATGGTTCGACTCGTTTCACTTTTGCCCATGCTTATACCCCACACTTACGTGCGGGGACCCCGAATTCGCATGGGGCCCGAAACTCCGCTCACCACGAACGAAAATGGGTTCCGGTTCCGCTGCGTTTACGATGAATGTAGAGGAGCTGCAATACTACAACAAACATTTACCCAGGTTCGTGGTGAGCGAAACTACGGGCCCCATGCGAAAAGCTTGGGTGAAAATGTCGTGGAGTCGAACCATTCGAACCAATATATGATATGCACCAAAATTGTAACCCGTGTTTAGCCATCCGATAAATGCTATATGTGCCCAATAATTTTCTTACTTGTCCTTCAATTTTGATTTTCCAGAACGAGAATAAAAATGAGAAACGGCTGCACACGACTTGCTTCTCTTTTTTTGCTTTAATGATACAGCATCTGAAAAAAAGTTCTTCCAAGGGTCATTTCTTTTTAATATTTTTTTGATATCTTTCAGTCGAAACTGATCAGATTTTTTAACAGACTTTTCAAGCTCGTGCCAAGAGAGCGGCAATGCGATCGGAGCTCCCTCTTTAGCGCGTAAGCTGTAGGGCGCTACTGCCGTTTGACCAAATTCATTACGAAGATAATCAATAAAAATTCTGTTGCCCCGTTTCTCTTTGCGAAGTTCCAAAGTAGTTACTTTCGGCAATCGTGCATTTAATTCAAGAGCAATATTACATGCAACATTTTTGACAATATCAAAAGCATAACGACGCTTGATGGGAACAACGACATGCAATCCACGCGAACCGGTAGTCATCACATACGGATGATATCCATACGATTCTAACAGTTCTTTCAATACAAACGCCGTTTTTTTTATCGTCTCAAATGTTATTTTTCCTGAAGGATCAAGATCAAAAATGATCCGATCTGGTTTGTCAGGCATATCCGCCTTGCTCAGCCAACTGTGAAACACAAGCGTATTGTAATTGGCAAGATAGACTATTTGCGTCTGACTCGTGAGCTGCACATAATGAACCTTTTTGCCATCTGCTCGAGCTATTTCAACTAATTTCATCTCTTGCGCAAAGCTCTCTGGAGCATCTTTGTGAAAAAAGCCTTCATGCCCAATCCCTTCAGGAAATCGCTGCATGACAATCAAATGGCCTTTAATGAGAGCCATCATTCGAGAAGCACACTGTTGATAGTACCGAGCGACCTTTCCTTTTGTAATCTTATCTACCGGATATAAAATCTTCGTTGCATGCGTAATTTCCACAAAACGATTACCACTTTTCAACTTCATTACCACGTCCCCCTTATTGCATATCTCATTTTTTTTATACACAATCGGCACAAAAAAAAGATAGAGACATTTTCATGTCTCTATCCGTACTTTCTTGAAAAGGTCTTTTTAGTTTTTGGTAACAGTCACCGCAAGTGTAACCGGGCCACCTTCCTCTTGATCAGGAACTATGGTGAAGAGAACTGGACTTCCCCAGTTTGATTCTACCGACCCTGACCCACGGCTAGTTATCGTATCTTTTCCATCTCTCACTTCTAAATCAAGAACAAGCTTAATATCAGATCCTGCTTGTTCCACTGTGTCAAGCACGGTAATATGAAAATCTACAAAACCCGCTTTATTTTCTTGTTCAATTGACAATGTCGCGCGTTCGGAAAACGCAACATCAGCTTCATGCTTCATTGATTGATCTTGAATTTTCAATTCTGTTTCAATATGAACTGTGGCATTTATCGCAAGGCAAAGCCCGAAAGCTGATGCCACCATTAATTTCTTTAGCATAATATTTCCTTTTTTATTTTATCCAAAGCTGCCGCCGAGGGCCCCGATTTAGCCCCGGCTACTTGCCGGAGGTCCAGATTCAGGAAGTTGTATATTCAAGAAAGCTCCCACATTCTAATCAAAGATGTTTAACAAGTAAAGGAAAAACGATGCAACAGATAGTCAATGAAGCCGTGGAGAAGTCCCCTTTTGATAGTCTGGATTATTAGTCCACTTAACTTTTCCTGCATCGTCTAGAATGAAATATCTGTTTTGTCCTTCATACTTTTTTTTGAACAAAGGGAATATACCCTTCGGAATAGATATAGTTTGACCTCGCTCAAACGATTCTTTCGGTTTTGTTGCATTCCACTCAGGAAAATCTGTGTTCATTAGATACATCAATTTACCCTCCGGTATATCCAATCTATACCTATCGTTGCTTTTCCCATCGATGCTTCTCTCATTAAATACAGGCACCCACTTATCATCTTTATACTTAAAATTAGAAGGTCCTTTATATTTAATACGATAATAGGGTTCTCCGTTCACAATCGATTTATAAATATCCTCATAAAATGCTCCTTCAGATGTGTACTCAAGTGTAACAAGTTGTTCTTCTTTATTATCTATGTAAATTTTTCCTCTTGGTGCTATATGAGTTCCAGGTGCATTGGTTATTTTATAGTACGGAACATCTTCGGGCCGTGGACTTTGTAGATCGCGAATAGATTCGGGTTTGTCCGCCGCAAATGAAACAATATGTGTCATTGTTAAAAAAAGAAATAAAAAATTTTTCCTCATCGCAAACTCCTGAAACAACAGACATTAATCATTATTTTCAAGTTTGTCATCTTTTACTGAAACAAAGCAACTGTTTAACTCCCACGCCCAAGACTGTGTCTTGTTAGAGTCCGTTGATTTTTTGAAAATCTCAATAAAATAGTTTCCAATCGTTTAAACGTCACTAAATAAAAATTCCGTGATGTAATATAATCGTTGTGGTGAGCGAAGTTTCGGACCCCATGCGAATTCGGTGGCCCCCGAACGTCCTGTCGCGCCGCAGTCTATTAACGATGGCGGAAAGTGTGGGGTATAAGCTTGGGCAAAAGTGCAACGGAGTCGAACCATACGAACTTTTTTAATTGTATCTTTTTTGCATAATTCTTCATTTCTCGCTATCCATATGCATATCAGTTACCAGTGTCCCGGGTTCTTCCAATAATCCATAGTCATATACCCCTCAAAAATAGTTGGTATAATTTCCTCTCGTTCTACCCATATCAAGAACGGTTGGTTGATGATATATCGAGTCGGCTGAGAGATAGGTGCGGAACCACGCATCATTCCCACTGTAACGGCTGTTTCAAATTTCGCCCCAATTTCATTCATTTGAAACTTTATTTCTTGTAGAGCTTGGTTAACGGTATACGCTCCAAATCGAAGACCCATTAATGTATCTAATTGCTTTTCCACCTTACAATCAATCATGGGAAAGACGAGCTCATTATAATAAGAAGATTGACCCTTTTTACTGCTTATAGCATCTTTAATAGCATTAATTTCCAAAGAAATTTCGTCTTCCGTCGGCGGATGACCAAAATATGGCTTGTCTTTCTTTGCTGCCATATAAACAAGATCGTTACTCTTAGTTACCAATTGAATGACCGTTATCTCTGCGCCGAACTTATCAAAACGCATATTGGGCTCTCGTGTAGAATTTTTCATTATTACCACAGGAAATTTCTGACTATCGTTAAGCGTAAGTGTCCCATTGCTACCCTTAAACAGCCATTGAACAAGAATCTTTTGGATAGTAACAACTCCCAAACCGTTAGTCGGGAAGGGATTCAATCGAATCGAAAAACCATGAGTCGCAAGTACATTATTGAGAAGATTATAATTATTTGATGCGGTCGCTATTAATTCTTGATTGTTAAATGCTGTCAATCGTTTATCACCTTGTTGGCTGTATGAAAGATACTGCTGCTTAAAATTTTGTTGCGCATTTAGCATATCAGTAGCTCTTGTAGCAGTAAGACATTCATCTATTGCTCTCATAATGCTAAACGGAGCCAGCAAAGGTCCGGATTGTGTCGTTTGACCCCCTCTGTAAACCGGTTGCGGTGTAGACGGGGAAGGCAATGGTACTTCATGTGTTTGCGAAACACCCGCTGCCGCTGAAGCCGATGGAGTTGATGATAATCCACGATGTGTTGACGTGGCAGCCGCTGAAGCCTCCGCTAGCTTGCTTGTTACAGGATACCTTGAATGATTATTACTCCAAACAACTTCCCCCACATCATCTAGAATGAAATATATGTCTTGCCCTTCATACTTTTTTTTGAATAAGGGGAATATGCCACTAGGAATAGATATCGTTTGACCTCGCAAAAATGATTCTTCGCGTTTTTCAGGAGAAGAGGAGTCCCAATGAGGAAAATCTAAGTTTTTTAGTAACACCAATTTGTCGCGAAGTATATCACTTCTACTATAATTCTTTCCATCATTAAATACAGGCTCCCATCTATCATCTGCATACTTAAAATGAGGAGTTGTTTTATATTTAATTCGGTAAAAAGGGTCCCCTGTCACAATCGATTTATAAACAGCCTCATAAAATTTTCCTTGAGACGGGTAATCATATACAAGGGGTTGACCATTAGGGATCGTGTAAACAAGTCCCCTTGGTGTTACCGATACATGTTCGTCATAATAAATAGAGTTGGTATTTGCGTCGTCTTGAAGCTTGGGAATAGGATTGGATTCTTCTGCTGCAAATGAAACAATATGTATCATTGTTAAAAAAAGAAATAAAAACTGTTTCCTCATCGCAACCCCTTGAAACAACAGACATTAATTATTATTTTCAAGTTTGTCATATTTTACTGTAACAAAGCAACAGCTTAACTCCCATGATCAAGACTGTGTCTTGTTAGAGTCCGTTGATTTTTTGAAAATCTCAATAAAATAGTTTCCAATCGTTCGTGGTGAGCGAAGTTTCGGGCCCCCTGCGAATTCGGGGCCCCCATACGTAAGTGTGGGGTATAAGCTTGGGCAAAAGTGCAACGGAGTCGAACCATACGAACTTTTTTATTTGTATCTTTTTGCAAAATTCTTCATTTCTCGCTATCCATATGCATATTTATTTTTTGTTCGTATGGTTCGACTGCACTACGTTCCGCTCACCACGAACGGTTAATGTAAAAAATCAATTAAGTGTCGATCGGATATCACGAGCAATTCATTTTAACCCCGGCAAGTAGCCGGGGGCCCGTTTCAGCGCAAAAAACTCTTTGAGGCACTATTTCAACTATTGCACAACAAAATTAATCAAGCGATCCGCTATATAGATGACTTTGACAACTTCTCCAAGCGCGAGCCATTTGGCAATTGCTGCCTCTGCTTTTGGCTGCACTTCTTTTTGAGAAAGCCCTTTTGCTACCGTCACATGAGCGCGTAACTTGCCATTGATTTGCACAACGATATCGACTGTTGATTCTTGCGCAGCAACCGGATCGTAGACCGGCCAGGCGCATTCAGACAATTGCTTGTCGCACAATTGTTCCAACAATTCTGAGGCCACATGCGGCGCGAATGATGAAAGTGCGACAAAAAGCTTTTCAAGTGTTGCCATGCTGAGCTTCATTTTTTCTGCCATAGCATGGTTGAGCCATTCCATAAGCGCTGAAATAGCAGTGTTTGGTTTGTAGAGATCCAAACGTTCTTGGAATTTTTTCAAGAATTGATGGAAATGGTGCGTCACTTCCGGAGCTTCTTGTTCCGATTTGCTCACGTGATGTTGAGAATCGGTCACATAGGTGTACAACCGATATATGAATCGACGAATTCCCTCAAGCCCCGTGTCTTGCCATTCACAATCAAGTTCTGGTGGTCCCATGAACAGAATGTACATGCGTAATACATCGGTGCCATATTTTTCTATCATCTCATCGGGGCTAACAACATTGCCTTTTGATTTTGACATTTTTTCAATTTGGCCTGATTTCTCAGAATATTTCAACACCATGCCTTGATTGAACAATTGTTTAAATGGCTCGTTAAATGGCAGATGCCCCAAATCAAACAAGACTTTGACCCAGAAGCGCGCGTAAAGCAAATGCAAAATCGCGTGCTCAATGCCGCCGACATACAAATCAACCGGTAGCCAATAGTTCATGTCTTTCATATCCCATGCTTTATTCGTCAAGTCCGGATTTGGATAGCGCAAGAAATACCAACAGGAGCCGGCCCATTGTGGCATGGTATTTGTTTCACGTTTTGCTGCGCCATTGCATTGTGGACATTTTACATTCACCCAATCTTGAATGGCCGCAAGCGGTGATTCCCCGGTGCCGGTTGGTTGATATTTTTCAACTTCAGGCAATCTGACTGGCAATTGATCTTCAGGAACAGGAACAACCCCACATTTTGAGCAATGAATGAGCGGTATCGGTTCACCCCAATAGCGTTGGCGAGAGAAAATCCAATCGCGCAATTTGTAGGTGACCATGCGTTCGCCATGTCCTTGATTGACAATCTCATCAATGATACGTGTGCGGCCTTCGCTCTTGGCATCGAGACCGTTGAATGACCCGGAATTGATTAATGGGCCAGATCCTTCACCAATGGGTTCGGTGACATTGTCGTGTCCATCAATCTTTTGTTTGTAGTCGATAACCGGCATACGTCGTAAATCAAATGCTGTCGCAAAGTCAAAATCGCGTTGATCATGCGCAGGCACGCCCATGACAATTCCAGTGCCATATGAAAAGAGTACATAATCGGCAACATAAATCGGAACGGTGCCCCCGGTTACCGGATTGGTCGCCCAACTTCCCGTGAATACACCTGTTTTAACTTTTGAATCATCAACAGATTCGCCCATTGCATGAGCTGCTTTGGCAAGTTTGCGATAATTTTCGACATCTTCTTGCTCTGCTGAGCGGGTAATTTTTGTAACCAGCTCATGTTCCGGGGCCATGACTAAAAATGAAACGCCGAATATCGTCTCAGGGCAGGTGGTAAAGACGGGAAGATCGACCCGTTTATTTTCTCGGTCAATCGTGTGGAAAACAATCGAAGCACCTTCGCTTTTGCCGATCCAGTTGCGCTGCATCATTTTTACTTTTTCTGGCCACTCGAGCGTATCAAGGCCGTCAAGCAATTTTTCGGCATAATCAGTGATTTTGAGCACCCACTGCGGGATATTTTTTTTAGTAACCTGCGTGCCGCATCGCTCACAACCACCGTCGACAACTTCTTCATTGGCAAGCCCGGTCAAGCATGAGGGGCACCAATTGATTGGCATATTGGTGCGATAGGCTAGACCAGCCTTATACATTTGTAAAAAGATCCACTGGGTCCACTTGTAATAGTCCGGATCCGTGGTGTTTACTTCTTTATCCCAGTCATAGATTGCCGCAATTTGTTTCAATTGACGTCTGAAGTTTTCAATATTGGCAGCCGTGCTGATCTGGGGCAAGATACCTTTTTTGATCGCGTCATTTTCAGCCGGCAATCCAAAGGCATCCCAACCCATTGGATGAAGAACATTGTATCCTTCAAGCACCTTGATGCGTGCGTACACATCTGATAAGACATATCCCCGCCAGTGGCCCACGTGCAAGCCCGAACCTGATGGATAGGGGAACATATCAAGACAATAGTATTTTTCGCCGCTCCCGGTCGGCTGCGTTTTAACAGGATGTTCTTCCCATCTACGTTGCCATTTTTTTTCTATTGCTTGAAAGTCGTATGACATATGATTACCTTTTAGAAGAGCGGTCAAAATTTTTATTTCTCAATTGTGATAATGACATTTTAACAAAAAATGTAAAAGCTCTCAAAAATAATCATTGTCAATAATTTTAAGAAAGCCTCAGTATGCAAAATAAACAAATCAAACCACAATCCACTTCTTCCTTACAAGAACATATTCTCGTCGTCCCGAGGGACACCCTCTTTGCACAACAACCATCCTGGCACGGGATCAAAAAAGATGGGCTCAATGAATTTCTTGAAACAATAAAAACGCATCAAGAATTTCATTTGAGAAGCAGCATGGAGCAAGATCCTCGCTATAAACAGATCATTCCCTACTTGATCTTCCGCCATGGGCAAACGTATTTTTTGATGCAACGAACCGCACATACAACCGAACAACGTCTAAAAAACAAACTGAGCATTGGTATCGGCGGGCATATGCGCCAAGAAGATATGATCAATGGTTCAACCGTTTTTGATTGGGCTCGCCGCGAATTTCATGAAGAAGTCTTTTACAGCGGACGCTTGGAAGTCACGCCGCTCGGCATGATCAATGATGATACCACTGAGGTTGGCCAAGTACATATCGGCCTTGCATTACTGCTTGATGGATTTAATGGGCAAATCAGCGTGAAATCAGAACTCAAGAGCGGGACGCTCGTGAGCCTCGAAGAACTCCGGCGGGTGAGCCCTGACCTTGAGACTTGGAGCCAAATGGTGCTTGAGCTGTTATAGGCCAAGCTTTTCTTTTGCCGCATTTAAAATTTTAGATATCTTCTCTGCTAATTGCTTATCTTCGGCAGATATATATTTATCAGGATGATATTTTGATATCAATGTAAGATATGCTTTTTTCATTTCTTTCTTTGTTGCTTTGTCGGATAACCCGAGAATCATGAACGGCTTTCCATATTTTTCATACGTAAACGCATATTTATAATAATCTTGCAACGATTCGGGTAACGTGTCGCTTTTGACCGAATAATCAAAAGCAGGCTCATCTTTCGCAAAAGCAGAATAATCGGAATCGGAAGCAGAGTTATCATACCCATACCCTAAATCCCCGACTTTCAGGCGAAACTCGATTCCGGAAAGTACTGTCTTCTTATATATTGTTCCATTTCGCTTAATATATGTATAATTATATCCCTTAGGTTTCTCACGGAAAAATTCTTCCGAACCATATTGTGAACGCGCGATGTGATTCAGTTCATCCACTATTCCTTCAGCTAAAAATGGATATACGCGCATTCCATTTGAAAGACGAATCCAATTCTTAGTCCCAATTGTGAAAGTATACAAGCTAGCGTAAGCCCATTTTTCTATCACTGATTTATCAAGACCAGTAAATAATTTTTCACCGTTTGTAGCTTTCATGGAAGCTTTGATCAACCAAGGATTGTTCGAAAACAGAATAATGTTTCGCATGGGTCTTAGTGAAAGTTGACTATTTCCGCCTTCTCTAGCAAGTGCGGAGATGTGATCATCATCAATGGCTATCCCCCTATCTGTCAGCACTTTTACTAATTTTTCATAAAAAGGGTCTAGCTTCTTATCTTTTAAAATTTTTTCGGCAGTATTCTCGATGTCCGCAAAAAGTTTTTCCTCATCGGTGTGATGCGTCGATGCATTTAAAGCCAATGCATCTATTTTTACATGATATTCCTTAATCACGGAAGCGAGGAGATAGTTTTGCAATAAATCGACAATCAAGGATTGCCCACGGGGATTATATGCAAAAAAAAGCGATTTAACGGGAAAACCTGAGACTACCTCCATTATTTTGTCATTATATTTTTGCAAATTATAACCGTCAGGCCATTTCAAATCATCAGTCAAGGCAGCTCCCAGAAATGCTGCATCTTTTTTTCGTTTTTCAACCTCTTGCTCGGTCTCCAATGAACCATCATCTTTGACAAAGGGTTGGTTATATCCTCCACCTTCAAACGAATAATCAACCTTAGGTAAGCCAAACCAAGATTTCAGACTATCAAACAAGCCTCGTTTTTGCGTGATAGGCCCTTGTTGTTTAAAAACAGTGGCAGCTGCCGCTGGAAACACGGCATTTGTACGCTCGGGCATTATTCTTGGAGCGGGAGAAAATCTTTGAATTGGAGATGCATAAGAAGTTGGAGTTGTGGCAGGAGCAACGTTTTGTCGATATGGCAATTGATTCACCGGTCTTTGCGCTTGTTGCCTATCAAAACGGACCGCAGGTTGCCGCCTGATTTGAGCTTGCGGAGCTCGATATAACATGGCATAAACCTGAGGCATGCTCGCTGCAAGCATTAAAAACAAATAGCTTACTTTTCGCTTCATAGACTGCCTCTTACACAAATATAATATTTTTCAATAGAATCATCTTTGTTTGATTATATATAATATATATGTATAATTGCAATGTTATAAAATAATAAAACAGGGCATACGCATCAAAAAAACTTATAAACTAAGGGTTTTTGATGCGTATGCTTTGCCGATTCATTGATTTCTATTTGAAACAAACAGTAGGATTAAAAGAGCTAGTAATAAATTAATAAAAACAGATAAAAACCATATTGCGCAAAAAAAGGGCAAAAAATGAATATCTCTGAGAAAAAACAGTCGTCAATGATATTTGTGTTCGCTCTGTTTTGTGTACATTCATGCCAGGTGAGCGCGAGCGCATTTCATAAAGCACAACTTAAAGCAGAACAACCAAGACAACAAAAAGACGACGCCAACGCGCAACGGCTTAAAACATTGGTTACTGACCTGATACTGAATAACCAAACTTATTTCGCACAAGATGAACAAAAAATTACAAATGAACCGATCCCAGTTGAGATCTCAGCAAGTCTGTTGCAAATAATGCTCATAATGGGAAATCTTCCGCTCTACGTCACCATTTCATTACAAACCGATAATGATAAAACAAATAAGGTTTTGGTATCACTTTTGCCCAAACTGAAATTCATCCTCAGATCAACTATGCGTCAACACTTAATGACTCCTGAGCAGTTCCGACGCCTCAGGGATAGGCTAGAAATATTAATGCCGGGGCAGCTGGGTCTTTAATAAAAATAAGAGACAAACCCCACGCGCAAGCTCGAAGACCTTCGGGAAAAACGATTGAGTTCATCACTTTATTAATTTCATTGACATGAAGAAGAAAAGTTTCTGAATCTTTGCATGAGCACAGAAAAAATTGTGATACATTTCTTGAGAGGAAATAGTAATAATGCAAAAAATACAGAATCATGTCTTCAGCATGCTCTTTTTATGCATGCCGATGTATGTAGATGCACTCAATAGAGTTGTTGCAACTATACCCGTGGGAGACACCCCAGCTGGAATCGCAGTTACTCCGGACAATCGTTTTGCATACGTTGCGAATAACAATAATGATGGCATCCCGGGTGGAGATACCGTTAGTGTTATAAATTTGGCGACGAACACTGTTATACAAACAATTAGTGATCCCAGTTTTAATGAGCCTTATACTGTTACTATTAATGCTGCAGGCACAAGGGCGTATGTCACCAATAGCAATGGCACAACCGTCACCATTATAGACATAGCCACGAATGAAGTTATCGGCACCATTACTGGATTTGATGGTCCATCCGGCTTTGCTATAACTCCCGATGGGAACACCGCATATGTGAATAATTATGGTAGTCCTCCACCGGGTGTCGGCAGCGGTAATGCAACAACGGTACGCGTTGTTAATTTAAATACGAATACTATTGTAGGCCCTCCAATCACGGTTGGACTCGCTCCTGCATCACTTGCGATAACCCCAGATGGCGAATTTGTATATGTCATTAACTATGTCGATGGCAATCCCGGGACCGGAACAACAAGTATTATACGAACAAGTGATAATACGGTAGTTGGCACAATACCTGGCTTTTCAGGGCCATTTTCAATTGCAATCACACCCAATGGTTGCTTTGCCTATATCACTAATTTTGGAAGTAATAACTTTTCACCGGTAGGGACAACCGTCAGCGTTGTTAACTTAAAAACCAATACCGTGATTGCAACTATTCAAGTTGGCACTCAGCCATCAGGAATTGCCATCACTCCAAATGGTTGTTTTGCGTATGTTACCAATTACAATACATTGTACCTCGGACCTAACTTTACCAATCTAACGGCGGGCGTAGGAACAGTCTATGTTATTGATATTGCAACCAACAAATTATTGTGTCCTGTCATAGTAACCGGCTCATCACCTGCTAATATTGCAATATCCCCGAATGGTTGCTTTGCATATGTTACTAATTATACGTCTCACACGGTAAGCGTCATTAATATTTTTGATAGAATGTGGATTGGCACTCGAAACTAAAAAGAGCTCTTATGAAAAAAATAATATTTCCTTTTTTGTGCATTTTCTCATCATTATTACCCATAAGCCTCTCTGGATCTACCGAACAACAAGGCTCCTGTTTTTCAACTGCTTTTTCTGCCGGATATGTTTTTAAACATAATGATTGCATATTTAAAGAAGTCTACGGGCATGGAATAGTAAATGTCATCACTGCAGACGGTTGCTACTATCCTTGCGAGCAATGGGGCATAGGCGCAAAGATAAGCTATTGGCGCGCTCATGGACGAACAACGTTTTTAAAGAAATGCTCTCTGCTGCAAGAAGTGCCACTTACTTTTTACCTACGCAGGATGAAAGATTTTAGATGCGGTTTGCAGCTCTATGCTTCATTGGGCGGTGGGATCATTTGGATTAAAGAGAAAAGCTATCTTGGTGATTTGCATCTTCACAAAGGTATTGGCGAAGCTGAAATAGGTATGAATTATCCGATATGGCGCTGCGTGAATATTACAAGCGCATTTCGCTATCTTTTTCCACGGCAATCACACTGCGGTACAAAAATGGATGTCGGCGGATTTGATCTGAGAGCCGGTATCGGATTTCAATTCTAGGCTATAAAACTTGTAAATTTTGAAGGCCCGAGATTTCTCTCGAGCCTTCGCTCTTTTATAGAAGTTTATTTTTTTTGGAGTTTATCAGAAAATCTCGGAAGTTCCTTATTGCTACGTCATCCTGAATTTATTTCAGGATCTACTTAACCTGGATCCAGCCTTCGCTTATCCAGGCTTTCAGGCTTGGTAAGCTACGGCGGACAAGTTGCTGAAACAAGTTCAGCGCGACAACCAACCCTTGTATGTTAAAAATTGATTCAAATTTTGATAGATAATGTATTAATTTGTGATCGGTATATTGTTTCACAAATTAGTTGCTCGGGAAAAGCTGATAGAGCTCGCGCCAACCCTAATCGTAATCGATTGCTAAAAAGTTTGAGACTATCAGCTTATACGAAATTACCTCGAACAATTACTAGAGGCGTATTAATACGACCTCGAATGTTTACAAGGATGAGGTATTTATGATTACCCTACCAGAAGTATTTATCGGCGTCGATATTTCAAAGAACAATTTGGACATTTTTATTCATCCGTTGAAGCAATGGGTTAAAATACCCAATACAGAAAGCGGAATAAAAAAGTTTGTGAAGCAATTATCCAATTACAGTATTAAGCAAATTGCATGTGAGGCAACCGGTGGTTACGAAAAATTGCTTACTCGGGTATTACAGGAACATTCCTATAGTTGTTGGATAGTTGATCCACGGAGGATAAAGGGTTTTATAATCGCAACTGGTTGCAAAAGCAAAACAGACAAAATAGATGCACAAAAAATTGCTGAATTTGCATCGAAGAATTCTCAAGATTATGAGCCAGTCAGCAGAACTCATAACCAAGAAACATTGCTATCTTTGGTTAATCGAAAGCAGGATTTGACCAAATTTTTGGCAACTGAAAAAACTCGACTTAAACACCCCTCGCATGCACTCGGTGTTTCAAGTATCGAAAGAATGATCCTCTTTTTAAATAAAGAAATCAAGGCTTTGGATGAACAAATTGAAGAATTGATTGATCAAGATGCGGTACTGCAGAAACGGACAGAGCTTTTGGAATCAATCCCGGGAATCGGTAAATCTTCGGCCGCGATATTGATTTCGTTTGTGCCTGAACTTGGATCTGTAAGCAATAATGAAATAGCAGCCCTTGTCGGAGTTTGTCCTTACGATCGAGAAAGTGGCAACTATACAGGCAAACGGTTCATTCAAGGCGGTAGGATTATTCCTCGAAATGCATTATATATGTGTGCTATAACGACTATTAAGTATTATGCTCCTTTAAAATCCTTTTATGATCGACTAATAGCAAACAAAAAAAGCTTTAAAGTAGCTATTGTTGCAGTAATGCGAAAGCTGATCATCATTGCAAATGTTATCTTGAAAAAGGGCGAAGTATGTAGTGCTTAAAAATTAATTGACTTTTAACACAATTACTTTTTAGTTAGAAAACTTAATTTTCGTACAAGCACTAAAACCGAATAACCGCCGTCATACGATTGAGTTCATCTTGGTATTCTTGGAGCAGTGTTTTATATTTTTTCTCACGAAGCGCCATCTCAATTTCATCATGTCGCTCTTCAAGCGGCACGGGGCGACGCGGCAAAAGACTCACCGATTTAAAGAGTTCAAAGAAATCGCCGTGCTTAACAATCTTTATTTGCCCAGGTTTAAGCTTGCAAATAAATTGCTTATCTTCGGCTACTTCCGATTCCTTAATCCAGAATGGATCAGACCACGAGATAGTCACCGTCTGATCGGTTATTTTCTTCTGCAACTCTTTTACTGTCTTTGCTACATCAAAGCCGGTTGCAGCTCTTTTGACCTCATAGGAAGGCTCAAGATATTGTGGGTTTTCATTCCAGTAGATTTCCATTTCACGTTTTGAGACCGTCAAACGGCTCATAATGCGAAACCCAGTGACCTGGTTAACCCCAGTCATAACCTTAAACTGATCTTTACCTTCTTCTAAAGTATAGCCACCGGAAGTAAATATTGATTCCAACTCTTTATCACTTAAGTTATTTTCTCGTTTAATTTCTTTCAATTGGCGCTCAACAGCATCTTCATCGACCATTTTAAACTTTTCGGCATCCATAAACATCTGACATTCCCGGGTGCGATTCTCCAGGGAATGCATCCGGCCATCAATGCCCGGGCGATTGACATCTGATTTGGTTATAACGTCAGTTCTTTCAGGCCCAACGACTACGGCACTAATTGAATCGAGCTCAACTGCCCCCTGCGGGAGGGCACATATTCTCAAGGCAGTTGCTAGAATAAGAAAGAGACAGCGTATGTTCATAATGAATCCTTTTAAAACTAAGAGTAGGATCAGGGTATGATCCTACTCTTAGTTTATATATCTTATGGCAACGCGTCTATGCTTATACGGCGCGCGCGGCAGCGGCTTTCTCAGGAGCTGCGGTTTGCTGTTCCATCATAATCGCTTCTTTGAGCTGTTCAATGGCATCAGCAGACTTTCTCCCTGCTTGATCTTGGAAATAGGTATCCTTGATCTCGATTTTAAGTTCTTTTTTGTAATCTTCAATGGCTTTTTGAGCAGCACCTTGCTCTTTTTCTTGCTTCACGTAAGGCGCCAATTGCTCTTTGACTTCCTCAAATGGAGCATATTTGGCTTCTTCCTTTGAAATAGCATTGATAATCCACACGGTACCATCAGAAGCTTTCATCACTGCAATCTTTGGAAAAGTAGTGATTTCCATCAATTTTCCACGAATAGCTGCATCGACGGCAGGGCTGGCAGCATTAACGAGTTTGAAATCTTTGAATGATTTGCCAAGGTTTGATTCTTGAGCAATCTTTTCAAACTCACTATTTTTGCCTTTCACTTTTTCAGCAAATGCTCGTGCGTCAGTTTCGTTTGCAAATGAAACACCTTGAGCTTTCACGCCACCACGAGAAACAACAAGGCCCGGAATTTGATTTTTATGTTCCTCATAGAAGGCTCTCACATCAGCATCGCTTACATGAACATTCAATCCTTTTTGGAACAGTTCAATGTTTGCCATCTGAGTTGCATTTTTAATTAAATCAGCAAGTCGTGCTTTGTATTCAGGCGTTTTATCCAAACCTTTTCCATACACATGTGCACTAATAATGGCCGGCGTGACAAGCGCTTGAATAAGTTGTTTTTTGACATCGGCTTCGATCCCCGGATTCATCGCCAAAAGTTCACTCAATTGCGGATCTTTTAACGCTTCTTGGAATTGCTTTTCAACCATTGCAACAGTAACCAAAGGCTTTCCGTTAATAGTTGCAATGACATCAGACTTGTCTGATGCATCAGGATATTCAATACCACTCGGAGCTGTTGGCTCGGATTTTACTGGTGCTGCGGTTGATTTTTTTGCCTCAGTCGTTTTTGATACATTAAACCAATCGCATCCAGGGAAAAGTATGGTAAGCGAAAGTAAAATGCCTACATTCAAATAATTTGTATGTTGTTTCATACACGTCCTTTTGTTATAATACCGTTGATTTTTGAAAATTGATTTAATGCTAGCATGAATCAATCGAGTGCTCAAGAATCAACCCTACTTTGCCAAAGGCTTTATCCCAAATTTTATTGGGACTCAGGCTTCGTAGGGCAGGCCCCCACAAATCAGGAAAAGGAATCCATCTTGAAAAATGCAATCCGATTTATTTCAATTTTCAGTTCTTTTTGCTCATTTACATTGTTTTCGGCAGATATACCGAATAACGATAATTCAATTGGTGGAATGGTAGGGAATGTCGTTAAAGTAGCTCTCAACAAAGCAACCAGAAAGATTTACAAAACACTCGATCCAAACTTAATCATAGATGACACTGCCACAACAAGAGGCGTCATTGAAAAGGGGTATCAAATTGTTGATAATCTGTCCGTAAGCAAGAAAGCAACTATTACTGCAAGCGATTTTGAAACATTTAAGCAAATTGGTGAAAGAGCAGATGCAATGGCATTAAGCACTCATCAAGCAGTGACTGCTACTGGAGGATTGCAAAAATTAAACAGCTTTTTATTGTATCCCAACGACGAAGTTCTTGTTCCTATCATTCGTGAGATCATCGAAGCGTATGTAAAGCAAGCAAAAGCGATCAGTGAAGATTGTCTACTACAACCACTCGCACAACAGCCATCGCCGAGAAAAGAAGAAAAGCAATTAACACCAGACAATGATAATTCAATTTCCGGGATGTTATGGGACATAGGAAAAGCAACAATCAATAAAGCGAGTAGAAAGATTTCAAAAACACTCGATCCAAACTTAATCATAGATGACAAAGTTACAACAAAAGGTGTCATTGAAAAAGCAAAGCAAATTATTGTTAGTCTTTCTTCGAGCAAAAAAGCAACCGTTACTGCAAGCGATTTTGAAACATTTAAGCAAATTGGTGAAAGAGCTTACACAATCGCGTTGGGCTCACATCAAGCTATGGGCACTCCGGGGGGCTTGCGGAAATTGAACGAATTTCTAGCACCTCCCAATGATGCGCTTATCCCTCCTATCATTTATAAGACCATCGAAGCATATGTAAAGCAAGCAAAGGCAATCAGTGAAGACTGTTTACCAAAACCACAACCGACTGTGAATTCCACATCAACACTGAAACCGGCGGCCACAAACCCTTTGTTTGAATCACCACCGACGTCTCCACGGCAACAACAAAAACCGGCGAAAAAGTAGGTCAAAATCAAGACGAACCTACATAATCTTTTGAAAAGTTCTTTAACTATACTGCCCGCGCACCGACAACCGCAATAATCAGCGCGGGCTTTGCTTTTCGTAATTCTTGAATCATGGCTTTGAGCGTTGATCCGCTCGTGAGCACGTCATCGACAAGCAAGATTGCTTTTCCTTCAATCATCGAACTGTTTTTTTTCAGCGTAAACGCATTTTTGACGTTTTGCAGTTTTTGATCAAAGGAAAGCAGCGATTGGAATTGAGTCTTTTTATTTCGTTTGATGATGTTTAAAACAGGTTTATCGAATCTGCGTGAAATTACAGCAGCCATTTCTTCTGCTTGATTGTATCCACGTTGCGCATACCGCGTCCAATGGAGCGGAACGGGAATGATATAATCAAATGATTGTGTCTCAACCCCCGATTGTTTCACTACAATTTCACCCAAAACGCGCGCGGCAAATACATCTTTATTCTTAGTTGCTAAGACCAAATCACGCAAAGGGCCTTCATATGAGCCGGCAGCCCACACACGAATCTCATAGTTTTGCGTGATTGAAAGCGATTTGCTCACGACCGGAGTTATACGAGCTAGGCAGTCAGCGCAGAGGCGTCTATACAGATCAATTAATCGACGGCAACTCACACATCGTGGCTGAGTGATATGCCAGACTAAGACGCGTGCAAAAGCATGTACCCCGCGTATAACATGAGAGAAATTGCTATATATGTAAAAGTTTTGCATATCTATTTTCTTGTTCGTATGGTTCGACTCCGTTACACTCCGCTCACCACGAACGGAGAACTGTCCTATGCTCCAATTAGTCTTTTATTTTTTCGCGTTCGCGGGGCCCCCGATCGTAACGTCAGTGTAGATTGGGGTTGTCATGGTGAGTATAGCGCAATTTTGGGGTCCCCGATGAAGGGTCCCATGCGTAAGCGCAACGTAAGCATGGGTAAATGGAGCGTAAGCGAAATGGGGCCCCATACGAAGTTTGCGAAGTATGGGTAAAAATTGGGGCAATAGCGAAATCGAACCATACGAACTTCCAAAATTTTTTACACTTTCAAAAAACTCAACAGAACCTAGTTGTACTTAAAAAATTCACTCTCAGATAAAAAAAGAGTTGTGACGCCCAAAACAATGGCCACATCGGCAATATTAAACGTTGGAAACTGCCAACCGTAGGCAGAGACAACAATGAAATCAACAACGCCGGGATATACAATTCGATCCCACACATTAGAAAGTGCTCCGACAATGATTGCCACATGTGGCACGATTGATTTGTTACGTTTGAACGTGTCATAGGTGTAGCGGGCAAACAAAAAGAGCATTGCACAAATCACGCCAATAAGCACGGCTTGCATCATCGGGTGTTCAGAATGCAGCATGCCCCAGGAGATGCCTCTGTTGAATGCTAGCTCAAAAGAAATGGGCTCAAAAAAGGCTTGCTCGACTAATGCGTGTTTGATGGCCCAAAGCTTAGTAAATCGATCAGCGCAGACGATCCCGATCGCTAGAAAAAATGGCGCAATCAACCTATCGAATCTGAATTTCATAGCTTCCAAGTCGTGTCACAACGCTGTTATAAATCTGTTCAACTTCATCTTTTGATAAGGTTTTTGTGTGGTCTGAGATAACCATTCTGAGCGTGATTGATTTTTTATCTTTCCATTCAGGCTTGCTGAACAAATCAACAACATGCATCGACTCAATGCGAGGTTCAACTGCTGCTATACTACGCAATAATTCTTGCACCGTCACCTTCTGGTCAACCAAAAAGCTGATATCGCGAGTTGATTTTTGGAATTTTGAAATCGGTTTTAACTGGGTAACCGGCTTATTAAAATCGATCATGAAACTCAGATCAAGCTCAAAGACAAATGCATACCCTTGCGCGACTTTGGCAAAAAAAGACGCGTCAACCAACCCTGCCATTCCTACAACCCGGCCGTTGTACAAAAGCTGTGCGCTCGTGTATCGCGCATACCACGGAACCGTAGGTTCACTCATTTGCTTCCACTCATAGGTGAACCCGAATGAATGAGAAAGTTTATCGATTATCGCTTCGCATTCGTAGAAATCAACAGCCTCATGCCGCTTATAAAAAATCCCCGATAATGATTTATTCTCATTAATAGTTCGATCCGAAGGCATATACCATGTACGTCCCGATTCAAAAAAGCGTAATTCATCATGGTCAGGTGCCGCATGAGCAACATATTTCAAAAGTCCGGGAATCAGTGATTTGACGAGATATTTCCAATTTTCTGATACCGGGCTTAAAACGTGCGGTTGTTGCATAAAATCAGTCAACCCCAGTTTTGTTACAAAATCGGTGTCATACAATGCATAGTTATACACTTCGCGCATGCCATGACCAAAAGCCAACAAGCGTTTGATCTGTCTTAAGATCAATGGTGCATGCAAGGGAAATGGATCCATCAATCGTGATTGGAGCCTCGTTGGGATTTTTGCAAAGCCATAGATACGCACTACTTCCTCAATGATATCTTCAGCAATTTTAATATCTTTAGTTGCGCGGAAGCTCGGCACGCCAATATGATATGAACCATCGCGCGTTTCAACTGAAAATCCAAGCGCGGTGAGCGTTTTTACGATAAATGATGATTCAATCGGAGCGCCGACACGCTCTTCAATTAAATGATGTGAAATAGTTAAGAAAGTTTGTTTCGGCAACTGTCCACGCGCAACGACGGCATACGATGAAAATGGAACGAGCTTTGTTCGTTGTGCAAGCGCAAGATATCGCTCAATTGCATCGGTGACATTATATGGATCGAGGCTTTTTTCAAAGCGGGCTGATGCATCGGTGCGTAACTTGTGTCGAGCCCCGCTCAAGCGGACTGCTGCCGGATCAAAGTGAGCTGCTTCGATCATCACCGAGTGAGCATTTTTATCAACCATAAGCGATTGACCACCCATGACTCCTGCAAGTGCAATCGGCTGCTTGCCATCAGTCACCACCAGATCTTGGGGCACCAACTCAATTGATTGCCCGTCGAGCAATGTCATTTTTTCTTTGTTTTGAGCAAGACGCACCTCAAACTGCTCAATTTTTGATTTCGTCGTGTTATAGGCATGCATCGGTTGGCCAATATCAAACATCACATAATTGGTCAGATCGACCGTCGCATTAATCGGCTTCGCATCAACGCGCACCAACCGAGCGGCAATGCCAACATCAGATGCGCTGTAGTTGACCGTATCAAGGGCTGCGCAGGCAAAGCGGGAACAAAGTTTTGATTCTTTCAAAACGATAGCACCGGTCTGTTTGCTTGATACTTCGTTTGAAAGTTCTTGGATTTTTTGTTTTTCGATCAATGCATCTATCTTTTTGAGCTGAACTCCAAAAAGCACCGAAAGCTCTCGAGCCACTCCCCGATGCGACCACAAATCAGGCCTATGGTTGATTGATTTATTATCGACATCGATAACCCAATCTTCTTCGGGTATTGATTCAAACGATTGTGAGAATGTGCTTGGCTCTATGGGCCCCAGCAATCCATCTTTTGATGAGCCCAAATCAGCGAGTTTTACCCAGCGATAGGATTTTTCTTGGATAACAAGCGCATGCTGTCCGACACTCAAATCGGTCCGACCAGAAAGCTCATGGACCGAACCATTTGGCAAAGCTGCTTTAATTCCTGACGCAGTAGATTCTTTGACTTCCGCTAACGCAAACTTCTTTTTCTCTACGGTAACTTTATGAAATGACTCTATTTCAGCCACGGACTCATTAAATCGATTTACGATAGTTTGTATATCGACAGCGAATTTTCCATCAAGATGATCACATATCCACGCAAGAGAAAGTTTCATGGCCAACCTTTATCAAAAACTTCGCCAAGCTCTGTTTTTGAGTAATATCAGAATAAGATAATTTTTTACGTAAAATTAAGTTTATATTGAGATTCTACAAGATAAATAGACATCTATAAAGAGCAAACAGCTAAAAAGATATATTTATATTGAAAACCGACGCAATCCGATGTTACAATTAAGAAAAAATCAAAGGATCGATATGAATAAAATTATCCTACTATTTGTTTTTGCAGTCACTCGGGTTTTCAGCGCTCAACAAGCTGTCAAACCTGAGGATCTTGGAGCATATGCCGGAATCCAAGCATTTTCAAAACAAGCGTCGTTAAAACCAACGCTCGCAGCTACACACCCGGAAAAATTGCATGTTCCCATGACTTTTGATGACCGTCTTGCTACTGATGGGTTACTTATTTTTTTGGATAATACGGAAAAAATGCTGAACCCAGTTTCGGAACAATTGCTTTTTGCGCTCCATCAAAAGGCATGTCCTATTTTAGCATCGACCCATCTTCTAAAAGCAATCGAAGAAACGCCGAACGTCGCACAATTTGCCGCGACTTTCGACACGCCGATGGCTGAAAAAATTCGACAGTATTTTAATGATATAAAAAAGGCAGTACCCCATTTTATTGATAATAATCCGGGACTTTCTCAAGAAGAAATAAATAAAAAAATACAAGATTTTTTATTTGCGAAAGCCTCGGAGCTTGATCTTAAATTCAAAGGAACTTCAATAAAAAATTTATTGTTTGATATTCATCGCTCTCTCATCAAAGAATTCACTCCTTGGAACCGAAATGAATGGCTTATTAAAGCCGTCAATCAACAACTTCTTTTATTGGTTCCACGGAACTATGTAAAAAACCGATCTGGAGAGATTATTTCCGGATCTCTTTCTTTGCCAAGCTCTACTTCTCTGACTACTTTTGAATACAAAACGGGACTCAAAATAGGCCATATGCAAACAGTAACCGATTATCATGCAGCAATCAAAGTATCTTCAGTTGCCGTTCCTGACCAATATTTTATGGACCCATTATTGAAATCAAGTATCTTTGTTTCTCGCGCGGAATATGCTCAAATCTCTCAGATTTATGAACAACCTCGATGGGCGCTTTTCATAAATGGTCATGGCTCCATTGGGAAGAAAATATGCGGATTATCTATACCCGCATTTTCTCAAATGCTTGAATTTCTTGATACGAAAATAAATACTGCTTTTTTGACATATTCCAGTTGTTACTCAGTAGGAACTAATCAGAAACAAATTTACAAAGATCTTGAGCGGCCGACAAAATTATCTTTTCCTGTTGCAACGGCATCTGCTTTTGATGATGTAGCTTTTTCTTCCGTGACACTCCCTTGGCCAGGTATAGGGGTAGACACCATTGATTTTCAAAATAAAACGTTAAAAGTAAAATATACTACCAATTTCAAACAATTTATTGATCTTGCGACTTCAAAAAATCCTGATATTACGTTAATCGCTTCGACTGTTATGCCGCAAGCAATTAAATTGGCAGAACTCGCTCCACATATTCGCTTTGGGGGCAGTGAATGGTTTACTATTGATAGTGCTAAAAACTCTGTAGCAACTATCGGAACTCCATTTGCACAAACATGCACCAAAGTTGACCTAATAAAACGATTTAGTAAAAAAGGACTTATTCCTACTATTTATTGCCTTTACATACCTATTATTCCCTGCGAGCTCGTAATAAACTCATCGGGCTATAAACCTTTTTTCTTTCCAATGGCATCTTTGAAGACTCTGGATCAAAATTATTTTATGTATTACATCAAGAAATTGTCCGTACCACACCACTCTTTAAGAAATGTTCATAATATGTTCACAAAATCGATTTCGGATAAATACAAATTGATAGCAGCTCTTGATGAGATTGAATTAAAAGAGATCGATGATCGAACCTTGTATGCAGAACCCCAAATTATCAAGGATGTGTTTATTATCCATAATAATCCTATTCAAAATGTTGTATGGTTCACCGCCCAAGAAAATTTTCATCATGAAAAAACCGAACAAATGAACGAACCGGTAGAAAAGTTTTATGAAATAGATTTCAACAAACCTATTTTAGAAAAAAAAGAAATCAAAGATTACCGCCGTTTGAGAAAGACTCTTGGATTTACTGATGCAATAGCTCAATTCGAGAAAGAAAAAAGAGAGCCGGCTCAAGCGCTTGAAAATATTTTGAAGAAAAAAATTGAGCGCGGACCGCAATGATCTCAGCGTCCTTCACGCTCATTTAAAAGCTCTTCCGACATCATGCTGTATATTTCTGACGCATCCTTGAGCATTTGGCAATCAAGCCGGTGTTCTTTGCTTTCTTCATGAGGTTGCACATCAGGGTATAATTGCTGGTAGAGCAAAACGCCTTCTCTCGCTTGACGGACGCCGCGAGTCAATGTCCAGATCTGAGCTCTTCTGCGCAAAAAATCTTTGACATTATCAGGCACTACCCTTGCCCAATCATAACCAATATCTTCATTATCTCCATCATCCGGCATGAGATAATCCTGATGAGCTAAATGCCCCATTGCTTGAATAAGATACTTTTTAATGCGGCTATTTCTCGCATATTCGTAGTGATCGGGAATAGCGAGAGCATTCTCAGACAGGCAAGCGTTCATAGATAAATCATTATCATAGACGGTGTAGATTTCTATTAGCTTAAATTCAGGTTCCAGTTCACGACGAATCCTTTTCTCCAGTCTTCTGGGAACAACAGAAAAAAAATGACTTTCTCCTGTTAAGCGCGCCTTTTGGGATGACTCTTTGATCAACTTCTCTTTCAATTGTTCAGCAGTCACCTGCCGGAAACTGCACAACTCATTCATTGCTACTGTCGCTTCTTTTTCAATTTTATTTTGGAAATAGTGTTGCACTGCAAGCACATGCGCCGGAAATTTTTTAGCATTTTCCGGGGTATATATACATGTGTTTAAATTTGAAATATTGTACGAAGACGATGAATACAAACGCGATTGGTGCTTGACTTGAGATTTCTGTACGGACTTTTGGGGCATAGGTCGATATAACATGCCATAACTTGATAGATACAGTAATAGGCTAAGACTGATACATTTGATTGTCATAGATAATCCCACAAAAGCTATTGCGTTTTATTAAATGTATTTTTTGATTTTCTTTCCATTTTAATTTTTTCTTGTTCGTGTTTTTTCATATGATCTTGCAATTCTGCGAGCGTCGGAAAAACTACCAAATCGGCTTTTGGATTGTCGAAATCTAAATTGTTGAACGGATGACACACTGTGCAAAAATGAAAAATCTGGATATCCATTTGTTTCAATGGTCTCTCATTTTCACTTGCATTAATTGCCGGAAACAAAAAAACACACATCGTGATTATCTTTTGTATAAAGTTCATAAATTCCTCATCTCTTTTGCTGGTCAACACCACAATCAATAAATGCCATCGTCCGAATCACTTGAAGAGGAATCGCCGGAAGAAGAAGATGATGATGATGATTCCAATTTTTGAGAGGCAGCGGGTACAGATCTTCTGATCCGGTTAGCCGGTAACGCATATCGCATGAAACTTCCTTCAAATCGAACATCGCCTATGATAACGTTATGATCCGCAAGCGTATGATTCTTTTCTTCGTCCAAGCCGTTACATTGCTGAAGGCAATAGCGACACTGAGTTGCTTGATTATCCGGAATTACTTCAACATGTACTTCGGACAGATCAAGCAAATTCTTTTTAGGTTCCTTAAAATTCTCTGATGGGGTTGTTTGGGAGTGAGAGAGGGCATCAAACAACTTTCTCCGCTTTGCGGGAGATTCAGCTCCTTGCACAGCCATGCAAAAAAATAGTGAACATAAAAATAATTTTTTCATTCAGACTTTCCAACCTCAATTCCACTCACTGTGCGCATATATTTACATTTCGTATCTTGACCAACAGGCATGATTCCAAGGAATCTTCTTTTTTCATGCAAATCGAGTGCTTCATAAAGCTCGTTATCAATATCAATATCTTGATAATGAGAACGCCTTGCTCTTTTGCCATATTTTTTTTTGGCAGACGTTTGATGGAAAAATGTAAAATCGAATGAATATATACTCAATACAAAAAACGTTATTATGTTTATAGCAAAAATAACCGATTTTTTCATTGCAATACATTCCATAAAGAAAGAAGCATTTCCATGTCCATTTGTTGCGCCCTGAGTTTCAAAATATCTTCGCCAACACGCTCAAGGTTGTAATGAGACTGCATTAAATTATTGCGTATGGTACGACGCGGTTGCAAGAAAATCAGTTTTATAAATTTCCAAAATTCAGTTTCATTTGGAATTGAGCGCACGACTGAGCGAGGTTTGAAATAGAGCAATCGAGAATCAACTTTTGGTGGCGGGTAAAAAGAGAGCGGAGCAATTTTATCAAGCAACTTGAACTCAAAATAGTGCTGGAAATAGAGCGATGAGTATCCGTATCCACGCCCTTCTTGTTTTACAATCTTTTGAGCGACTTCTTCTTGCACCATCACCACTCCCTCAGAAATGATATCACGCGCAGAAATCAGCTTGTGCAAAATAGGGAACGTAATTTGGTATGGCAAGTTGGCAAGCACGATCCAAGGAGCTTCGCTTGCAATACTTTGCAGATCAACATCGAGGAAGTTCACGAGCCGCATATCAAGCCGCTTATCTGGCAAGAGCTCGCGAACATATTGCGCCCATTCCGGGTCTATCTCAAAAACAATCAATTTTTTGACAGGACGCTCAAGGATTGCGCGCGTTAAAATCCCCTCACCGCAGCCAATTTCAAACACATGAGAATCGGCATTAAGTTTAACATAATCCCGCATTCTATGGACAATGGCAGCATCTTTTAAAAAATGCTGCCCATACCTTTTTTTTACCTCAATACCTTTTATATAAGGTTTTTTCACAAAAATTCCCGATTTTATTCATTATTTCTGGGGTTCCAAGTCAGCGTTAATGCTGACTTGGTATATTTTATTCCATTAAAGCTTTACACCCAAGCTCCGCATTAAGCTTCGCTTGGGGCCCGTGAATTTTGACATTTTTATTCCATTAAGGCTTCTTTAAAGAAGTCAAAGTTCTCCAACACTTTTCCGATGCCTTTTACCACGCAAAAGAGCGGATCTTCTGCTATTTGCACCGGGAGACCAGTCTCTTTTGAAATGAGCCTATCAAGCCCTTTCAACATGGAGCTTCCTCCAGCCATCATGATTCCCTTGTCAACAAGATCTGATGAAAGTTCAGGTGGAGTATTTTCAAGCGCAACGCGTACAACGTCAACAATCGCGGCAACCGTTTCAAGCAATGCCTCATTGACTTCAGGAGCCGTTAATGTGATGGTCTTTGGAACACCGGAGACAAGATCGCGTCCCTTAACTTCAAGGCTCATTTTTGAAATATCTGAATCTAGCAACGCTGAACCAATTTCAATCTTGATAATTTCCGCAGTGCGCTCACCGATTAATAAATTGTACTTGCGTTTAACATATTGCACAATAGCGCGATCCATTTCATCGCCACCAACACGCACCGAACGGCAGAAAACGACTGACTTTAAGGAAATAACAGCAACTTCAGTTGTTCCCCCGCCAATGTCTACAATCATGCTGCCGGTTGGCTCTTGAACCGGGAGACCTGCGCCAATTGCTGCCGCCATCGGTTCAATGATGGTGCGAACAAATCGAGCGCCTGCTTGTTTTGCCGAATCAGTTACGGCCCGTTTTTCAACCTGAGTGATTCCTGAAGGAACTCCAATGATCATGCGCGGACGAATCAAAGTGTTGCGATCATTATGCACCGCTTTAATAAAATAACGAAGCATGCTTTCAGTAAGTTCAAAATTGGCAATCACGCCATCTCGCATGGGGCGGCACGCAACAATATTTTCAGGAGTTTTACCAAGCATTTCTTTTGCCGCTTTTCCTGCCGCAAGCACAATATTGCTATTGGCCCGCACAGCAACAACTGACGGCTCATTAAGAATGATGCCTCTGCCTCTTACATAAACCAGTGTATTTGCGGTTCCCAAATCTATTGCCATATCATTTGACAATACTGGCAATTTTGGAAGCCATGCCGGTAAAAATTTCATAATACTTTCCTCTACTCTTAAAACATAAATTCTATTCCAAGCGCTACTTTATTAGTTTTCGCAACCGAATGTCCCACCATGAATGAAATCGGTATGTCCCACTTTAAAAAGACAATGGGCTTCATACCACGTTCTTCACACATTTTTCCAAAATCATAAAAGGCATTCAAGGTGAGATACTCACTTGCCCAATGTGAGAATGTTTCTTGTAGATTTGAATTGGCTTTCGCGTCCGTCACCGGAGACGTTGTCAAGCATGGATTTCCGTTGCTCCAATGATCTCTAAAATGGCTGATCAATGTATATTGCAAGCCAAGCCCCAATCCATCACGCAAGTTTTCGACATAAAAGTAAGGTAAGAAGACTAAAGTAACCCCAGGATCTATGCGAGCTGTGCCGGGAACAACGCCAAAGAGCGGTTGTTCTAGTAATATATTAAACCGCGCAGGCCGAACTCGCGCGAATCGCTTGCTTACGCGTAGCCAGAGACCGAGCTTCCAGTCTTCTTTCAACTCAAATTCTGCTTCCCCCTGCACATAGGCTCCATAAAAGCCGTTTCCACCAAAGGGCACCGAAGCCGGAATATTGGCATCTGAAGCCAAACCGGTTGGAAACAACAACCCGGCGCGAAGGGCGCCAAGCAATCTTCTGAATTTATATGCATAGTCAAGAGAACGTTCATAGCGGGCGTACAGATCAAGGTCTCCAAAGCCTATTTGATTCCAAAATCCGCAATCAATGCCGATTGTTGAAAGCATTCTTGCCCGAATCAAATCAAGCTCAACAACCTCCTCCCCGGTCATGATGTTGGGAGTCGAATTGACCCCATCAAGCACATACAATATTCCGGAATTGAGGCGAAGAATATACCAATACAAACCGAGAGAGAAATGGTCACCAAGCCCAAGCTGCGTCGCAAATTCGAAACTCTCTGCTTGAATTTTTTGATGCAATCGCCATATAAGAGAACTATCTGCAAATCCCGGCACCAACGGATTGGCAAACCCGACTTCTTCCATTGCATTGGCGATTTCTGTTTGATTAAATGTGCCAAAAATTTCAGGAATACCAACAATTTGACTTAGTACGCTCGGCGATGGATATGCTTCTTTTCCCGAATAGAATGCGAGGTCAAAACGCAAATGTGAATTGTAATATTTTGATGTTATATAGGGATATTGCAACAATGGCAGATATCTATTGTCAAATACTGCGTGACACGACGCAACAATGAAGATCGCCCATACATAGAAACTACGTCGAATCATACGCTCTCACCTGCTTATTTTGATCTGATCAAAGATGTACCACTTACATTCCATTTTTTGTTTATTTTTTCTCCCAAGTACGACTTGGGTAAATATGGCCGTTCCAGTCCGCCGTCGCTTATCCATGTCTTATTACCCAAGTTACGCATTGCCTCACTTGGGACCCAATTCTGACTTGGCAAGCTATGGCGTGACAGCCTACACTTGTTCTATAAATGTCAAATGTTCTACCTTAAAAAGCTGGCCCGCCCAGCCGTAGCCTTGGCGTAGGCTGGAGGAGAGAGGGGGATTCGAACCCCCGATCCCGTTCATCGCGAGATAATCGCTTTCGAGGCGACCGCTTTCGACCACTCAGCCATCTCTCCACAACACCCAATCTGCGTGCTAGCACTTCGATTGGGACCCGAATATATCAAAATTTCGTTTTTATTATATCTAACTCATACTTGCATATAGCGCTTTCTTTGAGTTAGTTTTGCTGTCCAATATACCTGATTTTGTTTTTTTTAAAAGTTTTGATCGGCAAATGGGTTATATACCCACTATGTTCTTGATGTCCAACCCTTTTTGCAAAGCTGTACGCTTTTTTCTCAATTTTTACCTGCTCATATTATTTATCCATCTTGACTACATCAGCAAGCAAAGATGCCCCTTCTTGAATACAAACCTCATGAATCGCACTATTCACGCGCGAAAAATATTTTTCCAAAGCCAGATATTCCCAATCAACAGTATCTCCCATTGCTTTTGCCAACCTCTCTGCATCTCCTTGGGCAAAAGCCTGAAAATACTGATTCCTATTATCAACAATTGATAGTGCAACTTTTGTAAGCTCACCAACAAGCCGTTCTTTTTGTTCATCGGTGCGACAAGCCATGTATGAATCATATTCCGCTATTTTTTCGTCCGATATATATATCTTGCCTCTCACAAAATCATAGAGGCGAAGAGCTTGGATTTGAGATATATTTCTTGGACACGGTGAAAGATATCCCGCTCTATTTAATATAAAAGTTGGTTTTATGCCTACGTTTGTCGCACTTTTAACCTTTTCATATACACCTATTAAAACAGCATGTGCAGTTTTGAGATCAATGGAATGAATAACTGATTTTTTATTAATGTATCGGCAGGAAATCATCGTTTGATTGTTGATCTTTTTGATTTCAAATTTTGCCAATATAAATGCATCTATTAATGAGTTTACTCTCCCCAAAAAAAATGGTGATGCTTGCGGCTTGTAAATCGCACAAAATAAATCGTTATTATTGCTATTACTTGCGGATAATGGAAGACAAAAGATACATGATGTAAAAAATATATTTCTCATAATTTCTTTTCTTAGATGCATCATAATTCAAGTTTTTTCTTACATTATTCTATTTCTTCGGTCTCAACAAGCGATGATACACACATGCATCGCCCGAATCTTTTTCCATCATAAACGTGTATTCCGCCCGGCATTCTCTCTTTTTTCCGGTGCTCAGATCAATGCGCGTCACATCTGCAATCAAACAATCTTGACTTTGAGAAATTCCATCTTTAACAAATGGAACGAGCTGACCATAATACTGAACAACATAATCAAGCATTTGGGCAAAAGTATGATCATGTTTTGTGTCTTCTCTTTTCACTCGTTGTCGTTGTAAAATACGTGGATGAAAGGTGAGGGCTGAAATACTGGCCAAATCTCTTTCGATATGTTCCGGCGCATACACAACCAATTTTTCATTGTGTACGGAATCGAAAATCTCAATCTGTTTTGTATTGTGGTTCACTCTTTTTACAAGACTGCCATCGGCAGTTTGAAAATAATCATTCCACTGCTCTTTTGAAACTGAAAATGGTGTTTCGTCTACACCGCTCTGCGTTTTTTCAATGGGGGCTACTGCTGCGCTTGCTGAAACTGCCGCTTCATGTTTCTTTTTCAATCTTTCAAGAGATGGTAGTAGCTCCTCTGTTTTAAAAAAGACATCATCTATTTTCGTTTCCGACTCTTCGATAAGTCGTAAACCGGCCGGTATATCTTGCTTCACGCCAAGGCCAATGAGACGCATATACCCACGAGCAAAAAGCAATGATCTGTATTGTGTCCCAGTATTATTCTTTATTTTCGACAAATAACTATCAGCTTTTTGATTATGAGCGGTAACACCCATTCCATATTTATAGCCAATAGCAAGCTGCAGCCAGACAATCGGAATTGCTTCTTCTGAAGCCTGTTGCAAATAACTCATCCCTTGTTCGGGAGATTCAAAAAGTAGCTTACAACCAATTAAAAATTGGGCGAGTCTACAACCACTATCAGCAGATTTTTTAATATCTTCTTCTGCCGCTTTCTTATCCCCCTGAATTTTATTGATCAAAGTCAAACGCGCAAGCTCGAAAGCTCCATTCAATTGATTCTTTTTGTAATGATCTACCGCTTTTTGAATGTCTATATTCTCTTTACCAAAAACCCCTTCGTAAGTGCGCGCAATGGTAGTAACAACATGGCAATAGAGGTCTAGATCTTTCTCTTTATCAATTTTTTGCTCGCTATCAAACAGTAATCTCAATCCCTCAGCCGCATTTCTCGGCACCACAGCTCCCTGTAAATAGTGCAGCGCCAAACCCCACTGTGCGTTATGATCCCCTTGCAGCGATAAATCTCTTAAAATAGCAATTGCTTGATCATGTGCGTTGCTATCATTCCCCTGAAGAAGAAGGAATGCCAGCTGTTTTTGTGAATCACGAATCAAATCTTGATAGTGTGAAAATTTCCGATATGGCTCCAATACAGCAACAGTTTTTTTAAAGTATGTCTTAGCTTCATCATGCTTACCAAGCTTCAGATATGCGTCTGCCACAAAATAATTGTTATCAATTAATCCGTCTTTAACTGCATCAAAAGCATATTGTAACATATCTCCATAACGTTCTTTTACCTGGGCAATTAAAACCAGGTGTGCATGCGCTGGCAAATATCCATATTTGCGCGACTGCAGCAACCATTGTTCTCCTATTTTAACATCTTCACCGACTGGCGGAGTGCCAAGGGTATATCTTACTCCGATAACAAAAGCCGTCTCAGCAGTCTGAGTTGCTGAAAAATTTGGATTTTTCGAATCTAGGGCAACAAATTTCAAACCTGAACGAGCATTCACATTTCTGGATCTACACGCCTTTTTACAAAACAGCAGACGCTCCTTCGTAGCAGCTTCAAGATTCTTGAATGTATCCGGATCCAATGGAGTGACACACATTTGTTGCACTTCCAACGAAGGTTTTACCGCAAAGTCCGGTGAGAGTTGTAATGTGCGTTTATCAGAATCATCCATTGAATAAATGCTACACATAGTAAAAATAAGACCAATTATAAAAGGACAGAATTTTTTCATACTTCTCCTTGCACAGGAATGAGTTGATCTGAACAAAAAATTCGATATCGTATGTACCATAGTAAATATTCATCTAAAAAAAGGAAGTTTCATATGAATACTCATCTTTCACGCGCATGGACGACGCAGCTAATAATTGGTACACTCATCTCGCTCGTAACATCATTTGTAGCAAGTAAAGAAAAAGGGGAACCGGTTATCATGGAAAAGATGCAAGCTATAGTACTCGGGGCAGGCAAATCAACCCGATTCAACACCGGCAATAGTAAGTTGATTGAGCCTATTTGCGGCCAGCCGATGATTCTCTATTCCACAAAATTATTGGCAAAACTTGATATTGCAACCATTGTTGTTGTCGGTTATCAAAAAGAACTTATTATGGACACCATCAACAAAGTGCATAGAGGAACGGTTCAATTTGCCGAGCAAGTCGAACAACGCGGAACCGGTGATGCCATTAAATGTTCAAAAGATTTTTGGAAACGTGATCATATCTTAATTCTCAACGGCGATATGCCGTTGATCGACGAATCAATTGTTCTCGATTTGTATCATCAACATATGCAATCAAACGCCGCTATCAGCTTTGTCACTTCACACATCGAAACCACAAATCATGGCTACGGACGAGTGGTGACGCAAGATGGTATCACGCAAATCATTGAAGCGAAAGATTTCACTCTCAATCCAGACGAACACTGTGTTATCAATGCAGGTGTTTATTTAGTCAAACGAACATTCCTGCAAGATTCGATTAATAAACTGAATTGCAACAACAAAAGTAATGAATTTTATATCACTGACTTGGTGAAAATTGCTTCAGAAAGCGGTGCCGGCGTTTCCACGCTCATGGTTCCGTTTGATCTAGTTCGCGGCATTAACACCATGCAAGAACTCTGGGCTGCAGAGCAGATTCAGCGATCGCGCATCATCAAGCACCACATGGATAATGGCGTTCGCTTTTCAGTCGCCCAAAATGTGCATGTTGATCTTGATGTAGAAATCGGCTCGGGATCATACATCGGATGCGGCGCTCATCTAATTAAAGACACTCGCATTGGTAAAAATTGCATGATTCACGAAAATGTTTCCATTGAATCCAGCGACATTGGCGATTCATGCGAAATCAAGCCATTTACCATCATCACCGAATCAATTATTGCAGGCAATTGCTCAATAGGTCCTTTTGCTCACATCAAGCAACATTCCATGATTGGAGAACAATCTACTATTGGAAATTTTGTTGAAATCAAAGAATCAAAAATCGGTAGCAGCACAAAAGCAAAACATCTTGCCTATATCGGCAATGCGCTCATCGGCGATCAGGTCAATATTGGCGCGGGGACCATCACATGCAACCATAATGGGGTGAGCAAACACCAAACAACAATATCAGACAATGCCTACATCGGCAGCAATAACACACTGATTGCTCCGGTTACCGTCGGGGCAGAAGCATACACTGCTGCTGGATCGGTCATTACTCAAGACGTTCCTGCAGGAGCGCTCGCCATCGGACGCGCACGCCAAGTTAACAAAGAAGGGTATGCGCATAATCTGCGTCAAAATGACCAGATGCACTCGCAGCATGAAGTCATTGAAACCAAATTAATGTTTTCTGGTGCTCTCAAAACACAGAACGATACAACAAATCATTCAGATTAAAGGGACCCACGCGACCTGTCCGCCGTAGCCTTGTGCGAAGGAGGAAGCGTCAACAAAGTGTGGGTAAAATAATTATGATACGCTTTATACACACCGCTGACGTACATTACGGCATGGAAAATTATGGCCGCATTGACCAGGCAACCGGGATTCATTCTCGATTGCTCGATTTTCATAAGTCTTTTAACATCTGCATTGATTATGCGATAGAACATGCCGTCGATTTCTTTCTGTTCTCCGGCGATGCGTATAAAACGACAATGCCAAGCCCCACGCAGCAAAAATTATTTTTAAAATCATTGCTTCGTCTGCAACAAGCGGGAATTCCGGTTGTGCTTATCATTGGCAACCATGATAACCCACTCAGTTTCGGCAAAGCACACACGCTCGATCTCTTTTCTGAACTTCCGCTGGCAGGCTTTCATGTCATATCGAAACCATCGATTGTGTCATTGAACACAAAAAATGGCCCGGTCAACGTTGTTGGGATCCCCTGGCCAACCCGCAACACCATCAGCATAAGCTCAAAATATGGGGCGCTCAATGCAATCGAAATTACTGATCATATTTCGCAAGCAGTTGCGCGCATTATTGCCGAGTTGGCAGGACGATTGGACAAATCAATCCCGACTGTGCTCGGTGCGCACCTGACAGTAAGCTCTGGAATTTTTTCAGGATCTGAAAAACGAGCCATTTATGGCACTGACCCCATTTTATTACCTTCGCAATTGGCTATCGAACCATTTGATTATGTTGGATTGGGCCACTTGCATCGGTATCAAAATCTGAATGAAAACGGATATCCGGCCGTTGTCTATTCGGGATCAATTGATCGAGTTGATTTCGGCGAACGAAAAGAAGAAAAAGGGTTTTGCGATGTGATGATCCAAAGCAAAGGAAAAACATCACATCAATTTATCCAAGTGCCCACACGTCCGTTTTTGCAAATCGAGATTGAGCTGACTGAAGCAAAAGATCATACTGATCAGATCATTCATCATCTGAACAAATATGATATTCAAGATGCCGTTATTAAAATAATTTACCATTTACCCCCCGACACAAAAGATAGTGTGAATGTTTCACTCGTGCAAAAAGCATGCAGCGCGGCATGGTATATTGTCGGCATTATCCCAATTCGAGCATTGAGCGCAAAACAGCGCCGCGCACAACTGAGTGTCGACATGGATTTGGAGACAGTGCTTGATCGCTATTTTGATTCCAAAGCTGATTTAAAAGTGCACAAAGAGCGGTTGGTGCAAAAGGCGCTTGCTTTGGCGCAAGAAGTTGCGAGTGAAAGCGAAGAGAACGTGTAGCCTACTCCGCGTAGGCTGACGCAAAGGGTAACGCCCCTTTTGAAACCCAAATTTGATTTTTAAAGAATGGTTTTTTGCCCACTGCGCGTGGGCCAGCGGCAAAAGACCCGCTTCCCGCGGTGGGGCAAGAGTAGTTTTGCCACCACTCTTGCATCTCGGGCATTTAAAACCAAGGTTTTAAAATTTCCTTGAGGTTCAACTCACCCAGCCTACGTTTATCCAGGCCTTCCGGCTTGGCAAACTACGGCGGGCAGGCCATACTTTAATTAAATCGCTTCCATTGGTTCGGTAAACCTCATCAGACTTTTTTATTTTACGAATGAAAACTTTAATGCGAAATCAATTGGCTTTGGAATTGTGAGTTTGTTACCGTTCGTGCTGAGCGAAGTGTAACGCAGTCGAAGCATACGAACTTCTTTTCTGATCTCAAGAATTTTACAAGCTTAGAGAGCCAAATCCTGTCGGATCTTTTTCAATATCGCTATGCGCTCTGCTGGAGTTGGGTGATAAGCAGAAGTTGTTTCATCCGTCGCATAAAAATCGATTAAATATTTTCCATGATCACATGAATGGAGGGTGGCATATACATCTGCCCTTATTTCGTGAGCACGACGCAATAGATAACTTGCTTCTTCAATCTCCTCGTAACTTTCCTGAGAATGAGTCCAGACCAAGCATTGGACAAGCTCCCTGTGAAAATTATCCTCATAGATGATGTGGCTCAATTCATGACGCAAAATCTCTTTTAATTGAGGAATATTTTTTACATGCTGTTCACTATTAAGATTAATAAAACATTCTTTGGTTGCGTAGTTCCGACATACACTTACCTGTTGGAGCAAAAAATCGTCATGTGATAAAATTCGGATCTTTACATCGGTCGGAAAAATAGTTTTAGCAGTTCCTAAAATGACTGCTGTTGAATTACTCGTAGATGTGCCATGGATCTGGTCATACAAAGCGACCATATCTTGAACCAATCTATCATGACTTAATTTTAGGTCTGCATGAAGTTTTGCATCATCAAGCTCCTTTTGATCTACTCCATATTTTTTAAGAAACGTCTCCTTTTCTCTTGCTACATTTTCATGGGCCCAATCCATCCATTTCATTTTGATAGCATTAGCGTTTTGATCCACATCAGCAGAAAACAGCCCGACACATGTCAATAATGCTGCAAACAACATATGTTTCATGATGTATTCCCCTTATTCTACGAAATTAAGATCCAGATTACACCCCGCTTTAGGGCTAGACAAGCGCCAATAATTCTACGACATTGTCATTTGACTTGAAACTATAATGTCACATAAATAAAATAAAAAAGTCTGATGAGGTTCACCTGAACACATGATAGAATGTTTTTTACAATTATGGCCTGCCCGCCGAAGTTTGCCGAGCCGGAAGGCCCGGATAAACGTAGGCTGGGTGAGTTGAACCTCAAGGAATTTTTAAAACCTCGGTTTTAAACGCCCGAAATGCAAAAACGGTGGCGAGACCGTTTTTGCCGCGAGTCCCCGCGGAGGGGACAAAATGTTTCTGGGGGTTTCAAAAGGGATGCTATCCCTTTGCCGTGCCCGGCGTAGCCTGCCGAGCCGGAAGGCCCGGATAGGCAGAGCCTGGGCACCTGCCCCCTTGGTGAGGGGCTATATGTCTCCTAATGTCGGTGCAACGCTTGATGTCAACTGATCAAAATTAAGCAAAATTCTTCTGAAAAATATATCGCTTGCCAACTCAGTGGGTGTATATCCTAGATCATTTCTGCCATAAATATCAGCTCCAAATCCAAGCAATGTATAGAGCGCTTTACGCCTATTTGCTTTACGAGTGTCATACATAACGACATAATGGAGCGGAGTGTTACCATAAATATCACGCGCATTGGGGTCATCTCCAGCAGCTAAATAGCCATCCAAAGCAGTCCAATCAGCCGCTATCGCTGCGTGGTGCACACGGGTGCGCTTACGTGCGTCGAGTTGTTCATAATGTGGCTTTTTCTGATCTTTCCCATTGAGGTTATCGTTATGTTTGTCGCGCATCAGATTGATTCTATTTTTCATAGAAGCAGTGAGAGTCGAACTTTGTTGCCCTGCATTGAGCATAACTACGCCGGTGATGCACATAATAAAAAATATTTTTTTCATATGAAGCCTCGCTTCTTTTTATGTCATTCAAATTCAATGCTAAGCCGCACATTTTACACAGTTTGATTGAAATATTTTCTTTCCTGTAATGCAACACTATAGTACTCTTATGGCATGTAGATATACAAGAAAAACTATTTAACCGGACAGCGAAAAGTCTGCGTTCTTTTTCAGTCCGGTTGGTACAACGATTGAATTCATTACGAAATCATGGCTTAAAGACATGGAATTTATCGGAGATGCATGAAACGAGTTCTCATTTTCACTTCAGCCGGCGGAGGCGGACATTTATCCGCCAGTAACGCCATCAAACAACAACTTGAGGCCTATTACACGGTAGAAACTCGTCTCATTTTTGAAGTACTAAGTTCAATTGATGTTATCCGTTTTTTTACATTTCAAAAATATGGGTTTGAAGATTTTTATAATTATCTTTTAAAGAAACAGTATCTTAAAATTCTCAATCTATGTATCGCATTAGGACTTGTATACTTCAGACTGCGACCCAAAAAAATCACGGCGGTCATGACGCAATTCTTAAGCAAAGATAAGCCTGACCTCATTATTTCAGTCATTCCGTTATTCAATCAATATATCCATAAAGCAGCCCAACAACTTTCCATTCCTTTCATTTTGGTGCCAACAGACCTTGATATCACTACCTTTGTTACCGGCATTCAAGATACCTATCCCAAATTCAAATTAGCTCTGGCATTCGAAGATCCGGCGTGCACGAAGCTTGCAGAATCACACGCAATCACCAAGCGACATATGGCGGTAACCGGTTTTCCACTCAAGAAAGATTTTTTTAAAACCGACCTGTTGCGCACGTCCGTCCATCAAGAATTTTCAATTGATGCATCAAAACCCGTCATTATGATTCTCATGGGAGCCCAGGGATCATTTTCCACTTATACACTCGCCCGAGAATTACAATATTGTGTCATGCCCGTGCATATCATTTTTTGTCTGGGGAGAAATGAATCGTTGAGAGCAAAAATTCAGGCGCTCCAATTTGGGGAACATGTTAGTTATAGCATTGTCGGATTTACCAATAAAATTTCAGAGCTTATGTCGGTGAGCGATCTGATTATTACCAAATCAGGTTCGGTAAGCGTCTGCGAAGCACTCTATAAAAATATCCCAATTATTTTAGATGGAACATCAGATTTATTACTGTGGGAAAAATTTAATCATTCATTTATAGAACAACACAAATTCGGCAGAGTCTTAAAACATCCAAGAGAATTGTGTTTTCTCATTGAGCAATTTTTATCGAAACCCGTGCATCGGCAATATAAGAAAAATATTGAACTGCTTGAGAAAAAACAGGGCGTTGTCGAAATTGAGAAACTAGTGAAAGAAATGATATAGATGAAAGAGTGGACTTGAAGTCCACTCTTTCATCTATTTGGCCGCTTATGTAAGCTGTGAGCGCCTTTTCTTGTATAACTTGGATTAGACGCTTTCGTTTTCTGATTTCGTTTTTGTTGAATCAAATTAGCTTTATTAAAATTATTAATTCGCGGCGGTGTGTTCACTTGGTTTTGTGCCAATTGCGCCATTTCAATGGTGTATGCAAGCGGCAACAATGGATGTAAATGCTCCATGGCAAACAGAGAAGCGCTGTTCAACAATGCGAAAACACCAACTATTTTTATGTTCATAAAATCCTTTTTATCATGCAAAAGCGCATGGTTTGTTATTCTCATTTTTTGATTTCTTTTTCAAGATCTAAGACAATTTGATTCGCTTTCGTATGCTGTTCAAGCTTATACGCCAGCAATTTATCCTTATCCTGTTGGTCTAACGGGTTTCCTAAAGTTTTATATCCAAGTTCGAAACCACTGATGCGCCCGTAACAATCATTCATTGCTTCTCTTGCTTTCTCAAATTCTTTTAAAGCAACAGTTTTGTCATGATCAAGTTTTTTTAAAGTAGCCGCTTCTAATGCATCAAGTCTTTGCTGTGGAGACTTGTCTGCCGCATATTGCATACCGATCACGCAAGCGGTCACTAAATACATGAGATTTTTCATTGTTAACTCCTTATATCGCGCAAAAGCGCATGGTTCGTTATTCTAATTTTTTGAGTTCTTTTTCAACATCTGCAAGAATTGTTTTCATCTGCACTTCTTGCCCTCTTTTGTATGCTTCGAAACTCTCTTGATCTATTGATTCTTTTTCTTTTGAAGGAGATGGCGCTAAATGCTTCATTCCATCCTCGTATCCACTTATACAGCCGGAGCATTGAAGAATCTTTCCTTCTGCTTTTTCCATTAAAGCCAGCTTGAGACTATATTCGTCAAAAGCAACTTTTCTCAACGAACTAATACGTATCAACGCGTGTTCGGCCGCATATTGTGTGCCCATTACAAAAGCAGTTAGGTATATGAGATTTTTCATTGTTAACTCCTTATGATATGGTTACTTTTTTATCAACCAGGGCAATTCCGGTACGTCTCTGACTTTAATTAAATATGCGCGTGATGTAGCTTTGGTAGGACCATTTTTCCATTCAAGCAATAATGCACGATTGGCCTTCCGAAAAGCATCTAAATCATGACCTTTTTCATCAAAGATTTTCGTTTGTTCAGAGGAAATTTCTTGAATAATATTTTGCAGTAGACCTTCGCAAAAAGCTTTAACCCATCCCTCTCTTACCTTAATCGGCAAAAGTTGTGTGCGATACTGCTCAATGAGTGCTTTTAATTCAGCAAGAGAATTGAATTCGAGTGGTTTTGGATCATTCGAATTATCACTAGAAAAACAGGAAACAGTTAAAAATACAAGACCGATCAATAGCGATTTCATCAGGCTCTCCTTTTATCGCGCAAAGCGCAAGGTACTACTCCAATTTTTTGAGTTCTTCTTCAATAGATTCTCTCTTCACGATCTCTATTTTTTAGGCGCTTCGATAGTCGGCACCTTATATTTTTTTGAATCCAAAAGCAACCCCCCTCCATCTTGAGTAGCCAATTTCAGCGTATCAATGAATTCCTTTTTTAAGGTTGAGAACCTTTTGGGTACCTCAATTTCAATCCCTTCTCTTCCATACCTTTTCGTATTGATTGCGTTTATTAAAGCTACTCGAATTTTATTTTTTTGCAGATCAATAGTCTCCATGGTCGGTTCATCGAGCTCTATTTGCAAGACTTTATCAATCGCATCAATTCCTACATATTCAAACGAATCTTGTGACAATTCTTTTTTCTTAAAATGAACTGCTTCTCTTGATTCATAAAAAAATTGACGATATTCATTACGATATTCTTCTAATGCTTTCTCGTATGCTTTTAATTTTCTTTGACGCTCCATCTCTTCAGCTTCTTTTTTGTATAAATCCATTTTTTCTTTATACGTCATACCCTCTGTTCTCTCTTCTTCTGCTTTGCGCTGGTCTTCAAGCCTATCGAAATATCTCTGCAATTCGCTGGAATAAGAAAGGCTATAAATCATCGAAATGGAAACGAGCGCGAACAGTTGCATATTTTTCATGTATTCATCCGGTGCTGAAGATTTAAAGATGTTTCTTTAACAATTCCTGAATTACTTGCGGGTTGCCTTTGCCTTTTGTCTTTTGCATTGCAAGGCCAACAAAGAAGCCAAACAATTTATCTTTACCCGATCTATAGTCAGCAACCTGCGCTTGATTTGATGCAACAATCTCTTTAATAATTGCTTCAAGCTCATCGGTGGATCCAACCTGCTCAAGGCCCAACTCTTTGACCAAGGCATCCGGCTCTTTGCCAGTGGCAGCGATAGCAGCAAAAATTTCTTGAGCCGCACGATTGTTGATCACACCTGTTTCAAGGAGTTTCACCAAACGGGCTAATCGCTCAGGAGTCACTTTGCATGCAACCGGTGGAATTTTTGTTTCTTTGATATAAGCCATCAATTCACGCAAAATCCAATTGGCAACCTGCTTGCTTGGATTGATTTTGTGCGCTTGATCGAAATAGTAAGAAAGTTCCGGTTCATCAACCAAGATATCAGCTTCTGCGGCAGTGAGTCCGGCATTTATAAAGCGATTTCTTTTTGCTTGTGGAAGCTCAGGCAACGATTGTTTCGCATCTGATAACATGTCAGAAGTGATTTCAACAAGCGGAAGATCCGGATCGTAGAAATAACGATAGTCGGCAGCTTCTTCTTTGCTTCTCATGACAAATGTTTTTTTAGCTTTTGTATCCCACAGCCGTGTTTCTTGGGTAATTTTTCCGCCCGCTTCAATTGTTTCAATTTGGCGTTCGATTTCATACTCGGTTGCATCGGAAATATATTTTATTGAGTTAATATTTTTCAACTCAACCCTGGTTCCCAATTTTGTCGCACCCTTCTTTTTGACTGAAATATTTGTGTCGGCACGGAATGCCCCCTCTTCCATATTTCCTGAACAAATGCCCAAATGGCGCACCAGCGTGTGTAGCTCTTTCAAGTAAGCACGCACTTGCGCCGCATCTTGCAAATCAGGTTCGGTAACGATTTCAAGAAGAGGTGTGCCGGTACGATTGAAATCAACAAAGCTTTCATTGCTGGAATCAAGGTGAAGATTTTTTCCCGCATCTTCTTCCATATGGATCCGCATGATGCGAATGTTTTTGGTGCTCCCATCTTCGAGTGTGATGGTGACATGCCCATTCGCGCAGATGGGCAAATCGCTTTGGCTGATTTGATAATTTTTTGGCAAATCAGGATAAAAATAATGTTTTCGAGCAAAGCAGGAGACCGGGGTGATTGAACAGTTTGTTGCCAGACCAAGCTTAATGGCATTATTGACAACTTCCTTGTTCAAAACCGGTAATGACCCGGGATATCCGGTGCAGATGATACAAATATTGGTGTTAGGCTCTTTGCTGACCTGATTCGCGCACGTGCAAAAAATTTTGCTTTTGGTATTCAATTGCACGTGAACTTCGATACCAATGGTAGCTTCATACGCAGGATAGTGATCAAGAATTGATTGCGGCTTGGACATTGTAGAATTCCTTAGACGTTATTTTTTTGCGCAGCATTTTTTACTTTTTTTGCCCGAACCACATGGACAGGCTTCGTTTCGGCCAACTTTTTCGCCACTTCGCACTTGTTGTTGTTGAGCCGGCTCTTCAGGCCCGCTGACTTGCATTTGTTCAAGCTCACGTTCACGACGATGCTCAAATTCATGCTGATCAAAATGCTCAAGATTCAGATGGAAAACATGATGGACAACCGTGCGTCTGATGCTTACAAGCATTTCTTCAAACATGGCAAACGCTTCTTTTTTGTATTCAATCAGTGGATTCTTTTGACCCATTGAGCGCAGGTTAATGCCCTCTTTCAAGTGATCAAGGTTGAGCATGTGTTGTTTCCAGGCCAGATCCATGGTCTCAAGCAGGAGCCAGCGTTCTGCACCCTGAACCATTTCTTGATTTTTTTCAGTGCGATAGAGCTCATATTTTTCAAGCAAGAAATTAATGACATCTGAGATGAATTGATCAACACTCTTTTCATTAAATCCTTGATCAATAAACATTTGCGGCTTCAAACCGGTCATTAATGATAATTCTTGGTGTATCGCTTGGACCTGCTCAGAAGTCATGGCGCGTCCGGCAGTGAATGCCCCGACAAGATCTTCAACGGCTCGTTCGATCATATCGCGCACGAGCGTGTAAATCTCTTCATTTCCTTCTAAAATAGAGCGACGGTAGCTGTAAATAACTTTACGTTGTTGATTGAGCACGTCATCATATTCAAGCAAATGCTTACGTGTTTCAAAGTTTTGCTTTTCAACCTTTTCTTGCGCACGCTCGATCTGCTTTGAGACAAAATTTGATTCGATTACTTCATCTTCTTTCATCCCCGCCCATTCCATACGCTTTTTAAACGTATCGCCTGAGAAACGACGAATGAGATCATCTTCCAAAGAAATATAAAAGCGAGATTCGCCGGCATCTCCCTGACGCCCGGATCGCCCGCGCAACTGGTTATCAATACGACGCGCTTCATGGCGCTCGGTGCCGAGAATATACAACCCGCCCAGCTTTCTTGATTCATCGGTAAGCTTAATATCAGTTCCGCGGCCGGCCATATTGGTTGCAATGGTAATACGGCCCGGTTCGCCCGCATGTGCTACGATTTCTGCTTCACGTTGGTGTTGCTTTGCGTTTAACACATCATGTGGAATACCGTGTTGGGCAAGTATGTGGCTCAAAAATTCAGATGTTTCAATAGCGACCGTACCAATAAGCACTGGCTGACCTGTTTTGTGCCGTTCTTTGATATCTTCAACAATGGCCTTATATTTTGCATTCTTATTCAAAAAGATAAGGTCAGATTTATCAGTACGAATCATCGGCTGATTCGTTGGAATCGAGACGACATCCAACTTATAAATCTTGTAAAATTCTTCCGCTTCGGTGGCCGCAGTACCGGTCATACCCGCAAGCTTCTTGTAAAGCCTGAAATAGTTTTGAAGCGTGATCGATGCAAGCGTTTGAGATTCTCGTTCGATTTCAACCTTTTCTTTTGCCTCAATTGCTTGGTGCAATCCATCTGAATAGCGTCGACCTGCCAGGATACGGCCAGTAAACTCATCTACGATGAGTACTTCCCCGTCTCTGACAACATATTCAACATCTTTTTTAAATAGGGTGTGAGCACGTAATGCTTGTTGAACATGGTGCAAAATTGTTAAATTTTCGATTGCATATAAGTTGTCGAGCCTAAAGAACTCTTCAATCTTATCGTTGCCTGATTCGGTGAGCTGCACATTGCGTAATTTTTCATCAATTTCATAATCGGTATTTTTCGATAACCGGGCAACAGCTCTATCGGCATCAACATACAATTTGCTTGATTCATCAGCTGCACCGGAAATGATAAGTGGCGTTCGAGCCTCGTCGATCAAAATAGAGTCAACTTCATCAACGATTGCATAGTTAAGGTCGCGCTGCACATAATCTTCAAGTCTGAATTTCATATTGTCGCGCAAGTAGTCAAATCCAAACTCGCTGTTGGTTCCGTAGACAATATCCGCCTCATAGACCTTCTTGCGCTCAGAATCGCCCATGTTATTTTGCAGTGCAGCAACTTCAAGCCCCAAAAAGCGGTAAATCGGAGCGTTCCACTCTGCGTCACGTCGAGCCAAATAGTCGTTGACGGTGATCAAATGCGCGCCTTTGCCGGTTAATGCATTCAGATAGAGCGGCAAAGTAGCAGTGAGCGTCTTTCCTTCCCCGGTTTTCATTTCAGCGATTTTACCTTGGTGCAAGACGATACCACCGATTAACTGAACATCATAATGGCGTTGACCCAATACTCGCTTTGAAGTCTCTCGAACAACGGCAAATGCTTCGGGCAAAATGGAATCGAGCTTTTCTCCACGCGTGAGGCGCTCGCGAAACTCATTTGTTTTTTGTCCCAAATCAAGATCTGATAAGCTACTAATGGAAGCCTCAAGGCTATTTATTCGATCGACAATGGGTTGCAGGCGTCTCAATTGGCGCGCGTTATTCGTGCCAAGAATCATCGCCATTATTCGTGCAATCATGTGCATCCTTGTATAAAATTTTTAGATCAGGCTCTTAACCCCACATTTACATGCGGGGAACCCGAATAAAACCTACTCTGCGCTCGGTTTTTAAGAAATTGTTGTCTGCTATAGAACAGAATCTGAATGTATCACAAAGATGCAAAATCGACAAATGGCAACCCCATCTTTTACATAGTTGTACAAGAACCTCGCTGTTCGATGTGCTCTTCTATAATGGCATTCGGTAGCTCTATGTTTCGTGCAAGCTGTATTTTATTAAAATTCATACGCTCAGAAAGCCATTCTTCTGGATTATCTTTTTCTAAATCAAATTTTGAGCATGTGTCTGGAAAAAGATCAATGAGCTGTTTTATTGCAGAACCGTTTAGGCTGTGTTGAAACAGCATTTTTCTATTTGCATCTTGATTAGATGTTGTTTGGGCTCCTAAAAGATTCTTGCTTGCTTCAAGTGTTGTTTTGCTTTGTTTCAATAGTTTCAACCATTCTATTAATGACTGTTCCATTTTAGTTAATTGGATTTCTTCATTGCTTGTATTTGGAGAGCTGGTATCCGCACCAGTTATTCTCCATGATAGAAAAATGGCGATAAGCATAATAATCCGTTTCATATGGTTTCCTTCTATTATGAAAACGTGACTTGAGCCCAGTATAAAACGGGAAAAAATCATTCGTCAATCTATTGAATTGACAGCATAATTGCTTTTTTTTCAGGCCTTTTTATACTAAATTTAATTGATACTTTTTTATACCTTTGCAAGGAGTTATTGCGTGATCTCGACATCAGATTTCCGTAAAGGGGCAAAGATCCTCTTTCGCGACCAACCTTATATGGTTCTTGAATACCATCATGTAAAGCCGGGCAAAGGCGGCGCATTTGTGAGAACCAAGATGAAAAACATGATCACGGGCCTTATGCACGAAGAGTTGTTCCGTTCAGGGGAAAAATTCCCAGCTCCTGACCTTGAATACAAAAACATGACCTATCTCTATAAAGATGGTGAAAGCTACAACTTTATGGATCAAGACTCATTTGAACAAGTCGAATTGACCAAAGAGCAAATCGAAGAAGTAATCGATTTCCTAAAAGAACAAGAAAAATATACCATTCTCTACTTTGAAGGCGCGCCTATTGGTGTAACCCCTCCTTTATTCTTAGAACTTGAAGTCAAAGAAACACCTCCGGGGGTGCGCGGCGATACAGCTCAAGGCGGAGCAACAAAGCCGGCAACATTAGAATCAGGGCTTGTGCTTCAAGTGCCGCTCTTTATTAATGAAGGGGATATCGTTAAAGTTGATACCCGTGACTCAAAATATGTTGAGCGTATCAAGAAATAAGCCTACTTCGCCAAAGGCTTCGTAGGGCAGGCACCTACTTTTACCCAAATGAGGTGGTCTACTTCTTACAACAACGAAATACGAGTTTATCAGTTGTCATGCTGAACTTGTTTCAGCATCTGGGTTAAGTGGATCCTGAAATAAATTCAGGATGACAAAGCTGTAAGGAACTTTCAGGAATTTTCGAATAAGCTCAAACATTTTTTTACAAACTCCTAAAAATGGAGTGAAACGGAATTTTTTAGGGGTATATACACGTGATCGATCCAAAAAATGGGCCGAAAGAACCGGCCAATAATAATGAAACTATCGAATTTGATCTGAGTAAAGTTGATTACAATGATCTGAGCGATCGAGTAGTTCGCTCGCTTATTTTTCATTTATTGTACGCAATGGAAAGTTTTGAATATCAAGCTTCACTTGAATCAGTCGTTGAGAATTTCAACCGTGGCTATGAGCTCTCAATTCCACTAAACAGTGAACTCGTGCGTGTGACGCGCGCCATTGTAGATGAACGAGCTGCACTTGATGAAAAAATCAAACCATTACTCCACAACTGGCGGTTTGATCGCATCGGTGTGGTGACAAAACTAATCTTACGTTTTGCGCTCTGGGAATTAGACACCCTTGAGACGCCGCCAAACATTGCCATGAACGAAGCTATCGAATTGGCAAAATGTTTTGCAGAAAAAGATGCGTATAAGTTTGTAAATGGCTTACTTGATGAGCATGTTAAAAAGAAAAATGGATGACGTAATGTCATCCATTTTTCTTTTTAATTAGACCTCGCGCCGTTGAACTTTCGTTTTTGCAGTTCGTATGGATTCGACTGCGTTGCACTCCGCTCACCACGAACGATTAGAGATTTTTTTACTGACGTTTTCAAAAACTCAACAAAACTTAGTGACTTTTTTTGAAAACAAGAAGCAATTCGCGAAGCTCCGAACGATAGGATTTTTTCGCAATCACTCTTGGAACTACACAAACCAATTCAAATCCTCTCTGAGCTGCATCGTGCACTGTTTGGATAAATTCATCTTGATCAATATAAAGTTCCATCCATGATTTTTTCAACGGAAACGTAATATATTCATATTCGATCTTCATAATTTCCCCTCAATTACGCTTACTTCGCGCGAATATCTTCCAACAATTTGCCAAGCTTATTTTCGCCATGCTCATCAAGACCGGTGCCCCAATGAGCATCGCCGATGTGAACAAAAATCGGTTGCGAACCAGTGTTCTTTAGTGCGTTGAGCGATTCAGGATTTTGCTTAAAAAATTCCTGTAATGCCTTCATCATAAGAATATCTCGTTGTTCTTTCCAATCTTTACGAACATACTGTTGCGACGAAAGTTGATTCATCAACTGCAACGCAAATTCGGGGGTATCTGCTTTTTCAATATCGCTAACGATCGTTACTTTTATGACACATTGTTTATTATCGGCATATGGCTCAGCTGCCAATCTATGCCAAAAGGTTTTCCATGTGCGGCCGTCATAAGTGAACGGCTTATTTAAAAACAAATAGGTTTCATCGCCAGCCTTAATGCGTGCCGGCGCTCTCATGCCCAATGGTTTTTGTGCTGCCTCATTGCGAGCAACGGTAAAGCCAAAAAAGGCCAATGCCGATAGCATTGTAGCGGTGAATATAAGCATTCCTGATTTTAAAAATTCATTGAAAGTCATAGATTTTTCCCCTTCCATTTATTCGCTTCCCAATTCACCCACGCTTACGCATGGGACCCGTAATTTCACCCACGCTTACGCATGGGACCCGTAATTTCACCCACGCTTACGCATGGGACCCGTAATTGGGGACCCTGTAATCTATATAATAAAACAATTTATCATTTACTAATAGGATATATTATTTAGGGTGAAAATAGCAATATTTCGATAAAAATGCATGGTTTATTACCTTACTGACTAATGGCATATACTATTCCCCCTTTTTGAGTTTATATACAACTGTGATAAAAAAATGGTAAGCTGTTTTGAAAGGTGTAAAAAAATGAAGCGTCCACCGGATTGAAAGCCGGTGAATGCGGAATTCCTCGAAGCTTTAGCGAAGTAGAATGAGTGGGTTCAATACTTTTTTAAGGGCAACTATGAACTTTGTCAGAAAAATCATGCTTGGTATTTGTGTTCTTTTGGGGGCATCAGGAACCATGCTTTATTTGTATCTGACACAAAACGAAACCGCACAAAGTTGTGCTCTATCACATGAACAATCACAAGAAATATCTCAAGAGGCTCCTCTAAATTCCAGCCAAGATCATGCCATCAAAACAATCAAACCTGAGCCACAAATACAATCGAGCGCAATTCCACAAAAAAATCCGTCCAAACAGACAACATACCCCTACAACAAACCGTTTTTAACCGGATTCCAATCTCAAAAACAGATTGTAAAACTCATGGACAAGGATTTAGAAGTCGTGGGTTGCATACCTGAGTGGCTCTACGGCTCATATGTTGCTGTTGGCCCGGCGCAATTTGAAGCAGGAGAAAGCAAGGCTCACCACTGGCTTGACGGACTTGCCATGGTGCATCGATTTGCTTTCAAAAAGGGGCACGTTTCTTATGCAAATCAATTTATACATTCCTATTATTTTAACGAGTCGATCTCAAAAGGAACTTTGACCAATTCGGCCCTTGCCTCAGATCCTAATGCTTCCTATTTTGCAAAATTACGTGCCGCACTTTCCGATTCGGATGATCGTCCGCCGTATGATAATACCAATATCGGAATTATCAATCACAATAATAAGTGGATTGCATTGACCGAGACTCCGAATGCTATTTCCATTGATCGCAACACGCTCAAATCTGATAATGAGTATGTATTTACCGATGATATTAAAATGCATACGATGAGTGCGCATCCTATTATTGATCCTCATACCCATGAATTGTTTGATGTGGGAACAACATTCGGGCACAAAAGTACCTACACTATTTTTAAATTGGAACCGCACAGCTTTAAGCGCGAAGTTGTTGCTCAAATGAGCACCGGTTATCCATCATATTTGCATAGTTTTGCCATCACCGACAAATCGATCGTCCTCACGCAAGTTCCTTTCGTTCTGAATCCATATGACCTGCTTACTTCCTCAAAACCGTTCATTGAAAATTTTGTGTGGAAACCGCGCCAAAAAACAGCCCTCTCAGTTTTCGATCGGAAATCAGGTGAATTGATCCATACGTTTTATATCGACCCAACATTTATTTTCAATCATGTGAACGCGTTTCAGACAGATGATGTCATCACGCTCGATGTGATTACGCACAAAGATCCGTCAATGATAGCCGGATATAAAATGGCGCAACTATTCTCAAACAACCACTACGCGCCACCACTTGGCACCGTAACAAGAATTACGTTGAATCTAAAAACCGGGGTCGCCACTATCAAGCAGCTCACTCAGATTGGTTTAGAATGGCCAAGCATTCATTTCGATGCGATTGGCATGAAACCTTATCACTATATATGGGCTTTAAGCGCGCAAGCACAAAATGATTTTTACACCATGATCGTCAAATATGACATTAAAAACCAAAGTTACGTCTCTTGGTCTGAGCCGCTTTGCTATCCAACAGAACCTACCTTCGTTCCAAAACCGGGTGGCACACAAGAAGATGATGGCGTTATTATGAGCGTTGTCTTGAATGCAGTAACAAAAAAATCATTCCTGCTCATCCTTGACGCGCACACCATGAAAGAAATTGCTCGAGTGCTCTTGCCGGTTCACGTTCCTTTTATAACCCATGGCACATGGATGCCTCGCCACAGAAGATCTTTGCCGGAATTCATTAAGGAAGAAATTCTTCGCAAATGACGTCAATTGTATGACAACCCTTCAAATGGCTTGAGCAAGGTAATTCTTACCTTATTGCGCGCATCATCAACAACAATGCTATATTCATTTTGAGTAACAATAGCATCTTGATTGTTAATAGGTGCCGAAGTTACCTGCTCAGTTGCCGGTTGTTCTTCAACTGTTGCGTATGATTTTGAAAAGAAATCTTGGAAAAAATTTTCACCCTGTTTAATTGGTTCAATACCACGGTGATAGAGTATTCCTCTTTGATCATAGGTATTTACAAACACATACAATTCTTTTTTGTTCTGTTTTGCTCCAGTTAAATACTCAATTTCACCGGCAAGTCGATTCTTTTCCATATTTTTTAATAATCGGATCGATCATGTAGCTGAAGGTGTGATATAAGATGCTATGGGGATCTTTTCCCCGCACAAACTCTGGATTGAGCCAATTCAATATACGTTGATCATATGAAATTTTTGATTCGTCTGCTTTTAACTCTTGATTTTTTTGAACAATATCTTCTTTTTCCACAAGAGCTGCTGCTAATTGAGGCAAAACCGGTTGCAGTGGAGACTCGGGAGCTGGTTCGTTTTTTAATTCTTCCGCTGCTGGGGGACCTGGAACAACTACCGGTTTCTTTTTCGGCTTATTTCTCTCATAAATACAACTGAAATTCAACTCATTCTTCAAATCATACTGGTTTACTGTTGGCCTGGAGGCAAGTAGCTTACTTACTTCCGGTGGGAAAACGGCATGCGAAGGTAAATATTCAAACCCATACATTACATATTTTGTAGGTTTATCCTTTAACAATTTTTTACTGTCCGTTAAATCCCTTTTAGCAATTTCATATTTTTTCGAGATCAAGTCTGTATATTTTTGCATCTTATCAAGAAGTGTTCCCATCTTGCTCTTTACATCTTTGAACTCAGCAGTAATTTTTCCTGATGTTGTCTCTATCGGACCACTATTGGCATACGCTTGATCCAATTTCGCATAGACAACAAGAAAATCTGAAAATAACGGAATGTGGGGGATGATACTAGAAACGTCGGGAAAAAGCTGCTGTAAACATCATTCCGGCGATTCTATGGCAATTGGTTGAATCTTTCCTGCCTTACCGATTTCAACGCTTGACCAAGCTTCCAATATAATAGGCATACTGCCCAATAATCTCGGTATTGGAGCAAAATAGTATGAATGGATAAAATTTCCCACCAGTTTTTTTACTTCATCATTTTCAGGATTTGAAAATGCTTTTTGCAAAATCGGAAAAATCTTCTCTATTTTTGCGACATCTCTGACCGTGTCCAAATTGCCAACTGATAAAGCCATCGAAATTGCGGGCATCGACTCAAGAAGTCGAACTCCCATCACTCCCTGTTTAGGAAAGATTCCGATTCCATACGCGTCAATGACCTCTCGTCCTGCAAAATTTTTATTGAAATCGATCAGAGGTTGCTTTGGACTTGCAAGTTCGACAACCAATCCGTTTATGAATTTATATTGCTCATATTTTTCGCTCGGACCTATTGCTGGTATAATGGCGCAAAAAAGTTCAACTAACTTCTGCTGATAAAGCAATAACGTTGAAAACTGATGCAATCGATCACAATATTTTTCAACTTCTATCTTTTTTTGCTGATTTGTCCCAACTGATGGAAGATCTCGCTTGAAATAGGTAACCGGATCAAAAGTTTTGAAATCAACCTTCTCTTGAATATCGGCTGATTTATTGTTTGTAGCGATACATACTATTGCAACAAACAAATTTCTGATTTTCATGCGACTCCAACTATTTGTAAAAAAATCTGCGCAATTCGAACTCAGTTTATTACAAGTAATATCCGCACACAACAACATATGTCTTGCCCTGTCTTTCAACTTGCTCGGCAAAATCAACTCGCGTACCACCGAATAAGTTATACGTTAATTTAGCCGGGCCACGTTTGACGCCATTAATTAAAAGACGCACATATGGTTTACCATTTTGATCTTTCGCATCCATCATATTCGTCCACGTCAACTCGGAGTTACCTCCGGTCGCAATACAAATGCCCGCGTCATCATACACCGTAATATATAAATCGCCACGAACAAACGATCCATGCTGATCGATAAAACCGCGGAATGCCACAAGCGGTTCATTCATTTTCAAATAACTGACGGCCGAACGAAGCATCAATAAAGTGGTTTCTTCTTTTGAAACCGGGTACAATCCTGCGCTGATAATATATTTTTCAAGACCAAGTTGTATCGACTCGCTATATGCACTCTCAAAAGAGCCATGCACTTTAAAAGTAATCCAGCCGCCACCTTCAAGCGCTTTTGAGATAAGTTCTTGTATATAAAGGTGGTTATCTTCGTCTTTTGCTTGCCATACGTTAGCCCCTATGTAGTCAGGAGTTTTACCATCCGCAATAATATCTCCCTTGGGTGAAAGCACTGTGATGGTCAAATCACCGACATGAAACATGTTGTCTTTACGAGAAATGAATGCTTCCACAGCGCGACTCTTTCCTTGTCGCTTCATATACTCATAAGCTTTTCGCACCACTTCGACAGCCTTATCTCTGGTCACTGTCGGATAATATCCGGATGCAATGAAATATTCTTTGCCTGCTCTATCGACGACTTTTTCGGCATATGCAAGCTTTGGAACACCTTTTGAGTAATAATCAACCCAAACGCCTTGGCCGCCGGATACTTTTAATTTCGAAATAATTTCCTGGTTCATTTTTTTACCGCGACTATCGGCATAATTCCATGCATTGGTCCCAATGAGTCCCGGACGATCACCTTGCGCGAAGATAGTGCCATCAAAATCGAGTACATAAATATACAAGTCACCAACGACAAAACGCCCCATCGGATAGGTATAAGAGCTAAATGCTTCTTCAACGGGATACTTTTTCTTGATCACCAAATCATTGAACAACCCAACAGCACCTTTTACCAACCCAACAACCTGATCTTCTTTCGAATGTGGATAGTAACCGGATCCGACAACATAAACAACGTCATCTCTAATCACCTGTTTAACGTAAGTCACTTTTATCGCATTCTGCCAATTATAGGTAAGCCACCCTGAACCAGGCTTTGCCGCTTTAATCATTTCTTGCACAATGAACGTATTGTACTGATCTTTCAGATCCCACATATTCTTCCATACATTTTCCGCTACTTCGCCGCTCGCAAAACAGGTGCCGTCATTAGTATAGACGAATGTATATAGCTCTCCCCAATGAAAATCGTCTGAATGAGTAAGAGCGTGAAAAGATTCGGCAAGATCATGTTCGGCCATATATTTTGCCGCTTTTTCCACTAAAGAAACAACCTGAGCTCGTTTTGCTTTAACATCAAATCCTTGTGCCGATTGGGAAAGCAATTCATTAATAGCCGGTTCGAGATATACTTTTGTTTTTGATATTTCTGCAGCAACTTCCTTTTCTGCCGGTTTTGCAGCCGGTGTCTCTTTTGATACATTCGCTGATGGGCTTGGTTGAGGAGACGATGCCGGTTGTGGAGTATTTTCTGCCGCCCGAGCCTGCGTTGGGACAACGGGAGTTACTTGTTCCTTTTCTTGAGATTTCTGCTGATCCGGAGCAGAAGCTTGATCTTTTGCGCTCCCTGCTGCTTTTGCCAACTCCTCTTCATTCTCAGGCAATGTAATGTGAGTTGCCAGCGAATCTGCGTATAATTCATAGATGCTGTGATTGCCACACAAACTCGTTGAGCAGATAATCATTGAAAAAAATATCATTCTATTCATGCAGTGCTTCATATATAACTCCCTTGGGCCAATCTCGATTAATCTCTTTGGCGGCCAGTCAATCTCAAAATAAGCAAGAAAAGATTGATAAAATCAAGATATAATTCCAACGAACCTATCAACGCTATTTTTGACCAACCTTCTCTATCGACATTCATTGATGTTGCAATCGCCTTTAACTTTGAAACATCAAATGCAGTCAATGCAAGAAAAATGAAAACTCCAATGATACTTAAAACATAATCGACGACACTACTTTTAAAATAGAGATTCACCAAACTAGCAATGATAAAACCGATGAGACCCATAAATGCAATATGACCAATGGTAGACAAATCGGCCTTTGTGTAATATCCATATACGCTCATTATTGCAAACATACCCGCGCTAATTAAAAAAGCGCTAAATAATGATGCCTTTGGATACATCAATAAAATGCCCGACAGCGTCAATCCATTCAAAGCGGCATACAGGAGAAAGACCCCGAGTGCTTGTATATATGACATTTTTTGAATAAGCATTGAAAATAAAACCACCAATGCAAGTTCTGCCACAATAAGGCCCATAAAAACAAAGCGTGTTTGAAAAATAAATGAAAAAATTGCAGGAACGGAAACAACCGCCAATGCTGAAAGCGCCGTGACTGTCAAACCGATTCCCATCCAGGCAAATACTCGATAGAGAAGATTTTGGGAAGTTGAAAGAGTTGTTTCTTGTTGATACATAGAATTCTCCTGAGATAAATTAGTAATACTTTTTTTACTATAGAATAGAGAATTACTTCTTGTCTACACTTGAGACTTGCGCAAAGATTTCAAGCTATGTCATGCTCAAGAAGTATAAAAAAATGTAAGGAGAAATTGTTATGAATTTTTATAATACAATCGTTGTTGCAACAGTATGTCTGTTGTGCATCAATTGGGGAGGACAAGAAAGTATTGAGCGAGGAAAACACTCGATTAATTACTATGGGACTATCTTTCCGCGCGAAGGCGACCCAATTAAAGTCGAAAATATTTCTATCTCAAACATAACAAAGCAAATACCCGTTTATGAAGTCCCATCTTCTCATGAAAAAGAGGTTGACCAACAAGGAAAAGTGACGACAAACTATCTTTTAAGAGAAGATCCTCGCAAAGGGATAATAACTCGCATTGATCTGGTTGAAACAAAAAAAATTGAAGTTCCTGATCCAACTGAATGGAAATATACGCGTAAAAATGGAAGCTCCACTTCGTCATTTATAAAAATAGTTGTGACAACAAATGGTGAAACTCCCACAAAACATGATTTTCTCATTGAAGAGTCTCGAAAAATATTCTGCTCGGAAAATAATACGATTGATCGAGAAGTTCCATTCAGATCACTTTTGAAAATTGAGTTTGAAGGATATGAATTAAGAGAAGTTGAACAAGCAAAAAACATTCGAAACCATCATGGAAAACGGCGGATGAAAACTCAATCTCAATCGGCCGCATAATGATGGGGAGCATCTATAGTTATATCGACACTACGCGCGAGACTCGTTACACTTAGATGCAGGGTCCCATGTGAAGCCATGGGTAAAAAGAAAGTAGCTAAAAGTAAAAAAACTATTGCAAAGGCTTAAAAAATGACTCATGTAACAAAAGCAAACTACAAACAAGAGGTTGAAACATCACGTCTTCCCGTTATTATCGATGTATATGCAAGCTGGTGTGGGCCATGTCAAATGATGGAACCAATTGTAACCGCCCTAGAAAAAGAAATGGGGTCTGAATACAAATTTCTGAAACTCAATGTTGATGAGGCGCGAGATCTATCAATTGAATTCGGCGTCACTTCTGTTCCTACCTTCCTCTTTATTAAAAACAACCAAGTTCGTGGTAGAGAAACGGGATACATGGATAAAGAAGATTTAAAGAAAAAAATCACCGGCTATTTGAACTAAATTGTAGAGGCGCTTGTACAGCGCCTCTTTTATTTTTATCGGGCTGTTAGGGCCAGTCGAGTTTTAAAAACACAAAAAACAACTCCAATCCGTTCGTGGTGAGTGTAGTGTAGCGAAATCGAACCATACGAACAGTTATGTGACACAATAAGAACAAATTTTTGATCAAGCAACTATTCCGTTCGATTTGGTTCGACTCCATTACATTACGCTCACCACGAACGGAGTATTTTCTCCTCTAAAAATACTTACACGGGCACCATTTTTTCATGTCTACAAAACTCAACGGAACCTAAGCCGTGGAAAGTTATTTCATACTAAAAGGTGGCGCTTTGCCTGCATCACAGAGAGTTACACCATACAACGCCTCATCCTCACCTAATGGTATTACTTTCTGCCTGTAAGACATCAAACCCAACATATCAAAAAACTGCTCTGTTGTGCTAATATCATCGAAAATACCACGTTGCAAATCAACTAATAGGGCAATTCCTTGCGGGGTAACAATCCGAGCCGGCACCCCACCTTTCATGATAACGCCATATCCGCTTTTAGATTTAAACAATGGTATTACCTGCGCATTCGAACACAACTCAAAGGTACAATCCTTTGCTCGAGATTTAGTCATTATTTTGTACACCACAGAAAAAATTGAATCTCGTATAGGATCACGATCTGGAATATCAGCACTGAAAATGTTTGTGGCGAGCGCAAGAAATAGTAACTTTCGATACACTAAGATTCTCCCCTTTTAGGAAATACTAAGCCGATAGCATATTAATATCGCATATTTATTTCATAATCTTGCAAGCGCAGGCGCATTTCGACCAACAGAATATCTTGTCCCACCAACCCATAACGTTAATGATGATGGTTTCTTTATCTCGCAAAGGTTCAGCGCTTTCATGACCCTTTCTTCTACATCGCTGAGATTGCCCCACACAGTTCCTATCAATGGAGTATACCCTCGTGAAGTAACGAGATAAGAGGGAATTCCTTCTTTCATTATAATTTCATAATCATCAGCAGAATCTGTTTTAGCAAGAGACTTCAGTTGAGGTTTTGGATCCTCAAACCGTCCTTGCCTTGATCTCTGTGCAATTCTCACAACAGTGTCAAAAATTTTTCGACCTCTTGTATCCAAATCTTTATTAGAAGATCCAATCAATGGAAAAAAAGAAAAAGTTAATGCTATCATTATTTTCATATAAGTCCTTTCATTATTTTTTATCAACAACAGTATATCCAAGCGCATGCAATTGATCACGAATAATATCAGCTCTCTTCCAATCTTTTGCAGCTCGAGCTTGAGACCGCTCATCTAACAGTTTTTGAATTTCGGGAGTTATTTCTTGAGCCGCTTCCGGTAATGGCTTGAGATCGAGCCCAAAAATGTGTTGTATGACATATTTAACTGCCGCGCGCATTCGTTCATCTGTTGTCATGGACTGTTGAGATTCAAATATAACTCCCCAAGCTCCCGGTGTATTTAAATCATCGAGAATAAATTCAAACATGCGTTTGACTACTGGATGAGATAATGCGTCTGCTTGCGTGATATCGTCAGTCGGATGATTTTTGAAAAAAGTGCTTAACCGTTGATAGCTCTTTTGTAATGAGGCAATATCATCAAAAGAAAAATCAATTGGAGCTCGATAATGGTGGCTTAATATATAAAAGCGAATGACCATCGGATCGAATTTGTTAAAAATCTCGCGTAACGTAAAAAAATTTCCGAGCGATTTGGACATTTTCTCTTTGTTGATCATAACAAAGCCATTATGCAACCAATAACGCGCAAATGGCTTTCCGGTTAGTCCTTCCGTTTGCGCGATTTCATTTTCGTGATGCGGAAAAATGAGATCTGCTCCACCGGCATGAATATCGATTTGTTCACCCAAATATCGTTTTGACATCGCCGAACATTCAATATGCCATCCTGGTCGACCTGGCCCCCACGGGCTTGGCCATGAGACTCCATCTTTTTCACCTTTCCAGAGCGCAAAATCAAGCGGAGATTTTTTGATGTCTCGCACATCAACGCGTGCTCCAGCGACAAGTTCATCGAGTTTCTGGCGAGAGAGCTTGCCATATCCCGGAAATGTAGCAATGTCATAGTAGACATCGCCATCAACCACATACGCCTTGCCCTTATCAATGAGTCCTTGAATGAAGGTAATGATAGTATCAATATTTTCAGTCACATATGGTTCGATCTCAGGCCTGAGGCATGCGAGCCGATCCATGTCTTCATGATAGGCCGGAATAAAAGTGTTGGTAATTTCTTTATAAGATGCTGCATTGCCCAGCTGGGCAGCAGCTCGATTTAAAATTTTGTCGTCAATGTCAGTGAAATTTCTGCAATACGTAACTGCATATCCTTGCGACTTCAAAACACGAAAAAGCAAATCAAAGGTGACATAACAACGCCCGTGCCCCATGTGCGCATAGTCATAAGGAGTGATTCCACACACATACATGCTCACCCGAGCTGGGTCACGTGGTTGAAAATGTTCTTTGCTTGCCGTCAATGTATTAAATAATTTCATTGATCTCTCATTGCAATTTTTTTACGACTTGATGGTCGTTGGTTTTGAAATAAGGTTGAATAACACTCCATTCATTATAAAAAAAAAATAATAACTTCATAGTATAAGGTGGCCAATTTTGTAAAAACGGGTATGATCAGGATAAAAAACGAAATGGACCGCCAATCAGACCCACTGCTGATTGGTATAAAAAAGGATGTTGCCATCGAGCGCCAGGGAGCTTTTTACATGACACTTGCACCTTCCAAAATCATACTTCTTTTTATTGCATGTACCGGTTTAATTTTGCAACCTGTTTCTATGTTTTGTGGTGAGCAAAATATAGAATATGAAGAACAAAATGATCGACCGGAAGAAACAATATTGCAAGATGAAGACGGTGAAGAGATTATTGATGATATCATCGATGATAATTCGAATGCCTCAAATCAAGTTGCTACAAACAATGTGACGGGACGGAAAATTCGATCTATTTTTATTGAAGGTAATAAACAAATCAGCTCTCAAGCGATACTCTATCGCTTGCCCTATAAATCGGGTGAAATCTATGATCCGGCCAAAACACGTTCTCTCATTAAACGTTTGTATAAAGATTTAAAACGCTTGCGCCATATTGCTGTCTATGGAGAACCTGTCGGATCAGATATGATCGACTTGTATGTTGTCGTGCAGGAAAAAAAACTTCTTAAGGATTTCAGACTGGTCAACAACACACAAGTTTCAACAAAAGAAATTTTGGAAAAAACAAAATTAGATCAAATTCCCGCAATAGACTATGAAGAACTGAAAGTTATTTCAAGCAAGATCAGACATTTGTACTCAGAAAAGGGATACCACTCTGTCGACATCAACGCGCGCCTTGAAATCGATTCTGATGATAAAGCTGTCCTCGTGTTCGAATTTACTGAATATCCAAAATCATTAGTCAAAAAAATCAAATTTATCGGCAATGAGGCATTCCCCGGGAAAAAGTTGCGATCAACGCTCTACTCAAGAGAAGATTGGATTCTCAGTTTTATGGATGGGTCGGGAATTTATCAAAAAGAGCGAACCGAGGCAGACAAACAGGTTATCGAGCAATTGTATCAAAACCATGGGTATATTGGCGCGAAAGTGACTGATGTTACGGTGGAAACCGATGAATGTTCTCAAGACATCACCCTCACCTATTATATTGAAGAAGGGGCGCAATATTGCGTCGGAACCGTTACGGTCGTTGATGCCGATGGATTGTCCGGAGCAAAAATAGCTGAATGTTTGCCCTTGCAACCCGGCGATATATATTCACGTGAAAATGTCGTGGAATCGATCAAGTTTATTGAACATATTTGGAATGATCGTGGATATTTGTATGCCAACGTTGAACCTCGCATGAATCCTGATGATGTAAACAAAACAGTGGATGTCACATTTGATCACGATTTGGGTGATAAAGTTTTCTTGAGAAACCTCACCATCGTCGGTAACAACAAAACACGTGACAAAATTATCAGGCGCCAGTTGTTGGTTGAAGAAGGCGGACTGTTGACCGAATCTGCAATGGAGGCATCAAAAAACAGAGTTGAATCGCTCGGATATTTTGAGTTAAAAGATGGTGTCACCTGGAAAATGACGCGCGTTAATCAAAATTTGGCTGACCTTGATTTGATTTTGAAAGAAGCAAAAACCGGTAACGCGTCTTTCCAGCTTGGATTTAATGGAACAGCATCAATTAACTCGCCCGCAGATGGCCTTGCAATGGATTTTAATGTCGCAGACAGCAATTTGGGTGGCTGGGGCGTCAGCGTCAATCTCAATGGACGTCTGGCTAAAAATGAAAAAACATTTATTGCAAACATCACACAACCATGGCTTTTTGACAAACCGATTATGAGCGCAGTTGATGTCTACCACAAACGTTTAGGCTATGATGATTTCAAGGCAACGACTGCAGTTAATGAGCTACGCACGGGCGGATCATTAACAACAGGATTTATGACAATACTTCCGCGATTCAATTTTACTGACGTGTTTGTCAGATCGAATCTTGGCTTTGATAGTATTACCTATCAAGGAGTTCCCAATGATATCACCAGGATGCCTGACCAAGTGGGACTTTTTAACAACGCCGATGCCACCATACAATACAGAAGACTTCTCAATGAGGAATTTACACCGGGCCATCTGACGTGGCTGACTTTCACTGTCGGACAAGAAAAGAAAAACCACCCGATGCATCCAAGCAAAGGATATGCGTGGGTTGCTCGTTCGTATACTGGCATCCCAAATCCTGCAAGCCCTCTTGCATTTGAAAAAATCGATCTCGATTTTCATTGGTATACCCCATTAATCGGTGATCGCGATCTTATTTTCCACTGGCATAACTATTTTGGATATATTGTTCCTCTCACGAACAAAATCATTCCATTTGGTGAATTGTTTCACATCGGAGGGCCTGCAAGTGTGCGCGGATATCTCTTTGGACAACTCAGTCCACGATTTAATGTAAATGGTGCGTCCGATTCAATTGGTGCATCACGAACGCTTTTCGTTAATGCAGAATTGATCTTCCCAATTCAACCAGACATGACGATCAAGGGTGTCTTGTTCTATGACGGTGGATCAGGATGGAACACGCCATATCGCACTCCGGCCAACCAACAATTTATTATCAACAACAATTTTGATTATCGTCATGCAATCGGGGCCGGAATTCGTCTTTTAAATCCGATGCCTATTAAAATTGATGTCGGCTTTAAACTAGATCCACGCCCAGGCGAATCGCCCTATGAAGTGCATTTTGGCATGAATTACGATTGGTAATGGGTATCCGAAAAAAAAGAAAAGAGTAGTAAAAGAGGAAAAAGCAATGAAGCGATGTGTCAGTTTTGTTTTCATACTATTTTTTTTCAACATCCCGATCAACGCATCAGAATCATATCTCGACCAATGTATCGCTGCCGGAATTCCTAAAAACGTTGCAACAATAATGAATAGACTTGAAAGAAACGAACAGGAGCATGGCGCTTGCACCTCTGAAAAACGACGAACGCAAATCATCGCATTACTAGAATCGGGATCCTCAGCACGTAATGTATTATCACCCTATCTTGATATGGCATACAAATGGAAAGATGAAACAGCTGTAGGAGCGCTCACTCAGTTCGGCGTAAAAAAAGAAGCCTAAATACACTTGACAAGATTTTTTAGTTGAGTTGTGATGGATCAACGATAACGGATAAAAAAGCCGTATTATTTTAAAGATCTGTACACAAAAAAAGGAAGTATATGAAGCACCCATTCTCCCGTGGGCTCCTGCTGCTCACACTCGTTTTGGGTCATGCAACAACGCATGCACATGATGAGCAATCACGAGTCAGCGCAACTGCCCAAGTGTTTATTTATGATATCACCGATAAAGAACTTTCCATTTTAGAACAACATCAAAAAACTCCCTTTGTTTATGTTCCTGAAAAAATCCGTGTGACTTTAAAAAAACAGAGCGCTTCACTTCCTGAAATAAGTGTATGGAGCTTTTTTTCTGAAAAAATAGCCCCGCGCGATATCATATTCGAAGCGGTCAAAATGGCTTGTGCTCAATCTTCTGATGAACAAGAACAAAGTTTATTGCTTGAGTATTTGCACGAAATAGACACCGGTGATGCACTAATCAGTATTGTGGACGGGGCTGAACGATCGGGCGGAAGTGCTAATCCCAATCAGGTTCTTTGTAACCTTCTTGTCAAACAATCGCTTCGCGCGTCATCATTGCTCATTTCTGGTAACGCGACCGTTTGTGGAAATTTAACTGTATGTGGAACAATCAACGGCAATACTTCAAATTCATGCAAATGTCCTACTGGACCAGCCGGAGCAACCGGAGCTGCCGGTGCAACGGGGCCCGCAGGAGGACCTGTTGGGCCGACCGGAGCTATGGGTGCTACGGGAAGCCAAGGTAATACCGGGGCTCAAGGAAATACGGGGCCTGCCGGTGCCACTGGTGTAGGAACTACTGGTGCACAAGGTCCTACTGGGAGCCAAGGTAATACTGGACCACAAGGAAACACGGGACCTGCTGGGGCCACTGGTGTGGGAACTACTGGCGCACAGGGACCAACAGGCAATACGGGCGCTACAGGAGCTACTGGTGATCCCGGAGCCACCGGCCCTGCTGGCGCAACTGGTGTGGGAACCACAGGCGCACAAGGTCCGACTGGTAATACTGGTGCTACAGGTGATCAAGGTAATACGGGAGCTACTGGCGCAACTGGTGTGGGAACCACAGGCGCACAAGGTCCGACTGGTAATACTGGTGCTACGGGTGATCAAGGTAATACGGGAGCTACTGGTGATCAGGGGTCTACCGGATCAACCGGTGCACAAGGACCAACAGGCAACACGGGCGCGACCGGGCCTCAAGGTAATACGGGAGCGACTGGCGCGGGTACAACAGGAGCAACTGGTAATACCGGTGCGACTGGCTCAACCGGAGCAACGGGAGCGACTGGTGCAACTGGTGCTGATTTCACGGCAACGAGTTTTATGTTCTCATACAACACAAATGGAGCTACGGCTGGGGTAATTACACCACAAATAGTACCTTTCACCTTTCCAAATGCACAAACGGACAATTGGGTATTCACGCCGACTGGAGGCGCCACTATTGGTACATTTACCAATCCGAACTCAGGTCTCTATCTTGTGCAATGGATTTTATTGCCTCAATATCTTGGAGCCACTTTACAAACAACTGTATCGAGCTGGCTGAATCTTAACGGAATCGATGTGCCAGGAAGTCTTACGCATATTGATCTCAACGCTAATACGAATCAAGGTTTAACATTAGCCGGTACTGTTATTTTGAACTATAGTGCGGGACAACCACTGATCCTTTATTGGGCAAGTACACAAAATGATGTCCAACTAGATAACAGTGCGGGAGGACTTGGAACATCCCCTGCTATATCAGCCCAACTTACCATCACGAGAATCAACTAGTAAAAAAAGCCAATAAAAAAGGGTCGTATGATTAAATTTTCATGCGACCCCTCATAAAAAAAGAAAGAGAGATGTAAATGATGCAAAAATTAATCAAATTGCTTGCCATTACTCTTTGTTTTTTTACCCACACACTATTGCCCGTTCAAACACAGCTCGATTCAACGTTTGGCGCAAACCAAGACGGGATTGTCATCGATCCATCAAGCAGTGCCGGCGCAACATCAGTTGCTTTACAATCAAATGATTTCATTATCTTTGCTGGATTTGATGCAAGCTTAGGTCAACGGAATATTCTCATTTCTCGCTATGACAACAATGGTTTTATCGATACATCATACGGTTCTGGTGGTCACACCATCACCATGGTTCCCAGTAGTAAAGATTCAATTGCAAATGCTCTAGCCTTGCAAACAATATCGACAAGCCCTTTGACGCAATTTGCTGTTGTGGCAGGATCAAGTTTTGTCGGAAGTAACCAGATTACACTTGCTCGATATGATACAAACGGTGTTTTAGATCCTTCTTTTGGCTCAGGGGGATTTGCGGAAACAGTAGTTCCATCAAGCACTGGTTCCCAAGCAAATGCGATTGCTATTCAAAGTGATGAAAAAATCGTTATTGCCGGATCAGCAGTTATCAATGGTTCTCCGCAATTTGTTATTGCGCGTTATACAGCCAATGGAATCCTTGATGGCACATTCGGATCAGGAGGTATTGTAACCTTGCTGATCGGCGATTCATCGGTTGCCTATACAGTTGGCATTCAATCAAGCGGTGATATCGTTGTTGCCGGGGTAACATCGATTGGCAATCAAAATTTGTACGCGCTTGCTATTCTTGATAGTACGGGGGCGGTCGTTACAACCAATACTGTGCAAGTGCCAGCGGCGACTAACTCATGCATTTACGCACTTGCCATTGATACCGATGATAGCATCGTTGTCGGTGGATTTGCTGCAAACAATATCATGAGCATGTCCATCGCTCGATTCAATTCAAACGGCACACTCGATACGGGATTTGGCACCTCAGGACATACTGTTGTCACTCTTGGAGACAATACACAAATTCGCGCCCTCACATTTGACGCGAGCAGGGATATCGTCATCACTGGATTTGTTGATGGTTTTGTGCTTGCGGCTCGTTTTACAGGCGGAACTGGCCCGGGCTCAGGATTGCTTGACCCTACATTTGGAACCAATGGATATATCATCACTAATATCAGCCAATTTCCTGCACAGCACAACGGCGTTGCAATTCAAACAATAAATCCGAACACCGGTAAAATTATTGGTGCCGGGCAAACATTTAAAAATCCGGAACTCGTGCGCTATTTTCCGAATAACACCACTTTTACCATCGCAATTACTTATCCAAATAATGGGGCTGTCGTTTACACCTGCGCTCCGATCATCACGGGAACATCATCAGCTCCTGCTGGAACCACAGTCAACATTTTTATCGATGGAAATTTTATTGGATCAACCACCACCGATGCAAACGGAAATTGGACCTTTTTTAACACTCCTATTATTTTTGCAGGTGCGCACACCGTCACTGCACAACTTATTGCAGGAACAAATCCCACCGCTACCAATTCATTTACCATTGATGCCTGCTGCAGCACTGGATGCGCAACTGGGATCACTGGCATGCAAGGGATGACTGGCGCAACTGGAACAACTGGAGCCACTGGCTCAACAGGTCAAACGGGGGCCACTGGCGCTACCGGAGCACAAGGTAACACTGGTGCAACGGGAGCTGTTGGCGCAACAGGTACGACAGGTAATGCAGGTGCTACCGGCCAAACAGGTTCTACCGGTGCTACGGGATCAACAGGCTCTACCGGATCAACTGGAGCCACTGGATCCACAGGAAATGATGGAGCAACCGGAGTAACTGGTTCAACAGGTAGTACTGGCGCCACAGGATCCACTGGTTCGACTGGTACCACAGGAGCTACAGGTCAAACCGGATCTACCGGAGCAACTGGTGCGACTGGAAATGATGGCGCGACCGGAGTAACTGGTTCAACAGGTTCTACGGGAAGCACTGGTTCGACTGGTCAAACGGGATCAACAGGATCTACGGGTTCCACCGGATCTACTGGCGCGACTGGATCTACAGGAGCCATAGGATCGACTGGCGCGACCGGTGCAACTGGACAGACCGGATCTACCGGATCAACTGGCTCGACTGGTAGTACAGGATCCACCGGATCAACAGGATCTACGGGTTCCACCGGATCTACTGGATCAACCGGCAGCACAGGGTCAACCGGATCTACTGGTAGTACTGGCTCTACCGGTTCTACCGGCTCTACTGGTTCAACAGGATCGACCGGCCAAACAGGAACTACTGGATCTACCGGTTCGACCGGATCAACTGGTTCTACTGGTTCCACAGGATCTACCGGCTCTACCGGTTCCACGGGCAGCACAGGATCTACTGGATCAACCGGCTCAACAGGATCTACAGGTGCCACCGGGGCAACTGGAAACGATGGTGCGACCGGAGTAACTGGCTCAACAGGCTCTACCGGTTCCACAGGTTCTACTGGTTCTACCGGATCTACAGGATCCACTGGCAGTACTGGTTCGACAGGTAGCACAGGATCCACTGGATCGACAGGCTCAACTGGTTCAACAGGTTCTACCGGATCTACTGGTTCCACAGGACCTACTGGATCGACTGGTAGTACAGGATCTACCGGATCGACCGGTTCCACGGGTAGTACAGGCTCCACAGGATCAACAGGTTCTACCGGATCAACTGGTTCTACTGGTTCCACAGGATCTACCGGCTCAACGGGCTCTACTGGATCGACAGGTTCAACAGGTTCAACAGGTTCTACTGGTTCGACAGGACCTACTGGATCGACTGGTCAAACTGGATCAACTGGTAGTACAGGCTCTACTGGCTCGACAGGCTCTACCGGTTCGACAGGCTCTACCGGTTCGACCGGTTCCACGGGTAGTACAGGCTCCACAGGATCAACAGGTTCTACCGGCTCAACTGGTAGTACGGGATCAACTGGCAGCACTGGTTCCACAGGCTCTACTGGTTCGACAGGTAGTACAGGCTCTACTGGCTCGACAGGCCCTACCGGTTCGACTGGATCTACAGGATCGACTGGTTCCACAGGTTCTACTGGATCTACCGGATCGACCGGTTCCACGGGTAGTACAGGCTCCACAGGATCAACAGGTTCTACCGGGTCAACTGGCAGCACTGGATCAACTGGTTCTACTGGTTCCACAGGATCTACCGGCTCAACGGGCTCTACTGGATCGACCGGTTCAACAGGGTCAACAGGTTCTACTGGTTCGACAGGACCTACTGGATCGACTGGTCAAACTGGATCAACTGGTAGTACAGGCTCTACTGGCTCGACAGGCTCTACCGGTTCGACCGGTTCCACGGGTAGTACAGGCTCCACTGGTTCCACAGGATCCACCGGTTCTACAGGATCTACCGGTTCGACTGGATCTACTGGTTCGACTGGATCTACTGGATCTACCGGTTCGACTGGATCTACTGGTTCGACTGGATCTACTGGATCTACCGGTTCGACCGGATCAACTGGCAGCACTGGATCTACCGGATCGACCGGTTCCACGGGTAGTACAGGATCTACCGGATCAACAGGTTCTACCGGTTCGACTGGATCTACAGGATCAACTGGCAGCACTGGTTCCACAGGCTCTACTGGCTCGACAGGCTCTACCGGTTCGACCGGTTCCACGGGTAGCACTGGATCAACTGGCTCAACAGGGTCAACAGGTTCTACTGGCAGCACTGGATCCACCGGATCGACCGGGTCAACAGGCTCAACTGGTAACACAGGCTCTACTGGTTCGACAGGTAGCACAGGCTCCACCGGTTCTACCGGTTCAACAGGTAGCACAGGATCTACTGGGTCCACTGGTTCGACCGGTTCTACAGGATCTACGGGATCTACCGGAGCAACAGGAGCTGCTGGGCGGACAGGTGCTACTGGCCAAACAGGTTCAACAGGTTCAACCGGTGTCACGGGAGCAACCGGACAAACAGGCTCTACGGGTGCCACTGGAAGTACCGGCTCAACTGGGCCTACCGGTTCCACTGGAGCTACGGGAGCAAGGGGATCGACCGGATCTACTGGTGCCACTGGGGCAACAGGCGCCGATCTCTCTGCGCAAAATTATGCTTTTGCATATCACACAGCCGGTGACACCCCCGCTATTGCAAATGTTTTTCAAGCAATAAATTTCTCAAATAGACCAATACTGAATGGATGGACCTTTAATGCCGGAAACGGAGCTTTCAGCAGCACACAATCAGGTACATATGAAGTCAAATGGGGGCTTACTGTACAACAAACATCAGGAGGAGCTAGCCTTGTAACATCGAGATTGCTTTTAAATGGATCCGAAGTAACAGGAAGCGCCACGGCAAGCAATACGAATCCAACCAGTAACATCGCCTCAAATTTAACCGGCAGAATTATCTTAACCTACACCGCCAACCAACCATTAATATTGCAATGGACAGGGTCAACAACCACCACAGCTTTAACGGTACAGGGAGCTGCTAATACCGATCTTAGCGTACAAATGACAATCGAAAGAATCGCTTGAGGACTTCTATGTGGATTAATACATTACCCAAACTTCGTTTTTTTTGTTTCCTCCGTCGCCTGTCAGCTATGGCGAGACAAGCCGTGTGGGGCCCCAATAAAAAACTACTCATGACTGTGTCCTTCGCTATGTTGTCATGTCAATCAGCTCATATAACTTATAAATATTTAGATCCCTCATTTGGACCCGATCAAACCGGAGTTGTGATATTTACTGATCAAACGCTGACATCATTTACTCATGTAAGTCTTCAATCTGCTGATAATAAAATTGTCGTGAGTGGGTCGACCAGTAATAGCGCCTCGCAAACCGTGGTCGCACGTTATGAAACAACAGGAGAACTTGATACAACATTTGGAACCGGTGGATTTACCAATGTTCTTACCGGGAATGCATCTTCCTCCTTTGCAAATGTCATTAATTCAACTGGAAACATCATAGTAGTCGGCAGTAGCCAATCAACAGAAAGCGATATCACGCTCTGGAGTTTTACAAGCGCCGGTGCTCTCGATCCTTCATTTGGTAGTTCAGGCACTACAATTACTCCACTCAATGATGGAGCTGCAGCATACGATGTCGGCCTTCAGTCTGACCAAACAATTGTCATTGCAGGAGCAACCATCATAAGCGGTATACCTTATGCATTTATTGCTCGTTATACAACTGCTGGAGTTCTTGACACAACATATGCAACCGGAGGAATATTTCAAACTTCCATATTTAATTATGCAATAGCACGCACCATTGCCATACAACCAGACGACAAAGCGGTTGTAGGTGGGACCGCACTCAGCGGCTCAAATCTGATATATGGATTAGCCCGATTGACAACAACAGGCACACTCGATTCAACATTTGGCTCAGGAACCGGTATTGTCACCGGACAAATTCCGGGTTCAACATCCGATATCATCTATGATGCGCAGTTACAATCGATCGCTCCAAATGCAGGAAAAATTATTGCGGTCGGATCAACATTTATCAACAGTGTTCGACAAGTATTTGTTGCACGATTCAACACTGATGGCTCTTTGGATACCACCTTCGCCTCAAGCGGTTACTTTATTCAAGCATATGGAAATACGAGCTCGGCGCTAGCAGTCTCGATCCAATCAAATGACAATATCGTTTTTACCGGAAACTCAGACAGCTATCCTCTCACCGGACGCCTCACCCCCAATGGAGCCCTTGATACCACATTCGGCAATAATGGAGCTGTTATCACAAACTTATTATCCCCTGTATCTTTACAATCAACAACGATCGATAACAATGACAAGCCAGTGAGTGTTGGATCAATACAAGATAGTGGTATTTTAATACGCTATCTTTCGACCAATCAGGACCTCATTGGAATTACATATCCTGACAATGGTGCCGTCGCACATATTTGTGCGCCGCTCATCACGGGAACGTCGTCTGCTTCTATTGGCACAACAGTAAACATTTTTATTGATGGCATTCTTGTCGGATCAGCACTCACCGAATCTGACGGAGTATGGACATTCTATGACACACCTGCTCTGTCATCTGGAGCTCACACAGTTACAGCTCAGTTGGTGAATGGACAATCGCCGGAACCTTCTGTCACCAATAACTTCACTGTCATGCTGTGCTCGGCAACGGGTGCGACTGGTGCAACCGGAGCAGATTTCACCGCGCAGGATTACGCATATGTTTACCACACCGCATCGGACCCTATATCAACGGCAAATACTTTCCAGACCATCAATTTCAGCAATACTCCAATATTGAATGGGTGGAACGCATCACCAACGGGAGTACTGACTAATCCAGACTCCGGCACTTATCTTGCGCAATGGGGAATTTTTGCACAACAAAATAATGTCTTCAACCAGTTGGTGACAACTCGACTATTGTTGAATAGTGCTTCTGTTGCTGGAAGTGTTGGAAGTGTTTATACAATGCCCGCAACCAATCAACCAACCAATTTAACCGGTCGATGTTTAATAACCTACATAGCCAACCAACAACTCATGTTACAATGGACCGCTTCAGCTGCTGGCGTATCATTAGCCCCTGCGGGACCGAGTGGGGAAATTCCTGCATCAGCTCAATTAGTTATCGAACGAATCAATTAAAAAGGAGTATTAATAATGAATAAAAATATTATCAATTTACTCAGCCTACTCGGTATACACTTCACCTTTTTTATTCAAGGACAACAATATCTGGACACCTCGTTTGGGCCGGATCAAAATGGAATTGTTATTCTGAATACGGGATCAGTAACATCACTCAGTGATATCGCTATACAGACTGATAATAAAATCGTTGTAAGTGGATCATTCGCCAGTGAGACGACACAAACGCTCGTCGCTCGTTATCTACCTGATGGAACTCTTGATGCTACATTTGGCACAGACGGACTAACAACTGTTTTGACGGGAAGTGGTTCAGAAGGCCATGCCCACGCAATCGACTCAAGCGGTAACATTGTAATTGCAGGTGAAAGTGTGTCTACTGAAGCCGATATTACTCTGTGGAGATTTACGGCAGATGGATCCTTGGACAGTACATTCGGAACCTCCGGAACTGTAACGACAGCACTTAACGATGGGGCCGCTGCAAATGATCTTGCCCTACAACCATCTGATGAAAAAATTGTCGTAACAGGGCCAACTGTTGCATCGGGAATTCCACAGATATTTGTAGCCCGATATACAACGTCAGGTGTACTTGATACAACATATGGAACAAGCGGAATAACGCAACTTCAGATATTTGATAATGCTTTTTCAAACACCATTATCATACAATCGGATGATAAAGCAATTTGTGCAGGAAGAACAGATGACGGCAGTTTAAGTCTCTATAGCATTGTTCGATTCACAAGCTCAGGAGACCCTGATAGCTCATTTGGATCATCCGGTATTGTAACTGGCCAATCAACGAGTTCAACTTTTGATGTATTTTATGCACTTGGCTTACAATCTTCGGGCAAAATTATTGCAGCCGGGACAGCAACTATCGATGGTCAAGAGGAAACGCTCGTTGCTCGGTTTAATACCAATGGAACATTAGACACAACATTTGGCTCGAGTGGGTATGCCACCAATACATTTGGAGAAAGTAGTGGCGCACTCGCACTCACCATTCAATCAGATGATTCAATAGTCATTTCAGGATTTGCAGATGCCTTCCCATTTACTGCTCGTCTTACCGTAGATGGAGCTCTCGATTCATCATTTGGTAATGAAGGAGTTGTTATCACGGATACTCTTGATGAAGCTGCTTTTTTTAACGCCGTTACTGTTGATTCAAGTGATAAAATTTTAGCTGTAGGTGTGTATGATATTGATGGACTTCTCATTCGCTACCAACCAAATAATTCCGATTTCATCAACATATTCAATCCTGCTGAATCATCCACTATTTCAAGTTTCCCCACCACTATTTCAGGAAATGCTTCTCAGTCGAACTCAACTGTTTCATTAGAAATAGATTCCATAGCGATCGGAGCGACTATCACAGATTCATTGGGCAATTGGATTTTCTCATATCCTCTTATTTCTAATGGCGCGCATACCATCACAGCAAATCTTCTTGACTCATTGAATACCATTATTGCAACATCAAGCAATGATTTTACCGTTAGTTCCAGCGATGCTATTGAAATTGTTTCTCCCACTCAAGATGAAATAGTTCTTACTGCATTTCCAACTATTACAGGGCTCAGTTCTGAATCAAGTGCAACGGTAGAAGTTTTTATAGATTCCGTATCAATCGGCACCGCACTCACCAATGCGATTGGATCTTGGTCCATCGATTCTCCTCAATTGAGTAATGCTTCCCACACGGCACAGGCAAATTTGCTTCCCGGAGCAACAGACTCAGTCACATTCACTGTCAGCGCAGCGCAAGGAACAACGGGAGCAACTGGCCCTGCTGGTGCAACAGGCGCAACCGGGCCATGTTGTCCTGGAGCTACCGGAGCGACCGGTGCAACCACAAGTAGTAACGACTATATGTATTCATATCACACCGGTAATGATACTTTGGCGATCTCAAACACATTCCAAAACATCGTCTATAACAATCCGCTGACTCAAAACAGTGGATGGTCAATGAGTTCGACCGGTGCATTTACAAATTCCAACTCAGGAATTTACTTAGTAGCTGCGAATATAGTGGCCCAATTTAGTGGACTTATGACAGTTGGTGTTCACCCAAGTTCACTCAGACTCATGCTCAATGGTTCACAAGTTCCCGGTGCATCAGCGTTCACCACAACCGATAATAATCTTGCTCGAAGTCAAACAAGTATAAACACAATCATAAATTACACCGCAAACCAACCACTCGTCGTACAATGGACCGGCGACATAACAAACTTCACGCTCTCCGCTCGAACAAGTCCAAACCAAACGGCGTCATCACAAATTACTATTGAAAGACTTCAATAGTAGAACAAAAGGAATCAAATCATGCTAAAAAGAGAGAGTATATTCATACGAACAAGTATCCTATCGATACTCATTTGCTCGGGATATCAGTCGAGCACTGCAAACCAATTTTTAGATAAAACATTTGGCGCAGAACAAACGGGGATCGTGATCGATCCATCAAACAATGCTGGAGCAACATCAGTCGCCCTTCAATCAAACGACTATCTTGTTTTTGCGGGATTTAATGCTGCTCAAACTCCGCGGGCTTTTTTTGTATCTCGATACACCAACAACGGTATTCTTGATACAACCTATGGAACCTCTGGATACACAACTACCACTATTGGCTCTGACGCAATTGCAAACGCTGTAGCCTTGCAAACAATTTCGGCAAGTCCATTAACGCAATTTGCTGTTCTAGCAGGATCAAGCTTTGCAAGCGGAAGCAATCAAATCACCCTTGCTCGATATAACACAAGTGGTGTTTTGGATGCGACATTTGGTTCGTCAGGAATTGTGCAAACCCCCGTTCCACTGAGTACCGGTTCTCAAGCAAATGCTGTCGCTATTCAGCCAAATGGAGCAATCGTTATTGCCGGGTCAGCAGTTATCAATGGTTCACCGCAATTTGTTATCGCACGATACACGAGCAGTGGAACACTTGACGGCACATTCGGATCGGGAGGCATTGTTACCTTACTGATTGGCGAATCGTCAGTCGCCTATGCAGTTGGCATTCAACCGAATTTAACATCACCTTCACTGAGCGGTGATATCGTTGTTGCCGGTGTGACCTCAATTGGTAATCAAAATGAATATGCACTCGCTATTCTTGATAGTACGGGGGCAGTTGTTACAACCAATACTGTGCAAGTGCCCGCGGCGACTAACTCGTGCATTTACGCACTCGCAATTACTGGCAGTGACGAAATAGTTGTCGGCGGTTTTGCTGCGACACATACCTCGATGAGTATGTCGATAGCTCGATTTAATTCAACAGGGACTATTGATGCTTCATTTGGAACTTCAGGACATACCGTTGTCACTCTTGGAGCAAATACACAAATTCGAGCACTCACATTTGACGCAAGCGGAAATATCGCTACAACAGGCTTTGTTGATGGACTCGTTCTTGCGACTCGTTTTACCAGTTTAGGTCTTCTTGATACCACGTTTGGAACTGAAGGATACGTGATCGCCGATATCGGCCAATTTCCGGCACAACACAACGGCGTTGCGGTTCAGGCGATTGCCCCTAATACAAACAAAATTGTTGGAGCTGGGCAAACATTTAACAATCCGGAACTGGTGCGTTATCTAGCGAATAACACAGGATTTATTACTATCACCTTTCCTCCAAACGGCGGCACTGTTCATACCTGCTCACCGGTTATCACCGGAACTTCTTCGGGCGTAGCTGGAACAGTGGTAGACATTTCTATTGATGGCAGCTTTGTCGGATCAACCACTACCGATGCAAATGGAAACTGGACTTTCTATAACACTCCTGCTCTTTCATCCGGATCTCATACAGTCACAGCTCAGTTGGTCAACGGACAATCACCAGAACCTTCCGCAACGAACACATTCACCGTCACGCTCTGCTCGGCAACGGGTGCGACTGGCGCCACCGGCGCAACCGGCAATCCGGGGCCTACCGGAGCTGCTGGCGCAACGGGCACGACAGGAGCTACCGGCATACAAGGTAAAACAGGTGCGACAGGAGCCACCGGAAATACCGGAGCCGCCGGACAAACTGGCGCAACTGGTCAAACGGGTTCGACCGGATCAACTGGCGCCACAGGTACAACTGGAGCTACTGGTGCACAAGGTAATACCGGTGCCACAGGTGCTGCCGGACAAACCGGAGCAACCGGGCAAACGGGTTCGACTGGTAGCACAGGATCAACAGGATCCGCCGGCGCAACCGGACAGACTGGTTCAACTGGGGCAACTGGCGCACAAGGTAACACTGGTACCACAGGTGCTGCCGGACAGACCGGAGCAACTGGGCAAACGGGTTCGACGGGAGCGACTGGAAGTACCGGTTCTACCGGCGCAACAGGGACAACAGGAAGCACCGGCGCTGCGGGACAAACCGGAACTACTGGATCGACAGGAGCAGTCGGACAAACTGGCGCAACCGGAAGTACGGGGGCTACCGGGGCAGTTGGTGCAACTGGTGCGACTGGTGCAAATGCATCATCTTTTGCGGAATTGGTATTCACTCCGACCAGCATGAATAATGACACCTATTTTGCAATTCCAAATCAAACAATCAGTTCCGTGTACTTGGGTGGCAACGGGCCAAACGCAAACATACTCGTATGGCAATTACCATTTGCCGGAGCCTCAGGTCCGCTTGACACCAATATCAACTTTAAAATTCCACATAATTACAGCACTTCTGGCCCAACTTCAATGATGCTCCATGTTCTTGCAGCACAAAACGGGGCGACAGGAACAAATGCTGCAATCCGCGCATATGCCGATTTTAAAGGCAATGGACAAACAATCGGTAATGCGTATGCACAAACATCTGATGTCGCTTTTACCGTATCGGAACCAGCGGGAGCGTCCCAATTAAACGACTTCCTTGTTACTATTCCGCTCACTGCTGGTACTATTTCGCCAGACAATTGGGCGTTCTTAGTGTTTAATCGTATTTCTCCAACTGGTGGCAACGAATACAGCAACGATCTGTATCTAGGGCCAGTTTCATTTAGATATTTGTTAACTAACAGCTAATCACATTAATCGAGGGATCCATATGATGGATCCCTCGATTGAGTAAAATATTCCCTTTTGATAGAGTATATTTAAGTAAACATGAATCCAGGTGAAAGACCTATAGTTTCGTTGTTTCAGCAAATGTCAAAGTACAAAAATGTATCCCGAGTATAAAGGGAATCCCGTATTTTAAGTACGGATAAAATATATGGCGATCTTATGGGAACAATACTTCTTTTTTATAAATATATTTCTATTTCAAACCCAAAACAGATCCTCAAATGGCAGGAAAAACTGTGTGGACAACTCAACCTCAAAGGCCGTATCATACTCGGACACGAGGGCATCAATGCCACTCTGGGAGGCAGCATTCAAAACACAGAACGATATAAAGAAATCATGGAAAAGCATCCTCTCTTTGGAGGCATCGATTTTAAAGAAAGCCCCGGAACCGCGGATTATTTCCCCCGATTGCGCATTGTAATAAAAGATGAAATTGTTCACTTGGGTCTTGATACGCAAAAATATACCGCTGCCAGTGGGGGGATTCATCTTTCTCCCGAACAAGCGCATCAACTTATGGATGAGAAACCGGAAGATCTTATTATCATTGACTGCAGAAATACCAATGAAACAAGTATCGGCACCTTTACCAATGCCGTACGGCCTGATACCAATTATTTCCGTGAATTTCCTACGTATGTCGACAACAACCAAGAACTTTTTAAAGACAAAACTGTTTTAATGGCATGCACCGGTGGCATTCGCTGTGAACGCGCTTCTTCATATGTAAAAGCAACAAGCGGCGCCAAAACAGTGTATCAAATTTCCGGCGGGATCCAGCGATATGTCGAAAGATTCCCCAATGGACATTTCCGCGGGAAAAATTATGTGTTTGACGCGCGCATTGGCGTGCGTGTGAATGATGATATTTTGAGTTCATGTGCCTTGTGCCAAAAACCAAACGATGATTACACCAATTGCCTGAACGCACTGTGCAACAAACAATTCTTATGCTGCCCTAAATGTCTTGAGGCGAGCGGAAGTATTTGTTCAACACAGTGCACACGATTACTACATGAAGGGAAAGTACCGCAACGTCCGCCGAGAATTGATATAACTGCTGCCAACAAAAGTAACGGTGTTTAATGCTTGATCTTTCATTTGACCACAATAAAACTCAGTCGCTCATTCAAGAACAGGTCTCTTTAAAAGATAAAAACTGGTTTAAAACGGGAGGCGCTGCGCGTTTTTTCTCTTGCCCTTCAACACCAGATGAATTTCAAGCGGCCCTCGCTTATGCAAACCAACACACACTTGATCTTTTTTTGCTCGGACATGGCGCAAATATCCTCATCAGCGATGATGGTTTTGATGGATTAGTAATCCAACCACGACTTACCTCAATCACACATACGCTTGTTCCAGATGAATCTACCGCGCTCGTTACCGCCGGCGCTGGTGTGAGCATGCATGATTTGATTAACTATTGTCTTGATCATCAATTGATCGGGCTTGAAGAGTTCAGCGGAATTCCGGGGACTGTTGGCGGTTCTGTGTATATCAATCTCCATTACTTTGAATTTCTTCTTGAGCAGTTTATCGTAAGCGCACGCGTTGTTGCCCGTGATGGATCACATATCTGTTCAGTTGAACGGCAATGGTTTGAATTTGGATACAACAAATCTCGTCTGCAGCGCGGAGATTATTATCTTGCTGATGCTACGTTTTCTCTGCGCTCAGTTGATGCGCTCACAGCTGCCCATGCGCACGGGAGAAGCCAAGAAATCATCCGCCATCGCAAGCAACGTTATCCCAATGAGCGTACCTGTGGATCATTTTTTAGAAACTTTTTACCCAACGAAGTAAGCATAGAAAGTAACGGGAAAAAAATGATTTTCGTTGCCTATTATCTGGATAAATTGGGCTTCAAGGGACAGTTGAATGTGGGCGGAGCATCAGTCTCCTATCAGCATGCAAACATGATTGTGACAACCCCGGGAGCAACATCGAGCGATGTTATTGAGCTTGCTAAAATTATGCAAGAAAAAGTATATGACGCTTATGGAATTATTCCACAACCAGAATGTCGCCTCATCGGATTTAAGAAGTATCCATTGCTATAAGCCCGCTCCCCGCGGGAAGGGGCCCATGCATCGCCTATCCACGCATCTTACCCAAATTACGTTTTCACTGCATTTGGGACCCAATTCCAGCTTGGCCCTGTGCGCCATAGCTCTATGAGCGACGGCGTAAGGCTATGCAGGGCGCAGCAAAAGAAGGTCTTGCGTGGCCTGCGAAACTTGACGAGCTGAACGCCCGGACAAGTGAAGCACGGGTCACCTCTCTTGCATCTCGGACACTTAAGACCCTAGCCTACGCTTATTCGGGCCTTCCGGCTCGACAAGCTACGGCGGGCAGGCAAGGTCTTAGGAAACCCTTCGCCCGTTTCAAACATCGGGATCACGCAATTTTTCAAATCGCTTAGACCCTCGGCGAAACTACTGGACTTCTTTATTTTATCATAGGCATTCGTATTGAATGGTTGCTCGATATGATGAGTGGAGAGTAGGGGGTGAAACCAGCCTGGCCGGCTGTAGAGGCCAAAATTAACATTTTCAAGCCGGATTGCAATGCTTTTAAAATCGACATTGGTAAAGAAAAGAAGTCTGATGAGGTTCACCGAACCAATGAAACAATTTGTTAAATTGTGTATGGTGAGTTGAACCTCAAGGAATTTTTAAAACCTTGGTTTTAAACGCACGAAATGCAAAAACGGTTGCGAGACCGTTTTTGCCGCGAGTCCCCGCGGAGGGGACAAAATGTTCTCTTAAACGCCTGTAATCCGGAAGGGTTGGCCTAAATTATGTTTCAACATAAAAAACCACAACCTAGGTTGTGGTTTTTATCATATTCCGATTCATCGGAGTTCAAACAAGAAGTTTGTTTGAATTGTTTACATTCCAAAGTTGAAACGTGCACCGATGAAAGTAAGAATTGCAAGAACGATTGCAATTATTGCAACAAATTTTGCTATTTTGGTTGTTGAATTTTCAACACCGGTAAACCCGAAGAATCCAGCTACAACACCTACGATGAATAACAAAATAGCCAAATAAATTAACGACATATCTTCTCCTTTGATATGGTATTATACTAACAATAATATCCTAACCATAAAATAGTGTGACTTTGCAAGACTATGAATGAATTCATTTTTATTTTTCAAACTCTTTTTGTTAGTGGGGCTGCGATCATATGTTGGAAGATATCCAAAGAAGCCCTGATCGCGTTCATCTGTTTACAAATCATTATCGCGAATCTTTTTGTCACCAAACAGATTGGTTTATTTGGATACACTGCAACCGGAGCTGATGCCTTCATCGTTGGCGGCATTATTGGTTTTCATTTGTTACAAGAATTCTATGGGCCCGAGATCGTGCGAAAAACAATCTATCTCAGCTTTGGATTGTTGCTTTTCTTCCTTGCTGTCAGTCAACTCCATCTTGCATATCTACCAACCATTTTTGATACAACTCAACCGGCGGCCCAAATTATTTTCGGAACAATACCGCGAATTGCGGCAGCTTCACTCATTGCTTATTTTATCAGCCAACAAATTGATCTGAGAGTATTTGCCTTTTTTAAAAAAATATTTTCAGGCCGCTCTTTACCGGTAAGAAATGTTCTCACCGCTTCGATTTCTCAATTGATTGATACAGTACTTTTTAGTGTTCTTGGTCTGATGGGAATTGTCTCATCACTTTCTTCAATCATTTTTATTAGTTATAGCATCAAGATGATTGCTTTGGTGCTCAGCTCTTCTTTGCTTTTTTTGACGAGGCGCCCAAAAGCTTAAAATTTGTTGTTTTCGCGCTGAGTTCTTCGAAGCTTTAGCGAAGTAGAATAAAAAAGAAAACTTTATAAAAAAAGTCCATTGAGTTTTTGCCGTTCGAATGGATTCGACTTCGTATTCACTCCGCTCACCCCGAACGGAAAGCGAGTCTCGTGCGCAAGCGTGGTTAAAAACAGTCAACAGGGTGAAAATCGAATCCATTCGAACTTCCCTTAAAAATTCTACGGAATCTAATTATTTAATTTTTTATCTTTTTTATTTGCTTTCCATCAACATTTTTTGACAAAGAAAGTCCTGAAGTCGATTTTTTAAACAGATTTCCCTCTTGCGGCAGCAAAACAAGTTTACCTGATTTATCTTTGTCGACTTTTACAAACACATTTTTACCTTGATCGCTTATAATAAACGTCGCATCGTATGATTTTGATCCTTCTTTGAATAAATCAATTTCAATGTCACCAGACATATCGACGTTTGCCAATCTCAAATATGCAGGTTTTTTACTTGTTGATGCTTGCAGCGGATAATCTTTTACAATAACTGATCCATTTGCATTTATTTGCATCAACATTTTTTCAGGAAGGTTATATTTAATTTCAATAACCCATGGCCATGGATTATCGGATGCTTTCGGCGTTGTTTGCCAAGAAATACCGGCTTTGATAGAGCGTGCAGCATCTTTTTCCATTTTTTGTACTACAGCAAGACGCAAATCATACAATTCTTTATTCTTTGCATTATTCAATACTTCGCATGCACGACTCACCTGTTTTGAAGATGACCTGCCCGCACACTCGTTTTTTATTGCATTTTTTTGAGCTTCCATTTCACTTTTGGTGTTTGCTTTTTCTGGGGCGTTTAAAATTTCATAAAAATTTTTTCTACCTTCTTTATCAGTCCACAAATAAACGTCATCCTGATCGGGGTTAAACGATGCATTCAAACTCGAACAGATGAAAACAAAAAGGAATGCTAAACGAAATAGTAACTTCATGAATACCTCTATCTTTTTTTGTATGAAGTATCAAATGCTTTTCATTATTCTTTATTTTTTTCTACGCAAATAATCTTTGTGAAGCCTCAATCGGGCATCGTATTCAGCCTTCGTCTGAGGATTACTAAGGTATTTTTCGATTTGAACTATTATTTCAAGGCGTTTTTTTATTTTTTGCGCATTTTCTCCGGAGAAAGAAAATCTTTTGTATTGTTGCTCTAATTTATCAAATTTTTTTACGGCCGCTTCTTTAACAACCTTTTCATCCGCATAATCAGGAACGCCAAGAATCTCATAAAAATTCTTGTCGTCGATAAAAACGGGTGCGCCCGGTTCGAGAGTTCGTAAAACGTCCCGCTCTCCGTTTGCCAAAAATGACGTTGGAAACAGGGCGATCAAAAAAGCAATTTTTGAAATTAGCCTTGAGCTGCTATTCATAGTCAAAGTCCTTCAAAATGAATGCCGCTCTCTTATTCTTCTGCAACAACAGCAGATGCTTTCGAAGAAGCGCTTGGTTCAAGATCTTTTTCTGTAACATTGTTTTTATCAAGACTTAACCCGGTTCTTGTTATATTACGACCGCCGGGCAACTCAGGCTTAGATGGAACAAGTTTATTGTCACGAGTAAACGTTACGTAGATCGTCTTCGATGTTGGGATTTTATCGTACACAACAGGATTTTCATTAAATGATGTTTTAAGAAGACCCACTGTAATATAACCTTGTTCCGGCTTTTTTGTATAAATTGCAAGCGTTGTCGGTTTAACTATCTTTATTTCTTCGTTATTTACATCTTCTTCACTAAAGGCGGATTTAGCTCCGACCTCTTGAGCCTTGGCAATAACGGAATTACCATTAACAATCGAAATCCAAATGGGTTTATTGCTTTCGTTGATAAGTTCAAAGGTTGCATTTCTCGTACCCACCGCGGGTTCATTGATATATGCCGTTGTATTGTCATTAACATATACCATCTCATCCAGCTCTTCGTCTGCAGCAGCAGTGCCGCGCACTCCGAAAGTAATAACTGTCAATGCTAATAGCATCAGTTTAAAAGTCTTCATACTATTCTCCTTTATTACATATCGATATTTTTATCTTGCCTTAATATCATCTTTCTTCACGTTATTTTTTATCGGAATGCCCGACACAGTTTCTGATTTCAATCCCTTCCATGCCGAACTTTCTGGTCGCATTGTAAGAGCGACTTCGTTGTTTTTAATTGCCGGATCTTTGCTCGATTCTACAGAAACCAAAATTCGCTCTCTTTTTGGATCAGGGCTTATCACAAATTTCCCATAAGCAAATAGGTCTTTTGTATTACCCTTTTTAATTTTTTCTTGTTCTGCAGGCTTTGAATTCCATCCTCGATATAAAAGAATGGTTATCCTTTTTTTGGTGATATCATCCTTTGGTCTCACCTCCTGAACCATTCTGAGATATCCCAATTCCTCTTGTTTTGATCCTTTTGCAGCCGGCACCATATAAAGTTGGTCGGTAAGTAGTGGTTTGTTTTCTTCGTCAAGAATTTGAACGTAGTATGGATATTTAAGGTAATTTTTCAATTCAATGGTTCCACGCTCTGTGTATAGGGACGAAGCCTTGAATGTATTCTCTGAAAAGAAAGACGATTTAAGCGCTGTGCCATACAAACCTGCATAAAAAACGACTGTTAAAAATAATATATTTTTCTTCATTCACTAACTCCGTTTTAATCATAAAATCTTGCTTAAAACAGGTATTACAACCTTAATTTCTCATATATCAAGATACCAGAAAACAGTTACAAATTGCAATAGTTTTACAGGGTCAAAAAAGAGGGGACTTGTTACGTAAATTAAGGTATTTTTAGGCTAAACTTCCCCCCTAAAAAAGAAGGTTCACCCTATGAATCAAAAATCTCTGGTAGCAAATTGGAAACTATTCAAAACTTTTGATGAATCAATCGATTTTTTACAGAAACATCATGCTCTCTTGAATGCGCTCACTGAAAAGCATGGCGTCTCTTTAACAATAGCACCAAACCTTCTTGCTCTCGCCGAGTCGGCAAAAATGCTCATATCATCTTCTATTCGCCTGGCAGCTCAAGATGTTTCCGCACATGGATCCGGACCATACACCGGCCAAATAGATGCTCGTTCATTCAAATCATTAGGAGTTGCGTATTGCTTGATTGGTCATTCAGAACTCAGAGAAGCCTATCAATTAAGCAATGATACCATTGCTGCAAAAATGATATCCGCAATCGCCAATAATCTGATTCCTATTCTATGCATTGGTGAAACGGGCCCCGAACATGAAGCGAATCAGACAAATCATGTTCTCATGCGACAACTTGCACCCATCTTTACTGCACTGCGCACCTTGAAATACACCAACACATGGTACATCGCATATGAACCAATATGGGCTATCAATTCCGAAAAACCGATCGCTCCAAGTAATTTAGCGCATGTTTTAGATCACATTATAAGCCACTGGCCTGACAATGTGCCAATGGCTCAATTTTTTTATGGCGGTAGCGTCAATCCGGTTTCAATAAAAGAATTTGCTCAAGAATCTCGATTGTCAGGATTTTTGGTAGGAAAAGCAAGCACAGACATTGAAATGCTTTCAACGCTTATTCAAGAAATGTAAGATTTTTATCATTGATGAGACATTCGAATAAGAGCTTATACAAAAATCCGGGAAGTTCCTTATTGCTATGTCATCCTGAATTTATTTCAGGATCTACTTAACTTGGATCCAGCCTCTACTTATCCAGGCCTTCCGGCTTGGCAAGTTACGGCGGACAAGTTGCTGAAACAAGTGCCTCTTGACAACCAACCCTTTTTTTTAGTTAGAAAGCTTAATTTTCGCATATGCTCTAAAAAAAAGAGGCACCAATTTCTGGTGCCTCTTGAGTAGTTTATTAAACTACTTAACCAATTGACGAAGTGCTTTACCTGGACGGAATTTAGGCACTTTCTTCGCAGCAATTTGCATTTTCTTGCCGGTAGAAGGATTTACACCAACGCGTGCTTTGCGTTTCATCACAGTGAATGCACCAAAACCGGTCAACACAACTGTTTTTCCTGTTTTAAGCGCACCGCTTACAGCGTGAATAAATGCTTCTAAGCATTCTTTACATGTTGATTTAGGCAACTTGGTTACTTTTGCCATGCTTTCAACTAATTTTGCCTTGTTCATGTATATTTCCTTTTTTATTGTTTTCTTTAAAAACAAAACTAGTACTTAGTCAGTACGATAAATCGATAGGAAAATTTGTCAAGTTTTTAAAATCAAGAGAGTGAAGTTTTAATACCGAGAACAGAAAGTAACAAAAAATTAATTAGAATAATCAATGAGTGGCGCAGCCAGCCATAGCCTCCGCTCTTAAAAGAGCTTCGCCGCACAGAGGCGTAGCTATAAGTTCCTTATTTGGGCGAAGTCTGGCCCTACTTCGCCAAGGCTACGAAGGGCATGCCGTGCTTCATTCTTCTACAAATATCAAATCATTTGAAAGAATGGCCTGCCATACATAGCTCCGATAGGAGCGAAGTAAAATGATTTATTGTTTCAGTCCAGGCTACGTTCTTACTTCGAAGTAAAACCTCAGGAAGTGTTAAACTTCGCCGGACAAGCTTCGCATTGTTCTGTAATTATTAATTGCTTAACCTTAACATGCTGGCTGTGCCAAGCGTAGCCCTTACGGGCGAAGCTTGGTGCCGAGAGCCGGACTCGAACCGGCACGAGCTATAAGCCCGAAGGATTTTAAGTCCTTTGCGTCTACCACTTCCGCCATCCCGGCATAATTACCCAAGTTCCATTTTATTCCACTTACCCATTAAAATTATGCTTATTTCGAAATTAATATAAATGACTTCCTTGTCGGCGAAGTCTGGCCGCGCCAGGCGTAGCTTGCCGAGGCGGAAGGCGACGTCAAAAATGATCCACGTCCAGCCCGTGCTACGTTCTTACCTCGAAGCGAAACCTCAGGAAGTATTAAACTACGCAGGGCAGGCTTCGCATCTTGCTATCAAAATCGCCTGCTCTTCCTTAGCATGCTGGCTGTGCCAGGCGTAGCCCTTTGCGGGCGAAGCCTGGAGGCGGCACCCGGATTTGAACCGGGGATCAGGGATTTGCAGTCCCGTGCCTTACCACTTGGCTATGCCGCCGATATACTCAAGCAACAGGTTGCTTGATGCCTCTTGCATCACTTCAACAAACCGGCTTGTTTCATTTTTTCAAACAGCTGCTCTGTAGAAATAATTTTAATTTTCAAACCTTCCTCATGCCCCGGAGAAGTCATCACTTTTTTCAGATAACCGCTCTTGCATGGGCCTTCGACCGGCAGACCTTTTTGATGCCATTCCGCCATGCCTGCCTCATATGCATACACATTGGAATAACCAAGTTCGGTGAGCAAGTCTGCAACGGCCCCGCTCGCGCTGCAGAGGTAATTACTGCAATAGATTACCAATTCCGTATCTTTATTCAATCTTTTTACAAACTCCTCAACGTCAGTCATTTCGACTTGAACGGAGCCTTTTATATGACAATCGTCATAGAGATCTTTATCAAGCACATTGATGACATACATCGATTGTTCTGCTTTGCTGCTCCAAAAGCATCCCGGTAATACGCCGATGCACACAACAGATGTCGCAAGCATCGTCAGCTTTTTCATCATAATAATATTCCTTTTTAAGAAACTGTTTGCATGCAACGTGACCAACGAACACGCGTCCAGAAATCAATCGGATGCTTCAGCAAATCAACAATGAACCAGCCTTCTTCACTATCAAGTGACCAAATGCGGAACACAATACGACCATGGATCAATTTTTTCTTTATCGGCCCAAAGAAGCGACAATCATGACTTCCCAAACGATTGTCACCCATCGCCCAATACTCATCAGATCCAAGTTTGACATGAAATTCATCAGTGCCATTCCAATAGTTTTCACCTTCATGATGTTCACGTTGGCGTAAGCGTGAATCAGGTTCGGCAAGTGGGGTATACGGTTCTTTCAGCTGCAACGAACCGTCAGCATTTCTGATAATACGATCAGGCGCAAATCGATAAAATGGCTGATTTTCAAACGATTTTGATGGATCATACGTGCGTGATGGTGAACCTTCCTTAAAATACTCAAGATATTGTTGCTTCGTTTTTTCGTATTCACGCATTGAAAGCTGTCCACACTGCACTGCATAAAGCAATTCACGATCAAGCTTTTTCAAATACGCCGGATATGGCATGTAGTAATAGCCAAGCAAAGGATATGGATTAACATACTTCTCATCTAATTTAACGCCGTCAACATACACCACTGGTTTGCCATCTTCAATTTTGCCCTCAACTGTTTGTCCTGGTGTTGCAATCACGCGCTTTGTCCAGTTTGCCGGTCCCCACACATAATCTTCATACAACCGTTTCAGCCAATTGCTTGAATAATTATAAACCGGATCGTTAAAGGAAATAATTTCACCTCTTCTTGGAGATCTGAACAGATAGGTAAACTTATCTGCAAAAAAACGTTCACCGACAAGCAAGGTTGGTTCCATCGATCCAGTCGGCACTTGATAGAGACCAAAACCAAATGTCCGTATCAAAAATATGAGCGTCAAATAAAAGGCAACTTCTTTAATGGTATCTTCCCATGTCTTATTTTTTGAAGTGCCTAACACTGAACGAGCTGTATCGCCCCATGTTCTTTTCTGATCTTTATTGTTCATGTAAAAATCCTTATAAAAATTTTAATTACACTAAGTATGGCATGGGATTAATTGCTTTACCATAGTGGTAGATTTCAAAATGCAAATGTGACGGATCGCGTCCATGCTTTGAGCGCACCGCTCCGGTGTTGCCCACTTTTCCAATTAATTGCCCTTGTTTTACTCTTTGGCCATCAACAACTAATATCTCATCTAAATGAGCATACCGTGTTTTATATTTATGTGTATGGTTAATAACAATTGTCTTACCAAAACCTTTACCAAATCCGGCTTCAATGATTACTCCATCATGTGCCGCATACACCGGCGTTCCTTTTATTGCCGCCATATCGATGCCATGGTGAAAGCCCCAGACACCATTCGGCTTTTTGCGCGGTCCAAAAAGTGAGCTCAACCAAAATTCAGAAACTTTGATGGGCCAACTGAATTGCATATCTTGCTTTTCATGCTTGGCTCTCCGTTGAATCGGTTTTTTGTAAATGTGACGCTGACGCGCAGGCGAACTCTTTTTTTTAGAAACTGTTGTACTACGTTGTGCTAATAGCAGCTGTTCATTATAATCTTGCAACTCATTCCAGTTGATCTGTTGCACGATGAGGCCTTCATCTTGTTTCTTAATAAATTCAAGCGCAGATTGTTTTAAATAGTTAATGTCTCGGTTCACAATTCGTAAACCTTCTTCAATATTCAATTCTTTTTTTTTTCGAGGCCATCCTCGGACGTTTCCAGCTCTTCTTCTTTTTGATTACTGTATTCATCAACAATTTTTTTGGCTACCGCCGTATACATGCGATATTCATCTTGCAATTCAACCGCTCGACGCGCCTGCTCTTTGAAAAATCGATATTCAAAAAAAAGAGCCGCACTTAAGATGAACATCAAAAGCCACATCAAAATAGTTACAAAATAAATGACTCGCTTAGTAATGGCTGTCTCCCTGCACTAGATGCGTATGAGCTTATGTTCTGCAATCCACCCCTTTGCTGCAGGGGCCCCTTGTGGGTTAAGTGATTGCACCTTATACCAGGATTTATGTTGCTCAAGAATAGCAACAGTTGCGCCTTGTGACAACTGCAAGATTTTCATATAGTGCTCCCCGGGGCCAACACGAACATCACAAGATTCGGCTACGACAGCCGTGCCATTGCTACGCATATAATAGGCAGCAAGCAGACACAGCATCCCCGCGGCACAGACCAACCATGTGGGCAGTATAAAACGAGGAGTCCACAGACAGATGCATAGAAGCGCTAAAGCAAGCAAAAGCGCTACAATTTGAAGATAGAAAACGGGAGTGGTGTGCACAAAATCAAATCGCTTTTTTTCATATTGAATCGCACAACTGTTTGCATCTTTCATGCACTGCGCGATCGTATCAGAAAGTTGTGGATCTGCTATCGATGCGGCATAATTCCAAAATACGGCTGATTCATATGGCTTTCCAAGATGATGCGCGCACACGCCCATATTATAATAATCGACCGCAGTTTTGCACTGCTGAGCTGATAACTCATCTAATACTGCTTGATAATTGATCGGATCAGAACAAAGCGTGGTAGCGCTCACAAACGTGAAAACAAAGAAAAGTAGAGTGTTTACCACTCGTTCTTGCATGTTATTTTGACTCACGTCTGACTCCCCGGTCGATGGTAGGCAACCACGAAATAATCTCACGTGCTGAGAGTATATCATTACTTCCCTTTTGAGAAAACGTAGCCTGTTCAAGAGTAGTCAAGAATGTTGCATATCTGTCATAAAGAGAAGATGGCATATGCGCACCGATTTTTTTCAAAAGGCCTTCAGAATTTACCTGGTACATCCGAGCTATGCGCGCAGCATATTCATATACAATGCCATGAAGCCGATGATATTGCTTTTGCTTGTATGCAGTGCGTATCCCCTGTTTTGCCCATTGTCGCGCTTGATATCTGCCAGATATTCGTTTGAAAAATGTGAATGAGCAAAGCTGTTTTTGTATCACCGTTAGAAGCGCCGAAATCCCAACCAACAAACCCATCAGTGCAAAAAAGAGCGCGCTGCCTATCGGAGCAGGTGATCTGTTTTGTGATCTATTATCAAGGGCTACAACGGAAATCGGTTCAACCGTTTTAACAGGATCGACATTTGCGGCTGTTGCATGAGAACCTGATTCAATGACCGAAAGGCTTAACTCTTGCGTACTCAGTGTTCGATATTTTTTAGCTTCCGGATCAAAAAAAGTGAATTGCTGAGCCGGAATAATGAAATCACCAACCTTTTTTGGCTGCAAGACATATTCAAAAATATGCACTCTCCGGCCCGACCGTTTTTCAGCTGTTTGAGTGGGAGGATATAATTTCAGTGATGCATCAAGACCTTTGATTGATATATCCGATAGATCAACCGGATCACCCACAAGCTCTAAACGAATGGTTGTTGCCTCTCCTTGATGGACAACTGCCGGGTTGATGCGCGCGGTGTATGAATCAAATCGACCAACGGCATCAACTTTTCCTGATGATGGCGGTACATTATGAATCTCGAGATGTACCTCATTTGAATATGTTGATTTACCTGCTCGCGGTTGATAGCCCATGAAAGCAAAGAGTGATGAACTCGTGGTTGAATAATCGATGCGATATGGTCTTAAAAGCTGGCGCCCTGCAGTATGACAATAACAATCAAACGTCCATTCATAAAATTTATAGGTCACACCGTCAATTTTTTCCGAACCAAACACAGGGCCACGAGCCTTGCCAATGGTTATTCCACTTTTTTTATCGTAGTCAGGATCACGCAATTCCTCACACTCAAGGAAATTTTCTCTATAATAAAATCTAAGTTTTGCTTCAATTCGTTCACCAACGAAATAATCATCTTTTTCTGTAAATAATCGCGCAAAAGGACCTTGTGCTTTGTGCGGTATTGTATGCACTCCTGGATTCGATCCTGTTGGTGCATCAACCACTTCGACATACACAGAATCTGAAACCAATTCACCGTGGCTCGTCTTTAACGTTGCGGGACCAATACGAAAGGTGCCCAATGCATCGATTTGTATTTGAAATTGATACCGCGCACGCGCCTTGCCTCCATTAGTGATTACATTGGTGCTTATCAATTGAGAGCGGGTTTGAGGCGGCATCGCCAGCGTTGGCACATTAAATGATTCTGAGACATCAGCACTGACCTGAAAAAGAAACGGTTGCGAGCGACCTATTTGCTCTTCAACGGGAGTGCCATCTAAATGCAACACCGCTGTTTCAATCTGAGCGCCAATCGCATACCCAACGAAAAAAAGCCGGAAAATAAAGCAAAAAACACCAACTAGGTTCCGTACCGTTTTTATTGCCATAGTCATAAAACAGCCCCCAATCCGTTCGGTACACCCAATCTACACTTACGTTTCGATTGGGTCCCGTTCGTGGTGAGCGTAGCAATTTGCGAAGTCATGGGTCCCATGCGTAAGCAATGGGTGAAAATCGAACCATACGAACATTCGTGCGACATAATAAGAACAATTCTTTTTTGATCAAGTAAACTTTTCCGTTCGATATGGTTCGATTTCGCCGCAGATGCGGCTTCACTCACCACGAACGGGAAGAGCTTTTTACTCGTCCTTGATGAAAAAATAAACCTGAGTATTGTACTTTTTAAAAACTCAACGGAACTTATTATGTTACCAGAGTTGCTTTGCATTTCTCTTCCTCTTATCTCCGACAATGTGATGCATAAGCGCTTTACCAAATTCCTTATCGCGATTTTCTTGTGCTTGCGAAATTTCTTGTAAAACTGGATCTATTTCTTGCATTGCCTGTTGCTGACTTGCCAAAAATTTTTGGACTTCTTTTTCAACTTCTTCTGCACTCATTTCCTCGCAAGCGCCCGCGGAGGCGGATTGTTTTTGCTCTTGCAAACTTTCTTGCCCGTCACCTATCGAAGCATCATTTTTCTCTCGTGTCTGATTTTTGTCCTGATCTTGTTTAGATTGACCCTCTTGCTCGTCGTTACCAAGAATATCTTCAGCTTTTCGAGAGTGCCGCTGCTGCTCTGATTTTTTATCTTTGCCGGATTTATTGCGTTCAGAAGCAGATTTATCACGCTGCTCGGTCTCGTCTTCAGATTGATCCTCGGGTTGCGGTTCATCGCCCTTCTGTTGCCGAGCATTGTCAGATTTATCGGAACCGGACCTATCTTTTTTCATCTGATCTCCATTTTCATCTTCTGGAGATCCATCTTCTCCCTCAGAACCTTCTTGTTGCTGATCATTTTTTTTATCTTGTTGACCTTGTTGCTTTTGAGAATCCTTTTTCTCTTTTGATTGTTCGTTATTTTTTTTCTCTTGCGGTTCTTGCTTCTGCTTTTTTTGTTCTTCATCCTGCCGCTTCTTTTCAAGTAATTCTTCTACCATCTTTTTATTCGCGCGCGCAGACTCATTATCCGGATTGAGCGCTAACGTCAAATCATATTGCTCAACCGCCTGCTCTAATTCATTCAACTTCACATGTGCATTGCCTGCATTAAAATGAATTTTTTCCAATAAAGCTTCATCAACTTTTTCTTGCGTTGCACTTTCTTGAAAATAATTAAGCGCCTGTTTTGCATCGCCCTTTTTATATGAAATAACTCCCGCATCATACAAACGAGCCGGATCAAATGGATTATCAAGAAGCGATTGCCCTATTAATTGTGAGGCAGAATTCAGATCATTTTTTTCAAGAGCGGAAATTGCGTGTTGATGTTCAAACCAGCCAAAGATCGAGCTCTCAATCGCAAATAGGCAGAAAGCGTATGCATATCTCTTCATAACAACCACTCAATTAAAAGAAGTAATGCGCCAATACCGGTGAAAATGAAATATTTATTTTGATAATAACTCTGTTGCTTTTCTTCAAATTTTTCTTTTTCATACTGCTCAATGGTTTGCTGTATCTCTTGCAAATCTGCATCATTGCTCCCATCAAGGACAATTGACAACCCTTGCGACTCTTGAGCAAGCTGATCAAGCGCCGTCTTGTTCAATTTTGAAATGACGACTGCACCTTTATCATCTTTCACATATCCAAGCGAATTTCCTTTTGCGTCAACAATCGGAATTGGGGCGCCTTCAAAACTTCCAACGCTCGCAAGCAACAAGTGAACACCATGATGAGCTGCCATTTCAGATACATGTGAAATAGCTCCCGATGAATCTTCCCCATCGGAGACAATAATGAGCAGCTTATGTTTTTTTTCAGGATTTTTTTCATACATAGTGATTGCTGCTTTTACCGGTGCTGAAAGATCAGTCCCTGAAGCTGAAACGGTTCCTTGATCAACGTCAGACAGATACGAAAAAAAGGCCTCATAATCATGCGTGAGAGGACAGACTACGAAGGCATTTGCCGCAAACAAAATAAGGCTTACACGATCAGACTTCACGCGCGCGATTAACTGTTTTATTTTTTGCTTTGCAAACTCCAAACGATTCGGCTTACTATCTTGTGCTAACATGCTGCGAGAGATATCAAGTGCGATGCAAATATCGCGCCCTTCATGTTGCACCGTTTCTTCTTGTTTATCCCATGCCGGCCCCAGCAACGCGAGTGCTAAAAAGAGGCTTGCGCTGATCAAGCAGATCACTTTGATCACTTGTTTGAGCGGAGAGTAATTGAGCAAAAGCCAGGCAGACGAGTTTCCTGTCAATTGCTTCAAAAGAATGCGACGTTTGTAAAACCCATAGAGCGCCAAGGCTGCGATACCGACGCAAAAAAGAATCGCCAGGCCTAACCATGAGCGATATAAAAGATGCATTTCTGCAAAGTTCTGTGCAATGTTCATATAACAAACCAGAGCAATGTGCACGCGATAAGCTCTACCAACAACAATGCAATAACCCAAGCAAGCGCTGTGTGGTAGACATCGGTGATTCTGACATATTTTTTCACTTCAACTTTTGTTTTCTCAAGCCTATCAATTTTCTCATAAATCGCACGCATATCCGAGGCAGAATCAGCCATAAAGAATGCTCCGCCCGTTCTTGAGGCAATTTCTTCAAGCAGCGGTTCATTTACCCCTTCATACAAGATGCCTTGCAATGTTTGTCTTTGCCTGCCCCTGCCACCTATCCCGATGGTATATACGCGAACTCCAAGCGCCTTAATAAAATCCAAAGGAATCTGCATTTCAATATCTCCCACCGTTGGAGCACCGTCAGTCAACACAATAATAATCTTACTTTTTGCCTGAGAGCCCTTCAAACGATTTGCTGCAGTTAACAGGCCAATTCCCAAATGAGTTTCATTGTGATTTAAAAGCCCTATTGTAATGTCATGAATGCAGGACAATATCATATCTTTATCGTGAGTAAGCGGACAGCGAGAAAATGCTTCCATTGCAAAAACGACCATTCCGATGGAATCTTGATCCCGTTTTTTGACGAATCTGACTGCTTCATCTTTTGCAATTTCAATTCGGCTTCGCATATCGCGCGGATTATCTATGGCGCCCATACTTCCCGAAATATCAAGCGCAAGCATAATATCAATACCAAAATTCTCTGAATTCGTGTACTGATCTTTGCGTTGAATGCGGCTCGTGAGCACTAATAATACGGTTAAAATGACAAGTCGCAACAACCAAAAAAATTGAGAATGATATGATATGACGCCATACCCTGAGTTTGCGATATATTGCACAAGAGAATGCTGATACACAATTGGCTTGTAATAAAATAAACGATGCCATGCACACACTGCAAGTATGATGCCACCGAGTATCAAGACATATGGATATGCGATATGAAATGATTCAAACATTATGCTTCAAGCTCCACGTACTATTTACTTTTGGGATTCTGCATTCGTTTTTAAATACCAGTCGCGTACTCGTGCGTTAAAAACATCACTCGTTTCATTTGCTTCCAACACAAATGTTGGCCCGACTGTCACCGTAATTTCATGATATTCTAAAAGCCACGTGCCGGGAGGATACACTTTGTAGGCTCCTTGAATCAAAATGGGCACAACCGGACGATTTGTCTTTTGTGCCAATGTGATAAACCCTGAATAAAAATCATGAATTTTCCCGTCAGTAAATCGCCCGCCTTCGGGAAAGATAACCAAGTGTATCTTCTTCCCTCTATTGGCCAATTTAATAGCACGTAAAAGTGTTTTCATACCGGCGATTGGACTTGAAGTGTCGACAAGAATTGCAATGCGCGGCAACATAAAGCGCAATATTGGCGACCAGGTTAACAGCGTGTTTAATGCAAGCCACATATGCGGAAATCTGCCCAAGGCAAGTGATATCAGCGGGATATCAAGAGCTGATTGATGATTTGCTATGACAATTGCCGGCCGCTTAGGAATATTTTCAAGGCCTTTGAACTTTATGGGAAGCAGCGTCGCTTTCATCGCAAGCCAGCAAAAAATATATTCAAATCCAAAATAGATCTTGCTTGTCATTCTCCACTGTTGCGGAAGCAAAAGAAGTATAAGCCCCGGAATAAATGCAACACAAATCAAAACAAAAACTAAAAAATAGGCGAGTGCTGAATGAAGAATACGTATAAGCCGCATCTCATTTCCTCATTTGTAAAGTAAATCATATTGATTATGTACGACTCTTATATACATCACTGATGCCGTACTCATTATCAATGACACAAGTATAAGAAGCATTGCGACAAGCGCAAGTATACAACCCATGGCCACCACACCACTCGTCGTTCTATAAACCAAATACGAAACAAGTAGTTCAGCTTTGAAACCAACTACGAAAATGACACTGATACTTGCTAAAACGATCGGCACATATGCAATCATCAGAGTCCCGGCCGCGCGAAGAGATACAAAAAAGTTTTTTTGATCATAGATTGCTAAAATAAACCAAGACATAAAAAAAACATACAAAATGCTCATCACGATAATCGAAAAACGACCTATTCCAAAAAAACGTTCAAAATAGATAAACAAGATTCGAGCAATAACATCAAAAATAATAATCGGAATAAGCGACCGCATAAAGATACGCGCAAAGTCTTCAACTGATTTTGCACCGACAGAAACTCTGCTCAGATAGATAACAACAGCCGCGACGAAAGGAAGAATGGAAAAGAACGCGCCCAATGCTATCGGAGTGTAAAAGTGCAATATGATATACACTAATGAAAATAAAATCATCAAAATAAAAAATGGTGCATTCGCTTTTTCAAGCCACACTTGCTGCCAACGATGCAATGTAGCAAGAATAATCATTTTAAGATTATTGAGTGTTATTTGTTCGCGCCAGAGAGAGAGTATCTGTTGCATATTCATGCTCCTTTTGGGGGTCCCCCGATCGTAGCGTACCTGTCACGCCACGTCTCTGCCTTTGGCTCCGCCGGGCACGGCCATAGCCTACAGGCGACGGCGGAAGCGCATTGGGCCCCATACAAAGCTTGCGCGAAGTATGGGTAAGTAATTGGGGTTAAAAAGACATATCTCCTCTACTATATCGAATGCGTGATTTTTTTAAATACTGAAATTTTGCGCTTACGCAAAAAAAGGGAAGGAGTTAAACTCCTTCCCCATATTTTTATTAACCTCTTACTTTTTCAAAAATACACCGGCCGCAAGGGAAGCCGCTCCGGCAAGAACTCCTAAGGCAAATGTACTCCATGAAGGAGTCAAATGTACCGAACTTTGTCCACTCGCTGTTATCGGCGTATTGACTGTTATTTTGTTACCCATTGCGTGAACGGCAAGTCCACCGACAACCAGTCCGGCAACGCCGGCGATTGGTATCAAAAGAGTTCTTATTTGATTGTCATTATGTAGACGATTTATCTCATCGAGAGTATTATATTGAAACTTGTACTGATCACTGTACCTCCTATTATAATGACAGTGCGCATAATCCAAACCACCGCGGTAGGTGACATACGTCTTTATCTGGTGATCCCTCATTTTTTTCGTAACGTTATTATGTATCATTTCAACATTGCTTGGAATAATAGGAATACCGGTTGCAATTATTGTTTGATTGATTGCTTTGCTAAGCATTGCTTGAACGTCACTAATATGAACATGTGTATAAGCGCCCTCTTCCAGATCAGAAAATTTAAATGGCTCTTTCTGCTTGCTAACCTGCGAAGCAAAAACACCTGAAAATGAGCCTAAAATCAAAGATAGATATATAACTTTCTTCATAAAAAACCCCCTTAAAAATAGATTCTTTTAACCCTGTTAGTTATTATTAGTATACCTGAACTTTTCTATATGTCAATTTATTTATTGATTTATGATAAAAACATGACAAAACAGGCTCTGATAGAAGGCAAAAACAGCTAAAAAAGGGTCATTTTGCTGTTTTTTTATAACCCTGGCTTACAAGGCAGAAAAACAGTATAATTTGACCTAATTTATCAAAAAACCAAAAGCCAAGGGATTGATATTGGAAGGCCACTTATGAATAAACAAAATCGATACATTGGAATCATTGCATCGACCTGTATAGCTGCCAGCTTATTTTTGTGTATACAGCTGAGCACCGGCGCACAATCAACATTTGAACATAATGGCGCACCAACACAAGCATTAAAAAATCTTTTTAATCATTTAGACCATCCGGTTGAAACACTTCAGGATGCAAATGATTTTGCACAAAAACATTTGCTCCGCAGAGGTGAACGTTGGGATGAACAAAACGAACTTTTTGCTTTATTGGAAGGCAAAAAACAATTATTAATTGATGATCTTGATAACCTCGGGATGCTCAAAGAAATAAAACCGACCAAAAATTCTTATGATTACATTCTTCTCATGGGTGCAACGACAGAAACTGTTAAAAAGCGACTCAATTATTTAGCACATCTTAAAAAAGATCATGCTGTAATCTTCAAAAAAATAATACTGCTGGGCAGCGATCGGCCTCTGCTCGAGAGAGAAAAAGTTGGTCTTCCTGCTCACGTGATCACTGAAAATCAGATGCTATTGCATTTGATTGAGCATCATCCTCTTTTGCGTGATGATGAAATCATCGTCATCGATTCTCCGATGATACAAAAGCCGAACGGCACACTCGCGCGACCAACAACTGACACAACCATTATTAATTTCGCACAAACGGCACCTCATGATGGCAGTTGTTTGGTTATTTCTAACGCTCCGTATATCATACGACAAACAAAGGCCACAAAACGTTTGCTTGATCAAACACGATTCACTACCGAAGGTGCGGGCCCTGCAAAAAATATGGCAAAAGAAATCAACATTGCTGTGTTGATTGATGAGTTTGCGCGCACTTTGTATGAGACATACAAGGGCATACAATAAAAATCCCCCATGGTGTGCATGGGGGGCCTTCAATCAGTGGGTCTCGAATGTATCACGTTTGGGTGAAAATAAATATCGCTTATCTTTGCTGAGCTTCAGTCAACCATGCAAGTGCAAGCGCACCAATTGCTATCACTGCGTCACGAGCAATAATGTCATAAAACATATTCATGCTGGCCAAATCGATAATAACCAACCCCATCCATGCGGCAACCAGATATGCACCAAATCGAGGATAAAACCAAACGAGAAGTCCGGCAGCAATTTCGATGACAGCGGTTATTTTTATGAAATTCATAACCCCTAAACTTGCAGGAAGCAATGCAGTAATTGCTGGACTTGTATACTTCAACCAATCTACCAAAAACCATGTGAATATTTTATCAAGGCCTATGATGATTGGGACTAATGTATAGGTTATTTTCAACATTAGTTGTGTTCGATGTACCAGATTAAAATCCATATGTTCTCCCTTTTTGAAAGATTATAAAAAGATCTAACAACAAAAAAAATATGAAATCAAACAATATTTTTAGATTTTGTTTGTTTTTTGAAAACATGAAAATTTGTATCAATCTCGCCATTTAATCAACCTATCGTTTTCGCCGTTCGTGGTGAGCGGTGTGCAACAGAGTCGAACCATACGAACTTCCTTATTATCTATATGGTCGGTATACTTGAACCATCACTGCATTTAACGATATATACGTAAAAGTTTTTGCATCTATTTTCTTGTTCGTATGGTTCGACTTCGCTATGCTCCGCTCACCACGAACGATTGGAAGCTTACAAAAACTCAACGGAACCCGATAATTCATAATTGGTAACACATATGCATTCATGGATAGAGATCAACAAGAAAGCTTTTGAATCAAACGCAGCATTATATCATTCAATAATCGGAACAGAAAAATCGCTCGCTATTGTTTTAAAATCAAATGCATATGGCCACGGGCTTGCCGTCATGGGTCAACTTGCACAAGAGAACAATAGTATACAATTGTTGATGGTTGCATATCTTCATGAAGCTATCACACTCCGCAAGAATGGCATCTCAAAACCAATCTTAATACTCAATCCAGTCAGATCTAATCTTGAAGACATCATCACCTATAATGTAAGCATCATGCTAACGGATCTCGATCTGCTACCGCAACTCAACGCTATCGCACAAAAACACAACACGCGGCTTCACGTCCATGTGAAAATTGATACGGGATTATCTCGATTTGGGTTTCCAGCTGAAACTATTATTGATACGCTGCGCGCGATTGCAAAACACAAACATGTCGTCATTGAAGGTTTGTACACTCACTTTGCAGAATCAAATAGTGCCGATTTAACCTACACGTACCATCAAAATGATTTGTTCTCTTCTATCATCGATCAATGTATACGAGCAGGCTTTGATATTCGTTATTTCCACAGTTCAAATACCGCCGGAACCACAAGCATTACCCATCATCTTGCCATCAACCTTTTTCGTTTAGGCGCCGGATTGTATGGGCTTGAACCATCGCCTGCAACAGCTACTTCTAATTGGTTGCCGAGCACATCGCAACGCCCTATTCCGCTACTCGCCTGGAAAACGCGCATCTGTCACATTAAAACTGTTCCAGCCGGAACACCCGTTGGATACAACCGCACATGGCTTGCACAGCGTGAGACAAAAATCGCCATCATTCCGGTTGGTTATTATGACGGGCTTAATAAAGCATTGAGTAATAAAGCAGTGGTAAAAGTAAAAAATCAGTATGCGCCCATTGTCGGACTCATTAGCATGAATGCCGCCATGATTGATATTACGGATATTCCACAAGTGAACCTTGATGACGAAGTCATTTTGCTTTCACCCGACTCTCAGATCAGTGCACAGCGACATGCGGAAATCACTGGATGCAACAATCCGCGGCAAATTACGTGTGGAATCAATGGTGAATTGGTAAGAAGAACTATATAACGCAAGGATGTTTATCATCGAACATCGACCCTTAAGTAGCTCTTTTATCATTCACATCTCCCGAAAGGCGTGGTAGATTCTGCTAAAATTAATGTTCACACAAAGAAAATCAACTTATGAATGGCAAAAACATAAAAAACATCTTGTTTTTATTCTTTTCAATCTTCTATGCGAACATTGCTCATGCAGAAGCTCAAACCGACACACATATCGAAGTATCTGTGGGCCATTGCATCATCATTCGTTATCAAAAAAAAGAGCTCATTGCTCATCCACGGCAGAAGTTTTATCTCGCCGAATTAGACACATGGGTTACGGCAAGCATATTAAAGGCCGGGGACAAGCTCTTTTCAAAAAAGCTCGGTCAGGTTTCGATTGACTCCGTTGAGCTTGTTCCGATTAAAGACGCTAAAAAACACATAAGCTTCTTTAGATTGCGCAACTTTTTTTTATCGGGTGACTCTATTATCATGTCCAAATCGGATGTGGGTTGGAATAGTGATACCATACCGACAGCTTCATCGTGGCCTGAATTCATTATGACGGTTTTAGTCCACCTTACCGCCACTGCGTTGCCATATGTCTTGGATTGGACTATGTACCGGATTATGGATTGGATCTTATCGGAATCGGATGAAAAGCATGACTTTGACCGAGAAAATGATGAAGGCGTTACTTCAAAAAAGCATGTCTCGGGATCTACTTTTTATGCTCCAATGGTAACTCCGCGGCCGACCGAAGACCCAAAGCCCACTGGATGCCCGACTCCACCACTACCGGCTCCAACTCACACGGGCGGCGACCAAATACCAAAAATCGAACCAATTGTTACCATCCCAACCCCAGTACCGGAATCAATATCAAAAGAACCAAAGCCCGGCTGCTTTCCAATTCCATCGCTGGAAGAGCTCACTCCTCTCGTTTTGACACAAGAAGTCATTCAAGAGCGGCCTACTCCACAAGGCGGAGGATAAAAACGGTTGATGAAATTCTTGAAGGAGCTATTCCTGGAGCTAAAACAAGAGGTCCTTCAACAATATTCATAAAACCCGGCGATTTTGATGATGCATTGAAAGATTTTGAGCCTCTCAATCCGGTCGACATTGAAGATATTTCAATTGGAAAGAGAGGTTATTTACCTGATGGTCGACATGTAAACGCGCGAAACGAAAGTAAAGATAGTAGAGCAACATTGGAAATTTACGATCCAAAAACCGAAAAAAAAATAAAAATTCGATATGGAGATAAACCGTGATTGAAAGTTGGGAGCGATGGGAACCCATACCAAATTTAGCGAGATGCCATGATGTGGAAAAAGTAGTGGAATCTTTTCAAAACTTTTCGCTGGAGATTATCGAACTCGAAACTGATCAAAACAATAAAATTTTGCTCGATTTCGGTAAAACTGTGCAAGCATACAGAAATGTTTACGAAACCTTTCGAGTTATGCTTTTCACAAAACTGCGAAACAAATACGGAACTGATTTTTACGCAAATTGGACGTTTTTTAAAGTCCAAGATTCCGAATATATAAAATGGATCGAACAAAGATCCAACACATCTTGCTCAAGTATAAAGCTTTCACACTTCAGCTTTCTTTTCAATGATTCAGTCGTTGATGTTATAGCTTCGCAAGAACCAAAAATTATACTTTTGTAAAAAAATGATTGGATCAATATCATGATATCAGGAAATTGGGAACGATGGGAACCCATACCAAATCTTTGCGCAAAATATTCCGCAGAAAGTATTATAGAAGATGGCGAAATTTCGATAGTCTTATTTGATCAAAAAAATGAGACTCACAAGCTTTTGTTAAAGATTCGAGCTCTGTACGCTTATATGGTAACTCAAAATTCTTTCAGCGATAAACTTTTTAGTGACCTACAAGAAAAATATGGTCCTGAATTTCACAATCATTGGACCTTTTTCAAAGTTAATAATTCCGACTTTGTCAAGTGGGTTGAACAGGAATCATGCACTATCGCATCTAGTTGGGCCACTAAAGAAAAGCCCATGCAACATGTTTGCCTTTTAACCATGGAGGAAGTTATAGATATCATAGTTTATGGAGAACCGAAAGTTACCTTGCTATGATTCCTGAAAATTGAAAGTGTGGTGTGGATAGACTTGGCAAGTATCAAGCAACAACGCTATAAGAAGCAAGACAACCCATGCCCTAATCACTGGCCGCAACAATCCGCGGCAGATTACTTGTGGAATAAATAGTGAATTAGTAAGAATTATAGTATAAACAAAATGAGCATTGATTATCTCAATGCTCAATGAAAATACATGTTTCCGGTATGCTTAGGCAGCTTCAGTCATTTCTTTCAAGGCCTTTTCTCTATCACTAGTGAGTGGGTGTGTTTTAAAAAGAGTTGCCCATTTTTTGAGTGCTTGAGCTAATAAGCTCTCTTGACGCTCAGCAAGCCTTTCAATCTTTTCTATGCCGGATATCAATGAGTTGGCATCTTGACCAATTTTAATTGCCATAGCATCAGCCTCATATTCAAATCGGCGATTGCAGGCCTTTTGCCCCATTGTAAGCAGGAAATTGACTGCATGACCAACTCCGGCATAAATTCCATAACCAATTAATCTATATTTTGTCATGAACCAATAATATTGTGCGTCATCAATTCCTAACGATTTGCCCAAGCGTGACCCGTAAGTCACAAGCAGGGACAATACTGTTGCCGAAGTAACTAGATTCGTCCCATACTTATATTTTTCAATCTTGCTTGTTTTGTTAAAATAATCCTGTTTGATATGCCCGTATTCGTGCAATAAAATAGCATGCAGCTCCTGGTAAGTCAGAGCGTAGGTAGGATGAGTCAATACTTCTATCCCAATAGCAAGATACGGTTTTGCTGTTAAACTAGGTTGAAATACACCAATGTTGCACAGTAATCCATCACCCAAAATCTTTCCATCCGTTCTTGTTGTAGCAGATCCTTTGTAAACATATGCGACTGGAGCTTCGATGCCAGATTCAGCCGCCGCTTGACCGATCAAATCATACAAAGTAGGCATACGAGTGGGATCTATCAAAACCTTATCATACAAATCCTGATATGCTTGAGCGCCCAATTGCTTCTGCAACACGCTCTCACATGCCGCAAACTCTTGCCGTACTTTTTGGGTCAAATCTTCAGAAACAACATTCTCTGGTTTGTGCAAATCAATCTCATGCGATGCATTCATTGATAACATAGATGCAAATACAAACAAGCAAAAAATCTTATGATAATTCATAGGGGAAAAAACCTCGATAAAGGTGCTTACAGACAGGGGAATATAGAATATTTTTAATTATGGCAGAAATATCCTAAAAAACAATAAAAGCTGAAATTACTAGATACGACAACCCACGACAAATTACTTGTAGGATTAATGGTGAAATGGTGAGGGTTGTAGCCTGAAAAATGTCTCCCCCCCCATTTGCCACCTTTCTACACTTGTGATATTCTAATAGAAATTAGATATCGATGTGGTTTATTAGAAAGGAACAATATGAACACAAAAATAATGGCGGTAGCTCTTTTAGGTCTCTTGGCAATAACCTGTGATTCTCAGGCTATGATGCAGCAAACACTCGGCAGAAATGTTGTTCGCAGAATAGCCTCTTTGACAAAAAACTCGCATATCCAAAAGCGCTTACATTTTAGCCGACCGGACCATGGAAGAGAAGTAAATCCAACTGAAATTAATCCAATAGATGGATTTGTGGCAGGAGGAATTTGTGGACCAATGAGCGGTATGTTATTGACGAATATATTTTCTGATTATAACTCAAACATAGCTGTACCAATTTTTCTCATTACAACACCCGCAACAGGCTTCTGGCTTAGCGGCCCGGCCGGAGCGATAGGATCAATCGCCGGTATATGGCTTTATCACAAATTCGGTGTTATATAAAAATCTAAAACTGAAACTGAAATAGCGGCCGGATACAACAGCCGCTATTTATTTTGAGTGCTTATACGAAAATTAAGCCTTCTGAATAAAAAAGGTCAGTTGTCAAGAGGCGCTTGTTTCAGCGTCTAGGTTAAATAGATCCTGAAATAAATTCAGGATGACAGAGTGTTAAGGAACTTTCGGGAGATTCGGATAAACTCTTGAACACAATTTTTTTTACCGTTCGTATGGTTCGATTTCGCTGCGCTGCACTCACCACGAACGGTGGGAACATTTTTCAAGGATCAACGGAATATAGCGATACATCACAATCGACATTGATAAAATTAAAAATCGATGCAGCTTCATTCGGACCATTAAGAGATTTGTGAAACAAATCACGTGTGGTCGAACCTGAAGCGATTACAGCGGTTTCTTAAGGCAGCCGGCCTTAAGTGCCTGGATTCCAAAGGAGGTGGCAGCACCTCGCTTTGGCGCCCGTCTCCGCGGAGGAGACTATTTCTTACTGCTATACCCACATTTTTTGTCAGAACATAACAATGTCACCGTTCCGTCTTTTGCTACCTTTTTAATCAAGAATGGCAATTTACATTGTGGACATGGTGTTTCTTCAATATCGCCAAAGACTGCAAACTTACATTTTGGATAGTTTGCGCATCCCCAGAAGGTGCCACCTCTCCAGCGACGTTGCACCACTTCTCCACCATCAAGCGGACAAGGGAATGATGCTTTCACATGATGAATGTATTTACAATCAGGGTATCCGGAGCATGCAATAAACGGTCCAAATTTTCCAATCACTTGACGCAATGGCTTGCCACAATTTGGACAAACTTCATCAAGCACTTTCGGCGGTTCAATTTTGACCAGCTCTATGTTGCCTTGCTCATCTCGCTTGAAATTGCTCGTGAACTTACACTCAGGATAGCCTAAACACCCTAAGAATTCTCCTGCTTTTCCAAAGCGAATGGCTAGCTTGTGCTTACCACATTCCGGGCAGGTGATGTCAGTAGGCTCGGCAAGTTTTTTGCCGTCTTTGCCTTTAAATTCTTCCACATCCTTATGGAACACTTCATAAAACTCAGTGAGCAATGTGTCGCGCTTGAGATTTCCGTTTGCGATCTTATCAAGATCTTCTTCCATGAGCGCGGTGAACTTAAAGTCCATAATTTTTGGCATGTTCTCGACCAACAATTTGACGACTGTCATACCAAGTTCAGTTGGTGTAAATCGCTTTTTGGTATCAAGTGCCGTATATTGACGCGCTTGAATGGTATTAAGAATTGCAGCATAGGTACTTGGTCGGCCAATGCCTTCTTTTTCCATCTCCTTAACAAGCGAAGCTTCCGTATATTTTGGCGGTGGCTGAGTAAAGTGTTGCTTTGGCGTCACTTTCTTAAGATCAAGTTTTTCTTTAGCCTTTAAATCTTGCGGAATTACTACTTTTTCTTCTTTTTCATCCTCATCGGCTGCATATACCTTTAAGAATCCATCAAACAAGAGCGTCGATCCGGTCACTTTAAAGACAAGATCATTTCCAGAGATAACGACTTGGCGCTGCGCATATAATGCAGATTCCATTTGGCACGCAATAAAGCGCTTCCAAATCAGCTCATATAATTTTGCTAAATCTTTTGATAAAAACTTTGATGCTTGTTCAGGAGTGATAAATGCATCAATCGGACGAATTGCCTCGTGGGCATCTTGCGCTTTTGCTTTTGATTTACCACTTTTTTCATACATATTTGCTTTTGATGGTAAATACTCTTTTGCAAAGGTTTTTCCAACATAATCACGGGCTTGTTTAAGCGCGGTGTCTGACAAACGAAGTGAGTCGGTACGCATATAAGTGATTAACGCAACGGGAGTCGACGCATCTTCAAGCGGCACACCTTCATAGAGTTGCTGCGCCAATTGCATCGTTTTTTTAACACTAAAGCCCAAACGATTAAAGGCAGCTTGCTGCAAGGTACTCGTCATAAAGGGCGGCAGAGGATTTTTTGTACGCTGTTTATCAGTGATAGATTCAACGATAAACGACGATTGCTTAATTTGCTTGACCGCGGCATCAGCTTGTTCTTTGTTGCCAATTTCAGCCTTTTTCTTTTTGATTTCGGCTAACTGAGCTTCAAAGAGTTCACCCTTATGCGCAAATTGAGCCAAAATACTCCAATATTCTTCTGGCTTGAAGGCACGAATTGCTTCTTCACGATCAGCAATTAAGCGTAATGCAACCGATTGCACACGGCCTGCGCTGAGCCCTGGGGATAATTTTTTCCATAAAATAGGCGAAACTTCATAGCCCACCCAGCGATCTAAAATACGGCGCGCTTGCTGAGCCCCCACCTTATCAAGATCAATGTCGCCCGGATGTTCTATCGCCTCGACAACAGCAGGTTTGGTAATTTCGTTGAAGCTAATGCGGTGTATTTGAGCACCTTTTTTCAACACTTTTTTAATTTCTTGCTCAACGTGCCACGCAATGATTTCCCCTTCACGATCGGGGTCAGGCGCTAAATAAATTTCATCGGCAGTTGAAGCAGCTTTGCAGATTTCAGCAATCGTTTTCTCTTTGTTTTCTATCGGCACATACTGAATATCAATACCTTTTTTGGTGATAGAAACACCCGTTTCCTTGGACGGCAAATCCATAATATGCCCCATGGTGGACATAATCTTGAATTCTTTACCCAAGAATTTACTGATCGTTTTGATTTTTGCGGGAGATTCTACAATTAAAAGTTTTTTCATGGCCTACTACTTATTTTGCTCGAAATCTGTTACTCAAGCTCTGGGCTTAAAAGGTGTTAAATGTATAATTTTGTAACAGCTTCGAATATTTTGTCTACTAAATTTTTTACCCAATCCCACTCGCGTTACGAATGAGGGCCCCGTTTTACCCCAGGAACCTTTATTTTTTACCTCAAATCTGTCTAATGCTCAGATTCTCAGCCTTAATATCTACCCCTCATAGACTTCGCCAATCCGCTTTCGCCGAGGCTACAGCGTGACAAGAGCTACGTCTGATCAGGGGCGCCCAGGTTTGTACCCCTGTAAAACCCGGTGAACTGGGACAATTTATCCCGGTTCTCTTTATATGTTATGCAAAATATTTTCAAAATGTCAAATTTTATAAGAATCGGCCAAAAATTCTGGTTGAAATCTCCGTTTTCACGAAAAAGCCCCCGGAAACCGAGGGCTAAAAACCTGTAAAGCGAAATCTATATGATTACTTTGTTGCTTTTTTTTCTACGTAAGAATTATTAAAATCTCGCTGCTTTTGAGTTAAATCTCGTTGCTCTTTCATTTCATCAAGAGTCTTGTTTAATAACCAAAGCATTTTGCAAAGAGATTTGTCCTCTCCATATGCCTTATTGCACTCATATCTCACCCCATATACACTAGGCTTGATTTGCTTATAACCGAAGCGTGTTCCAAACCAACCGGCTTGATGAACACCCTCTCTCATATCTTTAAACGGATAGTCTTCTTTTGATTCAGTAACGATTAAAGCGGATTCATTTTTTCCTACTACAAGAGAAAAGTTATTGCCATACCAGTTATTTTCAATAATTTTAAAAAGCATATCGAATGCAACTAAATCTTTTCTAGCCAAATCCGTAAACACTTTACCCAAAGTAGCTTTTATTTCGTTCTTAGGCTGTTGATCAACCGTTGGTTTTTCTTCGGCAAAAAGAGATGCGCTCAATAAGCATGCCGACAACAATAGTGTTTTCATAAAAAACCCCTAAAATAATGGTTGAACATTGTTTTTAAGGATCTCATATTTATACAAAAAGGCAATATTATTTCCCTTTGGAATGCGCCCCCATATGCCGAGCGCGAATGCTTGCCTCTGCTTTTTCCTTGGTATCTGAATGGGCTATGACGCTCCATTTTCCCCGTTCAAATTTTAATATGGGCCACCCTTTTGTCTTTGTTTTTTTCCCAACCTTATATGGCATACAAAATCTCCTTTTTACGACATATAACTGTAAAAAACAATAGAAAAATTAAGAAATATCACGCAATAATCAGAATAAATGCATTTGACCGGATACATTTTTCTTTGTATGATCCTCCCAAATCCATTATCAAGGAAGGATCGTATGAAACATATTCTTATTATAAGCCTACTCTCTCCATTCCTCATGCATGGCATGTTAAGCCGCCAAATCAAACCTCACAATAATTTTCATCGAAACCAGTATCAATCTAAATCCTCACATTCCATAATTCGCAACGAAACAATAGTCTCGACATGTCTTCAGTCTGCCCAGACGCAACAAAGACGTAATTTTGCCGATTCACTAAAACCCTTTCTCATAATTCCTCAGCAAAAATGTGCGGTTGTGCAACGATTGGGGAAATATAATAGAACAATGAAAGCCGGACTCAATTTCAAATGGCCTCTTATAGAATCGACACGACCATGTGGCGGTGAAACCAAAATTGATTTGAGAGAACAAGTTCATGACTTGCCGAAACAATCAGTCATCACACGCGACAATGTTGAAATGAGCATTAATGGAGTTGTTTATTATCGAATAGAAGATCCTGAAAAAGCTCTCTATGAAATCGATTATTACCCGAACGCGATTCAAAAATTAAGCCTCACCACATTGCGCAACATCATAGGCTCAATGTTTTTTGATGAAACGCTGACATCACGAGATCAGATCAATAAAACATTATGCAAATCACTTGATGGAAGCACTGATAAGTGGGGAATCGAGGTTACTCGCGTTGAGCTTCAAGAAATTACACCTCCACGAGACATTTTACGCGCTATGGAACAACAAATGACCGCTGAGAGATCTCGCAGAGCATTGGTAACTGAAGCTGAAGGAAAACGTGAAGCAATGACAAAAAATGCCGAAGGTGAAAGCTTTTATCGCATTAAGCTCGCTGAGGCACAAAACCAAGCAACTATCCTTGAAGCGCAAGCAGCTGCTCAATCAAGAACTTTGCGAGCAAATGCAGAAGCGGAAGCTCTGAAAGTCATTGCAAATGCTACCAAGCAAGACGCTGCTGACTATCTCAAAGCAATTGAATATATACGCATGTTACCAGAACTCACAAAAGGCAAAGACGATAAGCTGGTGATTGTTCCAACGGAACTCAGCGGCCTTGCCGGACTTGTAACAACCATTAAGTCTTTGGCAAAAAGCGAGTAAGCACTATAGCTCAATAACTTACTATTCACAGACTCTGAATGATCATTCAGAGTCTGTGTTATTTTAAATCTCGCATATATTCTTTTATTGTCGCAACTGACTTCTCTAAATCTTTCTGTTCTCTTTCATCAAGCTCCGGAATCAGTATCTTCTCAACACCCTGACATCCTAACACAGCGGGCATGCTCAAGCAGACATCATATGATTCCAAATAACATGAAACAGGGGCAATACGTTTTGTATCAAGCACAATATTTTGGCAATATGCGGCAACACATGAGGCAACTCCAAATGCGGTCGATCCTTTGCATGCAATAATCTCATATGCTTTTGCTTTCGCCTTACGGACCATTTCCTCAAGTTCTTCTTGAGCAATATATTCAGATAATGGAACGCCTGCTATATCTGCATGCGAGCGAACAAGAAATTGTGTATCGCCATGTTCTCCCACGATGTACAGATGTATTGATTGCTGAGCAACTCCAAGTTTTTGTCCAACTAATGCGCGTAAGCGCTGCGTATCAAGCATCGTGCCTGAGCCAAAGACTTGATTTCTGCTCAAGCCGGAAGTTTTTTGCACCAAGCGGGTTATAACATCAACGGGGTTAGTCACCACAATAATAATGGCCTGCTTATTAATTGGCTGCATCTGAGCAATAATATCTGCGACCAGCTTTTGATTTGTTTGCAGCAGTTCAACGCGAGTCTGCCCAGGTTTTTGCGGAATTCCCGCTGTGAAAATGATGATGTCAGATGTCGCAGCATCTTTAAGGCTTGCCTGCTTTACACATGATGTGCTACTAAATGATAATGCATCTTCCAAATCACTTATTTCGCCCTTACATTTTATATCATTACTATCAACAAGCAGTATTTCTGCGGCAACATTTTTCATAATTAATGTATATGCAATAGTAGACCCCACTGCTCCTGCTCCGATTACCGCAATACGCGTTTGCTTCATAGTCAAAAACCTTTTCTTAATAGATTTATTTACGCTCATCGTATGTAAGCTAACCTCCGACACGCAATATTTTAATCATCTCAAGCATAGGCAAGAAAAAACTATCCTTGCCAAAGCACCGATATTTGTGCCAATACTATTTCCAAAAAGAGTTCTTCAGGGAAACAAGTATGAAATATTTTTTAATACTATCGATGGCACTCAGTTGTCAGTGCCATTTATTGGCCGGTCAAAAAGGTAAGATTATGAACCATAAAGAAGAAGAGTTTGAAATTCCATTTACCGAAGATTTAATGAAAGAGCACGGTCTCTTAAATCGCGTCTTATTAATTTATGAGGAAATTATCCGCAGAATTGATACAAACACCGAATTTCCGATCATCACACTTTCAAAAGCAGTCACAATCATTAAAGCATTTATCGAAGATTATCATGAAAAACTCGAAGAGGAATATATATTCCCTCTCTTTGAAAAACACAAAAAAGAAATCAGATTGGTCAGGACATTGAAAACCCAACATGATAGAGGTCGCGAAATTACTACTCAACTCCAAAAAACAGTCGCCACAACACAACCCTTGGACCAAAAAAACAAAAATCTGATAAAGGGCTTGCTGAAAAAGTTCATTCGTATGTATCGCCCCCATGAAGCGCGCGAAGATACCGTATTATTCCCTCAAATACGCTCATTAATCAGCGAAAAAGAATTCCAAAAACTGAGCGACATCTTTGAAGATACCGAGCACAAACTATTTGGTGAAAACGGTTTTGAAAGTATTTTACAACAAGTGGAATCTATTGAAAAAGAACTCAACATTTACCAATTAGACTTGTTCACGCCGACACATATAGGGAAATAGATGATGAATTACAGAAATTTACTATATATGACACTGCTCTCATTTATTTCGATGTATGTGCTCATGTATCTCATGGTTGATCGATTTGTTAATGTGTATCCAAATTTCAATCAATTCTATATGGCTGGCATTATGACCATTCCCATGATATTAATTGAACTTGTTTTCATGGGATCCATGTACCATAACAAGAAACTCAACACTACAATTGCGATATTTAGCATAGGCATTTTTGCAGTATTGCTCTTTTTTTTAAGAAGACAAGTTGCAATAGATGATAAAGAATTCTTAAAATCAATGATTCCGCATCACGCGGGAGCCTTACTCATGTGTAAGTATGCCAAACTACAAGATTCCGAAATTCAAGCGTTGTGCAAAAATATAAGCACGAGTCAGCAATCTGAAATTGACTTCATGAAAGCAAAGCTTGAGATACTTAAAAAATAACAAAACATTCATAATGCGAGAGGCCGATAATCAACTGATCATCGGCCTATTAAATTCATTCTACTTGGCTGCCTAATGGCTGCTTCGAAGAATTGGGCCCCAAATTGTAACGAATGTGGAATTTGGGTAAAAGAATGAAGCGAAACAACGACTTGAAAGCAGTTGAGCGCTTCACTGTGCTTTTGGCATCAACCGCAGCCCATATTCTTTGAGCTGCTCATTTTCAACAGGAGTTGGCGCTTCCATCATGGGGTCAATTCCACGAGCTGTTTTTGGAAATGCAATAACTTCACGAATCGATGGCGCACCGGTCATTAACATGACAAGGCGGTCAAGCCCGAGCGCGATTCCTCCGTGCGGTGGGAATCCAAGCTCTTGTGCTTCAAGCAAAAAGCCGAACTTCACTTTAACTTGTTCTTTGTTCAATCCTAACAATTCAAAAACTTTATCTTGAGTTTGCGCATCATGGATACGAATCGATCCACCGCCAAGCTCAATACCATTCAACACAACGTCATATGCGCGAGCTTTCATCTGAGCGGGCTGCAGTTGTTCCCACCCTGCTTGCGGACTCGTGAATGGATGGTGCGCTGCTTCATAACGTTTTGCATCTTTATCATATTCAAAGAGTGGAAAGTCGGTCACCCAGCAGAAATTAAATTCATCATGCGGAATGATAGTAAGCAACTCAGCAAGTTCAAGGCGAACACGGCCAAGCAGCGTCCACGCTTCTTTGTAATCGCCTGCAATCAAGAACAATGTGCTCTTGGCGCCAAAGCTTGGAATATGTTGTTTCACTTGTTGGATAAAATCAGCCGGCAAGAAGTTGGCAACGGGAGATTCTATCGCACCGTCTTTCACGCGCATCCAAAGTAAGCCTTTGGCTCCCAATTGTTGTGCTTTGGCAACAATGGAATCAAGCTCAGAACGAGTAAAATCTTTTTGGTCGACATGCAATGCCCCGATTGATCCGCCTTTGTCTAAAATAGCGCGTAAAAATTTCAATTCGGTTGTTGCAAATAATTTTGTAACGTCCGCGATTGGTAGCCCAAACCGCAAATCAGGCTTATCTGAACCGTAATTTGAGAATACATGATCATAGGTTAGTCGTTTGAAAGGAAGCGACAACTCAACATTAAACACAAGCTTCCATAAACGTTGCAAAATACGCTCAATAACACCTTGAATCTCTTTTTCTTCAATAAATGACATTTCCATGTCCAACTGAGTGAACTCCGGTTGTCTGTCGGCACGAAGATCTTCATCTCTAAAACAACGGGCAATTTGGAAATAACGCTCCATGCCACTTGCCATTAAAAGCTGCTTGTACAGCTGTGGCGATTGAGGAAGCGCGTAGAATGACCCATGATGAATACGGGAAGGCACAATAAACTCTCGAGAACCTTCCGGGGTATTTTTTGTTAAAATCGGCGTTTCGATTTCATAAAAGCCTTCAGCATTCAAAATCTCTCTAATGGCAAAAATCACCTTATGGCGCAATGCAAGTTTGTGATGCATTTCCGGGCGACGCAAGTCAATATATCGATATTTCAAACGCAATTCTTCATCAACATGTTCCGCCTCATCAAGGGCAAACGGAAGCTGTTTGGATTTGCTTAAAATGGTGAGGCTTTTAACCTGTAACTCCACATAACCGGTTGGTAATTCTTTATTGATAACATTGGCTGCACGTTCAACCACGGTTCCGGTCACGTTGATAACGTATTCCGATCTCAATGATTGAGCCACTGTATGCGCCTCAGGAGAGATATGCGGGTCAAAGACGAGTTGCATGAGACCAGTTCGATCTCGAAGATCGACAAAAATAAGCCCGCCATGATCGCGGCGTCTATTAACCCACCCTGCAAGCGAAATCTCTTTGCCTACCATCGCCTTTGTCACTTGACCACACCCGGTGGTGCGCACAACCGCTGCCATTGTAAAATCCTTGTTACTCAAAAATAGAAAAAATTGTTTTAGGATATGTCTTTTACCATAACACAGTTTTTGCTGTTTGCTAAGCAGAATAAGACCATATCCGTATCAACAAGAATATTGACTCCGAGAAGCCAAAAAACGTAATGTCATTAGTGCCTTCATAAAAGTATCTTTCAACGGACAAAGGAATTTTAAGGAACATGATGTTAAAAAATAAATACATAGCCATAGTATTACTGCTCACATCCGTAGTCTCGCACGCGAAAGATATCATCCTCGAAGTCAAGGGCGCAGGATTTATACCTTCAAACAAAATCTATAAAAAGATCTACGGAAACTCCGGAATATTTGGTTTGGAGGGAACATTCAATCTCGGTTGTGATTACTTATATGGGTTTATAAGTCTTGATTTTGTACACAAAAAAGGAAAATCAATCGGATTGTGTAACCCTACCAAAATTAATTTATTTGAACTTGGCTTAGGATTAAAATGCCTTGTTCCCTTTTGTGATGCCGGTGACGCATACTTCGGCCTTGGAATACTTCCTACTCATGTTAAAACAAATGATTGCTCACCATTTGTCATACCCGTAAACAAAAAATGGACAGTCGGCGGAATAGCAAAGTTTGGCGTGCTCTTTAATATCGGCTGTAATTTCATTTTAGACTTATTTGTCGATTATGCCTTTGTACGAGCACGATTTTGCTGCTCACAATCTAAAACAGGATTTGTCGAACCACGCACGGCTCATTTGAATGCCACAATAATCGGTGGAGGGTTGGGATATCGATTCAATTGATCAATATTGTAGAACTCACTTAAAGAGAAAGGCCTCGCAATCGCGAGGCCTTTCTTATATTAGATCTATAAAGAAGTTCGAATGGTTCGACTTCGCTCACCGCGAACGGAAGAGGGCCCCCATGCGCAAGCATGGGTAAAAACGGAGAGCAGATTTTTTCGTTTTTTCAGTTTCACAATAAGTCTATTCTTTAGAACTTAAATTCTAATCCAACGTTAAATGTGAATGCGGCATTATCTCCGATGTTTGGAATCGCAGCAGCTGATTCACCATTTCTTTCAAGCCGCTCAAGCATTTTTTGCTGATCAGAGTTGAGAGGGAAACCTTTGATATCGGTATAATGTTGGCCCGGGAAGAATGCCGAAGTGATAACAAAAAGTTTCAAGTTATCATACAACATATAATGAGCAAACAAGTTGGCTTCAACACCCAAGAACGGACTTGCGCACTCGTTGATCGGTCTCTTTTTGACAATATCAAATTTTGGAGTGTCAGAATCTTGCCAGAATGCGATCACGTTTGGCTGTACCCAGACACGATTTTTACAATCAGCTGGATTCCACAATAATCCTGTTCCTAAATACTTCAAGTTTGTAAAGCCTGAAACGTTTGTTGCGAATTGAGTTGGAGCTTGTACTTGTTCAATTTCAGGAGCGCTCAATGGACGTTTCATCTTTCCGGCACCGCCAAGCACAAAGGCGCTGCGCACCTTTCTACCTGAGTAGGTTTCTTGCAAACCAATAAATCCGGCATAATCGCCATCTTTCGTTACGAAATTCGGATTGTGATCACCCGAGGCAATACCACCTTCAAAAGAAAGACGCAAATCTCTGCCAAGCATATAAAATGCGGCGTCTGCTACAAACATCCATCCTTTATAGGTGTTATCGTATTCATTGCGGTAACGATTACGGGCATTATACAACGCATTTGGATCGGCAGCCCCAAGAGCAGCCGGAACGATTGGTAAGATATTTCTCAACCCTGCAATTGGCGTTCCTTCGATCAACATACCGTTATATATTTCTCCGTGCGGATTGTTATCGATTGTATCTTGGGCTGTTTTACCGAGTGTGGAAGGCATGCCGGTAGTCAGATCAACCGATTTTGGCGCATATGGCAATTGATACAACGAAAGATCTTTCGGAGCACCTTCTGCGCTCGGATTAACGCCAATCAACACATGGCTATTGACCACCGTTGACTGACCATTGCGATTTTGGAATTGCAAGGTATTGCGATCCCATCCTCGAACTTCTTGGAATCCTTTATTGAATGCAAATTCAAATCCACCTTCAAATCGATTATTGATATAATCAACTGCAATACCAATTGTTCCTAACTTGCTTGCCGCATCAGCAGTAAACTCAACGTCTACTTCAGGGTCATTATTAAACAAGAAATATAGTTCAATGATAATAGTGTGACCTGAATTTTCATCTAATGGCAACCAACGCAAACGTCCGGCAGCGAGTAAGTTAAGCCGCCCAAATCCACGTTGCGGAGTAAGGCGCTGTCCTTTTTCTTGGCTGCGAATTTTTGCACCGGTGTCAGTAATTGAGGCTGAGAAGTTTTCAAGGCATGCAGCATACAAATCGTAAAACAAACGATCTTTAATAAATTGACCGGATATTTTTGCCGCAGGCGCAAACTGATCAACCAACCCGTCCACATAGAATCCTAGAAAGTCATGCCCCACCGCATATGCATCACCAAGCGCAATAGCACGACCCAATTGGAATGGAAAGAATCCGAGCATGAAGGTATGGGGATTATTCAATGGTAATGAAAATGTCTCAGGAATGGAAAGGCGCAACCAAGCTTCTCGCATCCAAAAAATATGTCGTCCGAAGAAGTGACTATGTTCACCGCCCACAACATCAAGCCACTTACTTTCTGCTTCGCTGACTGCGGCAAGAGTGCTGGGGTTGCCCCAAACACCTTTATTACGCAAGGTGAAAAAGAATTCAGCAAGAGGGTGTCCTGCGCACAGCTTTCCATAGGTAACATTAAAATTAAAATCAAGCGTATGACGTTCAAACCAAACCTTATCAAATCCATTAAGGTTATTGAAAAGGCTGAAATTTTTAGCGGCAAACATATCTTCACGAAGCATACCGCTTATCGAGTAGGCAATATCCTTTTTTTCATCTGTATATTCAGGCAGGCCATATATAGGCAAGGCGCTGATAAATAATAAAGAAAGTATACTCTGTTGTATTCTCATTGTTTGTTCCGCATTTAAAAAATAATATTTTCGGTTTTACGATGTGCTTTATTACTAAAAATCACTTTTTTAAAAAAATGGTTGATGGAGCGTTTTATGATATGCTTATTCAAATTAACAATGGTAAATAAATATCAAATTTTGTCAATTATTACGGGGTTTTTTGATGAATACGAGACATACTCCCCTTGTCGGAGCGCATATGTCCATTTCGGGTGGATTTGATCAGGCTATCAAAGATGGCCACCAAATTGGATGTACCGCAATACAAATTTTCACCAAAAGCAATCGACAATGGGCAGCAAAGCCAATCGCAACTCAAGAGATTGAAGCATTTGAGAATCAAAAAAAAGCATCTCAGATGCAACTCGTTGTTGCGCATGCAACCTATTTGATCAATTTAGCCTCTGAAAACAAAGAGGTTCGAGATAAATCCATGGAAGCTCTTGCGATTGAGTTGCAAAGGTGCGCCCTCCTTTCAATTCCTTACCTTGTACTCCATCCCGGATCGGGGGGAAAGCAAGCCGAAGCTCAAAGTATCGCGCATATCATCAATGGATTGAACGTAGCCTTTAATGCATCAAAAACAGAATCAGTTACCATTTTGCTTGAAACCATGGCTGGCCAAGGCTCAAGCATCGGCTCACAATTTGAACAAATTGCGACCATTTCCCAAAAAAGTGAATATAAAAACAACATCGGGACCTGCGTTGACACCTGCCATATATTTGCAGCCGGCTACGATTTTCGAACCCCCGAAACCTATAAAGCAACATGGGATTTATTCAATGCAACCATTGGGCTATCAACCCTGAAAGTCATCCATTGCAACGATTCAAAAAAAGAGCTGGGTTCTCACGTAGATCGACATGAAGATATCGGCAAAGGCAAAATTGGCCTTGAGGGATTTGCTCACATTATGAATGATAAGCGATTTGATCATGTGGCAAAAATTGCCGAAACCCCTAAAGACGAAGCGCATCCACTCAAGGATGATGAACGTAATGTTGAGACTCTAAAAAGCCTTATAAAGTAAAAAAGCTCGGAACTCCGGGCTCTGGCAATCATTTTCTATTTTTATTTTGGGGTCCCCGGTCGGAATATAATGAAGACTGGGGTCAGAATACGAGTAAGTAATAGACGACAAACTCAAGGAAGCTATAGAGCTAAGAAGGAATTGTAGCCAAACTTAAGTTCTATCATCTATTACTTTCTCAAAAGCAGTGCTATGCAACCATACAACTCAGAAGGAGTGTATTTCTAGTTCATAAGCGAGGACAAGTTTGAATCAAAAACAACAAAAAACAATAAACTTATTTAAACAAAAAAAGCAACAACAAAATAACACCGTAAAATAAGGATTTTTTAAGAAAATGGCTTATTTTTTTTAAAAAGCAACAACATTTGCAACATGTCGAATTCAGATCATTTACAAAACCCCGAAGACAAAAGGCTTTTACCAACATTACGTTACGCTGCATCTGAGGCCCTACTTTCGAAATTACCATTGAACTTTGAACAAATAATGCGTTGCCTAAAGTGGAATAGCAGAGATTTTGGGTATAAACTAGTTAAAAATCCACCAACAGTCTGGATGACTCTGGCTCGACCCTCGAAGCTTGGGCGCAAATGCGGGGTCCCATATGAAGAGTAGTGTAGTATGGGTTGAAATGAAGCTTACGCTAAATTTAGGTAAAAGACTGGGCGAGACAAGCATTTTTTAGAGATTCATCGTGAACATAATAAAAAAAGAACAGCTTCTTCCCCTTGTTGCAAAATATCTTCCAAGCAACCCGGTTATTATAGAAGCGGGAGCCTTTAATGGCTCAGACACTAAACGCCTCGCAGAATTTTGGCCCATGGGAACAATCCATGCCTTTGAGCCGGTTCCCAATATCTTTCAGTTGCTTACAGAAAATACCGCCAACTACTCCAATGTCCATCGCCACAATTATGCATTGAGCTCCCATGATGGGCAGGCGCTTTTTTATGTTTCAGAAAAGCCAAGTCGACCTGGAAAACCTTTTCAAGCCGGATCGCTGCACAAGCCAAAGGAGCGGTTGAACCTCTCTGATGCACGCTACCCTCACCAAATAACGGTTCCAACAGTCACGCTGGATACCTGGGCCCGGGAACATAATGTTGCACATATCGATTTTTTATGGCTTGATGCGCAGGGCCACGAGCTTGAAATTGTAAAAGCTGCGCCGAACATGCTCTCTACAGTTCGCGCACTATGGATGGAAGTACAATTTATTGATGCGTACCACAACCAGCCTCGATACCCCGAAGTCGCACAATGGATTGAAGCCCAAGGATTTTCAATTGTTGCGCAAGATTTTAAGAATGAAACAGATTGGTTTTTTGGCAACATTTTATGCCTGCGTCGTCCTTGACTCAGGGCTGTCTTACTTTAATACCCATTCGAATTCTTCGACTAACGCTTATACCCCAATTTTTTACCCATACTTCGCGAGCTTCGTATGGGCCCAGTTTCGCTTACGCTGCATTGGGGACCCCGAAACCACGAACGGGCCCCGCGCGTGAGCGTGGGTGAAAACGGGCTTTGTGCCTTTGAGTAGATTAATTTTTTTATTTTTTTGCGTTCGTGGGGTCCCCGATCGTAACGTCAGTGTAGATTGGGGTTATCATGGTGAGCGTAGCATAATTTTGGGGTCCCCGATGAAGGGTCCCATGCGTAAGTGCAACGTAAGCATGGGTAAATGGAGCGTAAGCGAAATTGGGCCCCATACGAAGTTTGCGAAGTATGGGTAAAAATTGGGGCAATAGCGAAATCATGGGCCCCATGCGTAAGCAATGGGTGAAAATCGAACCATACGAACTAAGATCAACAGGCTAGTTAGATCCTTAATCGCTATTCTTGTCTTCAGGCAATATATCAATTACAATTGCACTACATTGCATCAATTCTAAAAATCACGTGATCCATCACAACTGTTGACTTCATCAAACCTACAACGGGGAACCGAATGAATAAAAACACAGCCTTTCTGCTCTTTTTTTTAGCCCTCAGTGGTCTTTTCTTATGGAAAAGCACCCTACAAAGAAAATCTTCTCCTTTGGAAGACCCACGTTTATTAATTGTCGGCACAAATACCGATTTTCGCCCTTTCAGCTTCATTGAAAATAATGAAATTGTCGGTTTTGATATCGATGTCATTAAAGAAGTTGCGCACCGCATAGACAAACAAATCATGATCAAGGATATGCCATTTGATAGCCTAATGATCGAATGCATTAAAGGCTACATTCAAGTGATTGCCGCAGGGGTTACCGCAACTCCTGAACGCGCAAAAAAAGTGTTGTTTACAACGCCATATATAAATAATGATGCTTTATACATCGTTACACTTGCAAACAATGCTCCTATCAATTCCGAAAAAGGTCTTATTGGCAAGCGCGTGATCGTCAATGACGGATTTACTGCCGATTCGTATATGGCAAAGAAGGAAGGAGTTGAGCTGTTACGAATTCCGACCGTTCTTGATGCTATGAGCTCACTTCGTTTAGGGCGCGCTGATGCATATGTCACTGCCATGAATCCGGTCAAGCGTTATTTTGATACCGCTCAAAACGAATACCGCTTTGTAAAAATAGAAGGATCAGAAGAAAATTGCTCATTGGCTGTGTGCCCACAATCAAAAGAATTATTTGAAAAAATTGAACAAGCAATTCAGACAATGATTAAGGATGGAACCATAGATACGTTTAAGAAAAAATGGGATATAGTATGATTGATATCAATTTATTTTTACAATCATTGCCCGATTTGTTGCGAGGCACGGTTGTAACTTTACAAATTGCCGTCTTAAGCTGTTTGATTGGCATTACTCTTGGCACCCTCTTTGGGCTTTTGCAAGCGCGTGGCGGCTCAGTTGCTCGTTCATTGATTACCTTATATGTAACTATTGTGCGCGGCACACCCATGCTTATTCAAATATTTATCGTGACCTATCTTCTGCCTGAGATCGGCATAAAGCTTCCTCCCTTTTGGGCTGCAATAATTGCAATCGGATGTAATAGTGCTGCGTACGTCAGCCAAATTATTCGATCCGGCATTGCGTCGATTGCAACAGGACAAATTGAAGCTGCCAAAGTTTTGGGATTTAGTCCGCTGCAAACCATTTACTATATTATTTTACCGCAAGCCGTTACCAATGTTCTTCCTTCGATCGGCAACGAACTTGTTACACTTATAAAAGATTCAAGCTTGGCATCGGTCATCGGCGTTGTGGAATTGACAAAGGAAGGATCTATTTTACGAAGCAGAACGTATGATGTGTTCACAAGTTTTGCAGCTGTTGGTCTTATTTATTTGGTCATTACCTCGCTCATCTCATATGCTATCAATCATCTTGAGAAAAGGATGAATATTCATGCTCAGCATTAAAAAGCTCTCAAAGAAATTTGGTTCTAAAACAATCTTGAATGATATTTCTTTTTCAGTCCGCCCAGGAGAAATTGCAGCATTCTTGGGAGCCTCAGGCGTTGGTAAATCAACTCTTTTGCGCATCTTGAATAATCTTGAAACCTATGATCAAGGATCAATAGAACTTGATGGCAAACAACTGAATCTCGAGACAGTGAACAGCCGACACACGGTTGGAATGGTGTTTCAGCATTTTAATCTGTTTATTAATATGAGCGTGCAACGCAACATCACGCTTCCTCTTGAGAAAACTGCCGGATATAGCCATGAAGATGCCGTAAAAGTGGCTGATGCGCTTCTGGCAAAATATGGATTAATCAAATTAAAAGATGCTTACGTAAGCCAACTATCCGGTGGGCAAAAGCAGCGACTTGCCATTGTGCGAAGCATTGCTTTAAAACCACGCATTATTTGCTTTGATGAGCCAACGTCAGCACTTGATCCTATGCTCACGACTCAAATAGCTCAATTGATTTCTGATCTTGCCAAAGAAGGATTTATTGTGCTTGTCGCAACACATGATACAACGTTGCTGGAAAAATTAGATTGCACCATGTATCTCATGAAAGATGGAGCCATCGTAGAATCAGCTCGGACAAAAGATTTTCAAAAGAATCCAACCGCATATTTCAAACTCAAAACATTCATCTTAGGAATATCAGAAGATGATGGCTTGACAGTAACAAAATAGGTTGTTACGATCATCCTCGGAAATGATTTTTTTGCCGTCGAGTCCCAAAACAAGCGCATGTAGTTCTGGGTTATACAATGTCCCTAAATGAACAATACATCAAGTATTGTTCACCCCCCTAACCCTTCAGCATTTATTGTTGAAGGGATTTTTCTTATACCCCAGTTCCATTTTCTTCGAAGTTTAGCAGAATGTGTCATTACACTGGGGGCCCCGCATAACAAAACAAAAATCGGAATTACTTTAGACTTCAGAAATTAAAAAAAAGAAAAAATCTGCTCTCCGTTTTTACCCATGCTTTCGCATGGGGCCCTCTTCCGTTCATGGTGAGCGGAGTGAAACGAAGTCGAACCATTCGAACTTTTTTTTATTTATACGCGTTATGATTTTATTGTCACACAGGAAAGTGCGACTGAAGCTTGATATGATTCTTGTCCAGCAGAAAGCTGCAATGAATCAACGGTACACAAAATCGTGTTGGTAATTGAATCTAAAAATTGCGCGATGTCTTCAAACTCGCCTTCCATTTTCAGAAGAACGGTTGCTTTTGTCAGATATTGTTGCTCAGAACAGTTTTGAATAGAGCATTCGGTAAGCTTTACATCATATTCACTTGCACGATCTGCCAGAGCGATCAGTTTGTCTCGCGTAAATGATTGTGCATGTGCCTGCGCCAACAGCGCTTCTTGTTCCGCACTGGGACCCGGTTTTATTTCATGGGTATTGTGCATAGCAACCGGAACATCGCGGTTAAACAAGAATGGACTGATGCAAAAACGATATTGCACGTATGCTGCAACAAGAAACAAAAAGAAGAAATACCACGAATGGTATTTCTTCTTTTCTTTTTTAAAAAAACGATATTCTCCGGAAATAGTGTGCTTCATAATTTCCTTTTTTCTCCAAACATTTTTTTAATTCCAAAGCGCCTTGTCGCGCCATAACTCAAAGAGCGGAGGCGGAGGTTTTTTTACGAGTCCCAATCGGAATGATACTTCGTCGTTATACTTCGAAGTAGTGTAGATTGGGTTACCGGGGCCCCCAGTATAGCAACACTCCCGAGGTCAAACTTCGTAGTTGCGTGACTGGGGTAATTAGAATGTTTGCTTCGTCCACTGCATTGGATCTACTGCAATATTATTCACGCGCAGCTCCCAATGTAAATGGTATCCGGTTGCGTAGCCTGTTTTGCCCAGAGTTCCGATAGGATTTCCTTTTGACACTTTTTGTCCGACTTGAATATCGGCAAAATCTTCAAGATGGAAGAACAGAGAAAGTACGCCGCATCCATGATCTATCACCACCGTGTTCCCGCTATGCGCGTAACGCTCTTTGAGCGCAACTACACCGTCTTGTGTTGCCCACACAACACTTCGCGGAGCATTAATCACATCGAGCGCCTTGTGCATGTAGCGCCCTTTTTCTTGAGTTGTGCGAATCGTGCCAAAGTCGCAGGTAATTCTTTCTATATCAATGGGAGCACAGAACGACCCTCTCCATAGCTTTTCGTTCGGCGATGCTTGCGCTAACTGACCAAGCGCAATCTCAAGATCATTCATAGCAAGACCGACTTCTTTTTCTCTTTTGATCGTTTCCGGATTAAATGTTAAATTTTGCTGTTTTTTGAACGGATACCCTACAATTTGAAACTTGCTTTCCAGTTGCAGCTTATTACCAACAGCGTCAAACCCATCAATGCTGAACAGATATTCATTTGGAGTTTCTTCGCACGCAATCGGAATAAAACACTCATATATAAATGACTTAGCCGATTCTCTCACGCATGGGTAACTTGCGGCCAAGGCATGCGCGCACACATTTTTAAGTTCTTTGTTTGCCTGAAACTGAATGTGCAGCGTTCTGCCTTGAAATACTTTAAATTCACTCTCCGTTTTAACAAATGCTGCTTGCAGAGGCACATTATCAACGTGGAATGATTTTTCAAACACTACTTTATTTTTTCTATAACTTCCGTCACAAAAATCAATTTTGAGAGCATGTTTGCCATTGCCCATTGTTTTGGTTGGAATCGTGAATGGATGATTTGGGTAACGACTATTCAACTTAAAATCAGTAATGAGCGGCTGATCATCTAAATACAATGATAAATTGCCGGTTTTTGATGTAGAAACCTGACACGTTATGTCACCAGAATACCATTTATTATCATCAAGGCCGGCCATGGAAAGTTGAGGCATCGTTTTGTCAAAAAAATACCGATAGCCGGTATATCCAACCCAACCGACGGCTGCTAATGTCGCAATAGTTACTAAATAACGCATTTTGAAAAGCATAGGTGCTCCAGAAATTCGATCTAAATAAAAGGAGAATTTTTAACCTCTCTAATATAGAACTTTTTCTCAAGCAGGTAAATGAGCTTTTCAGAAGAAAAAAAAGACGAACAAATTACTCAGTGAATGTGTGTGAAAAGATCTCAAAATAAATCGGGACCGACTTGAAAATCGATCCCGATATTTTGCAATTGAATGAATGAGATTATTTGGAAAACTGCTTCACAAATTCTTCAAATGGTATGGTCGTAATGCAATCATATCTATAAACACTGCCAAAATCACTTGTCTTCGCCACGCACTTCGTATACTTCCCTTCTGTGACAACAGTATAGCCTCCATTGATTCCTTTTTTTCCGGCCGTTACTTGTAAACCGCGTTTTTCCGGATTAAATGCTTCATTTGAAATAACCAGGGTGCCATTCGCATTCCTATTATTCATAATGGTAGTTTTAATGGTTACGGGTTGAGTTCCTTTGCGATTTACCTCAAAATCCCAATCAGCGTAGTCCCAACTTTTTCTTGCTTTCTCAACAACGTCATAAGCGCTGTGGTGAATGGTTCCTTCAAAATTTTCATCCAATATCTTTGCCATATCTTTATGCTTGTGAGGGGCAAATAAACAATCTCCATAATGAAATTTTCGTTCTTTTTCCAACGAATGACAATCCAAATCAAACTTACATTTAAGCACTCTGGCAAAAAAACCCGTTGATTTGTAGAAACGATACAAATTATCGAAAGAACGCAATTTGTCTACAATTGGATCGCTTGCTTGAACTCCCATACCCAACATGATCAAAAGAGCTACCACCATTAATTTTGTGTTCATTTTTTTATCCTTTCATAATACAGACACAAATATTGCTTAATTACTATTAGAATAACACAAATGGGGGGGGTGTAAAGTGGGGGTACCCGAGAGCGACCCTCATCTCTAAGCCTGATTTTGAGGGATTTTGTAAAATCTGCTATACTAAAGGTATAAAAAATGAGGTTCCTTTATGGATTACAAACAATTTCCGGCTGGTCCGGGGGTCTATTTCTTCAAAACTGCAGAAGATATTATTATTTATGTTGGCAAGGCTACTTCCCTGCGAGAGCGGGTGCGTTCCTATTTCCAAAAGACTGACGATTGGAAGGTCAATTCCTTGATTGCCGAACATGCCTCCATCGACTTCATAGCCACCCTGACCGAGACTGAAGCAAGCATTCTGGAAGCTCAGCTTATTGCCAAATACCAGCCAAAATTCAATGTCTTGCTCAAAGATGGCCAGCCCTTTTTATATATTTTGTTTACCCAAGGGGCATTGCCTGAGATGAAGCTTGTTCGTAACAAGAAAGCTAAGGGTAAATATTTCGGCCCATTTATTCAAAAAAGACCCGTTCGTGGTATGTTTGCCTTCTTGAAACACACGTTTAAACTCGATTTGTGTAACGTTAAAATGCAAAATGGATGCCTCCGATTTCATTTAGGCACCTGCGCCGGAAACTGCAAACCTGATTTTAATCTTTCTGATTATCAGTTCAGACTTACCTTGGCAATGGCAGCATTATCAAATAACCAAGAAGAATTTAGAAGCTTAATTGATGAGCAAATCAAGCGCTATACCAATTCGATGGAATTTGAAAAGGCGCGAACCATTCATGCGTATCAAACTGACGTGGAAAAAATATTCTATGCGATTAATGTGCGATACTCTGAAAAAAAATATGAACATGAGGTGATTCGAGTCACGGCACCACAAGAGCTTAAAAAAGATTTGTCATCAGTCGGGCGTGAACTTGCCCAGCTTTTACATCTGCCGCAAGAAATCCGCACCATAGATTGTTTTGATATCTCCCATTTTCAAAGTCAGTCGATTGTCGGCTCATGCGTTCGATTCACCGATGGAAAACCCGATAAAAATAAGTTCAGGCGTTTTAAAATTCGTTCACTCGAAGAACAAAATGATTATGCTGCATTGCAAGAAATTGTGGCCCGACGATATAAGTCACTAGATGATATTCCTGATTTTGTATTGATCGATGGCGGTAAAGGACAATTAAATGCGGTAAAAGATTTAGTTCCAGCACGATTTGTCAGCTTGGCAAAACGAGAAGAGCGCTTATACCAACCGGGTGATCCGGATGGAATTAAGCTTGACGTGCACACTGGCATTGGAAGTCTTTTAATTGCGCTGCGTGACTATGCGCACCACTTTGCCATTAGTTATCATAGAATGCGTCAAAGTAAAGCTTTGAAATAAAAAAATCCCCATATTTTGTGTTCGTATGGATTCGACTTCGTTGCACTCCGCTCACCACGAACGGAAAAAGAACTGCTACACTTATGAATGAATCATGCTGCCTTGAATAAAATTATTCCTCCCCGTTCGTGGTGAGCGAAACGAGTCCCCGATCGTAGCGTAAGCGTAGATTGGGGTTAAAACGTAGTGGAGTCGAATCCATACGAACGAATATATGTGCCAAAATAATAATCCATGCTTAGCCATCAGACAAATGTTATATATTTTGAAAAATCAATCACTTTCGGCCATGCTTAAAAGAAGAGCTCATACGAAAATTTAATCTTTCTGAATAAAAAAAGATCAGTTGTCATGCTGAACTTGTTTCAGCATCCAGGTTAAATAGATCCTGAAATAAATTCAGGATGACGAAACAACGAGAAACTTTCGGGAATTTTCGGATAAGCTCGAAGACTGATTTGATTTTGCATAAAGGAGAATTCATGACTCACGAACAATTTACCAATGCAGGCTCTGAGCTCATACAACGAGCCGCATTGCTCGCACAAGAACGAAATAATCCAACATTACAACCGGTGCATCTCCTGCTAGCTGGCCTGAATGATCAATTTTTTAAAAGTTGTTTGCTTGGCTTAGGCTTGCCAACCGATAAAATTGCTTCCGCCGCTGCACAAGAGCTTGAAAAATTACCAACCGCTCAGGGCTCACAACTCATGATCGATTCGAGCTTTGATCGATTCATATCTGCGTGCCAAAAAAGTGCAAAAGAATTTTCAGACAGCTACATTAGTATTGAAATTATGGTGCTTGAGCTGCTGACGGGAGGATTTCTACCAGCAACAGTTACTGCATTTTTCAACAACATAACGCGCGATGGTGTGATTGCGTATATAAAAAAAATGAGGAAAGGAGCTTCTGTGAGTGATAAAAATGCTGAAAGCAAATACCAAGTCCTTGAAAAATATTGTACTGACATTACCGCGCTCGCAATACATGGCAAGCTTGACCCGGTCATCGGCCGTCATGAAGAAATCAGACGGGTTATTCAAATTCTTTCTCGAAGAACAAAAAACAATCCAGTATTGATCGGGGAGCCAGGGGTTGGTAAAACAGCGATTGTTGAAGGCATTGCCCAACGTATCATCAACAACGATGTGCCCGAAAGCTTACAAGGTAAAAAAATCTTTTCACTTGATTTGGGGCTGCTAATAGCTGGAGCAAAATATCAAGGTGAGTTTGAAGATCGCTTGAAATCAGTGCTCAAAGAAGTTGAATCTTCACAAGAGAATATTATTTTGTTCATCGATGAGCTGCATATGCTTGTCGGAGCTGGGGCGACTGGTGGCGGCATGGATGCTTCCAACTTGCTCAAACCCGCTCTTGCGCGCGGAACGCTGCACTGCATCGGCGCCACAACGCTCAAAGAATATAAAAAATACATTGAAAAAGATGCCGCGCTTGAACGCAGATTTCAACAAGTGCTTGTCCCAGAGCCGACGGTTGACGATGCAATTTCCATTTTGCGTGGACTCAAAGAACGCTACGAAATTCACCACGGTATTCGCATCACCGATCATGCACTCATTGATGCTGTCTTACTTTCAAATAAATATATTCCCGATCGTTTTCTGCCCGACAAAGCAATTGACGTCATCGACGAAGCTGCTGCAATGATCAAAATGTCAATCGATTCACAACCAGAGCAAATTGATCGCATCGAGCGACGCATTCGACAATTGGAAATTGAAAAAGTTGCGCTTGCCAAAGAAAAAAATAATGGCTCAGAAATGCGACTCAAAGATCTTGAAAAAGAGCTCGCCAATGCAAAACAAGAGCATCAAACGCTCCGCGCACAATGGATGGCTGAAAAAGCTCCGCTCGAAAAGATAAATAAAATCAAAGAAGAGATCGAAAAAGCGAGCTTAAAATTTGCTCAAGCAGAGCGAGATGGCGATTTTGCGAAAGCATCAGAAATTAAGTATGCCACACTTGCAAAACTTGAGCGAGAGCTCTCAGAACAGCAAAATGCGCTCAAAAAAGTTGATTCACAACTCGTCAAACAACAAGTTGATGTTGATGACGTCGCGCATGTGATTTCCCGCTGGACCAAAATTCCGCTCGAGAAACTAAAAGCAAGCGAAACAGACAAATTGCTCCGCATGGCAACCATCTTGGGACAAAAAGTTATTGGTCAACAAGAGGCTATTGATCGTGTTTCTCAGGCAGTGCAAATGCATCGTGCAGGGCTTACTGACCCGAACAGACCAATTGGTTCCTTCCTATTTCTCGGGCCAACCGGCGTAGGTAAAACAGAAGTTGCAAAATCGTTGGCTGACTTTTTATTTAACGATGAAAAGCGCATGATTCGCATTGACATGTCGGAGTACATGGAAAAACATGCAGTCGCTCGCCTTATCGGCGCTCCTCCGGGATATGTTGGATACGAAGAAGGCGGACAACTGACCGAACAAGTGCGCAGACATCCGTACAGCGTTGTGCTATTTGATGAGATTGAAAAAGCGCATCCAGATGTGTTTAATATCTTCTTGCAAATTCTTGATGAAGGTCATTTGACTGACAGCCAAGGGCGAACCGTCTCATTTAAAAATTGCATCATCATCATGACATCAAATATCGGCTCAGATATCATTCTGCAATCAAAGAAAGTTGATCAAAAAGTCAAAGACGCGGTTGAAAAAATATTGCAAAAATCATTCCGTCCTGAATTCTTAAATCGTATTGATGCAATTGTATTCTTCAAAGCACTTGATGAATCTGATGTTGCACAAATCGCTCAGTTGCAAATCAAGCAACTTTCAGAGCGTCTCGCGCAACGAGATATCACACTATCAATTGATGATGCGGTTGTTGCAAAACTTGCAACCGATGGTTATAGCCCTGAATTTGGTGCGCGCCCCTTAAAACGAGTTATACAGCAGCAAGTGATTGTTCCTATTTCGCAGCATCTGCTCAAAAAGCCGGATGTAAAATCAATCCACTTGTCTTTAAAAGATAATAGCATCGTAATACGATGAGAGTGCTCGACGTCGAGGTTTTCAAGTAGAAACATTTAAAGAAGGGGGCCTTGTCTTTGAGAAAAGCCTATTTTATGCTTAAAAAGGATAGTAATTTAGATATTCATAGGAGGAAATTATGAAAATGAGTTCTCTACTGTTCATCACAGCAATCTTATTTTGTGTTCCCGCACACGCAAAAAGCAACCTAGACGAAATTTTTGATAAGCTGGGAGTCCAAGATAAAACATCTTTTGTCTTGGGAATAGCATCGGCTGTAGCCGGCGCCGCCTCTCTAAAAGTAGCGCATGATCCTGCTGCTTCTGGAGCTCTTTTTGGGTTGGGTACAAGTTTAATCCTTGTTTCTAGTTTCGAAAGCGGCGGAAGTAATATTGGCGGTCAAGCCGCTTCAGCTATTAAATTCCTGACAGTAATGGTTGGAACGATGATTGGAGGCATATTCGGAAAAGGTATTGCTGAAGGTCACGAGAATAATCAGCGAGTATAAAAAAGCCCCTTGTAGAAATAAGCTAGTTCCCAGCCAGGCATGCTATTTGCGCCTGGCTGATTTTTTTTCATAAAATGCTTTTTGCCGTTAACCGGTTCACAGAAATGGATGTACGGAATCGCTTTTTGATATATATCTTTCAAGTAAGAATGCTCAGGAATTTCATCTATCGATTGCCATTTATAATCACCATGATTATTGTCTATAGATGCTTGATCATCAATGCATACCGAAAAAATCGCAATATTAACCGTATGCGTCTGGCAATCCCACGAGCCATCGGGATACATGGTGTTATACACATCAATAATTCTGAGCGGCTTTATGTGCAACCCCGCCTCTTCACGGCACTTTCTTTGTGCACATTCAAAAAAAGATTCGCCTTTATATAATCTTCCTCCGGGAAAGAAATAGATATTTTGAGCCGGAGGTATGTTGCGCAACACAAGAAAATAACAACGCGTTATTGGATTGTAAACAAAGATATCAACACAACAAATGGGCAACGTGTGTACACATTGAGCATATAACTGTTTATCAATATATTCAGTATGTTCAATGGCAGTCTTTTGAGAATCAAAAAACACCATATGATTCTGTTGCATATCTATGAGTTCATTAGCGCATGCAAAAAGAGAAGATAACAATGGCAGCAGATACATCATTTCAAGCACTCACTTTAAAAGGACCTGGTTACAAATTTTCATCAATTATCTTTTTGTGCTAGTGTAATGCATGAATTGAAAACAAGCCACATCAGAGGGAGTAGTAAGCATGCGCATTTTTCTTTTTATCATCCTATCGATCTTTTCAATACAGCAGATTTCATCTTATTATGATCCGTATGATCCAAACAATAACGGCCCCAATCTTTTGGATCAAGGCGAACACAAAAATCATAATTCCAACAATGATGAAAGAAACCGAAAAAAAGGCCCCATTACCAACATTCCGATTATAAACGTGATTATTACAACGGCGGCCATCGGTTATTTGACGTATCTGGAAATCAAGAAAGTTCCGGAGCATATAAACACGCTGAAAAAGTGGAAAAAAAAGTTTATAGGTGACAATCACACGGTTAACGAGTCCGGACCTTATACCGTGCAATTGTTTGAACATTACTTTGAATTAACACCACGAGAGTATCAGGAATATAAGAAATGTTGGTTTAAATGGGATTTTTACGTAAACAATCTTCGCAGGCTTCTAGATTGCGGCAGAGCGTGGGATATATATTCCTCAAAGCCTATACGACCAAAACCACAGCCACAGATTTCAAATGCACCGCAACGGCAATCAGAGCCAAAGCAGCCGTCAGAGTCGCAAGTCAAACCGGAACAAAAGCTTGAAGCACCTCCAGAAGTACCTCAAGTAGAAGAAAAATATCTCATTGTTCATGAACACTTCAGAAATGATCTGCCGGAGTTGCAGAAAAATAATCAAAAATTGCGTTGTTGGATTGAAAAAAATATAAACCCCAACGAAGTTCCCGATCGATACAAAACAGATATCTCAACCCTTTCCAATGATGTTTTTGCGGTTCATGAGTTTAATCTGCAAGAACTGAACGACTACATCAAAGAGCACAACCTTGACCCGAAAGCATGGGAAAGGCTCTACGGCAATGAAATTCAAAGAGCCTTGCATAGAGATTCAATTCAGCTCCTTGAGCAAAGCCGAAACCCATTTAAAAGTTGGCTTCAGGAATATAAAGAAGATCTTATCAAAACGATCGATGCCGGCAGAGCGCTCAACGAGCTCGGTTATTGTTCAAAAGCCACCAAGGTTAATAACTTCTGTTCTTCTTTGATGCACTACGGTAACGTCGCGCAAGAGGGAGTTGTAAACGGAGCGATTTCGCGAACCCCCACAAATCCTTGGGCGATCGGCGCCACTATTGGAGTAATAACTGCCGCCGTACTTGTTCCGGGAGTAGCGGAAGCGTTGTTAGTTTATAACATTTTGCAATGCTCATATGAATTCGGGCAGACGTTAGGGCTATTGATCTGCAAAGACGATCCGAGAGCACAAAAAGAACTTAATGAAAAATTTGAACCTTTCAAACAACGCTTTAAAGATTCCTACGGATGGGAAGACACATTATACGATGCAGCGCATGTAACCGGTGAACTCGGCGGCGATATCGTTGTCGCCAAAGCAAGCAAAACCGTGGCAAAATGTGTCGGAAAAGTTGTCGATGTAGTAAGCAAATTTCCCAAAAAGCCTCAAGGCGAAGTTGTTGCCACAACTCCTGATGGACAAAAGATCAAGGTCCCTGATGAGAGCAAGAATCAAAATACACAGCGAACAGCGACTGAAAAAAATGTCGGCAGACAGATCGCAAAGGAGATTAAACAGGCTGCAAGAACCATTGATGATCTTCTGAAAGAATGTGCGCCTTGGGACAAACAAAAAGGATCAACCAAGCAATATACAAAAATGGGAAGTTTTCAAGACGCTCTTAATGACTTTAAATCGTTATCACCCATAAATATAACCGATGCTTCTGATGCAGATAAAGTATGTTTTTATGGATACCTGTGCGATGGTAAAACTGTAATAGCTCGAAATATAAGTAAAAAGCTAGGGCCAACCCTGGAAATTCAATACCCGAATAGTAATAAAACAATAAAAATTCGATATAGTTGAGAAGAATTATGAATGAACATTGGATCAGGTGGGAACCATTACCAGGATTGAAACCTCGTTATTATATTGTTTCCGTTACAGATAACACTAAGGGATTTGAGATCATATTGGAGACCATTAATACGGCCGAAAAAGCGGTGAGAATTTTTTTTGAAAATTCCGTTGAATCTTATCGATTGATTGATGAAAGCTATGCCGGTGGTATAGGCCCTACAGATGAAAATTCAAAAGAATCATTTGAGCCTTGGTGTTTTTTTAAAATTAAAAATTCTAAATATCTGAAATGGTTTATTGATACGTCTGTAGGAATGGTCGAAATACGGAAAAGAAACTTCATTCATTTTTCAATCTTGGGCGAAAATTCGTATCTTGATATCATAGCAGATACGAATTCAGAACCTATTGTAGAGTTTGTAGACCGAACTATTGCGTGACTAACTTTTTTGTCTGCAAGACTACGTGTTCAAGGGTTATTGAATATGAAATTTGATAATAAATTTTTACAAGATATTAACATAAAATTTGGTGATATCTTCATCGATAGTTTTGAAATTAACCCAAGCCTTCCGCTTGAGGGACAAGAACTTGCATTTAGAGAAGATCTTATTCATATAACCTTTGGAAAAGGAAATGGCGTTGATGTTGGTTGGTACCCATCAATTAAACCATATGGATTCTTCACAATCATAGTTGTTTGTAATTATGATTGGGAGAATCCCATATATAAAAAACAATGCAAGTCTTTAGAAGAAATGAAAAAATATCTCCAAGAAGCAATCGATATTGCCGACAAAATGTACCGCTCTCAATATGAAAATAAATAAACTAAAAGAAGTATCTTATGACGACAACGATGCCTATTTTTTAAAAAAATGCGGCCCGTTTATTGGCCTGAATAAATCCTACCGACATTTTGAAATTTATGATTTTGATTTAAATCGAATCAATCTTATCAATTTTAAAAAAAAGGTTCTCATTACAAGCGATTTTTTTTCCAAAGATGGAAAAAATTGCGCTTTGTATGATTATGATAATCAGCAATTTGTTTTTTTTGATATCTCACATAACGAAGCATTTTACCTTAAATTGCCCAGACATTTCCACCACGCAATCTCTTTTTTCTATTTTTGGATAAAGGATACTTTGGTCATCGTGTGCGAAAATGGAAAATTACTCAAAATAAGCGACAAAAAAATTCCATCAATCTTGGATCAAGAGGTTGCTCGATCGTCTTTTCCCGATATTTATGATTTTGTTGCATATACAAAAAAATATGAGAGAATTTTTCAAATCAGCTACGAACTTAAAAGTTTCATATCCGCTGAAAATGGCATTATAACATTTCACAACCTTAGCGAAAATAGAACATTTACCACGTCCGAGCCTAATAATAATTATCATGACATCATATTTTCGAACGGCTTTTTTGCTATTATTGCCGAAAAAGAAATCATTATTAAAAATGAACAAGATGCTCAAATTATTCCCACAAAAGACTTGGAATGGTTTTTACGAGGCGTCTTCATAAACGAGGAAAATAAATTATTTTTTTATCTTCTTTCAAGCAACTTTGCTAATCATCGTCTATCTAAAATCATGCAATACGAGATTCAATTAACTTAACAATTTTTATGTCTGGAACTTTCACATGTCTAAAAAAAGACATTTTCAAAGCAAACATTTGGCCGATATTGATCTGAAATCAGGCAAACTTGAATGGGATAGTTTTGCAGTTGATCCAACAATCCCATATGAAGATCAAGAGTTTGAACTCAGTTGTTGTTTGATTCTAATCGGATTCGGAAAAAAAAATTGCGTTGATGTTGGCTGGTACCCCGAATTCAATACAAAAGGATCATTCCGAGTCGTTGTTATTCTTAATTCCGATTGGGACAATCCTGTTTATGACAGATGGTGTAAAGCTTTCAAATCACTCAAAAAATGCTTACAAGAAGCGATCAACATTGCCGATCAAATCTATAATTATAAACGAGGAATTAACATCACGGAATTTTATGAGCCGGGAGATCAAATCGATCCTTCAATACTCGCATAATGTCCTAAAAAAGGAGCTTTCCAATGAAGCCACATACCCCTCTTGCACTTGTTATCCTCGACGGATTCGGCATTGCCGAACCCAATCCAGGCAATGCGGTAACCAGTGCAAAAACTCCCACTTTAGATCAATTGATGAAAAACTATCCTCACACGCAGCTGAAAGCAAGCGGCAGCGCAGTGGGACTGCCTGATGGAGTTGTTGGCAACTCCGAAGTTGGACATATGACCATTGGCACAGGACAGATCATTAAACAGGCGTTGACGATTATTAACGATGCAATCGCCGACGGATCCTTTTTTACCAATGAGCGGCTCATGCGTCCACTCAAACAGCTTGCGCTCAGTGGCAAGACTTCGCATATTATCGGTCTTTTGTCTGATGCCGGTGTACATGGAACCATGAATCATTTGATTGCCTATGCTCAGGCTGCTGAAAGTGCCGGCGTAAAAAAGATTGTCATTCATCCCATTTTAGATGGTCGAGATGTTCCACCCAAAAGCGCTGCACACTATTTGACCGATCTTGAAAAAGAATTGCAGAATATCCCTCATGCTCATATTGGAACTCTCAGTGGTAGATTTTATGCAATGGACCGCAATCGCAACTGGGATCGCACCTGCAAAACATATGAAGCACTAAAAACCCCAAATCTTTACCCAAATTTCACTCTGTTCCATTTGGGACCCGAACACAGTATGAGGGGGGTAAGTTCGTGGCAAAAAACTCTTGATGCCTGGTATGCCACTGGTGAAAGTGAAGAATTTCTTCCACCGATCACACTATCCCATTTTGTCATTGAATCGGGTGATGGTGTAATTCTGGCAAACTTTCGCCCCGAGCGCATGCGGCAGCTTTATGACCTTTTGACTGGACAAGCGCCAACAAATTGCGCACAACCGACTGTTAACCTTTCTTTCTGCCTGACAGCCGTCAAATATACGGACTCAGATACTTCTGCATTGTTTGAAATTGAAAAACCATCCGTGCTTCACTTGTCCGGGCGTTCAGCTCGGCAAGTTACGCAGGACAGGACAACCCTCAAGCAGGAATTAAGCAAAGCAGGTTATTCGATCTTCTCAATTGCGGAAACTGAAAAATACGCACATGTCACCTATTTTTTTGATGCGGGAAACGATAAACCATACCCTCATGAGCAACAGATATTAATTCCTTCAATAAAAGCGCGAACATACATTGATTATCCGTGCATGTCTGCCCCTGAAATCACGCAGGCTGTGATTCATTCACTTGAAAACAACCCGGCCGATTTTTATTTGATTAACTATGCAAATGGAGACATGGTTGGCCATTCAGGCTCATTGCCCGCAGCAATCAAAGCAGTCGAATGTTTGGATAAGCAAATAGGAGATTTGTATCGTGAATTTGTGCAAAAAAGAAATGGCGTCTTAATTATCACTGCCGATCATGGCAATGTCGAAAAGATGATCGATGAACATGGCAATCCTGACACTGCACATACGACAAATGATGTTCCATTCATTATTGTGAGTAAAAACAGCAAACAATATTCGCTTGATGGTTTGCATGGACTTTCCGATATTGCACCATTTATTTTGCATATGTTAGACCTAACAACTCCAAAGATAATGCAAAGGACCTGAGAAATCAGGCCTTTGCTTATTTTACTGGTTTTGCATAATAGACAAAGGAATTATCTCTTCGAGTTTCTTTAAAGCCCTTTTTGAGATACACCTTTTGTGCGCGAACATTTTCAAGGCGAGTGCCGAGAGTCACTTCCGAAACGCCCTCTTTGGCCATGTGATCAATAGCATAATCGATTAATTTTTGAGCATAACCTTGCCCACGATATTCGGGACGCACTGCCAAGAAATTGATAAAGCCTTCATAAAAATTTTTCACATAATAGGCTGTAAATCCAACGAATTTTCCATCTTTTCGCGCGACAATGATCTTATATTGTCCTGCATAACTTGGGTCACGGGGAGATAAATTGATAAGCATATTATCAACAGAGAAGCCTTCTCCCTCAACAAGCCACCACCAATCTTCTTTCATGAGCTTTCTAATGTCATCCGAATCTCGCTTATAATCGAAAACAAAAAGATCAGAATAATCACGACTGATGGTCGGAGTGCTTTTAAAGGTATACAAACCTATAATGCCCACACTTACTGCAGTCAATAAAAGCAGGGCACTTAAAAATATTTTTTTTGTAAAATTCATAGCATTCCTATTGGAAAAATATATGCATCAGTGTAGATATTTTGTACTGTGCTTGCAAATAGATTATCAAAGTAGCATTTCTGCGTGGAGACTAATCTTTAATCACTCTCACCCACACAGGAACTATCCCATATGAATGTAACTCATGTGTAAAACACTCTCCCGCATCCTCGGGAACTGTAATTGAAACGCTTGTATACGTAATGTACACGTGCCACCCTCTATCAGAAGCATTTTGCTTAATTCCCCAAATATATTGGGATTTGCTTGGTGGAATGGGCAATTCGGCATGATACTCAATTGGATAACCTTCCCATTTTAAAATCAAATTTTGAGTGATTGATTCGGGCGTCATGACATCTTGACCCATAACCCATGGCAGCATCGAACAAATCGGTAAAGTGTTCATGAGAAGGGTTATAATAATAATTTTTTTCATAGATGACGTCTTTACGATTGCCGTAACGGCTTTGTGGTAATTAATCTTAATTTTTCAGACACTACGTCCATTTCTTCTCGAGAAACAATAGCAAATATTGAAACTACTCTGCTTTCTACAGGCCAATCTGTTCTTAGGCTTCCGCGATTCATAAAACTACAAGTCGCACGTGCTTCATCTAACATTTTTGTCACTTTAGGAAGCTCATTTCTCTTGAATGAAAATGGTTTCTCCCGTGCATCTGAATTTTGTATAAATACACTAAATTCCTCTTGATTGTCGGAGCATCGGCTCATTCCGGTAGATACAATAAGACAAAAAATAATTTGTAGCATAGCTTCACCTCTTATAGCGCACCTTATACAATAATAAACCTTGTGCCGGAGCATTTATAAGTTCTTGACGAGCATTTTTTTCTTCGAATGCTTGCATGATCAGTTCTGACGAACGCTTCTTTGAAATCGCAATGCTCATTGCCGCTCCCACCATACGACGAATCATGTGTCGCATAAACGTATGCCCGACAACGGTAACTCGGTATACATCATACCGACGAAAATAATGCATATCAATGGATTGAATAGTTCGCACTGTATCTTCTCGCTGATCATCTTGGCAGCGAAATGAAGCAAAATCATGTGTTCCGACAAATAAATGCAGTGAGTCTCGCAGCTTCTGTTCATCAACATCGTGCCGCACGTGCCAGCCATAGGGAGCCATCATGGGCAACGGTCTGTTTTGGAAAAAATGATACTGATATATTTTTTGAGTCACATCATCGTACAAATCAAAATCATCGGAAGCAATCTCAGCAGAGCGAATTAAAATGTCTGCAGGCAGACGATTGTTGAGCGCAAATTTGAGTCGCTCAGGATCAACGATAATTTCAGTCTTGAGGAGAGCAACTTGCCCAAGCGCGTGCACACCCGCATCAGTGCGCGAGACACCTTTTACTTTACACGGAGTTGAAAAGATTTTTTCAAATGTTTTGGAAATTTCAGATGAAACGGATGGCAGGCTTGTTTGTGCCTGCCATCCAAAATAGTGTGTGCCCGAGTAGGCTATGAGAAGTTTGTAGTGAAACATAGAGAGCCGTTTTATATATCAATGCTTACCAATTTGAGAAATATATTTATAAAATTTTGATGTTTTTTTAAGACAATGCTTCTAATCATACTATTTTTGTTTTCTCTGAATTTGCGCTTGGATTTTCTTCAAATCGGGAAAAAGTTCATTGAGTCTAATATCGTTATCTCTTAAATGGCTTATTAATTTAACAATACCATCAATCTCTTTCTGAGGTCTCCCCGCAAAAAACTTTTTAAAATCTTTTTCATTATCTTCCATAAGCTTGGCTCAGACATAACATTGGTTCCATGCTGCTTAATAAAGTTAATAAATCGGGCGTGGTATTCATCCAAGAGTATTAAGCGCCTTACGCAATCGTTCTGCTTGAATTGTATTGTTGATTACCACATCGCCTATAACCGATGATTTTATTTTTTTGAACGGATCAGCTTCAACGTAACGAACTGTTACGCCAAGATCTGCAAGAGCACTGTTGAGCGGATTCCAATCATTGTGTCGTAGAGATACATGCGCTGACCACGCATAATACACTTCGTTATCAGCACCAATGCCAGGATCATATGCTATTGCACGTACACCGAGTTTAAAGGGAATCATTGCTTGACTTGCGATGCTTGCTTGAACGAAGAAAATGGAGAAAACAAATAACAATTTACATTTCATAAAAATCAACCTCCAAGGCTATCGCACCTAATTATTTTTGCACTTTAATTCTAGTAGTTTTTCGATTAAGTCGCGATCATCTTTGTATTTTTCTTTAAAACCTCGAAGATTTTCTTCAGCCGATTCAATAATCTCCGGACTTGAATGCCGCTCTATCCCACGCATATTTATGAAATTAACCAGGTTGTAATGATACTCCGCGGGGAGTCTAACTACTCCCCCCATAACGGTCACTTTAGAAAAATCGGTTTTATTTGTTAAGCGATTGATCGATCCATATTCATTGACAACTATGATCTTATTTTTAAACAAAAATAAAAAACAACAGAGTTGCATACGATTGACATTTTTATTGAGCTTGAACTTGTACGTAGCAAATGGTTTACCTACGGAAATGTCCTCATCTGCAGCTCCGGCAACTTCAAGAGATACTGTACAAGATCCCTTCAAAAACTGCTCGGAAGCAGAGCAATTCAACGAAAGAAAACAAGAGAAAAAAATAATATGCAATTTCATAAAAATATAACCTCCATCATTTTGATACATTAAAAATCGCCCGTTATCGCAACGCCGCGCGCAAGACTTTCTTACGCAGACGGATGCTGAGCGGAGTCACTTCAATAAGTTCATCCGGTTTGATCCATTCCATACATTGCTCAAGTTCCATTTTTTTTGCTGGAGCAAGTCGTACTTGATCATCAGTTCCTGATGCACGCATGTTGGTCAATTTCTTCAACTTGCATGGATTTACATCAAGATCGTTGTCTCGAGCACATTCTCCAACAATTTGACCTTCGTAAATCTGATCGGTTGGCTCAACAAACAATGTTCCTCGCTCTTGCAAGGTATCAAGCGCGAATGCTGTTACCTGACCTTGTTCGATTGAAACAAGCGCACCTTTTGTACGAGTTGGAATTTCACCTTTGTATGGTTGGTAGCCATGGAAGCTCATGGTCAAGAGGCCGGTTCCACGCGTATCGGTTAAAAACTGTCCACGGAAACCAATAAGCGCACGTGATGGAATTAAATATTCAAGACGCACACGACCATTATCATACGTTGCCATATGTTTCATATCGCCTTTGCGACGACCCATATTTTCCATAACCGCGCCTTGATATTCTGCAGGCACATCTATCACAACAAATTCAATCGGTTCATTTTTAACGCCGTCAATTGTTTTATAAATAACTTCAGGTGCTGAAACTTGCATTTCAAACCCTTCACGGCGCATGGTTTCAATCAAAATACCCAAATGCATTTGTCCACGACCGGAAAGCTTGAATGCGTCTGCAGATTGTGTCGGCTCAACACGAAGTGCAACGTTTGTTTTAAGTTCTTTTTCAAGACGATCTTTGATCTGACGTGAGGTAAGCAACTTGCCTTCTCTGCCGTTGAATGGAGAATCGTTTACCGACATATACATCGAAACAGTAGGCTCATCCACCTTTACATATGGATACGGAGCCGGATGCTCAACATCACAGAGCGTTGTTCCGATTGAAGTCGGCTCATTAAACCCGGTTACGGCAACAATATCGCCATATTTTGCTTCGGGAGTTTCAACTTTTGCGAGCCCGATAAATTTAAAAATTTTGGTGATTTTAATAGGTTTGCTGACAAACTCATCTTTACACATAATGACTTGGCTGCCGACCTTCATGCTGCCGCTGAAAATACGGCCAACTGCAATGGGCCCCAAGAAATCGGAGTGGTCAAGATTGGTAACGAGCATTTGCAATGTATCAATTTTAGGGGAAGGAGCAGGAACATGCCCAACAATTGCTTCAAAGAGCGGTTGCATGGTTCCTTCACGCTTGGTTGAATCTTGAGACGCATAACCAAAACGAGACGATCCGTAAAACACCGGAAAATCTAACTGACTTTCATCTGTAGCTAAATCTAAAAACAGGTCATGCACCAAGCCTTCAGTGCGTGCAATGTCTGCATCTTTACGGTCAATTTTGTTAATTACCACGATTGGCTTAAGCCCGAGCGCCAAGGCTTTTTGCAACACAAAACGGGTTCCTGGCAATACACCTTCAGCGGCATCGACAATTAAAAGGAAACCTTCGACCATCTGCAATGTTCGTTCAACTTCTCCACCAAAGTCACTGTGACCGGGGGTGTCTACGATATTAATGGTATATCCGTTCCAGGTTATACCGGTATTTTTTGCCAAAATGGTAATACCGCGTTCACGCTCAAGATCATTTGAGTCCATGACACGCTCGGTCTGCATATCCTGCAGGGTGCCTGATTGGCGTAAAAGTTGGTCGACGAGGGTCGTTTTTCCATGGTCAACGTGAGCAATGATAGCGACGTTACGAACATCTGTACGTTTTGTATTCATAGGTATTGGGATCTCCAAGTTCAAAAGAGGCAATGGGCAATCGATGTGCCCATTGTAAAAAGCTTTTCTTAATTTCTATTCTAACATTAGAAATTCAAATTGCATAGAGGATTATTGGGACCCAAGCGTAACTCATGGAGCTTGGGATAAAAAAAGGGTCCACCTGAAAAAGTGAACCCTTTTTTATGTAATCTGAGACTACCGTGAAAATCTTAGATTGTTGGTGCTGCGTATGGAAGAAGTCCCATAACACGAGCTTTTCTGATTTCACGAGCCAACAAACGTTGGTATTTTGCACAATTGCCCGAAATTCGGGATGACAATATTTTGCCACGCTCTGTTAAAAAGCCGCGCAAAAACTGAGCATTTTTGTAATCAATCATAGCAACCATTTCCGGGTTATTGGAAAAACGGCAATGCTTGCTCGAACCGAAACCTTGGCGACGGTTTCTTTTTTTGAGGAGTCGGGCACTAATTTTAAGTTTGATTTTCTTTGTCATAATCGTTTCCTTTACCCAATTTCTTACCCAAATTTCGCTTAAGCTTCATTTGGGGCCCTATTTTTCAATTTAGGCTTGGGACCAAAATCTATAATAAATTTACGCTTCGAGATCTTGCATATCGTCTGAACTGCTGGCAGCATTTCTTTCCGCAGCCGCTGCTGATTCACGAGAAGGAACTTCTTCTAGTGATTGAGGGCGATGGTATGCCAAAGAGGCAGTTGCAGGAAGAACATTGACCATATCGCGCATAACAGTATCATTGAGCTTTACAATCATGAGGTTTTTGACTGCTGATACGATCGCAGCATTTTTTTCAGCTTCAAAGCGAGCCAAGAAATAAACGCCATATTCATTTTTTTTGATCGGGTATGCTAAGCGATATTTTCCCCATCGCTCGAATGAAATCATGGAACCCTTATTTTCAGCAACCACTCGAGAGATCTGAGACTCTATATTTTTAGCCTCATCCTGAGTAAGCGTAGGAACGGCAAGCACTAATGCTTCGTAACGTACCATAATTGGTAACTCCTGGAAGTGTGAATAACACTATAAAGCACTAAAGCGCCGCTTTATTTAACGCAAAGTCTAACAAAGACTCATGTATTAAATGTAACAAAAATAGGCTAAATTACTAGGTTTTTTAGAAAATCATGTATATGAAAAAGACCAACATTCCCGTTGCCAACATTCCATCCATACGGTCCAAGAGCCCTCCATGGCCAGGCAGCAAGTTGCCTGAATCTTTTACCCCTGCCTTACGCTTAATCCACGATTCAAAAAGGTCTCCCGCAAGAGCCGCCACCGAAAGGAGAATACCGACAACGCTTACCGCTATAACGCCCTCTAAGCTTGAAGCTGTCCGTATAAAAGCATACACGTTAAGGGATATCACTACCGCCAACAATCCTGATAAAAACCCTTCAACCGTTTTCCCGGGGCTAATTGAGGGGGCTATGGGCGTTTTACCCCATCGTTTTCCTGCAAGATAGCTTGTAGTATCAAAGAGAGGGGTCCATATAAAAATCAAGCTTGATTGAGGGTGAAAATACTGATTCAAATAAATCAGTATCAAGCAGGGAAAAACGGGATATATCAGGCCTGTAAGGATCCAAGGGACAGGGCATTTGTTCTGCAGTTGTGGCCATTCAACAAGATACATATAAAGAGCCGCAACACCTAAGAGCACTGAAAAATAAATAGGCGGCAATATAAAGAGAAAGAGAATCAACCCTCCGATGAGCACCAATGATGTCACAACCCGATAAAAAAATTCTGAGGCTATCATCATAGGTCCCGATCCGGAGAAAATGCGTTTTCGATATAGGTTATTGTATGGCTTCCCAACTGCCCTTCTACAATGGCCACATCAAAGCGATAGCTCGTGGGTTTTGTGGTGTAGGAATTGATAAACAGATAAGCTGCCGATGCAACCCGATTTTGTTTTGAGACAGTAATAAGATCGGTATGATCAAACCATGCTTTGGTTCGTTGCTTAACCTCAACAAACACCACCAGGTCACCCTTGTGCATGATCAAATCAACTTCGCCCGTTTTGGTGCGATAGCTATGTTCCAAAAGCGCAAAGCCGTTTGATTCCATGTGCGCGGCCACGAGCAATTCAGCCTGAGCCCCTTGAGTTAGCCGAGTCCCAAACCCTTCAGGTTTACGACTCGGAGCCAGAGTGCGTTTCATGACTTAAAAGCGGTCAACCATGGAGACTTTTGTTTCCTGCGCGTCTTGCTCAGGCACTTCAAAGGCTGTTTCTTCTAAATATTTTTTAATGGCATCGCTATTTTGCGCAACGACCGACAACTGCGGAGCCTCGGTAGGGAAAAGTTTTGCAAAAGCGTCTTGCTTGCTGATGTTATGATATTCCGCAAATTTCGCTGCAATTTCATCTTTTTTGATTGCTAATTCAGTGTGCAAAAGCGCCACTTTTTCATGAATGTCAGGAATAATGGAGGTATAATTGCGCTCGATTGATTCAAGCCGTTTTTGAGCTGCAATGCAATTGCCCTTGATATTGAGGTAATAATCAAAAACATATCGCTCATGATCGAACAAGCGATTATAACATTGAGATTGTATAGATTTTACTTGGTCTTTAAAAAGCGTGAACGCATCTTGCCGAACCAAGAATTCTTGCGTCAATTTAATAGTATCTTGTGTCTTGGTTTGGTCGCGATCAAGCGCTAAAATGCTGTAAAAGCTGCACAAAATGGCTTGATAAAAGGCATATTCGGTTTTGTCTGAACTTGGATATAAAAAGGTATATTCTTCATACATCTTCTGAGCGATCTTTAGGTTGCCATATTTAAAGTTCAAATCTGCAAGCTCAACCATAAGTTGGGCCTTCTTTTCAAGATCGTCGCAGAGTGGGACCATTTTTTCGACATACTTAATGGCAGTAAAGAAATCGTTTAATACGACCAACTCATTTTTACGAGCCTCAAGCTCAATTAGGTTCATGTACCGCATGGTTTTGTGCTCAACCTTAGGACGAGCATCACGATTCTCTTTGCGCTTCGTTCTGCCGCCTTTAAAATGTTTGTTTTCAGAAAAAGAGCTTGAGATTTGTTGTGCAACCCCAGCCGTTTCACCAGGTAAAAGCACCGTGTTTGATAAAATAAAAAGAGCAAAAATAAGTTGCGATAGTGGTATATAGTTCATTAAGATGTTCCTTGGTATCAGGCGAGTGTCATTACGATTTTCTGGAAACACCCGTCTTTTGCCAATATACCTATAAAAAAAGGCTCCTGCAAACCCACCCGGAAGAAGTCCCTTGCTATTTGAGCTTATATTATTGTGACATTCTCTGTCCAATCAAAACAAGCCGCAATTTCAAGAGTATGCGAACCCTGGAATTGCAAGGTACATATGGTGGGTGATATTTTACGTGATCATTTCTGTGGCGTTTATCGATGACGTTTCTCTATTGATCAATAGGCTAAAAACAACGCACCTGCAAGCGTAAAATAAGTTTGCAGGTGCGTCGTCTGTAATTGCAACGAATTTATTTTTGCATGTATGGCTGGAGCGCATTTTTAAAAGCTTCGAATCTCGCCTTGGCAAGATCGCCTTTATCAACGCCAACAAGATCCCATTCCTTATCTTGTGCTATTGCGTTCGCTTTTGCTTCCATTTGTTTCAAAAATTTTTCTGCGCTCAAGGGAGCGCGGCCTAATCTTTTACGCACATCATTCATCCTAAGAAACATCATTTCAGGTTTGTCAAAATCAGACTCATCCCGTTTAGTTACAAACGTTGTAATCGAATATGCAACCTTATCAAAAATCGCTTCTTTCTTCTCATCCAACTTTTTTAATTTTTCGCTCGCGTCACGCAAAACATTAGCCCCTTCAGTTTCTGACCAAGACCTATAAAGCTCATCGTTAGCGGATGTATAGGGAGTAATTTGTGAGAGTTTGTCTGCAGAAAAAATTTTTGTGTTCAACAATAAACACAAGCTCATCATCATTTTTTTCACAGCTGATTCCTTCCTTATTTCAACTCAATATTCTTGCTTGATCAATGTACTATACAACAATACCGATGCAAATTTGTCAAGCTGCCTTGGATTCAACTTACTGCTTCCTTTTGAAATCTGAGTAAACTCTAGGCGTGCAAGCATAACTCTGTTAATGTTAAGGGAAGTTCTATTACAGAGATCATATTTTGAAAGCAAACTAATAGCTGCATTCATAGCCTGAAAAATCAAAGATTTTGAGTTACTCAAAATCTTTGATTATAGATTGCGAGGTACATGATGAAAACAGTTGGTGATATTTTAGTTGATATGGGTATAATCACCCCCGCCGCGCTTATCGATGCCCAATCGAAAGCACAAAGCGCGCAGCAACGACTTGAAAAGTATCTATTAGATAAAAAATTAATAACGCAAGCGCAACTAGCTCAAGCATATGCAAAGTATTCAGGATGGGAATACATAGAAAAAATTACCGATTTGATGACCGATCTTGATCTGCTTGCAAAAGTCCCGCTGAAATTTTTAAGAGATAATGCAATCATGCCACTGAGCATTGATGGCAAGCTCGTGCTCGTGGCGGCAGATCCGATTAAGTATCAACCGCTTGATGAACTTAATATGTTGCTCGGCGGTGGCGCGCGGTATGCCATTGGACCCGAGAATGTGGTGATTGACGCCATCAACAGATATTATCCGCTTGAAGGCGCAAAACAGGTTATTGCCGAACTTGAGGAAGAGGAAGAGGTTTTACCCGATGTTGAACTTTCTCACATTGAAGAAAAAGATATCACCTCAATGGCAGCAGAAGCTCCTATTATTAAGCTCGTTAACAGCATTTTGTATCAAGCTGCAAAGCGCGGGGCATCAGATATTCACGTTGAACCATTTGAAAAAGAATTGAGCGTGCGTTATCGCATCGACGGAGTCATGTACACCGTTATGACACCGCCAAAACGCTTACAAGGAGCGCTCATTTCTCGCATAAAAATTATGGCCAATCTTAATATCGCCGAAAAACGCCTTCCGCAAGACGGTCGTATCGATTTAAAAGTGGCGGGCAAAGCGATTGATATTCGTGTGTCTGTGTTGCCGGTTGCTTTTGGGGAACGCGTTGTTATGCGTTTACTTGATAAATCACGCAGCTTTGCAAAATTGGCAGACATTGACTTCAGCGAGCGCGATTACAAAGTCATGGAAGAAAGCATTTCAAAACCAAACGGTATTATTTACATCACCGGGCCAACAGGTTCGGGTAAAACAACCACCTTGTATTCAATTTTGGGTGAACTTAACAAACCGGAAGTGAACATCATAACTGTCGAAGATCCGGTTGAATATCAAATGGCCGGCATTGGGCAAGTACAAGTGCGTGAAAAGGTGGGGCTTACTTTTGCCGCCGCATTGCGCTCCATTTTGCGACAAGACCCTGATATCATCATGATTGGGGAAACGCGTGATCAAGAAACTGCCCAAATTGCTATTCAATCCGCGCTGACCGGACACTTAGTGCTCAGCACCTTACACACCAACAGCGCTCCCGCCACCATCACTCGATTAATCGACATGGGAGTTGAACCATTTTTAATAGCATCTTCGATTCACTTGGCAATGGCTCAGCGTTTGGTTAGAAAATTGTGTCCCAACTGTAAAAAAGTATATACGCCTTCTGAGCAATTGCTCAACAGCATCGGACTTTCAAAAAAAGACGCACAATCAATCACTTTTTATGAAGCAATTGGGTGTGATGAATGTTCTCAAACAGGATATCGCGGTCGCCTTGCGCTCTTTGAACTTATGTCGATGACGCCAGGCATTGCTCGACTCACCATGGAACGTGCTGACACTGCTCAATTGCGTCGACAAGCACAATCTGATGGCATGACACTTCTTGTTCAAGATGGTCTGAGAAAGATTAAGCAAGGGCTTACAACTATCGAGGAAGTCTTGTCTGTCGCTACTATTGAGCAAGAGGTCGTGGAGTAGAACCTATCGCAAAGCTAAAAAAAAGAAAAAATCTGCTCTCCGTTTTACCCATGCTTTCGCATGGGGCACTCGCTGTTCGTGGTGAGCGAAACGTAGTGCAGTCGAACCATACGAACAAAAAAATATGCATATGGGATAGCGGGTAATGAAAAATTTTGCAAAAAAGACACAAACAAAAAAGTTCGAATGGTTCGACTACGTTGCATTTTTTCCCATGCTTTACGCATGGGGCCCGCAACTTCGCTCACCACGAACGGCTGGAGATTGTTTTATGCCTACGATAAAAATTCAATGGAGCCTAGATCGCCTACGCCCCAGTAAATCCGGATTTACACTCGTGGAACTCATGGTTGTGATTACTGTTGTCTGTGTGATAGCAGGCTTAGGCATACTACAGTCTTCTTCATTTGCACACATCACAGCACGTTCTGAGTTGTATAAACTACATGCCGTTTGCCGCTATCTACAATCGCTCGCTCGCACAACCGGCCATACGCAGCAGTTAGTCTTCACATGCAACGGATATCAATTTGATGGACAGGAAACAACATTTGCCTCAGGTGTTTCAATTGGATGTAAACCGGGAATATATGGCCCTCCCGGAAAGCCGACGCATGCAGTCAACGGCCCCTGCAGTTTTGCTCATAACCGAATTGATTTTCATCCTCATGGCATTATAAGCTCAGGCGTGGTATACATCAAAGGATGTGATGGTAGACAATATGCACTCAGCAACAGTGTTTCAGATATTTCTTACCTAAGAAATTATGAATATGCTGATGGTTGGCGCCAAATATAAAACCCCATGTGAACCGGGGGAACCTCCAAATATAAGAGCTTATACGAAAAATTAAGCTCTCTACCTAAAAAAGGGTTGGTTGTCATGCTGAACTTGTTTCAGCATCCAGGTTAAATAGATCCTGAAATAAATTCAGGATGACATAACAATAAGGAATTTCCGGTATTTTCTGATAAGCTCTAAATTTTATGCGCAGACAACTTTTTATCCTTTTTGCATCCCTTGTTCTTATTGGAATAGTGTTAGGCATCATTGCAAACATCCAAGGAAGCTCGGTACATCAATATCTTGAACAAGTCATCATCAAATCGTGCGAAAAAACACTTGAATGTCGCCTTTCAACGCGGCTGGAAAGTGTTGGCTTCTTGCACAATCAAGTAGTCCTGAAAAATTTACACGCAACTCCCATCAACAATGATAATTCGTGGGGTTGGACTTGTAAGAAACTCACGTTGTCATTTAGCCTCTGGCAATTAATAAGCAAACGATTATTCGCCTTTGCGCTTGATTGTCATGAATTCAATGTTCAAACAACATATGACAACGGATCTTTTGGCATCACACCACATTTGAATGCATTAGCTCGAGAACCCGATTTCCCTCTTGAGATCGCGCTCACCGGATGTTCTGTCAAACCTATTAGCATTACTATAACTGACACACGGGGGAATTCGGTGAAAGCGAAAGCTCGTATTGCCGTTGCTCAAAGTGCAAAACAAGTCAAAATACGCTCACACATTCTTGAATGCGCAATCGCAACTCCCGAGCGGACTCTTGTGTGGAATACCGCCGGATCAATTGAAGCTGTTTGCAATAAAAAAACAATTGAGAAAAATATTATTTCACGCATACAAATGAGCTGCGAACCAATCAAAGGAGTCATCGAGCAATTCTCTTTCAATCTTGATTGTAAAGATGACTGCGCCTCGTTATCGATTCACAATCATGATACATCATTAGCTCTCGATGAATGTACTGTGCGCTTGCAACCGCATCACATCATGTGCAAAGCTCACGCGCGAATGGGAAATATACAACGACTCCTCGGACAACTTGGCAACAAGAAATGTAGCGCCTCAGCGAACATCGGTGCAGAAATAGATTATAAAAACGCAATCACCGCAAAGCTTCATGCTGACGTGGAAAACATAACCCTTCTTGATATAATCATGCCGTATAAAGCCACATTAGATGCTTCCTACGAACAACAAAAAGCAAATGGAATTCTCACTATCGCACGTGATGGCACCGACATTTGCAATATATTGGCTTCCGCTGATATGGCGCACAATGATTACCAAGCTTCTGCAGAGCTTCTCGAAGCCCAAAACATATACGGATACATGCTCAATTCGTGCTGTCTACAAGCAAGCTTGCATCAATGTCTTTTCAGTTCGCATCTTGAAAGCGATATCACCAATCAAAATGGTGGACATGTTCCTCTGAATATCACACTATCCCCAAACAAAGATACCCATGAGATAGTAGGGTCGGTCGGCTCTGCGACACTTTCAGGAGAAGTTACATTAAATGAAAAAACTATGGAAGGCGAGTTGCGTCTGCATTCTGCTCAACAAAATCTTTTGGGTTCTTGCGCAGTAAGTGTAGGAGAAAAAAAGAGCTCGTGCCACGCGAATATCAATTCTTCCGGCATACAACTCTGTTTAGATCAGCTCAATCACCCTATACAAGCCGATGGAACTATTGACATACAAACAAAATTGCAAGACGACATCCTCTTTTTTCAAACATCATTTAACGGAATGGCTCGCCTTGGTTCGCTGCATAATTGGCTCAAAAAAATTTCGCTTGAAGGTTATTATAACTTTGAAAACAAAACGTGTTATCTACATACATTGGATGGGGAATTGTATCGTGGCTCATTTCATATGGCAGATGCGCGATGCGTGTTGGACCAACAGTATGGTCTTGAATATCTGCATGCGCCCATCACTCTATCGGAATGCTTGATTAACATACGAAAAGATCTCTTTACGATGATATCATCAGGCCTTGTTATTTCTTACAAAAAGCAGGAACAACCGTACATCTCAGGAACCATTTTCTTTGATAAAACGATGATTAAAGAAAATCTTTTTTCACCACAATTCATTCAATCATTGTTTCCTCAGTCAGTTGCAACAAACAAAACATTCTTTGTCGATCCTCTCTTTTCCATTGCGATACAAACAAAAGATGTTATTCACGTTAAAACACCACTTCTGGAACTTGCCGCCCACATGAGATTATCGCTCCAAGGATCTGCATCACACCCAGAACTACAAGGCCGCATTTTACTCCAATCAGGCTCACTTGCCTTCCCCTATGCGCGATTATTGTTTTCAAAAGGTAAAATAGAATTTGCAAAAGACAGAATTACTGACCCCATCATCGAACTTCATGCACGCAACACCATAAAAAAATATAAAATCAGTTTGCAAGTCACCGGCTCGCTCAAATATCCTCATATTCTTTTGGATTCATACCCAAATCTTTCCCAAGAGCAAATTCTCTGTTTATTACTTGCCGGATCACCTGATTCGCTCTCCGGAATTGCTCCGGCAGCGCTCCTACAAAGTATGAAATATCTTGTGCTTGATGCAGAACATGCACCATCCAAGCTGCATGCCGCTATTCGTCAATTGTTTGCTCCATTTAAACATATCTATCTCATTCCAAGTTTTTCAGATCAAACAAGCAGAGGTGGATTGCGCGGAGCTATCGAAATTGATATAGCGGATCGCTGGCGAGCCCTCATTCAGAAAAACTTTAGCTTGACAGAAGATACAAGACTTGAAATAGAGTATGCAATAACGGATGACATGTGGTTCCGAGCATTTCGAGACGAACGTCATGACGTTGGGGCCGAATTGGAGTTTCGGTGGAAGTTTTAAAAAAGTATAAGGGAAGTAATGAAGCATATGGTAGTAGTAATACTGTGCGCGTTATCGACAATAACGCCCGCAACATGGTGTATATATAACAAAACTCATTTTGTTATTGACCAGTCAGGAAATCCGGTAAAAGATGCTCAGTTGTCCCAGGGTTTGGATTCAATTGAACGCCCTCGAGAAAAAAAGAACAGTTCATATCGCGTCTTTTTCAGCCCAAATGATGATGTGCGCGCCCGCCTGATCGATTTGATCAATCACGAAAAGAAATCTATTAAAGTTTCTATTTTTATGTTCACCGATAAGGATATCGCACATGCGCTCATTAGTGCGGCGCAACGGAATGTTCAAGTGGCTGTCATTGTTGATGGAGCAGCGAGCGCTGATCGATTTAGTAAAATTGAAATGCTCAAGCGTTCCGGCATTGATGTTTTTGAATATAAACCGCAAGCCCCAACCGGTATCAACAATGATATCATGCATCACAAATTTGTAATTTTTGGATCAAATCAAGATGATTGCTCATTGCTCTGGACAGGATCATGTAATTTCACACGATCTGCATCAGTGCGTAATCGAGAAAATGTTATCGTACTTGATGATACGGGTGTAATAGAACAATTTGAGCAAGAATTTGAGCGTCTGAAGCAAATAATTAAAAAATCATCATCCATGCTTCACTTGTCCGGGCGGTCTTACCCAAGTTCCGTTTCACTACACTTGGGGCCCAAACTTCAGCTCGGCCCTGTGCGCCATAGCTCCTACGAGCGGCGGCGTAAAGTTACGCAGGACAGGCAAGCTACACGACAAGTTCGAAAGGCAAGCAGGATAACCAAGCGATATATCAGAAATAATGAAATATGTTGATAGGACAATAAAAATGAGCCAAGTTGAGACGGGAATTTCAGCAGGCTTCATTACTACAATTCCTTCTTAGCTCGATCATAATCTATTCGCCTTTTTTAAAAAAAGCAAGAAAAAAATCATTCATCGATTTTTGCTTCTATAACGAATATCCGGTAAAAAATACGTAAAAAAAAGGGGAAATGTTTTTCATTTCCCCTCTGCAACTTTATTGCAATAATGGAATAATATCTTTTCGGTTCAATTCTCGCGCTAACTCTAATGGTGTCTTGCCTTCATCATCTTTAATATCTTTTTGTGCGCCGGCTGCAACCAATGCTTTTACGGCTCCACTCTGATTTCTCATGGCAGCACCATGCATTGGAGTATCACCATTTGTTGGAAGCTGCTCATTTAAGTTAACACCTTGTTTCGCAAGTTGTTTGATCTTTGCAACATCTCCGGCGATTGCCGCTTTATACAAAGCAGGCATTTCGTTTTTTGAGTATAATGCAGCAGCACGCACCGACAGTGGTGTTCGCTTATTCACATTGATCGCCGCAGCAATTTGCGTGGATAATGATGCATCCTCCGCTTGCGCCACCGCAATGCCTAAGCACATTAACACAACAAAACCTATATATAATAGGGTAATCTTATTCTGACGTTTCATAACATCCTCCTGATTTTTACCCAAATTCCGTTTTCAACTTCATTTGGGACCCCACAAAATTGGATTTGGGGGTTATTTATTGGGAAAACCTCCATTTCCCCTGTCCCTGCATCTTCATTTTTTATGGTAGCATATTAAGAATGGTAAATTCAATAAAAAGTGCGTAAAAATAAGGCTTTTTTATTCTTTAGATATTAACAGTCAAATTTCAAATACAGAAAAAAGCAACTCAAACTCTTGCGTTTGAAATTGCTTTTTTGCTATAATGCAAGCAATTAAGGAGTTGGCTTGAGTAAAATGTACAATACCTCACTGTTCATTTTTAGAAGAGATTTGAGGCTTTTTGACAATACTGCTTTAATTGCGGCATGTGTCTCATCAAAACATGTTATCCCTGCATTCATTTTTGATCCTCGTCAAATCGGCAATGAAAACGGCTTTAAAAGTTTAGCTGCCCTACAATTCATGATCCACTCTCTTCAAGAGCTTAACCGAGAGCTCGTAAAACAGAGGACGACGCTTGCCATTTTTTATGGCAAGGCCCATGATATAGTCGCTCAACTAATACAACATGTTGCTCTTGATGCTATCTTTGTAAATAGAGATTATACTCCATTTAGCATCGCGCGTGATGCGGCAATTAAGAAAATTTGTGTCGAACACAAAAAAGAATTTATATCTCATCCTGATGCGCTTCTTAATAAACCCGAGGCAATTTTTAGTCAATCAAAAACGCCATACACTCTTTTTACACCATTTTTTAAAAAGGCTATCACTATCCCTGTTTTGCCTGCTCAGAAATTATTGCGATCCCAGTGGTATACAAATACAATTCCCAATGATCAAGGAATCGATTTTTGCACAAAAATTTTGGTCTCTCAACAACAATCTCTCTTGCTACAGGGCGGAAGAAAAGAAGCTCTTTCAATACTTAAAAACATTTGCTCCTTCAAAAATTATTTGCAAACACATGATTATCCCTCTCTTCCTACAACACATCTATCAGCTCATCTGAAATTTGGTACTCTATCAATCCGTGAAGTATATCATACGTTTATCAAAGAATTGGGTTACGAACATCCCCTCATTCGTCAATTATATTGGCGAGATTTTTTTTATCATGTGGCTTACCACTCTCCCTTTGTTTTTGGCCATGCGTTTCAAAAAAAATATGACTCATTAGCATGGAAAAATAATGAAGATGATTTTCGAAAATGGTGCGATGGGCTGACAGGTTTTCCGATCGTTGACGCTGGAATGAGAGAACTCAATAAAACAGGGTTTATGCACAACAGAGTTCGTATGATAGTCGCATCATTTCTAACCAAAGATCTTCACATCGATTGGCGGTGGGGTGAGCGTTATTTTGCACAAAAATTAATAGACTACGACCCAGCGGTTAACAATGGAAATTGGCAGTGGGCTGCATCAACAGGATCCGATGCTCAACCTTATTTTCGTATTTTTAACCCTTGGCTACAACAAAAAAAATTCGATGCTCATTGCGTATACATTAAAAAGTGGCTACCCGAGTTAAGCCATTTAACTCCAAAACAGATTCATAGGCTTGAGAAAAAAGAGATAAAAGGACTTAAATATCCACGGCCAATGATTGATCATGCTAAAGAAAGTACCCTGGCAAAGCGAATGTATAAACGATCATAATAAAAAAGATTATTTCGATGCGTCCTTAAACTGATTAGCAACATATTTACTCAAAGCAGATTTAAGTTGTGGATTTTCGCTCTCAAGAGGAGTAAGCAAGCTGTCAATTCTTGTTTTTAAGTCCACATTAAACTTCTGAGGATTTGATAAAACAAGCGTGAGTAATTCAGGAGATAATTTAGTTGTCATGTTTAAATTTAAAGTATGGATCCTATCAGCTCTAGTCTTACAAGCTAGAGATGTTCCATCAGAAGATATTTTAATTGCACACGGTATACCCCTCTGAACAAGTTCAACAGAATTTACTTTCTGTTTTTTCTTAAGATCGAATAACACCAAGCTCGCTATGAATTCTTTTTTAAAGACATTCTTTAGCGGTCATTGCAAAATTCTGATGCTTTTCAGGTTTGACAAACAGACAAGACATAACATCAATTAACGTCCTATTGTCGATGATAAAATAAACAGAAGATATATAGGCAGGATGCGATCCCTTTTTAATTATAAAGTGATAATTATTTCCGAATATCTCCCTGCATGCCTTCATTTTTTTCAGAAAAGAAAATGCCTCTTGTTCATTCATGGGAAGAGCTGTCTTTATCAACGGCTTCGCGTTATTGGTTCTCATGACTTTGACCAACCCTAATGCCTCTGCAACATATTTTTTATAATTCGATCTTATTTCAACAGCATTTTTAACTGTTACGTCTGAATTGAGTTCAAAATCGATGTCGGAAAATGATCTTCGAGCAATGATATTTAACAAAAGTTGTAACTCACTGCTTTGCTTTTCACATCTCTTAAAATAGGTGCCAGAGGACCGAGAATCGTCCGTCAAATCAACCGGAATCATTTGAGTAGTAAAGCGGTACGAACACTCAGTAGACGGACTGAGTTCAAGTGTTTCTGCTTGATAGTAACTTCCCGCATTTGCCAAAACAATCGACATCTCTTGGCTTGCCCCGATCGAAAGAGTAAAGACGAATAGATTGCATAGGATGCATTTTATAATATTCATGGTGATGTATTGAAATGGTAGTGTAAACCTTATAAAACTTCGAAATCTTTATACAGCATACTTGGCTGCACACCTAAGTTGTTTTGGTATTTATTACTCGAATACAAATTGTAATCGCCTTCAATGGTGTGATAGAAGATCTGACAAATTTCAACTTCGGGATACACACGAATCGGTTGAACACAGAAAATTTCGAGCGTCCAAAATCCGCTGAATCCAACATCGCCAAATCCTGCAGTTATATGAATGAACAATCCGAGCCGTCCGATGGATGATCGCCCTTCCAACATAGGCACACATGAAAGCGTCTTCGTGTATTCCATCGTGCGTCCCAGATAAAGTTTCCCGGGCTCAAGCTCCAGACCTTCTGCTGGAATGATAATTTTTTCAACCTCATTTTTTTTCTTCATATCCAAGACAGGATCCGAGTAAACCAACAACTCATTATGTAGTCGAAGATTGTAACTGTTAGGACCAAGCTGTTTTTCGTTAAATGGTTCAATAACAATATCAGAACCCAAACGCCTTTTGATCTCTTTTCCTGATAAAATCATCGTTTCTCCGCTCACTCGGTTCAAAGATTGTAAGATTGTAACAACCTGTTAAAATTACGGTATCATAAATTATTGCAGAAAACAAAAATGCATCAAATATGTATGAGGTAGTAACATGGAACGTCATGCCCAAGGCACACAGTTTGAAACTTTACATATCGAGCATATCAAAGAAGAAGCACAAAAAATTGCTCAAGTCATCGATCAAGTAAGCAAAGTTGTTATTGGTCAGACAAAAGCGATAGAAAGCATGGTTCTTGCTCTTTTGTGCAATGGCCATATTTTGCTTGAAGGTGTCCCCGGCGTTGCAAAGACAACTATGATCAAATCTATCGCACAAGCATTGGGACTCAAATTCACTCGCATACAATTCACGCCCGATCTCATGCCAGCCGATGTCATCGGAACTATGATCTACAACGCAAAAACGCACGAATTTGAAACACGCAAAGGTCCTATCTTTGCAAATCTCATTCTCGCTGACGAAATTAACCGCGCGCCCGCAAAAGTGCAATCTGCGCTGCTTGAAGCAATGCAAGAACAGCAAGTGACTATTGGTTCAACTTCATATCATCTCGATAAACCTTTCTTTGTGTTTGCAACACAAAACCCGATAGAACAAGAGGGCACCTATCGCTTGCCTGAAGCTCAAGTTGATCGTTTCATGTTTAAAATCTCTGTGAACTATCCTTCACGAGAACATGAGCGACAAATGATTCTCTCAAAGCAACTCAAGCCCACTATTACCCCCGTTATATCCGGGGCTGAACTCAACAGTATGCAAGGCATCGTCGAAAGCGTGTATTGTGATCCTAAAATTTTGGATTACATTTTATCTTTGGTGTTTGCAACGCGTGATCCTGAAAGTTATAACCTCAAAATTTTGAAAAGCTACATCACCTCAGGCGCATCTCCTCGAGCCACCATTGCATTAGTGCACGCCTCAAAAGCATATGCTTTTTTAAAACAGCGACATTATATTATTCCCGATGATGTGAAAGCAGTGGCGTATGATATTTTGTGCCACAGAATTAGTCTGAGCTATGGAGCGGAATCAGAAAACATTCAGGCATTCCATATCATACAAAAAATTATAAATACGATTCCTACGCCGTAATGTTGACTATTGATACGCGCATGGCAAAAGACCGGCTTGACAAAAAAATCATTCGATGGTTATTGTGTGAGATAAGCAAAAGTGAAGCAGTGCTTGAATATGATAAGTTATCCCACACGACCGCTAACACTCCGCATGAGGACCTTTACAACGGGTTCCCTATGAACGTAGGCCCCAAACGAACCATGGGTAAAAGTGTTGCGGAATATGGGTATAAATAAAAGGGATCAAAGAGTATGAGACATCCATTTTGGATTTTGAATTCAGTGCTCGTTTTTTTGATCGCCCTGTTGGCCGGCTACCTCTATCTGAGCTATCAAACTCCTCTAGAGCGCACAGAAATAGAAGCTGCGCCGGTTCGTCCTGTATCTAAAAAAAGTGAACAAAAAATAATCATCGAACGTATTTACGAAAATGATATTTTCGGCACAACGCCGCGCAAAGTGATCAAAGAAGAATCCGCTGCCGAACTCGTACAAAAAATGCCCGAACCACCACGTCCCGTGAAAGAGGAAGCTCCTCCGGAGGCAGAAGTCACTTTTCTTGATCCATTACCTATAAAATTAAGGGGGATCATGACTTTTGCTCTTGATGACTCGAAAAATAGAGCCGTTATTGAAGCGAGCGCAGGCAATGAGGCATTATTCCGCGTTGGCGATATGATTGAAGATGCCCAATTGCTCAGAATTTTTGCAAATAAAATTATCATCATCCGCTCAAACGGTCAGCAAGAAGTTCTCTACCTGAGAGAAAAAGATGCATTGCTCGATCCAACATACGCAAACGCGCTCGGCTGGAACGATGTCGTGAAACAAATTTCACCTTCTGAGTTTTCAATTAATGTATCAGCATTTACGACTCGAGTAACAAATATCAGTCAGCTCCTTGATATGCTTGATATCACGACCATTTACCAAAAAGGTGAAAACTTTGGCTGCCGCATCGGATCTATTGATGAACATTCTCTGGGTGCTTCGCTTGGGTTTATCAGGGGAGATATTATTACATCAGTCAACGATATTCCCGCTACAAGCACCGCGCAACGATTCAAGATCTACAAAACCGTTGTCGGGCTAAACCCTGAAGAAAAAATTGTCATGAAGTTCTTGCGCAGATCACAAGGAAGCTGGAAAGAAATGGAATTCACGTACACATTGCAAGAAGTGCGCAAAAAAGCACAAAAACCAAGAACATTTGAACCAACAGAAAACGAAAAGAAACAACGAGAGATCGTTGCAAAAAAACATACCTTAGCTCCAACCATTTCTGATATTCGAAATAGAGAACGTCAGAACATGAAAGAACAAGGGAAAAAACCAACCTCATTAATCACTCCTCAGTCATGAGAACAGTATGAAAAAAAAGAATATACCATACATCACCGGCGTTCTGCTCGCGCTGAGTTGTTTTATGACTCTCAGCACATGGCCGCATAATAAACGCGCTCGCGCCCGAAATGTTATCATGGCTTCAGCAGAAGATGCGGTAGCGCAGGTTGAACATGATGTCGCTACCCATGTTGAAGTGGTCGACCTGGCTGCAGATACTCAGGTAACTGAGCAACGGAAAAAAGAAGATCAAAAGATCGTCGATCTTGATAATAAAAATGAACCGATTGCAAAAGCGCGCGAGGAAAGTGCTGATGAATTTAAAGCAATTGAACCTCAAGAAAATCCTCAACTGAAAGAATCTGTTGATTTCGAAGATCTTGAACGTGAAAATGCCGAATCTCAAGAAGATTTAATAGAATTCAATTTTGAAAACGCAAGTTTGGAACAGCTTATTTCATATGTTGCGGATGTTTTTGATTATCAATTCATCACTCCCGATGCTGTTGATCCGGTGGCCAAAGATGAGAAAAAAATTAAAGGAAACTTGATATCATTCAAAACGCAAAAGCCTCTCTCCAAGCCTGAAGTATGGAACCTCTTTCTCACGTTCATTGATATGTCCGGCTTTGCCGTTGTGCCTTTTAATGATGAACCGAAAATTTTCAGAATTGTCACAAAAGATCCCGGAGCAGGACCTATCACTCGCGCACCAGTTCCTACCTTTATCGGCGTTGACCCAACAGAAATTCCAACAGCCGTTGCTTCAAGCGATCAAGTGATCCGTTACATCTATTTTATTAAAAATAGCACCACTGACGCATTTATCGGAGGCACCGGTAATCCGCGCATCTTAGATCAAATTAAAAGTCCCCAATCAACGATTTTAGCTCTCAAAGAGCATAACGCGCTTCTTATTATCGATAAAGCGTTCAACATTTTCAATTTGATGAAGATCGTCAAAGAGCTTGATAAGGTGAGCTTGCCGCAAGCGATGTCCGTATTGAAACTTCGCAAAGCTGATGCTATTGAGGTTAAAAATCTGTATGAAAGCTTGATCAAACCGGACGAAAAAACCCCCATGCCTAATCGGTTGTTACAACGCAAACAACCGACTGCTGCCTATTTTCCTGAAAATGTAAAAATTATTGCTGAACCCCGTACCAATTCTCTTATCTTGCTTGGTCCAATCGATACCATTAAAAAGATTGAAGATTTTATTGTGGAACACGTAGACGTTTCTATGGAGAAGCCCTTTTCTCCGCTGTATGTCTACGATGTAAAATATGCGAATGCTGAAACAATTGCTCGCATCATGAATGAGACTACTAAATTTGGAGAAACCTGGGATGAAGCCTCAAAAACGGCTCGTGCCGTGGGGGCTGTTCGCGGAGGCATTGATCAATATTTCAAACCGATGCGCTTTGTAGCCGAGATGGCAACTAATAGAATTATTATCAAGGGAAACTATGATGATTATATTAAGGCCGTTGACATTATTAAGCAACTTGATGAACCGCAACCGCAAGTTGCCGTTGAAATTTTAGTGATACAACTGAGCTTGGAAGAACTCAAAATTTTAGGGACTCAAATGAGATCCAAAGAGCCGTGTGGAACGAATGGAATTTTCGGAAAAAACATTACGTATCAAACATCCGGAAGCTTCACCGGATCCAGCAACACAGCTCAAGGATTACAATTGCAGACTCCAAGTAGTACCGGCACGAGCTCTCCTGCCGGCGCCACACAACTGCTGGGTAACTTGCTCAACTTGGTGACTACTGCCGGAGCCGGAAATACCGTTGTTTCTTTGGGCGATGCTTTGGGAGCGTGGGCAGTCATTCAAGCGCTTGAAAGCCTCACTTCGACACAATTGGTCGCTAACCCTTTCTTAATTGCGACTAATAAAACAAAATCAAAAGTATCGGTCACTACGATTGAACGTGTGATTGACTCACAAATCTTACAAACCGGTAGCAGTACTTCAAACACCTTCAAGGACGAAGAAGCAGGGCTTAATGTGTACGTTGAACCTCAAATTTCTTCCGATGGTATGATTACTCTGAACATAGCCGTAGAATCATCCCAATTCGTGGGTGCTGTTTTTAACCCTGCCTTTGTGCAAAAAATCGTTCGGGGCCTGCAAACAAAAACGGTTGTTGCCGACAAAGAGGTCATTGCGCTCGGAGGCATTATCCAATCAACCGCGACTGACAATGCAAACAAAGTGCCTCTTTTGGCAGATATTCCTTTATTGGGTTGGTTTTTCAAAAATAAATCTAACGACGTTGTGCGTGATGTGCTTTTGATTTTAGTTGCAACGCAGCTCATACCTGCAGAAAAAGACAGTGAGCGTATTGAAACCTTTAACAAACGTCGCATGAATCAATATGAAGAGATTCTTGCCGATACGTATGACAATGCGGCATCGCGTGATCCGATTAATAAGTTTTTCTTTGAAAACAACTATGGCGGTCCGCGCGAGCTTTATGAAGAATATATGTTGGATCCACGGGATCATCCGGCTCGCAGCGGCGCACGAAGAAGAAAACGTTTTGACCAAAAGCAAGAAGCAACCACTACCGCTGAAAATGAACTGAGAGGAGTTGCTTCATGATTCGCGATATTTTCATCCCAAATCGTATCGGTTCCTATTACCTCTTTCCGCAACGGATCGTCGGCATCGATATACAACCGCATGCGATCTATGCGACTGTGCTCTATTTGTATAAACGTATCATCGCTATTGAAAAGCAATTGAGTCGACCGGTTGCGGAAAACAGCGCACCAGAGCAAACAGCACAGGTGCTTAAAGAGCTCTTTGAATCGATAGGCTCATATGATTATGTCGCGACGGTATTGCCAAGTTCATATGCGGTATTTAAAACAATCACTCTGCCTTTCACCAACAAAGAGAAGATCGGCATGGTGATTGGATACGAGCTGGAGCCCGGATTGCCCTTTGCGCTTTCCGATGCAGCAATCGGATTTATCACAACCGCTGTTGATGAACAAGAACAATCAACGGAAGTTGTTGCAGTTGCTATCAAAAAAGAGTATCTGCAAGCACATAAAACGATTTTCGAACTCGCCGGCATCACACCGGAACTTGTATCTATCGATAGCTTGGTAAATTTCGAAATAATAAAAAGCACCGCTACGTTCAAGCAACGCAGTTCGCAACCAGTTGCGCTTATTAACATCAAAGATGCTGAGACAGAAGTAAGCTATATCTTGAATGGTGCACTGAAACTGATCCGAACACTTCCGACAGGGATGTACGATATTCTCAAGGGAGTTGCACAAAAAACAGGTTCTTCCATCGCAAAAGTAAAAACACTCATTGATCAGTATGGAGTGCTCAATAATCCTGATCACACCTTTGATGCGGCAATTAAGGAATCATGTAATAGCTTGATTCAATCAATTGCATTCACGTGCAATACCTTCAGTCAACGAGTCAATTTTCCACCGATACAATCAAGCCTTCTTGTCGGTGCAGCCACGCAACTCAAGGAGATGGAAACGCTTATATCACAAAAATTAAGCACTCCGTGCACTTCCATACCTACTGCAGAATTGATGGGCGCGCAAGATGTATCACTTAAACCATCGCAAGAGTATTTGTCCAGTTTCGCAGTTGCACACGCCTTTGCAAATGCACGCAATGCCAATATTGCGACACAAGAATCGACTCAACGAGATTTATCACTCGTTACCAAACAAATTATAACAGTGGGCATTCTTTCCTTGCTCTTAGTAGCAACTGTTGGCGTCAGCACCTTTATGCAACTGAGACATTGGAATGCCGAATATAATAGCTCATTGGAGCAAGCTATTCAAGAACTCAAATCAATTCCGGGCGCAACCGCAGCCCCTGGGCAGGAGGAAGAGGGTGAAGCTCCTTCAGAATCCCTTGAATCATACATTGCACGAGCTAAAACACTGGTTGCGCAACGCAAAAATCTTGTCGATCAATTTTCTCCGGCTCATAAACGATCAATGCTTGAATACCTCTTGGAGCTTTCAAAATTAGATAGAGACGAGCTTGGTCTGAACATGGAGCGATTAACGCTTACTCCACAAAAAATGGTTATCAAGGGGCGTGTCAAAGGACCTAATGAAATTGCCATAGTAAGAAACGTAATTGAAGGTTCTCATTTGTTTGGACAATATACTCCATCACATGGTCTTTCAAATCCTGAATTTAGTGCGACCATCACTCTAACATCAAAGAGGCCATAGCATGAATATCTTTAAACGCCTCCAGGAATATTTCGATTCACTCGATTACACCGGATTTTTGAAAGTTATCGGCATATATGCCTCGATACTTACACTCATTGTTGGTGGGCTTTTGTATTGGAAATCATATAAAATGGAAATCCTGACTGAATCTCTCGATGATTTAAATAGTAAACGAGAAGAAATCAAAAAATTGCTCACCTCCTATAAAGCATTAGAGCAAGAGCAAAAAAATGTTGATTCAATCATTACCAAAGACCCTGATTTTAATTTGGCGGCCTATTTTGAAAATTTGTTGCAAAGTTTCAAGGTTAAGCAATCGAAAAAAGTGGCTATCATCAGTCGCGCTACCAAAGCCAACAACTATATTGAAGAAATAGCAAGTGCCGACCTGGTTGAAATAGATATGAAAACGTTAACGGAAATTATCCAAGAGCTTGACAGCAATAATAGAATCACCATTCAAAAATTGGACATTACCAAAACAATGGCCACGACCGTCAATGTCAGCATTGATGTAGCAACATTGCTCAAAAAGAGCGCATAAAAAACTAAGGAATTATACTTATGATGGGCTGCAGAACTCGCTCGTTAACAACAAATGCACTTATCACCGCGCTGTTCTTTTCTTCTTTTAACTTTGCACAAGATCAACATGCGATCTTGCTTGAAAAAATCATGTCTCAAGAGAATGGGACTCCAAAAAAGAAGGCTCGCAACAGAAAAAATGCTCATGCAAAAAAAATGAACTTTGTCTTTGAAAATGAAGGCATTGTTGATGCGGTCAACACTATCGCTGCCCACAAGGAAGCCAATATTCTTTTGCCGGTCAAAGACGCTGATTTTGAAAAAATTAAAGTTAATTTCGATTCAGTCACAGACGTGACTGTCGATCAAGCATGGAATTTTTTGCAAATATTGCTTGATCTTTCCGGATATACGATGGTGCAAGAAAATGATCTTTGGAAGATTATTAAAAAAGATAAAACAATGAACCGAGAGCCGCTCCCGATTTTTGTGGGAATGACGCCGGAAGATCTTCCTGAATCAGAAGATCGGATTCGCTATGTCTATTTCTTCTCAAACTTGAGGGTGGGTGACAACGCTAATAAATCTGACAATGAAATTACCGCACTCATGAACATATTGCTTGCGGATCAAACAAAACTTGAAGCAAGCCATTATCTTGATCAAACAACAAATTCAATCATCCTTGCAGGCAAATCTGCTGATATTAAAGCAGCAATGCGTGTCATTGTTGAACTCGACAACTCTGACATTAAGGAAATGATGGAAGTGCTCCCCCTCAACTATCTATCGGCAGATTTTGTTACTAATTTATTGCAAAGCCTCCAAGAGCCCACGGAAGCTGAAAAAAAACAAAGTCCTTTGCTGCCAAAGCCAGCCTCAGGAGCAACTTATTTTTCACGCAATGTGAAAATACTTCCTTTCGGGGCAAAAAATGCAATCATATTGCTCGGAAAACAAACAGATATTGGCCGTATTAAAGAATTCACCCAAAAATATCTTGATGTCGCTCTTGATTCGGGTAAATCAGTGTTACATGTGTATAAATTGCAATATCTGGATGCCACCCCTTTTGCAGGAGTACTGACAGAGATCGTTAAACGGGATGAATCGCGCAAAACAACCGGACAGTCTGCAGGGAAAACATTATCTGATGGAACAGACATTGAAACCTATTTTGAAGAGGTTATAATTAGATCCGATAAACCAACCAAAGATGAAATTACTAAAACTCTGGCACAAGAATCTAAGGAGAAACTCTTAACAAATTTGCAACCACCGTCATATAACACAAAAAGTGATGAAACCCTCGGAAGCTATGGCGGCGGCAACAAACTGATAATTGCATGTCGTGACAGTGATTGGGAAAAAATACGAAAACTTATCGAAGACCTGGATACTCCTTCGCCACAAATTGTAATTGAGGTGTTGATTACTGAAATGCAAGCATCACAAGTCAAAGAAATTGCATCGCAGTTGCGTAATCCGGGCTGCTTTCCTATGCCGAACAATGTCAACGCACAAACCGGCATGTTTGATACATCCGGGGCCACAACCACAAACTCTTCAGGTGTGACGACCAGTTTGGCTCAAATTGTTCCTGGATATACTCCCGGAAACACTCCGGTACCTCCTACCCCAACAACTTCGGGCAACATTCTTACTACTCTACAAGCAGACTTGCTTGCCAATGCATTGCAGAATCCGGCGTCAACCACACCCAATTTTATCAGCCTTGCCGGAGCAGCTCCGATTGGATCAACTGTCATCCAAGCATCTGATTCTAACGGTAAGACATGGGGGTTGCTTCAAATTCTTGATACTTTGAGCGCGACAAATATTATTTCAAATCCGCATGTGATTGCGACCAATAACACCAAAACGGTCGTCTCCACTATGGACCAGCGCTTGTTGCCTGATACTGCGGCAAACACCGGCGGTCAAGGTACCACAACAATTATCAATAAATGGGCAAACGCCCCGGTGCAGATAGTAGTGACTCCTCGCATTAGCGGCGAATTTGTAAACCTTGATCTTCAAATTGATATCACTCGATTTTTAACAACGGCGACTTCGACAAATGCTACCCAACAAAGCCGCTTGAAACGACAAATTTATACTCAGGCAAATGTTCCCAATGGCGCTATACTTGCGCTCGGTGGATTGACCAGCAACGAGGATGATGCATTCAACGCTCGTACGCCGATTTTAGGAAGAATTCCTATTCTTGGATATTTTTTCAAAAGACGCAGCAATACTGAAACTGATTCGGTCGTCGTGGTCTTCATCTGTCCGACCATTATTCAACCGCGCTTGCGCGCCGGTGTAAGTGATTATACCAATGAACATATTAATTTATCCAAAAAATATATCCGAGACGGAATGGCATTCAGCTCACTGCGCGATCCGATTACTCACTGGTTCTTTGCAAATGAAGGTCTTGATCAAATAAGCGAAATTGATGACTTCTTGTTACAAGATGATTCAAGAGCTCAAGAATTTTACCGCTCAGTTGACGAAGGGACAGCTAATCCGGAAGTTCAAGGACGAAAATTGGCAAAAGCCGAAGCGCTCGGACAAACTCAGGACGTTGGAACAGTTATCGGCTCGCCAAAGCAAAAAATAACAGGAATACGAGAGATTCAGGAGCATGAAGCGAATATCGACACATTAGTTGATGTTTCCGCCTACGCTCAAAAAGATGAACTTCAGCGTGACGCTACTTCGTTAAAACTTCGTAGCGCAGGCAGGTCCGTCTCCGACAGCGAGACCGGACCGCGTGACGGGCTGGCCATTGCCCAAGCGCAAAAAAAGCCAGAAGCAATATCTACCGCCGCTCAAAAAGACGAGCTAAGGCGTGACAGGCCTGCCGCCTCACAAAAAACAGAGGCCGAACCTAAAAAAGAGCGCCCTTTGCTAACGCTCATGGCAGAAATGGAAAATCCGCTGAAACGTAAATCTAGACTGCAATGAATTTTTGAAGGTGTAAAATTTGGAAGTTCGAATGGTTCGATTTCGCTACGCTACACTCACCACGAACGGAAAAAGAAACCGGATCTATCTAGGGTCTGTTGAGTTTTTGTAGTCATGAAAACCGGTGGTTATTTCATGTTTTCAGAACAAAAAGCTCTTCCCCCCGTTCGTGGTGAGCGATAGTCGAACCATTCGAACGGGAAAGTTTACTTGATCAAAAAAATTGTTCTTATTATGTCACATGACTGTTCGTATGGTTCGATTTCGCTGCGCTACACTCACCACGAACGAATTTGAAGCTATTTTTTATATTTTTAAAAACTCAACAGAACCTAAGATAAAAAAACAAATGACCCCACATTTTTCACGTGGGGTTATTTATACATGATGGAGTAGATCTCTTTACTCATCAAGCATCGACATCAACAATGTGTCTTCCAGACGCAAAAGTTGATTGTATTTTGCAATACGTTCTCCGCCTCTGCAGCCGCCGGCTTTAATGTGGCCGGCATTGGTGCCAATCGCAAGATCAACAATAAACGTGTCTTCCGTTTCTCCCGAGCGGTGAGAAATAATAGGCTGAAGATCACCTTCGCGACACAAATTAATTGCTTGCAATGTTTCAGTAATAGTTCCGATTTGATTTGGCTTGATGATGGCAGCGGATGCAACTTTTCTTTCAATTGCCTCTGATATTCGATGCGGATTAGTGGCAAAAATATCATCGCCCACAATCTTAATTTGATCTTTCAACAGCGCTGTCATCTCTTGCCAACCATCCCAGTCATCTACTTGTAAGCCATCTTCAATTGCATACATCGGATAGGTTTTCACCCATGATTGATACATTGCTATTAATTCTTGTGACGTTTTTTGTTTATCGAACCATCGATAGGTGCCACTTGATGAATCATACAATTGTTGGGCAGCAATATCCAATGATAAAAAGACTTGGCTCTCTGCTTTGATAGATGCAATTGCTGACATAACCATATCAAGCACGTCTTCTACAGCCGTTGCCTCAAATGCATAACCGCCTTCGAGCCCATATCCAAATGGAATGCCTTTTTTCTCCAGAAGTTTAGAAAATGCACGAAAAATCTGCTGACTGCATTCCATCGCTTCTCGAAATGTCTGCATGCCTGCAGGCATGATCATAATCTCTTGCACCGGAAAATTACCGGAAGTATGCGCTCCCCCGTTAACAAGATTCAACAACGGGAAGGGAATCGAAACTGATGATTGTTCGCAAAAGTGGGCTATCAATTCATACAATTCAAGCCCATGGGCCACTGCCTGCGCCTTAGCTACTGCCATACTTACCGCAGTCATCGTGTTGGCACCCAGCTTTGATTTGTCGGTTGTGCCATCAAGTTCGACCATTTCAACGTCAAGCTCTACAAGATCGGGCTCTTGTCCGATGAGGGCAGGAGCAATCACATCTTCCAATTTTTTGATTGCCTTTGAAACCCCCATCCCCTCAAGCCGCTTGCCGCCGTCACGAAGCTCTCGAGCTTCATACGGACTCTTTGAGGTGCCTGAGGGCGCTGAGGCACGAACAATAATTTCATCATCAAGATATAATTCACACTCAACCGTGGGAATGCCTCTTGAATCATATATCTCGCGACCGGTTAGCTGCGTTATTTCCATCATTAATCCTTTTTTATCCCAAACTATTTTGGGCACATTTTTTAATGAAAAAAAATATATACTTTTGAGTATCGTACTATAATCGACAAATTATTACGATGTCTATAAAAGTACGAAAAAATTTTCATGTCATTTTTTATAAACCGATGATTTTTAAAAAAAACCTTTAGTTTAACTCAAAAATCTATTTTTTCTCTGAAAACACTGACCTTTTTTTGATGCCAATTAATAGCAAACGGATATTGCTTTTTACAAAACTTCATATAGGATTGGTTGCGATTTTGGTTTTGAAGTTTGTAGTGAAGCAACGAGCAGTCAAAACAATCATAACTCAAAATCATTAGGAGTCTCTATTATGCGCATCTTATAAAATAAATTGATTGGAAGAAGTAGTTGAATGATGCATAAAAATCAATTCTATTTTTATAGGAGTTTATATGAAAAAAATCTTATTGTTACTTATTTGCTCTCTGAGCGCATTTGCAAGTGAATTAGTTGTAAAAGGTGGTGGCCTTGCTTCACACAAGCTGGGAAATATCGATCTGATCAGAACCGATAAAGGATACGAAATTCTCAAAGCAAACAAGCGTATCCAAGTGAAAGATTACGATATCGATCCTTTACTGAAAAAACTTGATAAAAAGAAATTGGCAACTTTTTTTTCAGAGGGACATGGATACACCGAAGTTTCACAGCTATCAAACGGCGATTACAAAGTAAGAGCTCATGTGCGTGGCCAAGGTGGCGGAGCTGCTTTTGGTGCCTTTGTATATTGGGCAACAAAAAGCCTTTGTTATGGGACAATTGCAGCCGGTGTTAGTGCCGGTCTTGTTGCAACAGGCGGAATGGCTGGTGGAGCAATAGCCGGTGCCGCAACTTTAAGCGCAGGTCCTGGAACTGCTGTAGTTGCAGGTGCAATCGGCGCAAACGCCGCTGCAAGTCAAGCAGCAATGCTCGGCGCTACGTGCGCTGTAAATTCTGTTGGAGTTGCCGGAGTAGCAACAGCGATAGAAGCTCTCGCTTTAACCTTAGGAACCTTGGCTGGTATGACCCCTACTCCTTAAGAGAGCCAACTCCCATGACAAAAAATATGTTAGCAAGTTATGCAAGTGTTTTATTTGAACGAATGAACTCTTTTATAATCTTATGTATATTTTTGTTTTTTCTGAAATTTAACGGATTTGGATATACAGATATTTCATATACATGGCTTATTTTTACAGCTATAGTGGGCTACCTGGTCGGTCCGTTTATCAGACAATTTTTTTCTCTAAATTAGAGCGAATAGTGCAGAGAGCAGAAGGGCGCCGCTCTCTGCATGGAAAAAATCATGAACCTATCAATCACATACAAAGAAATTAAAAGAGCTTTTATTGTCGCATGCTGCATCTCATTCATAGATTTAACAAGCAAATATATGGGACATAGTTATCAAAGCATCCGCTACTATTACATACCTCTTTATTGCTTAGGCGGTTGTGCCATCGCGATGATTCTCATCTCTCTTAAAACATACGTCAAATCACGATGTAGAGTCCGTTGAGTTTTTGAAAGTCTTAATAAAATAGTTTCCAACCGTTCGTGGTGAGCAAAGTGCAACGGAGTCGAACCATACGAACTCATTTATTCGTATCTTTTTTACAAAATTTCCCATTCTCCGCTATCCATAGTCAATTAATTTTTTTTCGTATGGTTCGACTGCACTACGTTCCGCTCACCACGAACGGTTATAGTAAAAAATTAATTAAGCATCCAAATGACGCTCCACGGCTTGAAAGCCGCGGTTTATGAACATGAATTGCGCCTTACATCACCGCGCTGAGGCACGGGGGTTTTACAGCGCGCAATAAATACAATGTTATTTATGTGAGCTCGCTTGATAATTTACCGCCATATTTGCGCACCAAATTTGCTGCGTGAGAATCTGTGTATATCAGCTCATCAAGAATAGTTGTCTTGCTATCAGGGTCAAGCTTGTTGAGCGTTTGCGCTAGTTTGCCGGCGATAGTCTGTATTTCATGTTTATCTACCCATTCAAGCGCAAGCATGGTTCCTCGCGCATCACACAAGTGACGAGGGTCTGCTCCTTTGGTCAAGAGATAATCGATGGCGGCTTCATTTTTGAGCAAGATTGCTTCCTGCAGCAAGTTGTTACCGGATGCATAAATTTCATCAATAGGCCAAAGCATCTCGGTCATTTCCTCATCTTCTTTTAAAAACTCGGCATGCTCGGGCGCATAGCTCACTAAAGAATTATTTAAATCAGTTAGTGGATGATTTTTTAAAAAGTCAGCATGTTGGGTCAGTACGGTTACAAAGAAATCAACTACCGAACATTCAGAATCCTTCAAGCGATTTTTGCATCCTTCAAGCACGGCGCATTTTTCCTCTATAGTGTACCCGGGAACAAACAAAAGATCATATACACAGGTCAACACATCTTCCGGGTTCAATCTTTTAATATATTCATTAAGTTCGACTACAGGTCTGACTATAGGCTCTGAGTCAGTTTCTTTTTTGAAAGCGCGCTCGCTATAAGCAATGGGTGTTGATGGAGCTTTTTGTTGAACAACAACAGGAGCAGGCTGTTCTGGTTTGACCAGTGTTTGAGGAACCGGAGTCTGCTGACGGGGTTTACGTTGGCACCCCGAAAAGCCGATTATGGCTATACACATATAGTAAATAGGAGAGATCTTTTTCATTACAAGCTTCTTTTTTTAAATCGGATCGCAAGAGACTATGGGCTTTGTTGAGACGTCAAAAACAGATGAATAAGCCAGCTTTTTCAAGCAGTAAATTCGGTTTGTTTTGTTTGGGCTTTTTAACCTAGCACGAGTATATAAAAAAAGGGGACAAAAACAACAGTTTTTTGATAAAAAAAAGAGACGTGGAAAACAGGATAGTTTTCCACGTCTCTTTTTGTGTAATTTTTTTAAATATTCTTATTCTACTTCGCTGCCTAATGGCAGCTTCGAAGAACTCCGCGCTCAATGACTTTTCAATTAGAGCTTATACGAAAATTAAGCTTTCTAACTAAAAAGTAATTGTGTTAAAAGTCAATTAATTTTTAAGCACTACATACTTCGCCCTTTTTCAAGATAACATTTGCAATGATGATCAGCTTTCGCATTACTGCAACAATAGCTACTTTAAAGCTTTTTTTGTTTGCTATTAGTCGATCATAAAAGGATTTTAAAGGAGCATAATACTTAATAGTCGTTATAGCACACATATATAATGCATTTCGAGGAATAATCCTACCGCCTTGAATGAACCGTTTGCCTGTATAGTTGCCACTTTCTCGATCGTAAGGACAAACTCCGACAAGGGCTGCTATTTCATTATTGCTTACAGATCCAAGTTCAGGCACAAACGAAATCAATATCGCGGCCGAAGATTTACCGATTCCCGGGATTGATTCCAAAAGCTCTGTCCGTTTCTGCAGTACCGCATCTTGATCAATCAATTCTTCAATTTGTTCATCCAAAGCCTTGATCTCTTTATTTAAAAAGAGGATCATTCTTTCGATACTTGAAACACCGAGTGCATGCGAGGGGTGTTTAAGTCGAGTTTTTTCAGTTGCCAAAAATTTGGTCAAATCCTGCTTTCGATTAACCAAAGATAGCAATGTTTCTTGGTTATGAGTTCTGCTGACTGGCTCATAATCTTGAGAATTCTTCGATGCAAATTCAGCAATTTTTTGTGCGTCTATTTTGTCTGTTTTGCTTTTGCAACCAGTTGCGATTATAAAACCCTTTATCCTCCGTGGATCAACTATCCAACAACTATAGGAATGTTCCTGTAATACCCGAGTAAGCAATTTTTCGTAACCACCGGTTGCCTCACATGCAATTTGCTTAATACTGTAATTGGATAATTGCTTCACAAACTTTTTTATTCCGCTTTCTGTATTGGGTATTTTAACCCATTGCTTCAACGGATGAATAAAAATGTCCAAATTGTTCTTTGAAATATCGACGCCGATAAATACTTCTGGTAGGGTAATCATAAATACCTCATCCTTGTAAACATTCGAGGTCGTATTAATACGCCTCTAGTAATTGTTCGAGGTAATTTCGTATAAGCTGATAGTCTCAAACTTTTTAGCAATCGATTACGATTAGGGTTGGCGCGAGCTCTATCAGCTTTTCCCGAGCAACTAATTTGTGAAACAATATACCGATCACAAATTAATACATTATCTATCAAAATTTGAATCAATTTTTAACATACAAGGGTTGGCTGTCAAGAGGCACTTGTTTCAGCAACTTGTCCGCCGTAGCTTACCAATCCTGAAAGCCTGGATAAGCGAAGGCTGGATCCATGTTAAGTAGATCCTGAAATAAATTCAGGATGACATAGCAATAAGGAACTTTCGGGATTTTCGGATAAGCTCTTAGATGAGCGCTTCATTTTCCGTACTGCTTAAAAATGGCACCCTTATATCCTTCAACAGGAACATCTCGAGGCGCTTTGAAAACCGAACTTATTAACAATATTTCCTTCGACGCGTTGATCGGAAGCATAGAACCTTTATAAGTCCATGAATCGTACATTGGATGTGTTCCTGAACGTACGCGCGTTGCTGATTGCATGCTTAATTTAATGATGCACGATTGTTTCGGCTCTATCTCAACATCTCCGATTTTAACCGTAGCATCACAATCATTTTTAAAGTAGTAACTCTCACTGTCCGATTCTGAGCTGTACAGACTAGCTGTTGCAATAGTAAAAGCGAATATAATCAGTTTTTTCATAAATATCCTTAGTCTTAGCAGGGTTTGTTCATCTGAGCATACCGGTATTTATTACAAAGCCAAACGATCAGGTCGGGAGCAAGCTGTACAAGCATTGTTTTTAGTCTGCGGAGAATGCTAGGGTAAATTTAGGCAAGAATAATAAAAATTTTTTTATAGGAGAATGTATGAACGGTAACAATAATTTCTACAGGCCGACACTTGAAGAAATCAAAAAGAACTCCAGTTGGATCATTGGCTTGGGAATCGTTTCCATAATTCTCGGAACGCTTGCCATTATGTTTGCATTCACGAGCACCGTGCTTTCAGTCATATTTTTTGGGTGTTTGCTGCTTTCGATAGGCGTTCTTGAAGGAGTTAAGTCATTTACCATTAAGCCATGGGGCACCTTTCTACTTCATTTGATTTTAAGCGTGCTATTTGTGGTTGGCGGAATTTCAATTATTTTGTATCCAACCATTAATGCGATCACGTTGACCCTAGTGTTGGCAGCTTTTCTTGCCGTATCAGGCATTATGAAAATGATCTTTGCCCTCGTAAAGCAAGTTCCTCATAAATTTTGGCTCTTTTTAAATGGAGCTCTTGGGCTTTTGCTAGCTATTTTGATTTGGAAACAATGGCCATTCTCAGGTTTATGGGTTTTGGGAATGTTTATCGGTATTGATATGATATTCACCGGCTGGACATGGATCATGTTAGCCCTCGCTGCAAGAAAGAGCGCGCAAGGCAGATAGTTCCTTATTCTTTGTGAGAAATAGGAATGCAACTTCGGGTCCTTGTATTTCAAATTGATAAATTACTGATATTTGTTAAAATAAGATATTGTTAATTGACGCAATTCTGAATACAAGGATCTTTTTTTATGCAATTAAACCTCATCGCTTGTGCAATAACCCTTTTTATTTCAATAGGTTGTATCGCCGCAGATAAATCTGATGAGATGGTTCACGTTTTTGTTCGGGCAAAGCAAAAAAAAGCAAGCCAAACCGCTCCATTATATGTCGGTCATGAGATATGTGAAGAAGCTTGCGGTTGGCTCTCTAAGATCGCCTCAAAGTCTATTCCCGATCTTCTGATATTTCCGTGCGCATGTCCCTTTCCATCGTGCAAAAAAAAGCATTCTATGATTATTTTTGGGAGTGAGGGTTATTCTGACTATCTTATGGCTTTGATGAAAAAGTGGGGGGCAGTGGGTAGTAATCCTCATCAGACAAAAGAGATTGACCTAGAATTATTGGCTCAAATGGGGAAATAAAGATTTATATGAATATAAAACTATTGAGTATAATGGCCGCTTTCCTTTCAATGATTTGCATTGCGGCGGACAAGTCGTATGAAGACATGGTGCGGGTTTATATTTTTGATCATACAGGCGGCATATACTTTGGAAAAAATATTTGTGCAGATTCGTGCAAATGGCTTTCTGGAATGATCAAAAAAGATATACCGGATGTTTCCGTAGAACCATGGGAATATAGATGCCCTTCTCCTCTCTGTAAGACTGTGCATACAGTCGTTACTTTTACAAGCCTGGAAAATCAAAAATCCCTCATGAATAACTTGAAAAAATATGGCGCAATGGAGATGAATCCCCAATATAAAGAAAAGACAGAATCGCTCATATTTTATAGCGGATTATCTGAATTGAGCAATAAAGAGAAATATATATAAAGAAGGAGCCGAGTTCTAAACCGGCTTTTTCCTCTTTTTAAAGACATTTTTTGATCTTTTTATAAAAAAAGTAGTGCAAATTTTGATTTATTCTAAAAAAGGCTTACCTTATGTACTATATATAAAAAAGATGTCTCATAGTCTTTTAAAAATCCTTTCATTTTGGGGGCCTTTATGCAGCATAAAAATGAACATTCTCATCAGCATCATGATCATGACCATGCACACTTTGATGAACATAGCCACGGTATTCTGGATGAATTGATTCATCACATTCCGTATGCCATTTTTTCAGTGGCATTTTGTCTGATTGTTTTAAGCTTTTTTGGAAGCCATACTATGCTCCCGGGCGCTGATATTAAGGGGTTCTTAAAGCAAACGCACCGGCTCTTTCATAGTTTCCACTTTATGCATATCGTGTTTGCGGCCACGGGAACTATCATCACCTACCTCAGATTCTCTTCCAATCGATTCATGGCTCTTATCTTAGGCATTGTGAGCCCTGCGATCTTTTGTACACTTTCCGACTCAGTATTGCCGACAATCGGGGGAAGAATGCTCGGAGTTGATACTCATTGGCATTTCTGTTTTTATTCAGAATTTCGAAATGTGCTGCCATTCCTCGTTGCAGGCATTGTTAATGGCTTTGTTATGAGCGGTCATTCTATTTCTCGCCAAGGTTTTTACTCAGTCTTTTCACATTTCTTTCACATATTAATCAGTGCTATGGCCTCAAGTTTCTATTTAGTTTCAGAAGGCTATGTAACCTGGTACAAGCAAATCGGGCCTGTTTTTTTATTTCTTGTATTTGCTGTGGTGGTTCCGTGTACGCTTGCTGATGTTGTGGTTCCCGTTTTAGTAGCTCGTTGGCGTGTTAAGGGTCCCAATGCAGAGCGCAGCGCTGTATTGGGTAAAAAATGAGGATCGTAAGGAATTATGAGAAGCATTAAGATTGACCATATAAAAAAGTCATATAATGGCGAGGTCATCATCGAGGATTTGAGCCTCACCATTCCAAGCGGAAAGTTCTTTGCCCTGCTTGGGCCGAGTGGAAGTGGAAAAACGACCCTCTTGCGACTTATTGCCGGATTTGAAACGGTTGATTCCGGTCATATTTATCTGGGTGATCAGGATATCACCTACATGCCGATCAACGAGCGGAGAATCAATACCGTATTTCAAAACTATGCTTTGTTCCCTCACTTGAATGTGTTTGAAAATGTGGCGTATGGTTTGCGCGTCAAAAAGGTGCCGCAAGAACTCATTGAACAAAAGGTTCATAAAATTCTTAAAGCAGTGCATCTAGAGAAACTCATGCATCGATCTATTACGCAACTTTCAGGAGGGCAGCAGCAGCGCGTTGCGCTCGCGCGTGCTATAGTCAATGAGCCGGCGGTTCTCCTGTTGGACGAACCATTGGCAGCGCTTGATTTAAAATTGCGTGAAAAAATGTTGCTTGAGCTTATTGATTTGCAATCGTCACTCAATACCACTTTCGTGTACGTAACTCATGATCAGTTTGAAGCGCTTACGGTTGCCGATACCATGGCCATCATGAATTATGACGGGCAAATAGAACAAATCGGCACCCCAAAAGAAATATATGAGTTTCCCGTATCATCATTTGTTGCAAAATTTGTTGGATCGACCAATATCTTTGAAGGCGTGTACCACGATACAAACGGACGCCAAACATTGTTAGTCGATGGCATAGGACATCTTGAGGTTGTAGTTTCTCGTTCCAAACCATGGGTAACTGAGGGCAAAACATTACTTATGAGTTTGCGGCCCGAGAAAATTATGATGAGCAAGCGAGAATTGTCCAACTTTTCAAATGTCATCAAGGGAATTGTCAAATCGATTGTGTATCATGGCCGTTCAACGCAATATAATATTTCAGTAGCCGATCGATATATTGTCCAAGTCTTTGAACAAAATGAAGAACATTTCCCTCAAGATAGTATCGATTATGATGATGAAGTGTTTCTCTACTGGCAAAAAGAAAATGTGGTAGTGTTGGAACGATGAAAAATAGCTATTTCAGTTCAGAACAAAAATCGTTTTTTATGAGCGTTCCCGCGCTGGTCTGGCAAATGCTTTTTTTAGTGGTGCCATTGATCGTGCTCGTCGTAGTGAGCTTTGTTGACCCAAATGCTTCTACATTTCGCTTTTCACTCATTAACTATCAATCGTTGTTTCAGGCAATCTATTTTCGCATTATTCTCCGCTCATGCATATTGGCATTTGTCACGGCAAGCGTGTGTCTCGCTCTGGCATATCCGGTGGTCTATTGGCTCGTGTTTAAAGTGCGTCGATTTCAATACCTGTATCTTTTTCTTTTGATTGTGCCTTTTTGGACAAGCTTACTCGTGCAAGCATATGCATGGTTTTTTGTGCTGGAAAAGAATGGGCTTATTAATACACTCCTGCTTTCTTCAGGAATTATTCATTCCCCAATGCATCTTTTAAACACGCGGTTTGCCACCTACTTAGTAATGATTTATTGTTATTTGCCCTTTATGATTTTGCCACTGTATACCACGCTTGAGAAACTTGAGCGCAAGCTCATTGAAGCATCCTTGGACTTAGGAGCAAACCCGTTTCAAACATTCGCGCGCGTGACACTCCCGCTTTCCATTTCTGGGATTAAAACCGGCTTTTTCTTAGTGTTTGTCCCCGCATTTGGTGAGTTTGTCATTCCGGCATTGCTCGGGGGAGGCAAGCGTTTTTATATCGGTTCGCTCATTGAGCATTTCTTTTTGGTCGCTCGTGATATTTATTCGGGAGCCGCATTTACTGTTGTCGTGGGCTTAATATTGGTTGGGATTACCTACCTGACTCACTGTATATTGAATTATGCCCTTGCTCATTCAAAGGATAAATAATGAATGTTAGCCATGGATATTCAAAAATGTTTCTTTCGGTTATTGCGACTGCGGTCTATTTATTTTTATATATTCCGATTATTGTGTTGGTAATAACCTCATTTAATCACAGTTCAAACACGTCACACTGGGGTGGATTTTCGCTCCGGTGGTACCACGAACTGGTAAACTCGCTTGATATTATTAATGCGTTAAAAAATTCACTGATTGTCGCCAGCATTTCGACTCTGTTAAGCGCGGTGTTGGGAGTGCTTTTTGTGTTTTATAGCGCTAAAAGCAAATTGAGTAATCTTATGGTGCTTTTTTACATTAACTTAGCCGTGCCAGAGATAGTGCTTGCTTCCGGACTATTAAGCGTTTTTTCTTTCTTTTCCATTCCACTGGGGCTAACCTCATTAATCGCCGGTCACACATTGATAGGTCTTGGATATGTAATTCCGCTGGTCTACACTCGATTTGTCGACATTGAAGATAGATACACAGAAGCATCGCTTGATTTGGGAGCAACTCAGGGACAAACATTTGTTCGCGTGATCTTGCCGCTTCTCATGCCGGCTCTTTTTGCGGGAGCGTTGTTATCATTTATTGTTTCATTAGATGATTTCTTGATCTCATTCTTTGTTGCTGGCGGCTCAACGCAGACATTGCCGATGTACATTTTCTCTATCATTCGCAGTGGAGCAACCCCGGTTGTGAATGCAGTGTCTACTATTTTATTATTGGTCAGCAGCGTGGCCGTGTTATGTTATTCTTTGATATCCGTAAAAAAAATGGATCGATGATACAATGGAAAAACGAACCTTTTTTTCATATAGCTCTCTTTTCGTGATCAGTCTGTTTTGGATTGCAGTGTTTGCACTGTTTTTATACACGCCGGCAGCCATTCGTTATTTGTATCCGGAACGATCATTAACGATCTTCACCTGGCCCGCTATTTTGGATCCCCATTATTTGCGCAAATTTGAACAAGAAACGGGCATTAAGCTTTATATCAGTTATTATGAGAGTAATCAGGAAATGTTTAGCAAGGTGCATGCGACAGGTGGAACTGGATACGACATCATTTTACCTTCTGATTACACCGTTGAGCTGTTGATAAAAGATGGTTTATTGCAAAAGCTCGATCACGCAAAATTGCCTTTTTTTTCAGAGCTCAATCATAATTTGCTTGATAAATATTTCGATCCGGGTAATCACTATTCGTTGCCTTATCTATGGGGTATGTATGGAATTGCTATCAATTGGAATTATTTTAAAGATACACCACTGGGAACAATAAATTGGAAAACTATTTTTGAGCAAAACCCATACGGAGTCAAAATCGGTATGACCGATGAGTCTCGCGAAGCAATTCTCCTTGCGTCATTTTACTTATTTAAAACAATTGATATCGCCAATGATCCTCAAAAAATTGAGCAGGTTAAAGAGCTGCTCATCAAACAAAAACAATGGGTTGAAGCATACACAGAATCTCGATCGGAATATTTACTCTTGTCTGAAAGCGCACCACTGGCAGTAGCGTTTAGCCCGGACATCTATAAAGTAAAAAAAGAACATCCCTATCTTGATATTAAGATTCCGGAAGAAGGCAGCTTTGTGCTTATTGATTCAATTGTGATTCCAAAAGCAACTGATAAGACGGATATGATTTATCAGTTCATTAATTTCTTATATCGCGAAGATGTGTTAACTCACCACAGCGAAAAATTCGGCTTTTGCTCTCCGATGTATTCTTCAAAAAATCACATGCCTGAAGATTTTTGCCCGACTGATGAACAATTTGCCAAGCTTCGTTTTTTTGAAAATGTGCTTCCCCAAGATTTGGTAAATGAGATCTGGGTTGCTGTGATGAGTAGGTAATTTTGCATATACAATTCTTGGTTAGTATCAAATTTTAATGAATTGAGTTGCAGTATACTTATTGGAAGTTATTCGACGTAGTTTGTTTGAATCACATTCTTTTTCGATTCAAAAAACCAAAAAGGAATGGCTAGATATAGTAATAAATACAACTTTTATAGCCCCAATTTTATTCGAAAGATCAATATGCTTAATCAAAATCAAATCGACAACGACAGAGTAACCAGCATTCGAATCATGTTAAATCTTGCTCCCATTCGAGGACATTTATTATCAGATAAGGAAATTTTGGAAGCTGATAAAATGGTTATGCTCAAAAGACCTGCAACTAATGAAGAATACGTAAAAGAATTTATTGCAAATCAATCGACAAGATAAATAACCATTGAAATCAAATAAATGGCTGGTTAGTTCTATCAAATTTTGGGTCATCATAAAGGTTCTACATTGGCTTTGAGATAGTCATCTCTTTCATAATACAGTAAAATAGTATTTAATTTTCATAGCCTTGAATGTAAGAGAAAATTATGCACAATACCTCAAAATTTTATGTCACAACCCCCATTTACTATGTAACGGCTAAGCCGCATCTGGGCTCGCTCTATTCAACTTTGATCGCAGATGTACTTGCTCGATGGAACAAGCTCTCCGGCAAAGATGTTTTCTTTTTAACCGGCACTGATGAGCATGGGCAAAAAATTGCTCAGGCGGCACAAAAGGTAAGCCAAGAACCAAAAGCATTTGTGGACAGCTTCATCCCTGCTTACAAAGAAGCGTGGAAAAAGTATGAGATTGATTATTCCTATTTCATTCGCACGACTGATCAAAATCATATTGAAGCGGTTCAAAAATGGCTGAAAGATATGCAAAAGCGGGGCGATGTCTATAAATCAGTCTATTCGGGTTGGTATTGCACACCCGACGAAGCATTTTTGACTGAAAAAGAAGTACAAGAGCAAGCAAAAAAGGTGCCTTCATGCCCAAATTGCTCACGGGATACAACCTACATTTCTGAAGAGACTTATTTTTTCAAACTTTCTGCCTACCAAAACAGACTTCTTGCTTTTTATGAACAACACCCGGATTTTATACAACCGCGCGAGCGCATGGCTGAAGTGGTCAACTTTGTAAAATCAGGGTTGAAAGATCTCAGCATTTCTCGCACCACTATTAGCTGGGGGATTCCTTTTGTTCATGATCCGACACACGTCGCCTACGTCTGGGCAGATGCGTTGGCAAACTATATTACCGCCATCGGATTCAACCAACCGGGCAGAGAGAAAGAATTTCACCATTGGTGGCCCGCAGATGTACATGTCATGGGCAAAGACATTGTCCGCTTTCATGCCGTTTTCTGGCCGGCATTTTTGATGGCTTCTGACTTACCTTTACCAAAAACGTTGCTTGTCCATGGCTGGATTAAAGTCGGTGATCAAAAAATGTCAAAGTCGCTCGGCAATGCAGTTGATCCTCTTTTACTCGCAGACACCTACGGCGTTGATGAAATTCGGTATTATCTCATGCGTTCGCTTGCAGTTACACATGATGGCGAATTTAGTATTGCCGATATTGAACAAAAAATTGGCTCAGAGCTTGCCAACGATTTAGGCAATTTGCTCAACCGCATGGTGTTGTTGGCAGAAAAATATGAAACAATGGCGGTCATGCCTCCGGCGCAATGGGATGTAGCTGCGCGCGAACTTCATGCAAAAGGACGTGAAGCAGTGTTTGAAGCTGGTGAACATATGAATCAGTATATGATTCACTTAGCCATTGCGCGCATTTGGCAATACATCAATCAGGTAAATGCCTATTTTCATGCCAATGAGCCGTGGAAACTGGCGAAAGCAAATCCGGAACAATTTAAAGCCGTGTTGTCTGCAGCTGCGCATGCATTACGCACCATTGCGGTGCTCACAAGCCCGATAATGCCGGAAAAAATGAAAGCATTACTTGAAAGTTTGGGCATTACATTCAAAGAAAAAGATTCATTGGAGCGTTTAAATCTTGATCAATGGAATCAAACTTTCAGCTTCAAACGTATTAATGTGTTATTCACTCGACCTGAGAAAAGTTTAGAAAGTGAAAAAAATATGCAAGAACAACAAACACCACCAGCGGCTCCTACCGTTACCATTGATGATTTTATGAAGGTTGAGCTGCGCGTTGGAATGATAGAAAAAGCTGAGTTTGTAGAGAAATCTGATAAATTGCTCAAGCTTCAAGTGAACTTCGGCGAGCATGGCATGCGCCAGGTTTTTTCTGGCATTCGCAAATATTACATGCCGGAACAATTGATTGGCAAGCAAGGCACCTTTGTCTTCAATTTAGCTCCGCGCAAAATGATGGGCGAAGAATCGCAAGGCATGATGCTTTTTGCTCAGGATGCGGGCGGTGAATTGCAAATCGTTGCGCCGGCGTTGTTGGTGCCAAATGGAACACAGTTAAAATGAAAATTGTTTTTAAGAAAATTTGATCATGGAGGATAAAATATGAACGAATCGACGAAGATATCAATCTTTAACGAGAAACAAATTCGCAAAATACTTTTTGAAGGTGAATGGTATTTTTCAGTCGTAGATATATGTTCCGTTTTGATAGAAAGTCCTGATTCAGGTGCATACTGGAGAAAGCTAAAACAGCGATTGGTGGCTGAGGGAAGTGAGGTCGTGACATTTTTCTCGTATAAAATGTATCATTATTATTACAAACGATATTTAGATAAAAATGGTTATATCGTTGATTTGTTATAAAAACATGATACATTTTTGTTGTGTGTTTTATAAAATTATTTAAAGGAATAGTATGACAACAATACACGATAACAAATTAAATCGCTTAATTAATCATGAAGAAGCGTTAGAACAACTAAACCAAGCTTTAATGCATTTCGAAAAAGAAGACTTTCTTTTTACTCTACATAATATTGCAATCGCACAAGGCATTGCACAATTAGCAAAAAAAACAGGTTTAACTCGAGAGGGACTATATAAAATATTACAACCTTCGGGTAATCCCAAATTAAGCGTTCTGCTGCCAATTATGAAAGCAATGGGATTTGGTCTACAGACAATTTCTAAACGAAGTTTTCTCGAAGAAAAACAATTATTTCGAGCAATACGCTTGAATTCCCTTGCTCAAACATATCCTGCAGTCGCATTTCATTGGCATCCTTATAAAAATTCTGAATTAACTGCAAATGATGTTACGGCAGGTAGCAGAAAAAAAATTTGGTGGCAATGTTTTGATTCAAACAACAATCCATTTCATGAATGGGAAGCTACTCCCATAAGTTTAATTAAAGAAATCAAAACTAACTTCTTAAAAGGCAATACTTTTACACAGGAAGCTTTTGAAAAGCAATTGAAAAAAATTTGTCCGCATTGTTCTTGTTTTTAGCAGCCATAATGAAATGACAACCTTCTAAATATTTTATATCAAGCTCTGACTAAAACTTTGTTTGGGAAAAGAATTAGGAATAAATATGATTTGTAAATGCGGAAATTCTATATCCCCTACAGCCAATCTTTGTCGGTCATGTGATATCATAAGAAGAAAAAATGACCGTGGAACATTGGGAATGTCTGAAACAGCAATCTATAATCGATGGCATTTAATGTTACGTAGATGTAATAACCCCAATGATCCAAGATATTTTCAATATGGGGGTCGGGGAATAAAAGTATGTGAAAGATGGCATAGATTTGAAAATTATTTTGCCGACTTGGGGGATGTCCCTTTTAAGGGGGCTGAGGTTGATAGAATTGACCCCGATGGCGATTATGAACCAAATAATTGTCGCTGGATAAATAGAAAAGAAAACATGAAAAATACTCGTTGGAGTAAGAATAACCGCGATAAGTATATAATGGTTCGCAGGGATAAGCTATGTGAAGATTGCTATAAGAAAACTTTGACTACTAAAGTTGATACAGCGAATTAAAAAGGAGGTGGATATGGCGGAAAATAAAATGGCACAGATTCCTTTTTTTCATGAAAAATCAATTCGAAAGCTCTGGTTTAATAGTGAATGGTGGTTTTCCGTTATTGACGTTATTTCTTTCTTCGCGGATAGCGAAGATCCTATTAGATATTGGGATAAAATGAAAATAGCAAAGGAAACTATCGACTTACGGCAGTTGAAACTAACAGCTCCGGACGGCAAGAAACGTGAAACTGACTGTGCCAATACGGCAGGTATATTTCGCATAATTCAATCAATCCCTTCCCCTAAAGCAGAACCGTTTAAATTATGGTTGGCAAAAATAGGTAAAGAACGTATTGATGAAATTGAAAATCCTGAATTGGGAATGGATCGGGTAAAAAGTCTTTACGAGAAAAAAGGCTATGATAAAGGATGGATTGATAAGCGCATGCGCGGCATATCTGTTCGTCATACTTTGACCGACGAATGGTCTCAAAGAGGTATTAAAAACCCATTGGATTTTGCAATATTAACCAATGAAATTTATCAAGGCTCATTTGATTTAAAAGTTCAAGAATATAAAAAGCACAAAGGGCTTGATCGAGAAAATTTACGCGACCATATGACCGATCTTGAACTTATCATTACAATGCTCGCTGAGGCGACAACAACGCAGGTCTCTCAACAGAAAAATTCAAAGGGTTTCTCTGCATTGAAAAATGATGCGAAAATCGGAGGAGCAGTAGCCGGACGAACTCGTAAAGATATCGAAAAACAGACCGGCAAAAAAATAGTCTCTACCGAAAATTTTTTACCCGAAATCCACACTAAAAATTTAAATGAATCGACCAAGTAATATTCCCGTTCATTTTTTCCTTTGATATCGTCCAATCAATTCTGTTTGCGCCAGGATATGTCCTTTCATTGAATCTATAAGTGAATCTTTGTTGACGCCGGCTTGAGGACTCAGCGTTGTATCGAGCGCATACAGCTTAAAATGATAATGATGTACGCCGCTTGGTGGGCACGGGCCGCCCCATGCTTGTTTTGAAAAATCATTGGTTCCAGCCGTATAAGCGTTTTTTATATCTTCAGCCAATGAATTCACCGCCGAGGGGATATTGAAGAGTATCCAATGCACAAAAACTTTTCCGGGAGCATCCGGGTCATCAACGATAAGCGCGAAACTTTTGGTATGTTGCGGAACGCCAGACCAATGAAGCTCAGGCGAGATATTGGCACCATCGCAGGTGTATTTTGAGTCGATGAACCCATTATGTTTAAATGAGGCGCTTTCAAGCTTGAAGTTGTGTGCCATACAAAATCCTCCGTACAATAAGGCAAAAGCTATAATGTGCTTCATATAATCTCCACGATTAACATATACTTAGAATAGTTTGATCAGTTTTTTATGCGGTGTGCAATGATTCAATATAATAAGATTTTTCTCAAACCTCTTTCCCGCGAAGACATTCCTGCATGTATGCAGCAATTTTCGCCGGCGGTGCAACAGGCATTGCATGTGCAATCGAGCGCAGCTGAACAAGAATATCTAGAAAGGCTTGCTGGGCTTCCATTTACTTGGGTTGTTAAAACCGATGATACAATCGTTGGCCTCATAGCTGTTCGTGATCGCGCAAACCATAAAAACCAAGGGCAATTATACAGCTGGATCAACGAAAACTATTGGGGTATGGGCGCGTATCAATCAGCGCTTGCTCAAGCAAGTGAAAACTATTTTGAGCAAACAAATGATCTTTATTATACCGCTCATGTCGATGTCGACAACATCCGCAGTTATAAAGCGCTTAAAAAAGCAGGATTTGCTGATTATGCAATTTCTGAAGGCGCACATGGAAAACAGTTTGAGCTGATTTTAAGAAACAAAAAAGGGTCCTAAAAATGGACCCTTTTTTTTATGTTAGTTCGTAGACTACGGAACTTTTTAGAGCGTCTTGCCTGAGCTTCCGCTTTGTTTATCAACCTTTTTGAAGTTGTTTGCCTTTTTGCTTGCTCAATCCATCGAATATTGCATTAATCGCGTTCCGAGCGTTTTCGATAGCAGTTGCAGTTTGTTTGATTTTCGGATCAGTTGAATTCTGAGCTTTTTTTAACAATTGATCCATTTTTTTGCCCAAAGCGTTTGTGAGGTTTTGAACAGTTGCCGAAGGATTGGCCGCTTTAGAGTTTTTCTCAGCATCTAATGCTCTTTGCAATTCACGTTGCGCTTTGTCGGTTTCTTCAGCAATTTGTTTGAGCGCTTGGTCTGTACTGCTACGTGCTTGGCTTATGAGTGTTTGCATTAATCCATCAAGCGATTGCATAAGACTGCCAAGCTTTTGTTCATCCGATGCCATAACAAACAATGGAGCTGCCATAAGTGTGGCTAACATTATTTTTTTCATATGATCTCCTGTGTATCAAAAAGTAAAATACCAAAATCACAGTACGAAGAAATAGTATTGTATTGCAATAGATTCATTTCTTTCTTTTTATACCTGAATGAAATGGATCTTTTGGATTTGACAAGGTAAAAAGAGAGCGAGTGGCTTCAAGAACGATAGCATCGTCCGGATCAAGATTTTCAGCTTTTAACAATGTGTTAATTTCTACCGGTATTGGGTAAGTATGATGATAAGCTCTCCTGATCAGATGAACGATGACAATGCGTTGCTCCGGGTGGTTCATGATATCCTGCCACAAATTGTTTAATAATTGCTTTTTTTGCTCTAGAATCATTTCAGACCAAATTCCACGATCTGCGCATGTAATCTGCAATGGAACAGATAACAGTATTAAAAACATTCCTGAAACAATATACATTGTAAATGAACGTAATTTCATTTCTCCCCCTCTAATGGAAATGAAGTAGTCTCGTTTTTTTATTTGTAGTATACTCCGTCTCAACTTCTACAATATAGGTTTTATAAAAAAGGAACTTGTAATGCGCCGTTTTTTGATAGCACTCGTGGGTTGCCTTATTGGCGCGCAATTGCATGCTGAGTGTGGTTGTGAGACAAAAAAAAATCCCGTTTTGAGTACCCCATTTTTGACAACTCGTTCTCAGGGGCAAGATTCTGCACGCTGGCTTGCCGGATGGGCACATAAAGTCAATCTCTACACCGATGATGATTGGTATAGCGCCTTTTCAGTCACTCCCGAATATACACAAACATTTGCCGGGCATGCAACCGCATGGGCTTTGTTTGGGGAGGATATTCAATGGAATTGCTTTGATCCCTTTATTTATGTTTCCGGCTCGACCGTGCATCCGCCGCGCGATCCTTTTCACGATTGGCTCGCCGATTATTTTGGTCTTCCGACTGATTTTGAAAGCCGCATCTCAATTAATCCTTCGGTAAAAAATTTTATTATCGATTTCAACTGGTATTGGGGACTCAATTTCTGCCATCCCGGTTTGTATTTTAACTTCTTCATGCCAATCGTGCACACTCGTTGGAATTTAGGATTGTGTGAACGCATCATTAATCCGGGTACGCAGGGATACAATCAAGGCTATTTCACACCAGATGCAGTGCCACGGTCGCAATTATTGAATTCATTTTTAGAGTTTGCTGATGATCAACTCGCGCCAGAATTGGGAGATGGAGTTACCTTTTGCCCATTGAAAAATGCACGTTTGAGCAGAAAAACGTTATCAAAGACAGGCATCGCAGATTTGCATGGAGTGTTTGGCTGGAATTTCATACAAAATGAAGAATATCATGTCGGCCTGAATCTTCGTCTTGTCTATCCAACCGGCACACGACCTCAAGGAATTCATGTATTTGAACCGATTGTTGGAAACGGCCACTTTTTTGAGCTCGGAGTGGGAGTCTCAACTCATGGGCTCATTTGGGTCGATGAGGAAAAAGGTCGTGAAGCGGGAGTCTATGTTGAAGCCTGGTGGACTCACATGTTTGGTACACAGCAACGTCGATTTTTTGATTTAAAGAATTCTGAAAATAGCCGCTACGAGCTCGTAAGTTTATTCACTGAGGATGTGCAAGGTGATTTAGGCTCAGTAGATACTCCGGCAGATGCTCAATTTAGCAACCTATACATGCCACTTGCCAACGTCTCAACGCTTGAATGTCATGTGAGTGTGCCATGGCAAGCAGATCTAACGCTCATGCTCAACTATGCAGCATGTGATTTTGAATGGGATGTTGGATTTAATTTTTGGAGCAAGCGTCCGGAACACATTCATATAGAGACCGACTTTTGCAACGATTTGATAACCACTCAATCATGGGGAGTGAAAGGCGATAGTCAGATGTTTGGTTTTGTAGAAGGCACGAATGCTCCGATTGCGTTATCAGCAACCCAAACTCTTTCGACGGTGAATACCGGATTAAACCTCCAGGTACCAAATTCGTTACTCAATCCTAGTATTGATAATGCGACGAAGGCTTATTCAGACGTTACTCCTATTTTAGATCTTCCCGGAGGAACACAAACCAACACTTCGATTCAACCGCGATTTATAAGAAACCGTAGCTTAGCCTTATGCCAATCAGCAACCCATGGTTTATCGTATGCGATGTTCACTCATCTGAGTTATACCTGGCAATGCAGCGATCGTTTAGAGACCTATTTTGGCGTTGGCGGCAAATACGAAATTGCCCCTGATGCTCCGATGCAAAATTGCCCATCGCTATGCACCAACATTCCAAGCCTCGGGCCATCACCATGCGGCACCTGCGATGATGATACGCTCTTGCAATCCGGATTGTCACAATGGGGCGTGTGGATCAAAGGCGGCATTTGGTTTAATTAGGTTCGGTTGAGCTTTTGAAAATATGAAAAAATAGAGTTGAAATAGATCAATTTTCTTTTTCCGTTTCACCCATGCTGCGCACAGGACCCGACGTTCGTGGTGAGCGGAGTTGCGGGCCCCATGCGTAAAGCATGGGTAAGAATGCAACGAAGTCGAATCCATACGAAACGTTCACGTAACATGAATAAGAATAAATTTTTGATCAAAGTAACTTTTTCCGTTCGATATGGATTCGACTTCGCCGTAAATACGGCTACGCTCACCACGAACGGGAAGTTGCTTCTTGCGATACCAAAACGCGAAGCTGCAACGTTTTTCATCACAACAAAAAGTCATTATCCCATTTGATTGGATTCGAGTATGCATATTCCATGGCTCCCCTATCTTATTTTTCTAGATCCGACTATCGGCTTACACCCTGATTTCTCGACTGAGCATTGCATCGCATTTAAAAGTGACGTATATGCATCCTATTGTAATGCAGTGTATTCAACGGACGTTCCATCAGACGATGAAATTGAAGAAATTAAGCATTTTTTTACCCCATTTAATTGGGTTGTCGCGTCTGATGATAGTGAGACCATACACAAATTGATGAAACATGGGTTTCAAAAGGTTTCAACTTTTCCCGTTATGTCAAAAGCATTGGATAGCCCAATTATATGTGAACAACGTTCCGATTTGCACATCGTGCAGGTAAGCAGTCAAGAAGAATTCTCTGAGCTGATAAGGATTTTATCCGATTCCTTTAACTATTCTTTTGAACATGTCGATGCGTTTGTTTTATTGATAAAAAGCCGTGTATATCCGGATCGCTTCAAATTATATCTGGCATATTACAATACTGTGCCGGTTGCGATGTTAATGGCAGTTCAACACAGCGATATCACGGCAATTCATTGCGTGGGCACTCTTGAAGCATATAGAAAGAAGGGAATCTCGAGCGCACTCATGAATCGTGTTTTGCTCGATGCACAACAAGTCGGTAGTCGTATGGCAATTCTTTCCGCATCTTCTCTGGCACAATCAATGTACTTGAAACTTGGTTTTCAGATTGATTGTTACTGTGATTCTTATGCACTGGCTTGAAAAAAATTTCATTGAGCATGCGAATGTATGTTTGATAATGGAAATTGATACACGGTCTCATCACCGCAAAAATACAATACGGGCGCGAATGTTGAAAATGCCATTGATCCACTTGTGGCGTTGCGATGGTAAAGAATTTCGAGAGGTTTTGTTTTATTATTTCGTATGTCAAAGAACTTGATCTCATCAGTTTCGGAATAATTCCCAGAGTGTCTCCCCTGGGTTATGGCGATGATTTTCGTTTCAGGGTGGTAGACGATATCGGAAACAACATTAGATACCGGACAAGAAGAAATAAGCTTTTTGTTTTTGTAATCATATATGTCAATACTTTTGCTTTTTCCCACAATAATCATATTAGCCGATTCATCGACAAGCAATTGTACATTTTGCCAATCAGGTGATGGAACAATTGTTTCAAACGGTTGCGCGGTAACATGGCGTTTGACGATCGATCCATCGGGCTCAACGGTCAAGAAAGAATCGTCTTGAATAAAAAACATTTTGTTGCCTACGAAATAATCTCTTTCAAAACCCTCACATTCGGTTTGCGTGATGAGTTTTAACTTTCGATTTTCAGTATCTACATTGAAATGCAACAATTTACCTTGTTTTTTATCGCTGACTCTAACCATAAGTTGATTGCCATTTAATGCAGAAGCATGCACCCAATCATATATAAGAGGAAGAGTAGTTTTCTTACCATCCTCATGCATGTCGAATAATTTAATTTGCATTTGTATGTTTCCACCACATTCGGCTCCTAAAACAGTAAAACCTACTGCGAGGAACAAAGATGATAGGGAAAAAAGATTGAATGGGCACATCTCGTATTGAATCGAAGTTTTTGTTTGTGTCGGTATATGATATTGTAAACTCTTCCAGTTTTTGTAAGCGTAAATAGCATCACCAATAACTTGGATCTTGTTAGTCTCTGGACATGCGAACAATTTTGAGAGTTTTAGATGTGCTGACGTGTGAGCATATTTATCTTGGCTGTTTTCATTTTGATTATCTGCAGAAAAAATATACGAAGTTTGTAGATATAAAAAAGAAATAATGAAAGACTTTAATATATGGTTCATACTGATTTACTCTTAAAAAATATTTTATTGAAAACTCACGAATGTAAAGGCCTCCATGTTTTGGGAGGCCTTATTTCTGTTTTGAGGTTCAAATCTCTTTTTCTGGATTTCGTATTATTTACTCATTAAAGATGCATAATCTATTTCGATAGCAGCATTTCTCTGTGATATATATAATTTTTGATCTGATGACGATTGTGAAAAACGAAGAATGTTCTGAGGATCACCTGCTAGTGGAAAATTATGTACATGGCTAGCGTGATCTGTTATTGGTGATTGAAGTTTTCGTAGATCATAAAAGAATATGTTATCTTTTTGGTTTTTATTGTGAGTAAAGTCGTTTTCAATATCCGGTGTAATGACAAGAGTTTGTGTCTGTGGATGGAGGGCAAAGTTACTTGTCCTTCTGAAATCAATTGCCTGTTTAAATGTGCCGCTCGAAAGATCATATAATTTAACGGATCTTTTGTTTCTGACAAAGAGGGTTTTGCTCAGTTCGTCGGCTATGCATTCATGGGCCCCATCTCCGGCTGGTTGTATGACTGTATATTCTTTCAAATCAAGAATGGATCTTTTAACAATCTGATCCTGATCTGTTTCAACACTGAATACTGAACCATCTGATGAGGAAGCTAAAATATTTCTAGTTCTGAAAGTGAATGTCTGGCCACAATCAAAAGAACTCGTTTCTTGTAATTCATTTTGATCATCGCATTTTAAAACTATTAGTTTTGGGTTTTTGCTTATTGTTCGGGCTACAATTGAATCTTTTAGTGTAGTTGCTGCAATGATATAGGGAATGCTTCGAGATGTGACGCTCGTAAGAGTTTCATTATCAAAGAGGGCGAGCGCATCATCATGATCCTTAGTTCCCGATAAATAGAAATGTGTTGGAGCAAGCATCAGCCGATCATTGTATGGAATAAACCTCGAGCAAAATTGATTCTGTTCAAGAAATTCGTGTTTTTCGAGTTTACCTTTTAAATCATATCTTAATATATGAGGATCCCACGTTGTTGATACATAGAATTTATCGTTAACAATATCAAGTCCACCTATTTCTCCGGACACTACTTTGAATAACTCACGTTGTGGAAATTGATCAGCTGAAAAAAGGAATAATTCAGCTAAAAATGTGAACACCAGAGCTGCTGCGTATATAAAATTCATAAATTTTCCTCAGTTAATAAATTGGAATTTCTTTGCACAAAGCTTCCACTTGCCTTTAGCCGGATCGATTTCATACATGGTATTTTCAAGCGCCAGATATACTTTTGGAGCCTCTGACGATTGTGAAAAGCTGATATTGCTTCCCGCAACACCGGCATCCTTAAAAAGAAACACGCTCGAGGGACGATATGTTACCGGATCTTCTAATTTACGGATGTCATAGAAAAATACATTGTTGCTCGCATGTTCAGCCGGTTCGCATGCAATGCCTTCAAGAGTTGGCGTAACGGCAAGAGTTTGCTTCGGACCGCTGTACGCGAATCCGGACGTGCGCCTGTAAGAGATACTGTGCATGAATTTATTATTCTTGAGGGAATATAATTTAATGGATCGATCATTTCGAACGAAAAGAGTATCATGTGCTTCATCGGCTATGATTTCTCGAACGCCATCGCCCGGATGTTGAATAATGGTATCTTCTTGTAAAGTTTCAGGAGATCGTCGGATGATTTTGTCAGTATACTCTTCAAGGCTTATTACGGAATGGTCTTGCAAAGATGCCAACATATTTCTACCCCGTATTAATTTAGATTGATCACACAGTAATACGTAACACTCTTTTAACGATGGATTTTCACCATTGCGATCAATTTTAAAGCAGCGCAATGTCGGAGACTGCCTTGTCGGATCCATTTCAACAAACTTTTGGTACTGAAGATTTCCTGACGTTCTCACGAGGATTGAATCTCCCATCGTCGTTGCTGCAATAAGAGTGGGGATAGATGCGGTAGCATGTTTATTGAGACTTTTTTTATCAATGATTGATAATTCACCGAAGTATACATCATTATCTGAGTATGAAAGGCCTGTTATGTTGCTTTGATCATATGGGACAAATTTTGAGTAGTGTATTCCTACTGTTAAAGGTTGTTTGGCCAAAATTTTGGTTTTTGTATCATATTTCAACACTGCATTATCCTCATTAGTTATCGATGAGTAAAGATCGTCATCAATAACAGTGTTTGCCATAAGCATGCCATTTATTTTGAATAGTTCACTTGAATACAGTGCGGATGTGTTGGCTAATACCGCAAACATCATTATTACATATAAAAAAATCATAATTTCTCCTTGGTTATTGGTAGATCGGGAATTCCTTGCACAAAGCCTTCACGCGTTCTTTAACAGCTTCAAGTGCGGCCGGTTTCGTCGCATTCATAATAGTTTCATCAATTAAAAGCGCAACTTGTTTTGCTTCTTGCTCTTTCATGCCGCGAGTTGTCATCGCCGGCGTGCCGATGCGAATACCGCTCGTGACCCATGGTTTTTCGGGCTCAAACGGAATGCAATTTCTGTTGAGAGTGATGCCCACCGATTCAAGTAATGTTTCTGCTGCACGACCATTAATTCCCTTGCTGCGCAAGTCAACAATAAATAAATGATTATCGGTGCCACCTGATACAATGCGATAGTGCAAGTCTTGTAGCGTTTTTGCCATCGTTTGCGCATTTTTAATAATCTGTTTTTGATATTCCACAAATGATGGTTGGAGCGCTTCTTCAAATGCAACTGCTTTTGCGGCAATAGTGTTCATGAGCGGCCCGCCTTGGGAGCCGGGAATAATCGTTTTATCAATGAGTTGCGCATATTCGGCTTTGCACATGATCATGCCGCCGCGTGGCCCGCGCAATGTTTTGTGTGTTGTCGTCGTGACAAAATCGGCATAAGGAAATGGGCTCGGGTGTAATTTCGCGGCAATAAGTCCGGCAATGTGGGCAATGTCTGCCATGAAATAAGCGTCGACTGAATGCGCGATATCGGCAAATTTTTTAAAATCGATGACGCGAGAATATGCTGATGCTCCGGCAATAATTAATTTTGGCTTATGTTCACGAGCTAATGAGGCGATGCGATCATAATCGAGTGTTTCTTCATTTTCTTTAACACCGTATTGCACGCTTTTAAAGAGCTTGCCCGAAAAATTAACCGGATGGCCGTGGGTCAGATGTCCGCCCTCAGATAAGCTCATGCCCAAAATAGTATCGCCCGGATTTAAGATACTGAAATAAACCGCCATGTTTGCCTGTGATCCAGCATGTGGCTGCACATTAACATGTTCGGCACCGAACAGTTTCTTTGCGCGATCGATGGCCAGTTCTTCTGCCATATCAACAAACTGACATCCGGCATAATAACGCTTGCCCGGATAGCCTTCGGCATATTTATTAGTAAGTACTGATCCGGTTGCTTGCATGACGGCATATGAAGCATAATTTTCAGATGCGATCAGATCAATTTCTGTCTCTTGTCGATTTTTTTCTTTGTTGATGATATCAAAAATCGCGCGATCCGTTTTTTCCAAATGATTCATGTCGCTCCTTGTGCTCACGTTTATCGAATGAATGTTTGGGGTAGTATAAAAAAAAAGCCCGCTTGGTATAGCAGGCTTAAATCAAAAAATAGTTTGGTTCGATGTTTACGAGATTGTTGTTTTGGTCTCTTCAATATATTGTATAATCGATCGATACATCAAAAAGAAAAGTACCAGTCCCTGAAAATACATAAGAGCATATATATGATTCGGTAAGCCATACCAATCAAAGTACCACGAAAACATATACATGCATGTCATAAAACAAAACCATCCAAAGCTGAACTGACGAAAGGTTCTCAGATAGTGCGGATTTTCTTCATATTGCAACACCATGCGTGAGGTAAATTCAGGAAATAGAAAGAGCAGTGATGTTCCTACGATGACGGCAATCGATGCAATTGTTGCCGCAATATAATTCCACGGGCTTTGCAAGCGCATATATAATGGCCAATTAAACGTAAACATCGGTTGCGTTACACAGATATAGAAAATGGCAAGCCATTGTTTTTTAAATTGTGGCCATCGGCCGGATAAGAAATAAAGCATACTGAAGTGTCCATTTATAGAGGGTTCATATGAACAAGATTATAGCAAAATCAGCAGCTCGACAAGGCAATGGTAGCTTGAAACCATTGAAGAATTATATGTGTCTTTGTACTACTCGAAAACCCATAAAACCGGCAAATGCGACAAGGCTTGTTATAATAGCAAATGAAAACCCCAAGAAGGGCGAATAGCGCGTCCATAAAAAACCGATCAGTATATTTGAAATGAAAGTTGCAATACCTTCACTTGCTTGCAATACCCCATACCCTAATCCACGAATCTCTGCCGGCAATAGATCCGCCGCACAGGCTTTTTTTAACGTTAACACTGTTGCAGCACTCAGGCCCGATAGCGCAAATATGAACGAGCAATAGAGCAAAGATGCGTGAGGGGTAATTAATAAAAAGGACGCTGCTGCAAATACCCCGCAACCAAAAAAGGCTAACAGGGTTATTCTATTAATGTAATCACTTAACAACCCAATAAAGAATTCACTGAATGCTCGTACAAGATTAAAAAGTGCGTATAAAAGAACGAGCAAACGAACGATTTCGTCTTTTGGCGCATCAAGAATCTCTTGCGTTCGGGTGAGCAAGAGGAGTTTATCGAAATTACCTAAATGAAACAGAAAAAGAACAACAGAAAAAGCAATAAATGAGCGTGGGAGAAATAAAAAATCTTTCCAAAATGACAATGAGATTTTTGAAGCCTTTTTCTGTACCGGTACGTCTGCTGTCAAAAAAAGTATGGAAAAAACTGCTAAAATGCCTGGAATAAATGAAAGGGCAAATATGGTATGAATGGAAAATGCCTTTGCGCATGCGAGCGCTACCAATGGTCCTACAAGTGCACCGAGAGTATCCATAGCACGACTGAGCCCAAATGCCCGCCCATAGTTTTTAGGTTCGATGGTGGCAGCAATAAGGGCATCTCGAGGAGGTTCTCGCAAACCACTTCCGGTAAAAGAAAGTATGCGATACGTGATTATTCCCCCTATGGAACGAGCAAAACCCACGAGTGTGGAAAAAAGAGCCGACAGAGCGTACCCAAGAGCGATCAAAGGTTTCTTGCGAGAAAATCTATCGGTTAAAAACCCAGCAAAAATCCTTAAAAAACTGGCAAACACCCCGGTCAAACTTGCAATTAAGCCCAAATAGAATGGAGCTTGTGATGTTCCTACAAACTGTGTTACTAAAACGGGCACGAGCGAAATCGTCATTTCATGGCTAAAGTCACTAAAAAAGCTCGCAAGACCAAAGCCAAATACTTTTTTAATCCATGTCTTCATACTGAACACCTCATTTCCATTGATACTACCGCCATACTATTGTGTGCAATAAGATTCATTATTTCACAAAAAAAAGATCCCTGTTATCATTATTCTATACGTCTTTTATACGAACTTATTTTTTATGAATCCTACAAATATCGCCCTGGCAATCTACGGACTAGAATCGGAATTGGAGCGTGAGCTCAGATTTCGCAAAGTTCGTTTTGAAAAACATGATCGACTCTATTTTTTAGAGACAGACTACCGCCCACTCTTTGCCCAAGTGACCTGGATAGACTGCCAACAGCTTCCCATTACTTCCATCGGCGATGGCATCAAAAAGCTCAAAGCCCTCGGGAAAAATTGGGCTCTTTTTAGTATCGGCAACCACAGAAGAGCGCAGCTCATTCAAGATGGCCTGCCCAAAATTAAAAAAGATCCAATTCAATTTACACCTCTTGAGCAAAACACTGAATTAAATTCCGGGGCCCCGATGCGGCGCGTGGGGTGGGTCGGTGGCTGGACCCTATTGGACGCAAACACCATCATCTGCTCATCACAAACGACCTCCCGCTACCCACTCGGCAAAGTTGAATTTGTAGAAAACAAAACAATTCCGCCTTCGCGAGCATACTTAAAATTATGGGAATTTTTCACTGTGCACTGCCCGCCTCCAAGCGCGGGAACAAAAGTTATCGACCTGGGAGCTTCCCCTGGTGGCTGGAGCTGGGTTCTTTCTCAGCTTGGTCTTGATGTCATCAGTGTGGATAAAGCCCCGCTGGATCAGAAAATTGCAAAGGCACCAAACATAACCTTTTTACAAGAAAGCGCATTCGGCCTCGATCCGAAAACAATGCCCGACGTGCAATGGCTATTTTCCGACATTATTTGCTATCCCGATAGGCTGCTGACTTTTATTGAAAAATGGATGCAAGAAAGCTCCGTGCAAAACTTTGTCTGCACGATTAAATTTCAAGGAGAGGCCGACTTTGCCCTCATCGATGAGTTTCTAAAAATACCACAGAGCAGAATCGTGCATTTATATCATAATAAACATGAAGTCATGTGGTGGAAAACAAACGAACGTTTGTAAACTGAAATCGACTTCTGATATACATTTCTGGTATGAAGTAAATATCCTTGCATCTGTTTTGTAAAAAAGGACAAAAAATGAGTTTGAAGCATATCTTTTTTTATTCACTCGCTCTATCTTCCATGTTCCTGACGCACGGCAGCGAGAGCTGTTATGTTGCCACTTTCACACCTGATTATACTTTCGAAGCACAATTCACGGCACTGTGGCTCAAGCCGGGAGCTACAAACACTCATTTTGCCGCTGAGGCGTTTCCCCTTCCTGTGCTTTCTCCTAATTGGGCAATTCATGATATTTGTAAAAAACATCATTTTGCTTTTGACCTCCTGTTACGCACCCAATTTCACAATGCTCATTCAAGCCTTTTTATAAATTGGGAACATTTTAAGCATGGGGATGCTACAGCTTTTACAACAAATTCAAATAATATGACCGGGCCATTCTTTGAAATTGGTCCGGATGCAACTCCTTATTTCACGTCGGCCGGTTCGGTACATTTTGATTTTAATGAAATTAATCTTGATTATGGTCAAAACGTCGAATTTGGTCAGCGGCTACAAACAAATCTGTTTGCCGGAATAAGCTTGGTCAAACTCTGTGAAATCTTGCGCTATACCTACATGGGAGCCGACGCCGGTCTGTCTCGAATAATTAAAACGCCAATCCATTTCAAAGGCGCAGGCCTTCATGCCGGTCTTGATTTCATGTATGACATTGCATGCCGTTTTGAGTTTACCGGCAGATTATCCGCATCAATCCTTAATGGTAAATCTTCCAACCAAACGACGTATACTTCCTTTTCTCCGGCATTGGTGCTCCTAGATGCTCCAAACCCAAATATCCAAGCGGTGTGTCCTCAATGCACCACTTTAGTAGTGCCAGTCTTATTTCAAAAAATCGGTCTGGCATATGCACATGAATGGTGTGAAAGATATATGATAACCATAGGAGTAGGATACCAAGCACAAGTCTATTTCAATGCGTTACGATCCACTGACATGGGTAGCGAAGTTGTTGCACCGCCGGTTGCCTCAAGCTCAGTTGGGGTCTATGCTCGCACCTTCCAAAGGAATATCAGTAATTTTTCTCTGACTGGGGCGTATTTTTCATTCGGGATCGGTTTCTAGCCATAGTTCAACGAAATGAGTTCTTGAAGATAGTTACATGCGTTCATGATTTGTTTGTCGGTTCTGAAGTTGAAGAAAAACGGCAATTAATAAAGCTTATACTTCAGAACCTCAGTATCGATGCTGAAAACATCGTCTGGGAGCTGCATAAGCCATTTGATTTACTACTAAAATGTTCGGAAGATATGCAGTGGCGTTACCTAGTGGATGCATTCAAAGAAGGCAAAGTTGAGTTTACCATAAGTTTGCAGCATATGAAAACGGTAATTGAATCAATAAAAAACCCCAGTTTTTAGCCGGTTTTCGTGGGCTTTTAATATCAAGAAAAGAATATGACTATTTTTGCTTCTGTTGCTCAATACATGCAATAAACTGAATAAATTTATTTGAATAATATAATTCATCAGACCAGGGATAAAAATTTTGTTGTTTAATTCGTGTGTCACACAATTTATTGAAATCACAATCCACACAATTGAGCCATGCTGAAAATAAGCAGATTTGGCGTCAAGGCAGCCTGTTTCAAAATATGGTTTTTTTGGTATTGCGATCACGTTGCATTGTAATAATGGTCTCACGTACCTTTTTTAATACCTTACCATTATCCCCCATACAACAAGCCACTGCCAACAGGCTTATCAAAGCAGCAAACATCTTTTTCATGTATAAACCTTCAATTTGGACAAAACGTAAAGAACAACATAAAAACATGTTTACAAATATGCAATAGTATTACAAAAACGACAACGCCAAAAACCCTGTAACCGTCACCGGAAACCCCTGATAATCACCTCCTGCGGATCTTGACAAATAGAATATATATGATATCATATATCTATGCAGATAGAAAAGATTGAACCTGTAAAACAGGAATAAAAAAAGGAGGTAACCTATGAAAACCTATAAAATCGCATTTTTAAGCCTTTTAGGCCTTAATTTACCAGCTTTTGGTATGATCCAGATGGCAAAGCAAGAGATTGCCCGCCAGGCTATTCCTTTGGCTCAAGCTACTCAACGATTTGTGCAATCCCATGCAAAAAAATAGCAGTTGCGGCAGGAGCTTCAGCGGTATATGCAGCTCAAGATGATCTGCGGCTTTCAGCCCTCAATCAAGGTCAACAATGGCAAGAAAAATATCCGGCAGCATTTCAAGCATGGATTACCAATCCATTATTAAAACGAATTCATTACAACAGCATTTCTCAATATTTGAATGAAAGCGATCGAACTACGCTCAAAAAACAAAAAATTGCACAAGCATTGGCTGCAAAGGGAATTCCTTTAAATTTTTCGCAAACCGAAGCCGCCTTAATCAAATTTGACAATCCAAGAGATGGAAAAGACTCCATTAAACACATAATTAAAAATATTAAAAGCAAATCCTTGTGGCCATTTTTATTCCAAAATACTAAAACTTTAAATGCTATGTTCAAATCTGAAAAAGATATGAATGCCAAAGGAAAAATCGTATTGTACCATGCGATCCCTCGCGCTCCTTATGCACTTAATTACATTAATACCCAACTATGTAAATTGCAACTACAAGATTCTTTAAATCCCGATTATCTCATGTTAAGAAGCCCTTTGCATGTTAAAACATTAGACTGGAACGGGGCCTTTAAGAAACGGTTATATGCACAATCAAAAGGAATAACCGAGAATCTGAGAGATGATGAAATAAGACAAATATTATTACATCAAAATTCTCACCATGATCATTCCACCATCAAAGGTCATATCACATCGCATCACAATGGATTGAAAGTCGAACTTCCAGCAGAGTTCTCCGAAAGCATTGCTCAATATTTAATATCGGTAAACCCTTCAATAATCGGCAATGTGGGCTTTTCTGTTGGAGAATGTTCATTAAACTATTGGATCAGTGGTCATTCGCAGATGAAAATTCCAATAACAGATGATAATATTAGGGTACTGTTCGAATCGAAAAAAATTCCAAACCACCTTTATGAAAAATATAAAGATCGAATCAAAGATTCTTATATACATTTTCGGGATTATGTCAGTGGTCCGAGTGGTGTTATGTTACAATTATCAATGACCCCAAGACTTCTTGATGAAACGACTTACCCATCATTTCCTGTTGGTTTTAAGAGAACTGTATTTCACAAAAAACAAAATAATTCAATTGATTCTTCTTCGAAGATATTAGGTGAATTTGTAACCAACCCATTCAACCTTTCTCTTGACCGTCCCGGAAAAGAAATCGAGCATCCGGAAAAAATCAATACGCTTCAATTTCGTGTCATTGCTGATCAATCCAAGCTGCTCGATTACACCAACGAAGAAATGCGAGACAACTTTTCAACCAAAGCATATATGTTAGATCAAGCAGGGTTGGAATCATTTCAAGCCGAAATCGATCAAATCATGAAAGAATTGGCAGAAGATATGAAAAAATAAGACTTGCAAACAAACTATAAAAAGCCCCACTTTTTTCAAAGCTTGTCATTACCCAAAATTTAGATAAGCTCCTAACATTCAAAAAAAGATGAATGTTAGGAGCTTATCTAAATGCATGAAGAACTAGAAAAATGGGTAAATGAGCAGTGGGGAGATTGCGATTTGGGTGATAATCGTAGAAATAAACGGACAGTAAAAATAGCTCAAAGCATAATAAAATGGATAATTTGAGTTGGTTCATATATTAACCTCTATTAATTAAAATGCTTACATGCAACCATCAATAGCTTTGACAAAAGCTTTAACTCCAACACTTATTAAAGGGCGGACTATTAAGTTTGCAATATTACACAGCTCCAATATTGCTGCAATTTTGCTTAAAGACTTTTCTGAAATATATTTTGCAGTATTGACACCAAGGCTATTGAAAATTCTATAACCATCTAATCCCTTACAAGGAAGTAAGTTTAATGCATTCCATATTATATAAGAATTATTTATGTTTTTTAAATAATATGGTTTTGGCGATAGATATTTAATTAAAAAGCCAGCGGCCATTCCAAACAGTGGTCCAGCTAAAACAGAAGTTACATCGCGATTTGATGAGACATCCCAGTCTGAAGGAATGGTGACACTACCAGATGATGGTTTAAAATTTACATGTAAACTAGGAAAGGTCGCAACTCCGCCATTTTTTACTAATTTTTCTTTTACTGTATTTAAAATTTCATTTTCATTGGTTTGATCATTTACATTTATAACAATATGAGCTTGAGCATTATTTAAGTAATAATTAAGTAAAGCATGGCCATACTCATGAGCAGTACAAGTAATCATATGAGTCGCATATAAAATTGCCAAATCATGAGCAATTTTAAAGGAAGTTTTTACCACATCATTAGATCTGATTTTTTCTAAAATGGATTTGTTTTGCTCAGCGACTGGAAGCTTTTCAGAGTTTTCTGCAGAGTGAATCTGCTGAAAACCAAGCCCTATAAAAAGTAAGGCAAAAAATATTGATTTTTTCATAATTTTCCTCCATTTTATCTATGTTTATAGGCTATCATTATATTTTCTATCTGTCAAAATGGGGCGACCGTTCCCACCTGGGAACCGGAATACTGGTTACTTTTTATAATCTTGCTTATATTGATCACTGAAAAAATACTTTCCTTGCAAATCCCTATAAATTGCATATACTCAACGCAAAATTGATACTTTTGCATCCAGGAGAAAGCAATGACAGTCTTATATCATCTACATGCGCAACGAGCTTTTACAAGTTCATGTCTGTGCACCAGTTTACGTAATCAGTAAACTTACCTAACCAATCCACGATATTTTATTTTGATCATTCTTGATGTACGTAGTACGTCAATTCTTTAAGGTATGTATGAAGTTGAAAAAACTTTCTAATGCCCCACCACCTCCTATGGTGTTCTCGAACGAAGAACATAAACGGGTTGTTGCTGTGTTTGCCATCTTGATAGAAATTGATAGAAGGTTGAACATCACCGGCAAAAAAGCTAAAAAAGAAAAAGCAAAATTAGAAGGACAATCCTATGACTCACAAACAATAGGCTCACTCACGCCCCGATATTTTAACAGGCCAGGCTTCAAGCTTTCACCTTGTATAGTCACTTATCATTGATTATGGTACTATTTTATGGTACTATTATTAAATAAAATAACTTGCGGGTAGTATATGAATGCAAAACAGCGTAAAACACTCAAGCAAATATTCAAGGTTCCTGTACCGTCAGATGTCAGTTGGAGAGATATAGAAACGCTCTTTGAAGGGTTTGGCGGTATGATAACAGAGGGAAGCGGCTCACGAGTTCGTGTTGAATTACATGGAGTGAAGGCCGTATTTCATCGACCTCATCCAAAAAAGGTGACCGATAAAGGAGCGCTTGTATCAGTGCGTAAGTTTTTAATCAATGCGGGGATCAACGATGCTGAAATATAAAGGATATATTGGACACGCTTCATATGATGATGAAGCAAAGACTTTTCACGGTGAAGTTATTGGCCTGAAAGACGTCATCACCTTTCAAGGCACGACAGTTAAGGCTATTGAAAAAGCCTTCAAAGATTCCATCGACGACTATCTTGAATGGTGCAAGGAGCGTGGAGAAAAACCTGAGAAAACGTTCTCAGGCAAATTAAACTTAAGAATGAGCGCAGATCTACATGCACACCTCGCTCTTGAAGCCGAAAAAAAAGGCATAAGTCTCAACGAACTAATCAATCAAAAGCTCAGTAAATAAAACAAGCTTTTGCCCATCATATAAGAAGCATTTCTTATGCACAAAAGAACATTTAGAACATATGAAGAAAAGCTCATGGAAGATCTACAAGATTCCGAGCTTGCTATCGCATATCTTAATGAAGCTCTCATGGATGAAGATCCGCGGGTATTTTTATTGGCGCTCAAAGATGTATGCGCCGCTCAAGATATTGATATGGCGGAGCTTGCAAAAAAACTGACTTGAGCAGAGAGAATCTGTATCGCATATTATCTCCCAGAGGAAATCCTAAATTAAACAGCATTATAGCTCTTTTAAATGCAGTCGGATTTTCATTGGCTGTTCAGCCGGGAATGAAAAAATAGAGCGGTCTTTTTTGCATATTAAAACTTTTCAATAATGGGCTTGTTATTATTTTAGATTCCTTTGGCTGCGATTTTTGCAGTCCAAATAAATCGCACATTTTTCATATTTATTCAAAAAACACGCTTTTTCCTTGACAAAAAGGACCTGAATCTATACATTTTTGTAGTGATTCAAGCATGAATCGCTTTTTTCTCTTTTGAAATCTAAAAATTGCGTGAGCCGCTAGCTCAGTCGGTAGAGCAACAGCCTTTTAAGCTGTGGGTCGTTGGTTCGATTCCAACGCGGCTCACCATACTTCGCTCCTCTGTGAGCTACGTATGGCAGGCCAGTCTTCATTACATTGCCCAAGCAAAAACTGCTTGCAATCCGATAAAGTTAAGGCCTTTTTAAATTATGCGTCCCCATCGTCTAACGGTTAGGACATCGCCCTTTCACGGCGGTAATAGGAGTTCGATTCTCCTTGGGGACGCCAATCTATACAATCAGCGTTTTTTAATAGCATATCAAATGGCTTTTGTGCCTCGTAGACGATATTCCCAGCGTCGACCCTTAGGTTCGATAGTACCAAGTTTATCAATTGTCGTTTTTCCTCAACTTCAGAACCCATGAATAATTCGTAGGCGTTTTGACACAAAGCAAGCGTATATGCTGCCGTTGAGTAGTAATCGTCCTGTGCTTTATCAAGTCTATCGAGGCGGCTTTTAACCTCGTTAAGCTCATCCCTCAAGCGTTGGTAAAATTTGTCGTAGTCGCTGTCAGTAATACTCCCTTTGAGCTTATCAAGATAAAGATTATCCATCATGAGAGTGATGTTTTTTTGTTCTTTCGTGAGTTTGTCAAACTGTTGGTTATGGAATTCTACCTTATACCGATGAACTTCGCTAAGTGTTTGAATTGTCTGCCGCATGATATCATCAGGCATTTGCAGCCGCTTAAAAGCTTGTCCCAATTGATCGGTAATAGTTTCTTCGCGCAACCATTTTGCGCCATGCTTGCCATTATATTGCGTGCAATGATAATAAACATGCCCTTTATGCTTTTCAGGAGTTATGGCAAGTCCGCATTCCGCACAACGCAATAAGCCTCGATAAATGTATGGCTTTCCCGCATATTTATATTTTTGCTTTTTGTTAAATCGCGCTTTTGTTTGCTGCACGCGATCAAACATATCTTTGCTGATCAATGGCAGATACTTGTGGGGATGCAATATGCCATTCCATTCCATATTGCCGTAATAAAAATGATTGTTGAACACTTTATCCAAAAACGCTGCCGTCCATTGGAGACCGTAATCATCCTTTAATTTTTGGCATAACAGATTCAGAGAGTATGCGCCCGTTGCATACAATTCGAAAGCCTTTTGCACAATCCGTGATTCATATTCAGCGACGACTATTTCTTTCTTTTCATCTTGCGTGACATTTTTATAACCATATGGAGCTTTGGCAGGCCATTCGCCTCTACGCAATTTTTGTTCTATCGCTCGTTTTACGTTATCGCTAATGGCGTCTGAAAAATATTTTGCCAATCCAAGACTGATGCTGAACTGAAATTTTTGTGCTGCCGATATTCGGCTATTGAGCACTTGCCCATCATTAACGAAATGCAATTCAATGTCATCGTTGAGAGCTTTTTCATATAAAAGGGATATGCGCCTATCAAACACATTACGAGACAGCCGATCGACCTTATCAAAGCAAACTACAATCTTTTCTTCATGCGCAAGCACAAAATCAAGAATACGTTCAAACTCTTCCCGCTGATTCTTGTACGCACTTTCATCAAAACTGAATGTCTTTGATATCTGAAACCCTTTGTTGTGACAGTATTTTTCAAGGCGAGCAACCTGTGCGGGCAGAGAATTACCCATTTCTTTTTGCTCTTCAGTGCTCACTCTGGCTATAAGGATTGCTTTCATAGGTGACGGACTTACCTCTTTAATGAGTTACAACTTCTGGTATTTCTTTATTTTACCATGGATAAAAGAGGTTCTAAAGGTAAAAAACACATAAAAAGATCGTTTTTGATAATAACGATCTTTTCTAATAGAAAACCCAATCTGACATAGTTTATCTCACGCCATTTGTTAATTTTGTCAAATTGTATAAAATATATGTAAATGGACCTTATAAATCAAATGGTGGTTATTATGCCAAATCGGACTGCAGGAGCATCGGCTCGCGACGGTAAGGAAGTACAATCTCGTATTAAGATAGATCTGCTCTTGGCCGATGCCGGTTGGAAATTACAGGAAGACTCATCAGGCAAAGCAAATGTTGTGCTTGAAGCACGCGTTAGGTTTTCTCACAAAGATGCCGGACGTGGTTTTGTCGACTATTTATTGCTCGATAAGGATCGACGTCCGCTTATTGTGCTTGAGGCCAAAAGAGAAGGTATTGACCCATTATCCGCAAAAGAACAAGCTCGCGAATATGCCCGAGAACTGAGCGCACCATTTATTATTCTTTCTAATGGAAATCTCCACTATCTTTGGGATCTCAGGGTAGGTAATCCTGAACTAATTTCAAGGTTTCCTTCTCCGGCATCAATTTCTCAATATAAAACACTCAACCCGAATAGTAATCTGCTGGTCTCATCCTGTATTGATGAAACCTATGTTATGCAGTCCCAAATGCCTGAATTTATACGTGATCCCGCTTATAATAATGCATTGACTCGGGATGAATTTATAAAAAAGCATGAGTTAAAAAGGCTTTATCCCTACCAAGTAAATGCTATCAAGGCTCTTCAGAAGGCAGTCAAATTCGAAAAAAATAGATTTTTATTTGAAATGGCAACCGGTACAGGTAAAACCCTGGTATCTTCAGCTGTAATCAAACTCTTTCTAAAATCAGGCAACGCTCGTAGGATACTGTTTCTTGTAGACAGAATTGAACTTGAAGATCAGGCACAAAAAGCATTCACAAAATATCTCGGTCGCGATTACAGATCAGTAATATACAAAGAAAATCGTGATTCTTGGGCTAATGCCGAAATAGTTGTTACCACAATCCAAACATTGCTCGCCGGCGATAGATATAGAAAAGAATTTTCTCCGACCGATTTCCAATTAATAATATCTGATGAAGCCCATAGATGCATCGGTGGAAACAGTAGAGCCGTATTTGAATATTTTCTCGGCCACAAACTCGGATTGACCGCTACACCGAGAAATTATCTCAAAGGGTTTGATACGCAAGCTTCAAATAGCCAACGCGATTATGAAAGAAGATTGCTTTTAGATACCTACAAAACATTCGGTTGCGAATCAGGAACGCCGACATTCTGCTATGATCTTATTACAGGCGCACAAGAAGGTTATCTGATCCAGCCGATTGTAGTCGATGCCAGGACCGAGATCACTGCAGAATTACTATCTCAGAAAGGATACGCGGTCACTGCAACGGCGCAAAACGGCGAAATCGTCAGCGATGTTTTTAAAGCTCGTGACTATGAAAGAACCTTATTCAATGAAGAGACCAATCGGGCAATGTGCCAAGCATTTCTCAATGCCGGTCTTTTTGATCCCATTGCGCAATCATATGGGCTCCCATTATTCGGTAAATCAATCGTATTTTGTGTCAGCCAAAACCATGCAGCACGTGTCACCAATATCCTTAACAAGTTGGCATCAACAAAATGGCCTGAATATTATCGCAATTCAGATTTCGCACAACAGGTAACATCTTTAACCAAAAATGCTCAACAAAATACCATCGATTTTTCTAACAACAGATTGAACGGAACTTTCAATCACCTCGAAGGGTATAAAACGAGTAAAACTCGTGTCGTAGTGACTGTTGGCATGATGACAACAGGTTATGATTGTACAGATCTTCTGAATATAGCATTGATGAGACCGGTGTTCAGCCCGTCAGATTTTATTCAAATGAAGGGTCGAGGAACGAGAAAAAATCTTTTTGAATCTATCGACAATGATAGACAATCCGTAACCATCCCCAAAAAGCAATTCAAACTCTTCGACTTCTTTGCTTCTTGTGAATATTTTGAACATGAACATCTCTATGATGAACAAATCAAGTTGCCTGCTTTTGGAAAAAAGTTGGAGAATGATGATTTTGCAGAAAATATAGTAACCGATGGTGAAGATAAAACTAAATTCAACACTCCTATCGATATTAAAATGCCCGATGCTATCAGTTCGTTTTCTGAAAAGAAAATCGGCACTGAAGGCATGCGCATCGATCGAGAAAGCTTCAAAAAAGCAATCGAAGCAGATATTAAAGGCAATGAAACTTTAAAATCCCTTTGGGTCGATGGCGATATTGACGCAGCTAAAGACTTTGTCGAAAAAGAAATTTTTAACCGGCCAAAGTATTGTCTTAACTTAGATAAAATTCGTAGCCTTTTTAAAGTTGATCGCCGTATTAACACCAAAGAAGTTTTAGAAATGGCGTTTGAAGGAAGAGAGACATTCGAAAGCAAAGACGAATTATTGGATGCAGAATTTAGCAAGTTTGTTTCCATAAACAAAATAGACCAAGATCAATATGACGCAGCAAAAAACTTCTTTAAAGCATATGCAACCGATCAAGAAGTGAGGGACATCATCCAGCGCAATAAGCCGGCAGAATTTTTCAATTGTCTGTCCTTCGATTTTGAAGAGTACAAAAAACTTAAACAGCATAAAACGATTATACCGCAATATATTCGTGATTATGCTCAAAATCTGATGGATTTGTAGCATGATGAATACTGAAACAAAACGACATATTGATAATGCGCGCAAAGTATTAGTGGGAGTAGTTCCTAATCCCATATCGCAAATTGATCAAATCACCAATGCGTTGATTTATAAGTTTATGGACGACATGGATGAAGAAGCGATCAAAGCGGGTGGCGAACCATCATTTTTTGTCGACGATCTTGCACAATATTCGTGGACTCGTCTTATGGATCCGGCTTTGGGCAATAACGAACGCCTGAATCTTTATTCGGAAGCACTAACCAAATTTTCTCAAGCAAAACAATTACCTGAGTTATTTAGAGATATTTTCAAGGCAGCATTTTTGCCTTATCGATCGCCTGAAACACTCGGATTATTCCTTAAAGAGGTTTCTCATTTCAATTATTCTCATCCTGAAGAATTGGGCAATGCATATGAATATTTACTTTCGATCATGTCCAGCCAGGGCGATGCAGGACAGTTTAGAACACCCCGACACATAATAGATTTCATTGTTTCGGTTGTTAATCCGACCAAAGATGATAAGGTGCTCGATCCTGCTTGTGGCACCGGCGGCTTTTTAGTTAGTGCGTATCGACATATACTCAATCAACATACTGTACAGAATGCACTTACTCCGGCCGAGCGTAAAAAATTGATGAACAATTTTGAAGGGTATGACATTGACCCGAGCATGGTGCGCATGGCGCAAGTCAATATGTATCTGCACCAATTTAAAAACCCCAGAATTTATAACTACGACACGCTGACTAGTGACAACCGATGGAATGATACATTCGATGTGATTCTTGCAAATCCTCCTTTCATGTCGCCAAAAGGAGGCATCAAACCACATAATAAATTCGGTCTTTCATCAAGTCGTTCGGAAGTGCTTTTTGTCGATTACATAATGAATCACCTTCGACCAAGGGGCAGGGCCGGCATCATTGTTCCTGACGGCGTTATCTTTCGACCGGGAACAGAGTACAAAACCTTGCGTAAAAATCTTCTTGAAACTGGGCTTTACGCCGTCGTAAGCTTGCCATCCGGCGTATTTCAGCCATATAGTGGTGTCAATACAAGCATTTTGTTGTTTGATCCGGAACGTGCAAAAAAAAGCACGGAACTATTGTTCATGAAAATAGAAAACGACGGGTTTGATCTTGGTGCTCAGCGTAGACCGATTGATAAAAATGATCTTCTCAAAGCAGTAGAAATTTTGAAAGCATGGCAGATGGGTGAAAAAGTAGATGACAAGGCTGCGTTGTATGTTGAAAAATCAAAAATTGCCGAATCAGGAGATTATTATCTGATTGGCGATCGTTATCGGATAGCACAAACCGATAACAGTAAGTTTAATCCCATTGAACTTGGTAAACTTCTAGTTGAAAAGTCTACTCGAGTTGGTAACCCTGCTGATGCTAATATTCAAGTTTGGTCAGTTTCCAACAAACAAGGATTTATCGTATCCAACGAATATTTCGATAAACAGGTTGCTTCTGCTGATATTTCAAATTATAAGATTATTGGCCCTAGTGATTTCGCATATAATCCATCTCGTATTAACGTTGGATCTATAGCCTTGAATTATACAAGTAATATAGGTGCCGTAAGCCCTATGTACACAGTGTTTTCAATCAAAAACAATGATATGATCTCAAACCAATATATGTATAGCGTATTAAAGAGTGAAAAAATTAGAGAGTATATTCTGCACTTATCTCAAGGGACTGTTCGTCAACAATTACGATTTGATGATCTCAAGTTAATTCAAATCCCTCTCCCTCCTCTCGAAGTTCAAAATCAAATAGTCGCTGAACTCCATGGCTATGCAGGAATTATTTCCAGTGCTCGCAAAATTGTTGAAAATTGGAAACCGAAAATTGATATTGATCCGACATGGCCGATGGTAAAGTTAGGGGGTGTGTGTGATAATTTTCAATACGGAAGCTCAAAAAAATCATCACTTGAAGGAGAAATACCTTGTCTGAGAATGGGTAACATTCAGAATGGTGAGATTGATTGGACTGATTTGAAATACGCTACACCTGATGAGGAATTTGAAAAATATTTTCTGAGTGATGGTGATGTTTTATTCAACAGAACCAATAGTCCCGCTCTTGTTGGAAAAACAGCAATATTTCGAGGCAAGAAGCCTGCCGTATTTGCAGGTTATTTGATAAGGATATTGTATTACAAAGACAAACTTCTCGGCGATTATTTGAATTATTGTCTCAATTCAGAGTCTGCAAAAGAATATTTTCAACAGGTTAAAACAGACGGAGTAAGTCAATCGAACATAAATGCACAATTACTTTCAAGACTTGAAATCCCCCTCCCCCCTCTCGAACTTCAAAAACAAATAATTGAAAAAATCGAATCAGAGCGCATATTGGTCGAATCTACAAAAAAATTAATATCGATTTATGAACAAAAAAGCAAAGAAGTAATTGCCAAGCTTTGGAATGAATAAGAAAAACAAATGGAGGCTTTTCATGGAATCACAATATAATCCACAGAGAACCCAAAACATATTCTCAGCTTCGAGCGAAAAACCGTATAAATTGAGTCGCTCAAGAATAGAAACGTTCATGCGCTGCAAACGCTGCTTCTTTCTTGATCGCAAGTGCGGCACCGACCAGCCTCCTATGTTTGCCTATACCTTGAACAATGCAGTGGATGCATTACTGAAAGCCGAATTTGATCAATATCGATTAATTCAAAAGCCTCATCCTTATTTGATTCAAAATGGGGTCGATGCAATTCCATTTGCTCATCCGGAACTTGATAACTGGCGTATAAACCAACGGGGGATCAAATATCATCACGAGTCGACAAATTTCATCGTGCATGGAGCCATTGATGATGTTTGGATTAACCCGCAGGGCGAATTAATAATCGTCGATTACAAAGCGACCAGCTCAAAAAAAGAAGTAACCTTGGACGATCGTGATTCCTACAAACGACAGATGGAAATCTACCAATGGCTGTTTCGCAAAAATGGGTTCAAAGTTTCCGATACGGGCTATTTTGTGTATTGTAACGGCGATGCGAGCGGTAATGATTTCACGGGATCGTTGCGATTCAAAATTTCGCTCTTGCCCTACACGGGAAATGATTCTTGGATTGAAGATACCATTGCAAAAATTTATGAGCTTCTCATTAATGATGAGCTGCCGGCGCCGACTGAAAACTGTAACTATTGCGGCTATCTTGCCGCCGCCACAAAACACGTTCAAAGATACGAATCGGCGAAATAAATGCCTGCTTCACTTGATTAATTGCATCGCAGCTGATGTTTTTTAAAATTTTTCAATCGCAAGGGTTTAAATTCCTTGAGCTGCTTGCGTATCTCCACGAATGGGCTTTCCATCAATGGCAATGATATGTTCTTAGCATCGGACAAAAGCCGTTGCCACGATCTATTTTTTGAACTATTCGAGCGTGTGTTTCCCGTAAAGATAGTTCGTAATTCTCTTAAGCCATTATCCTCAGCGGCTTTTTTTAATCCATATATCGCGAATAGTTTCAAGATGCTCATGCCGGGATTATGCACAACGAGCGAAGCCAATAAATCAGATGTTTTATGATCCAAAAGTGCAGGTCTGCCTTGCTCAATTTTATCAAAATAATCCAACAGAATGCTTTGCGAAATATTCCCATCAAAAATAGCCTTGAGCGTGACCTCTTCGACCATGCCGAACTGCGCCAATAATGGCTTTAACTTTTGCCGGTTGTTAATCCTCACTTCCATCCTGAGCACCTCAAACTTGCCTTGTTCTCTGAGAATGGCAGCAATATTTTGCTGCATGCTATTGTCATCTTCTATGGCTCGCTTGTCGCTTCTTTTTGCCATTTCAAGATCTTTTATTTTATCGTAAAACGTTACTTCGTATGAATTACAATGCCATTTAAATGAATGGCCTTCATTACGAAAATCTGTTTGGTTTACGTCAAGCGAACGCGTTACGTTTGCTTCCCTGATTTTGTTGATGTAATGATACGGCGTTGAGCCATCGATTAGCGTAATATTTTTGCTGAAATGTACGGCCGATAAAAGTGCTTGAGCAGCAAGGGTATAAGCAGTCGTAATTATTCCCATTTCCTCAAGTTTTTGTTCGAGCTTTTTCATAATGGGTATAAGGTCTTCTTTTGTAAGTTCTTCAAAATTATTTCCGAAATAGAGCTTTGGCAATGACAACTCAACTTTAAGACTCACATCAAATTCTCCGGTACGGTTTATTCGCTTGGTCAAAGTGAGTCGAGGTTTGTAGTTTCCCTCAAGTTGATCTTTTTTGGTCGGATTCTGCTTTGCAGAAATATAACCATATCTGCCCAATGGTGCGGCATCATTCAATATAAAGGCAGCGGATGGCTCAAACTTATCGGGATCACGTATGTGAAACATTTGTTCATTCTGACTCAATATCAGCACTACGGTGTCTATCATGAGAACTCATTACTTCTTCAAATTTTGCTATCACTGCTTGTTCAATTTGACTGGCTATTGTGTTGTTGATGGGATGGAAAATGTTGAAACTACCCGTAGAAAATTTTTTAGTCGGATAGGTCAGGCGATAGCCACCTTGCTGTCGGGTGTATATGCCTATTGATCCCAAGAAAAAAGAATTCTCAAATACAATGCTTGCGAATCCGACCAGCCCTCCTTGTGGCTTAATCGGTATTATTTGTATCTCGCTTATGCGATTCATTTGACCACCGTTTCGTTACGTTAAGCCTCCGATCAATTTTTGCGAGCAACTCGATAAAATTGACTGCCCGAGCAAGTTCTACGGGCGATAAAGGCCCTGTGTGCTTCTCAGGAGATTGATCGTTAATGAGTTTTGAACTGACTTTACTTTTTTTAACCATAAGTAAAGTGTGACGTAAGAGTTACGGGGTCGAGCGAGTCCCGATCGAGGCTCGTAAATTTATTTCAGGTATTGTGGATTAATGCTGATTTTCGATTTCTCAAGAACTAAAAAATCATTTACTCCCACTTTTTCCAATACTACGGAATTGACACCGTTACGGGCTCCATATATGGCGTCCTTATCAGCTCTTTCGAGAGTAAAATGACCGATTTTTTTCCGATTTGCTTTTGCGTAAATCTCTTCCAAAGAAAATTTTTTATCTTGCGCTTTGCCGTTTTTGAAGAAGCATTTTAACAAAGAAGCACGTATACTTTTTGGCTCAAAATCAATCGATACACCATTGATCTTAAGAATACTTTCGGCCGCTTTATATGTGGGGCAGCCTTGTTTTTTTGGCGTGCCTGCTCGTGACGGCTTCTGCTTTTCGAACCATGCCATCGTGTAATCTTCAAGGCGATGCAGGTGGTGTTTGGTCTCAGGAACGGAAATGGATTCGGCTGCTTTTTCAGGATCATGCATGAGATATGCGTTGGCAATTGAATCCCAGCTATGCCAAACAGTCGTAGATCTCATTTTTTCAAATCGTTGCTTTTCTTTTTCCCATAAATCGAGGGTTGGAACGAAGGTAAACTGACTGATTTCGTTCTTATCGAGAAGTTTTGCGAATTGCCCAACAAATTCATGGTAATTCGGAGAATCCTTCGGAAGAAAAAACAACGCGAATCTTATATTTTTGTATTGGCTTGGGGTGGAGTTTAAACCCAATTCCGGCGGAAGATTTTCGGCCGCTTTAAAGCATGCCAATTGTTCACGAAAATCACGTGCTTGTATATCGTATTCAGCCGCATATACCTCTATTTTTTCATACACCTCACGAATTTCTTGCCGTGTTTGAACCTCGAGTTGATTGCAAATTTTCGCATCATCCGAATATAAGGCTATTACAGCGGCTTGCAGCGGCGCCATGAAAGGCAAATCGTAAAGTCCAATGATTTCATATATAACAAGCGTCAAAACGTATGCCGTTTCCGCTTGATATGCTCTTGTAAAAAGAAGTCTCAATTTATCAGCAATAGATTCAAGCTCATGGGAACTCTTGGTTTTTGACACGTTCACTACCTTTTCAAATATCATCAGCTGTTGTCGTGTCAATTATACCGGTTTACCTTGTGTCATCCAACCATTGCGGGTTGGATGCCCAAGGACGAACATACCGTTTTGATATGTTGCAGGCTTATGGTAAACTCAATTTCGTAGTTCCTGAATGTATCAACTAGGGGACGCCAGTCTTCGCTTATCCACCTTGCGATATTTGGCAAGCTACGGCGGGCAGGCGC